>NZ_JALHPR010000023.1 GCF_022842375.1 Elioraea sp. | reverse complement strand
GGCACTTTCGGCAACGCGATGCGCCCGCGCCTCGGCCGGCGTCGTCACCGGCAGGTCCGAGCCCGCCCGCGCCAGCCCCTCGCGCAGGCGCTGGTCCTCGCGCGCCGCGGCGAGGACGGCGGCGGAGAGGCGCGCCAGCGCCGCGTCCGGAACGCCCGCCGGCAGGAACAGCCCGTGCCAGGTGATGACGGTCAGGTCGGGCAGCCCCGCCTCGCGCGCCGTCGGCACCGCGGGAAGCTGCGGCAGCCGCGCCTCGCCGGTGGTGAAGAGGGCAGCGATCCGCCCCTCCGCGATCTGGCCCGCGATGGCGGAGAGCGGCGTGATGAACGCAGCGATCCGCCCGCCGAGCAGGTCGGCGATCGCCTCCGGGCTGCCGCGATAGGGCACGTGCACCAGCGCCACGCCAGTTCGCGCCTTGAACAGCTCCATCCCCAGATGGGCAAGGCTGCCGTTGCCGACCGAGGCGTAGGAGAGGTCGGCGCCCGGCTGCTTTGCGCGCGTGAGGAAGTCGGGCAGCGTCGCGCCGAGGCGTGCATCGGCGGCGAACACGAATGGTGCCGTCGCGAGCAGCGCAACGGGCACGAGCGCCGCGTTGGGGTCGACCGGCATCGGCGCGCCGAGATGCGGGCGCATCGTGAAGCTGCCGGGGAAGCAGACCAGCGCCGTCATCCCATCCGCCCGCGCGCGGGCAACATGCTCGACGCCGACCATCCCGCCGGCGCCGGCCCGCGGCTCCACCACCACGGGCTGGCCGAGCCTGTCCTTCAGCGCATCGGCCCAGAGGCGGGCGGTGATGTCGACCGTCGAGCCAGCAGGGGCGCAGACGACCAGGCGAAGCGGCTCCTGCGCCGTGGCCGGTGCCGAAAGAAGCGCTGCCGACAGAAGCGCTGCCGGGAGAAGCGCTGCCGGGAGAAGCGCTGATGGGAGAAGCAGGGCGGCGAGTCGCAGCCAGGCGGCAGTGAGCGCGCGACGGCACATCGGGCGATTTCCTCCATTCGTTTGCGCAAGCTTAGGGGGTGCGCGCCACGCTTGGAAACCATGCCCCGACGGGGGCGGGTGTGCCCCAACGCCTCTTGCGCCCGCCCGCGCGGCGGAGGACGTTCCGGCTGCGGGCTGCCTCGGCCGCGCGCGATTGCAGGGCCAGGTAGTTGCAGGGGGCATGGTGCGGGGGCGGGATGCATGATCATTGAATGTCCACGCTGCACGTCGCGCTACGAGGTCGCCGACGGGCTGATCGGGCCTGCGGGAAAGAGCGTCCGCTGCGCCAAGTGCAGCAATGTCTGGCTCGCCAGGCCCGTGGGCGAGGCCGACACGGCGCCGCCACCGCAATGGCCCGAGGCGCCGCAGCGGGCGGGCGGGAGCTTCCCGACCGAGATCCCTGTCACGCCCGAGCCGCCGGAGGACCCCGCACTCGCCGAGTTCCGCGACGCCCAGCGCCCCGAATCGGGCGGGTCCGGGATGGCGGGCAAGAAGGAGGGCGGCGGGTTCGCCCGATTCCCCGACCCGTCCGAACCACCCCCGCCGCCGCGCCCGCGACTCGGAGGGGCGGCGACGATCGGCTGGGCCGTCACCGTCATCCTGCTGGGTGCAGGCGCCTGGGCGGCGTATTCCTGGCGCGACGCGGTGATGGAGGCCTGGCCGCCAAGCCAACGCGTCTACCTCGCCCTAGGCCTCGGCGCCGATCCGCCTCCCCCCGCAAGTCGGTGAGCCAAGCCTTTGACAATGAACGCTTGAGGCGTGCTCACGACATTGTTCTTACGCGGGACGCGAATTCCGCCGTGGTTTCGGTCTTACTGGCGTTCACTCACGGGCACTGAGCCCGTCACAACTCCGGAGGGTGCGATGGACGTCATGTCCCGGCTGCAACCCGAAGACGGCCGCGAGGAAGGCCGCCGCGGCGCCTTGCGCGCCGGCTCGATCGACCGCCATGTCGGCGCGCGCATCAGGGAACGGCGCCTGATGCTCGGCCTCAGCCAGCAGCAACTGGCCGACGCAATCGGCGTGACCTACCAGCAGGCGCACAAGTATGAGCGCGGGCTGAACAGGATCGCGGCCGGCCGCCTCTATGAGATGGCCCAGGTGCTCGGCGTTCCCATCTCCTGGTTCTTCGATGGGATGGGTCCTGGCCGCGAGCCTGCGCCGATGACGCAGCGCCAGCGGCTCTGCCTCGAGGTGGCGCGGAACTTCGCCCATATCAGCAACGAGCGTCACCAGGTCGCGCTGAGCCAGATGGCGCGGGCACTGGCCGAGGCCGAAGCGCGGGGCGAATAGCCCTCGACTCTCGCGACGCTCGATGCTGGGTCGTGGCGATGGGGATCGCCGCGCCAGCTAAGGTGTGGTGATGAGGAACGGGGATCGGTCGCCGGGATGAGTGAGGACGCCGGCTCGACCGAGCCGTTCATCAGGCTCGGGGTCTTCGCTGGCGTGCTGCTGACCATGGCGGCGTGGGAGGTGTTGGCCCCGCGCCGCGGCCAGGAACACGGGCGAGGCGCGCGCTGGCCCTCCAATCTCGGCATCGTCGTTCTCGACAGCCTGGTCGTGCGCGTGCTGTTTGTTCCCCGCCGGCGCGGTCGGGACAGCCCTTTGGGCGGAGGCGCAGGGGCTGGGCCTGTTCCGCCTGATGGGCGTTCCCGCCTGGGCGGCCATCCCTGTCGCCGTCGTCCTGCTCGACCTTGCCATCTGGGCGCAGCACCGGGTGTTCCATGCCGTGCCCGTGTTGTGGCGCCTGCACCGCATGCACCACGCCGACACCGGGTTCGACGTCACCACGGGGCTGCGCTTCCACCCCGTCGAGATCGTGCTGTCGATGGTGATCAAGATTGCCGTCGTCGTTGCCCTCGGTGCGCCCGCCGTGGCGGTGCTGGTGTTCGAGGTGCTGCTGAACGCCACCTCCATGTTCAGCCACGGCAATGTTCGCCTGCCGGCCTGGCTCGACGCCGCGCTGCGGCGGGTGATCGTCACGCCCGACATGCACCGGGTTCACCACAGCGCCATCCGCGAGGAGACCAATAGCAATTTCGGCTTCTGCCTCTCGGTGTGGGACCGGTGGTTCGGCACCTATCGGCCGGAGCCTGCGCTGGGCCAACTCGGCTTCACCATCGGCATCGACGAGTTCCGCGACCCGGGCGAGCTCAGGCTCGACCGGCTGCTGACGCAGCCCTTCCGCGACGAGAAGAGGCGGGCGCAGCCGGCGGAGTAGCGGGGCGCGCCTGTCCGCCCCGCCCTCACCCTGTCCCTCTCCCGCAAGCGGGAGAGGTGACCGTGCTGCACCCCCTCTCCCCAGGGTCCCCTCGCCCCCGGAGGGGGAGAGGGACAGGGTGAGGGGGCGCCGCCGCCGCCCTTAGCTCATCGCCACCGGCCCGAGATCCTGGAACCAGTTCCGCGCCTGCACGAAGCCGCGCACCCGCGGGCTCATCGCGCGCGCGTTCAGGTCGTGCGCGACGAACAGGAAAAGCGCGTCATCGACGATCTTGGCGTGCGCAGCGGCCGCCGCGCGATCGACCTCGCCCTCGCCGAAGCCGGTGCGCATCTGGGCGATGAACGCATCCATCGCGGGCTCCTGGTACCAGCCCCAGTTCGTGCCGCGCGGCGTCACCAGCGCCGAATCGACGTGGCGGATGATCGCGGTGAAGGGGTCCTGGCTGAAGTAGCTGTTGTTGTGCGCCGTCGCCCCGCGCGACAGCGGATCGCGCGACCCAGCCCGCCAGGCGGCCTGGAGCGCGTTCCACTCCACCACCTCGAACGTCACGGCGATGCCCGCCTCGCGCAGGCCCTGCTGGATCGCCTCGTTCATCGGCAGCGGCTGCATCATCCCCGAGCCCTGGGCGGGGATCAGCACCTTGGTCTGCAGCGGCCGCTGCGGCGTGAAGCCAGCCTCCGCCATCAGCCTCCGCGCCTCGGCCACGTCATGGCGGATCTTGAAGGTGGGGCTGCCGAACCAGGGCGAGGTCTGGGTGAGAAGGCCCACGGCAGGCTGCATCAGCCCCCCCAGCATCCCGGCCATGCCGTCACGGTCGATCGCGAGGTTGGCGGCGCGGCGCACCCGCACATCCCGCCACGGGCTGCCCTCGACCATCGAGAAATGCCAGATCCAGACATGCGGGTACTCGTTCGTGACGATCTGCATTCCCGCCTGCCTGAGCGAGGGGACGGCATCGGGCGAAGGCGCCTCGATCCAGTCCACCTGGCCGGCGCGCAGCGCCGCCGTGCGGCTGTTCGCCTCCGGCATCGGCAGCAGGATGACCCGGTCGAGCTTCGGGCGGCGCGCCTCGTTCCAGTACTCCCTGTTGGCGGTGAGTTCCGCCCGCTCGCGCACACTGAACGCGGTGCAGCGGAACGGCCCGGTGCCGGAGGGGGCGTTGAGGAACGCATCCCAGCTCCGCCCCACCTTCTCCCACTGCGCGGGCGAGGACATCACGATCCAGGCGATGCCGTAGGGCAGCAGCGCGTCCGGCACCGTGGTGCGCACCTCGAGCACCTCGTCGGACAGCGCCGTCGTCTTGGCCACGGTGGGAATCCGCGCCCGCCCCTGGGCTGACTGGCGCGGGTCGAAATGCGGGGCCTGGTTGTCCAGGATCTTCTCGAAGTTCCACTGCGCCGAATGCGCGGTGAAGGGGCTGCCATCGTGGAAGTTGACGCCGGGGCGGATGCGGAACAGCCAGCGCGTCCTGTCGTTGGCATCGACCTCCCATGACGTGGCGAGGTTCGGCACGAGGCGCGAGGGAGCGTCGGAGCGCGACAGGTCCCAGAACACCAGGCTGTCGAAGACCGTGTAGCCCATGAAGCGCTGGCCTTCGCCGCCCTGGTCCGTCTGCCCGTTGGGCAGCGGCACGGCAGCGGCCGTCATGCCGATGCGGAGCACCCCACCTGGCGCCTGGGCGAGGGCGAGGTCTGGTCCCGCGAAGGGGGCAAGGCCGCCGAGCGCGAGCGCTGGGGCGGTGCGGAGAATGTCGCGGCGTGAGATGGGCATCGGTTGCTCCTGATCGGGCTGGGATCAGGCGCGATACAGCAAGCAGCGTGCCGGGCGGCGAGCGGGGTTTCCGCCTCGCGCGCGCTGATTGGTTGCCTCAGAGTTCGGCAGTTTCCGCCACGCCTGCGCGCGGCATGGCCACCCTCACGCCGTACGGTCGACCCCGCCTGCGCCGAGGGCGGCCTGCGCCGCGGCAAGGCGGGCCACCGGCACGCGGTAGGGCGAGCAACTCACATAGTCGAGCCCCGCCTCCTGGCAGAATGCGATCGAGGCCGGGTCGCCGCCATGCTCGCCGCAGATGCCGAGCTTGAGGTCCGGCTTCGTCGCGCGCCCCTTCTCGACCGCGATCTTGACCATCGCGCCCACGCCTTCGCGGTCGAGCGAGACGAAGGGGTCCTTCGTGAGGATGCCCTGGTCGAGATAGGCGGGCAGGAACTTGCCGGCATCGTCGCGCGAGAGGCCGAACACGGTCTGCGTCAAGTCATTCGTGCCGAAGCTGAAGAAATCGGCCGCCTCCGCGATCCGGTCGGCCGTGATGGCGGCGCGCGGCAGCTCGATCATCGTGCCGACGCTGTATTCGACGGTCTTGCCCTTCTCGGCGAACACCGCCTCGGCCATCCGCTCGACCTGCGCGCGGGTGATCTCGAGCTCCTTCTTCATGCCGACGAGCGGGATCATGATTTCCGGGATCGGGGCGCTGCCCGTCTCGGCGCCGACCTCGAGGGCGGCCTCGAAGATCGCGCGGGCCTGCATCTCGTAGATCTCGGGGTAGGAGATGCCGAGGCGGCAGCCGCGATGGCCGAGCATCGGATTCGCCTCGGACAGGTCAGCAACGCGGCGGGCCATCGCTTCGGCATCGGCGCCGATGGCGGCGGCGACGTCGGCGATCTCCTCGGCCGAATGCGGCAGGAACTCGTGCAGCGGCGGATCGAGCAGGCGGATCGTGACCGGCAGGCCGGCCATGATCCGGAACAGCTCGACGAAGTCCTTGCGCTGGAACGGCAGCAGCTTGCCGATGGCACGCCGACGCCCCTCGGCATCATCGGCCATGATCATCTCGCGCACGGCGAGGATGCGCTCTGCGTCGAAGAACATGTGCTCGGTGCGGCACAAGCCGATGCCTTCGGCGCCGAACTTCCGCGCCGTGTCGGCGTCGAGCGGCGTCTCGGCGTTGGCGCGGACCTTCAACGTGCGGATCCCGTCCGCCCAGCCCATCAGCGTCGCGAACTCGCCCGACAGCTGCGGCTCGATCATCGCGACGGAGCCGACGAAGACCTCGCCCGTCGCCCCGTCGATCGTGATCGTCTCGCCGCCGCGCACCACCACGCCGCCGGCCGACAGCGTCTGCGAGGTGTAGTCGACATTGATGCCGCCGGCTCCGGCGACGCAGGGCCGGCCCATGCCGCGGGCGACAACCGCCGCGTGGCTCGTCATGCCGCCGCGGGTGGTGAGGATGCCCTTGGCGGCGTGCATCCCGGCGATGTCCTCGGGGCTCGTCTCGACGCGGACGAGGATCACGCTCTCGCCCTTCTGCGACCGTGCCTCGGCATCCTCTGCCGAGAACACCACGACGCCGCAGGCGGCACCCGGGCTCGCGGGCAGGCCCTTGCCGAGCGCCGTGCGCTTGGCCTGGGGGTCGAGGGTCGGGTGCAGCAGCTGGTCAAGCGAGGCAGGGTTGACGCGCTTGATGGCTTCCTCGCGCGTGATCAGCCCCTCGTTCGCCATGTCGACGGCGATGCGCAGCGAGGCGGCGGCGGTGCGCTTACCGTTGCGCGTCTGCAACATATAGAGGCGACGCTGCTGGACGGTGAACTCGATGTCCTGCATGTCGCGATAATGCGTTTCCAAAACGTTCTGCACGCGCACGAGATCGGCGTAGACCTCGGGCAGCACCTCCTCCATCGACTGTTCGCCAGGCTTGGCGGAGGCGCGCGACAGCGGCTGCGGCGTGCGGATGCCGGCGACGACGTCCTCGCCCTGCGCGTTCACCAGGAACTCGCCATAGAGGATGTTCTGGCCGGTGGACGGGTCACGCGTGAAGCACACGCCCGTGGCGCAATCGGTGCCCATGTTGCCGAACACCATGGCCTGGACGTTCACCGCCGTTCCCCATTCCGCCGGAATGTCGTGCAGGCGGCGATAGGTGATGGCGCGCTGGTTCATCCACGAATCGAACACAGCACCGACGGCGGCCCAGAGCTGGTCCCACGGGTTCTGCGGGAAGGGCTTGCCGGTGGCCTCTTCCACCACCGTCTTGTAGCCGGCGACGACGCGCTGCCAATCCTCTGCCGTCAGCGCCGTGTCCTCGCTCACCAGCTTCTCGTGCTTGACCTCCTCGATGATCTCCTCGAAGCGGTGATGATCGACATCGAGCACGACGCCGCCGAACATCTGGATGAAGCGGCGATAGCTGTCCCACGCAAAGCGCGCGTCGCCCGACTTCGCAGCCAGCCCCGCGACCGTCTCGTCATTCAGGCCGAGGTTCAGCACCGTGTCCATCATCCCCGGCATCGACACCCGCGCGCCGGAGCGGACGGAGACGAGCAGCGGGTTGGCCGTGTCGCCGAAGCGGAAGCCGGTGGTCTCCTCGACGGCGGCGAGAGCGTCCTTCACCTGCTGTTCGAGCCCCGCGGGGTACTTCCGGCCATTGGCGTAGAACGCGGTGCAGACCTCGGTGGTGATGGTGAACCCCGGCGGAACCGGCAGCCCGATCGAGGCCATCTCGGCCAGGTTGGCACCCTTGCCGCCGAGCAGGTTGCGCATGCCCGCGCGGCCTTCGTTGGCGCCCGCTCCGAACGAGTAGACCCACTTGGTCGTGGTGGTTCCGTCCATGGCGTTCACCCCTTGAGAACAGACGACTCGGCAAGCAACGAGAAATCGGCGACCCCGGCCGTGACGGCCCGGATCCGTGAGAGCAGGCGCAACCGATTAGCACGCAGAACGGTTTCCGTCGCGTTGACGGTCACGCCATCGAAGAAGGCATCAACAGGGGGGCGGAGGCGGCCGATCGCTGCCATCGCGCCGGAAAAGTCTTCTGCTGCAACGCGGGAGGCGATCTCCGGTTGCGCGGAATCCAGCGCCGCGGCAAGCGCCACCTCGGCCGGTTCGCGCAGAAGCGCCGGGTCCGGCGCCTCGGCATAGCCATGCCCGTCCTTCTTTTCCTCGATGCGGAGGATGTTGCTCGCGCGTTTGTGAGCAGTGACGAGGTTGGCCCCATCCTCGGTGCCGAGCAGGGCGGCGAGCGCATCGGCACGGGCCAGCAGGCGGACGAGGTCGCCATCCTTGCCGCCGGCCAGCGACGCCTCGACCACGTCATGCCGCCGCCCTTCGCCGCGCAGCTGCACGCGGAGGCGTTCGATGACGAAGCCGAACAGGTCATCGACGAGCGCCGTCCGCTTCGGGCCGTCGAAGTCGAGAACGCCCTCGTAGGCCGCAAGCGCGGCATCGAACAGGGCAATCAGGTCGAGCCTGAGCCCGTTCTCGCGGATCAGGCGGATGAGGCCGAGGGCGGCACGCCGCAGCGCGAAGGGGTCGCCGGAGCCCGTCGGGCGCTCGTCGGCAGCGAAGAACCCGGCGAGCGTGTCGAGCCTGTCAGCCAGCGCCACGGCCACCGAGACGGGGGCTGAGGGGACATTGTCACCCTGCCCTGCCGGGGCGTAGTGCTGCTCGATCGCGGCACTCACCGCCTCGTCCTCACCGTCATGCGCGGCGTAGCGGCGGCCCATGTAGCCCTGGAGCTCGGGGAACTCGCCCACCATGCCGGTGACGAGATCGGCCTTGGCCAGCATCGCGGCACGTTCCGCCTTCGCGATGTCTGCCCCCACCTTGGGAGCGACGATGCCGGCGAGGCGGACGAGGCGCAGCACCCGCGCCCCCTGCGTGCCAAGCTTCGCGTGGAACGTCACGGCCTCGAGCTTCGGCAGTCGGCTGTCGAGCCGCTGCTTGCGGTCCTGGTCCCAGAAGAAGCGGGCGTCGGAAAGGCGGGCGCGCAGCACGCGCTCATTGCCGGCGACGATGGCCTTGCCGCCGTCAGACGCCTCGATGTTCGCGACGACGACGAAATACGGCGCGGCGGACCCGTCGGCGCTCAGCAGCGTGAAGTATTTCTGGTTCAGCCGCATGGTGAGCTGCCGCACGCGGTCCGGCAGGTCCATGAACGCATCGTCGATCCGGCCGAGCAGCGGCACGGGCCATTCCACGAGGCCGGCGACCTCGTCGTAGAGGCCAGGGTCACCGGCGACAGTGCAGCCGACAGACGCGGCAAGCCGCTCGACGCCGGCCGCGATCGCCGCGCGGCGCTCGGCGGCATCGAGGATCACGCGATGCTCGCGGAGCCGCGCTGTGTATTCGGCGTAGCCCGTGATGGTGAGCGGACCCGCTCCGTGGAAGCGATGCCCCTCGGTGACGTTGCTCGCCACGAGCCCCTGGCCGTCATCGTCATCCTCGGCGAGCGAGAACGGCACCACGGCACCATCGAGCGCGCAGACGATGCGGCGCAGCGGCCGTACCCAGGCGAAGCTGCTCGTCCCGCCCCAGCGCATCGACTTGGGCCAGGACAGCCGGCGGATGACGCCGGGCATCGCCTCTGCCACGAGAGCGGACGCAGCGACCGCGGGTGAGGATTTCTCCAGCACCCAGTAGCCGCCGTCCTCGCGCAACTGCTCGCGCGCGGCACCATGCTTCTTGAGGAAACCAGCGAGTGCCGCCTCGGGCGCACCAACGCGCGGCCCGCGCTCGCTGCTCGCGCTCGCCGTCGTCTCTGCCGCGACCACGGCAACGAGCCCGATGCGACGCGGGCCGCTGAACGGCCGCACCTCGCGGGGGCTCAGGGTGCCGAGCGCCTCGGTCACGGCCTTGGCGAGGTCATCGGCCGCGCGGGCCTGCATGCGCGCGGGGATTTCCTCGCTGAAGAGTTCGAGAAGAAGCTCGGGCATCGCCTAGATCACCACCATCACACTGCCCGGGCGACGTCGGTCTGGGCGAAGTCGTTGCCCTTGAACAGCAACGGCTCGCCACGCTCGGATGCCAGCGCATACGCGAAGCAGTCGCCGAAATTCAGCGCAGCCGGATGCCGGCCCTTGCCGAAGCGCCGATACGCCTCGCGCGCCAGCCGCATCTGCGACACGGTGACGGGGTGGAAGGCGAGGCCGAGTTCGGCGGCCACGGGGTCAAGCCGCGCGCTGGCCTCTGCGTCACCCCGCCGTTCCAGCACGATCGCCGCCTCGAAGAAGTTCGCGACCGACATGCCAACCTCCGGCGCATCGACCATCGCCGCGGCGAGCGAAGGCCCATCGCCCTCGTTCAGCACGACGGCCAGGAGGGCTGACGTATCGACGATCACTTCGGCAGGCCGTCCTCGTCGTAGAGGTCCTTGTCGCTTTCCCAGGAGGTGCCGGGGGCGACATGCGCCCTGATCGCCGCCGCATGCTCGCGGATGCGGGCGAGCCGCGCCTCGCGCGTGGCGGCCTTCGACTCCCGCGCCAGCCGCTCGCGCAACGCCACCGTCACCGCTTCCGTCAGGCTCTCGCCCTTCAGCGCGGCAAGCTCGCTCGCCAGCCGATAGGCCTCGTCGGATTTCAGGTTCAGCTGATGTCCCATGGCGATGGTAGAATACCACCCGCTGATGGTAGAAAGAAGGCATCACGCAGCCTGCTCGGCCGCAAGCCAGGCCTCGCAGCAGGCCTTCGCCAGCGTGCGCACGCGGCCGATATAGGCCGCCCGCTCGGCCACCGAGATCACCCCCCGGGCATCGAGCAGGTTGAAGCGGTGCGAGGCCTTGATGCACTGGTCATAGGCAGGCAGCGCCAAGCCGTGGGCGAGCAGCGCCGCGCATTCCTTCTCCGCATCCTCGAAATGCCGCAGCAGCGTGGCCGTGTCGGCATGCTCGAAATTGTGCGCGCTGAACTCGCGCTCGGCGCGCAGGAACACGTCGCCGTAGGTGAGCGGCGTCGGCGCATCGGGGCTGTTGAACGGCAGGTCATACACCCGCTCGACGCCGAGGATGTACATCGCCAGCCGCTCGAGCCCGTAGGTGAGTTCTGCCGAAGGAAGCTCGCACGCGATGCCGCCGACCTGCTGGAAATAGGTGAACTGCGTCACCTCCATCCCGTCGCACCACACCTCCCAGCCCAGCCCCCAGGCGCCCAGCGTCGGGCTCTCCCAGTCATCCTCCACGAAGCGGATGTCGTGCAGCAGCGGGTCGATGCCGAGCTCCGCGAGGCTCGCGAGGTAGAGGCCCTGCGGGTCTGGCGGCGAGGGCTTCAGGATCACCTGGTACTGGTAGTAGTGCTGCAGCCGGTTCGGGTTCTCGCCATAGCGCCCGTCTGACGGGCGGCGCGAGGGCTGCACGTAGGCCGCGTTCCAGGGCTTGGGCCCCAGCGCGCGCAGCGTCGTTGCCGGGTGGAAGGTGCCCGCGCCCATCTCCATGTCATACGGCTGCAGGATCACGCAGCCCTCTGCCGCCCAGAACGCCGAGAGGCGCAGGATGATCTCCTGGAAGCTCCGCGGGGCCTGGCGGACCGTCAGCGTGGGGGCGTCCATCGCGTGTGCGCTCATGGGGTGATCGTTGCGGCCCTATCTACCGATGCTGCGCCGCAGCGGCAACGGTAGCTCAGCGTGCGCGGTCGGCGGCGAGCGCGGGGATGGGGCATTCCGGCCTGCCGCAGCCGTCATGCGCCGTTTCCGGCACATAGGCCTGGCAGAGCGGGCACTCGATCATCTCGGCTGCCTCCTGGGTGGCGGGCTCCGGCTCCGGCTCCGGCTCCGGCTCGGGCTCGGGCTCGGGCATCGCCTCCGGAGTTGGCTCCGCGTCCGCCACGCTCTCGGCCGTCGTGCCGATCGGGGTCGCGTCATTGGCCGCCTCAGGCACGGCAGGCTTCTGCTGCGTCACCATCCGGTAGAGGTAGTACACGCCGGCCAGGACGAGGCCGAGCAACAGGATGCGGATCACGGTGGCTCTCTTTCGTCATCGCCGCGCATTCCAGGGACGCGGGCGTGCGGCGCGGTTCTAGAGCAGCAGGGGAGGCAAGGGAACCGCCAGCGTCCCCGCCAGGGCCGGCACGCTCGTCGAATCCTTGCCCCCACTGTTCCCGGCTTGCTCCACTGTCACGGGCTTGATCACGTGGCGGCGGCCGCACGCTTGCGCTCAATCAGGATGCATACGATTTGATCGGCACCTGAACCTGCCCGCCCCAGCGGGACCGGAGCTGCCATGCCCCTCCCTACGCTCCCACGCCGCGCACTCGCCTTTGCGGTTGTTCTCGTTGCAGCATTCCCGGCCGCAGCGCAGATGCCACCCCCGCCGGTGACCGTCGCCACCCCGCTCGCCCGCACCATCACCGAGTGGGACGAGCAGACCGGCCGCTTCGAGGCCGTCGAATCGGTCGAGGTGCGCGCCCGCGTCTCGGGCTTCATCGAGGCGATCCACTTCCGCGACGGCGACACGGTCTCGCGCGGCGACCTTCTGTTCACGATCGACCAGCGCCCCTTCCAGATCGCGGTGGAGGTAGCGGAAGCGGAGGTGACGCGCACGCGGTCGCAGGTGCAGCTCGCGCAGAGCGAGGTCGAGCGTGCGTTGCCCCTGGTGCAGACGCGCACGCTGCCGCAGCGCGAGCTGGATACCCGCCAGGCGCAGCTGCGCCAGGCCTTCGCCGGGCTGCAATCGGCCCAGGCGAATCTCCGCATCGCCCAGCTGAACCTGGAATGGACGGAGGTGCGCGCCCCGCTCGCCGGGCGGATCAGCGACCGGCGCGTCGATGTCGGCAACCTGATCGCCGGCGGCACGACCGGCGCGCAGGCGACGCTGCTGACCACCATCGTCCGGCTCGACCCGATCCACTTCGTGTTCGACGTGTCGGAGGCCGACTTCCTGAAGTACTCGCGCCTCGCCCGCGACGGCACGCGGCCCTCGGGGCGCGACAACATGCTGCCCGTGCGCGTGCGCCTGTCGGACGAAACCGAGTTCGCGCGCGAAGGCCGCCTCGACTTCGTCGACAACGTCGTGAACCCGCGCGCCGGCACGCTGCGCGGCCGCGCGGTGTTCGACAACAAGGACGCGTTCCTGACCCCGGGCCTGTTCGGTCGCCTCAGGCTCTGGGCCGGCGAGGGCGAGGCGCTGCTGGTGCCCGACAGCGCCATCGCCTCCGACCAGGCGCGGAAGGTGTTGCTCGTGGTCGGCGCGAACGACATGGTCGAGCCGCGCGTGGTCACGCTTGGGCCGATCATCGATGGGCTGCGCGTCATCCGCTCAGGGCTTCGCGTCGATGAGCGGGTGATCATCAACGGCCAGGCGAACCCCTTCGTGCGGCCCGGCATGCGCGTGAGCCCGCAGCCGGGCGAGATCAAGGCGGAGGGTCCACCCCAGCCGCCGCCGACCACCGGCCGCGCGGGCTGAGCCGATGCGCCTCTCACGGTTCTTCATCGACCACCCGATCTTCGCCACCGTCCTCTCCGTCCTGCTGACCATCGTCGGTGCGATATCGTATCGTTCGCTGGCGGTCGCGGAATATCCCGAGATCGCGCCGCCCACCGTGGTGGTGGCCGCCACCTACCCGGGCGCCTCGGCGGTGGTGATCGCCGAGACGGTGGCGACACCGATCGAGCAGGAGATCAACGGCGTCGACGGGATGCTCTACATCGTCTCGCAGTCGACCGGCGACGGGCGCGTGTCGATCAACGTCGTGTTCCGCCCCGGCACCAATATCGACCAGGCGCAGATCCTCGTGCAGAACCGCCTCGCGGTGGCCGAGGCGCGGCTGCCGGAGGAGGTGCGGCGCCTCGGCGTGACGGTGCGCAAGGCCTCGCCCGACCTGATGATGGTCATCCACATGACGAGCCCCGACGGCTCGCGTGACCAGCAATACGTGTCGAACTACGCGACCCTCTACGTGAAGGACGTGCTGGCCCGGATCGACGGTGTGGGTGACGTGCAGATCTTCGGTGCGCGCGACTATGCGATGCGCATCTGGCTCGACCCCGCCAAGGTCGCCGCGCGCGACATGACGGCGGGCGAGGTGGTGGCCGCCATCCGCGCGGCGAACGTGCAGGTCGCGGCGGGCTCGATCAACCAGCCGCCCGCCGTGTCGCCGTCGGGCTTCGAGATCAGCGTGCAGACGCTTGGGCGGCTGTCGGACCCGGAGCAGTTCGCCGGGATCGTGATCCGCTCCGACCCCGAGCGCGGTACCGTGACACGGCTGCGCGACGTCGCGCGGATCGAGCTGGGCGCGCAGGACTACACGGTCAATTCCTATCTCAACAACGTCACCGCCACGGCCATCGTCATCTTCCAGCGGCCGGGCTCCAACGCTCTCGCCACCGCCGCCGCCGTGCTCGGCGGGATGGATGGGCTCTCGCGGAGCTTCCCGTCGGGCCTCGGCTACTCGGTCGTGTACAACCCCACCGAGTTCATCCAGCAATCGATCGATGCGGTGATCATCACGTTCATCGAGGCGATCGCGCTGGTCGTGCTGGTCGTGATCCTGTTCCTGCAGAGCTGGCGCGCGGCGATCATCCCGATCGTTGCGATCCCGGTCTCCATCGTCGGCACCTTCGCCTTCCTCGCCCTGTTCGGCATCAGCTTCAACACGCTGTCGCTGTTCGGGCTCGTCCTGGCCATCGGCATCGTCGTCGACGACGCGATCGTCGTGGTCGAGAACGTGGAGCGCTACCTCGCCGAGGGCTTCAGCCCGCGCGAGGCGGCCTACAAGACGATGGATGAGGTGGGCGGCGCGCTGATCGCGATCGCGCTCGTGCTGGGCGCGGTGTTCATCCCGACGGCGTTCATCGCGGGCCTGCAGGGCTCGTTCTACCGCCAGTTCGCGATCACCATCGCCGTCTCGACCGCCATCTCGGCCTTCGTCTCGCTCACCCTCTCGCCGGCGATGGCAGCACTTCTGCTGAAGCCGCACAGCCACGAGAAGCCTTCCGGCATCATGGCGGTGGTCGGCGCGCCATTCCGGCTGTTCTTCCGCGGCTTCAACGCGGCGTTCGACGGCATGGCCCGCGGCTACGCGGGGCTGACGCGCCGCCTCGTGCGCCTCGCGGCGCTGGTGCTCGTCGTCTATGCCGGGCTGCTCGGCCTCACCTACCAGCGGCTCGTCGACACGCCCACGGGGCTGATCCCGCAGCTCGACCGCGGCTACTTCATCGCCGCCTTCCAGTTGCCGCCGGGCAGCTCGCTCGCCCGCACCGATGCGGTGGTGCGCCGCGCGTCGGAGACGATCATCGAGACGCCCGGGGTGCAATCCTCCGTCGCCTTCGTCGGCTTCGATGGTGCGACCTTCACCAACGCGCCGAACACGGGCGTGGTGTTCGTCTCGCTCAAGCCGTTCGCGGAACGAGTCGCCGCCGGATTGACATCGGAGCAGATCCTCGGCGAGCTCAGGGGCAAGATGTTCGCGATCCAGGAAGCGTTCATCCTGGTGATCGAGCCGCCCTCGGTCCCGGGCATCGGCACGGGCGGCGGGCTCAAGCTCTATGTCCAGGACCGTGCTGGCCGCGGCTATCCCGCGCTCGAGGGTGCTGCCTGGGCGATGGCGGGAAGTGCATCCGCCACGCCCGGCTTCGCGCAGGCCTTCACGCTGTTCAACACGCGCAGCCCGCAGGTGTTCGCCGACATCGACCGCACCAAGGCAGAGATGCTCGGCGTGCCGATCGGGCGCGTGTTCGAGGCGCTGTCGATCTACAACGGCTCCGCCTTCGTGAACGACTTCAACATCCTCGGCCGCATCTATCGCGTGACGGCGCAGGCCGACAATCCGTTCCGCCTCACGGCGGCCGACGTGGCGAACCTCCGCACCCGGAACGACACCGGCGAGATGGTGCCGATCGGCTCGGTCGCGACCTTCAGCGACACGACAGGCCCCTACCGCGTCGCGCGCTACAACCTCTATCCGGCCGCCGAGGTGCAGGTGGCGCTGGCACCTGGCTTCTCGACCGGCCAGGGGATCGCGGCGATCGAGGAGCTTGCCGGCACGCGCCTGCCGCCAGGCTTCGGCTTCGAGTGGACCGAGATCGCGCTGCAGGAGAAGCTCGCGGGCAACACCGCCATCCTCGCCTTCGGGCTTGCGGTGGTGTTCGTGTTCCTGCTGCTTGCCGCCCTCTACGAGAGCTGGACGCTGCCGCTCGCCGTCGTGCTGATCGTACCGATGTGCATCCTCGCCGCGATGATCGGCGTGAACCTGCGCGGGCTCGACCGCAACATCCTCGTCGAGATCGGGCTCGTCGTTCTCGTCGGCCTCGCGGCGAAGAACGCGATCCTGATCGTCGAGTTCGCCAAGCAGGCGGAGGAGCGTGGCCTCTCGCGCCGCGATGCGGCGGTGGAGGCGGCGCGCACGCGGCTGCGGCCCATCCTGATGACCTCGCTCGCGTTCATCCTCGGCGTCGTGCCGCTGGTGATCGCGGAAGGGGCGGGGGCTGAGATGCGCCAGAGCCTCGGCACCGCGGTGTTCGCCGGCATGCTCGGCGTCACCGCGTTCGGGCTGATCTTCACGCCCGTGTTCTACGTCGTCTGCTCATGGCTCGGCGGGCGGCGTCAGAGCGCTCGTCCCGTGCCTCCGATCACGCTTGGCTCGTCAGGGTAAGGTACATCAGCGCGAGGTAGACCGCGGGCATCACAACGAGGGCGATGACGACGACCATTGCGGGTGCGGCGCAGCCGCCGGCATACAGCACCCACACCCCCGCTACCGCGGCCGCGATGATGACGAGCAGGCCGATGAACCAAGGAAGCAGACGGTTGCGGGGCGACGTGGCTGCCATGATGAGGAGCTCCTTACGCGTGCTTGGCCGCATCCCTGCGGGCAACGGCGTCACCCAGCATATCGACCGCGCTGCGGCAGGCGGTTGACCTGTCGCAATTCCGGCTCGCGCCTGCGTCAGAGCCCGAAGCGGGCGTAGGCTGCGCGTTCTGCCAGCGTATCGGCAGCGGTGGCCATGAGCGTGTCAGCACCTGGCAGGAACCGTGCCCACCACGGACGGCGGGGGCCACCGAACACGGCGAAGCGAACCTTCTCGCCATGCCGCGCGCGCATCGTCGTGCGCAACTCGCCGATCCCGTCGGCGAGGCCGAGCGCGACGGCGCGACGGCCTGTCCAGAACTCGCCGGTGAAGAGCTCCTCCTCCGGCGCCTTCAGCCGCGCGCCGCGCCGTGTGCGCACCCACGCCTTGAAGCTCTCGTGGATGTCGTCCTGCACCGCGCGCAGCCGCGCCACGTCCTCCTCCCGCTCCGGCCCGAACGGGTCGAGAAGGCCCTTGCGCGACCCCGCCGTGTAGAGCCGCCGCTCGATGCCCAGGCGGGCGAGAGCGCGGCCGAAGCCGAAGCTTGCACTGACCACGCCGATCGAGCCGAGGATCGAGCTCTCGTCGCAGAAGATCTCGTCGCCGGCACAGGCGAGCCAGTAGCCGCCCGAGGCACCGACATCCTGCACGAAGGTGGTGACGGGCAGCTTCTTCTCCTCCGCCAGCGCGCGGATGCGGCCGGCGATCAGGCTCGACTGGACGGGAGAGCCGCCAGGGCTGTTGATCGCGAGTGCCACGCCCGCCAGCCGCTTCACCGCGAAGGCGCGGGCGATGGGCCCCGCCATGGCCTCGAGCGAGAGGCCACCGGCGCGCAGGCCGCCGGCAGGCGGTGCGATGAGCCCGGCGAGGCGGATGACCGCGACACGGGGCGCGGGGGAGAGGAACGCGGGGAGGGGGAGGTTTGCCATCCCTCCATAGATGCCGCCATGGCCGCGCACATCAAGCGCGGCGTCGCCACGCGAGTGCGGGGAAGAGTGAGAACCAGAGTGCCACCAGGCACCAGGCCGGAGAGCCGCCGCGGAGCGCGAGGACGATCGCCCCGCCCGCGAGCGTGGCGGCAAGCGCTGCGCCCTCGATGGTGCCGCCGCCGCGCGGGAACCCTTCGTCCACGGCGCGTGCGGCAAGGGCGACGACCGGAACAATGAAGGCGCTGAGCGGATACGCCGCCGGCGGTGCCGCCGCGAAGGCGAGCGTGACTGCGGCGGCAACGACCATGAACAGGTTCACGAGGTCGCCCTGCCCGGCGGCAAGCCAGCCGCCCTCGGGCGCCTTCAGCCGCGCGAGACGGCCGAGCGTTCGTGCGGTCTGCCGCAGCCCGCGCATGGCCGGCACGGGCAGCCCACGGGCGAACAGCCAGGCCCGCCGCGCGGCAAGCGCCGCGAGCAGAGCCTGCGCGACGATCGCCGGCCATGGCGCATCCACCACCGCCACGACGAGGGCAGTGGCGAGAGCGAGCCAGGCGCGGGCGAGGGAGAAGGTCACAGCCCATCACTTCCCCTGTTCGCCCCGCCGCGCAAGGATGGCGCATGCATGACGGCAACAGCGACGCGGCGATCCGCGACATCCTCACCTCCGTGCGCCGCATCGCGCTGGTCGGCGCCTCCGCGAAGGCCGGTCGGCCGAGCCATGGCGTGATGGGCTGGCTGCTCGCCCGCGGCTATGACGTGGTGCCCGTGAACCCAGGGCTTGCCGGGCAGACCATCCACGGCCGCACCGTCGTGGCCACGCTGGCCGAGGTGCCGGGCGAGATCGACATGGTCGACATCTTCCGCCGCAGCGAGGAGGCGGGCGCGGTGGTCGATGCCGCGATCGCGCGCGGGGCAAAGGTGGTTTGGATGCAGCTTGGCGTGGTCGACGAGGCCGCAGCCGCGCGCGCCCGCGCCGCGGGCCTCGCCGTGGTGATGGACCGTTGCCCCGCCATCGAGGCGCCACGCCTCGGGCTGAGCGCATGACAAGCGCGTGGCGAGGCTTGAACGGCGCCCACCGCCGGGCCACTTCCGCGCCAACCAATGGACGCAGGGACGCCAGGGAGCCAGCAATGACCGACGAGGAACGCACGCTCATCACGAGTTTCGTCACGCGCACGGTGAATGCCGGCGGCGAGGCGATCGACCCCGAGGCCGATGCGCTCTTGAAGGAGCTGTTCGAGAAGCACCCCGAGGCGCGCTATCGCCTCACGCAGCTTGCCTTCTTCCAGGAACATGCGCTGGCCGAGGCGACGAACCGCGCCAACCAGGTGGAGTGGCAGGCGCAATCGCAGCCCAAGGGCCTGCTCGGCGGCCTGTTCGGCGGCGGCAACACGGCCCCGCCGCCGGCGCAGGTGCACGCGCCCGGCTACCGCCCAGGCATGTTCCAGCAGGGCCGCCCCGGCTTCCTCGGCACGGCGGCGTCGACGGCCGTCGGCGTTCTCGGCGGTATCATGCTCGGCAACGCGCTGGCCTCCATGATGGGGATGGGCGGGGCGGCCGAGGCGGCGGAGCCGGAGCCGGCGGCAATCGAGGATGACGGCGGCTTCGACGGCGACGACGACCTGCTCTGACCCAGCCTCGGGGGTGGGGAGGTATGCGCCCCGCCCCTGATCGGCTAGCCTTCGGGGCATGAACCCCGCTCCCGCCACCTCTGCGCCGAAGGCGGGAAAGGATGCTCTGATCATCGCGCTGATCGGCGCGGCGCATTTCATCAGCCACTTCACCGTTCTCGCCATCCCGCCTCTGTTCCCGATGATGCGGGAGGACCTTGGCGTGTCCTACGCCGCCCTCGGCGGGGCGATCGCGGTTCTCTCGGCCGTCACCGCACTCGGGCAGACGCCGATCGGGGTGGCGATCGACCGCACGGGCGCGGCACCGTGGCTGATCGGCGGCACGCTGCTGATGGCGGTGGCCAGCATCGGCATGGGGGTCGCGCCAAGCTGGTGGTGGTTCATCGCCGCCGCCCTCGTCTCCGGCCTCGGCAACGCGACGATCCACCCGGCCGACTATGCGATCCTCGCAGGCTCCGTCAGCCAGGGGCGGATGGGGCGTGCGTTCAGCCTGCACACGGCCTCGGGCTATGCCGGCTTTGCCGCGGCACCCGCCGTCTCGATCGGGCTCGAGGCGCTGCTGGGCTGGCGCGGGACGCTGATGGTGATCGGGCTGATCGGGCTGCCCGTGGTGCTCGCGCTTTCCATCTGGGCGAAGGCGCTGCGGAGCGAGGCGGTGCAGCGGGCGAACACGGGAAGCCCCGTGCGGGTGCTGACGGCCAAGCCCATCCTGCTGCTGTTCGCGTTCATGACGCTGCTGGCGATGGGCGGGTCGGGCGTGCAGACGTTCCTCGTCACCGTGCTGCCGAAGATCCACGGCGTGACGCTGGCCGCCGCCGCGGCGGCGCTGACGGCGTGGCTGCTCGGCGGCACCTTCGGCACGCTCGCCGGCGGGTGGCTGGCCGATCGCACGACGCGGCATGCCTCCACCGTCGCGGTGATGCTGCTCGGCTGTGCCGCACTCGTCGCGGCACTCGGCGTGGTGCCGATGGGGGCAGCGGCGCTGATCGGCACGGCGGCAGCGGCGGGGGCGATGCTCGGCGTGCTGATGCCGGCGCGCGACATGCTGGTGCGGAAGGCGGCACCACCCGGAACGACCGGCCAGGTCTTCGGCTTCGTCTCGGCGGGGCTGCCGCTCGGCCAGGCGATCGTTCCGGCCCCGCTCGGCGCGCTGATCGACATGGGGCGCCCCGGGCTGACGCTCGTCGTCTCCGCCCTCTGCCTCGCCGCCGCAGTGCTCACCGCCGGCACGGCGCAGGCCGCGCGCGTCGCTGCGCAGCAGCCGGCGGAGTAACGCCTACCAGTAGTTCACGCGCGGCCACACCGCGACGATCTCGTCCGATCCGTCGAGCACGTTGTAGGCGGGGTAGGCGGCCGCGGTCAGGCAGGAATGGTTGGGCAGCACGCGCAGCCGCGCGCCGATCGGCAGCGCATCGAAGGGCAGCGGCGCGGCGCTCTCCACCACGCCGTGCTCCTGGTAGGCGCGGCGGACGATCGCATCGCCCAGCGTCGCGTTGCCGGCAAGGTCGACCACGAGGCCGAAGCCGTAGTCCTTCGGCGCGCCCTCGGTGCTGCGGTCCTTCGACAGCGCCAGCGCGCCGGCATCGAGCAGCACCTGGTTCGTCGCCGGCCGGCGCCCGATGACGGACGCGAGCACCGACACCGCGATGTCCTCGCGTGCCTCGGTGCCGATCTGGCATTGCAGGAGGTCGCCGAACATGTAGACGCCGGCGCGAAGCTCCGTCACGCCCTCGAGATGGGCGGCATGCAGCGCGGTGGGCGAGGAGCCCATCGAGACGATGCGCACAGGGATGCCGGCTGTCCTGATGCGCTCTGCCGCGCGGACGATACCTGCACGCTCGATCTCTGCCATCTGCGCCATGTCGGCGATGCTGCGCCCGGCATAGGAGTGGCCTGCATGGGTGAGAACGCCTTCGAAACGGGTGCCGAGATGCCGGGCGATCGCCACCAGCGCCGGATCGTCCGGCCCGAGCCCGCCGCGCCCCTCGCCGACATCGACCTCGACCAGCGCGGTGACCGGGCCCGGATGGGCCGCGATCGCCGCCGCGACGTCACGGTCATCGGTGATGACCTTCACCTCGGCACCGCGCAGGTTCAGTTCCGCGACCGTATCGAGCTTCGCGGGCGTGATGCCGACGGCGTAGATCTGGTCGCGGAACCCGGCCTGGGCGAAGTGTCGTGCCTCCGCGAGCGTGCTGACGGTGATGCCGCCCGCCTCGCCGGCGGTGGCCAGCCGCGCGACATCGACCGACTTGGCGGTTTTCAGATGCGGCCTGAGCGCCACGCCGTGGCGTGCGGCTGCCTCGTGCATCGCGGCGATGTTGCGGCGAAGCTTCGGCAGGTCGAGCAGCAGCGAAGGCGTTGGCAGGTCAGCGAGGCGCATGATGTCGTCCTGATCCCGTCAGCGGTGAACCGTTCGGCATGGCCTGCCGTCAGCGGGCGCCGGTGGAAGGCGACCAGGCGACGCCCTCGTCGAGCGGGATGACGGGGCGCGGCAAATTCTTCCACGCAAAGCGCGAGAGGATGGGCGAGGTGAGGCCGGGTGCGTCGACCTCGGTGATGCGGTCATTGCCGAAGAACTCGTCGAACCCGCCGCGGAAATGCCCGCGCGACTTCACCACGACCGACCGTGCGGCTCGGATGTCGAGGCCGAGCATCTCGAAGAACGCGGGATCGGCGCATTGCGTGCGGTACGAGACGATGACGATGGTCAGCCCGCCGACGGCGAGCGCGGCGCATGGCCCGAGCCGCATGTCACGGCCCGCGAAGATGCCGCGCCTGCCCGTGACATGCCCATCGCTGAGCGCGACGACGCGTGCCTCCGCCTCGAAAGGCTTCGAGAATTCGTTCGTCTCGGCGGTGTTGAAGCGCGCGGTGATGGTGGCACCCACGCCGGCTGCGTGCGCGGCTGTGGCCAGCGGTGCGTCGTTGATGATGCCGACGAGCGCACCCTTCACGCCGGCCTTCAGGAAGGCCTCGATGATCCACATCGTGTTGCCGCGCCCGCCACCGCCTGGGTTGTCGGCGACATCGGCGAAGCACTGCGCCGGCTTGCCGGGGTCGGCGCCGGTGGCGTGCGCCAGCGCCGTCGCGTCCTCGAGGCTGGTCAGCCGCGCCCGGAAACGGTCGCGGTTCATCCAGCCGAGCTCGGCGATCTCGACGGCAAGGCTGCGCGCCTCGTCCTCATCGCCCTCGCGCGCGGTGACGACGACGGCCAGCCCGTTCTTCGCCGTGTCGGCATAGGCGAAGCCGCCCATGACCGAGACGTTCATGATCCGCCCGGCGCAATCCTGGTCGGCGGCGCGACGCTGGCCGAGGTCGATCATCTCGCCATAGGGACGATCGGTCGCGTCGCGGCCCGTCAGCATCGTCACGGTGGGGGCGACGATGGGCAGGCGGACGAAGGCGCGCGTGGTGCGCGTGCCGCGCAGCAGCGCGCGGAGATGCACGGCCGCCTCCTCGCCACGCTCGCGCATGTCCATGTGCGGGTTGGTGCGATAGCCGACGAAGACGTCGAGATTGTCCACCATCGCGGCCGAGACGTTGGCGTGCAGGTCGAGCGTGCCGACGATGGGAACGCCGGCGCCGACGACCTCGCGCACAAGCGCGCAGAGATCGCCATCGGGGTCCTGCCGCGCGGTGGTCAGCCCCGCGCCGTGCAGGCAGAGATAGACGCCGTCGAGGGGCTTCGCGGCCTCGAGCCCCTTCCGCCATGCCGCCATCATCTCGGCGAACAGCGCCTCCTCGACAGGGCCGTTCGGCTCTGCCATCGCGAGCAGGATGGGAACGGGCTGCCACGGGCCGGTCGCATCCATCGCGGCGTAGAAGCCCGGCGTTTCCGGCAGCGCGACCGGGGCGGGGCAGCGCGCGTCGGCGGTGATCGCGTCACGCTCGAGCCAGACGCAGCCCTCGAAATCCTTCCGCGTCGCCGGCGGGGCGAAGGCGTTGCACTCGATCGAGAAGCCGAGAACGGCGATGCGCGGCGGTGGGCCCTTGGCCATCGGTTCAGATCTCCATGCCCATGAGCGCGCCGATGCGCGCCGTGGCCTTCAGCCCCGTGCCGGTGAGCACGAGGATCGTGGTCTCGCCAGGCCTGATCGTTCCGTCAGCGATAAGGTTGGCCAATGCCGCGGCGGCCGTCGCACAGGTCGGCTCGACATAGATGCCGCTGCGCGCGAGCGAGAATAAAGCTGCCTCGATCTCGGCTTCCGTCACCGTCACCGCCGCCCCGCCCGAGCGGCGGATCGCACCCAGCACCTCGGCCAGCCTGATCGGTTGCGCGATCGCGGTGCCTTCCGCGATGGTCGGTGCGATCGTGCAGGGAACGGGCGTGTCGCTGCCGGCGGCGAAGGCCGCGGCGATCGGCCCGACATTCGCCGGCTGCACCGCGAAGAGGCGCGGCAGCCGCGCGATTCCGCCGGCGCGCAGCAATTCGCCGAAGCCCAGGTCGCAGCCGAGCACGTTCGAGCCCGCGCCGCAGGGGATGATCACGTTGTCCGGCGCGCGGAAGCCGAGATCCTCCCAGAGCTCGTAGGCGAGCGTCTTGGTGCCGTGGAGGAAGAACGGGTGCCAGTTGTGGCTCGCGTAGAAGACCGTTTCCGCCTTCGCGAGTGCTGCATCCGCACAATCCTGCCGCGTGCCCGGAACGAGTTCGATCGCGGCTCCCGCTGCCTTCATCTGCACGATCTTGGCCGGGCTGGTCGAGGCCGGCACCATGATGGTCGCTGCCATCCCGCCCGCCGCCGCATAGGCCGCGATCGCAGCACCTCCGTTGCCGGAACTGTCCTCCAGCACAGCCGTCACGCCCTGCGCCCGCAGGCCGGACAGCATCACCGACGCACCACGGTCCTTGAAGCTACCGGTGGGTGCGAACCATTCGAGCTTGAGGTGAACCTCCGCCCCGCCGATCCGGCGCGGGATCAGCGGCGTGCAGCCCTCGCCCATCGTGATCGGCGCCACCTCCGGGCCGAAGGGCAACGCCGCGCGGTAGCGCCAGAGGCTGCGCGTCGCCTGGTCGATGTCGGCGCGGGCGAGGCCCGGCAGGTCGGTGAGCATCAGGGGCGCGCCATCGTCGCCGCGCCAGCGGGCGTGGTCGAGCGGCCAGATGCGTCCCGAGCGGGGATCGAGATAGGAGGGGGGATGGTTCATGCGCGGGCAGGCTTGCCCAAGCAGCGCCGGCTTGCAAGGCTGCACCCGGCAGGCACGGGAACCCACCATGACAGACGTCATCTCGCTGGCGCGCGACCTCGTCGCGCTCGACAGCCGCTCATCGCTCTCGAACATCGGGGTGGCCGACCGCATCGAGGCGGAGCTGGCCGGCTTCGAGGTCGAGCGACTCGACTTCATCGACCCAGCGGGCGTTGCCAAGCGTGCGCTCGTCGCCCATCGCGGGCCGATGCGCCCGGGGGCGGCGTTCAGCGCGCACATGGACACGGTTCCGGGGACGGGCTGGACGACAGACCCGTGGACGCCGGATGTCGCCGCCGGGTCGCTGATCGGGCTTGGCGCCTGCGACATGAAGGGGCCGCTCGCGGCCAGCCTGGTCGCGGCGAAGGCAGCACCCGAGGGGCTGCCGGTCACGCTGCTCTACACCTTCGACGAGGAGACGACGAAGGCAGGCGCGCGGCTGATCGCGACCGACAGCGCTCTCGTCCGCAAGGTGGTGCCGAAGGGGATCGTGGTGGTCGAGCCGTCCGGCATGCAATGCGTCCGCGGCCATCGCGTGCATGTGCAGTTCACCGCCACGGCCACCGGTATCCAGGCGCATTCATCGACCGGCAAGGGGCTGAACGGCAACCTCGCCCTGGTGCGGTTCCTGCACGCCATCCTGCCCGTGCATGACCGGCTGCGCACCGACCCCACCTGGCAGGATGAGGCGTATGACCCGCCCTTCAGCGACTTCAACATCACGATCGACAACCACGGCACGGCCGTGAACGTGACGGTGGCGCGGGCGACCGCGCGCATCAAGTTCCGCTACTCCCGCAAGGTTGACCCGATGCCCATCGTCACGGCCGTGCGCGCGGCCGCCGAGGAGGCGGGCATCGCGCTCGAGGAGGCGTGGGAGGGGGCGCCACCGGAACTCGCGCCCGACCATCCGCTCGTCGCTGCCGCCGTGGCGTCGACGGGGCTGCCGGCGAAAACCGCGCCCTACGGCACCGATGCGTCGGAGCTCCAGGCGATCGCACCCTGCATCGTGCTGGGCCCGGGCGATGTCGGGCAGGCGCACAAGCCGGGCGAGGGCATTCCGTTGGCCGAGCTCGAGGCCGCTCCCGCGCAGCTTCTTGCGCTCGCCGAACGCGTCGCCGCGCTATAGCCAACCTTTCCGGCGGAAGAACCACAGCGGCGCGATTGCCGAGGCGAGCATGAGGCCGAGCGCGAACGGGTAGCCCGCCACCCATTCCAGTTCCGGCATCACCTGGAAATTCATGCCGTAGATGCTGGCCACCAGCGTCGGCGGCATGAAGATGACGGCGACGACCGAGAACGTCTTGATGATCGCGTTCTGCTCGATGTTGATGATGCCGAGCACGGCATCGAGCAGGAACGTCGCCTTCTCGTTCAGGAACTTGCCGTGGTCCATCAGGCTGCGCACGTCGCGCGTGAGCGTCTTCACCCGGGTCTTGTTCTCCTTCCGGATGCAGGCATCCTTCTCCGCCGCGATGAAGGCGAGGATGCGCGAGAGCCCGAGCAGCGTGTCCGACGTGCGCGAGGTGATCTCGCCGACCTGGCCGAGCGCGATCAGCGCATCCTTCAGGACGTCGTTCTTGCGTGAGGCGCGGTCCTGGCTCTTCGCCGCCTTGAACGCTGCCTGGCTGGTGCGGTCCATGTCGGCGCCGACGCGCTCGAGGATATCGGCGAGCCTGTCCACCACCTGTTCGAACAGGCCGAGCATCACGCCATCGGGTGTCGAGGCGAGGTGCGGATTCTTGGCGGCGCGCGCGGCGAACACGCCGAATGCCTTGGGCGTTGCGTACCTCACCGTGACCAATGCCGTGGGCGTCAGCACGAAGGTGATGGCGGCGGAGCCGATCTCGCCCGTATCGATGCCGTAGAGGAACGGGGCTGTCATGAACAGCACGTCGCCCTCGCGGTAGAGGCGCGAGGAGGCCTCGATCTCCTGCATCTCCTCGCGCGTCGGCACCTCTACGCCGATCAGTTGCTCGACCAGCCGCTCCTCCTGGAGCGTCGGCTGCAGCAGGTCGATCCAGATCGGCAGCGCCCCCTCGCCCCGCGGCGCGTCGGGGCCGAGCAGCTGCGGCAGCGCGTCGCCCACGCGCATCTGGCCGCCCTCGATCCTGTAGGTCGTGATCATCCCGACCGATCTCCCACCCGCCGGCGCCCTGGGTCAAGCAGCAAAGCCGCCGCGTTGTTGACGCTTGGGCGTCACAGGAACGAGACGACAGCCTTCCCGAGCCCGACCAGCAGCGCGACGATGGCAATGTCGATCACGATCGCCGCGATCATCGCCGCGATGGCGGCGAGGAACATGCGTCGATCGGCCTCCACCAGGGCCATCGCGGTCAGGATGATGGCGACGGCGGGCGCCGGGTTGCCGAACGGGATCGGCAGGGCGAGCAGGATGGCGTTGAGCGTCAGCAGGATGGCCGCCGCGATCTCGACGGCGCGGCTCGGCAGCGTGAGCGTGCCGGGCTTCGTGATGCGCTCGATTCGGGCGAGCCAGGGCTGGGCGCGCAGCATCACCGCCTCCAGCGTCGCGCGCGGAAAGCTGCGCTCGCGGATCAGGCGCGGCAGCACCGGTTCCGGGTAGCCGGCGAGCATCATGAGCGAAAGCAGGATGATCGGTGTGCCGAGGATGCCGGACACGCCGGGCATCGGCACGGGGATCAGGTTCGGCAGCGCGAGTGCCAGGATCAGCAGGCCGTAGCCGCGATCACCCAGCGCCGCGAGAAGGTCGCCGATGGTGATGCGCTCGGCCGGCCAGGCGCGGGCAAGGTCGAGCAGCAGTTCCGAGGCGCGCCGCCGTGGCGGACGACCTGGCGCACCAGGCCCCTGGCCGTGCATCGCGCCGGCGTCAGCCGGCCACGGCAGCGCGCCCGGCAGCCCGCCGCTGCCAGAGATAGAGGCCGGCCCCGAGCGCGACGCCCAGGAGGTCCGTCACGCCCTCAGGCACGATGCACAGCACCGCCGCCACGCCCGCCAGCAGCCGGAGCGGCAAGGCGAGCCTGCCGGCCATATATCCCTCCGTGGCGAAGGCGAGCAGCACGACACCAAGCGCCGCCGTGGCAAAGGCCTGCAGGATCTCGATCAACGGCCCCTGGGCGAGCAGCACCGGGTTGAGGAAGAACATGTAGGGCACGAGGAAGGTCGCCATGCCGAATTTCAGCGCCTTCAGGCTGGTGCCCCAGAGACTTCCTCGCGCCAGGCCGGCCGCTGCGAACGAGGCGAGCGCGACCGGCGGCGTGATGGCCGAGAGCACCGCGTAGTAGAAGATGAACATGTGCGCGACGAGCGGAGGCACGCCCATGCGGATCAGCCCAGGTGCCACCACCGCGGCGGCGATGGCGTAGGCCGCCGTGGTCGGCACGCCCATGCCGAGGATCAGGGCCACGACCGCGGCGAAGGTCATGGCCAGCAGGGGAATGTCGCCGCCGAGCGCGAGCAGGATCGAGGCGAAGCGGCCGCCGATGCCGGTCAGGCCGATCACACCGGCGACGATGCCGGCCGTGGCGCAGACGGCGATCAGCTGCAGCGCCTCGCGCGCGCCGATCGCAAGCGCATCGGCGATCGCCTGGACGAGTTGGCCTGCGGCGCCGGCCAGGGCACCGAACGGGTTCTGCCGCTGCACCACGAGGCGATGCAGCAGGAACGTCACGGCCATGATCACGAGGGTCGCTGCGATGCCGAGGCCGGCCGCGCGGAACGGCGAGTAGCCCGAGAGCAGCACGACGATGAGGATGACGAGCGGCGAGAACAGGTAGAGGCGCTTCAGCAGCGGCAGCAGCGGCGGCAGCTCGTCGCGCGGCAGGCCGCGCAGCTTCGCCTTCAGCGCATGCAGGTCAGCGTGGGTATAGCAGGCGAGGTAGTAGAGCAGCGCCGGAATGATCCCGGCGATCAGGATCTCCTGGTAGGGGCGACCGAGCACCTCGGCCATGATGAATGCCCCCGCACCCATCACGGGTGGGGCGATCTGCCCGCCCGTCGAGGCGGTCGCCTCGACCGCGCCGGCGGTGTCGGCGTCGTAGCCGGCGCGCTTCATCATCGGGATGGTGAAGGTGCCGGAGGCGACCACGTTCGCCACCGAGCTTCCCGAGACCGTGCCGAACATGAACGACGAGATGACCGCGACCTTCGCCGGCCCGCCGCGTGCCCAGCCGACGAGGGACATCGCGAGGTCGTTGAAGTAGTCGCCCGCCTTCGAGGTCTGCAGGAAGGCGGCGAAGGTGACGAACATGATGATGAACGTCGCCGACACCGAGGTGGTGATGCCGAAGATGCCTTCGGTGCCGGCGATGAAGTTCACCGCCTCGCGCCAGGGAACGCCACGGTGGAAGAGCGCGCCGGGGAGCCAGGGGCCGACGAAGATGTAGGCCATGAACACGCACGCGATGATGGGCATCGCGAGGCCGGCCGTGCGCCGCGTGAACTCGAGCAGCAGCAGGATCGCGGCGAGGCCGACCACCGTGTCGCGGTTGTTCGGCCCCATGAAGGACCGCATCTCGATGCCGTCGGAATCGAGCGCGAAGTGGAATATCACGGCGATCGAGGCCGCCATCATCAGCCAGTCGTACCAGGCGATCCGGTCTAGCCGCGTGCGGGTGCTGGCCGCGAAGGTGGCGAGCCCGATCGCGGCGCCGGCAAATACATGGATGGCGCGCGCGATCAGCGGGTCCACTGGCGCGACGAGCAGCGTCCAGAGATGGAAGCCGACGAAGATGATGCCGAACCAGCGAAGCGCGATGCCGATGGGACCCGACAATGTGCGACGGCTCGAGGCGAACTCCATGTCCTCGATGCGCGCTGCCTCTTCGGCACTGATGGTGTCGTGCACCGGCCCGCCGCTACCGCCATGCGGCACGCGAGCAGGCCCCCCGCCTTCGGACGTCTCGCTCCTCATCCGCCCCCCTTGCAGCGCTTGCCCGGATCTTCTGTCCCGGCATTCGCGGCGGCGCACGATGACGCGTGCGCCGCTACCCTATGTTCACCTGAGGCAGATTAGGAGCGGAACCTGCCGTTGCGCAACGCAGCCGGCAGCCTGCCTTCGCCGAGGCTGCTTCAGCCGCGCGGGGCGGAGGACGTCTCGGTCGTGCGGGCCGTTGCCTGCGCGTCCGGGCCCGCGATGCTGCCGGCCGGCTTCTGCTCGGCCGTGCCCTCGGGCTTCTCGTCTTCCTTGATGTTCTGCTTGAAGGACTTGATGCCCTTCGCCAGGTCGCCCATCAGGCCGCTGATCTTGCCGCTGCCGAACAGCAGCAGGATGACCAGAAGCACCACGAGCCAGTGCCAGATGCTGAAGGATCCCATGGTGCCTGCGTCCGTCCCGCGCGTTTGTTCCGGTGACCGGGTCGCCCCGGCCTGTCCCTGATGTGGGGGGGACACTAACGCAAAGGAACCCCCCGGCAAAGTGCATCTCCAGTCCGATGCGGGGGTTGCATCGGGCCCGGCCTTTCGTTACGTCCCGCTGCTTGGGTCCGGGCCCCTCTGGCGGGAGGGTCCGGTACGGCCGCACTGCGCCCAGGCCGTTCCCGGCAACCGCGATGTCGGACCTTCTGGCGGGGGCCCCGTGCCGTGGGGCAGTCCCCGCTTTTGGTCATATGGCGTTGCGGCGCTGTCGTGGAGGCTCTTCGTGTCGGCACCGTTGTGGTTCTGGATCGCATTCAACGCGTTCATCCTGCTTTTGCTGCTGCTCGACCTCGGCGTCCTGACCAAGCGCGATCGGCCCATCCCGGTGAAGGAGGCGCTGTACCGCTCCGGCGCATTCTTCATCCTCGCCATGATCTTCGCCGCCGGCGTGTTCGCCTTCTATGGCGAGACGCCCGAGGAACGCAGCCGGAAGGGGTTCGAGTTCCTGACCGGCTACCTGATCGAGTGGTCGCTCTCGGTCGACAACATCTTCGTCTTCGTCCTGATCTTCAGCCATTTCCAGGTGCCGGCGCAGGTGCAGCACAGGGTGCTGTTCTGGGGCATCGTCGGTGCGCTGGTGATGCGCGGCACGCTGATCCTCGTCGGCTCGGCCCTGATCAACAATTTCCAGTGGATCATGCTGCTGTTCGGCGCGTTCCTGATCTTCAGCGGCTACAAGATGCTGAAGGCCGTGGATGCCGAGCCTGACCTCGACAACAATCGCCTGCTTGTTTGGATGAAGTCGAAGTACCGGGTGACCGAAACCTACGAGAAGGACCACTTCTTTGTCCGCCGCGACGGCGTCTTGTTCATGACCCCGCTCGCACTGGTACTGATCCTGATCGAGACGACCGATCTCGTCTTCGCGCTCGACAGCATTCCGGCGATCTTCGCCATCACGTCCGACCCGTTCATCGTCTACACGGCCAACGTCTTCGCGATCCTCGGCCTGCGCGCCATGTACTTCGCGCTCGCCGGCGTCATCCACCGGTTCCACTACCTCAAGTACGGTCTGTCGATCGTGCTCATGGTCGTCGGCGTGAAGATGATCGGCAACTACATCTGGAAGGCGAATGGCTGGGGCGAGAAGTTCCTGCCGGTCGAGGTGGCACTCGGCATCACCGCGGCGCTGATCGGCGGCTCGATCATCCTGAGCCTGGTCAAGACCGCCGAGGAAGGGCCGATGGTGCGAGCCAAGCACGCCTGGCAGGGCTGGGTGCCGTTTTCCGGCGGCAAGAAAAAGCAGGGCGACGGCTGAACGAAGGCTGAGAGACGGGTGATCCGGGATTCGTCCCGGCGGGTGCAGCATTGGCGGCGGGCCGAGGCGACAAGCTTCCGGCCCGTCGTCACGTCAGGGCCGTCTCCGCACCGTATCGGATGCTTGACCCCGGCCTGCGTTCGCGCGAGACATCGCGCCGTCCTTTGCGGTGCAGCACACGCCCTGGCTGTGCGGCGCGCGGCCGGAGGACACGTGAACCGGTTCGAACAGGTCAGACAATGCTTGTTGCGACGATTTGCCGCCGCGTGACGTCAGCTTTCTCAAAGGGATTTGGCGCGGTGGCGCTGGCCGGGCTGGGCGTCGGCGCCCTCGCCCTGGCGACATTGCCCGCCAAAGCCAACCAGATCGGCGAGCCTGTGCCCTGGGGCATGGGTCTCCAGGCCGCGGCGAGCCCGGTGAAGGAACGCATCGAGAGCCTGCACGACATGGTGCTCGTGATCATCACGCTGATCACGATCTTCGTGCTGGCGCTGCTCGCCTACGCCGTCATGCGCTTCAGCGCGGCGCGGAACCCGAATCCGTCCCGGACCAGCCACAACACCCTGCTCGAGGTGGCGTGGACGGTGATCCCGGTGCTCATCCTCGTGGTCATCGCCGTGCCGTCGTTCCGGCTGCTCTACTTCCAGGACCGCGCCCGCGAGCCCGAGATGACTGTGAAGGTCACGGCCTTCCAGTGGGCCTGGGAATATGAGTACCCGGACCATGACGGCCTCAAGTTCGAGAGCTACATGGTGCCGACCGAGAACCTCCAGCCTGGCCAGCGCCGCCTGCTCGACGTCGACAACGAGCTGGTCGTGCCCGTGGGCAAGGAAGTCCGCGTGCTGGTCACGTCGCGCGACGTGATCCACAGCCTGTTCGTGCCCGCCCTCGGCATCCAGAAATATGGCATTCCGGGCAGGACACTCGAGACCTGGTTCAAGATCGACCGCCCTGGCGTATACTATGGCCAGTGCAACCAGATCTGCGGCGTGAACCACGCCTACATGCCGATCGTGGTGCGGGCGGTTCCCGAGGCCGAGTTCACGGCCTGGGTCGCCGAGGCGAAGCGGCGCTTCGCCAACGACGCGACGCAGCCCGCCGAACCGCGGATCGCCGGGGCGGAAGGACCAGGTCGGGGAGGGCAGGCTGACGAGGCGCGCGGCGTGCAGCTTGCGGCCGGCGCAAACGACAACATTTCGCGTTAGTGATCGCGGCGGGCCCGGCTGGCCTGCTGACTGAACGGACAGGGCGGAACGGAGCGGACATGGCCAACGCCGACGCGCATGCGCATGACCACCATGACCACAAGCCCGGCTTCGTGGCGCGGTGGCTCTACAGCACCAACCACAAGGACATCGGCACCCTCTACCTGATCTTCTCCGTCATTGCCGCGTTCATCGGCGCGGGGATGTCGGTGCTGATGCGGCTCGAGCTGCACAACCCCGGCATGCAGTATTTCGCCGATGGCCAGATGTGGAACGTGGTCGTCACGGCGCACGGCCTCATCATGGTGTTCTTCGTGGTCATGCCCGCGCTGATCGGCGGGTTCGGCAACTGGTTCGTGCCGATCATGATCGGCGCGCCCGACATGGCCTTCCCGCGCCTGAACAACATCTCGTTCTGGCTGCTCGTTCCGGCCTTCTTCCTGCTGCTCGGCTCCGCCTTCGTCGGCCAGGGGGCCGGCACGGGCTGGACGATCTATCCGCCGCTGTCGAACTCGACCTTCCAGTCGGGCCCGGCGATGGACATGGCGATCTTCTCGCTGCACTTGGCCGGCGCGTCATCGATCCTGGGCGCGATCAACTTCATCACCACGATCCTGAACATGCGCGCGCCAGGCATGACGCTGCACCGCATGCCGCTTTTCGTGTGGTCGATGCTGGTGACGGCGTTCCTGCTGCTGCTCGCCGTGCCCGTGCTCGGCGGCGCGATCACCATGCTGCTGACCGACCGCAACTTCGGCACGGCCTTCTTCGATGCGGCGGGCGGCGGCGACCCGGTGCTGTTCCAGCACCTGTTCTGGTTCTTCGGCCACCCCGAAGTCTACATCATGATCCTGCCGGGCTTCGGCATCATCTCCCACATCATCGCGACGTTCAGCCGCAAGCCGGTGTTCGGCTATCTCGGCATGGCCTACGCCATGGTCGCGATCGGCGTGGTCGGGTTCGTGGTGTGGGCGCACCACATGTACACATCCGGCATGTCGGTCGACACCCGCGCCTACTTCATGGCAGCGACGATGGTCATCGCGGTGCCGACGGGCATCAAGATCTTCTCCTGGATCGCGACGATGTGGGGCGGCTCGATCCGGATGGAGCTGCCGATGATGTGGGCCGTGGCCTTCATCTTCCTGTTCACCGTCGGTGGCGTGACGGGCGTGGTGCTCGCCAATGCCGGTCTCGATACGGTGCTGCACAACACCTACTACGTGGTTGCGCATTTCCACTACGTGCTGTCACTTGGTGCGCTGTACACGATCTTTGCTGGCTTCTACTACTGGATCGGCAAGATGTCGGGCCGCCAGTACCCCGAGTTCTGGGGCAAGGTGCATTTCTGGACGACGTTCGTCGGCGTGAACCTGACGTTCTTCCCGATGCATTTCCTCGGGCTGCAGGGCATGCCCCGCCGCTACCCCGACTATCCGGACGCGTTCTGGGGCTGGAACATGCTCGCGTCGTGGGGCAGCTACCTGACCTTCGCCTCGTCGATCGTGTTCCTCTACGTCGTCTACAGGACCTTCGCCTCGAAGGAGGAGGTCGCGCCGAACTACTGGGGCGAGGGGGCGACCACGCTCGAGTGGACGCTGACGAGCCCGCCGCCCTTCCATGCCTTCGAGGAGCTGCCGCGCATCCGCTGAGGCGGGTGCGGGGGCCCTGCCATGGCAAACCTGGCTGACGCGGGGGCGCGCGCTAAGGCGCTGGGCGAGGGCGACGAGAGGTTCGATCCCCTCGTCGGCTCCCTGCCCGGTGACTGGCTCACCCTGCTGAAGCCGCGGGTGATGACGCTGGTCGTCTTCACCGCCCTGGTCGGGCTCATCGTGGCCCCCGTGCCGATGGACCCGGTGCTTGGTTTCGCCGCGATCCTCGCGATCACGATTGGCGCCGGGGCGTCGGGTGCGATCAACATGTGGTACGACCGCGACATCGATGCGGTGATGCGGCGCACCGCCACGCGGCCGATCCCGGCTGGCCGCATCAGCGCCGATGCGGCGCTGGGCTACGGCATCACGCTCGCGGTGTTCTCCGTCCTGCTCATGGGGCTTGCCTCGAACTGGGTGGCGGCGGGCATCCTCGCGCTGTCGATCGGCTTCTATGTGTTCGTCTACACGATGTGGCTGAAGCGGCGCACGCCGCAGAACATCGTGATCGGCGGTGCCGCCGGCGCATTCCCGCCGGTGATCGGCTGGGCCGCGGCGACGGGGTCGGTCGAGGCAGCGCCGCTCGTGCTCTTCGCGATCATCTTCTTCTGGACGCCGCCGCATTTCTGGGCGCTGTCGCTGTTCGCCCATGCCGACTATGCCCGGGCCGGCGTGCCGATGCTGCCCGTGGTCGCCGGCGCCCGCGAGACGCGGCGCCAGGTGATGATCTACACGCTGCTGCTCGTGCCGCTGACGCTCGTGCCTGTCGCGATGGGTTTCGCCTCCTGGTTGTACGGGGCTGCGGCGCTGCTGCTCGGGCTCAACTTCCTCCGTCATGCCCGCGCCGTGCTCGGCGAGGTGCAGGACGAGGCGGGGGTCAGCCTTGTGAAGGACGCTGCCGCAAAGGCGATGTTCCGCTTCTCCATCACCTACCTGTTCGCCCTGTTCGGGGTGCTGGCGATCGAGCGGATCCTCGTAAACGCCGCCATCCTGCCCATCTGATGGTGATGGCGACGCACGAGACCGCTGGTTCCCAGACTTCCCGGCCCGTGCGACGCGCCGCCGGGCCGGCAGACCCGCAGGCCGCCCGCCGCGGCCCCGACCTTACGCGCGAGCAGACGGCAACGCTCCGCGCGCGGCAGAAAAGCCGCAACCGCGTCATGCTCGCCGTGCTGCTCGGCCTCATCGTGCTGTTCTTCGCGTTGACCATCAGCCGCATGTCTCAGGTGAGCGACCCGCAGGCGCTGACGCGGCCCGGCGCGCTCGGGCCTGCCGGCGGCAACGCGGTTCCTCCCATGCCGACGCAGGGAGGGGCGCCATCCGCAACCGCACCGTCGCGCTGAGCCTCGCTGGCGTTGTCGCCGGCATGGTCGGGCTCTCGTTCGCCGCCGTCCCGCTCTATGACCTGTTCTGCCGTGTCACCGGCTTCGGCGGCACGCCGATGATCAACGCGAACGTTCCCGCTACCCAGGATGCCCGGACGATCCGCGTCGAGTTCGTCGCCAATGTCCAGTCCGGGATGCCGTGGACGTTCCGGCCGGCGCAGCGTGCCGTGACGCTGCACGGGGCGGAGGAGGGGCTCGCCTTCTATACCGCCCGCAACGACTCGCCGGGGCCCGTGACGGGCATCAGCACCTACAACGTGACACCCGAGAAGGCGGCGCCCTTCTTCAACAAGATCGCCTGCTTCTGCTTCACCGAGCAGACGCTCCAGCCAGGCCAGCAGGTCGAGATGCCGCTCGCCTTCTGGATCGACCCCAAGATGTTCGACAACCCCAATACGCGCGACCTTCGCGTCATCACGATCAGCTACAGCTTCTTCCGCTCGGCCCACGATGCCGAGAAGGCGGGAGCGATGGCCTCGGCCGGCCCGCATGTCGGCGGCTTTACGCCGAACACCGCACCTGGACCCTCCAGGACGCGCTGAGGCGCTTGCGGCGGCAGGTTCGCTGCCGCCACACTCCTGCATGACGCCAGGCAGAGACCCAGGCGCGACGGGAGGATACCGATGACCGCATTCCGCACCACACGCCGTGCTGCGCTCATGGGCGCCGGCGCGCTGCTTGCCGCGCCTGCAGCGTTCGCCCCCGCGACGCTGCGGGCCGCCACCTTCCCCGACCGCCCGATCCGCCTCATCTGCCCGTGGACGGCCGGCGGATCGACCGACCTGCAGATGCGCAGCCTCGCCGAAGCCGCCGGCAAGCTGCTCGGCCAGCCCATGGTGGTGGAGAACCGCCCCGGTGCCGGTGGCACGCTTGGGGCGACGCATCTGTTGCAGGCGCGGCCTGACGGCTACACCCTGGCGCAGATGCCGATCAGCGTCTTCCGCTTCCCCTCGATGCAGGCGACCCCAGGCTGGAACCCGCTGACCGATTTCACCTATGTCAGCCATATCACCGGCTATCTGTTCGGCATCGTCGTCCGCGCCGACAGCCCGTTCGCCACCTTCCCCGAGATGATGGCCTGGGCGAAGGCGAACCCGGGCAAGCTCACCTATGGCACGCCGGGGGTGGGCACCTCGCTGCACATCACGATGGAGCAACTGGCCCAGAAGGTCGGCGTCGAGTTCCTGCACGTACCCTTCCGCGGCGTGGCCGAGAACCAGACAGCCCTGCTCGCCGGCACGGTGATGGCGACGGCCGACAGCTCCGGCTGGGCGCAGCTGGTGAAGGACGGACGGTTGCGCCTCCTCGTCACCTGGGGGGCGGAGCGGGCGCGGAACTTCCCCGACACGCCGACGCTGAAGGAGCTCGGCTACGAGATCGTCTCAGCCTCGCCCTACGGGTTCGCCGGGCCGAAGGGGATGGCCCCGGCCGTGGTGAAGGTGCTGGACGACGCCTTCCGCCGGGCGATCGACGATCCTGCCCACGCAGCGATCCTCGCGCGGTTCGACATGTCCCCCTGGTATCTCGACAGCGCCGCCTACACGGCTTTCGCCGCGAAGCAGAACGAGGAGGAATCGGCTATGGTGCGGCGGCTGGGGCTGAAGCTGTAGCCACTTCGCGGCATACGGGAAGCGAACGCAACGACTTCCCGTAATCTGCGTCAAATTCGGGGATGACTCGCCTACTGTAACATGCCTGACACGCAACGTTCGCGCTCCTCCACAGGGCACGCCATCGTCTAGACACCCCGGCAACGACAACCCCGCATCCCCGGAGTCTTTGCCATGCGATCGTCCGAGCGCATCGTGATGTTCATCCACGACCCCACGGGCACAGCCGAGCCCGTTCCCTGCGTGCGCACCCTGGCCCTGCTCGCGACGCAGGCGCCGACCATCTGGCCTGACCGCAAGGGTCCTGGCCGCACCCTCATCTACGAGATCGACCAGCGCGACATCGCGAACGACGTGCTGCGCAAGGCAAGCTGAGCCAGGCTCATCGCCGCGCGGCGAAGAAGTCCCTGAGCAGCGCTGCGGCCTCCCCCTCCGCCACCCCGCCCACGATCTCCGGGCGGTGGTGGCAGGTGGGATGCGAGAACACGCGCGGCCCATGCTCGACGCCGCCGCCCTTCGGGTCATAGGCGCCGAACACCAGCCGGCGGACGCGGAACAGCGCGATCGCCGCGGCGCACATCGGGCAGGGCTCCAGCGTCACCACGAGGTCGCAATCGGGCAGGCGCGGCTCACCCCTGAGCGTCGCGGCGGCGCGAAGGGCCAGGATCTCGGCATGCGCCGTCGGGTCCGACAGCTCCTCGACGCGGTTTCCGGCAGCGGCGAGCACTCGGCCGTCGGGCCCGAGCACGACCGCGCCCACCGGCACCTCGCCGCGCGAGGCCGCCGCCCTCGCCTCGGCCAGGGCTCGCTGCATCGGCGTCTCGTGCGCTCCGTCCATCCGCGCTACATCACATCCATGATGGAAACAGGCAACCGATGAGGAAGGCAGGGCCATGAGGCGGGCCGGCACCACGCCGAAAGGTGCTGCCGACGGCACGGCGGGCGACCGGGTTGCGAAATGGCTCGCCCGCGCGGGCGTGGCCAGCCGCCGCGACGCCGAGCGGATGATCGCCGAGGGGCGGATCGCCATCAACGGCCGCAAGCTCGCAGACCCGGCCGTGCTGGTCGAGCCGGGCGACACCGTGACGGTCGACCGTGTTCCGGTCGACCCGCCGGGCCGCGCGCGGCTCTGGCGCTACCACAAGCCGAAGGGGCTGCTCGTCACCGCCCGCGACCCGGAGGGCCGCCCGACCGTGTTCGAGAAGATGCCCGAGGACATGCCGCGGGTCGTCTCCGTCGGCCGGCTCGACATGGGCTCGGAGGGGCTGCTCCTGCTGACGACGGATGGCGGGCTGGCGCGGCAGCTCGAGCATCCGGAGAATGCCTGGGTGCGCCGCTACCGCATCCGCGTCCACGGGCGCCCCGACCTCGCCTCCCTCGCCGCGCTGGGCAAGGGCATCACGATCGAGGGCATCCGCTACGGCCCGATCGAGGCAGGTCTCGATGCCGTCAAGAACGAGGCCTCCTGGCTCACCGTCTCCCTGCGCGAGGGCAAGAACCGCGAGGTGCGGCGGGTGTTCGAGCATCTCGACCTGCCCGTGCTGCGGCTGATCCGCGTCGCCTATGGGCCGTTCCAGCTCGGCCTGCTGCCGCGCGGGCAGGTGGAGGAGGTGCCGCCCAAGGTGCTGCGCGAGCAGCTTGGCCTGGCCGCGCCGAAGCGCGTCCATCCAAAGGCTTGAGCGTGAGGATTGCCCTCTGAGAATCGTGGGCGGCGCCTGGCGCGGCCGACGCCTGGCCACCCCCGCCGGCGAGGCGACGCGCCCGACCGCTGACCGCGCCCGCCAGGCGATCTTCGACGTGCTGCTGCATGCCCCGTTCGCCGGCCGCGCGGCAGTGCTCGACGCGCATGTGCTCGATGGCTTCGCCGGCACCGGGGCGATGGGGCTCGAGGCGCTGTCGCGCGGCGCGGCATCGGCTGTCTTCATGGAACAGGCGCGCGCGGCCGTTGCCACGCTCAGGTCCAACATCGCCGCCTGCCGGGCGGAGGGGCGAACCCAGGTGTTGACCGTCGACGTGCTGGCCCCGCCTCGTGCCGACCGGCCCGCGACGCTCGTGTTCCTCGACCCGCCCTACCGCCACGGGCTCGTCCCGCGCGCGCTTGCTGCCCTCGGTGCCGCAGGCTGGATCGCCCCGGGCGCCCTCGTGGTCGCCGAGGTCGGGGCAGAGGACGGCCTGCCCGACATGGCGGGATATGCGTGCTGCGATGAGCGACGCTACGGCGCGGCACACGTGCTGTTCCTTCGTGCCGAAGGCGGCGGTTAAGGCCGCGTCAATCCGTGGTCGTCATGATCGGGTGATGCGCGATTGCCTCTACGAAGTGCTGCTGCATGCCGAGATCCCGACCCGCGTCGGGGCGAAGGGGCGGTGGTATCTCGGCTCCGCCCACCCCGACCTGGCCGGGGCGGAGGCATCCTATCGCGCGCTCGAGGCTGATTTCCCCTCGCCCAAGGTCACGGTCGCGATGGTGCGGTCGGAGCATGAGCCGCGCACCGGGCTGTTCGTCGACCGCATCGTGAAGGCGCGCGGCCTCGTGCCGATGATCGCGCGCAAGTCGATGGAGCGTCTCGACCCCGCCACGCGCGAGGCGATCGCCAACGCCACCGCGCCGCCGAAGCCGGAGGTGGTGCTGCCGCCAGCGGCCGCTGCGGTGGCGGCCTCGCGCGGCGGCGGCTGGCTCTGGATCGGCTGCGTCGCAGCGACCGTCGGGCTGTTCGCCGCGATCACCGTCGGCCGGTAGCATCTACCGTCGGCCGAACAACCGTTCCAGGTCGGCCTTCGCGAGCCTGATCCAGGTCGGACGGCCGTGGCTGCATGTGCCGCTGCCCGGTGACGTCTCGATCGCGCGCAGCAGCGCATCCATCTCCGCCGGTGCCAGCCTTCGCCCCGCGCGGATCGAGCCGTGGCAGGCCATGCGCGCCAGCACGGCATCGAGCCTCAGGGTCAGCGCCGTCGTCTCGTCCTCCGCCAGCTCGTCGGCGATGTCGCGGACGAGGGGAGCGGGGTCAGCCCCGGCCAGCGCGGCTGGGAGGGCACGCACCAGCACCGCGCCCTCGCCGAACGCCTCGACAGCAAGGCCGAGTGCGGCGAGTTCGCCCGCCCGCGCCACGACGCGCGCGGCCGAGACGCCGTCGAGCTCGACCACCGCCGGCACGAGAAGCGCCTGCGACGGCACGGCGCCTGACGCGCGGGCGGCCTTCAACGCCTCATGCGCCAGACGCTCCGCGGCAGCGTGCTGGTCGACCAGGATCATCGCGCCATCGGCCGTCTCGGCAACGATGTAGGTGGCGAGAAGCTGCGCCCGGGCGGCGCCGAGGGGGTGGTCTGCCGCTGCCGGCGCGGGCGCGCTGACGGCCGCGCGCGGCGGGGCGATCAGGGGAAGGCCCATCAGCGGTGGGGGGGGCGCCTCGGCGAGCGCGCCCATCGGCCCCATCGGCGCGAGGCGGAGCGGGGCGGCGGCAACGGGGGCGGAGACGGCGCCGCCAAGCGCGGTGCGGATCGCGGCGATGACGAAGCCGCGCACGGCATCGGCATCCCGGAACCGTACTTCCGTCTTGGCGGGGTGAACGTTCACGTCGACCAGCGGGGCGGGAAGCTCCAGGAACAGGGCGGCCACCGGGTGCCGCCCGCGCTCGATCGCCTCGGCATAGGCGACGCGGAGTGCGGTGCGCAGCAGCCTGTCGGTCACCGGCCTGCCGTTGACCACGAGGTGCTGCTCGGCGGGCGTCGCGCGCGTCAGGCTCGGCGGGCCGACGAGGCCCGACAGCCGCATCGGCCCACGCTCGGCGGCCAGCGTGATGGCATGGGACGCGAACTCCCCCCCGAGCAGCCGGCCAGCCCGCGCCTCCATCGTCGCCGGGCCGAGCGAGAGAACCTCGCGGCCATCGACGGTGGCATGGAACGCGACGCCGGGGTGGGCGAGCGCCAGGCGCCGGAGGGCAGCGATGGCGGCATCGGCCTCGGCGCGCGGGCCGCGGAGGAACTTCAGGCGGGCGGGAGCGGCGAAGAACAGCTCGCGCACCGTCACCCGCGTGCCGGGGCTTGCGGGTGCCGGCCGGGCCTCGCCCTTCGCACCGCCGGTGACGGTGATGGCAGCACCCTCCGTGGCACCCTGTCGGCGCGAGACGATCTCGAGCCGCGCGACGGCGCCGATCGAGGGCAGCGCCTCACCCCGGAAGCCGAGGGTGGCGATCTCGATCAGCCGCTCGTCGGCGAGCTTGGAGGTGGCGTGGCGCTCGACCGCCAGCGCGAGGTCAGCGGGCTCGATCCCGGCGCCATCATCCTCGACCGTGATGCGCTCGATCCCGCCGCCTTCGATCGTGACCGCGATGCGGCTCGCCCCGGCATCGAGAGCGTTCTCGACCAGTTCCTTCACCACCGCCGCCGGACGCTCCACCACCTCGCCCGCGGCGATCCTGTCCGCTACTGCGGAGGGCAGTAGCCTGACACGCGAGACAGGGCGGGAGGGCAGCATGCCGTCCATCAGTGTGTGGATCCGGCACCAAGCTGGCGCAGCGCAGCGACCAGGCCGGCGGTCGAGGCATCGAGGCCTGCGGTCGCGCCGCTCTCGAGCGCGGTCAGCGTGCCGGCGGCCAACGTCTTGCCGAGCTCGACGCCCCATTGGTCGAACGCGTTGATGCCCCAGATGGCGGCCTGCACCGCCACCTTGTGTTCGTAGAGGGCGAGCAGGGCGCCGAGGGTTTCCGGGGTGAGCCGGGGCAGGACGATGCCGATGCTCGGCCTGTCGCCAGGGAAGTGGCGATGCGGGGCAAGGCGTGCTGCCTCGTCCGCCGCCATGCCGGCGGCCAGCATCGCCTTCTCCTGCTCCGCCCCGGACCGGCCGAGCGCGAGCGCTGCCCCTTGGGCGAGACCGTGGGCGAGCAGGATGCGGTGGTTGGCGGCGAGCGCATGTTCGGGCTGGGCGACCATGATGATGTCGGCCGGCACGATCGCCGGCCCCTGGTGAATGAGCTGCATGAAGCTGTGCTGCGAATTGGTCCCCGGCTCGCCGAACACCACCGGCGCGGTGGGGTAGGTGACGGGGCGGCCCGCGGCGTCCACCTGCTTGCCGTTGCTCTCCATCTCCAGCTGCTGCAGCCAGGCCGGGAGCCTGGCGAGGCGCTGGTCATACGGCAGGCAGGCGTACGACGCGTGGCCGCGGAACGTGGCGTGCCAGGTATGGGCGAGGCCGAGCAGGATGGGCAGGTTCTCGGCCGGAGTGGCGGAGAGTGCGTGGCGGTCCATCGCCCATGCGCCGGCGAGCAGCCCGGCGAAGGCCTCCCACCCGCGCGCGAGCGCGATCCCGAGGCCGATCGGGCTCCAGAGGCTGAACCGGCCGCCCACCCAGTCGCGGAAGCCGAAGGTCTGCGCCGCCGTTGCGCCGAAGGCAGCGACCGCGCGGGCATTGGTGGAGAGGGCCGCGACATGCGTGGCGATCGCCCCCTCGCCGAGCGCTGCGACGAGCCAGGCCCGCGCAACGGCGGCGTTGGCCATCGTCTCCTGCGTCGTGAAGGTCTTGGACGCGATGAGCACGAGCGTGCGGGCCGGGTCGAGCGTCGCGAGAACGGGGGCGAGCGCGTGGCCATCGACATTCGAGACGAAGCGCACATCCATGCGCGGCTGCAGCGATTGCAGCGCCTCGGTGGCCATCGCAGGCCCGAGATCGGACCCGCCGATGCCGATATTCAGCACCGCCGAGAAGGGCGCGCCCGTCGCACCCCGCAGCCGGCCCTCGTGGATCGCGGCGACGAAGGCGCGCATCCGGGCCAGCTCGGCATGCACCAGCGCGGAGGCATCCTCCCACCCGTCGCCGACACGCGCCCGGAACCCGCCATCCTTCGGCGCACGCAGCGCGATGTGCAGCGCCGCGCGCCCCTCGGTGGCGTTGGCGATCTCGCCTTGCGCCATCGCCGCGAGCTTCCCCGGAACGTCGGCTGCCGCGGCAAGGTCGAGCAGGGCGGCGAGCGTCGCCTCGTCGAGGGACGTGCGCGACAGGTCGAGGAGGAGGCCGGCGCCGGCGCGGGAGAGGCGGGCGAAGCGGTTCGGGTCAGCCCCGATGCGGTCGCGGATCGCGCCGGCATCCGGCCGTGCGGCAAGAGCGGCGAGGGCGGCCCAGGCGTCGGTGGCGGTGATGGGGGGCATGGGCGACTCCGGGGTGTGGAGGCGGATGGTTCCCCTCCCGCCGCCCCTGGTCAATCGCCCGCCCCCGTTCGCCTGTTCAATAGCTGAGGATGCGGGGCAGGGCGCGGGCCTCGGCGATGAAGCGGGCGCATTGCGCCTCGCCCGGCACGTGTCGGACCAGCTTCCGCTTGTCGTTCGCCGCCTGCAGCGCCTCGGCCAGTTCTGCGGCGCGGCGGCGCTTCAGGCCCGGCAGCGTATCGATGCCGGCGGCCTCGAGCAGGTCGCCGATCTCCTCCGAGATGCCTTTCACGCGCATCAGGTCGGCCCGGTTGGCCCATTTCAGGATGAGCGCCTCGCTGACGCCGGTCCTGCCGGCGATCGCTGCACGACCCTTCGGGCGCGCGGCCGCCTCGAGCAGGTCATCGGTCGTGGCAAGCCCGGCTTCGCCCAGCCGGGCGGCGAGCTTCGGGCCAATGCCCTCGATCCTGGCCAGACGATATGCCATCGCGTGATGCCCCGGAACGCTGCTGTTGCAATGTGAGCACGAAACGGCTCCGGAATGGAACGATCCTGTGCCCGGTGGGTTGCACCCCGCCAGACGGAAGGGGGTGGCGGCTTCGGACAGTGGATGGCAGGCTCCGTCGCCGGGACAGGCGGGCAGCGCCTGACGAAGTGGGGAGGACCGCATGATCCGTATCGCAGCAACGACGCTCGCTGTCGCACTCGCGCTCGCGCCGATGCGCGCCGAGGCGCAATTCCAGCCGACCAACCCTGAATGCATCGCCGGGGCCGGGCCCGGCGGCGGGTTCGACCTCACCTGCCGCCTGCTCGGGCGGATGCTGAACGAGAACGGCATCGTCACCGCCCCGATGCGCACGACGAACATGCCAGGCGGCATCGGCGCGGTCGCGATGAACCACATCCAGGCCCAGCGGCGGGCCGATCCGAACACCGTCGTCGCCGTCTCGACCGGGAGCTTCCTCAACCTCGCCACCGGCAAGTTCGGCCGCTGGACCGAGAACGACGTGCGCTGGATCGGCGCGATCGGGGCCGATTTCGGTGTCATCGTCGTGCGCAAGGACAGCCCGTTCCAGACGCTGGCCGACCTCGTCGCTGCGCTGAAGGCCAACCCTGGCGCGGTGCCGATGGGCGCTGGCGGCACGGTCGGCAGCCAGGACTGGATGAAGGCAGCGCTGATCGCCCGCGCGGCAGGCGTCAACCCGCGCACGATGCGCTACGTGCCTTATGACGGCGGCGGCGGGGCGATGGCCGCACTGCTCGGCGGCCATATCCAGGTGTTCCCGGGCGATGCGTCCGAGGTGAAGGGCCAGCTTGCGGCCGGCGAGGTGCGCGTGCTGGCCACCCTCTCGCCCGACCGCCTGCCGGCCCCCTTCGCCGCCGTGCCAACGGCGAAGGAACAGGGCCTCGACGTCGAGTGGGCGATCATCCGCGGCGTCTACATGGCGCCGGCAGCACCGGACGAGGCCTACAATTTCTGGGTCGAGGCGCTGCGCAAGCTCAGCGCCAGCCCGAACTGGCCGGCGGCGCGCGACGGCCAGGGCCTGTTCGCGTTCGACAGCTTCGGGGCGGAATTTACCACGCTGGTGAAGGCGCGCGTGGCGACAATGCGTGAGCTCTCGAAGGAAATGGGCCTGATCCAGTAGCAGCCTGACGCGGGCACCGGCGCGGGGGTGGGGCGATGGCGCCGAGGGGCAACACCGATCGCGTGCTGGGCGTGGCGCTTGCCGCGCTCGGCCTCGCGGCCATCGTGGCGGCGCAGATGATCGATGTGCGCTTCCTCGGCGACCCGGTGGGGCCGAAGCCGTTCCCCACCGTCGCGGGTGCGGTGCTGTTCGTCTGCGGCGTCATCGTCGGCCTCCGCCCCGGCCCGCCCGTCGACTGGCCGAGCCCCGCGCGGCTGGGTGCGATCGCCGCGGCCGCCGGCGCGCTCGCGCTCTACGCCCTCGGCATGCGGCCACTCGGCTTCGTGCTGGCGACTGCGATCACGGTGGCGATCGCGGCGAAGGTGTTCGGCGCGCGGCTGATCCCCGCCGGGCTCCTCGGCATCGGCTTTGGCACAGCCCTCTACCTGCTGTTCGACCGCGTGCTGGAGATCCCCCTGCCCAAGGGCCTGCTGGCCGGGCTGTTCGGCTGATGGAGGCGTTTGGTCTCCTCGGGGCTGGGTTCGCCACCGCTCTCTCGCCGCTGAACCTCGCACTCGCGGTCGCCGGCGCCTTTACCGGGACGGTCGTCGGCGCCCTGCCCGGCATCGGGCCGGTGAACGCGATCGCGCTGCTGCTGCCGCTCGTCTACGCCCTGAAGCTTCCCGCCACCTCCGCGCTGATCCTGATGGCAGCGACGTATTACGGTGGCGGCTATGGCGGGCGGATCGCGGCGATCCTGCTGAACGTGCCGGGCGACCCGTCATCCGTCATGACGACGCTCGACGGCTACCCGATGGCCCGCCGCGGCGAGGGGGCGAGGGCGCTCGCCATCACCGCGATCGGCTCCTTCGTCGGCGGCACCGGCGCGGTGATCATGCTCACCATCGCGGCACCCACCATTGCGCGCGCCGGCCTCGCCTTCGGCCCGGCGGAATACGTCGCGCTGATCGTGCTGGCCATCGCCGCCGCGGCCGGCATCGGCGGCGGGTCAGCCGCCAAGGCGCTGGCGGCGGGCGCGATCGGGCTTCTGATCGCCACCGTCGGCGTCGACAGCGGAACGGGGATCGAGCGCTTCACCTTCGGCGTGCTCGAATTCCTCGACGGGGTGGATTTCACCGTCGTCGTCATCGGCCTGTTCGCGGTGGCCGAGGTGCTGGAACTGCTCGAGCGCCGCGGCGGGGCGTTCGACAGCGTGCCTGATGTCTCCCGCGGCGGGCTGCGGCTTGCCGACATTCTCTACACATTCCCGACGATGCTGCGCAGTGCCGCCTCCGGCTTCGTCATCGGCGTGCTGCCGGGGGCGGGTGCCACGCTCGCCACCCCGCTCGCCTACGCGATGGAACGGCGCATCGCCGGGCCTTCCGGTACGTTCGGGAAGGGCGACATCCGCGGCGTCGCCGCACCGGAGACGGCCGACAACGCCTCGCATGCCGGCTCGATGATCCCGATGCTCGCCCTCGGCATCCCCGGCTCTGCCACCACCGCGGTGATGATGGGCGCGCTGATGCTGTACGACATCACGCCGGGCCCGCTTCTGTTCCGCGACAATGCGCCGCTGGTGTGGGGCCTCATCGCATCGATGTACGTCGCCAACGTCGTGCTGCTGGTGCTGAACCTGCCGCTCATCCGCTTCTTCGTGCGGATGCTGCTCATCCCGCCCTGGGTGCTCTACCCGCTGGTGATCGCGCTCGCCTTCGCCGGCGTGTGGGCGGTGAACAACTCGGTGCTCGACCTGCTGCTCGCGACCTTCTTCGGCGTCGCGGGCTGGGCGGCGCGCAAGGCGGGCATGCCGCTGGTGCCGCTGCTGCTCGGCATGGTGCTGGGGCGGATGCTCGAGGACAACGTGCGCCGGGCGATGGCGCTGTCGGACGGCGATCTCTGGATCCTCGTCTCGAGCCCTCTCTCGGCCGTGCTCTGGGTCGCGGCCGTCGGCGTGCTGCTGTGGCCGGCGGTGGCGGGCGCCTTGCGGGCGCGGCGGGGTCAGGCCGCGGCCTGATCAGGCTGCGGGCTGAATCAGGCTGCGGGCTGAATCAGGCCTCTGCCTGAACCAGCGCACTCTGCCGCGCCAGGGTGCGCCCGCCAACGACCCCGCCGATCGCAGTGGCGATCGCGACCGCGCCGACATGCCAGATCAGCACCATCACCGCAGCGTCGAGATAGTGCACGATCGAGAGTCCGACGGAGGCCAGCATGGCGATGGAGAGAACGCCTATGGCCATCGTCGGGCCCGGGCGGATCGGCCCGGCATGGCGGAGGGCCACCAGCAGGGCACCACCCATCGGCAGCGACAGTCCGAGGATGAATCCAAGGCAGCCGAAGGACGTGCCGAGCGCGATGCCATCGGGACCGAGGCGGACGAAATCCACGACGCACCCCCAGCCGAGCGTGCCGACCCAGAGGACGAGGCTGGGCAGTGGCAGCAGTGCCCAGCGATCCGACCGGTCGGGCAGAGTCAGGTGGAAGGCAGAGATCGCGGCGAGAACGGCGGTGATGGCAGCCATCGCCATCTGCGCTGCCTCCCATGGTTGCGCGAGGCGCTGGGCCAGGTCATCGCGCGGCCCGGAAACCGCGACGATCGCGGCAATCACGGCCACGCTGAAGCCGAGCCAAAGGGCAGCGCGCACCATGGGTGGGCGAAGCCGCTTCACCGGCCCCATTTCCCGGGCCATGGCAGAGACCAGGTCGTCGGTCTTCACCCGTCGCATCTCCTCATTCACCGCCGAGTTTTCGGCGCAGCGCGCCGATCGCCCGGTGGGTTGCCACCTTCAGCGCGGTCACGGAACTTCCCGTCTGTGCCGAGGCCTCCGCCAGGGAGAGTTCCTGGAGTTTCAGGAGCTCGATCGCCTGGCGCTGCCCCGCCGGAAGCTCCGCGACAGCGGCGCGGATCTCGCGCGCAACAAGCCGCGCTTCCCCTTCATTCGTCATGGAGCCGGGCAAGGTTTCGCTCAAAACGTCATCGAGCTCGATTTCCCGTGCCCCCCGCCGGCCGGTGACCCGGGCGCGGTCGAGCGCGCGACGCTCGGCGATCGCGGCAAGCCAGGGGCGGATCGGGCGCGTCGGGTCGTAGGTGGCGCGGATCTGGTGGATGGTCAGCAGCGCATCCTGGACCGCATCCTCGACATCGGCCTCGCCGCGCAACCGCCTCCGCGCGACCGAGCGGAGGAAGGGCACGCACTCCCGCAGCAGCCGCTCATAGGCGCGCCGGTCGCCATCCTGGGCGGCTGCCATGAGCCGGCCCCAGGTGTCGTCGCGGGATTCTGCTGTGTCGTCGGCCATCAGGTCACGGGCGTGCGGAATAAGGGCGCGGGCGGCGCGTTGTCCAGCCGCAGGGTGCACCGCCACGGCAGGGCCAACATCGCGTCACGGTGCCACCATTGCAGTGCGGCAGCCTCGCTGGCAATCGCTCAACGACCGGGAGACCATATGATGGCCGTCATCCTGCGCCTTGCTGCCCTCGCCGCCCTGCTTGCGCTTCCGGTCCCGGCGCAGGCCGAGGACGATTGCCGTGGCATGCCGATTTCTGCCGCCCAGGCCATCGCGATCGCCGCGACCGTCGGGCTCCTGCACGTCAAGGACGTCGATTGCGACGACGATGAGTGGGAGGTCGAAGGCTGGCACGTGGACGGGCGCGAGATGGAGGTCGAGATCAGCGCGCGGACGGGGCGGATCCTCGAGGTCGAGTTCGACGACTGAGGCTCCGCCCACCTTTGTGTCAGTGCCCGCGCAGGATCTGGCTCAGGAACATCTTGAGGCGGTCCGACCGCGGGTTGTCGAAGAACTCCTTGGGCGGCCCGACCTCGACGATCTCGCCGCGGTCCATGAACACCACGCGGTCGGCCACCTTCTGGGCGAAGCCCATCTCATGGGTGACGACCACCATCGTCATGCCGCTCTCGGCGAGCTCGACCATCACGTCGAGCACTTCCTTGATCATCTCGGGGTCCAGCGCCGAGGTCGGCTCGTCGAACAGCATGATCTTCGGCCTCATGCAGAGGGCGCGGGCAATCGCCACGCGCTGCTGCTGGCCGCCCGAGAGCTGGCCCGGGTATTTCGCGGCCTGCTCGGGGATCTTGACGCGGCCGAGATACATCATCGCGAGTTCCTCGGCCTCCTTCTTGGGCATCTTGCGCACCCAGATCGGGGCGAGCGTGAGGTTCTCGAGGATGGTCAGGTGCGGAAACAGGTTGAACGACTGGAAAACCATGCCGACCTCGCGGCGGATGGCGTCGATGTTGCGGAGATCGCCCGTCAACTCGATGCCATCGACCGTGATGGTGCCTTCCTGGTGTACCTCGAGCCGGTTGATGCAGCGGATCATCGTCGACTTGCCCGACCCCGAGGGGCCGCAGACCACGACGCGCTCGCCTTCCTTCACGGTCAGCGTCACGTCGCGCAGCACGTGCAGCGCGCCGAACCACTTGTTGACGCGGTCGAGCTCGATCATCGGCTTCGCCGCGGCGAGTTCCGCCGCATGATCGTTCGCCGCTACGGCCACTTGCTGCATGTGGGTGTCTTTCCTCTCGTCCGGTGCGATCAGCGGTTGCGGTGCCGGTTGAACTCGGTCTCGAGACCGGCGCTGTACTTCGACATCGCGAAGCAGAATACGAAGTAGATCGCCGCCACCGCGAGATAGGCCTCGATGCCGAAGCCCTGCCAGGCAGGCTCGATGATCGCGGTCTTGGCGGCGTTCAGCAGATCGAAGATGCCGATGATCAGCACCAGCGACGTGTCCTTGAACATGCCGATGAAGGTGTTCACCAGCGGCGGGATTACCATGCGCAGCGCCTGCGGCAGGATGATCAGCCCGGTCTTGTTCCAGTAGGAGAGGCCGAGCGCTTCGGCCGCCTCGTACTGGCCGCGCGGCAGCGCCTGCAGCCCTCCGCGCACCACTTCGGCAAGGTAGGCCGCGGCGAACAGGATGATCGCGATCTGCGCACGCAGCAGCTTGTCGATGTTCATGCCCTCGGGCAGGAACAGCGGGAACATCACCGAGGCCATGAACAGCAGCGAGATCAGCGGCACGCCACGGATCAGCTCGACGTAGACGACGCAGAGCGCCTTGACCGCAGGCAGGTTGTTCGCCCGCCGCCCGAGTGCGACGAGCACCGCGAGCGGAAACGCGAAGGCGATGCCGAACGTGGACAGGATCAGCGTGATGATCAGCCCGCCCCAGCGCTCCTGCTCGACATAGGACAGGCCGAACACGCCCCCCCACATCAGGATGCCGATCACGGTGAGTGCCGCGATCCACACCAGCAGCAGCTCGCGCCGCCAGAAGCGCCGCATTGCCGACACGACATAGAGGCCGATGAACACGACAATGCAGATGGCAGGCCGCCACTGCTGGTCGAACGGATAGAGACCGAACAGGATGAAGCGGTACTTCTCGCCGATCAGCGCCCAGCAGGCGCCGATGCCCTTCATCTCGCGGCAGGCCGTGGTGTTCACCTGCTGGCCGGTGCCTGGGACCGACCACACCGCGTTGAACACCGCCCAGTCGAGGAAGCCGAGCGTCCAGCGGATGATGAGGTAGCCGAGCAGCAGCGTGACGGCGGTCGACAGCCACGAGTTGAACAGGTTCGCGCGCATCCACCCGATGAACCCGACGCTGAGGACGGGCGGCGTGCGCGTCGTCGGCGGCACGAACCCTTCGGGCGAGGAGCCGATCGCGGCGGCGTCTGCAGGAGGCGGGGTCATGGCCTAGCGCTCCTTCAGCGCGATGCGCGCGTTGTACCAGTTCATGAAGGCGGAGATGGACAGGCTGATGGTGAGATAGACCATCATGATGATGGCGATGCCCTCGATCGCCTGGCCGGTCTGGTTGATCGTCGTGTTCGCGATCGAGACGATGTCCTGGTAGCCGATGGCGACCGCGAGCGAGCTGTTCTTGGTGATGTTCAGGTACTGGCTCGTCATCGGCGGAATGATCACGCGGAGCGCCTGGGGCAGGATGATCAGGCGCAGCTGGTCGCCCCGCGAGAGGCCGAGCGCGCCGGCCGCTTCCCACTGGCCGCTGTGGATCGCCTGGATGCCGGCGCGCACGATCTCGGCGATGAAGGCGGCGGTGTAGAGGACGAGGCCAAGAAGCAGGGCAGCGAATTCGGGGCTGATCGTGCCGCCGCCGCGGAAGTTGAAGCCCCTCAGCGCGGGCACGTCGACCGTCCACGGCGCGCCCATGGCCAGCCAGATGGCGACCGGCAGGCCTGCGACCAGGCCAAGCGCGAAGGGCCACAGCGGCGTACGCACGCCGGTGGCGAACTGCCTGGCGCGCAGCGCGCGGTTGACGAAGATCAGGGCGATGCCGCCGAGCACGGCCGCGAGCAGCGCGGCGCTGTGCGCGCTCTCCCAGATGATCCAGGGGAACTTGATGCCGCGGTTGGAGAGGAAAACCCCGTCGACGGGGTTCATCGCCTGCCGCGGCCCGGGCAGGGCCTGCATCAGCCCGTACCAGAACAGCAGCTGCAGCAGCAGCGGCAGGTCGCGCAGCACCTCGACATAGACGGCCGAGAGCTTCGACACGAGCCAGTTCTTCGACAGCCGCGCAACGCCGATCACGACCCCGAGCAGGGTTGCCAGCACAGCACCTATGACCGCGACCCGGAGCGTGTTCAGCACGCCGACGAGCAGCGCGCGCGCATAGGTGTCGGCCGGCGTGTACGAGATCATGTACTCGCCGATCGGCAGGCCCGCTTCCCGTTCGAGGAAGCCGAAGCCGGTGGCGATCTTGCGCACCTCGAGATTGCGCATCGTGTTGGAGACGAGCCACCAGCCGATGAAGCCGACGATGCCGAGGATCAGCAGCTGCCAGACGATGTTGCGCACCGTCGGATCGCGCCACGAGAGGGTAAACCCCTTCGAGGGCGGGCGGCGGGCGTAGCGCGGATCAGCGGTGGTTGCGTCGTTCGGCATCGGTGCCTCCGGCCGAGAGGGCGGCGGGTGCGCCCGGCGGTTGATGTCGGGGCCGCGGCGAACCGCGGCCCTTCCCGTCACCGCCGGTCGTACTTGCGCACGCCGGTATCAATCAGCGGATCGGCGGGGCGTACATCAGCCCGCCCTTGGTCCAGAGCGCGTTGATGCCGCGCGGCACGCCCATCGGGGTGATGCTGCGCTCCCAGAGCTCCTCGAAATTGCCGACCTGCTTGATCACGTTGTAGGCCCAGCGGTTGTCCACACCCATCATCTGGCCGAGCCCGCCGGTGACGCCGAGAAGGCGCTGGATCTCGGGGTTCTGGCTGGTCAGCATCTGGTCGACATTGGCCGACGTCACGCCGAGCTCCTCGGCCGCGAGCTGTGCGAAGAACGCCCAGCGCACGAGGTCGAAGAACTTCTGGTCGCCCTTGCGCACGACCGGGCCGAGCGGCTCCTTCGAGATGATCTCGGGCAGCATCACGTACTGCTCGGCGTTCGCACCCTGCGTCGAGCGGAACGAGGCGAGCGAGGAGCTGTCGTTCGTGTAGACGTCGCAACGGCCGGAGATGAAGGCGTTGCGGATCTCCTCGATGCTCTCGATCACCACGGCGCGGAACGACATGCGGTTGGTGCGGAAGTAGTCGGCGAGGTTGAGTTCGGTGGTGGTGCCGGGCTGCACGCACACCGTCGCGCCGTCGAGCTGCTTGGCCGAGGTGACGCCGAGCGAGCGCTTCACCATGAAGGCCTGGCCGTCATAGTAGTTGATGCCGGCGAACTGGAAGCCGAGGCTCGCCTCGCGCGCCATCGTCCAGGTCGTGGTGCGGACGAGCAGGTCGACCTCGCCCGACTGAAGCGCCGGGAAGCGGTTCTGGCTGGTCGTGCCGACATAGCGGACCTTCGTGGCATCGCCGAACAGCGCCGCGGCCACCGCGCGGCAGCCATCGACGTCGAGCCCGCGCCAGACGCCCTGGCTGTCGGGGTTGGAGAAGCCGGCAACGCCCGTCGTCACGCCGCAGTTGAGCACGCCGCGCGCCCGCACGGCGTCGAAGGTCGAGGCCTGCTGTGCGATCGCGACCCCGGTCGCACCGATCGTGAACGCCGCGGCGACAACGCCGGCGCGCATGAAATTGATCATTGGTAGCCCTCCGTCCCAGAACCCAGAAGTCCCAGAGCCGCCCTCGGGCACCACATTCGTGACGTGGCGTTCCGTCGCCGGCTCGCGCTGCTGCTGCGCCGCATTCCCGGCCGCACTCCGGCGGCTTGCGCGGGCAATGTGGGCCAGCCCGCGTGCCCGTTCAACAGGATTGATACCATCAATCAGCAACAAAGAGGGCCGCCCCGACGCGCGAGGCGGCCCCTTTGCCCAACGTTGCGCCAGCCTGCCCAACCGAGCGCCGCGGCCGGCAATGCCGCACGCGATGGCGGTCAGCGCATCGGCGCGCCGCCGATCATTGCAGGGCCGATCAGCGCATGGGGGGCGCGTACATCAGCCCGCCCTTGGTCCAGAGCTCGTTCGGGCCGCGCTGGATGCCGAGCGGGGTGACGTTGCGGGTGAAGCTCTCGCCGTAGTTCCCGACCTGCTTGATGATGTTGTAGGCCCAGCGATTGTCGAGCCCGAGCATCTGCCCAAGCCCGCCGGCGGCGCCGACGAAGCGCTGGATGGTCGGGTTGGCGGAGGCCATGTGCTGGTCGATGTTGGCCGAGGTGAGGCCGAGTTCCTCTGCCTCGAGCATGGCGTTGTGGGTCCAGCGCACGATGTCGGCCCAGCGGCTGTCGCCGTGGCGCACGGTCGGGCCGAGCGGCTCCTTTGAGATGACCTCGGGCAGGATCACGAACTGCTCGGCATTGGCGCCCTGGGTCGAGCGGACCGAGGCGAGGCCGGAGATGTCGGTCGTCAGCGCGTCGCAGCGGCCGGAGAAGAACGCCGCGTTCACCTCCTCGATCCGCTCGATCACCACCGGGGTGAAGCGGATGTTGTTGGCGCGGAACCAGTCGGTCAGGTTGAGCTCGGTCGTGGTGCCGGGCTGCACGCACACCGTCGCGCCGTCGAGCTGCTTGGCCGTGGTGAGGTTGAGGCTGCGCTTCACCATGAAGCCCTGGCCGTCATAGAAATTGATGCCCACGAAGTCGAGGCCGAGCGAGGTGTCGCGGCTGAGCGTCCAGGTCGTGTTGCGGCTGAGCAGGTCGACCTCGCCCGACTGGAGCGCGGTGAAGCGCTGCTGGGCGGTGGTGGGGATGTAGCGGACCTTCGTCGCATCGCCGAACATCGCGGCGGCGACCGCGCGGCAGAGGTCGACGTCGAGGCCGCGCCACACGCCCTGGCTGTCGGGCGCGGCGAAGCCGGCGAGGCCGGTGTTGGTGCCGCAGTTGATGGTGCCGCGGGCCTTGATGGCATCGAAGGTGGCGGCGGACTGTGCCGCGGCGGGGCCGGCGAGCCCGAGGGCGAGCGCTGCCGCCGCCGCTGTCGCGGCGAGGCGACGCGCCGGTCCGGCGTTGGTCACCGATTTCTGGATGGTCATCTGTTCTTCACTCCCGTTCGTTTGGCGCCAGGTCGCGCAGCGGTCGTTCAGGGCCTGCCCGCGATCCGGCCAACCGTGGGGCATCTGCCACGGCCGTGGGCAGGGACTTGTCTGGGGACCAAGGTCGTGGTGCCCCCGCGGCCCCTTTCTGGCAAGCCTCGCGGCGTGGCGCAACCGCGGATGCCTGACCGTCGGGCGGGGCCGTGGGACGGGCGGGATGCAACTCGTGCGGCAGTGAGCGGTGTGAGATGGATCACATTAATGGAACGAGATATCGTAAGTTGTGACGACTCTCCGGTCGATTCACGGCCTGTCCTCGCGTAATCCGAGAAATGCCCATTGTATCAGTGCTGTGGGAGCTACTCGTTGCCTGTTGTGCCGTACATCAGAATGCGATCACCATACGCACGCGTCAGATATGCACGTGTAGGTTGTGAAAAAATCAGCCCATCGCCGCTGACGTGTAGCAAAAATGCGCTGACGCTTCAGAATGTCATCGTTTCCCCCCTACCGCGACGCAGCAGAACCGTTTACATTCTCTTCACGTTTTTCGACACCAGCCGTAGGCTGCGGCATGTCTCCGCGCCTGCGCCACCGATCACGGGGGTACGGACATGAACAAGAGCTACATCCTCTTCAGCCAGAGCGCGACTGGCACCGGCCAGCGCAACACCTGGGACGGCGGCGCCGGCGACGGCACCGGGTCGGCCAACAGCGTCCCCGGGATCGTGCAGGGTGTGCCCACGACGGTCGCGTCGAGCAATTTCAACGCCAACGCGAACGTCGAGCAGGTGAACGGCAACACCGCCCGGCACAGCCTCGACTTCCTCAACGGCGGCACCTACGCCGGGTCGGGCCTCTCCAACAACCTCGCCGATGGCCGCGCCTTCTCGGGCCCAGCCGCCGCTCAGAACCCGGTGCTGACCAGCAGCGTGGTCGACGGCGTGCTGTCGTTCTCGCTGGCGAACAACGACTGGAACGGCATCAAGAACCTCGAGATGTCGATCGACACCGAGGATCTTGCCGGCCTGAACGGCATCAACATCCGCAACTTCGTCGACGTGCGCATCAAGCTCGGCGACGAGGCGGTGGAGCCGACCTGCCGCAGCACCGACGGCTACGAGGGCAAGTACGTCGTCAATATCGAGAACGTGAAGCGCGGCGAGCTCATCGCCTCCGAGAGCGACCAGGGCGTCGACGCGACGATCTCGCTCACCACCAACCTCGCGAGCCCGAACGTCTCGATCTGGCAGGCGAGCTTCCTGATGGTCGGCTCCCAGTTCGGCGACAGCCTGCTCGTCGAGCAGGGCGACATGGCGGGCTTCGCCAAGACGCTGCCCGGCCAGGTGTTCGACAACACCGGCAAGCTCCAGCTCGTGGTCGCCAACATGGGCGGCGGCGATGACGTGTACAACGGCAACGGCAGCTTCGCGCAGAGCGCCGTGACCCTCGGCACCGACCATGGCCAGCTCTTCTTCGGCTCTGCAGGCACCGTGAAGCTCGGCTTCGCCGGCACCCAGCAGGGTGCGACCGCGCAGCTGACCGACTGGTTCGACGACGCCGACGCAGCCGGCCTCGACCTGACGATGACGGCCTACTGGAAGACCACCGGCGGCAACATCGCCACCGCCCAGGCCACCAGCAGCCTCGGTGACCAGGCCGGCGTCGCGGCGATCCCGGGCACCGACTTCAACGCCGGGTTCTCGCAGACCTCGGGCATCTGGACGGGCCCCGCCGACCTCGGCACCGTGCAGACCTCGCCGGCCCTGTACCCCGATGTCGGCGGCCTCGGCATCAGCCAGGCGAACCGCACCGAGTTCTTCGGCACCGCCACCGTGACCAACGGCGATGCCGCGAGCGCGAACGGCATGTACGAGATCAACGCCTGGGGCGGTGCCAACGGCAACACCTTCAGCGACGTTCTCGTTGTGAAGTGGGACGGTGGCGACGCGATCGCCGCGAAGATCGACCTGAACTACTTCTACTGCGGCGAGAACGAGGGCGAGGTCGCCCGCATCCAGCTGTGGAACAACGGCGTCCTGGTCGACGACAGCATCTACGGCCCCGACGATCTGCTCGTCCCGACCGGCACGTTCAGCGCGACGAACGGCGGCGAGGGCAGCTTCATCATCAGCGGCAAGGGCAGCTTCGACGAGATCCGCTTCGTCGGCTACAACACCGCCGCCGCGGTGGCCGCCGGCGACCCGTCCGACTACCTCGTCGACGGCATCGAGCTCGTCATGTCCGGCCAGCTCGCCACCGCGCTCGGCGGCGACGTTGCCTATGGCGGGTCGGGTGCCGACAACTTCCTCTACAACGTCGCGAACGACGATGGCGTCGACACGATCTACGACTTCACCCAGGGCCAGGACCAGCTCCTCGTCCAGCTCGGCGGCGACTCGCAGATCGTGCAGGAGATCGGTGGCGATACCATCGTGTCCTTCGCCAGCTACGATGGCGGCATCATCCTGAAGGGTGTCACCGGCCTCGTCATCGGCACCGACATCGTCTTCGCCTGATCCTGTCCTTCCGGCCGGGCGAAAGCCAGGCCGGGCGGGCACGCGGCACGGCGCATTGGGCGGGGTGGGCAACCATCCCGCCCTTTCCGTGTCCGGCGCACGGCCGAACGCCCCATGCACCCGTCGAGCGGACGGCCTTCCGATCGATCGATGCCAATCGATCGGAACGCGCCTTGGAGCCGCGGTATCGGTGCGGGCTACGTGAACGCGCGTGATGGCGAGATGCGGTGCATGGACGCGGCCGGTATCCGTTACGGCCGCGCATTCACCAGGTGCGGCGAGGTGACCATCGACGACCCGGCCGCTTCAGCGGCGGAGGGCGGCGCTGCGATCAGCCCCGTCGCTGCGGCGCGAGGGCTGCCGCGGCGGCGCGCGCGCAGGCGGTGAAGGCATCGAGGTCGCGCCACGGATCGGCAGCCGGGGCGGTGACGCGCACGAAGCTGCCGCCCGCCGCCGCGATGCCGCCCTCGATCATCAGGTTGTCGGACAGGCCGAAATCCTCGATGTCCAGCCCGTCCGGGTCAGACAGTACGCGCGCGGCATACTCGCGCGGGTCGGTCGTGTAGGCGAACAGCTTCAGGCCGAGCCCGCGCGCAAGCCCGACCTCGTAGACCGTGCCCGCATCGGCCGAGGCGCCGCGGAACGGCGACAGGTTCGCGATGACGGCGACACAGCTCCTGATCAACGCCTCGTTGCCAGCGGCGATCGCGAACGCGCGCGCCCGCGCGGTGGTGGCCGGCGGCGGGGGCGTGTCGATCAGCGGCGCGACGGGATCGAGGCCGAGGGGAAGGCAGATGCCCTTCTTGGCCGCGAGCACGTCGAGCGCATCGGGCAGGAACACCTCCGGCCCCGCCAGGTAGATGCGGGGCCGCGGCGGTGCTTCGGGTGTGCGTGCGTGCAGTGTCGCGTCCTGTTCAGTGAAGGGCATCGGGGCGGGCGAGCCCCTTCTGGCGGATCACCAGCGTCACCCCGTCGGCCGCGGGCTCGAGCGCCTTCTCGCCGTGCCTCGGCAGCGGGATGCCGGCGATCCTGCACCAGCCGATGAGAACGGCCGTCACCTCCTCGGCGTCCATCGTGCAGTCGCGATAGAGGCCGCCGGTCCGCCGCCAGCGCGCCACCACCACGGCTTCCTCGGAGTCGTCGGTGCCTTCCGCCATGCGCACATGGTCAAGCTGCGCGTCGGGCATGTCCAGGCGAATGATGTCGGCGATGCAGAGGCGCAGCGCCTCGGCGATCATGTCGGTGCCGAAGTCGATGCGGCGGTACTCGCGGATGCGCGGCATGATGTGTCTCCTGTTCGGCCAGCACCCTGCGTCAATGGATCATTAACCTTCAAGCCATCGACGGTTGCGCGGCGACGTCGGGCGGCACGCGTGGCGCGATTTCGGCCTGAGACGCGCCTGTCGGGGTGTGAGCCACGTCACGCCGAATACATGAGTCTGTTCCAGATATTTAACGAAACGGGACCGGCCTGACCTTGGCGCGGTCGCGTTCTTTCGATATCGTTAACGTATCAGTGCGGCCCTCCGTCAGCGATGGGCGGGGCGCTCGGGCGGGGGAGCTACAGTCGTATGGCCAACATCACCGGCACCTCTGGTGACGACATCATCCGCACGGCTGCCGCGGGTGGCTCCAACAACGGCCTCGGCAACGCGACGGACGTCGGCGATTCGATCAGTGGCGGCGGGGGCAACGACACCATCTCGGCCGGCGACGGCAACGACAGCGTCAGTGGCGGGTCCGGCGCCGACACGATCAACGGCGAGGGCGGCAACGACAATCTCTCGGGCGGCACCGAGAACGACACGATCGACGGTGGCGAGGGCAACGACACGATCGACGGCGAGCAGGGCGATGACACACTGATCGGCGGCAACGGCAACGACCAGAACAACGACTTCCAGGGTGCCAACACCTGGAACGGCGGCACCGGCAACGACACCGTGTTCTACGTCAGCTACGGCCCTGGCGCCTCGACGCTGGCCGGCGGTGCTGACCGCGACTTCTACCGCCTCGACTATACCTGGAGCATCGCCGGCACCCTTCCCGACACGATCACTGATTTCCAGGGTGGCCCCGGCGGCGACAATGTCCGGCTCGATACACTGATCGGCACATTCCAGGGCTTTCCGACCGCTGCGAACCCCTTCACCTCCGGCTACCTGCGCCTCGTCTCCGTCGACCTCGATGCCGATGGGGCGGACGACACGGCGCTGCAGGCCAACCGCGACGGCCAGGGCAGCGACTGGGTCACGGTGCTGAACTTCGCCAACATCGCCCCTGCCGCCTTCACCCTGTTCAACTTCAGCCATTCCGCATGGGTCGGCAGCGACCAGCCGCGCGGCTACGCGCCCGATGGTGTCGGCCTCTCCATCACCGGCACGCCGCTGGCCGAAACCATCAACGGCAGCCTCTCGAACGACCTGCTCGTCGGCCGCAACGGCAACGACACGCTGAACGGCGACTGGGGCGACGACGTGCTGGTCGGCGGCGCCGGCGCGGACACGCTGAACGGCAGCAATGGCCGCGATACGCTCGATGGCGGTGACGGCAACGACATCCTGAACGGTGGCCTGGGCAACGATACGCTCGATGGTGGCGACGGCGCCGACACGCTCGACGGCGACCAGGGCGACGACATCCTCCGCGGCGGCGACGGCAACGACCAGTTCCAGGAGTACCAGGGCAACAACACCCAGGACGGCGGGGCGGGCGAGGATTTCTTCATCTACGTCTCGTTCTCCACGGGCCTTGACCTGATCACCGGTGGTTCCGGCGTCGACACATTCCGCGTCTACCAGGGGGAGATCTTCTCCTACACGGTCGACCAGATCCTCGACTTCCAGGCGGGGTATGGCGGCGACGTGCTGCTGCTGGACCAGCTCTTCGGCCAGATGAACGGGCGCTTGACGGGCCAGAACCCCTTCACCGGTGGCTGGCTGCGCTTCGTGGTGGGTGATGCCGACGGCGACGGGGCGGACGACACGTTCCTCGAGCTCGACCGTGACGCGGGCGCCGGCGGCTTCACCTTCCAGCGCATCGTCGCGCTGATCGATGTCGATCCAGCCGACATCATCGCCGGCAACATCGCGAACGACACCAACGGCGCGCCCGGCTATGCGCCCGACAATGTCGGCGAGACGATCATCGGCACCGCCGGCAGCGAGACACTGAACGGCACGCCGAGCGATGATGTGATCAGCGGCGGCCTCGGCAATGACACCATCAACGGCCGCGATGGCGACGACGTGCTGAACGGCGAGAGCGGCAATGACACGCTCAATGGCGGCGAGGGCAACGACACGCTGAACGGCGGCGACGGCAACGACAACCTGAACGGCAACAACGGCAACGACACGCTGAACGGCGGCGAGGGCAACGACACGCTCGACGGCGACGCGGGCAACGACACGCTGACGGGCGGCGACGGCGACGATATCAACAACGACTACCAGGGCAGCAACACGTTCGACGGCGGCGCCGGCAGCGATCTTGTCCGCTACGCCAGCTACGGCCCTGGGGTGTCCACATATGCCGGTGGGGCGGGGCGCGACAGCTATCTGGTCTACCCTGCCTGGGCGGTAGCGGGCGGCGTGGCGGACATCGTCACTGACTTCGTCGGTGGCCAGACCGGCGACGTGATCGGCATCGAGAGCTGGAACAGCTTCCAGAACACCGGCGGCTATGGCTCCGACCTGTTCGCCTCGGGCCATCTGCGCCTCAGGCAGGATGGGGCGAACACGATCCTCGATGCCAACCGCGACGGTGCCGGGGATGACTGGGTGGCCATGCTCATCCTGCAGAACGTGCAGGCCTCGACGCTCGGCATCTTCAATTTCCGCTATGCCCAGGACAACAACACCTTCTTCGGCCCGCAGGCGACGGGGCTCGTCTACGTCGGCTCTGATACCAACGACACGACGACCGAGACGATCAACGGCACGGCGGAGAACGACACGCTCTCCGGCGGTGCGGGCAACGACACGCTGAATGGCCGTTACGGTAACGATACGCTGAACGGCGATGCCGGCAACGACACGTTGAACGGCCAGGAGGGTGACGACTCGCTGAATGGTGGCGACGGCAACGACACGCTGAACGGCAATGCCGGCAACGACACGCTGGACGGCGGCGCGGGCAACGACAGCCTCGACGGCGATGCCGGCAACGACACGCTGAGCGGCGGTGACGGCAACGACACGTTCTTCGACTACCAGGGCGTGAACGTCTCGAACGGCGGTGCCGGCAACGATGACTTCTACTACGTCAGCTACGCCGCGGGCCGCAGCACCTACACGGGCGGCGCAGGCAGCGACGTGTACCGCCTCGACGGGCGGGCGATCACCACGGCCGGCGTCGAGGCCGACCTGATCACCGATTTCGCTGCCGGAACGCAGCCGATCGCCGACGGGCAGGAATACGTCCTGCTCAACGACCTCGCCGGTGCCCTCCAGGGCTGGACGACCAGCACCAACCCGTTCGCGACCGGCTTCATGCGCCTCGCCGCCGGCGATTTCGACGGCGATGGTGCTGCCGATGACGTGGCGCTGCAGGCTGACCGCAACGGCGCCACGGGCGGCGAGAGCTGGACCACGGCGCTGATCTTCCAGAACACCGCGCTCGGGTCCTTCAACGCCTACGACTTCTTCTACTCGAACCGCTGGGTGGACCCGTTCCCCGGTGCCGGCAACAACAGCGGGCCGACGGCCGTGCCGTTCGACATGGTCGCTGTCGCGAACCAGACCCACACCTTCCAGGCCAATCTCGGCCTGTTGCGCGATGCGCTCGACACCGACGCCGACACGCTGTCGGTCAGCATCCTGACGCCGCCCGTGGTGGGCACGCTGACGATCCAGAACGCCGCAACGGGCGTGGTGAGCTTCAACGCCACAGGCGTCGCCGCCGGCACCTACACCTTCACCTATCGCATCACCGATGGCGTCGCGAACACCGACCTCACGGGAACAATCCGCGTGCTGGCCAACACCAGCACGGGGTTCAGCTTTACCGGTAGCGAGGCCAACGATTCGATCAACGCCAATGCTGGTGACGACACGCTGAGCGGCGGTGGCGGCAACGACACCATCAACGGCGGCGAGGGCAACGACACGCTCGATGGCGGTGCAGGCAACGACAGCCTGAATGGTGGCGGCGGCACCGACACCATCATTGGTGGCGCTGGCAACGACACGGGCAACAACTCGGCCGGCAACGACACCTACGCGATGGGCGACGGCGACGATTTCGTCGAGGACTACACCGGCAGCAACGTCATCGACCTCGGCGCCGGCAATGACCGCGTGCAGTGGGTCAGCTGGGGCACCTCGGTCGACGTCATCACCCTGGGTACGGGCCGCGACGAGGTCGAGCTCTCGAATGATGTCTACATCAACGGCTCCTACGTCGCCGACATCATCATGGACTTCGTCGGTGGGCCCGGCGGCGACTTCATCGATCTCGCATGGGACAGCTTCGTCTCCACGTCATCGCTGACCAACTACACCGACGGGGCGAATCCGTTCGCATCGGGCCACATCCGGCTGCGCGCGATCGACATCGCCCACCCCTCCGATCCTGACGCGACGGTGGACGACACCGTCCTCGAGGTCGACCGCGACGGCCCGACGGGGGCTGGCGGCTTCGTCGCCGCGCTCTACTTCCGCGACATCGCGCCGGCCGCCTTCACGCGCGACAACTTCCTGCCTGGCTGGAGCCCTGACGGCCTCGGCCTGACGCTCACCGGCACGGCGCTGAGCGAATCTCTCTTCGGCGGCGTCGACGGCGACACGATCGCCGGCCTCGACGGTGACGACACCATCCGCGCCGATGACGGCAACGACACGGCCGATGGCGGGTCGGGCAACGATGACGTGCGCGGCGGCAACGGCAACGACACGGTCTCGGGCGGCGACGGCAACGACACGGTCTTTGGCGAGAACGGCAACGACACCGTCAACGGTGACGGCGGCAACGACAACCTGTCGGGCGGCGCGGGCATCGACACACTGAACGGTGGCACGGGCAACGACACGCTCGACGGCGATGCCGGCAACGACACGCTGAACGGCGGCGACGGTGCGGACACGTTCAACGACAGCCAGGGTGCGAACATCGTCAACGGCGGCGGCGGCGATGACGTCGTCACCTATGTCGGCTGGGACAATTTCGCCGACACGATCACGACCGGGTCCGGGCGTGACCTGCTCAACATCTACCACTACCGGCTCGTGGCCCCTGCGTCCTACGCCATCGACGTGGTGACCGATTTTGCCACCGGCGATCAGGGCGACGTGCTTCGCCTCAACAACCTCGGCTCCAACTGGTTCACGAACTGGGATGCCAACGTGAACCCCTTCACGGCCGGCTACCTCCGCCTGCTGCAGGACGGTGCGAACACGCTGTTCCAGGGCGACAGGACGGGTGCTGCGGATGGTGCGCAGTGGGTGACGATGCTCACGTTGCAGAACACCACGGCCACTGCCTTCACCCGCGCCAATTTCCGGGTCGACTACACCTATGACGACCTCGGCTACAGCCCCGACGGGCTTGGCCAGCTCATCACCGGCACCCCGTATGCCGACAACAACTCGCGCCTCGGCGTCCTCTATGGCACGCCGGATGACGACACGATGTCCGGCGGCTCGCAGAACGACGACATCCGCGGCGGCTACGGCAACGACACGATCGCAGGCGGTGACGGCAACGACTTCATCTATGGCGACCAGGGCAACGACACGCTCACCGGGGACGGCGGCGCCGACAACCTCCGCGGCGGCACGGGCAACGACACGATGTCGGGCGGGTCGGACAACGACGACATCCGTGGCGATGCCGGCAACGACACGCTGAACGGCGATGCCGGCGAGGACTATCTCTACGACTACGAGGGCAACAACACGCAGAACGGCGGCGCCGGCGACGATCGCTTCGCCCTGGTCAGCTACAGCACCGGGACGGACCTGTTCACTGGCGGGGCCGGCCGTGATCGCTTCGATCTCGAAACCTACGTCATCAACCAGACGTCGTACGCGACCTGGGTTGCGGACACGATCATCGACTTCGAGGCGGGGAGTGACGGCGACGTCGTCTTCATCGACCTCGGTGGCGCAAGCCTGCAGAACTTCTCGTCCGGCCAGAACCCGTTCGCGACGCAGCACATGCGCCTGATCGCGCGCGACGTCGACGGCGATGGCGCGGCCGACGATACCGTGCTCCAGGGCGACCGCGACGGCCCGACCTCGGCGATCAACGGCTGGGTCGACGTGCTGCGCTTCCTCAACGTGTTGCCGGCAGACTTCGTCAGCACCAATTTCAGCCCCGCCTACGCGCTGACGGCGGGCAACCCGCCCCCGCTGGCGGAGCCCGATGCCTTCCAGGTGGACGAGGACGGCGTGCTGAACGCGTTCGCGCCCGGCGTCGTCGGCAACGACAGCGATGCGAACGGCGATGCGTTCACTGTCGCGGTTGCGTCCGGCCCCTCGCACGGCACGCTCGTGCTGAACACCGATGGCAGCTTCGTCTACACGCCCTTTGCGAACTTCTCCGGCACCGACCAGTTCACCTATCGCGGCAATGACGGCACCAGCCTGGGCAACATCGCCACCGTCACGATCACGGTGAACCCCGAGAGCGATCCGCCGACGGCGTTCAACAACGCCTATGTCGTGCAGCAGGGCCAGGTGCTGACAGTCTCCGGCACCGGCGTGCTCGGCAACGACAGCGATCCCGATGGCGATGCGCTCACCGCCGCGCTCGTCGCCGGCCCGAACAACGGCACGCTCGCCCTCGCCGCCAATGGCAGCTTCGTCTACACGCCGAATGCCGGGTATTTCGGCCCCGACCAGTTCACCTACCGTGCGAATGACGGCGAGTTCGACAGCAACGTCGCGACCGTCACGATCACCGTCCAGGGCACGAACACGGCACCCGTCGGCGTCGCCGACAGCTACAACGCGACGGAGGAGACGCCGCTCGTCATCAGCAATCCCGCTCTCGGCGTGCTGGCGAACGACACCGACGGCCAGGGCGACACGCTGACGGCGGCGCTGAACGGCGTCTCGGGCGGCACGGTGACGCTGAACGCGAACGGCACGTTCACCTTCACGCCAGCCGCCAACTTCCAGGGCACCGGCGGCTTCACCTACCGGCCGAACGATGGCCAGGCGCTCGGCAACGTCACGTCGGTGCAGATCATCGTGGCGAACACGAATGACGCGCCTGTGGCCGACAACGACAGCTACGCGGTGACGGAGGACGGCACCCTCATCGTCAATGCCGCCAACGGCGTGCTGCAGGGCGACAACGACATCGATCCGTCGGAAGTCCTGACCGCGATCCTCGCCGCCGGCCCCGCCAACGGAACGCTCGCGCTCGCGGCCGACGGCAGCTTCACCTATACGCCGAACGCCAACTTCGCAGGCCAGGACAGCTTCACCTACCGCGCCAATGACGGCGAGGCGAACAGCAACCTCGCCACCGTGACGATCACGGTGAACCCGGTCAACGACGCGCCCGTCGCGGTGGTCGACGCCTACGTGATCGACGAGGACGGCCTGCTCGAGGTGAACGCCGCCAACGGGGTGCTGGCCAACGACAGCGACGCCGAGGGCAGCGCGCTGACGGCGCAGCTCGTCAGCGGCCCCGGCAACGGCAGCTTCGCGCTGAATGCCGATGGGAGCTTCGAGTATATCCCCAGCCCCAACTTCAACGGCCAGGTGAGCTTCACCTACCGTGCGTCGGACGGCATCGCGCTCAGCGCCGCGACGACGGTGACGATCAACGTCACGGCCGTGAACGATGCCCCCGTCGCGGTCGGCAACGGCTATGCGCTGGCCGAGGATGCAAGCCTCGTCATCGCGGCCCCCGGCGTGCTCGGCAATGACAGCGACCCGGATGGCAATCCGCTTTCCGCCGTGCTGGTCACGGGCCCTGCGAACGGCGTGCTGGCCCTCAACGCCGACGGCAGCTTCACCTACACGCCGAACGCCAACTTCTTCGGCGGCGACAGCTTCACCTACCGCGCCTCGGATGGTGCGCTGCAGAGTGCCGCGGTCACTGTCAGCCTGTCGGTCAATGCGGTGAACGATGCGCCCGTCGCGGTCGACGACGCGGCGAACGCCACGTTCCAGACGCCGCTCGTGATCCCGGTCGCGGCGCTGCTCGGCAACGACACCGATGTCGACAACCCGGTGCTCTCCATCACCGGCGTCGGCGGCGCGGTGAACGGCACGGTCTCGCTCGCTGCCGGCGTCATCACCTTCACGCCGAATGCCGGGTTCAGCGGCGCGGCGGGCTTCACCTACACGGTGAGCGACGGGTCATTGACCGATACGGGCGCCGTTGCCGTCACCGTCGCCCCGCCCGGCAACACACCGCCGGTCGCCGTGAATGACGCCTTCTCCGGCGACGAGGACACGGTGCTGTCGGGCAACGTGCTCGCCAACGACACAGACGCCGACGGCAACACGCTGACGGCGACGCTGGTCACCGGCCCGGCCAGCGGCACGCTCGTGCTGAATGCCAATGGCAGCTTCACCTACGATGCCGGCGCCAACGCCAGCGGCGCGGCGAGCTTCACCTACCGCGTGAACGACGGCACGGTGAACGGCAATGTCGCTACCGTCTCGCTCACCGTCAACGCGGTGAACGACACGCCAACAGCCACGAACGGCGCGTTCGCGACGAACGAGGACACGGCCTTCGTCGGCAACCTGCTCACCCTGCTCGGCGCCTCCGACATCGATGGCGATGACCTCGACATCGTCTCGGTCGGCACGACGGGTCTTGGCGGCTTCGCGGTGGACAACGAGACGGGCGTCTTCACCTTCACGCCGGACGCGAACGAGAACGGCGCGGGCAGCGTGCAGGTGGCGCTGACCGATGGCGTGGCCACGGTCGTGCGCACGCTCTCGCTCACCGTCAACGCGGTGAATGATGCACCGACGGGCACTGACGGCGCGTTCGCCACGAACGAGGACACGGCGTTCACCGGCAACCTGCTGACGCTGCTCGGTGCCTCCGACGTCGATGGCGACGATCTCGACATCGTCTCGGTCGGCACCACGGGCCTCGGCCTGTTCAGCGTGGACAACGAGACGGGCGCCTTCACCTTCACGCCGGACGCGAACGAGAACGGCGTGGGCAGCGTGAACGTGATGTATGGCGACGGCTCGGTGAGCATCACCCGCACGCTCTCGCTCACCGTCACGCCGGTGAACGACGCACCGGTCGCCGGCGATGACAGCGCTGTCACGGCCTTCGAGACGCCGCTGGTGCTTCCGTTCGCCACCCTGTTCGCGAACGATACCGATGCCGATGGCCCGGCGCCGATCATCACCTCCGTCGGCAATGCCGTCGGCGGGTCGGTGGTGCTGAACGCCGGCAGTGTCCTGTTCACCCCCACCGCGGGATTCAGCGGCGCGGGGAGCTTCGTCTACACGATCAGCGACGGCACCGCGTCCGACAGTGCGACGGTGACGGTGCTCGTCGGCGCGCCGGGCAACAGGGCGCCGGTGGCAGTCGCCGACAGCATCGTTGGCTTCGAGGACAACGACATCGGCGGCAACGTCCTTGCGAACGACACTGACGCCGATGGCAATGCGCTGACCGCCTCGCTCGTTGCCGGCCCCGCGAACGGCACGCTGGTGCTGAATGCGAACGGCACCTTCCTCTACACGCCCGACGCCAACTTCAATGGTGCCGACAGCTTCAGCTACCGTGCGAATGACGGGTCGGCGAACAGCAACCTGGCGGTCGTGCAGTTGACCGTGCAGGCGCTGAACGACGCGCCGGTGGCCGATGACGATTTCTTCGACTTCCACGCCGCCTCGATCACGATCCCGGCCGCAACCCTGCTGTTGAACGACAGCGACGTCGACGGCGACACGCTCGGCATCTCGGCCTTCGGCGGCGCGACCAACGGCACCGTCAGCTTCGATGGCACCAGCTTCACCTACACGCCCAACGCCGGCTTCTTCGGGCTGGACAGCTTCACCTACACGGTGAGCGACGGGAATGGCGGCAGCGATACGGCGACGGTGGCCGTGGCACTCCGCAACGACGTGCCGGTGGCGAACGACGATGCGTTCAACACCCGCGCGCAGACGGCGATCGACATCCCGCTTGCAGCCGTCCTCGGCAACGACACCGATGGCGATGGCGACACGCTCGGCGTCTCCGCCTTCGGCGGCGCGACGAACGGCACGGTGAGCTTCAACGGCACGCGCTTCATCTACACGCCTGACGACGACTTCGTCGGGCAGGACAGCTTCACCTATACGGTCGCCGACGGCTTCGGCGGCACGGACAGCGCAACGGTCACGGTGAACGTGGTCAACGCGGCGCCGGACGCGGTGAACGACGTGATCGTCTACCACGCGGCGTCGGTCCAGGTGACCGCTGCCTCCCTGCTCGCCAACGACACCGACGTCGACGGCGACACGCTCGGCATCTCGGCCTTCGGCGGCGCGACCAACGGCACCGTCAGCTTCGATGGCACCAGCTTCACCTACACGCCCAACGCCGGCTTCTTCGGGCTGGACAGCTTCACCTACACGGTGAGCGACGGCTTCGGCGGCAGCGACACGGCGACGGTGTCGGTGCAGCTTCGCAACAGCGTTCCGGTGGCGGTGGATGACCAGTTCAACGCGTCGTTCCAGACGCCGCTCGTCATCACCACGGCGCAGCTGTTGGGCAACGATGCCGACGCCGATGGCGACACGCTCAGCATCGCCGCCTTCGGTGGCGCGTCCAACGGCACGGTGTCCTTCTCGGGCGGGAGCTTCACCTACACGCCGAATGCCGGGTTCGTCGGCCTCGATACCTTCACCTACGCGGTGAATGACGGGTTCGGCGGCACCGACGTGGCGACGGTGAGCGTGACGGTGAACGGGTCCGGCAACGCGGCACCGGTCGCGGTGGATGACGTGCTCGCCACGCGCCCGGGCCAACCCGTCCTCATCGACGTGCAGGCGCTGGTTAGCAACGACACCGACGCTGACGGCGATACCCTCTCGTTCGACTTCATCGTCTCCGGCGTCACCAGCGGCACGCTGGTGGGCGATGCCTTCGGCAATTTCACCTACACGCCGAACGCGGGCTTCGCCGGGCAGGACAGCTTCGCCTACCAGGTGAGGGATGGCGCCGGCGGCACCGATATCGGCACGGTCACCATCACCATCGTCAACGCCACCCCGGTGGCGGCGGATGACGCGGTCACGACCCGGCCGGGCCAGACGATCGCGATTGCCGCGACCGACCTCCTCGCGAACGACAGTGACGGGGATGGCGACGCGCTGACGATCGACCTGCTGGTCGATACCACCGCCAACGGGCTGCTGCTGATCACCAACGATGGCTTCACCTACACGCCGAATTTCGGCTTCGTCGGGCAGGACGAGTTCACGTATCGCGTCACCGACGGCTTCGGCGCCATCGATACCGCGACCGTGACGATCAACGTCGTCAACGCAGCGCCCGTGGCGGTGGACGACACGGTCACGTATCATGCGCGCTCGTTCACCTTCCTTGCCGCCAGCCTGCTGGCGAACGACACGGACGCCGACGGCGATACGCTCGACTTCGAGACGATCGTCGGCCCGCTCAACGGCACGCTGGTGTCCGACATCACCAGCACCACGCTGACCTACACGCCGCCCGACAATTTCTTCGGGTCGGAGACCTTCACCTACACGGTGAAGGACGGGTTCGGCGGCTTCGCCAGCGCGACGGTGACGATGACGCTGGTGAACGAGGCCCCCGTTGCGGTGGATGACGTCTTCAGCACCGCCTTCGACAGCGCGCTCCAGATCCGGACCGCGCAGGTGCTCGGCAACGACACCGATGCGGATGGCGATGCGCTGGTCGTCAGCGGCGCTGGGGCTGCGGCAAACGGCAGCGTCACATTCGTTGCCAACCTCGGCTTCCTCTACCGGCCGAATCCCGGCTTCGTCGGCCTCGATACGTTCACCTACACGGTCGATGACGGGCTCGGCGGCACCGACACCGCCACCGTCTCTGTCATCGTCGGCGCAGCCCCCGTGCCGACCACGGCGTTCCAGATCAGCCAGGGTGGCACGGGCAACCCGCCAGGCAGCATCCCCTCGGGACCGCCGCTCTCGCCCGCGCAGCTCGCGCTGATCGAGACGGCGCCGACGCTGCTCGAAGGCCAGCCCTTCACCCGCCTCGAGAACGAGGACACCTGGAACGGCTTCAAGAACGCGGCGTTCGGGCCGGGCGAGTACACGCCGCTGTTCGGTGAGAACATCCTGTTCGCCAACTTCGTCGACAACCGGATCGATCTCTCGGATGCCGTGGGCGTCGACCTCGACGTCGTGATCGTCGGCGGCAAGCGCGGCCTGCTGAAAACGGCCGACGGCGACGATGCCGCCACCTGGTACTTCCACTCGAACGAGGGCACCTGGTCGAACCTGGCGACCATCGACACCGGCCTCGGCAACGACACGATCTTCGTCAGCAGCATCAACCTCACCACGCTCGACAACGCGCTGCTCGCCGACAACCCCGTGCCGAACAACGGCAGCTTCTGGAACGCCAACTACGATGGGCGCTTCTCGGTCGCGCGCGTCGAGGCGGGCGCGGGCGATGACACGATCACGGCGGCCGGCCGCACGCGCCTCGAGGCGTTCGGCGGGGCGGGCGATGACGTGATCACCGGCGCGCTGGGCAATGACCTGATCGTCGGCGGCAATGACAACGACACGCTGCGCGGCGGTGCCGGGGCCGATCGGTTCCGCTTCGACAACAATGACGGCGCCGACGAGATCCTCGATTTCTCGGTGGCGCAGGGTGACAGGGTGCAGCTCTCCTCCGGCGGCAGCTATACGCTGGCCGGCACGAGCTTCACCTACGGCACCACCACCGTGACCGCCGACAACGGCCACGTCTGGACAGCGGCGGACTTCCTCTTCGTCTGAGAGCCTGCTTGTGAATTCTACTGCCGTGGCCGACTTGCTTTGGTTTTCTGCGCTTCCGGTGCTCACGGACGTAAAGTCCGCTGCGCGCCGGTTCTCGAAAACCGCGCCATCCGACTCACGGCAGCGAATTCTCAAGCAGGCTCAGTGACGGCACGCGAAACGACGACGGGCGGGGCAGCGATGCCCCGCCCGCTTCGTTTGGGCGCGGCGCCTACCGTGCGGGGATGGCGTACATCAGCCCGCCGCGCGTCCAGAGGTCGTTCAGGCCGCGCTCGAGCCCGATCGGCCCGCCCTTGCCCAGCGTGCGCTCGAACACCTCGCCGTAGTTGCCGACCTGCTTGACGATCGCATAGGCCCAGCTCTCCTCGACGCCGAGCGCCTTGCCGAAGCCCGGTGTCACGCCGAGGAAACGCTGAATTGCCGGATCGGTGCTCTTCAGCATCTCGTCAACGTTGGCCTGGGTGATGCCGAGCTCCTCTGCCTCGATCATCGCCATCAGCGTGAAGCGGGCAATGTCCATCCACTGGTCATCGCCGTGCCGCACATAGGGGCCGAGCGGCTCCTTCGAGATGCGCTCGGGCAGGATCACGTGGTCATTCGGGTTGGTGATGGCGGAGACGCGGAGTGCTGCAAGCTGGCTCGCATCGGTCGTCAACGCATCGCAGCGGCCGGAGTTGTAGGCGGGCACCATCTCCTCGAACCGCCCCATCACCACGGGGTTCACGCGGATGCGCTCGCGGCGCGCGAAATCGGCGAGGTTGAGCTCGCTGGTCGAGCCGGAGGTGACGCAGACCGAGGCGCCATCGAGCTGTTTCGCGGCCGTGACGTTCAGGCGCTTCGGCACCATGAAGCCCTGGCCGTCGTAGAAGTTCACGCCGACCATGTTGAACCCGAGTGCGGTGTCGCGCGTCAGCGTGAGCGTGACGTTGCGCGCGAGGATGTCGACCTCGCCCGATTGCAGGGCGGTGAAGCGCGTCTGGTGGCTGGTGCCGACGAAGCGCACCTTCGTCGCATCGCCGAACATCGCCGCGGCGAGTGCGCGGCAGTAATCGGCATCGAGGCCGCGATAGTTGCCCTGGGTGTCGGGGGCGGAGAAGCCCGCGACGCCGCTATTGACGCCGCACACCACGGTGCCGCGCGCCTTGATGGCATCGAAGGTCGGGCCGGCCATTGCCTGGGCAGTGAGCAACGGAACCACGAGCGTGGCCGCCAGAACGTATCGCATGACACTTCCCCTCCGGGTGACCCTGGGGGGATGAAGCTAGCCGCCTTCCCCCAGGCGCGCCAGGAAGCCCCGCCTGGCTACCCAGGCTGGCGAAACGTGCGCGTGGAGAGTATCCACGCACTCATGAATGCTGCTTCGCGGCCACCTGCGCCCAGGCTCGCGCAATTCGCGCCCGGGCTCGCGGCGCTGCTCCGCTACCGCGTGAGCGACCTGCCGCACGACATCACGGCTGGGCTCTCCGTAGCGGCGGTGGCGCTGCCGGTCGGCGTCGCCTATGCGCAGCTTGCGGGGTTCGAGCCGGTCTTCGGCCTTTATGCCAGCATCCTGCCGCTCGTCGCCTACGCGCTGTTCGGCACCTCTCGGCAGCTGATCGTCGGACCCGACGCCGCGACCTGCGCGCTGGTAGCCGCGGCCGTCACGCCCCTGACCGGTGGCGATCCCGCGCTCCACCTGCCGATTGCCGTCGCACTTACGGGTATGGCTGGGCTGATCTGTATCGGGGCGAGCTTCCTCCGCCTGGGCGCGATCGCTGATTTTCTCTCCAAGCCCATCCTGGTCGGGTTCCTCAACGGCATCTCGCTGCACATCCTGTTCGGGCAGCTGGGCAAGCTGTTCGGCTTCCCGGTCGAGTCGACGCTGATCGTCCAGAAGCTGCTGGAGGTCGCCGGCACGCTGGACCAGACGCACTGGCCGACGCTCGCGGTCGGGCTCGGCACCTTCGCGTTGCTCGCTGCCTCGGCACGGTTCCTGCCGCGCCTGCCCGCAGCCCTCGTCGCGCTCGTCGTCGCCGGCGCCGTGTCGGCTGCGCTCGGGCTCGAGGCGCGGGGCGTCGCGGTGGTAGGCGCGGTGCCGTCCGGCCTTCCGGCGCTCGCCCTTCCCATCGTCCCGCTCGACCGTCTCAGCGATCTCATCGGCGCGTCGGCGGGCGTCGCGCTGGTCAGCTTCACGAGCATGATGCTCACCGCGCGCAGCTTCGCGGCGCGGAACCGCTACGAGATCGACGTCGATCGCGAGGTCGCCGCTCTCGGCGCGGCCAATCTCGCCGCCGCGCTTGCACAGACCTTTGCCGTGAGCGGGGCGGATTCGCGCACCGCCGTCGCCGACGCGGCCGGTGGGCGTACGCAGCTGACAGGCCTCGTCGCTGCCGCCACGATCGCCGCGGTGCTGCTGTTCCTCACCGGGCCGCTGCGCTACGTGCCTGTTGCGGCGCTGGCCGCCGTGCTTGTGCGCGCTTCGCTCTCGCTGCTCGACGTCGAGACGTTGCGACGGCTCTGGCGCTTCTCGGGCTTCGATTTCACGCTCTGCCTCATCGCCACCCTCGGCGTCATCTGGGTCGGTGCCATCCATGCCATCGTCGTGGCCGTGGTGCTGGCCCTGCTGAAATTCGTGCGGACGACGGCGCGGCCGCGCGTCGAGCTCCTCGGTGAAGTCGACGGGCTGCCCGGTTTTCATGCCCTCGAGCGCCATCCCGGGGCGCGCACCGAGCGGGGCCTCGTGATCTTCCGTTTCAACGCCCCGCTGGTGTTCTTCAACGCCCCATTCTTCAAGCAGCGCGCGCTTGCCGCGATCCAGGAGGCGGGCCCCGCGCTCCGATGGTTCGTGCTCGATGTCCTGCCGCTGACGGAGTGCGACGTTACCGGCTACGACACGCTCGAGGAGATCGCCTACCTGCTTCGCGAGCGCGGGGCAGCCTTCGTCGTCGCCGGCCGGATGACGGAGGTGCGCCTCTGGGCCGAGGCCAAGGGGCTCGATACCGGCGTGGTTGCCGCGCAGCATTTCCCGACGCTTCGCAAGGCGGTGCGCGCCTATCGCGCGCTGCCCGCAACGGAGGATTCGCTGCCCCGCCGCGGCTGACGGCTCGCCCGCGGGGAACTTGCCGACCGGCCGGAGCCTGTCAGACTGAGCCGTTCCGGGTGACGCGAGCGAACACGGCGAGGGATGGATGGCAGGTATGACAATCAGGCGCCGCGCGATGCTCGCGGGCGTGGCCGCGATCGGCGCCGCACCGGCGCGCGCGCAGGCCCCCTGGGCGCCGACGCGGCCGTTGCGTCTCGTCGTTCCCTTCGCGCCGGGTGGGCTGACCGACATCCTCGCCCGCGCTCTTGCCGAACAGCTTCAGCCGCGGCTCGGGCAATCGGTGATCGTGGAGAACCGCGCGGGGGCGGGCGGGAACCTCGCGGCCGAGGCCGTAGCGCGGGCGGAGCCTGACGGGCACACGCTGCTGGTCGCCACGCAGGGCATCATCGCGATCAACACCGCGTTGTTCCGGCGCCTGCCGTATGACCCGGATGCCGACTTCACCCCGCTCGCCTTCATGGCGCGGCAGCCGAACCTGCTCGTCGCCAACCCAGGCTTGCGGGGGCGGGCTCGGTCGCTGCGCTGATCGCGGCTGCCAAGGCTGCACCCGCCCCGCTTGCGTATGGCTCCAACGGGGTCGGCAGCTTCACCCATCTCTCGATGGAACTGTTCCGCATGAAGGCGGGCATCACGCTCACCCACGTTCCCTATCGCGGCTCCGCGCCCATGCTGGCGGACCTGATCGGCGGGCAGATCACGCTGGCGATGGATGCCGTCGGCACCTCGATGCCGCATGTGACGGCCGGCACGCTGAAGGCGGTTGCGGTCACCTCCGCCGCCCGCGCCCCCTCGCTGCCCGCCGTCCCCGCGATCGCCGAGACGCTCCAGGGCTATGACGCGAGCCCGTGGTACGGCGTGTTCGGCCCCGCGCGTGCGCCCGCGCCCGTGCTGGAGCGGCTGGAGGCGGAGCTGCGCGGCGTGCTCGATGGCCCAGCCTGGAAGGCGCTGCTTGCCCAGCGCCAGGCCGACCCGGTGCCGGAGGATCGCGCGGCGCTGATCCGCATGCTCGCGGTCGAGGTGCCGGCCTGGCGCGAGGCCGTCCGCGCGTCCGGCGCGACGGCAGAGTAGTGCCCGACGCCGCGGTCGCCTGGGCCTTCGACGGGCCGGCGGAAGGCAGCGCGGCCGACCATGCCGCGCGGCTGCTGCTGCTCGACAGCCTTGGCTGCGCTCTCGCCGGCCTCGCCCACCCTCGCCCGCGTGCGTTCGGCACGGCACTTGCCGCCAGCATGCCGGGCGCAGTCCGGCTTCCGGGGATCACGGCCGCCCTCTCCCGCGCAGGGGCCGCCGCCGTGCTCGCCGCCGCGATGTGCTGGGACGAGGCGAATGACGGGCTCGCCATCGCCCATGGCAGGCCAGGGCTTGCCGTTGCTCCGCTGGTGCTCGCCGCCCTTGCCGAGGGCGTGGCGCTGGGCGAGGCGCGGGCGGCCTACGCACTCGGCTACGAGGTGGCGGGGCGTGCCGGGCTCGGCTGGCGCATCAGGCCCGGGATGCATGTCGATGGCTCCTGGCACGCACTTGGCGCTGCCGCTGCGGCGGCGCGGCTGGCGGGCGGTGACGCGGCCGTGGCGGCCCGCGCGGGGCGGCTCGCGGCGTGCCAGATCCCGGCAAGCCTCTACGCCCCGATCGCGGCCGGGATGGACGGGCGCAACACCTATCCCGGCCATGCCGTGCTGCTCGGCGCGCTCGCGGCCGCAGGG
>NZ_JALHPR010000022.1 GCF_022842375.1 Elioraea sp. | reverse complement strand
GCGGCGGCGGGGACGACAAGGGCCGGGGGTGCCGGCGGCAGCGGGATCACCAGTTCGGGCGCGGCGCGGGGGGCCAGCGTGGGGGCCTGGGCGGAGGCCTGGGCGAGCGCTCCCGGCGCCGGCAGCGCCATCGCCATGCCGAGCAGCACCAGACCGGCCAGGTTTTCGCTCAGCCACCGCATCATCATGCCCAACCGATATTCGCTGCCCCGATATCCCGTGGCGCCGCACGGAACCTGCGCAGCCAAGGGGTGTCAAGCACGCGCGGCTCACCTACACTGGCTACCCAGATGTCATCGCACCCGTCACGCGCGCCGGCCCCGTCCATCGCGCTCGTCCTGCTCGCATTGCTCGGCACGCATCTCGCGGGCATGGGGGCATTCCTCGGCGTGCCGGTACTCGCGCCGCTGATTTCCAGTGAAACCGGCATTCCCGCTGGGCTTGCCGGGGTGCACATCGCCCTTGTCTATGGTGGATCGCTGCTGTCGGGGCCACTCACCGGCCCGCTGATCCATCGGCTCGGCCCCGTGCGGCTTTGCCAGGCAGCACTCGTCCTGATTGCACTCGGCCTCGTGATTGCTACGGTGGGCCACCCGGCTGCCCTTGTCGCCTCGGCGCTCGTCTGCGGCGTCGGCCACGGGCCGCTCACCCCAGCCGGCAGCCACCTGCTGCATGACCGCGCGCCGCAACGGAGCCGTAGCCTCGTGTTCTCGGTGAAGCAGACGGGCGTTCCTGGCGGGGCGATGCTGATCGGGCTGATCGCACCTCCGCTCGGCCTCGCGCTTGGCTGGCGCGGCGGGATCGCGGGGCTCGCGCTGCTCGCGCTCATCACGGCCGTCGCGCTGCAACCCTTGCGGGCTGCCCTCGATTGTGACCGCGACCCCTCGCACAAGGTCGGCCTCAAGGGAGCGCAGGCAAGTCTGGGGCTGTTCCGCTCGCACCCCAAGCTGCGGGCGATCTCGCTGGTCGGTGCTGCCTATGGCGTGTCGCAGTTCTGCTTCTCGTCCTTCTTCGTCGTGTTCCAGACCGAGATCCTGGGTTACGACCTCCTGCTCGCCGGGTTGAACCTGTCGCTGTCGCAGGCGGCAGGGGCGGCGGGGCGCGTGCTGTGGGGCCTCGTGGCCGACATGACGGGGCCGATCGTGGTGCTCTCCGGCCTCGGGGTCGCCACGGCCGCGGCGGCCCTGGCACTGGCGCTCGCGGCCCCTGACTGGCCTCCCGTTCTCGTCGCCGCCGCGGGCGTGGCGATGGGGGCGACGGCGATCGGCTGGAATGGCGTGCTGCTGTCCGAGACGGCGCGGCTTGCACCGGTCGGCCAGGTCGGCGCGGCAACGGCGATGCTCTCCTTCGTGTTCGCCCTGGCGATGCTCGTCGCGCCCACGAGCTTCTCGGGCCTGGTGCAGATCACCGGCGACTATGTGGCGGGTTTCGTCGCCTGCGCCGTGTGTGCGCTGATCGGCGTGGCCCTCCTCGCCCCGCTGCGGCGCGCCGGGGCTGCTGGGCAGAGATCCCCCTCCTCGCACTGATCCCGCCCGACACCGCGTGGCCGGGCTGCCCTGGGACGCTCACCGGGTGACGGCGCAGCCCGCCCGTGGCACGCTCGCGCGATGCAGACACTGCTCATCATCCTCGCCGCCGCGGCAATGCTTGGCACCCTTGGCGTTCTCCTCGCGGGTGTATTCGGCCTCGCCCGCGGCAACGACCCCGAACGCAGCAATAGGCTGATGCGCTGGCGCGTGGTGCTGCAGGGCGCGGCACTCGTGCTGTTCCTGCTGCTGATGTGGCTCGTGCGCGGGTGACCAGCCGTTGGCGGTTGCTTGCGCGGGGGGCGCTTCGGGGCTAGGGTCCGCGCCGTTTTGTTGCACGTGCGAAGAACAGGTTTCCGGCTGACGCGACCCAGGCGTGGGTTGTGGCGCGCCGGTGCGGGCTGGAAGAACGGGCACTGGGAGGGCGTGGCCAACACGCTCTATCGTAGGAACCGGCGCAGGTGTGAAGCCGACAGCATGGCAGGACCGACATGAAGATCCTCGTGCCCGTGAAGCGGGTGGTCGACTACAACGTCAAAATCCGCGTGAAGGCGGACCAGACGGGCGTGGACATCGCCAACGTGAAGATGTCCATGAACCCGTTCGACGAGATCGCCGTCGAGGAGGCGGTGCGGCTCAAGGAGAAGGGTGTGGCGACCGAGATCGTCGCAGTCTCCGCCGGCACGACTGCCTCCGCCGAGACGCTGCGCACCGCGCTCGCGATGGGGGCCGATCGCGGCATCCTCATCGAGACGGATGTCGAGCTCCAGCCGCTCGCCGTCGCCAAGCTGCTCAAGGCGATCGTGGCGAAGGAGACGCCCGGCCTCATCATCATGGGCAAGCAGGCGATCGATGACGACATGAACGCCACGGGGCAGATGCTCGCCGCCCTGCTCGGCTGGCCACAGGGCACCTTCGCCTCGAAGATCACGTTGTCGGAGGGGCGCATCGCCGTGACCCGCGAGGTCGATGGTGGGCTCGAGACGGTCGATCTCGCGCTGCCGGCCGTCGTCACCGCCGATCTCCGCCTGAACGAGCCGCGCTACGCCTCGCTGCCGAACATCATGAAGGCGCGGAAGAAGCCGATCGAGACGCTCACGCCCGCCGCGCTCGGGGTCGACGTCACGCCGCGGCTGACCGTGCTGAAGGTCGAGGAGCCGGGCAAGCGCAAGGCCGGTGCGAAGGTTGCCTCGGTGGCGGAGCTCGTCGCGAAGCTCCGCACCGAGGCCAAGGTGATCTGAGGGAGACGGCGATGGCGATCCTGGTTCTGGCTGATCACGACGGCCACGGCATCAAGCAGCCGACGCGCTCGGCGCTCGCCGCCGCCGCGGCGATCGGCGGCGACGTTCATGTTCTCGTCGCGGGCGAGGGCTGCGCCGACGCGGCAGCCGCCGCTGCCCGCCTGCCTGGCGTGGCGAAAGTGCTGCACGCCGAGGCGCCTTCACTGGCACATGCACTGGCCGAACCGATGTCAGCGCTGCTCGCTTCCCTGGCACCCGGCTACACGCACATCCTTTCCGCCGCGACCACGGCAGGCAAGAACGTGATGCCGCGGCTCGGCGCGCTGCTCGACGTGCAGCCGATCTCCGAGGTCGCAGGCGTCGTCTCGCCCGACACCTTCGTCCGTCCGATCTATGCCGGCAACGCGCTGGCGACCGTGAAGTCATCCGATGCAATCCGGGTGATGACCGTGCGCGCGGCGAGCTTCGATCCGGTTCCGGCCGAAGGTGGGTCAGCGCCGGTCGAGACCGTCGCTGCCGTGGCCGATCCTGGCCTGTCACGCTTCGTCGGGCAGGAGCTGTCGGCCTCCGAGCGGCCTGAGCTCACGGCCGCGCGCGTCGTCGTCTCCGGCGGCCGCGGCATGGGGTCGGGCGACAATTTCAAGCTGATCGAGGCGGTGGCGGACAAGCTGGGTGCGGCCGTCGGCGCTTCGCGCGCCGCGGTCGATGCGGGCTTCGTGCCGAACGACTACCAGGTGGGGCAGACGGGCAAGATCGTGGCACCCGAGCTCTATATCGCGGTGGGCATCTCCGGTGCGATCCAGCATCTCGCGGGGATGAAGGACAGCAAGGTGATCGTCGCCATCAACAAGGACGAGGAAGCACCGATCTTCCAGGTTGCCGACTATGGCCTGGTGGGTGACCTGTTCGCCCTGTTGCCCGAGCTCGCATCCGAACTGGAGAAGAAATGATGTCCCATAACGCCACGATTGGCATCGCCAAGGTCGGCGTCATTGGTGCGGGGCAGATGGGCTCCGGCATCGCACATGTCTGTGCGCTCGCCGGCCTTGATGTCGCGCTGGTCGATGTCAACGCAGCCGCGCTCGAGAAGGCGGTGGCGAACATCGGCCGCAACATCGACCGCCAGGTGGCGAAGGGAACGGTGACGCAGGAGGCGAAGGATGCGGCACTCGCGCGCATCGCCACCGCAACGGATTACGCGCCGTTCGACGATGCCGACCTCGTGATCGAGGCAGCGACCGAGAAGGCGGAGGTCAAGAAGACGATCTTCCGTGCCCTCTGTCCGGCGCTGAAGCCCGAGGCGATCATTGCATCCAACACCTCCTCGATTTCCATCACCGGGCTTGCGGCGGTGACAGACCGGCCGGGCAAGTTCATCGGCATGCATTTCATGAACCCCGTGCCGGTAATGAAGCTGATCGAGGTGATCCGCGGCATCGCGACCGATGAGCCGACGTTCGAGGCGATCCAGGCGCTGTCGGCCAAGCTCGGCAAGACGACGGCGGTGTCGGAGGATTTCCCGGCCTTCATCGTCAACCGCATCCTCGTGCCGATGATCAACGAGGCGGTGTACGCGCTGTACGAGGGGGTGGGCAACATCACCTCGATCGACACCGCGATGAAGCTCGGCGCCAACCACCCGATGGGGCCGTTCGAGCTCGCCGACTTCATCGGCCTCGATACCTGCCTCTCGATCATGCAGGTGCTGTATGACGGGCTGTCGGACAGCAAGTACCGGCCCTGCCCGCTGCTCGTGAAATATGTCGAGGCAGGCTGGCTCGGCAGGAAGAGCGGCCGCGGCTTCTACGATTATTCCTCGACCCCACCGAAACCGACACGCTGAGCCGCCGCTGAGATCCCGCCACGATCTGTGCGCGAGCGCACGGATCGCGGCACGGACTGTGAGGCTGATCACAGCCTTCCGCCACGAGCTGACGCACACTCCCCTCACACCGGAAGAGGGGCGACTGCCATGCGCCAAAGCGCGAACACCCACGCAACGATGCCTGTTGATGTCCGCCTTGCGCTGCTGCGCGACGCCGTCGCGGTGCTCGACCCGCGGCGGAACCCTGGCACGCGCGCGGAAGCGGCCGCCGTGCTCTGCGAGACGCTGGTCGCCGAGGGCGCCCGCCGCAACAACCGCCGCCTGATCGCCGAGGCGCTTCAGGTCGCTGCCGACACGATCACCGAAGGCCCGCTGCCGGCCGTGCCGCGCTCGGCCCTGCTGGAAGCGATGCGCGATGCCGCCGGGCTGCTGACCGACGGCTACGAGGAAGGTGCGGTCGCCGCGTCACGCCAGCAGAAGCAGCGACGCCGCCCGGCGGAGTTGCGGGCGGCGCCGTAGCAAAGACGCAGCTGCGTCAGGCGAAGAGGTAGTCCTCGCCCGCGGCCAGCGTGGTGACGGCAGCACCCTCGTCAGCAAGCGTGACGCTCTGGCCGACGGCGGTGCCGCCCTCGAACACGCGCCACACGCCACCGCCCTGGTGGGCGAGCGTCGCGTTCGCCCCGAAGCCGGCGAGCAGCAGCATGTCCTCCTCCCCGAAATCGCTCACCGTCACGCGGCCTGCGTTGCGGCTGACGACGAGCGTATCCTCGCCCTCGCCGAGCGTGACCGCGAACAGCGTGTTCGCACCCGCATAAGCCCCGTTCCAGAACGACCCGTTTGCCGGGGTCGCGTTGTCGACCAGATAGTCGGCACTGCCGTTCGCGCCACCGACCGAGGCGAGCCGCACCGTGTCATCGCCCGCCCCGCCATCGATCGTGACAGTGTTCGACCAGGTCCTCTCGTTGCTGTGCGCGGTCCAGGCGATCTCGTCGCCGAAATCCCCGCCCGTCACGCTGCCGCGCTTGGCACCCCACACGTTGATGTCGAGCCCATCGAGCGCACCCGACAGGTCAAGGCGAACGTCGACGAAATTGGCGACGGTGAACTCCGTCCCCATCGCCGGCAGGTAGTCATCCGCCGCGAAGCCGATGGCCTTGATGTCGTTCCAGAGGCCGGTGTTCTCGATCACCGTGCCCTCCGCCCCCGTGGTGACGGAGAGCTTCGCCGCCAGCATCGCCGGGCTGACGGTGGGCGGCGTGGCGATGCTGCCCTGCGGCGCGCCGCCGCCGCCCTGGAGAAACTCAAGCACCGGCGTCATCACCGGCTCGGCCACCTCGTCGAGGCCGGTCACGGTCACGTCGTCGAACGCGACACCGGCGCTGCCCCATGAGTAGAGGCCGACGGTTCCCGCCTCGTGGGTGCGGTCCTCGATCGCGTAGGCGAAGATCTCGCTGCCGTCGATGAAGGCGCTGATCTTCTGATCTACGATCTCGACGCGAAGGTCGAACACATCGCCCACCGTGTAGCGTTGCGGCACCTGGCCGAGGATCTCCTCGACGCCGTCGCGGAGCCTCGTCAGCGTGAACAGGGCGCCGGCACCGTTGCCGGGGCTGCGGTCATACGTGCCGTCGCCGTCGAGCTCGAGCTTGTAGTAGTTCGCATCGTCAACGTAATGGATCAGCACGCCGAGCCCATCATTGTCCGGCGTGGTGATGGTGGCCTCGAGCGCGTAGTTCTCCCAATCCTCCGCACCCTCGCCCTCGTAGAGCGCATACGTGCCCTTGCGCAGCACGTTCACGCCATCGCCGAGGGGCGACCAGCCGGTGCGCCACACATCGGCGTTGGAGGCGCCGTTCCACACGAGCTGGCGGCTCTGGAGGTCGGAGTGCTGCGTCAGCGCGCCACCCTCGATGCGCCAGTCGCTCGCAAGCCCGCCCTCGCCAATGCCGCCGAACTCGCCCTCGTCGACGATCGTCCACGCAGCGGGAATGGCGTTGCCCGAGAAATCCTCGTCGAGCCAGATGCGGCCCTGCCCCACCACCTCGATATCGACACGATCGGTCGAAACAGCGCCCGCCTCGTCCGTCACGATCAGCGTGAGCTTGTGCGCGCCAACCGCGAGGTCGAAGCTCGTCTCGGCGCCGGTGCCACGCAGGTTGCCCTCGGCATCGCGCCATTCGTAGGTGGTGATCGCGGCGGGCCCATAGGTGCCGGCAGCCGACAGCGTCACCGTCTCGGCGCCATCGCCGTCACGATCCAGCAAGCGCTGGTCGTTGCCGCCATGCGCGTCGAGGGCGGTATCGTTCACCGTCACCGTGTCGAACTGCGAGCTGCGCTGCTGGTCGGACCAGAGGCCAACCGTTCCGGCACCGATCGGATCAGCGTCGGTCACCGTGCCGCCGAACAGCAGGCGGCCATCGAGGAAGGCAGTGATGCCGTTGCCCTCGACCGCGATCTTCAGCGCCTGGTCGACGTTGAAGCGCGTGCCGCCGGCTTCCGCGGCAAGCACCGTCTCGACGCCGTCGACCACCTTCACGAGGCTGCGCGTATTCGCCTCCGCGTCGAGCACGACGCGATAGTGGTTCGCCTCGTCCTGCCAGCGGACCACAGCGCCGATGCCGTCATTGTCGGTCGAGCGGAGCGTAAGCTCGAGGCCGTAATCGTCCCAGGCGAGCGCTGCCTCGTCGCCCCAGAGCAGCACGTTGTTCTCGGCATCCGACTGGTCGTACACGCGCGCCTCGGGGGCGGGCAGGCCATCCTCCGCCGTCGGGCGCGCGAACACGGTTCCCTTCACGAGGAAGTTGCCGCTGCCCGAACCGATCGCGCCGAAGCCGAGCGTCGAGACGCCGTAGCTGGCATCGAGAGAGTCATCGTCGAAGTCGAACTGCACCGACAGCGGCGTCGGGGCGGCACCGAGGATGCCGCCTGCCGTGACGCCGCCGAGTGCGAGCATCTCGGCTGCGGTGACCACCTTGTCGGTGACCAGCACCGATGAGACGTAGAGATCGGACGTCTCGCCGCTCTCGTCGGAGAACAGCAGCGCGCCGCGGCCGACATCGAGCTTCCAGCGATCGCCCGAGAGGTTCTGCGTGCCGACGAGCTCGCCGTCGATGTATTTCGCGAGCGTGGTCGTTCCGTTGCCGAGGTCATCGAACACGAAGCCGACGCGCTGCCACGCGCCGTATTCGAAACTGCCCGTGTAGTTGCCCGAGATGCCGATGCCGCCCGTGCCGTTGTTGTTCGAGCGGATGAACAGCTCGCCATCATCGGCGTTGCTGGTGTTGAGCTGGATGAAGCTCGTCCACGTCCCCTGCCCGTCGGGCACCAGGATGTCGAACACCAGGCTGTAGTCGCCCACCAGCGTGCCTTCCGGCGCGCCGAGGTTGGGCGAGAGCGTCACCGATTTCGTTGCCGGCAGGGCGGGCAGGAACAGCACGCTCTCCTCACCGCCCGGGATGGCGGGAAGACCGAAGCTCTCCGGCGTGCCGGTGGCGAGGTCATCGTCCTGGCCGGGCAGGATCCAGCCATCGCTGTCGCCGTCGTTGAAGTTGTCGGCGAGCTTCGTGCGATCGCCGGTGACGACGACGAGGACCTCGTCGGTCGTGACGTTGCCCGCCGTGTCGGTCACGGCGAGCGTGAGCGCATGCCGGCCGATGCCGAGCGCGAGCTCCGCTGTCTCGCCCTCGGCGATCACGTCGCCGGCCTCGTCGATCCACTGGTACGTCTCGGCCACCGTCCCGGGGTCGAGCGTGCCGGAGGCGTCGAGCGTGATGGTGGCATCGTCGTCGCCCTCGATGGCGGCGGCGAAGATGTCGTCGCCCGCATCGGCCACCGCGCGCACGCCGGGTGTCGACAGGTCCCAGTTCTCGAACACCTCCTCGTGGCCGAGATAGGTGCCCGTCAGCCCATCGCGATCACGCTCCGGCTGCACGCGGAAGCCGTCGAGATAGTCGTCCAACTCGGTGAAGTAGGTTTCCGTCGTCACCCGGTCATTGTCGGGGTCGACCGTGACGAGGCGGATCGCGCCGTTGCCGCCGCGGCCGCCGAGGGCTGCATCGCCGTTGCCCGTGATCTCGCGCGCAACGCCGTTCTGGTAGTTGACCAGGCTCTCGACGATGCGGTTGCCGTGCTGGCTGTAGCTTTCGTTCGTCTCGGCGCCATCGCCGAAGATGTGGCCGGAAAACGTCATCGCGACGTTCGGGAAGCGCGCGAGCAGCTCGCGATACACCGTCTCGCCGTCATTGGCGCCCTCGGGGTCGCGGCCCATGCCGTAGTCGTAGCCGGCCCCTTCGTCATAGAGCGGCCCGCCGGCGGGGTCGTGCCGCACCGCCCAGTTGGTGAGGCTGTGCGAGAGCAGGATCACCTGGTGGTCGAGATGCGCGCCGATGACATCACCGGCCCAGCGGATGACGTCGTCGCGCGGGCCGAACTCGAGGGACAGCACGAGCCAGTCGGTGCCGTCTGGTGCGGTGAACGTGTGGTAGTTGTTGGCTCCCCGCTCCGGCTCCTGGTCATACACGCCGCCGAACGTATCGAGTTCGAGGCGGCCTGGCGGTCGGGGCTGAACAGCAGGTCGAGGAACTGGGTGGAATGGTCGGCCGCGGTGCCGCCATTGGCCTGGTCATGGTTGCCGGGCAGCAACGAATACGGGATCTTGCCGTCGAGCGTTGAGAGAGCGCGGTTGGCGACCTCCCAGTGGCTGGCGAGGTTGTCCTGCGTCACGTCGCCGACATGGCCGACGAAGACGATGTTGTGGCTGTCCTTATTGTCCACCAGCCACTGCGTCATGTTGTAGAAGGTCTGCGGCGGGCCGTTGCCGAGGCTCGCATCCGTATAGTCCTGCGTGTCGGGCAGCACGGCGATCGTGTAGGCGTTCTCGCCGGCGGAGCGGACGCGGAAATTGTCGGCAACGCTGTTGCCGTCCGCATCCGTTGCGGTCAGCCGCAGGTCGGCGTGGCCGAGGGCACCGAGCGTGATGGTCAGCGTGTCGCCATCGATCACGGCTGAGGTGACGACGGCCTCGTCATCGTTCTCGATCGCGAGCGTCACGTCGTCGCGGTTGAACACGTCGGCGAGGTCGATGGTGATGGTGCTGCCTGGCGTGCGCATCACGTCCATCACCGCGTTTTCGATCGCGAGCGCGGGCTCAGCCGGTGCATCCTCGTCGGCCGGTGCGGTCATGTCGGCTGGGCCGAAGGTCGCGGCATAGGTGCCGTTGGCGAAGTCGAACTGCGAGGCGCCGTCGACCGGTGCTGTCGTGAAGAACCCATCCGCATCGGCACCGGCCAGCGCCGCGATCGCCGCCTCGCCGAGCGCGCCCGGAACGAACAGGAAGGAGGAGAGGAACCCGCCCGAGACATCGCCGTCGTTGTCGGACAGGATCAGGAACCCGTCATCGGCATCGAGCGTCCAGCGTGTCCCGGTGAGGTTCTGGGTGCCGACGAGCTCGCCATCGATATACTTCCTCAGCGTCGTGACGTTGCCGTCGCGTTCAGCCGTGAATACAACGCGCTGCCACGCGCCGTATTCGAACGACCCCTCGTAGACGGAGGAGATGCCGATGCCGCCCTCGGTCGCACTGCTGGCGCGGATGAAGAGCTCGCCGTCGCTTGCATTGGCAAGGTCGGTCTGCAGGAAGCTGGTCCAGGTGCCCTGGCCCGCGGGAATGAGAATGTCGAAGCCGAGCGTCCAGGTATCGACCGTCCCGGTCGTGCCGAGGTCGGGCTTCACGAGGATCGACTCGCCCTGCTCGAGCGCGGCGAAGGTGAGAACGCCCTGGTCGCCGCCGCTGCCTGGGACGGTGGCGATGGCGAGCGCATTGGTGGTGCCGAGCTGGACATAGTCGGACATTGGGTCCCCGCTTCCGGATGTGTTGACGGGGCGGACGATGCCGGGGCAGAGGACGGTTGCGTGCGAAACCTACGTGACAGTGTTTTGTTATGGTCCAATGACGATACGGGAGCGTACCATTGACAGGTCCTGGTGAGAGCTGGCAACAGCGATGGCAGGCGCGCTACGCGGCCGCCGCGTGGCTGTTCGGCGATGCGCCGAACGACTGGCTGGCGAGCAACGCGTGGCGGCTCAGGCCAGGGTTGCGCGCCCTCTGCCCCGGCGAGGGCGAGGGCCGCAACGCCGTATTCCTCGCCTCCCTCGGGCTTGACGTGACGGCCGTCGATTTCGCGCCGGCGGCACTGGCTCGCGCCACGTCACTCGCAGCGAGCCGGGGCGTCTCGATCAACACCGTCACGGCCGATCTCGCCCGCTGGACGTGGCCCGTCGCCGCGTTCGATGTCGTTGCCCTCGTCTTCGTGCAGATGACGGCGGATGAGCGTGTGCCCATGCACCGCGGCGCGCGTGCAGCGCTGGCCCCCGGCGGGCTGCTCGTGCTCGAGGCGTTCGCGAAGGGAGAGGCGCTCGCCTGCGGCCCGCGCGGAGATGCGAGCCGCTACAACGCGGCGATGCTGCGCGAGGATTTCGCGGGGCTGACCATCGTCTCGCTCACCAGCGGCACCGCGCTGCTGGCCGAAGGCGAGGGGCATCGCGGCGAGGCAAACGTGATCCGGCTTCTAGCGCGGCACGACGGCTGATAGGGTTCGGTGCAACACGGTGCGCGGCATGACGCGCCGGGAAGGACACGGAGGATCGCCATGACATTGCATCGTCGCTCCCTGCTTGCGGCCCCATTCATCGCCGCGCCTTTCGTCGCCACGCCCGCCGCCCGCGCGCAGGCGGCATGGCAGCCGACCCGGCCCATCCAGCTCATCGTCGGCTTCGCGCCTGGCGGCGGGTCAGACGTGATCGCGCGCGTGATCGCCCAGGCCGCCGCACCGCTCTACCCGCAGCCGCTCGTGGTGGTGAACCGGGCCGGCGCCGGCGGCGGAATCGCTGCCGAGTTCGTCTCCCGCGCCGAGGCCGATGGCCACACGCTGCTGCTCGCCGGCGGATCGGAGAGCACGTCGATCCCCGCTCACCGCGCGGTGCCGTACGACCCGAAGAAGGGCTTCCGCGCCATCATCCGCCTCACGCGCAACGGGCAGTTCATCGTCGCCAAGGGCAATGGCCGCTTCCGCACGATGGCCGACGTGATCACCGCGGCAAAGGAGAAGCCGGAGGCGGTAACGCATGCCTCTGCCGGGGCCGGAACGCTGTCGCACAGCCTCTTCATCGTACTGGGTCGCGCTGCCGGCGTGCAGTTCCTGCACGTTCCCTTCCAGGGCGGCGGGCCGAGCCTGCAGGCCGTCGTCGCCGGGCAGGTCGACGTGTCAGTCGCGGCACCGGAGGAGATGGCGGGCCTCGTCGCATCCGGCGATCTCCGGGTTCTCGCCGTCGCGTCCGCCGAGCGTGCGCCTGCCTACCCCGACGCGCCGACGCTCCGCGAGCTCGGCTTTCCCGTGCTGGTCGAGAACATGAAGGGCTGGGTGGGGCCCGCCGGCATCACCGATGCCATGGTCACCTACCACCATGAGCGGATGCGCCAGGCGATGGCGTCGGACGCATGGAAGCAGTTCATGGCGCGCACCGGCGAGCCTGACGGCTACGCCACCGGCCCGGATTTCCAGCACGCGATGGATGAGCTGCTCGACCGCATCAGCGCCGCGATCCGCACCACATGAGGCAACAGGACAACGCATGACACCGCTTGCCGCCGGCGACACGGTTGCCTTCATCGGGCTGGGCACGATGGGGGCGTCGATGGCCGCCAACGTCGCCCGCGCCGGATTCTGCCTCGTGGTGCAGAGCCGGACGCGCGAACGCGCCGATGCGCTGGTCGCTGCCGGTGCCACCTGGGCACCGACGGCGGCCCAGGCCGTGCAGGGGGCACGCGCTCTCTGCCTCTGCGTCCCCGATGCATCCGACGTGGCTGCGGTGCTGTTCGGCGAGAACGGCGCCGCGGCGGGCCTGGCAGAGGGCGCGATCGTGATCGATTTCTCGACCATCGCGCCGGCACCCGCGGCTGCCTTCGCCGCGCGGCTTGCCGAACAGGGGGTCGCGCTGCTCGACAGCCCCGTCTCCGGCGGGCCGAAGGGTGCGGCGGAGGGAACGCTCACCTGCATGGTGGGCGGCGATCGCGCGGCGTTCGATACGGCGGCCTCGCTGTTCGCGGCGGTGGGCAGAACCATCACCCATCTCGGCCCGGCGGGCTCGGGCCAGGTGTGCAAGGCGGCGAACCAGCTCATCATCTGCGCGGCGATGCAGGCGGCGGCGGAAGGCCTCGCCCTTGGCGCAAAGGCGGGCCTCGATGTCGAGGCGATGCGCCAGGCGCTGCTCGGCGGCAGCGCACGCTCGGCCGTTCTCGAGAACCACGCCGTGCGCATGCTGAAGGAGAGCTTCTCCCCGCCCGCCTTCCGCGCCAGCCTGATGCGGAAGGACATCCGCATCGCGCTCGAGGCGGTGCAGGCCCATGGCGTGTTCGCGCCCGCCACCGCACATGCGGCGCAGATGTTCGAGGCGATCGCCAACCAGGGCCGCGCTGACCAGGATTGCACCGTGATCGGCCAGGTCGTCGCGGAACTGTCAGGGCTGCCGCGCCTGAAAGGGTGATTGGCGCGGCGGCGATGGCGGGTGATGCTCGCACCCTTCATGCAGCCGCCCAGCCCCCCGTCTCCAGCGCCCTACGGCCGCATCGCGCGCCTGTCGTTGCCGACCGTCACGGTGGCCTTCGCCCAGGCGGCGTGCCAGACACTCGAGGTCGCCTTCATCGGCCGGCTCGGCACCGAGGTGCTCGCCGGCTACGCGCTCGTGCTGCCGCTGCTGCTGCTGATGCAGATGATGTCGACCGGTGCGATGGGCGGCGGCGTCTCCTCCGCCATCGCACGCGCGCTCGGTGCCGGCCGGCGTGACGAAGCCTCGGCGCTGGTGCTCCACGCAGGCTTGATCGGCATTGCGATGGGACTGCTCTTCACCGTGGTGATCGAGGCCTTCGGCCCGTCGCTGTTCGTCGCGATGGGCGGCAGCGAAGCGGCCGTCGCGCACGCAACGGCCTATGCCCGCGTCATCTTCGCCGGCAGCGTCCTCGTCTGGCTCGCCAACACGCTCGGCGCGGTGCTGCGCGGAGCCGGCAACATGCGGCTTCCCGCCAACATCATGCTGGTGGCCTGGGCGTTCGATGCAGCGGTCTCCATCACGCTGCTGACGCAGACGAGCCTCGGTATCGCCGGCGCCGGCATCGCCTATGTGCTCACTTTCCTTGTTGCCTGCATCGCCATGGTGATCGTGATCCGGCGCGGCGGGGCGGGCTTCATGCCCTCGTTGCGCGCGCGGCTCGATGCGGCACTGTTCCGGCGCATCCTCTCGGTCGGCCTCATCGCCTCGGCGATGGCCTCGATCGCCAATCTCACCACCGTCCTCGTCACCGCGCTGGTCTCACGCCATGGCTCGGCCGCGATCGCTGCCTACGGCGTCGGCGTCAGGCTCGAGTTCCTGATGATCCCGCTGGCCTACGGCATCGGCGCGGCGCTCACCGCGCTGGTCGGCATGCGCGTCGGCGCCGGTGACTGGGCGGGCGCGCGCACCACCGCCTGGCGCGGCGCTGTGCTCGCCGGCGCGATCTCCGGGATGATCGGTGCTGCCGTGACATTCGCACCCGGCCCCTTCGCGAACGCCTTCGCGACCGACGCCGACGTTCAGGCCGCCATCCGCCTCTACCTCGTCGTGGTGGGCCCGTCCTTCGCGGCCCTCGGTGTCGGCATGGCGCTCTACTTCGCCTCGCAGGGAGCGGGGCGGATGCGCATTCCCTTCATCGCGAGCCTCGCGCGCATCTCCGTCGCGGTGCTGGGCGGCATGTGGGCAGGGGATCGTTTCGGCCTCGGCGGGCTGTTCGCCGCCGTCTCGGCAGGGCTCGCGAGCTACGGGCTGATCGTCGCCTCGTCGGTCCGCCCCGGCGTATGGTCAGCCCGCCGCGTCTGAACGGCGGCGACGAACCCGTCCCAGATCGCGGCGAGGCCCAGTGCGACGCCGAGCTCCGGATGGCCCTGGAGGCCGAGATGGAAGCGACGCCCAGGCGCCTCGACCGCCTCGGCGATGCCATCCTCGCTCAGCGCCGACACCACGAGCCCGCCTGAGGCGAGCGCCGGCGTGAGCGCGGCATTCAGCGCGTAGCGATGATGCATCCGCACGGGCGTTCCCATGGGCGCGAGCGATGCAAGCCGAGAGCCGGCACTGGGTGCGAGCGCGGTATCGCCGAGCCTGTGGCGCACGGCACCGGCGGCATCGCGCATGATCGCGAAACTGCGCCCTTCGCCGGGGCCCACCACCTCCTCCGGCATCGCGCTTGCCGCGCCACCTCGACGCATCGCAGCGGTGGCCATGCTTTGCATGCCAAGGCAGAGGCCGAGCAGCGGCAGGTCAGCCGCGAAGGCGGTATCGGCAGCGAGCACCTGCGCCGCCACCTGGCCCATGTCGGCCCCGCCCGGCAGGACGAGGCCATCAAGGCCGGGCGGCAATCCTTCGCGCAGCATCGTGGCGGCGGAAACGAACACGGGCATCACGGCAAGCCCTGCGCGCGCCGCGGCTGCCTGCAACGCGAGCAGCACGGCAGGGTAGTGGCGGAGCATCCGCGCCCCATCGCCGATGATGCCGATCCGCAACGATGCGGGGCGGCAGCGGAGTGGCAGCGTGACCCCGAGGCCGATCGCGCGAACAGGCTCCGCCAGGTGCGGCGCGGCGCCGTCATGCACCACCGCCACCTCGTCGGCCGAAAGCCGCACCGTGGCCCTGGCGTCGTCGCTCGTGAAAACGACGAGATCGGCGTCCTCATCCACCCCTGGCGGCGCGAGCGCACACCCCGTCGCCCATTCGAGCAGCGCCAGCTCGCTTCGCCACAGCGCGCCATGGGCTGCAACGAACTCGTGCTCGGGCGCATCGCGCGCCACAGGTACGGCCGCGCGCGCGGTCACGCGCCTTCCCTCCGCGCGCGCCGCAGCTGCGATCGCGGCCGCCGCCGCGATCGCCTGCGCCCCGTTGCCGATGATGGCGACGCGCGTGCCCATCTCACACCACCGCGATGCGCCGCGGCACGGTGCCGAGAACGCGGCAGCCGGTCTCGGTGATCACGATCGACTCAGAGAGTGCCACGGTGAATACGCCGTACTCGCGCAGCGCCGTCGGCACGTGGAAGCACATGCCGGGTTCGAGCGGAACGTCGATCCCCTCGAACAGCGACAGCACCTGCCACTCACCCCAATCCGGCGCGAAGGAGATGCCGAGTGAGTAGCCGCTGCGCTTGCGGTAGCGCTCCGTCATGCCGGCGCGATCGATGACACGTTGCGCCGCGCGATGCGCCTCGGCGCAGGTCACGCCGGGTTTCGCGGTGTCGAGCACGGCGGCCAGCGCCTCCTGCACCACGGCCTCGAGCTCACGCGCGAGCTTCGGCGGCTCGCCGAGCCAGGCGGTGCGCATCAGCCCCGTGTGATAGCGGTTGAAGCAGCCCGACATCTCGAGGAACACAGCATCGCCGCGCACCAGTGTGCGTCGACGCCACGTCGCATGCGGCACGCCGGAGCGGGGGCCGGACGACACCAGCGGCTCCATCCCCATGTACTCCGCACCCGCGGCGATGGCGGCGTGCATCATGGCAGCGACCACGTCGTTCTCGCTCACCCCTTCGCGCACCGCGGCGATGCCGGCAGCGATGCCCGCATCGGCCTGGTGCCCGCTTTCCTCCAGCGCCGCGATCTCGGACGGTGACTTCACGCGCCGCAGCGTCTCGACGATGCCCGTCGCATCCTCGATGCGCGGCAGGGCGGCGGAAAGCGCCTCGAAGAAGCTGATCGGCAGGAACCAGCCGCCCTTCTCGATCGCGACACGCTTGCCCGAAAGCCCGGATTTTCTCAGCGTCTCGACAACGAGGCCGGCGGGCGTGGTGCCGTCGCCGTACGTCTCATACCGCTCCAGGAATGTGTTGCGCAGAAAGTTGGTGAGTTCGAGCTGGCGCAGAAGGAACAGCGGCTCGCCGTCTGCCGGGAAGATCAGGCACTGGAAGGTGTAGTACCCAGGCGTCTGCTGGCCGGTGAGGTAGAAGATGTTCTCCGGCCCCGTGAACACGGCAGCATCGAGCCCGCGTGCAGCGAGGCCTTCGCGCACGCGTGCACATCGTGCCTCGTACTCGGTGCGCGGAAACGCGCTCTCGATGCCGCGTTCCATCTCGGTCATACCGTCTGCTCCCACAGGATCTCGCCAGCCTCCGCCACCTCGGCGATGCCGAGGCCAGCACCAGGCGGAACATGCAACCGCCCCTGGTCGTAGTGCAGCGCGCCGCACGGATCGCCCACCATCAGGTCGGCGCCGTAGAGCTCGCGCAAGGAGGCGCCGAGCGCCATGGCGACGTGCGCCGCGGCAAGCGTGCTTGGCACGCCCTCGTTCATCTGCCCAACCATGATCCCGACGCCGGCGTCGGCAAGCTGGCGCGCGGCGGCCATCACCCTGTCGATGCCGCCGAGCTTGGTCAGCTTCAGGTGCGCGACAGGTGCAGCACGCGTGGCGGCGAGCCAGGCGACCGCCTCGTCGCTCGCCATCTCCTCGTCGAGGATGATCGTGGTGCCCGTGAGCCGCGCGAGTCCCGCGCGCTCGCCGGGCGCGAGTGGCTGTTCGAGAGAGACGAGGCCGAGCGGCGCGGCGCCGGCAATGAAGGTTTCCGCCTCCTCGACCGTCCACCGCCCGTTGGCGTCGGCGGACAGGGTGGCCTCCGGCGCGAGGCCGCGCAGCAGGGCAAGGCGGCGAAGATCGTCATCGATCGTGCCGGCGCCGACGCGAAGCTTGAGGTCGGAGAAGCCGCGCGCGAGGTAGGCACCGGCGCGCGCGAGCATCGCGGCATCGTCGGTCCAGAACAGCGTCTGGTTCGTGTGCGTCGTCAGCTCCAGCGCGCCGCCAAGCAGCACGGCGAGCGGAACGTCGCGGATGCGTGCCTCGGCATCGCGTACGGCCATCTCGACCAGCATGCGCAGAGGACCGGGCGGGTTCGCCGCATCGCAATCGGCAAGCACGGCTTCCGGCTCGCACTGCCAGCGCAATGACCGGCAGAGTGCGACGGCATCACGCGCGAGCATCTCGGGATCGAGCCCGTTGAGGTAGCGGATGTTGATGCGGCTCGCGCCGATGCCGGCGAGCGCGCCGTCCTGGTGGATGACGAGGCGAAGCTCATCGAGCCCCGGCACGGTGCCTGAGGAGGCGGTGTGCAGCACAAGCTTGTCGGCATAGCGCAGCGTGATCCGCGAGAGGGTGATGCGGCGCGGCATCAGCGCGCCAGCATCGCGCGCGCGATGTCGGCGTAGATGCCGACGGCCGCTTCGAGTGCCGCGCGCGGCACGAACTCGTCCGGCTTGTGCGCGACGGCAAGGTCGCCGGGGCCGAGCACGACGCCTTCGGCGCCGATGTTGCGGAAATGCACGAAATCGCAGGCCCCCTGGAAGCCCGCCGGCGTCGGATCGGCAACGCCGTGGCGCGCGGCGGCAACGAGAGCCGCGGCGACGATGGGGTGATCGGGCTTCGTCTCGGCTGGCCCGCCGGTCGTCGGCACGAGCGCCTCGATCGCGGCGGTGATGCCGTCCGCTGCCGCCTCGGCGAGCATGGCCTCGATCACCGCGACCGCATCTCCCTCCGTCTCGCCGGGCACGAGGCGACGATCGAGCAGCAGCGCGCACCGGTCAGGCACGATGTTGTCGGCGATGCCGGCCTCGGCGCGCGTCACCGTCAGGCTTGGCGAGCCCACGAGCGGGTGGACGATGTCGCGGAGCCGCGCGTGCAGAGCGGCGATGCGCGGCAGCAGGAGCCCGGCCTGATAGATCGCGTTCAGGCCGAGATCTGGCGTTCCCGAATGCGCCGTCCGCCCACGCACGACGACGCGCGGGCGCAGGCTTCCCTTGTGCGCGATGATGGGCGCGTTGCCGGAAGGCTCGCCGACGACCACGAAGTCGATGCCGGGCCGCGTCGATGCCAGGTGCTTCGCGCCGCGTGACGACACCTCCTCATCGGCCACGAACACGCCGAGCAGCGTGCCCGACCATGTGGCGCGATCGGCGGCGAGCGCTTCCATCGCGTGCAGCATCGCCGCAAGTGAGCCCTTGGCGTCGCAGGCACCGCGGCCGACCAGGTGTCCATCACGCTCACGCAACGTGAAGGCATCGCCCGACCACCCCTCGCCGGCGGGCACCACGTCCATGTGCGTGTTGAACGCGAACACTGGGCCGGGACCGTTGGCGATGCGCCCTATCACGTTCGGCCGGCCTGGCGCGAAGCCGTCGATCGTCACCTCCGCCCCAAGTGCTGCAAGGCGCCCGGCAATCCAGGGAGCGCATTCACCCTCGCCCGGCCCCGGGTTCTGCGTGTCATACGCGACGAGGCGCGCGAGCGTATCGGTGACGCTCATGTCTCCAGCCGCCCGAGGAAGCGGGCCACACGCTCTGGCACATCGGTACCGAAGAAATCAGCGGTCGGCGCGGCGTGGCGAACCTCGCCCTGGTCCATGAACATCACGCGGTCGGCCACGCGGCGTGCGAAGCCCATCTCGTGCGTGACGACGATGCTCGTCATCCCCTCCTCGGCGAGTTCCTGCATCACCTGCAGCACCTCGCCGACCGTTTCGGGGTCGAGCGCGCTGGTCGGCTCGTCGTACAGCATCACGGCGGGTTCCATCGCAAGTGCCCGCGCGATCGCCACACGCTGCTGCTGCCCGCCCGAGAGCTCATCGGGGAAGGCATCGGCCTTGTCGGGGAGATGCACCTTGGCGAGCAGCGCGCGTGCACGGTCACGCGCACGCCGCGCATCCTCGCCCCGCACGCGCACCGGTGCGAGGGCCACGTTGTCGAGCGCCGTGAGGTGCTGGAACAGCTCGAAGTTCTGGAACACCATGCCGATGCGCTGGCGCACGCGATGCGCGGCGCGCCCGGCATCGGTGATGTCATCGCCCTCGAACACGATGCGGCCCGATTGGATCGGCTCGAGCAGGTTGAGGCAGCGCAGCAGCGTCGATTTCCCCGACCCCGATGGCCCGATGACGACGAGGCACTCGCCGCGCGCGACGGTGATGTCCACTCCCTTCAGCACGGCGAGCGTGCCGAAGGATTTTTGGATTGCGGTCGCGGTGAGAACCGCCTCGCTCATCGCACGCGGCCCATCATCGGACGCGACCGGTATCGGCCGTCGCGCCGAGGAAAGCCTGGGTCAGGCTGCGCCCGGAGCGGCGGCCACGCCGGCGCATCGCGTTCTCGATGCCCCATTGAACGAGCATGAACACCGTCGTCATGCCGAGATAGTAGATGCCGGCGGCCGTCAGCGCCTCGAGGTAGCGGAAATTGGCCGAGGCCGTCTGGTTCGCCACCAGAAGGAGTTCCTCTACCGCAATGACCGAGACAAGCGCCGAGAGCTTCAGCATGCCGATGAACTGGTTGCCGATCGGCGGGATGATGATGCGCATCGCCTGCGGCAGCACGATCCAGCGCATCACCTGCCATTCGCGCATGCCGAGCGCACGCGCAGCCGACCGCTGTCCACGACCGACGGCGCGGATGCCGCTGCGCATGATCTCGGCCATGTACGCACCCTCGTTCAGCGCGAGGGCAAGGACGGCGCAGGCGAAGCCTGACAGCACGATGCCGAAGGACGGCAGGACGTTGAACACGAAGATCAGCTGGAACAGCACCGGCGTGCCGCGGAACAACCAGAGATACGCGACCGCGATCCCGCGCATCACCGCGAACCGCGATTCCTGGAGGAGGGCAACGACCAGGCCCGCCACCATGCCCCAGAACAGCGAGGCAAGGCTGATCAGCATCGTCATCAGCGCCGCCTGGAAGAAGCGCGCGCTCGTCAGGTAGCTGAGGATCAGGTCTGGCGCGTCGAGCGGCATTGCATGTCGGGAGCGCCGCGCATAGGCGCCCCCGACTCCCTGGAACGAAGGATCAGAAGATGTTGCCTGTCAGCGGCAGGTTGTATTTCTGCATCAGGCGAACATACGTGCCGTCAGCCACCACCTGGGCGATTGCCGCCTCGATGGCAGTTTTGAGGGCAGCCTCGCCCTTTCGTACCGCGATGCCGATCTGCGTGTTGTTCTCGAACACGTCACCGGCAACCTCGAACACATCGGGCAGTTCGCTCGTCAGCTTCGCGGCACCGGGCGTGCTGTCGAAATGCGCATCCGCCCTGCCCTGGCGCACCGAGAGCGTGCTGTCCTGCGCGGTGGGGAAGGTCATCACCGTCACGGCCGGGCGGCCGGCGGCGACGCATTTCTCGTTGTCCTGCCGCGCATAGGTTTCCTGGATGCCGCCAAGCGTGACGGCAACCCGACGACCGCAGAGATCGTCGCGCGAGCGGATGTTGAGCGGGTTGCCCTTGCGCACGATGATCTGGTTGCCGATGCGCATGTACGGAATGAAGTCGACCTGCTCGGCACGCTGCGGGTTGATGTACATCGCGCTGTTGATGATATCGATGCGCCTGCCCTGCAACGCCGGGATCAGCCCGCGGAACTCGATGTTCATGATGACGGGCTCAAGCCCCATCTTCCTGGCGATCGCCTCGCCGAACTCGATGTCGAAGCCGACATACTTGCCGTCGACCATGTACTCGAAGGGCGCGAAGGTCGCTGCCACCCCGTAGGTGAGCTTGCCCGGCGTCAACAGTGGTGGCGCTTGCGCTTCCGCGCGCGGGGCGAGGGCGGCGAACGCGAGGAGCAGCGCTGGCAGGGCGCGCCGGACGATGGATGGGCGAGGCATGGTCGGGTCTCCCCTCGGTGCGCGGCGACGTTGCGCCGGATCGGATTGTGGCCGTGATTGCGATTTCCTGCTGTTGTTCAAGCTGTCACATTCCATACAATCCTGTCCATGGGGAAACACGAAGCCGCCGAGGCCCGCCATACGGCACTCGCCGCCGCCATCCTGCGCCGCGCACGCATCGAGGGCTGGCGGCGCGGCCACCGCATGACGGAGCTCGAACTGGCCGCAGCACTCGGGGTGTCGCGCACGCCGGTGCGTGCGGCGCTGCGGCGGCTGGCGGATGCCGGATATGTCGTTCCGCATGCCGATCGCGGATTCGTGCTCGCCGCGGCCGGCCGCCACCTTGCCGAGGCGCGGCTTGCCGCTCCCGATACGGCAGAGGCGTCGCTCCATGCTGCGATGGTGCGGGACAGGATCGCCGGCCGCCTTCCCGCGACGTTCGCGCAAGCCACGCTCGCCCGCCGCTACGGCGCCGGCCGCCCGCTGCTCGCACGCGTGCTGACGCGCATGCACCATGAGGGGCTGATCGCGCCCGCCCCCGGCCAGGGCTGGGCCTTCACGCCGACGCTGGAGGGCGAGGCATCGCGCCGCGCGGCCTTCGAGCTTCGCAGCGCGATCGAGCCCGCATCGCTGCTGCTGCCAGGCTTCCGCACCGATGCGGCGGCGATCGCGCGGCTGCGCGAGGAGCATGCCGCCGCGACGCGGTGGATCGGCCAGCCGCGACCGGACGCGGCGGCAATCTTCGCGATCGACGTGACGTTCCACGAAGCGCTCGCGGAAATGTCGGGCAACCCCTTCATCCTCGCGAACGTCCGCCAGCAGAACGTCCTCCGCCGCCTGCTCGAGCTTGCAAGCTACAGCGACGTCGCGCGCGTCCGCGCCTGGATCGCCGAGCATCTGGCCATCCTCGCGCTGATCGAGCAGTCTGACATGATGGCGGCGGCCGAGGCGATGCGCCGGCATCTCGGAATCGCCGCCGCGCAGCCGGTCATTGCGGCAACGGCACGGCGCCGCCGTATCGCAGGAGGCTGAGCATGTGGGACGCGATCTGGACGGGCGGCACGATCGCCACGATGCAGGGAAACGGGGTCGGCCTGATCGAGGCAGGGGCCGTTGCGGCGAAGGACGGCCGCATCGCCTGGATCGGCCCCGCCGCCGCCCTCCCCGCGCCCGCAACGACCCTTGCCCGCGCCGTGCATGACACGACGGGAACGCTGGTCACCCCAGGCCTCGTCGATTGCCACACCCATCTCGTGTTCGGCGGCGACAGGATCGGCGAGTTTCGCGCAGCCCTTGGCGGTGCCACGCGGCGCGAGATCGCCGAGGCCGGCGGCGGCATTCTCGCCACCATGCGGGCGACGCGCGCGGCGAGCGAGGAGGCGCTGCTGGACAGCGCCCGCGCACGCCTCCGTTGCCTGATGGCCGAGGGCGTCACGACGGTCGAGATCAAGTCAGGCTACGGGCTCGATCGCGACACCGAGCTCCGCATGCTGCGCGTCGCGCGCCGGCTCGGGCGCGAGGAGGGCATCCGCGTCGTCACCTCGTTCCTCGGCGCGCACTCGCTCCCGCCCGAGTACGCCGGACGAGCGGAGGAGTTCATCACCTTCCTCGCGGATGAGGTTCTGCCCGAAGCCGTGGCCGAAGGCCTGGCCGACATGTGCGATGGCGGCATCGAGGGCCTCTCCATCCCGCGCGAGGCGATGCTGCGCCTCTACGCGAAGGCCGCAGCACTCGGCCTGCCGTTGCGCGGGCACACCGACCAGTACCGTGATGTCGATGGCGCCGCCGGGCTTGCCGGCATCGGCGCGCGCTCGGCCGACCATCTCGAATACGCGAACGAGGCCGGGATCAGGGCGATGGCTGAGGCAGGCACCGTCGCCGTGCTGCTGCCAGGCTCGACGCTGTTCCTCCGCGAGGCGGAGCGGCCGCCGGTGGCGCTGCTGCGCAAGCACGGCGTGCGCATGGCCCTGGCCACCAACTGCAACCCGGGTTCGTCGCCCACGCGCTCGCCGTTGCTCGTGCTCGCGCTCGCCTGCACCATGTTCCGCCTCACGCCCGAGGAAGCGCTGCGCGGCTACACCGCTGAGGCTGCGCGCGTGCTCGGGCGCGAGGGCGAGATCGGGACGCTTGCCGAAGGATACGCGGCCGACCTTGCCGTGTGGAACGTCACCGATCCGGCGGAGCTCTGCTACTGGCTCGGTGGCAATCCGCTCAGCCAAGTGGTGCGCGCGGGGCGGGCCTGACGCTCAGGCAGCGCCGAGCGCGGGGGGCATGGCGGCGAGGGTTTCCGGCGGCAGGTGGCAGGCGATGCGGTGGCCCGGCACCGGCTCGATCACCGGCGGCGCCACCTCGTCGCACACCGGCCCGATGCGGCGCGGGCAGCGATGCGCGAAGCGGCATCCGCCGGCCCCGCTCGGCGACGAGACATCCCCCGCAAGCCTGATGCGCGACGCCGCCCGCCCGCGTGCGCCGACGAGCGGCACCGCCGACAGCAACGCCTCGGTATAGGGGTGGTATGGCGGGCTGAGGATCGCCGCGGCCGGCCCTTCCTCCACCACGCCGCCGCGATACATCACCGCGATCCTGTCGGCGACATGCGCGATCACGCCGATGTCGTGGCTGATGAAGAGATAGGCGACGCCGAGCCTGTCGCGCAGGTCATCGAGCAGGTTCAGCACCGCTGCCTGGACCGACACATCGAGGGCCGAGACGGCCTCGTCGCACACGAGGAAATCAGGCTGGCTGGCGAGCGCGCGGGCGATGCCGATGCGCTGCTTCTCGCCGCCCGAGAGCTGGTGCGGATAGCGGCCGCGATAGGCAGGCGAGAGGCGAACGAGCGTGAGCAGCCGATCGACTTCCTCGTCGGCCGCCGCACCGCGCGCGATGCCGAACAGCGTGACGGGGCGGCGGATGATCTCGGCCACCGTCTTGCGCGGGTTGAGCGAGCTGTCGGGGTTCTGGAACACGATCTGCGCGCGGCGGCGGAACCCGGCACCCGGGCGTTGCGGTACGGTTTCGCCGGCAAAACGCAGCGTGCCGCCGTCGCTCTCGATCAGCCGCAGCACGAGGCGGCCGAGCGTCGTCTTGCCGCAGCCGGATTCGCCGACGAGGCCAAGCACCTCGCCCTTGCGCACGACAAGGGAGACGCCATCGACGGCACGCACCACGGCCTGTGGCGCGAGATGCGGCCGCCCTCCCGCGAACGAGACGCGGCCCAACCAGCCGCCGAGCGCGAAGCTGCGTGACAGCGCGTTGGCTTCGAGCAACGTCTCGCCCTCGCCGCGCACCGTGCGTTCGGGCAGCGGCGGCACCGGCCAGGCAAGCTCTTCCCCCGCCCTGCGGCAGCGCGCGAGCCGCCCGGTCGCTTCCTCGCCGGGCGGCGAGACGAGCGCCTGCGGCGCGCTGCACGGCGGCTCGACGAAGGCGCAGCGTGTGCGGAAATTGCAACCCGGGTCCGGCTTCGTCAGGTCAGGCAGGCCGCCGGGGATCGGCACCAGTCGCCCGATCCGGCCCTTGTCGGCCCGCGGCAGCGCGCCCATCAGCCCGCGCGTGTACGGATGTGCGGGGATATCGAGCAGCGTGGTGGCCGCCCCCTGCTCGACGACGCGGCCGGCGTAGAGGACCGTCAGGTCATCGCACAGCCGATCGACGATGCCGAGATTGTGGCTGACGAGGAGCAGCGAGAGGCCGCGGCGCGCGCGCAGGCCCTCGAGCAAGTCGAGGATTTGTGCCTCCACCGTCACGTCGAGCGCTGTCGTCGGCTCGTCGAGCAGCAGGAGATCGGGCTCGCAGGCCAGCGCGCCGGCGATCACCGCGCGCTGCTTCATCCCGCCCGACAGCTGGTGCGGATAGGCGCGCGCCACCGTTTCCGCGCGCGGCAGGCCGACCTCGGCGAGCAGCGCGATGGTGCGCGCATCGGCCTCTGACTGCGACATCCCCTTGTGCAGCACCAGCGGCTCGGCGATCTGCGACCCGATGGTGAGCGCCGGATTCAGCGCGGCGGAAGGGTCCTGGAACACGACACCGATGCGCCTGCCGCGCAGCGACGCTGCGTTCGCGAACAGATCCTCGCCATCGAACCGCGCGGCATCCGCCGCGACCGTCGCCCCCTCGCCCAGCAGGCCGAGGATGGCGAGAACGACCGACGACTTGCCCGACCCGCTCTCGCCGACCAGCCCCATCGCCCCGCCACGTGGGATCGCGAGCGAAATGGCCTGGAGTGCGGCGAGTTGCCCCCGCCCCGTGGCGTAGCTGACGGAGAGGCCGCGGAGGTCAAGCAGCGGCCCCTTGCCGGCCTGGCCGGGATCAGCCACGGCCGCGCAGCCTTGGGTCAAGCAGTTCGCGAAGCCCCTCGCCGAGCAGGTTGATCGCGATCAGCAGAACGCAGAGGCAGAGGCCGGGTGCGAGCCCGATCCACGGCGCCTGCTCGATGAACGGCCTGCTTTCGGCAATCATCAGGCCCCACTCGCTCGCAGGCGGTTGCGCACCAAGGCCCAGGAACGAGAGGGCGGAGCCGAGCAGGATCGCGAAGGTGATGCGCAGCGCCGTCTCGACGATGATCGGTGGCCAGGCATTCGGGAGAATTTCCGCCGCGAGGATCCAGGCGGCACTCTCGCCACGCGCACGTGCCGCCTGCACGAAGTCCTCGGCAAGAAGGCCGAGCCCGACCGCGCGCACGATGCGCGTCATGATCGGCACATAAACGAGGCCGACGGCGACGATCGTTTTCCACAGCGCAGGCTCGGTCACGGCAAGGACCAGAAGGCCGAGCAGGATGGGCGGCACGGAGATCAGCACGTCGACCGCGCGCATGATCGCCTCGCTCAGCCAGCCGCGATCGAACGCGGCGATCAGCCCGAGCGGAATGCCGAGGACGAGCGAGAGCGCGGTGGCGCCGAAGCCCATGCCAAGCGAGTAGTGCGCACCGGCAAGCACGCGCGAGAACACGTCACGCCCGAACTCGTCGGTGCCGAACCAGTGCGCCGCCGATGGGGGCTGAAGCCGCACGCGTACCGAGAACGCGTCCGGGTCATACGGCGCGATCCAGGGGCCGATGATGGCGAGCAGCGCGATCGCGCCGACGACGATGCCGCCCCAGACGAGTGAGGAGGGCAGCGCGCGTGACCGGCCGCGCTCGCCCGGGGCGGCGATGCTGCTCATGCCGCGGCACGCCCGTAGCGGATGCGCGGGTTGAGGAAGGCGTAGAGGATGTCGGCCACCAGGTTCGCGACCGCATAGACGGTCGTGACCACCATCATGCCGGCCATCAGCAGCGGCAGGTCATGGTTCTCGATCGCGAAGATCAGCAGCCTGCCGAGCCCGGGATAGGCGAACACGGTTTCGACGACGACAATACCGCCGATCAGGATGCCGACATCGACGGCAAGCACCGTCACGGTCGGCAGCAGCGCGTTCGGCAGCGCATGGCGGCGCAGCACGCGCCCCTCCGGCACGCCGCGCGCGCGGGCGGCCAGCACGTAGCCGCTCTCGAGCGTCTCGATCATCGAGGAGCGGGTGAGGCGCGACACATGCGCGATCAGGCCGCTGACGAGGGTGAACACCGGCAGGATCAGATGCGTGGCCCAGCGCAGCACGCCGCCCTCGCCGATCGGCGTGTAGCCGGTGGCGGGAAGCCAGCCGAGCCAGGCGGCAAAGAGCAGGATCAGCAGGATGCACCAGAAGAACTCGGGCACCGCGATGAAGAAATACTGCGCCAGCGTCAACACGCGATCCGACAGCGTTCCCTTGTGCACGGCAGAGTGGATGCCGAGCGCGATGCCGATGATCGCGACGAGCACGATCGAGATGCCGGCCAGGATGGCGGAGTGGGCGAGCGCATCGGCGATGAGCGGCCCGGCCGGGCGGTCCATCACCAGCGATCGTCCGAAATCACCGCCGAGCAGGCCGCTGAACCAGCGCCAGTATTGCAGCCAGAGCGGATCGTTCAGCCCGAGCCGCGCCTCGAGCGTGGCGACGGCTTCTGCCGTCGCGTACTCGCCGAGGATCATGTAGGCGACGTTGCCCGGCAGGAGGTGAACGATGCCGAAGATCAGCAGCGTCATCGCCCAGAGAACGCCGAGCACTGCGAGCAGGCGGCGCGCGATGTAGCTGGCCATGCGCGCCGCCTCCGGGCTTCAGGTGCCGATGCTGCCGGCGCGCAGATCGAACCAGCGCATCGGGTGCGTCTTCACCCCGCGCACATTGGCGCGGTAGGCACAGGCGAAGTTGACCGAATAGGCGATGAAGCCCGGCGGATCCGCCACCATCGCGCGCTGCAGCGCGAGGTACTCCACCTTCTGTTTCTCCGGGTCGCCGGTCAGCCGCGCCGCGGCCAGCGCACGATCGACCTCGGCGTTCTTGTAGTGCCAGAGGCGCTGGTTCCAGCTTCCCTCGGAGTGCAGGAACGGGTGCGTGCCGGTATCGAGCGTCGGCCGCGCGAAGTAGCCGTCGATGTAGAACGGCGCCTTGCCGGACACCTCGGCGTTGTAGCGGGCGAAGGGCACGCGCTGGATCTCGATATCGAAGCCCGCGGGGCGGGCGAGCTGCTGCAGCGTCACGCCAAGACGCTCGCGCACCGGACGGCCCACGGGGATCACGAGCGGCACCTTCACGCCGTTGCGGTGACCGGCCTCGGCCAGCAGGCGGCGCGCGCCCGCCGGATCGGCCCGGTTGGCGGGAATGTCGGACACGAAGAATGGGTGGTTCGGCGGGATGGGGCTGTGCGTCGGCGCACCTTCGCCGAACAGCACGAGCTCGACCACGTCACGCTTGTCGACCGCCATGTGGAAGGCACGGCGGACGCGGATGTCGTTGAACGGCGCGATCGCGTTGTTCATGATCGCCGCGTCCCACGACCCCGTCGGCACGCTTTCCACGCGCAGCCCGCTGTTGCCGCCGAGCGGCTTCACCTGCTCGGGCGGGATGTCCCACACCACCTCCATGTCACCGGCCTGGAGGGCGGCGATGCGCACGCTCATCTCGGGAACGATCCGGAGCTCGACCGTATCGAAGCGCGGCTGCCCGGCCTCGAAATAGTCCGGGAACCGGGTGAGGATCATGCGGTCGCCGGGCGTATAGCTCCGCATCATGAAGGGGCCCGTGCCGATCGGCGCGGTGGCCAGCTGGTCGACCAGGTCGTGCGGGATGATTTTCACCTGGCGGTCCGACAGGATGTCGGCGAACCCACCATAGGCGTAGGAGAGGCGGAAGATGACCGTGTAGGGGTCAGGCGCCTCCATCTTCTCGATCATCGTGTAGTTGGTGCGCGGTGCCGCGGCGGTCGCGGGATCGAGGATGCGCGTGTAGGTGGCGATTACGTCCTGCGCGGTCATCTCGCGACCGTTATGGAACTTCACGCCGCGGCGGAGCGTGAAGGTCCAGGTCTTGAGATCGTCGCTGAAGGTCCACTTCTCGGCAAGCTCAGGCTCGACCACGAGGTCCTCGCGCATGCGCGTGAGACCGTTGAAGACGAGGTTGTCGTAGATGTACTCCTCGCCGATCGTGGTCTTGGCCGGGTCGAGCGTGCGCAGCGACGCGCCGAGCGCGATCCGGAAGGTGCCGCCGCCGGCCTGCGCGCGGGCATTGCCGGAAAGGACGAAGGGTGCAGCGAGTGCGGCCGCACCAAGGTCACGTCGCGTCAGTCTCACCATCGAAGCCTCCTGTTCGTTGCGCGGAACCCCTCCGCGTCACGATGATCCTTTGGCAGCGTTCGGCGTTACCGCGCGGATGACGAACTCATCCATCCAGGGGATATACTCCTCCCAGAGCGCGCGCAGCCGGGCGATCGGGTCGGCGCCGCTGTCGATGCGGAGATCGACGAGCGGGAACACCTCCTTGTCCACAACAAGAAGGCTCGCCGAGAACACGGGCCCATGCTCGCCGCCCGCCGCCAGCCCGGCCTCGAGGCCGCGCAGCAGACGTTCGGCGAGATGCGCGGCAGGATCGGCCGCGAAGGCCTCGGCCATCGCCGTCGGCACGCCATCATTGGCGAGGATGTTGCCGATGGCCACGCAGTCCTTCGCGTGTCCTGCGCCGAGCGCGGGCTTCACGCGTGCACCATGGACATGCGCCGTGCGCCCTGCGGCATCGATCGCGGCGAGCTGTCGCCAGTCATGATCGGGCGTCGAGGCGACGAGGGCTGCGAGCGTCTCCTCCGCCGTACAGCCGGAGCGGAGCAGCGCGAGCCCGAGCGGGCCGAGGCGCGGATCGGTGCGGTGCTGCGTCAACACCGCGCCGTAGCCGGGCGCGCAGAACGGCACGCGCGAGCCCACGGCGATATTCGAGGTCGACACCGCGGCGCCGAACTGGCCGGTGCGCGCGCACCGCCCGATAAGCGAGAACGTCATGGCCCCCACAACCCTGCTTGCAACCGGCGTTACGGCGCCGTATCGCCGGCGCTCGGTCTCCCGCGCGCATTGAATGCGGAGCCGCGCCGAATGTCCACCCCCAGCGCGAGAGAGGCCCATCCACCACTGGCTCTTGTGCGCTCTCGCCTTCGGTGCTGCGATCATGTCCGGAACAAACACCAGCGGGAGAGGTGATGATGGCACACGAGCGCTTGCGCAAGTTCAACACGCGCGATGTCTACGGGCCACAGGCGCTCGACAATGACGTGTGCATGGTCGTGCGCGCCGGCCGGCATGTCTTCCTGCGCGGCCAGACGGGGTTCGACCTCGACAACAAATTCGTTGGCGTCGGCGACCCTGCGGCGCAGACGGAACAGGCGATGCGGAACGTGAAGGTGCTGCTCGAGGAGGCAGGATCGCAGCTCTCGCACATCTGCCAGCTGCACATCTACATCCTCGACCGCGCGCATCGGGGCCTCGTCTATCCCGTGATCGGGCGGCACCTGAAGGGCGTGTTTCCGGTGATGACGGGGCTGATCATCGCCGGCCTGGCCATCCCCGAGATGCTGGTCGAGATCGACATCACCGCGGTGATCCCGGAGGGCGAGGGCTGACGCGTGGCCTCACGCCGTCAGCCGCGCTGCCGTCGCGACCTCGAGCGGGGGCGGGAGACCTTCGCCCCCGCACGCCGCGAGCAGGATCGTTGCGGTGACGGCGGCCGCGGTCTTGAGCTGGTGCGGGGTCACCTTGTCGCGCGTGTCGGCGCGGGTGAGCAGGAGGGAGAGCGGCGTGTGCGGCCGCTCGAACCCCGCACAGAGGCGGAACGCGGGAATGCCGGCGCGGAGGTAGTTCGCGTGGTCGGAGTTGCCCATGAAGCGCGGCGCGATGCCGAGCGAGAGGCCAGCGGGCGCGAGGGCGCCGCGCAGGAACCCGGCCATGCCCGGCACGCCGGAGGTGAGCGCGGTCAACGCATCGTCACCCGCCACGCTGTCGAGATTGACGTTGAGCTTCCGCCGCGCGCGCTCCCCCTCCCCCATCGCAGCGAGATGCGCAGCGGAGCCTGCGAGCGCCCATTCCTCGATCGTGAAGAACGCGACCTCGAGCCCGTGCGCGAGCCCAGGAACGACATCCGCCACCGCGCGCGCGGCCGCAAGCGCGCAGGCAAGGCCGGAGGCGTTGTCGATCGCGCTCTCGGCCAGGTCATGCCCATCGAGATGCGCGGAGAGGACGATCAGCCCCGCGCCACGCCCCGGAATGGTTCCAAACAGGTTCTGGGCGGCCGTCTCACGGAACGTTCCGGCCACGTGCAGCGTCACCACCTGCCCATCACGCTCCGCCAGGCGCGCGCCGGCCTCGTGGCTGATGCCGGCGCAGGGGATGTGCCCAGGCCCGCCATCGCCGGAGGAGCCCGTGACGGGGCCTGCGGCGGGAACGTGGTTGGCGATCAGGAAGCCGGCGGCACCGGCGGCGCGCGCGGCATCGTACTTCTTCCGCCGGTGCACGTGGTCGCGCCCGATCATGAACTCGTGGCGGACGAGGACGATGGCGCCTCGCACCCGCTCCCCCTCCCGCGCGATATCCTCCGGCAGGCCACGCCCGCAATCGACCAGGGGGGCAGAAAGCCCAGCCTCGCCCGTCGCCGGCGAGCGCACCAGCGCGGCGGCGTCAAGCGCCGCCCCATCGGCGAGCACGACGCGCGCGGGCCCGCGCGACCACCCGCGATAGGGGACGGTCTCGCGGCGTACCGGCGCGATCTCTGCCAGCGCTGTTGCGAGGAAGGCTTGTGCCTTCGCCTCGCTTTCGGTTCCGGCAAAGCGGCCGCCGCAGTCGCACAGTGCCGCGAAGTCATCGACGATGCGCCGTTCGGCCCAGATGCGGCCGAGCACGCGCGCCAGGACTTCGTCAGCCAATACCTCGTTCGTCATGCCGAAGCTCCTTTGCGTCACCGCCACCAGCATGCCACCGCTCGCGCTCACACGGGAGACACCGATGATCGATCCGAAAGTGCACGAAGCAGCACTCGCACCGCTGCTGCCCCACATCCTTGCGATGACCGAGCGCGTCGTCTCGATCGACAGCGGCACCTATGACGCCGCGGGCGTGAACGCCGTGATTGATGTCTGGGCCGGCATGCTCGCCGAGATGGGCTTCACCGTCGATCGCAAGCCCCTGCCCGGCCGCGGCGACCAGATGACGGCGACGCTCACCCTCGGCAACGGCCCGCGCCTGCTCGTCCTCGGCCATGCAGACACGGTGTGGCCGGCGGGAACCGTCGCGCAATGGCCGTTCTCGCGCGACGGTGACCGTATCACCGGCCCAGGCGTGGGCGACATGAAGACGAACGTGGTGATGGCGCTATTCACGCTGCGCCACCTGCTCGGCACCGGTCTGAAGGGGCTCGGCGCCATCACCGTGCTGGTGGTGCCGGACGAGGAGATCGGCAGCCCGCAGAGCCGCGGCTGGATCGAGGGCCACGCACGCGATGCCGATCTCTGCCTCACGCTTGAGCCGTGCCGGCCGAATGGCGGCGTGGTGATCGGCCGCGGCGCCGTCGGCGCGCTCTACGTCACGGCAACGGGTGTCACGGCGCATTGCGGCAGCTATCGCGAGCTGGGGGCCTCGGCGGTCTCCGCGCTCGCACCCCTCGTCGCCGAGTTCGAGGCGTTGACGGATGCATCGCGCGGGCTCGCCGCGACCGTCGGCATCTTTCGCGGCGGCGCTGCGCGCCAGGTGTTTCCGGGCGAGGCGGAGATCCACCTCGACCTGCGCGCACCAGACAAGGCGGGGGCGGACGGGCTGCTCGCCGCGGCGCGTGTGATCGCGGAACGAAAGCCGGCCGATCCCCGCGTGAGCATCGCCATCACCGGCGGGTTCGGCCGCCCGCCCTTCCCGACGACGCCGGGCACGCGCACGCTCTATGCCTGGGCCGAGGAGGCATGCAAGGCGATGGGCCAGCCGATCCACGAGGTGGTCGCGCGCGGCGGCTCTGACGGTTCCTTTGCCGCAGGGCTTGGCGTGCCGACGCTCGATGGCCTCGGCGCCGTCGCGCATGACACGTGCAGCCGGCGCGAGACGGTGGAGGTGTCCTCCATCATCCCCCGCTCCGCCGTTCTCGCCCACCTCATCACGAGCGCGGCGTCGGGGAGGAAGCTCGCGTAGGCCCTCAGGCGCCGGGCGCGGCCTCCGGCCGCTTGGCTCGCCGCACCAGCAGCGGCGCGCAGTTCGCGCGCTTGAAGCAGGATAGGGATCACGACAGCGGCAGGCTGAGCGGCGCGATCTGGTCGCCGCCCCGCCCGGCATAGTCGTTGAGGCCGCTGTCGCGCAGCATCTTCGCCTGACTCTGCGCCAGGATGCCGGCGGCCTCCGAGACATCGAGCATGGTCGGCTTTCCGTCGGCCAGCACCTGCTTCCCTGCCACAAAGACGTGCCGCACCGCGCGGTCGGCCGCGTGGAACACGAGGCTGCGCAGCGGGTCGCGCGGTGGCGCCATCTGCGGATGCGCGAGATCGACGAGCGTGACATCCGCCGCCGCCCCGACCTGGAGCCGCCCGAGATCGGACCGGCCCAGCGCATCAGCGCCGCCGACGGTCGCTGCATGGAACACCATCGCCGTATCCGCCGCATGCAGGTCACGGCCTGCGTTGCGCGCGAGCAGGATGGCAAGCCGCATCTCCTCGATGATGTTGTGGGGCGCCACATCGGTTCCCATTGCCATGCGCACGCCACGGGAACGATAACGGCCGAAATTCTTCAGGTGCTCGCCATAGCGCGCGAAGGGCGACGGGCAATGCGCCACGGCGACGCCATGCTCCGCCATCAGCCCGAGGTCACGCGCCGTGTGCCAGCCGATGGATGGATGCTCGTCGATGAAGATGGCATGGCCGAGGATGGCGCGCGGGCTGAGCAGGCCGAGCGAGGCGGCCCACTGGATGGGCGTCGTGCCGTGGCGCCGCACCATCTCGCGCACCTCCACCACCGCCTGGGCGATATGCGTCGTGAAGGGCCGCCCCTTCTCGGCCGCGAGTGCGGCCGCATCGCGCAGCAGGCCTTCCTCCACCGTATCGATCTGCGCGGGGTAGACGATGCCGCGCAGCAGGCCCGACGCGTCGCTCTCCGCCTCGTCCATCACGGCCTGGGCGCGCTGGAACCCGGCGCGGCCGCGCGCCTCGTCCCACCGCCACTCGACCGATTGCGGCGCGCTCATGCCCCAGCGGGCGGAGGCAAAGCCGGGCCCCACCCAAACGCGCAGGCCGGATTGGCGCATCACGTCCATCCACCCCTCGAAGGGGGAGGAGAGATCGACCACCGCCGTGACGCCGGCGCCCATGAGCTCGGCATAGGCAAGGCGCATCGCCGCCTCGTTGCCCTCGCGGTCAAGCCGGAAGGCCTGGCTGCGCTCGAACAGGCCGCTCATCTGCTGTTCGGGAACGCCGTGATCCTCGCGGATGCCGCGATACGACGGCTCCGACGTCGGGTGCGTGTGCACGTTCACGAGGCCGGGCATGACCAGCATCTGGCGTGCATCGATCGCCCTCGCGCCGTGCGGTGGCGGCGCCTCGCTCGCCGGCGCTATCGCGGCGACGCGGCCGCCCGAGAGCAGCACGTCGACATCGCGCGCATACACATGGCGCTTTGCGGAACCGTCCCACACGACGGCCCAGGAGGCGCCGCGGAGAAGCGTTGTCGTCATGTCGGTCATGGGGCTGCCTTCAGGTCCATCGCGAGGGTGCGCTCATCGTTGCGCGGGGTGTAGGCAAGGCCGCGGCGGGCGGCCCAGATATTCACCTGGTGGTGAAGCGGAATGATCGCGAGATCGGTCATCGCGACGCGCGTGGCTTCGCGGTAGAGCCCCTCGCGCGCCGGCAGCTCGAGCGTGGCGAGCGCACGGTCGAGCACCGCGTCGAACACGGGGTTGGCATAGAGCGATCGGTTCGTGCCGCCGCGCCCGCGCGCACGGTCGGGCGAGGCGATGAGCGCTCCCATGGGGCTGTCCGGCTCTCCCGTTCCCGTGCCCCAGCCGAGCAGCTGGATCGAGAATTCGTCCCGCGCGCTGCGGCCGAAGAACACGGCCGACGGCATCGCCTCGACGCGCGTGCGAACGCCGATGCGCGCCCACATCTGCGCGATCGCCTGGATGATCTGCGCATCGTTCACGTAGCGGTCGTTCGGCCCGTGCAGCGTGAGCGCGAAGCCGTTCGGGAAACCCGCCTCGGCCAGCAGCCGGCGCGCTGCCTCGGGGTCATGGGCGTCAGGCTTCAGCGCAGGCTCGTGGCCGATCACGCCCTCGGGCAGGAACTGGCCCGACGGCGCCGCCTGCCCATCCATGACCTGCGAGACGATGCCCGCCCGGTTGATCGCAAGCGACAGCGCACGGCGGACGCGCACGTCCTTCAGCGGGCTCGCCGCCACGCGCGATCCATCGATCGCCGTGACGAAGGGCGTATCGTCGCGCCGGTGATCGAGCGCGAGGTAGATGTTGCGCACCCCCGGTGCGGCGAACACCGCGAGGCGCTGGTCGCGCGACACGGTCGCGACATCGCGCGTCGGCACCTGGTCGATCAGCTGCACGTCGCCGGCCTGCAGCGCGGCCAGTCGCGCGCTGTCGTTGGCGATCAGCCGCACCGTCACCTTCGACCAGGGCTGCGCCGGCCCCCACCAGGCATCGTTGCGCTCGAACACCGCGCGATCGCCCGGCGTGAAGGAGACGAGCCGGTACGGCCCGGTGCCGATGGCCGCGCGGCCGCTGTTGTAGTCGGCCGTCGTCGCGCCTTCGCCATGCCTGCGGCCAACCATCGGCAGGGCCTGCATCAGCGCGGGGATGAGCGGCGAGGGCGCTGCCGTGCGCAGCCGCACCGTGCGCGGATCGACGACGATCACCTCCTGCACCGGGCGGGTGTATTGCGCGTAGCTCGAGGGGCTGTTCGGCACCGCGGGCACGCGGACGAAGGTGAAGGCGACGTCGTCGGCCGTGAACGGCGTGCCGTCATGGAAGCGGGCGTCGGGGCGGAGCCTGAACTCCCACGTCGTCGCGTCGATCGGCGCCCAGCTCTCGGCAAGCGCCGCCGTCGGGCGGAGGTTGTGGTCAGGATGCAGCAGCCTGTCGAACACGTGCTGCGTCAGCGCGCTGTTGGGCGTGAGGTTGTGGAAGTGCGGATCGAGCGAGGTGAAGGCCCCGCCCACCGCGATCGTAACCTCCGCCGCGGCGGCAGGTGTCGCGAGTGCCAGGAGAAGTGCGGCGGCGCATCGGACGGTCCCGGCCATCTGATCCCCCATGTTCCAGTTTCCCGCAGATGATGCGACACTCGCGGGGGCGTATCAATCCGCCACCGGCCCGACCGAGCAGATGGACCAGCGATGAACCTCCTGATCACCAATGCCCTCGTCGTGACCTGCGACGACGGCCGCCGCATCCTCGAGCGCAGCGCCGTCGCCGTCACCGGCGACAGGATCGCCGCGGTCGGCGAGACGGCGGCGCTGGAGCGTGACTTCCCCACGCATGAGCGCATGCCTGGCCGCGGCCTTGCCGTGTTCCCGGGCTTCATCAACGCCCATACCCACACCATCCTCACCTCGCTGCGCGGCACGGTGGAGGACTGGGACGGCAACGCCGTCTACGGCTACATGTCGCCGATCTCCTACACGATGGAGGGGGAGGAGCGCGCGGTGATGGCGCGCCTCGGCTGCCTCGAGGCGATCCGCTCGGGTGCCACGACGCTGGTCGATCCGTTCCGCCACGTTCCCTCCTACGCACGGCAGATGGCCTCGACTGGCCTCAGGCTCTGGCTTTCCGAGAACTGCGCCGACATCGACACGCGCCGCATCCGCTTCGGCGACTATGCCGTCGACGAGGCCTTTGGCCGAACGTTCCTCGATCGCACCATCGCCGGCATCGAGGCGTTCCACGGCTCCGAGGGCGGCCGCGTGCAGTGCCAGATCGCCGCGCACGCACCCGACAATTGCAGCCCGGCGATACTGCGCGCGCTGAGTGACCTCGCCGCGAAGCACGGCCTGACGCGCACCATCCACCTCGCGCAGAGCGTGGAGGAGATCAACGCCGTGCGTGCGATGCGCGGCTGCACGCCGGCGGAATACCTGCACCGCGAGGGCTTCCTCGGCCCCGACCTCGTCGGCGCGCACTGGACCTACTGCACGCCCGAGGACATCACGATCCTCGCCGAGAGCGGCACGCAGATGGTGCACTGCCCGGCCAACTCATCCCGCCGCGGCCCTCACCCCGTCTTGATCGGGCTGATCCGCGATGCCGGCATCACCATCTCGCTCGGCACCGACAACATGACGGAGGACATGTTCCACGCCCTCAAGATCGGCCAGATCCTGCACCGTGGCGGACGTGGGCGCGCAAAGGAGCTCGGCGTTGACCCGCAGCCCGAGCAGACGCTCGACATGATCACGCGCAATGCCGCGCGCTCCGTCGGGGCGGAGGCGTATCTCGGCCAGGTGGCGCCGGGCATGAAGGCCGACCTGACGGTGATCGACCTCAACCAGCCGGCGATGCGGCCGCTCATCCGCCCGATCGCGAACCTGGTGCATTACGGCCACCCCGGCATCGTGCATTCGGTGATGGTGGACGGCGCGTTCGTGATGCGCGACCGCCGCGTGCTGACGATCGACGAACCAGCGCTGCTCGCCGAGGCGCAGGCCGTGACGCGGCGCGTGTGGGAACGGATGATCGCCGCGAACCCCGACATCCCGCCGCCACCTGGTGGCCTGCGCTGGTACGATGCCTGAGGTGTTTCGAGCGACACCGCTCGACGCCGCGCCCCGGCTTGCGGCCGCCCTCGGCCTCGGCGCGCTCTGGGTCAAGCGGGAGGACCTTGCCGGCACGGCATTCGGCGGCAACAAGCTGCGCCAGATCTCACTGATCCTCGCCGAGGCGCGCAAGGCGGGAGCGGATACGGTGATCACGACTGCCGCGAGCCAGTCGAATTTCTGCCGCGCGCTTAGCGGTGCTGCCGCGCGCGCCGGGCTTGCCTGCCACCTGCTGCTGCGCCGCGCCGGCGGCACCGCGATGCAGGGCAACCTGCTGCTCGACCACGTGTTCGGTGCTGCGATCCACTGGACCGACGTGACCGACCCGTGGGACCCGGCCATCGACGCTGAGCTCGATGCAATCGCGCAGGCGGTGCGGCGCGAGGGTGGGCGTCCCTATCTCGTTCGCCTGCCCGGACGAACCGCAGCACTCGCTGCCTCGGCGTGGGCGCATGGCGCGGCGGAGCTCGCCGCTGATCTCGCCGCCGTCGATGCACGGCCCGACGCTGTCGTCGTCGCCTGCGGCTCGGCGCTCACGGCGTGCGGCCTTGCGCTTGGGCTGCCACGTGCGGGTGTCACGGCATCCGTTCTCGGCGTGTCGGTGCAGCAGCCCGTTACGCGGCTCGGCCCCTGGTGCGATGACGTGATCGCGCGGACGGCCATGCTGCTTGGCTGGACCGACGCGTCGCATCGCCTGGTGCTGACCGACGACCAGATCGCCCCGGGCTATGGCCGCGCGAGCGAGGCCTCGCGGCCCGCCGTGCTGCTCGCCGGCCGTACTGAGGGCCTGGTGCTTGATCCCGTCTATACCGGCAAGGCGCTGGCCGGCCTCGCGGCGGCGGTCGGCGGCCTGATTCCGCGCGCCGGCTCTGCCGTGCTGATCCATTCCGGTGGCGCACCGGGCCTGTTCCTGCATGCCGATGACATGGAGCTCCGATGAGCGCTCTCCTCGACCTCGATCTCGATCGCCCAGGGATGCATCACGGCGCGCTGCGCGTCGCGCACTCCGATGACCGCTCCGCCTATGGCGAGATTGTCATCCCCGTCGCCGCCCTCGTCGGCGGGCGAGGCCCGACGGTGCTCCTGTCGGCCGGCATCCATGGCGACGAGGCGGAGGGGCCGCTGGCGCTCATCCGGCTGATTCATGCGCTCGACCCTGCCTCCGTCGCCGGAACGATCATCGTCTCGCCGATGATGAACCACCCGGCGGTCAAGGCATCGCGGCGCACCAGCCCGCTCGATTCCGGCAACCTCGCACGGATGTTCCCCGGCGATGCGCGCGGCACCGTGACGCAGCGGATCGCAGCAGCGATCGCGACGCTGCTGTTGCCGCGTGTCGAGGCGGTGCTCGATATCCACGGCGGCGGGCGGACGCTCGAATACATCCCCTGCGCCTGGGGCAGGCTGAACCCCGAGCCTGAGCTCGCGCGCCGCACCCTCGCCGCGCTCATGGCGCTCGGGCAGGAACGCACCGTCGTTGTCTCGGCCACCGCGCATGGCGGGACGCTCACCTCCGAATCGATCGCCCAGGGCAAGCTGATCGCCGGAACCGAGATTGGCGGTGCCGGCGGCGTGCGGCCGGATACCGTTGCGGCGGCGGAGCGTGCCGCGCGGCGCTTCCTCGCCCATCTCGGCCTGCTGCCGGCGGAGGCCCCGATGCCGACGCGACTGATGCGGCTGCGTCCTGCGCATTTCGTGCGCGCCCCTGGCCGTGGGCTGTTCGACCCTGCCTTCACGCTCGGCGATACGGTGCGCGCCGGCGATGCCGCCGGCACGCTCCATGACGCCGATCGCCCCTGGCGCGCGGGCGAGACGTTGCGGTTCCAGTCAGACGGGCTCGTGGTCGCGCGCGGCGTGCCGGCGATGGTCGAGCCTGGCGATGTCGTCGCCCACCTCGCCGAGGATACCGACGAGGCGGCGCTGCTAGCCTAGGTGAGCCTGTCGGGCGGCGCGCCCGCTTCCTGCCACCTGGCGAAGGCGTCGCGCACCGCGTCGGTTGGCGGGTAGAGGCCGCGCACGGGTTCCCCCGCCTCGACGCGCAGCCGCACATAGGCCTCGATCGCCTCGCGCGCCGCCACTTCTGCCTTCGCCTTCTCCCACGATGCCGCAGGGCAGACGACGACGCCGTCCTCGTCTGCCGCCACCCAGTCGCCGGGTAACACCGTCACGCCCCCGATGGCGACGGGAAGCCCATGATCGACGAGCATGAGCCCCGCGGTGGACGAGGCAGGCGCGGGGCCGCGGCAGAACACCGGCAGGCCGAGGGCGCGGAGTGCGACGACATCGCGCATCCCGCCGTCGCACACCACGCCCACCGCACCAAGGCGCTGCAGCCGGGTGGCCAACATCTCGCCGAGGATGCCGGCATCCTCGCGGCCGGCAGCGTCGATCACCACGACATCGCCCGCGCGCACCTGCTCCCACGCATCGAAGAAGGGGGCAGCTTCGTTGTAGGGCGAGAGCGCGGCCGCGCGATCCTCCCGCAGCGGCAGGTAGCGCACCGTGACTGCGCGCCCGGCGAAACGACATGTGGCCGGATCGAGCGGCGAGAGCCCGCGCGGGGCTATCGTGCGCAACCCCTCGGCGCGCAGCAGCACCGAGGAGAGAGCGGCGGTCGGGATCGTCACTTCGGCAGCAGCGGCGTGACGCGCGCCACGAGGCTCGCCATCGCCGCCTCCGGCGTCTTCATGCCGAGCACGGCTGCCTCCGCCTCCTCCTTGAAGATGTCGCCCGCCCGCGCCGCTTCGTCGAAGGCGGGCATCGGCACGCGCGCGACCGTCAATACGCGGCGTTCCTCATCGGCATAGGGGACATTCTCGCGGAACTTTGCATCCTCGTAGGTCGAGGCGCGCACGGGGCCGTTGCCGTTCAACGCGGCGGCGAGCGTCGAGGGCTTGGACAGCATCGTCTTGATGAAGCTCCAGGAGAGTTCCTTCCGCCTGGCGTTCTTGGGGATCACCATGCCCCAGAACTCGACCTTTGCGGGTGCGACCTCGAAGCGCGAGCGCAGCGTCGCACTGATCGGAACGGCGATCGTCTTGATCTCGCCGGGGAACTTGCTGCGCGCCGGATCGTTGTAGATGCGGTTGCGGCCCATCGAGTTCAGCGCCATCGCCGCGCGGCCCTGCTGCACCCAGGTGTTCACGTCCTCCGACTGGATGGTGGCGAAGTTGCGCGGGAAGGCGCCGGCCTGGAACAGCTCCCGCAGCGTGCGGATCGCGTTCAGCATCGGCGGCTCGTTCGCCACGATGCGGAAATCGGGCGTGATGAAATCGCCGTCCCACGCCCGCGCGAGATCGATCACGTTGGGGTAGGTGACGCCCGGCATGACGAGGCCGACGACGGGCGTGCCATCGGCGCGGCGATAGCTGCAGCGCTTCGCGACCTCGATCACCTCCTCGATCGTCTCGGGCGGCTTGGTGATGCCGCGTTCGGCGAGGATCGCGGCGTTGTAGTGCAGTCCGCTCGAGGCATGGCGGAACGGCATGGCGGCGAGCGTGCCGCCGATGCGGAACCCGTCGAGCAGGCCCTTGAACACGTCATCCGGCGCCTCGATCGGGTCGCGCGCCATCCAGGGGTCGAGCGGCTCGAACAGCGAGGCGACGCGCGGCACCATCTGCGGGTTCAGCACGAAGCCGACATCCACCGTGGTCTCGCCGAGCGAGGCTTCCCGGAACAGCCGTTCCGACAGCGGTCCGGTATCGAAGGTGGTCCACTGCACGGCCGGGTTGCCCGCGCGCGTCCAGGCTTCGGCGATGTTGCCGCCCTGCGCGCCCGTCGCCACCGTCTGGTGGACGCGGTGAGCGAACACCGCAAGCGGCGTGGCCGCCTGCCCGAACGCCAGGCCGGCGGGGAGCGCGGCGGCGGTGCCGAGCAGCGTGCGGCGCGTGATCGCTGTCATCTGTGTTTCCTCCCGGTCTTCTTGCTTGGTTGTGTCTCTGCGAAGAGCGCGGCAATCGCGGCCTCCGCCGTCTCGAAATGCCTCGCCATCGCACGTTCCGCCGCCACAGGGTCCCGCCCCGCGACGGCGGTGACGACGCGCGTGTGGCGCTTCAGCGTGGCTTTCCAGTCAGCCGCGTCGCGGGGCGTGCGGCTGTTCAGCAGCGCCATCACCTCATGCGTCAACGGCCTGAGGCTCGCGACCTGGAGCCGCACGAGCCGGTTGCCAGAGAGCGCGGCGAGATGGTCGTGGAAGTCGAGATCGGCCTCGATCCAGGCCTCCACGTCGCCCATCGCCGCCGCGAGCCTGGCGGCGATCGCGCGGAGCCGCACGATGCCGGCCTCGTCCGCACGTTCGGCAGCAAGGCGCGCGACCTGGGGTTCGATGATGCGGCGAAGCTCGACCGCCTCGGCCAGCCCCTCGCGCGAGCGGCCGACGGCGAAGCGGAGGATGCGCGCGAGCGGGGCGGCATCGGGCGTGCGCACCCGCGTCGCCCGCCCCTGCCCGATCTCGACGACGCCGACCGCAGCGAGTTGGTGCAGTGCCTCGCGCACCACCTGCTTGGACACGCCGAACCGTTCCGCGAGCCGCGCCTCCGACGGCAGCGCCTCGCCCGGGCCGAGCCTGCCGTCGAGCAGCGCGTCGGAGAGCTGCGCGACGATCCCGTCGGCCAGCTTCACGGGGGCGAGCAGCGTCGCGCCGATCGGGTCGTGGAACGCGTCCATCCCGCCACGCTAGACCCGGAACGACCTGCCTAGCAACTCCCCAACTGTTCGGATACGTTTACGGCATGAGCGACCTCCTGATCACCCGCGTGACCGCCCACCCCCTCCGCGCCACGCTGGCCACCGCCCAGCGCACCAGCCAGGGTGACTGGCCGGCCCTCGAGATCGTCGTGGTCGAGGTCGAGACGGCGTGCGGTCTCACTGGCATCGGCGAATGCCTCGCCCGCCGCGGTGCGGCAGGCTACGCCCGCTTCATCGACGCGGCGCTGACGCCGAAGCTGATCGGCCGCTCGGCGCATGACCGCCGCGCCCTCTGGGCCGCGATGCGCGGCACGCTCACCGGCCGCACGGGGGGCATGCTGATCGAGGCGATCGCTGGCATCGACATCGCTCTGTGGGACCTCGCGGGACAGGATGCAGGCCAGCCGATCTGGCGCCTGCTCGGCGGTGCCGGGCGGCAGAGCATCGTCGCCTACGCCTCCTCGCTGAACTGGAGTGACGACGCGCGCGCAGAGCAGGAGCTTGCGTCTGCCCGCGCGCGCGGCTTCACGCAGGTGAAGGTCAAGATCGGCAGGCCAGCCGATGCCGCGATCCGCCGCATCCGCATGCTCCGCCGCCTCGCAGGGCCTGACCTCGTGCTGGCCGTCGATGCCAACTGGATCTACGACGCGGACGAGGCGCTGGCCGTCGGCCGTGCCCTGGCGGACGAAGGCTATGCCTGGTTCGAGGAGCCGATCCACCCAGACGATCACGCAGGCTACCGCCACCTCCGCCGCCACCTGCCGATCCGCCTCGCGGCCGGGGAAAGCGACTTCACCGCGGCCGACAGCGCCGACCTGGTGGTGGATCGCACCCTTGGCCTGATCCAGCCCGATGTCGCGCGGTCGGGCGGCATCACCGAGACCTGGCGCATCGCCGAGCACGCGGCGCTGCACCATGTCGCCTATGCCCCGCATGTCGGCTGGTCGGGCGGCATCTGCTCGGCCGCGTCGGTGCATCTCGCGGCTGCGGCGGAGAGCTTCCTCACCTTCGAGTGCATGGTGTTCGACAACCCGCTGAGGCAAGCGCTCACCCGCCCCGTCATCGGCGATGTCGGCGCGCTCACGGCCGATGGGAGGCTCGCGGTGCCCGATGCGCCTGGGCTCGGCGTCACGCTCGACCGTGACGCGCTCGCTCGCCACCTGATCCGGGACTGAAATGCGCGAGGCGCTCGCGACACGGCTCGGCATGATCGCGCCGGCGCAGGCGCTGATCGCCGCCGTGATCGCGGGCCCCGCGCTCTACCTCGTCTGGCTCTCGTTCCACACGTCGTCCTATGGCGCCGCCGCCGTGTTCGTCGGCCTCGAGAACTATGCGCGCGTGCTGGGCGATGCGTATTTCTGGCGCGCGCTCGCCAACACCGCGGTCATCGTGCTCGTCGTCGTGCATCTCGAATTGCTGCTCGGCCTCGCCATGGCGCTGCTGTTCGCGTCGGGCGTGCCGCTGCGCCGCGTGATGCTCGCGGTCGTGATCGCCCCCTATGCGGTGAGCGAGGTCGCCGCGGTGGTGATGTGGCGCTTCATGACCGACCCCGACGTCGGCCACGTCTCCGCACTCCTGCGCGCGGTTGGATTGCCGATGCTCGAATGGTCGGTCGTGCCGGCGCATGGCATGGTGCTGGTGGCACTGCTCTCGGTGTGGCTGCACCTGCCCTTCACCTTCCTGATCCTCTATGCCGCGCGGCTTGCGCTGCCGACCGAGCTCTACGAAGCCGCGCGGATCGACGGCGCGACGGGCTGGCAGGCGTTCCGGCGCATCACGCTGCCGCTACTCATTCCCGCGCTGCTGGTCGCCGCGCTGTTCCGGCTGATCTTCGCGTTCCGCCTGTTCAGCGAGGTGTGGCTGCTGACGCAGGGCGGGCCGGCACGCTCGACCGAGGTGGTGGCCGTCTATCTCTACCTCGAGGCGTTCCGCTACAACGCCTTCGGCGCGGCGGCGGCGACGGGCTGGCTGATGGTGGTCGGCTCCCTCGTCCTCGCCGCCCCCTATCTCTGGCGCCTGAAGCGGGCAGCACGCGATGCGGCGTAGGCAGTTCGCGACCGTGGGCAAGCTCGCCGCCTGCGCGCTGATCGCGCTCTGGTCGCTCGCGCCGATCGTGCTCATCGTCACCTCGTCGCTCAAGCCCGAGAACGAGATCTTCGCCGTGCCGCCCACGCTCGGCTTCTCGCCGACGCTGAAGCACTACGCCGCGCTGTGGGAGCGGTGGCCGGATTTCTTCGCAGCCCTCGGCAACAGCCTGATCGTGACCGTAGGCGCGACGCTCATCGCGCTCGCCGCCTCCATCCCGGCCGGCTACGCCTACTCACGGTTCCAGCAGCGCTGGGTGCAGGCCTCGGCGTTCTGGCTCATCGTCGTTCGCCTCATCCCGCCGATCGTCGTGACCCTGCCGCTATTCCCGCTCGTCAACGCGCTCGGGCTTGCCGATACGCACCTGCTGCTCGCCGTGCTCTACGCCACGTTCTTCGTCTCGCTGGGTGCGGTCGTCATGCGCTCCTTCTTCGACCAGGTTCCGCGCGAGCTCGACGAGGCAGCGGCGGTCGACGGTGCGGGGCGGTGGATGACGCTCATCCGCATCATCGCCCCGCTCGGCGCGCAAGGGGCGCTCGCAGTCGCCGTCTTCGTCATCGTGTTCGCGTGGAACGATTTCCTGTTCGCCTTCATCTTCTCCGCCACGCGCGCCAAGACGGCCCCGCTCGTGCTGAGCGAGATGGTCGGCAATTTCGACGGCGTCGACTGGGGCGTGCTGTTCGCCGCCGCGACGGTCCAGCTTGCACCCATCCTCGTGTTCGTGCTCGCCGCGCAGAAGCATCTCGTCGCCGGCCTCAGCGCGGGGGCAACAAAAGGCTAGCGCTGCGGCACGCCAAGCAGCACTGGGCCGGCATGGCGCACGGCGAGCCGTGTGACAGGTGGCGGCAGACCTGGAAGGTCGCGCGCTGCGGCCATGCGTGCCCAGCCAGTATCGTCCTCCACCACCATCGCCGCCTGGTCGACAGCGCCGATGACGACATCACCGAACATCAGGTCGATCGCGTTGGCACGAATCTGGAACGTTCCGGCGTAGATGAGCGGGACACGCTCCGGGATCGCGATGCGCCAGCGCGGCACGGCGCGAAATCCCGCCTGGTAGGCGAGGGCGCCCGTCCGCCGCGCGCCCTGGATCGCGAGGTAGTGGTAGCCGGGCGCGAGCAGGAGAACGAGGGCGCCGTCACGGCGTGCGGCCTCGCTCGGGAACCGCGCCGCGATGATCCGGCCCTCAGGCACGCCGCCGCTGTCGAAGTCGCCGCGGGCAAGGCCGAGGCTGTCATCACCAACGGCGTGGTCGAACGGCAGGATGTCGCGGCCATCCTCGGCCGTCACGACGAAGCGCAACAGCACGGCGGCGGCCTCGCCGCGCCGCACGGGCGCGAGCGCCTGATCATCGAACGGTGCAACGACAGCGCATGCGGCAGCGGAAAGCACCCCCATCAGCGCGGTACGCCTACGAACAGCGCCTGCCATCAGCCCATGTCCTCAGGAAGTCGCCAAAGCCCTCGTGCATCGGTCGTGTGCAGCGTTCCGCGCGCGTGACGACATCGTGATCATCGAGCTGGACGAGCAGGAGGTGATGTGTCGGCACGTCGACGATGCCGCCCGCGGCACGCATCCCGCCGGCGATGATCCAGAGCAGCTTCAGCTGCACGCGGTCCCATGCGTAGATGAGCACGCGCCGCTCCTCCCAGATCGCCGCAGGTTCGCCGAGCGCGGCCACCAGTTCCGGGCGCGACATGCGCCCAAGTGCGATCGTGCCCGCATCGCCCGGCGCGATCTCCCGCCCCTCGCTCACCACACCCTCGCCCTGCGGCAGGGGGATGACGATGCAGGCGGCCAGCAGCATCACCAAGCCGGCGGAGGCAACGGCGCGGGGCCCGAAGCTCTGAGGGCCGGTGCATCTGGCCATGATTTGTGAGCCTACTGGATCGGCGCGGCGATGCGCTGATCCAGGTCAAGGCGACGGGCCTGGTTGGTGCCCCATGCGTGCACCGGCGCACAAGCAAGCGGTGGCCACGCGGCAGAGAGATGCCCATGCACCCAGACGACCCCTCGTCCATGGCGGAGCGGATCGGCCAGCGCGCCGGCCTGCGCGCGCGCTTTCCCGGCCCGGCCCACCCGGGGCCCGCAGCGCTGCGCATGCTGCGGCTGCTCGCCGCCGTGTTCCGCGGCGAGGCACGGTGGCGCGCGCTCGCGCTCGCCGCCTTCATTGCCACGGCAACCGGCGCACTCATCGCGCTGATGGTGCGCTTCGCGCTCTGGAATGCCGATTTCTTCGATGCGATCGAGCAGAAATCCTGGCCCGGGCTCACGCGCCAGGCCTGGCTGTTCCTCATCATCCTCGGCGGCGCGATGGTGATCCATGCCTCGGCGCTGCAGGCAAGGCGGATGCTGCAGATCACGCTGCGCCGGCACATCACCCTCACCCTCATCGGGACATGGATGACCGATGGCCGGCATGCGCGGCTGAAGGATACGGCCGCGGCACAGGCGAACGAGGACGGTCGCATCGCCGAGGACGGGCGGGTGGTGTGCGAGCTGGTCGTCGATTTCCTCTCCTCGTTCCTCTACGCGATGCTGCAGTTCGTCGTGTTCGTCGGCATGCTGTGGCTCACCTCCGGCCCGGTGACGATCAGCGCAGGCGTGCTCTCCCTCACCATCCCGGGCCACATGGTATGGGTCGCACTCGCCTACGCCTCGCTTGGCGCCGCGATCACCGTCAGGGTTGGGCACCCGCTCGTGCGCGCGACCGACAGGCGGCAGACCGCGGAAGCGGCGTTCCGCGGCGGGCTGCTCCAGGCCGTGTCGCATTCGAGCACCATCGCGCTCGCCCGTGCCGAGGCAGGGGAACGGCGCCGGCTGTCGAGCCGGTTCGACCGCGTGCGCGCCACCTGGGCGGAACAGACGATCTCGTTCCGCCGCATGACCTTCCTCACCGCTGGCTTCGGCTTCCTCACCACGGCGCTTCCGCTCCTGCTGCTCGCCCCACGCCATTTCGACGGCGAGATGAGCCTCGGCACGATGATGCAGGTTGCGCTCGCCTTCGGGCAGGTGACGGCGGCGTTGTTCTGGATGTCCGACAACTACCCGCTGATCGCGCAATGGGAAGCCTCCGCCGCGCGCGTGCTGGCATTGTACGAGGCCGCCACCGACATCGGCCACGAGCCCGAGCGGGAGCGACCGGACGAGGTCGAGCGCGTGGCGGAGAACGGGCCCGGCCTCACCTTCCGCGATGTCAGCCTCGTCTCGCCCGCGGGCGCGGTGCTCGTGTCGCGGTTCAATGCCGCCGTGGCGCCGGGCGAGCGCGTTCTGGTCGAAGCGACGCCACCTGCCGCGGCAGCCTTGTTCCGCGCTGTCGCCGGCCTCTCGGTCTGGGGCAGCGGGCGGATCGAGCTGCCGGAGGGGGCCGTGCCGTTCTTCATCGGCGAGCAGCCGCATCTGCCCGAGGCGACGCTCGCCGACATCCTCGCCGAGCCGCGCGCACCTGCCGACGTCCCGCGCGCCGAGGCGGCGGCGGCGCTGGTCGAGGTCGGCCTCGCCTCGCTCATCCCCTCGCTCGGCACGTTCGCCGCATGGGAGCAGGAGCTCAGCATCGAGGACCAGCAGCGTCTCGGCATCGCGCGCGCGCTGCTGCACAAGCCAGGCTGGATCTTCATCCATGATGCGACGAGCGCTCTCGAGGCATCCGCCGAGGAGGAGATGATGACGCTGCTCGTCACGCACCTGCCAGGTGCGGCGATCGTGACGATCGCGCATCGGCCGGCGATCGAGCAACTGCACCAGCGTCGCATCGCGCTGACGCGACCGCCTCCCGCGCGCTAGCCGCCATCCTTGGCGATGTCGAGCGCGAGCGCATAGACGGCGCGCTTCGCTCGCCCGGTCGCTGCCGCCACCTCTGCCGCCGCATCCTTCACCGACGCACCCGCCCCGAGGGCGCGGGAGAGCAGGGCCGTGACCTCGTCGTCGCCAGCCTCGGCCGCCCCAGTGCCGGGCGCGACCACGATCGTCACCTCCCCGCGCGGGGGAGCCTCGGCGTAGCGGGCGGCGAGCGCGGGCAGGCTGTCGCGCGCAACCTCCTCGAACATCTTCGTGAGCTCGCGCGCCACAACCCCCTGGCGGGGCCCGAGGAGGTCGGCGAGGTCGGCCAGCGTCGCCCCCGTGCGCTGCGGCGCCTCGAACAGCACGAGCGTTGCCGTGAGCCCCGCATCCTCCGCCGCGCGGAGAGCACTGATGCGCGCCCGCCGCGGCCCGGCCTTCGGCGGCAGGAAGCCCAGGAACAGGAACGGGTGCGGCGGCAGGCCGGACAGCGCGAGCGCCGTCAATGCCGCCGAGGGGCCGGGGGCGGCAGTGACGCGCAGGCCCGCCGCGACCGCTGCCGAGACAAGCCGGTACCCGGGGTCGGAGACCAGCGGCATACCGGCATCGGAGACGAGCGCGACGCGCCTGCCGCCAGCCAGGGCAGCGAGTACCCGCGGCGTCATCGCCGTTTCGTTGTGTTCGTGGTAGGGCGTGAGGGTGCGGGTGATACCGTGGCGGGCGAGCAGCTTCCCGGTCACCCTGCTATCCTCGCACAGCACCGTGTCGGCCGCGGCGAGCACGGCAAGGCCACGGGGGGCCATGTCACCCAGGTTTCCGATCGGGGTGGCGACGAGTGTGAGCGTTCCGGGCGCGCCCGCGGCATCGCCGCCAGGCGGAGGCCCGGCGGAAGAGAGGGGGATTAACGGTGGTTCGTCGTGTCCGGTCATGCCTGGTCCCGCTGGGTCTCCTCACCCTAGCTCTTGCAGCCTGTGCCGGGCCACAGGCGCCGGCACCGCGCCCTGGCGCCCAGGCGCCCGCGCCCATCGCACCGGCGATGGTTCAGCGCCCTGCGATCGGGGCCGACGGGACCATACGCGCGGCGTTGCTGCTGCCGTTGTCGGGGCCGCAGGCCGCCGTCGGCCGCGCGATGCTCGATGCCGCGACGCTCGCGCTGTTCCAGCACAACGCCCCGCTCGTGCTGCTGCCAAAGGACACGCGGGGCACGCCGGATGGTGCGGCGGCGGCTGCGCAGGCAGCGCTGGCTGAGGGGGCAGGCCTGATCCTGGGCCCCCTATTCGCCGCCGAGACCGAGGCCGTGGCGCCGATCGCCCGGGCAGCAGGCGTGAACGTTCTGGCCTTCACCACGGATGCCTCCGCCGCGCGCGACAACGTGTTCGTGCTCGGCCAGCTGCCAGGTCCCGCTGTGCGCCGCGTCGTTGCCGCCGCCCGCGCCGGCGGGGCGGAGCGGTTCGCCGCGATCGTGCCCGACACGCCCTATGGCCGCGTGGTCCTCGAGGCCTATCGCCAGGCGGTCACGGATTCGGGCGGCACGCTGGTGCGCGAGGAGGTGTATTCCGGCAACCCGACGGGTGCGGTGCAGCGGCTCGCCGACTATGCCCGCCGCCGCGGGCCGATCGATGCGCAGATCCGCGCCGCCCGCGCCCTCGGCACGGCGGAGGGGCGGCGCCGCGCGGCCGAGATCGCGCGCGACGCCCGCATCCCGCCGCCCGAGTTCGATGCGCTGATCCTCGCCGATGGGGGCGAGCGGCTGCGCGCCGTCGCCTCGCTGCTGCCCTACTACGACATCGACAACCCGCCAGTGCGCTTCCTCGGCACGCCGCTGCTCGCCGCGATGACCGATGCCGGCACCGAACCCGCCCTCGTCGGCACGGTCTATGGCGCACCTGACGAGGCGCGCCGCGCGGCGTTCGAGGCGCGGTACGGCGAGGCCTTCGGCACCACCCCGCCGCTCGTTGCGGGCGTAGCGTTCGATGCCGCGGCGATCGCGGCCGTGCTGGCGGAGGGGCGTGATGCCTCGCGTGCAGCGATCATGGATCCGGTCGGCTTCGCTGGCGTGCTGGGCATCGTCAGGCTTTTGCCGGATGGCACGAACCAGCGCGGCCTGTCGCTGATGGAGGTGAGCCGCGGCGGCTCCCGCGTCGTCGAGGCCGCGCCGGAACGGTTCGACGAACGGACATTCTGAGCGACCCCAGCCGATGCCGCAGCGCCTTCCGCCACCGACGCCATGGATGCCGCTCGCCCTCGCTGCGGCGATCGGCGCGGCACCGGCCTCGCTGTTCGCGCTCGCCGCATCCGTCGGCATGCTCGACCCGATTGTGGCCACCGTCGGGGCCCTCGCCGCCGGTGCCGCGGCTGTCACGCTCGGCTGGCTCTGGCAGCGCGACATCGCACGGCTGACAGCAGCGCTGAAAGCAGCCGAGGCAGGAGAGGCGATCGCGGCCCTGCCATTCCTGCCGCCGCTCAAGCGCATCGCCGAGGCTTCCGCGCGGCTGGCAAGCGGCCTGCGCCAGCGCGGCGTCGAGGCAGCGGCGAACGCCGATGCAGCGGTGCGGATCGTCGCCCGCCTGCCCGATCCGCTTGCCGTTCTCGGCGCGGATGCACAGCCCGTCGCTCTGAACCCCGCCGCGCGCGCACTGCTGGGCGTCGACGGGGCTGACCTTGCCGCACTCCTGCGCAACCCGGCCCTTCGCAGCGCGGTCGACCGCGCACTGGCCGGCGCCGGGCCGCAGACCGCGGAGATCACGCTGCCCGTGCCGATCGAGCGCGAGCTGCTCGCCCAGGCCATCCTGCTCGATCCGCCGCTGGCCGACGGCGGGCGCCTTCTCCTCGTGCTGTCCGATCGCACGCGCGAGCGGCGGCTCGAGCAGATGCGCGCGGATTTCGTGGCGAACGCGAGCCATGAGCTGCGCACGCCGTTGACCAGCCTGATCGGCTTCATCGAGACGCTGCTCGGCCCCGCCGCCGATGACCGCGAGGCGCAGGCCCGCTTCCTGCCGATCATGGCGGAGCAGGCAAGCCGCATGGGCCGGCTGATCGAAGACCTGCTGAGCCTCTCGCGCATCGAGTTGACGGAGCATACGCCACCGACGGCAGAGCTCGACATCGCCGTTCTCGCCCGCCGCAGCGCGGAGGCGCTGGGCCCGCGGCTCGCGGCGCGTCGCCTCACGCTCGACCTCACCGCCGAGGAGGGTTTGCCGCACATCGTCGGCGATGCGGATCAACTGTCCCAGGTTCTCGGCAACCTGCTCGACAACGCCGTGAAGTATGGCCGCGAGGGCGGGCGCATCGGCCTCGCACTCCGCCGCGACGGGCCTGGCGGGGAGAAGGCGCGGCGCCGCGCGGGCGTGGCCGTTGCCGTGTCGGATGATGGCGCCGGCATTCCGCGCCTGCACATCCCGCGCCTGACGGAGCGGTTCTACCGCGTCGACGCCGCGCGCTCACGCGCGGTGGGCGGCACGGGGCTCGGGCTTGCCATCGTCAAGCACATCGTCAACCGGCACCGCGGCGTGCTCGAGATCGAGAGCGAGGAAGGCCACGGCAGCACCTTCACCGTCTGGCTTCCCGCCGCCGTTCAGGCGGAGCCGCGATAGGCCGCCCAGGCGGTGCGCATCGCCGCGATGTCATCGGCGCCGAGGCTCGGCGGATCGGGCGTGACGGCAAGCAGCGTGAGCCAGGTGCGGGCGAGGTCCTCCACCACCACCGCGAGCGCGATGGCGGCCGCGAGCGTCGGGCCGGCAGCGAGCGCGCCGTGATGGGCGAGCAGGCAGGCATCGCGCCCGGCGAGCGCGGCAGCGGCATGCGCGGCCAGCACCTCGCCGCCAGGCGTGGCATAGGGCGCGCAGGGAATGTCCGCCCCGCCGGCGGCGACCACCATGTAGTGAACGGCCGGAATGTTCCGCTTCAACGCCGACGCTGCCGTTGCATGTGGGCTGTGGGTGTGCACCACGGCGGCGAGGTCAGGCCGCGCGGCAAGGATGGCGCGGTGCAGCTGCCACTCGCTCGTCGGCTTTCCCCCGCCAAGCACGCGGCCCTCGGCGTCGAGGGTGACGATGTCGCTCTCGGTGACGGTCGCGAGGTCACGGCCCGTCGGCGTCACCAGCAATTCGTTGCCGTTTCGCAGCGACACGTTACCGGCCGTGCCGGTGACGAGGCCACGGCGCGCGACCTCTCGCGCAGCCTCGGCCAGTGCGGCGCGCACGTTCATGTCCCGCTCGGCAGGAAGATGAACACCACGGCCGCGACGAGGCAGAGGGCCGCGGCCGCGTAGTTCCAGGTAAGGCGCTCGCCGAGGACCCAGACGGCGAAGCCGGCGAACACCGCCATGGTGATCACCTCCTGCATCACCTTCAGCTGCTGTGCCGAGTAGGTGCCGAAGCCGATGCGGTTTGCGGGAACGGCGAGGCAGTATTCGAAGAAGGCGATGCCCCAGGAGACGAGGATGGCGAAGCCGATCGACCAGTGCGGGCGCTTCAGGTGGCCATACCAGGCAAAGGTCATCAGCACGTTGGAGCCAAGCAGCAGGATCGGCGGCAGCACGAAGGCAGGCCACGAGCCGGCGGGCGGGAGGGTCATCACGATGTCTCCTTCGATGCTGGCGGAAACCGGCGCAGCAGCACGAGCATGACGGCCAGGCCCGGCAGCGCCGCCGCCGTGGTCAGGAGAAAGAACGGCGTCCACCCCATCGCCTGGGCGAGATAGCCCGAGGCACCGCCGATCGTGCGCAGCGGCAGCGCGGCGAGGGAGGAGAGCAGCGCATACTGCGTGGCGGTGAAGGCCGTGCTCGTCAGGCTCGAGAGGTAGGCGACGAAGGCGGCATCGGCCAGCCCATCGGTCGCGTTCTCGACGCCCACCTGGGCCCAGAGCAGCGCCACCACCCGCCCCGACTCCGCGAGCGGGACATACATGAGGTTCGACAGCATCTGCGCAACGCCCGTGACGACCAACGCGCGCCCCGTGCCGATCCCGGCCACCAGCACGCCGCCGACAGCGACGCCCGCGAGCGTGGCGAACAGCCCGAACACGCCGGCGACGGCCGCCACATCCTCGCGCGAGAAGCCGAGCGAGCGGTAGAACGGTGCGGTCATGATGCCGGCCAGCGCCTCGCCGAGCTTGAAGAGCGCGACGAAAGCAAGGATCAGCCACGCACCGGGGCGTGAGAGGAAATCGCGGAACGGCGCGACGACAGCGGCCGACACCCAGTTGCCCCAGCCAGCGCGCGAGACGCCGGGTGGCGGCGGCGGCTCGGTCGCGAGGAAGAGCGTGGTCGCGAGCCCGATCGCCATCAGCCCTGCCATGGCGAGGAACGCGCCAGGCCAGCCGGTGCGCCCGACCATGAACAGCACGCCCGCATTCGCCGCGAGCAGCGCGATCCGATAGCCCCACACATAGGCCGCAAGCCCGAGGCCCTGGCGCTCGGGCGGCAGGCTCTCGATCCGGAACGCGTCGATCGCGATATCCTGCGTCGCGGAGAGGAAGGCGATGAGAACCGCGACGGCGACCGTTGCGGTGGCATTGCGCGACGGATCGGTCAACGCCATCGCCGCGATCGCCACCGCGAGCAGCGCCTGCACCGGGGCAAGCCAGCCGCGGCGGCGGCCGAGCGCGGGAAGCGGGGCGCGGGCATGGTCAAGCAGCGGCGCCCAGAGGAATTTCAGCGAATAGGAGAAGCCGATCAGCGCGGTGAGGCCGATCTGGCCGAGCGGAACGTTGCTTTCAGCGAACCATTGCCGCAGCGTGAAGCCGGTCAGCGGCAGGGGGAGCCCGGCGGAGAAGCCGAGCAGGAGCATGACGGCGAGCGGACGGTCGATCCGCAGCGCGCGCATGCGCCCGTCAGTTCCCGCCCGCGGGCGCAGCGAATTCCGGTACCATCACCGAGAGCAGCGCGAGCGCAGGCTTGTCGCGCCCGGCGCGCGCGGCGGCCCCCGCCTCGTCGATCGCGCGCGCGACGATCTGCACGTCCACCACGCGCGGCCGCGCGACGAGAAGCCCGGGAACGGCAAGCGGCACAAGCTCCTCCCGCCCATGGAACAGCTCCTCGTAGAGCTTCTCGCCGGGGCGAAGGCCGGTGAACTGCACCTTCACGTCGACGTCGGGGCGAAGCCCGGCAAGCCTGATCATCTTGTGCGCAAGGTCGAGGATGCGCACCTGCTTGCCCATGTCGAGAACGAAGATCGCGCCACGCTCGACCGTCTCGGCGACGGAACCACCCCGGATCATCGTCGCCATCGCCTGCAGCACGAGGCCCACGGCCTCCTTCGTCGTCATGAAGTAGCGCACCATGTCGGGGTGCGTGACGGTCAGCGGGCCGCCGCGCGCGAGCTGCGCCTGGAACAGCGGCACGACCGATCCGGTCGACCCCAGAACATTGCCGAACCGCACCGTGACGAACCGCGTCGGGCTCGCCGCGTCCTTGGTCCTGAGGTCGAGGCCCTGGCAGTACATCTCGGCCAGCCGCTTGGTGGCCCCCATCACCGAGGTCGGGTTCACGGCCTTGTCGGTCGAGATCAGCACCACCGCCTCGGCGCCGACCGTGACAGCCGCATCAGCGACGTTGCGGGTGCCGCAGGCGTTGGTGAGGATCGCTTCGAGCGGGTTCGCCTCGACCAGCGGAACGTGCTTGAGCGCAGCTGCGTGGAACACGAGCTCCGGCCGCGAGCGCGCGAACAGGGCAGCGATGCGCTCGCGGTCACGGATGTCCATGATCACCGCCTCGCGCGCGAGCCTCGGCTGCGCGACCGCGATCTCCATGTCGATCGCGTAGAGCGCGAACTCGCCGTTGTCGACGAGCGTGAGGTGGGCCGGTCCCGCTTCCGCCACCTGGCGCACAAGCTCCGACCCGATCGACCCGCCGGCACCGGTGACGAGAACCCGCTTGCCGCGCGCGACGGCCGCGATCATCGCACGGTCGATCGGCGTCTCGGGCCTGTCGAGCAGCGATTGCGGATCGGCGGGCGCATCGTCACGCCGGCGCCTGGGTTGCCGCGGGCGGAGATCGGCCGGCCGCGGCACCTCAAAGAGCGGCAGGCCATGGTCGGCCGCCGCATCGCGCAGCTGCGTCAGCGCGAGGCCGGAGACGGCGCGCGAGGCGACCGCGACCGCGACCGGCGCATCCTTCGTTCCCGCGAGACGGTCGAGCACCACGCCAAGCTCGAGCAGCGTGCCGAGCACCGGCGCGCCGTGCAGCCGCTGCCCCACCATGTTCGGATCGACCGCGACGACGCCAACGACGCGGTGCCGCGCCCCGCTCTGCCGTGCGAGAGCACGCAGCAGAAGCTCCGCCTGGTCGCCGGCGCCGGCGAGGATGATGGGCGCCGCGTCAGGATCGCGGTGGACGCCGAGCAGCAGCGCGAGGCGATAGGCGCCGCGCGCGCCGATCACGAAGCTCGGCAGCAGGAGGAGCAGCAGCGCGATCGTGCCCGGCCGCGGCGGGTTGGGCAGGGCGAGGTGGGCGATGAGGCTTCCCGCCAGCGCGGCGAGGATGGCGGCGGCCGCAGCACGCGCCATCTCGACCGTGCCGCCGTGGCGCCAGCTGTCTCGCGGCACGCCGAGGGCTGCGAAGATGCCCAAACCCAGCGCCGCGAGGCCCAGCATGCGCGGGGCGAGCACCTCGGGCGGAACGCCGAACCAGGCGATCTCGGGCAGGGAGGCAGCGGCGGCGGCGAGCGCGGCGAGGCCCGTGTCGGCGAGCAGCGTTGTCTGCCGGCGCGAGAGCAGGCGGCGGAGGGACGGGACCAGCATCAGCGTTGGGTGTCGGGCGCCTCGGGTGAAGCGACTCGGGCAGCAAGCGGCCGGTCGCGGGCGGGCACCCTAGTTGAGCGGCCCCCCGCGATCAAACATGGCCGGTCAGCCCCCTGCTGTCAGCTTCGGGCTAGCTCCTGCTCGACCAGGGTCGCCCAATAGCTGGCACCCAGGGGCAGGATCGCATCGTTGAAATCGTATTTCGGGTTGTGCACGGGAACGGCGCCCACGCCATCCGCCCCCCGCTGGCCGATGCGGACGAAGCAGCCGGGTACCTTCTGCGCCATGTAGGCGAAATCCTCCCCGCCGAGGGTGAGCGGCTTCTCGCGGTGAACGCGGGCGGGGTCGAGCAGCCTGGCCGCCGCTGCCGCCGCACGCTCGGTCGCGTCGGGGTTGTTCATGACGATGGGGTAGCCGCGGGCGTATTCGAACCGCACCGCGGCACCCTGGCTCTCGGCGGTGGCCTTCGCGATCGCGCCCATCTGCGCTTCCAGGAGGTCCTGCGTCTCGGGCTTCATGGTGCGCACGGTGCCGTTGATGAAGGCCGTCTCGGGAATCACGTTGCCCGCGCTGCCGGCATGGAACTGCGTGATCGACAGGACGGCGGCGTCCGCCGGGTCGACGCGGCGTGAGATCAGTGTCTGGTACGCCATCACGATCTGCGCGCCGATGGTGATGGGGTCGATCGTCATGTGCGGGCGCGCGGCGTGGCCGCCACGGCCATCGATGTGGATCGTGAAACGATCCGAGGCCGCACTGTTCGGCCCGGCGACGACGTACATCTCGCCCACCGGCAGCGAGGTGTCGTTGTGCGCGCCGTAGACGGCGTCCGCCGGGAACAGATCGAACAGCCCTTCCTCGACCATCATGCGCCCGCCACCCGCCCCTTCCTCGGCCGGCTGGAACACGAAATGCACCGTGCCGTCGAAATTCTTCGTCTCGGCGAGGTAGCGCGCGGCACCGAGCAGCATGGTGGTGTGCCCGTCATGCCCGCAGGCATGCATGCGGCCGGGGGTGGTGGAGCGGTGGGCGAAGCCGTTCGCTTCCTCCATCGGCAGCGCATCCATGTCGGCGCGGATGGCGATGGCGCGGTTCGACGTGCCGACCTTCAGCGAGCCGACGACGCCCGTGACGGCGAGCCCCGTGTGCACCGCGATGCCCCAGGAGGCGAGCTTCTCCGCCACGATCGCCGCCGTGCGGTGCTCCTCGAGCCCGAGCTCCGGGTGGGCGTGAAGGTCACGCCGCCAAGCGGTGAGGTCATCGGCGAAGGCAGCGATGCGGTTGTGGACGGGCATGGACGGCTCCGGTCACGCGGGGGAGGGTGGCGGAAGGAAGCATGCGGGGGCGAAGGGGGGAAGGGAGGGGCTGTCGGGTCAGACATCACCCTGAAACGTGGCGGGCGCACACAGCCGCCATCGGCAACACCATGCGAGAGCGTGTCATGCAGAACCGCCTCCCCCTGCTCTTCCTCGCCGCGGCCGCCCTCTGCCTCGTCGCGGGCACAGGTCTCGGCATCGCCATGGGTGTCGCGCATGATTTTCGCTTCGCGCCCGTGCACGCGCACCTGAACCTGCTCGGCTGGACGTCGCTCGCGCTCATGGGGCTCACCTTCCGCGCGTATCCGGAACTCACCGCCAACCGTGCGGCAGCGGCCGCGCAACTCGTGCTCTCGGGTACGGCGGCGCTGTTCTTCCCGCTCGGCATCGCGATCTCGATCGACAGCGGCAACCCCGCGGCGGCGATCGCCCTCTCCCTCGTCTGGCTCGCTGGTGCTGTGCTGTTCCTCGCGCGCCTCGCCCTGCTCGCGCTCAGCGGCGTGACGCAGCGCACAGGAGAGAAACACGATGTGCGCCACGCGACATCGGCCTGAAACGAAACGCGCGCATGGTTCCGACACAGGAACCAACCCGGATACCGTGCCATGCAGCGCCCCAGCATCCTCCTCCTTGCCGCGGCTGACCTTGCCGCCGTCGCCGCCGTCGTGGCGCTGGTCGCGACCGGCAGCGTCGGCCCGCTCAGCCTCACGCCGGAACAGGCGCATCTGAACCTCCTCGGCTGGGCCTCGGTCGCTGCCATCTGGCTCGCGCACGCACGCCTGCCGGTGCTGATCGAGAACCGTGCGGCGACGATCGCGCAGGCCGTCCTTTCCGGTGGCGCGGCGCTCGGCTTCCCCGGCGCCATCGCCATCGCCGAGGCGGGAGACGGGCGCGCGCTCACCGCCCTCACGCTCGTGTGGATCGCGGGCGCGGTGCTGTTCCTGGCGCGACTGATGCGGCTTGCGCTCGGCCAACGCGCCCCCGCCGCCGCGTGACCGGGCGGGCGCGACGCGCCATGCTGCGCCGATGGATGACGAACCGCCGCTGAACCCCACCAACTCGCTCGGCCTTCGCCTGGTGATGGGCGTGGTCGCGCCGGCGACGAACACCACCGTGCAGCCGGAGATGGAGGCGCTGCGGCCCGAGGGCGTGATCAACGCCCATGCGCGCATCCCGAACCCCGACTGGCTGGTGGCGACGGATGCCGATGCGGCCTCCGCCCGCGCCGCGATGGTCGCAGGCCTTGGTGCCGCGCTCGACACGCTCGTCCCGGCGAGGCCCGATCACGTGATCCTTGGCGTGATGGTGGAGAATTTCGTCGGTGACGGCGAGGCGGGTGCCAAGCTGCTCGCCGATGCGTCAGCCCGCGTTGGCTGCCCCGTCACGGCGACGACGCATGCGATCCTCGCCGCCCTTGCCGCGCTCGACATCCGGCGCATAGCACTGCTCTCGCCGTTCATGCCGGAGGGCGAGCGGGCGGCGAGGCGGTTCCTGGAGGCGGCGGGGCATGAGGTCGTGCGAAGCCACGCGATGGCGATCCCTGGCCCGGCGGCCATCGCGCGCGTGCCCTTGATGCGGCTGCGCGAGGCCGTGCGCGAACTCGACTGTCCGGAGGCGGAGGCGATCGTGCAGGTCGGCACCAACCTGCCCTTCGCGGGCGTGGCGCTGGAGGCGGAAACGGCGCTCGGCAAGCCGGTGATCGCCTCGAACCCGGCGACCTACTGGCACGCACTCCGCCGCGCCGGCATCGATGACCGGCGCAGCGACGCGGGCAGGCTGTTCAGGTCCGCTTAGTCCACGTGCATGCGAGAGACTGCCTGGAAACTCGCTGCTGTGAGTCGGCTGGCGCAGTGTCCGAGAACCGGCGCGCAGCGGGCTGGAGGCCCGTGAGCACCGGAAGCGCAGGACACAAAGCCAGACGGCCCCAAGAACACTTTTTGGAGCAGTTAGAGTTTACGGGCGGTCTCTCAGGCGGCGTCTTCCTCGGACCGCCGCTCCGCCCGCTTGCGGGCGTTCGGGTCGAGGAAGCGCTTGCGGAGGCGGACGGCAGCGGGCGTCACCTCGACCAGCTCGTCATCCTCGATATAGGCGATTGCCTGCTCGAGGCTCATCTTGCGCGGCGGCACGAGAAGCATCGCATCATCCTTGCCGGCAGCACGGATGTTGGTGAGCTTCTTCTCCTTGATCGGGTTCACGTCGAGGTCGCCGGGGCGGGAGTTCTCGCCGAGGATCAGCCCCTCGTACACCTTGTCGCCAGGGCTCACGAACAGCGTGCCGCGCTCCTGCAAATAGAACAGCGCGTAGTGGATCGCCTCGCCATCGGCGTTGCTGATCAGCGTGCCGTTCCGGCGCCCCTCGATCGGGCCCTTCCACGGGCCGTAGCCGGCGAACAGGCGGTTCATGATGCCGGTGCCGCGCGTGTCGGTCAGGAATTCGCCGTGATAGCCGATCAGCCCGCGGCTCGGGATCAGGAAGGTCAGCCGCGTCTTGCCGCCGCCCGAGGGGCGCATGTCGCGCAGCTCGCCCTTGCGCTGCGACATCTTCTCGACGACGGAGCCCGTATAGGCCTCGTCGACGTCGATCAGCGCCTCTTCCATCGGCTCCTCGCGGGCACCCGTCTCCTCGTTGCGGCGGGTGATCACGCGCGGGCGGCCAATCGCGAGCTCGAACCCCTCGCGGCGCATCTGCTCGATCAGCACGCCGAGCTGGAGCTCGCCGCGGCCGGACACCTCGAAGGCCTCCGCCTCCTCGCTGTCCTTCACCTTGATCGCGATGTTGCCTTCGGATTCGCGGTAGAGGCGGTCACGGATCTGCCGCGACGTGACCTTCTTGCCCTCGCGGCCGGCAAGCGGGCCGTCATTGATGCGGAAGGTCATCGACAGCGTCGGCGGGTCAACGGGCGTGGCCGGCAGCGGCACGGCCTGCTCGGGCGCGCAGATCGTGTCGGGGACGGTCGCCTCGGCAAGGCCGGCGATGGCGATGATGTCGCCCGCCTCCGCCTCCTCGACCGGCACGCGATCGAGGCCGCGGAAGCTCATCAGCTTCGAGAGGCGGCCCGTCTCGACCACCGTGCCGTCAGGCCGCATCACCTTCAGCGGCATGTTCACCCGCGCGCGGCCCTGCTCGAGCCGGCCGGTGAGAACACGCCCGAGGAAGTTGTCGTAGTCGAGGATGGTCGCGGCCATCGCGAAGGGCGCGTCGGCGTCGAGCTTGGGCGCGGGGATGTGCGAGAGGATCAGCTCGAACATCGCCGAGAGGTCCTTGCGCGGACCGTCCATCGTCATGTCGGCCCAGCCCTGGCGGCCGGAGGCATACAGCATGGGGAAATCGAGCTGGTCGTCATCAGCGCCCATGGCGGCGAAGAGGTCGAACACCTCGTTGTGCACCTCGTCGGCGCGTGCGTCCTGGCGGTCGACCTTGTTCACGACGACGATCGGGCGAAGCCCGCGGGCCAGCGCCTTGCCGACGACGAACTTGGTCTGAGGCAGGGGCCCCTCGGCGGCATCGACCAGCACGATCGCGCCATCGACCATGTTCAGGATGCGCTCGACCTCGCCGCCGAAATCGGCGTGGCCCGGCGTGTCGACAATGTTGATGCGGTTGCCGTTCCAGACGACCGAGGTGCACTTGGCGAGGATGGTGATGCCACGCTCACGCTCGAGGTCGTTGCGGTCGAGCGCACGCTCGGCCACCTGCTGGTTGTCGCGGAACGCGCCCGACTGCCGCAGCAGCTGGTCGACCAGCGTGGTCTTGCCATGATCGACATGCGCGATGATCGCGATGTTCCGGATGTTGGTCGTGCTCATCGGGCAATCCTGTTGTGGCAAACGCCAGCGCCCCGGGCACATCGGATCGCATGCCCGTGGTCTGTCAGGTCTGCCGTGCGGCTTCGTTCCGGGCACACATAGTGGCCCGGGCGGGCGGATGCGAGGAAAAAGACAGCATGACTGTCCTGTGACGGGCTTCGTAGGCCCTCAAGCGCCGGGCGGCCGCGTCCGCGGCCTTGGCTCGCGCCATAGGGCGCGGCGCGCCCCGGCAGCGAGCGAAGCGAGCACAAGGGGCAACGCCATGCATCGCGCGCTTGCTCGCTGCGCTCGCTGCCCTCAAGCGCCGGGCGGGTGCGTCAGGTCTGGTCGGGGGGCGGCTCGTCGGGGGGCGTCGCGCCCTTGATGGCGTACCAATCCTCCTCCGGCACCGCCTTCTTCACCTCGACGCCGCCACCGCCCCAGTGGAACTCGCCCCCGTCGGGGGTGAGGGGGGCGGCAAGCTCCGCGTCCATCAGCAGCTTGCCCGAGGCGAAGGCGGCAGCGGCGGCGAACACGCCCTGCAGGAAGCTGCCATCGGGGGCCGGCATCCGCGGCATGTCAGTCACCTCGAGCGTGAGGTAGCGGGCCGCGCCGACCTGCCAGGCAGCCTCCGCCGCACGGTCACGCTCGAGCGCCGAGAGCCTGGCCCTGAGCGAGGCGATCGCCGCCTCCTGGGCCAGCAACACCTGCGCCATCACCCCGGCCGGGTCGGCCAGCGCCCCGGCCTGGTCAGCGGCGTAGCGCATCGCCTCGGGGTCGTGCGAGAGCCCGGCGAGGCCGCCAAGTCGCTCGAACAGCCTCGCGATCAGCGTTGCCTCGTCCCCGGTCATGCGCCCCTCACCACATCGCGATCAGGCGGCGAGGCCGAGCCGCTCTGCCGCCAGCGCGGCCAGAGGGCGCACCGGCCGCGCGCCGTAGTGGCTGATCGCCTCTGCCGCTGCCAGCGACCCGAGCCGCCCGCTCATCGCGAGGCCAAGCCCGCGCACGTGCCCGGCCAGGAACCCCGCCGCATAGGCATCGCCCGCCCCGGTCGTGTCGACCACCTGGGCAGGCTCGGCGTCGATCACGTGCACCTCGTTGCCGGCGACGATGATCGACCCCTTCTCACTCCGCGTCAGGCAGGCGACCTTGGTCTCCGCCCGCACCGCCGCGAGTGCCTCGTCGAACCGGCTCACCTCGTAGAGCGAGAGGATCTCGGCCTCGTTGGCGAAGAGGATGTCCACCTCCTCGCGCACCAGGGCGCGGAAGGCGGCGCGGTGACGGCCGACACAGAACGGGTCCGACAGCGAGAGCGACACCTCGCGCCCCGCCTGATGGGCGAGGGCCGCGGCCTTGCGGAACGCCGCCTGCGCGGCAGGCGGGTCGAACAGGTAGCCCTCGAGATAGGTCACGGCGGAGGCGGCGACCAGCGCCTCGTCGATGTCCCCCTCGGCCAGGTTCACGCAGGCGCCGAGATAGGTGTTCATGCTCCGCTGCGCATCGGGGGTGACGAGGATGAGGCAGCGCGCCGTCGGCGGGCCATCGGCAGCGGGCGGTGTGGTGAAGGCGACGCCGGCTGCCCGGATGTCGTGGGCGAACACGGCGCCGAGCTGATCATTCCTCACCTTGCCGATGAAGGCGCCGGGGGGGCCGGCCTGGCCCACCAGGCTCGCATAGGCCGCCATCGTGTTGCCGGCCGATCCGCCCGACACCTCGACCGCGGGACCCATCGCGGCATAGAGCGCCACGGCGCGGGCATCGTCGATCAGCGTCATCGTGCCCTTGTCGATGCCCTCAGCCGCGAGGAACGCATCGTCGCAGCGGCCGAGCACGTCAACGATCGCGTTGCCGATCCCCAGAACGCCATATGTCGCCGCAATCCTGTTCATCACCACTCCCGCCATGCATCACCATAACCGTACTTTGCTTAGCCTGCCGCGCGAGGTTCCGCCATGATCGCACTCGCATGATCACGGCCTGGTTCCTCGCCATCGAACAGTTGACTGACAAGCGCATGCGGCGGCCGCTCCTGCTCGGCCTCGCCGCCGCGGCGCTGATCTTCGCGCTGTTGTTCGGCGCCGGGCTTTGGCTAATCGCGGGTGCGGCGGTCGATGGCGGCTGGCTGGAACGCCTGCTCGAGGCGCTGGGCGGCATCGCGGCCTTCGCCTTTGCGGTGCTGCTGTTCGGGCCGGCGACGCTGATCGTCGCGGGCCTGCTGCTCGACGGCGTGGCCGATGCGGTGGAAGCGCGGCACTACCCGACCCTGCCGCCTGCCCGGCACAGCGGCGTGGGCGAGCAGCTTCGCGCAGGCCTCGGCCTCGCCGGGCGGGTGCTGCTGCTGACGCTCTGCGCGGTGCCGATCGCCGTGCTGCTGCCAGGCGTCGGCTGGCTCATCTGGCTCGCGGTCTCTGCCTACGCGCTCTCGCGCGAGTATGGCGAGCTTGCCGCGCTCCGCCGCCTCGACCTGGCCGACGCACGGGCCTGGCGGCGTCGGAACCGGCTCACGCTGTTCCTCGCCGGCCTGCCGGCGGCGGCGCTGATGCTCGTGCCGATCGCCAACCTTCTCGTCCCGGTGCTGGGCGCCGCTGCCTTCACGCACCTCGCGGCACGGCTCGGCGCTGCCTCACCTGGCGTGGCCTCACCCGGGGCGCGCATCTGAAGCCTGCGTTTTGGCCGTTCGCGTGCGTTGCGACGCATGTGCACGGGTGTATGATCGATTTCCGCGCTGCGTGGTGCCGACCGTTGCGCGCCGCGCAGCACCCAGAAACGACCAAGGCCGAGGAAGACACCCCTGTCCCTGTTCCCGAAGACGCGCAAACCGTCAGACCCGCCGGCGCAGCCGCAGGCAGCGCCGACCGATCAACGCCCCACGATCCGCAGCAACGAGAGCACGACACAGATGTCGACAAAGCCTGGCTTCCCCGCGACCGGCATTCCCCCCGCACCGGCCGCCACGCCGGGAATGACAGGCATGCGCCCTGCCGCCGCCCCAGCGGCCAAGCCCGCAGGCTCCGACCGCCGCTCGCTCGTCGTCGGCCGCGGCATCGCGCTCGCCGGCGGGGTGATCAGCGATTGCGAACGCCTCGAGGTCCACGGCACGGTGGAGGTGAGCCTCAATCACGCGGTGGAGCTCTCGATCGCCGAATCGGGCGTGTTCCGTGGCGAAGCCGAGATCGACGAGGCCGACATCTCCGGCGCGTTCGATGGCGCGATCACCGCCAAGTCGCGGCTGGTAGTGCGCGCGACGGGCAGGCTCTCCGGCACGATCCGCTGCGCGCGGTTGACGGTCGAGGACGGGGCACAGGTGTCGGGCCGCATCGAGATGATCGCCGCCGCCCCGGCAGCGGTCGCCGCGCCAGCACCGGCAGCCGCGCCCACCACGGCACCTGACCCCTACGCCGCGCCGGCGGAACCCGCCTACGCGCGGACCTGACACCAGGCCGCTGCCGCAGGCGGCGCCGCGCCCCGCAACCTCCAGACCTGGGCCTCAGGAGCGCCGCAAAGAGCGTCATGCCCCGACCGAAACTCGCCGCCCTCGCGCTCATCGCGGGGGCGGCCGCCCTCCAGGCCTGCGGAACCCCTCAACCCACGCGCGATGAGGGCCGTGCCAACCCGCCTGAGGCTGCCGCCAGCGCGTCTGGCGGCGCCCCTTTCGTCCCCGCCTCGGCCACGCTCGCGGCCGTGCCGCGCGCCGCCGCGACGTCACCGCGCTCACCCGCCCCGGCGCCACAATTCTCCGAGGGCCGCTCGCCACGATCGGCCCGCGACCTCGCCGGGCTGACCGACGGGCAGCTTCTCGCCGTGATGGGGGAGCCTGACCTGAAGCGTGACGAGGAGGGAACCCAGGCCTGGCTCTACCGCAGCCCAGCCTGCCTCCTCGACGTATTCCTCGAGGCGGAGGAGCTGGGGGGCGAACCGCGCGTGGTGCTCGCCACCGCACGGCAGACGGGGGCCGCACGCATCGCCGAGGAAACCTGCCTCCGCGGCCTCGCCCGCGCTCGAGCAGGCCTCAGGCAGCCCTTCCAGCCTTAGGAACTGGGCCTCTCAGCCGTAGCGAAGCAATCTGGGGCCATGGGCCGCGAGCCAGCCCTTTGCGGCCTCGGTATGCGGCGTCAGATGCGCGACTGCTGCCCAGAAGCGCGGGCCATGGTTCATCTCGGCGAGATGCGCCACCTCGTGCGCGATGACGTAGTCGAGGACCCAGGACGGGGTCAGCACGAGACGCCATGAGAAGGCGAGCGTGCCGTCGGGCGCGCAGGAGGCCCAGCGGCTTCGCTGGTCCTTGATGCTGATGCGGGCCACGCGGCGGCCGATGCGTCCGGCATGGATGGTGGCGCGCGGGGCGATCTCGGCCCTCGCATGCTCGCGCAGCCAGGCGGTGACGCGGCGCGGCACGAACGCAGCCTCGCCCGAAACGTGGATCTCCTCGCCTTCGAGCCAGACGCCCCCGACCTCGCCCGGGCAGTGGCGGATCGCGTACGGGCGGCCGAGCAGGGGAACGAGAGCGCCATCGGCGAAGGGAACGCGCGGCGAGAGTGCCGCCAGCCGCTCAGCCACCCAGCTGCTGTGCGCGCGCAGCAGCGCGATGCCCTGGCTGCGCCCGGCGCGCGGCGGCAGCGTCACCACCACGGCCCCCGCGGCAGGGTCGATGCGCAGAGTGACGCGGCGGGCGCGCGGGCTGCGCCGCCACTCGACCTCCATCACCCCATCCTCGAGCGGCAGGGTTTCGCGCGCCGTGCTCTGCGTCGTGAGCAGCGGGAAGGCGGTGCGGGAGCTCGGGGGGCGGGGCATGTCGGCACCAACATGCCAAGCAAAGGGGGGCGGGTTCAACCACAGAGGAAGATGGGTCTCCGTGATTGGGCAGACGGCCGCGCTGTCGGGGCGTAGTGTCGGCGGCACGTGAGCGCCACCAGCACCATTCCGGCACGCCCCGATGCCACGGCATTCCTGCTTCTCGCTGCCCTCGGCACGCTCTGGGGCCTCACGCCCGCGATCGGAAAGACAGGCTTCACGCTGGGCGCGGTCCCACTCGGCTACGTGGCCCGCGCAGCGACGGTTGCTGCGATCGCTCTCTTCATCGCCGGCGCGGCGCGGCGTCGCATCCTGCCGCTCGACCGCCAGGGCCTGCGCTTTCATCTCGGCAGCGGGCTCATCGGATTCGCGGTGCCGAACCTGGTGAGCTTTCTCGCGCTGCGGCACGTGCCGGCAGGACTGTTCTCGCTCGTCATCCCGGCCGCACCGCTCGTGACCTTCGTGCTCACCGCCGTGATGGGGATCGAGCGACCGACGATGCGGCGTGCGGGCGGGGTGGTCATCGCCCTCGCCGGCACGCTGCTCGCGCTCAGCCCAGGCGCCGCGCTGCCGCCTGGCGGGGCGATCGGCTGGGCATTCGCGTGCCTCGCCGTGCCGGTGTGCTACGCGGTCTCGAACGTGTTCGCGGTGAAGTTCCGCCCCGCCGGGGCCGACCCCCTGGCGCTGGCCTGCGGCACCGCGGCGGGCGCGTCATTCTGGCTCACGCTCGCCTCCTTCCTGCCGGGCGAGCCCTGGGGGCAGATTGCACCGTTCCGGGCACCGAACATCTCCGATGCGCTCGCGGTGTCACAGGGGCTGCTGACGGCCGTTGCGTATGCGATCTATTTCCGCCTCCTGACGCGCCATGGCGGCGTGTTCGCCTCGCAGGTCGGCTACGTTCTCGTCGTCACGGGGCTCGGCTGGGGCGCACTGATTTTCGGCGAGGTGCCGGGGCTGCTGGTGGTGCCGGCGACAGTGCTGATCTTCATCGGCCTCGCGCTCGTCACCTCCCGCAGCAGACGCGGCCGATAGGCAACACGCGGCATCGCGGCCATTCTCATGAAGTTGCATCTGTGGTACCCGCTTCCGACGAATGATGTCTGCAAGAGGATCTCATCGTGGTTGCCTCTGAGGAGCAAAGCCGGCACGGCAGAATTTGCTATCTCACCGTCAGCTATAGCGGTGATATTGATCGTTTTGCTCTACTTCGCAGATCTTTGACGCTGTTTTCTCCTGGCATAGACCATGTTCTATATGTCGACCAGGATGATCTTCCCCTTTTCATGGACCGTTTCAGGACTGAGCAGGGCCTGACTATCCACTCCACCCGGAACGTCCTGCAGCCTCAGATCGAGCGCGCACGAAAGTTCTGGCGCCGGCTCAGGAAGCCGTTCACGGAGCGGTTCGGATGGCGACTCTTCGTCGACGTGAAATTGTCGGGGTGGAGAATCCAGCAGGTCGTGAAACTTGCAGCGGCGGCGCGCGTGCCATACGACGCGATCGCCTTCCTCGATTCCGACGATTTCCTTTGCGGCAACATGACTGCCCAGGACTACTTCATCGGGGATGACCTTGTCCTGCTGGAGACGCCAGCGAGGACATACGAGGATTATTTATTTGATTCTTTTCGGCAGTCGCTCACAGGTCACTCGCTCATGGACGAGGCATCCTGCTTCAACTATATCCATACGCCGCCGCGTTTTCTCCGGCGTACAGTCGCACGCACGCTGGCACATCTCGAAGCCACACATGTTTGTTGGCAGCGGGCTGTCATCGCAGCGGAAATGCCCTCCGAGTACGCTCTTCTTGGCTGGACCGCGCGTGTTCTTGAGAATTATGCCGGCTACAAGCATAATCCAATGGGGCCCCAAAACTGGGCTTACGTCGTGAAATCCTCCGATCAGCTTGACCAAGCAATGGAGACCTGTCGGTCCGAGCGAGGCAAGCGGGCGTTTTTCCTGATCCAGTCGAACATGGGTGACAGCCAGTACATTCCCCGTGCGCGTGCGCTGATCGAGGAGCTCGCGCAACGGCAATAGCACGCCAAGCGCCCCCACTCGGACGCGGAGCGGTCTTCAATTGGCTCGCAGCCACGACGCGCCGACGGTTCGCTCGCGCCCCTGAGGTCGGTGCCGCTCACGTCAGGGGGGTGAAGTCACGGGGGCCAAGTCACGGGGGCCAAGTCACGGGGGCCAAGTCACGGGGGCCAAGTCACGGGGGCCAGAAAAGCAGCAGCAGCGGCAGTGCGACCGCGACGACGACGACTTCGAGCGGCAGGCCGAGCGGCCAGTAGTCGCCGAAGCGGAACCCGCCTGGGCCCAGGATCAGCGTGTTGTTCTGGTGCCCGATCGGGGTGAGGAACGAGCATGACGCGCCGATCGCCACCGCCATCAGGAACGGATCGGCCGAGGCGCCGAGCGACGCAGCGGTGCTGACGGCGATCGGGCACATCACCGCGGCGCAGGCCGTGTTGTTCACCACATCGGACATGAACATGGTGACGACGATGATCACGAGCAGCGCGGTCACTGTGCTGCCGCCGGCGATGCCGCCGATGACGGAGGCGGCGATCACCTCCGCCAGCCCCGTGGCGGCGACGGCATCAGCCACCGGCATCAGCGCGCCGAGCAGCACGATCACCGGCCAATCGATTGCGGTGTAGACGCTGCGCGGCGGCACCACGTTCGTGACCATCGCGCCGAGCATGGCGGCGGCGAACGCCACCGCCGCGGGAACGCCGAGCACGGTGGCCAACACTGCGCCGGCCAGCAGGCCGACCGAGAGGATGATCTGCGTCCTGTCGGGCAGACGCAGCGATCGTTCCGCCAGCGGTGCGCAGCCATAGTCGGCGGCAAAGCTCGCGATCGCGTCCTCGTCACCCTGCATCAGGATCACGTCGCCGGGCAGCAGAGGTGTCGCGCGCAGCCGCTCCGTCGTGCGCCGCCCCTGGCGCGAGAGGGCGAGCAGGTTCACCCCGAAGCGCGAGCGGAGCGAGATGTCGCTCGCCGTGCGGCCAGCGATGGCAGCGCCCGGCAGCACCACGAGCTCGATCAATGCCGGGCCGGCAGCCGCCTTGCTCTCGGCCGCCTTCTCCCCGCTCGGCCTGGCATCGACCTTGCTGGCCTCCTTCACTGCCTCCTCGAGAACGAGGCCGAGCTCGGCGAGCAGGGCCGAGAGCGCATCGGGATCGGCTTCGACCTGCAGGATGTCGCCTTCGCGGATGTCTGTCCGTGCATAGGGCGTACGCACGCGCACCTGGTGGCGAAGGAGGCCGAGCACCTGCGCATTCGCCGTCTCGAGCGCCTGTTCGATGTCGGCAAGCGTCATGCCGATCGCCTTCGCACCGGCAGGCACCTTCGCTTCCGTCAGATAGTTCGCCGTATCGAAGCCGCCGAGGCCTGCCTCCGGGCGCACCGGAACGAGGAAGCGCGCGGCCAGCACGATGAACAGCGTTCCCGCGATCGCCACGGGAAGGCCAACGGGGGTGAAATCGAACATGCCGAACGGCGCGGCCCCGTTCTGTGCCCGGAACGATGCCACGACAAGGTTGGGCGGTGTTCCGATCAGCGTGACGATGCCGCCCAGCACCGTGCCGAATGCCAACGGCATCAGCACGCGGCCCGGCGGGATCTGCTTGCGCTTGGCGAGCTGGATGGCGAGCGGCATCACCATCGCGAGCGCGCCGACATTGTTCATGAAGGCCGACAGCCCCGTGGCCACCACCGTCAACGCGCCGATCGACACCGTCTCGCCGGCATCCTTCGGCAGCACGCGCAAGGCCAGCGCGTCGACCGCACCCGATCGCTGCAGCCCGCGGCTCAACACCAGCACGCAAGCGACGGTGATCACAGCCGGGTGCCCGAAGCCGGCGAAGGCCGCCTCGCCGTCGACGAGGCCGGCGGCGACGGCGGCGATCAGCGCAGCCAGCGCCACCATGTCATGCCGCCACCGCCCCAGGATGAACATCGCGATCGCAGCGACGATGATCGCCGCGAGCAGCCCCTGGGGCAGTGTCACGGCACCCGGCCGCCGCTTCCGCTGCCGGTATCGTCGTCGCGCGCGAGGCCGTAGGGGCGCACGAGCGCCCAGACATGGGCGGGGATCATGTGCTTCATGCGCGCAGGCTTCTCGCGCCTGAGGTGCACCACCGTCTCGACCGCCTTCATCTCGACGCGCGCACGCGCGAATTCGAGGCCGCGGGGGCCGATTCGCGGCATCAGCCACGAGACGATCGGCCGCACCCAGTTCGGCATGCGCCTGAGCGGCATGCCGCCGGCCGCGCGCAGCGTGTTGGCGAGGAAGCCCTTCACCGGCCCCGCCCGCTTGCCCGCGCTGCCCGGTGCGGTGAGCACCACCTCATCGCCGAGAAGGTCGAGCAGGCGCTCGCCGCGCTCGTTGCGAACAAGCAGCCACTGCTCGCCCTGCCCGCCCATGTAGCCGATTGTGATGTCGGCCAGCACGTTGGTGTAGTCGACGCAGGTGCGGCAGGTGAGCGGGAAGAAATCCGGCGGCAGGCGCGAGATCGGCAGGTCGAGGAACGGGATCTCGCGGCGCGTGCCGTCGGCGAAGCGAAGCTCGACCGTGTAGTCGGCGCGGAACTCGAGATAGGTGATCGTGTCGGGTGCATCCGACAGCAACGCAAGGAAGCGGTGAAAGTTGTCTGTCGTCGTGTTGTCGGAGCACGGCGTGCCGATCACGGTGATGCTCTCGAAACCCAGGCGCTCCTCGATCGCCCGCAACGCATACACCTGGCAGGGGATGCCGATCACCGCGATGCGCCTGTGGCCGGCCGCGGCGGCGGGTTCGAGCAGGGCGAGCAGCGGCGCATAGCCCATGCGCATGCCGCGGACGCCCGCCATGCCCTCGGCGCGGGTGACAAGGACGGGAACCGGCCGCCAGCGATCATCCTCGGCCGGCGCCATGGTCAGCACCGCGTCGACCGCACCGGTCTCGAGCAGGCGTTCGGCGAGGCGCGTCGTGATGCCGGTCCACTGCGCGCCCTCGATCGGCGCGGCCATGCGCGCGCGCAGCATGCGGCGGAACGGACCGAAATGGAGTTCGTCGGGCCGCGACGAGTCGCGCGCACGGCCATGCACCTTCGCTTCCATCGCGGGATAGTCAGGCGCGATGAACTGGCAGGCGGTGCCACAGGCCCTATGGTCGGCCATGCGCGAGACGCCGCAATCGGTGCAGAGGCCGCGCGGCTCCGGCGCTCGCAGCGACGGCGCCGTCATGCCCTGGGTCACGCCACGAGCCAATTGTCGAGCAGCCGGACGCTGCCGAGCCTGGCGGCCGCGACGAGGCGTGCGGGCTCGGTCGCCCGGTCGAGCGGCTGCATCGTCTCGGCGGCGACGAGCGCGAGATACTCCACGCCGAAGCCTGCCTGCGCCAGCCGCGCCATGGCCGCCCCAAGCACGGCGGTTGCGTCCGCGCCCGCGGCGATCGCCGACGCGGTGGCGAAGCCCTCGCGGGCCAGCAACGGGGCTGTCGTACGCTCCGCCGCCATGAGGAACCGGTTGCGCGAGGAGAGGGCGAGGCCGTCGTCCTCCCGCACGGTCGGCACGGGGAGGATGGCGATCGGGATGTCGAGGTCACGCACCACGCGGCGGATCACCTGCAATTGCTGCCAGTCCTTCTCGCCGAACACTGCCACATCGGCGCGCGCCTGGAGGAACAGCTTCGTGCACACCGTCGCCACGCCACCGAAATGGCCGGGCCTCGCCGCGCCCTCGAACCGCTCGGCAGGGCCGCCGACGGTCACGGCGGTCGCACGGTCGGGCGCGTACATCGCCTCCGGCGCGGGAACCCAGGCGAGGTCGCAACCGGCCGCCGCCAGCATCGCAAGGTCGGCCTCCTCGGTGCGGGGATAGCGCGCGAGGTCGGAGGCCGCGTTGAATTGCAGCGGGTTGACGAAGATCGAGGCGACGACGCGATCCGCCACCGCGCGCGCTGCGGCGACGAGGGCGATGTGGCCGGCGTGCAGCGCCCCCATCGTCGGCACCAGCGCGACGCGGCCCCGCATGGCCGCGCGGGAGGCGCGGAGCGAGGTGAGGTCGCGCGTAACAGTCATTGCCGCCACAATCGTTCCTCGCGGGGACCTACGCTACTTCATCGAACATCTACAACAAAAAATTCTTCAGAACATCATATAGAAACGCGACACCGATGCCTGTGAAAATGGCCATGATCAATAACTTTTGGGACTGTATCGTGTTGCGCTTAGCGGCGCTCTCATACTCGAGCAGCGGATACAACCATCTTGCATACTGAAACGAAAGCCTTCCAAAAAGACCAACAAGTAGAACGGAATAGAGATATATTGCAACTAAGGCGACAAGAGATTGTCCCAACGGCTCGTTAGGGACGTAAAGCTGTATCCGCCAAAGCAAATAAAGATACATCGGAAATACAAATACATATAAGTATAAATCATAGACGCCGCTGAAATGGATAAAATACCGCACAGATGACTTGTTCTTTAAGAACTCATTTATTTTATGGTACGTTTCTATGACCCAGGATTCACTATCGCCCTCTATCGTTATTTCACTCCCATTCGCAGTTGGATTAGAGGGCATCGTCAAGAAGTCTATCGCCAAGCTTGGACGTTTAAAGTCCAGGAAAATATTCATGAAGTTATTGGGTGGGAAGTTGGCGCGGGCCTCGAAAGGAATCCGCGTGTTTATGTAAATGGATTGGACATCCTCTGGAAAAGAGTCTCCTGAGAAATCAGGCACTCCGTTACCAGCATAGCTGTCACCATCGGGCTTGTTGACTCTGTAACTGATCAGGAAAACCTCTCGTACCCGAGCAGAAAATTCATCTTTTTTATCCGCGTCACCCTGAAATGAATCAATCTGTATTGTGACAGATTTTTTCAACTGAGACTCTACGATATGGAACAAACGCTCGATGTCATTCCTACTGAGCTGGGCGCTAGACACTTGAATCTGACGTTGAAAATATGGGTGCCCACTCATCTTTATCCCTAATTCTTGATGTTCGCCTTTTTTGCTTACTGTCCGTGAAACCTGCTTATCACTACGCGGCCTTCGCGAGCCCCGCGATGCCGGTCGCATCGAACGCGGCGAGGTAGGCGGCCGCGGCTTCGGGCTTCAGCGGCAGGTTCGGGGGGCGGATGCGGCGCCAGGCGGCGTTGCCCGTCTGCCGCGCCACAACCTCGCGCAGGCCCCCGATCAGCGGGGCCGACGTCGCGACCTTGCGGGTTGCAGTGAGGATCGCCTGCGCTGCCTCCTCGGCGGCACGGTCACCCGCGCGGAAGGCGCGCACCACCGCGCCGCCCGCGGTGCAGTTCACGTTCGACGCGGCCGTGATGCAGCCGGCACCCCCCTCATGCAGGATGCGCGCGAGGAACTCGTCGGAGCCGGAATAGACCTCGAATCCATCGGCGGCGAAGGCATCGATCATCGCCTTCATGTTCGCGTAGTCGCCGGAGCTGTCTTTCACGCCCTTGACCACGCCGGGGAACGCCTTGAGCAGCCGGCCGATGAGGTCGAGACTGAACGGCACCGCCGATTGCTGGGGGAAGTGGTAGACGTACACCTTCACGCCGCCGCCGACGCGGTTGATCACTTCCGAGAAGTAGGCGAACAGCCCGTCATCGGAGGGGTTCTTGTAGTAGAAGGGCGGCAGCATCAGCACGCCGGGGCAGCCGAGGCGCTTCGCGACCTTCGTCAGTTCCACCGCATCGGAGAAGGCGGGGCAGCCGGTGCCGGGCATCAGCTTCGCCGCCGGGATGCCGGCAGCAACCAGCCCTTCCATCACGGCGATGCGCTCGGCCACCGAGAAGCTGTTCGCCTCGCCCGTGGTGCCGAGGATGCCCAGCCCGTTGCAGCCATTGGCCAGCAGCCAGCGGCAATGCGCCGCCATCAGGCCGATGTCGGGTGCGAGGTCAGCGTCCATCGGCGTCAGCACCGCCGCGTTCACGCCGCCGTAGATCGCTTGCTCGAGCATCGTTGCCATTGGTCATTCCTCCCGCAGGTATGGGCGGAGGAAAGGCCCGCGCGCGCGCGCCGTCAACCCGGTGGGCTCTTGGCACCCTTCGGCCAGCGCCGCGGCCAGGCGACGACGTGGTCCTCGACCGGCCCTGCATCGCGCTCGCTGATCGCCCGCCCGCGCACCGACACGCCCGCCTCGTGCACCGTCTCGGACGAGCCGGAGACGAGCGGGTGCCACCAGGCGAGGTCACGGCCATCGGCGACCAGGCGATAGGCGCAGGTGGGCGGAAGCCAGTCGACGCGGCGGACGACCTCAGGCGTCAGCCGCACGCAATCGGGCACGCGGCGCTGGCGCTTCGCATAGTCGGTGCAGCGGCAGGCGGCGACGTCGAGCAGCCGGCAGGCGACGCGGGTGAAGGCGAGGGCGCCATCGTCGGCATCGCGCAGCTTGTGCAGGCAGCAGCGACCGCAGCCGTCGCAGAGGCTTTCCCACTCGGCAGCACTCATCTCCTCGAGCGTCTTCTGCCGCCAGAACGGCAGCTCCGGCGGCACGGGAGTGGCAGACACGGCCGGAGGCTCAACCCTGCGAGAAATTGGCGAGCGCGGCGCGCAGGTTGTCGGCGCCCGGGTTGTGCACTTCCATCGTCAGGACGATCTGCTCGGCCGAGACCTGGCGACCGAAATACGCGGCGTTGTCGTTGTTGCGGCGCGACATCAGGCTACCCTCGAGCGTGATGCCGGCGAACAGCCCCCGCGATTTCGCCACCGATACGATATCGGCCCTGAGCGCGGACGTTGTGCCACCCTCGATGCCGGCACCGATGGTCGCGACCGCGATCGAGGCATCGCCGCCGATCTTGAACTGGTTCTGCAGCACCGCGTTCAGCGCGCGGTCGTTCATGATGAAGATCATGATCTGGCTGTCCGACACGCCGATCTGCAATCCGATCGAGCCGGATCCGATGCTGTAGAAGGCAGGCGACGACCAGTTTCCGCCGCCGTCGCGCGCCAGCAGCACGCCGTAGCCGCCCTCGCCGCCGACGATGAAGCCGCCGCGGAACACGCGCGGGAACACCATCACCGCGCGCGCGCGGCGTAGCGCAGGCTTCACGTCGCCCGCATGCTGGTCGGTCATGATCTCGTTGACGGTCAACGTCGCACGGTCGACCAGCGCCTGCTGCTCCGCTGCCGCCAGCGCGCTGCGTGGAGCGACGAGCGGCGCGGCGACAAGTGCCGCCGTGCCGGCGAGCAGGAAGCGTCGCGTATGGGTCCTGTTCATGCGCAGGGTCCTTCCCCCAGGATCGTTCACATTGGCATGGGCCAGAGCCCCGAATCGCGTCAACGCCTTTGCTGCGCCGCGGGCCGCACGTTCTCGCGCGCTATTCACCGACATTGAGCAGCAGCCCCTTCTGCCGCGCGATGCGGAACACCCAGGCGAACAACCAGGCCGCGAGCCCGAGCCAGACGACATTGAGCACCGCGGCCGCGGCGAGGTGGCCAGTCGCCACGCTTCCCTCCAGCAGCGCCGCACGCATGCCCTCGAACACATGCGTCGCGGGGATCGCGAGCGCGACCGGTTGCAACCAGGACGGGAGGATCGACACGGGATAGAACACGGCCGAGAGCGGGGCGAGGCCGAACAGCACGCTCCACGCCAGCGCCTCGGCGCCCGCACCGTGGCGCAGCACCATGGCGGTGACGGCAAGTGCCACGGCCCAGCCCATCGCCATCAGCAGCGCGAAGAACGCGATCAGCACGAAGCCCATGTCGGTGATCGCGAAGGCGTAGAGCGCCCAAGCGAGCAGGATCGCCGGCACGATGCCCGCCGTCATGCGGAGCACGCTCATGGTGACGAGGCCGGCGACCAGTTCCCACGGCCTGATCGGCGAGACGAAGAGGTTGCCGAGGTTGCGCGACCACACCTCCTCCAGGAAGGAGATGGCAAAGCCCATCTGGCTCCTGAGGCACACCTCCCACAGCAGCACCGCCCCGATCAGCACGCCCGACGCCGCCGCCGCCCAGCCGGAGGAGCGGACCATGAACTCCGACACGAAGCCCCAGATGGTCATCTGCAGGATCGGCCAGTAGGCCAGTTCGAGCAGCCTGGGCCATGAGCGGCGGTAGAGCGCGAGGTGGCGATAGACGAGCCCCCAGACGCGGCGGCCGGAGAGTGCCACTGGCCCGCTCATCTCCCGGCCTCGGCGGCAACGCCTGTCCCACGAGCAATATCAAGAAAAACCTGCTCGAGGTCCTCGCGGCCATACCTGTCGATCAGCGCGGCGGGGCTGCCCCGGTCGACCACACGGCCAGCCTTGAGCATCACCACGTCGGAGCAGAGGCGCTCGACCTCGGCCATGTTGTGGCTCGCCAGCACGATCGTCGCGCCCGTGCTGTCGCGGTAGCGCTCGAGCCAGCCGCGCACCGTATCGGCCGTGTCGGGGTCGAGGCTCGCCGTCGGCTCGTCGAGCAGCAGCACCGCGGGGGTGTTGATCAGCGCCTTGGCAAGTGCGACGCGCGTCTTCTGCCCGGCCGAGAGCTCCCCCGCCGGCCGGTCGAGGAAGCGGCCGAGGTCAAGCTCCTCGGCCAGCTGCGCGATGCGCTTGCGCAGTCCCCCGACGCCATAAAGATGGCCGTAGACGGTGAGATTCTCGCGCACCGAGAGCCGGTGCGGCAGCGCGACATAGGGCGAGGAGAAGTTCATGCGCGACAGTGCCGCGAACCGGTTGGTCGCCATGTCGTGGCCGAGCACGGTGATGCGCCCGCCATCGGGGATCAGCAGGCCGAGCAGCATGGCGATCGTCGTCGTCTTGCCGGCCCCGTTTCCCCCGAGCAGGCCGAGCACCGTGCCAGGCCGCGCATCGAATCCCACCTGGTCGACCGCCGTCACCGGCCCGTAACGCTTCACCAGCCCCTCGGCGACGATCGCGGGGGCGTCCGCAGTGTCCCTCATGCCTGGATGTTCCTCATGGCGGAGGCTTGGACCCGTCCCGCAAGGAGCGCAAGTCACGCGGTGGTTGCGCACCCTTCCGCGTCGCCCGGCGTCCCTCTACCTTGGCGCGAGAGCCTCGTGAGCAAGCCCGAACCAGAAACACCCCGTGCCCGGCACCAGCGACGACATCATCCAAGCCCCCGCCAGCCTGCCCGAGGGCCTGCGCGTCTATGCCGTGGGCGACATCCACGGCAGCATCGACAAGCTAGACGCGCTGCACGAGCTGATCGCCGAGGACGCCGCACGCGCGCCTGAGGCGCGTCGGGCGATCGTGTATCTCGGCGACTATGTCGATCGCGGCACCGACAGCCAGGGCGTGATCGAGCGCCTTCTGCCTCCCCCCCGCTTCGGTGCCGAGGCTGTGCACCTCGCCGGCAACCACGAGGCGATGATGCTCGATGCCCTGACACGCCCCGGGGATGACGCAGCGATCGCCCGCTGGATCGACAATGGCGGTGCGGCGGCCCTCGCCTCCTGGGGCATCGATGCCTATGGGAGCGACCCGGCCGGCTGGGCCGCGGCGATCCCACCGGAGCAGCTCGCCTTCCTCCGCCAGCTCCGCCGCCGGGCCGCCTTCGGGGGGTATCTCTTCGTCCATGCCGGGGTAAGGCCGGGTGTTGCCCTCGACGCCCAGGACCCTGACGACCTGCTGTGGATCCGCGAGCCGTTCCTGTCGTCCACGGCCGATTTCGGTGCGGTGGTGGTGCATGGCCACACGCCGGGGCGGGACGTGGTGGTGCGCAAGAACCGCATCGGCCTCGACACCGGCGCGGTATTCGGCGGCCACCTCACCTGCGCCGCGTTCTGGTCCGACAAGCTGACGCTGATCCAGGCATGACGATGGGCATCGCCGGATCCGACGAACACGCAGGGACGCTGGCGAGACCGCCGCACGTGACGGATGCACCACGATCGGCTAGGCCAGGGTAATGCCAGACCCAGTGACACCGGACCCAGCGACACCCGGGGGGGACCTCGCCCTCGACCCGCACCGCGCCGATCTCGCCAACGGCCTCGCCGCGCTCAAGCGCGCCTCCGTCCTCGTCATCGGCGACGCGATGCTCGACCGGTACGTGTACGGCACGGTGACGCGCGTGAGCCCGGAGGCGCCGATCCCGGTGATCGCGGTCGAGCGCGAGGTGGCGATGCCGGGGGGTGCTGGCAACGTGGTGCGCAACATCACCGCACTCGGCGCCTCCTGCGCCTTCGTCACGGTGGTGGGCGACGACGTCGCGGGCTCCGACCTCACCGCCATCATCGGCGGGCAGCTGAAGGTCGAGCCGTGGCTGCTCGTCCAGGGCGGGCGGCAGACCACGCTCAAGACACGCTACATCGCCGGCGGCCAACAGCTTCTGCGCGCCGACCGCGAGACCACCGACCCGATCCACCCGAAGCTCGCCGAGCGCCTGGTGCGCATCGCCGGCGAGGCGATGGCCGCGTGCCGTGCCGTGGTGATCAGCGACTATCGGAAAGGCGTGCTCGCCGGCACCTCGGCACGCACCATCATCGCCGCGGCGAACGCAGCCGGGCGCATCACCGTGGTCGATCCCAAGGGGCCCGACTATGCGCGCTATACCGGTGCCGACGTGGTGACGCCGAACCGCCGCGAGCTCGCCGAAGCCTCGGGAATGCCGACCGACACGCCGGGGGAGGTGGTGGCGGCGGCGAAGGCGATGATCGCCGCGCACGGCTTCGGCGCGGTGCTCTGCACACGGTCCGAGGACGGAATGACCCTGGTGCGGAAGGATGGCAGCATCACCCATTTCGCCGCGGAGGCGCAGGAGGTGTTCGACGTCTCCGGCGCCGGCGACACGGTGGTGGCCACGCTGGCCGCCTCGCTTGCCGCCGGGCTGCCGATCGAGGTCGCGGCGCGGCTGGCCAACATCGCGGCCGGCGTCGTCGTCGGCAAGATCGGCACGGCGGTGGCGCGCGAGGCCGAGATGCTCGCCGTTCTCGCCCCGGCCACGGGGGCGCTGCGCAAGGTCGTCACCCGCGACGAGGCGGCCGAGCAGATCGAGCGCTGGCGCCGGCGCGGCTGGCGCATCGGCTTCACCAATGGCTGCTTCGACCTGCTGCATCCGGGCCATGTGCACCTGCTGGCCCAGGCGCGCGCGCAGTGCGACCGCCTCGTCGTCGGCCTCAACTCCGATGCCTCCGTCCGCCGCCTCAAGGGCGCGACGAGGCCGGTGCAGACAGAGGCCGCGCGCGCGGCCGTTCTCGCCTCGCTCGCCGATGTCGATCTCGTCACGGTGTTCGAGGAGGATACGCCCGAGGCGCTGCTCGGCGCCCTCCGCCCCGACGTTCTTGTGAAGGGGGCCGACTACACGATCGAGACGGTGGTGGGCGCCGAGCTGGTGCGCGGCTGGGGCGGGCGCGTGTTCCTGGCCGAACTCCTGCCCGGCAACAGCACCACCGCGACGATCGCCCGGCTGCGCGGGTGAGGCGGCGGTCCGCTCTCGCGGCGCTCCTGATGCTCGCCGCCTGCGGGCAGCGGATCACCGTTTCCGAAACGATCGAGACGGCACCGCTGCCGATGCCGCTCACGCCGGCGCTGATCGTGCCTGGCGTGATGCTGCCGGCCACACTGGACGACCGCGATGCCCGCGAGGTCGAGGCGCGCGCCGCACTGGCGCGCGCGATCGGCGAGCGGCCGACGGCGGAGCC
>NZ_JALHPR010000021.1 GCF_022842375.1 Elioraea sp. | reverse complement strand
CTCATGCCACCGGCAGGACAGGGGGCGGCCACAACCGTCGCGGCGCCAACCCGGCCGCAGGCCACGCCCGTCATCGCCATCAGCGCCGCGCCGCCACCACCTGTCGCGCGGCAGGCCGTCACGTCATCGCTCGGCGCGCCATCGGCCTCGCTGCCGCCGCCGGTTCCCCGTGTCGTCGGAGGGAACTGAGAAGATGATCCGCGAAGTCCCGCCACCGCCCGTTGCGATCGGCGCGTCGCCTGAGGCAGCGGCCGGCCAGGCGCTCGCGCCCTGGCGTGCCGCGAAGCCGCCCGCCCCGATCATGGCCGATGGGCGGCGCCGCGCGCAGCTTGACCGCGCCCGCTCGCGCCTGCTGATCGGCGCTGGCCTGTTCGCCGTCCTCTACGTCGCGGTCGCGGCACGGCTCGCGGATGCGACGGTGTTCAGCGCCAGCGCGCCGCGGCAATCGGCCCCGCCAGTCGCTGCGATCGATCCCGATCCGCCGGTCGCGCGTGCCTCGATCACCGACCGCAACGGCGTCATCCTCGCCGTCTCGCTGCCGACGGTGGCCCTCTACGCCAACCCGCGCCAGATCGCCGATCCGGCCGAGGCCGCGCGCGCACTGGCCGGCGTCCTGCCGGGCATCGACATCGCGGCACTGACGCAGCGGCTGACGGGCGAGCGCACCTTCGTCTATATCCGCCGCCATCTGGGGCCGCGCGAGCAGGATGGCGTCAACCGCCTCGGCATACCCGGCCTCTATTTCGAGAAGGCGGAGCGGCGCGTCTATCCGCAAGGCCGATCGGCCGTTCACGTGATCGGCGGTACCGATGTCGATGGCCATGGCATCGCCGGCGTCGAGCGCTTCTTCGACCAGCGGCTGCGCGAGGACCCAGCCGAGGCGCTCAGGCTCTCCATCGACGTGCGCGTGCAGCACGTGCTGCGCGAGGCGCTCGCCGCCTCGATCGCGCGCTTCGACGCGATCGGCGGTGCGGGCGTCGTGATGGACGTGCGCTCGGGCGAAGTCGTCGCGATGGTCAGCCTGCCCGACTACCTGCCCGCGGATGTCGGCACCGCGACGAACGAGGAGCGGTTCAACCGCATCACCGTCGGCGTCTACGAGCCCGGCAGCACGTTCAAGCTGTTCACCACGGGCATGGCGCTCGAACTCGGGACCACCCAGCTTTGGGGCGGCTATGACGCATCGCGCCCGATCACCCATGGCCGGTTCACGATCAGCGACTTCAAGGGCAAGAACCGCTGGCTGACGGTGCCGGAGATCTTCACCTACTCCTCCAACATCGGCACCGCACGCATGGCGCTCGAGGTCGGCGTGCCGCGCCACCGCGCCTTCATCGAGCGCATCGGGCTCACCGCCCGGCCCGGCATCGAGCTCTCCGAGGTCGCCGCGCCGCTCTATCCGCGCGGCAACAACTGGCGCGAGATCAATACGCTGACGATCAGCTACGGCCACGGGATCTCGGTGAGCCCGCTCGCGGTCGCCACCGCAACGGCCGCGATGGTCAATGGCGGGATGCTGCACCGCCCGACGCTGCTCGCCCGCGAGAGCGAGGCGGCAGCCCGTGGCACGCGCGTGATCAGGGCGGAAACGTCCGACACGCTGCGCCGGCTGATGCGCCTTGCGGTCACCGAAGGCACGGGCAAGGGTGCCGACGTTCCAGGATATTTCGTTGGCGGAAAGACCGGCACGGCGCAGAAGGTCGGCCCCCGCGGCGGCTACCTGATGAATGCGCGCATCTCCTCCTTCACCGGCATCTTCCCGAGCCATGATCCGCGCTACGTCGTCTACGTCATGGTCGACGAGCCGAAGGGCCGGCGCGATACGGCCGGCTACGCGACGGGCGGGTGGGTCGCCGCCCCGGCGGCGCAGGCGGCGCTCGCGCAGGTCGGCCCGCTGCTCGGCCTCTCGCCCGCGCAGGAGACCGACCAGCTCCGCGCCTCGCTCGCCATGCCGCTCCAGCCTGCACGGCCCGGCCGCCCGGCCGCTGCCCCCGCGCAGCGCACCGCGGCCGCACCCGCTGCCCCTACCCCGGCAACCCGTGTCACGACTCATTGATCTCATGGCAGCGACGGGCCCCGCCACTCCCCTCCCTGCCGCCGAGGGCGCCGTCGTGATCGCTGGTCTGACGGCCGACAGCCGCGCGGTGATGCCGGGCTATCTCTTCGCCGCGCTGCCGGGTGCGAAGGCCGATGGCCGCGCCTTCATCGGCGATGCGGTGGCGCGTGGTGCCGCGGCCGTCCTCGCACCACCGGGCACCGCCTGGCCGCCCGCCGTTCCGCCGCGCCCGATGATCGAGGACGTCGATCCGCGACGTCGCCTCGCGCTGATGGCCGCCGCCTTCCATGGTGCCCAGCCGCGCAGCATCGCCGCGATCACCGGCACCAACGGCAAGACGAGCACCGCCGATTTCCTGCGCCAGATCTGGGCCGGGCTGCACCAGGGCCGTGCCGCCTCGCTCGGCACGCTCGGGCTCGTCGCCCCCGGCGAGCCTGGCGGACCAGGGCTGACGACGCCAGACCCCGTCGCCCTCGCCGCAACCCTTGCGCGGCTTGCCCGCAGCGGCATCGACCATGCCGCGATCGAGGCCTCCTCGCATGGGCTCGACCAGCGGCGCCTCGATGGCGTCAGGCTCGCGGCCGGGGCCTTCACCACCTTCACGCGTGACCATCTCGACTATCACGGCGGCATGGCGGCCTATCTCGACGCCAAGCTCCGCCTGTTCGACACGCTGCTTCCCCCCGGTGCCGCGGCCGTGGCGCACACCGCCCTGCCGGCAGAGGCGCTCGCACGCCTGCGCGCGATCGCGGCGGAGCGCGGCCTGCGGCTCATGACAGTGGGCGATGCCGGTGCGACGATCGCGATCGAGCGGACCGAAGCGCGCGCCGATGGCCAGGCGATCACGCTCACCCATGCAGGCACGCGGCGCGACGTGCTGCTGCCCCTCGTCGGCTTCCAGGGGGCCAACGCGCTCGTCGCCGCCATGCTCGCGATCGCGACCGGGGCGGAGGCCGACGCCGTGTTCGCGCTGCTGCCCAGCCTCGCCGGCGTGCGCGGGCGGATCGAGCGTGTCGCCGTTCTCGGCAGCGGGGCGGCGATCTATGTCGACTATGCGCACACCCCGGACGCGATCACGACGGTGCTCTCGGCCCTTCGCCCGCACGTTGCCGGCAGGCTCGCGATCGTCGTCGGTGCGGGCGGTGACCGTGACCCAGGCAAGCGACCGCTGATGGGCGAGGCGGCCGCGCGGGGGGCCGACAGCGTCACGATCACCGACGACAATCCCCGCAGCGAGGACCCGGCCACGATCCGCGCCGCGGTGCTCGCCGGCGCGCGCGCCATCATGCCGGAGGCTGTCGAGATCGGCGGCCGTGACGCTGCCATCGCCACGGCGATCGCATCCCTCGGCCCCGGCGATGTTCTCGTCATTGCCGGCAAGGGGCACGAGCAGGGCCAGGAAATCGCCGGGCGGATCATCCCGTTCGATGACGCAACGGTCGCGCGGCAGGCCGCGGGAGCGCGGGAATGACGGCGCTCTGGACATCCGCGGACGTGGCTGCCGCAACGGGCGGACGTGTGACGACGGGCTTCGCGGCGACTGGCGTCTCGATCGATACGCGCAGCCTCGCGGCTGGCGATCTCTTCATCGCGATCAAGGACGCGCGTGACGGGCATGACTTCGTCGCCGATGCCTTCGCGCGCGGTGCGGCGGCAGCGATGGTGTCGGAAACGCCACGCGATGTAGGGCCCGAGGCACCGCTTCTCCACGTCGAGGACACGCTCGCCGGACTGCGTTCCCTCGGCAACGCCGGCCGCCAGCGCAGCAGCGCCTCGGTCGTTGCCGTCACGGGCTCGGTCGGCAAGACCAGCACGAAGGAGGCGCTGGCAGCGGTGCTCGGCGCGCAGGGACCGACGCACGCCGCCGCTGCCTCGTTCAACAACCATCTCGGCGTACCGCTCACCCTCGCGCGCCTGCCACAGGGGGCGCTGTTCGCCGTCGTCGAAATCGGCATGAACCATCCAGGCGAGATCGCCCCGCTCGCACGCCTCGCCGCCCCGCATGTCGCCCTGATCACCACGGTCGAGGCGGTGCACATCGCGCATTTCGAGAGCGAGGAAGCGATCGCCGACGAGAAGGGCGCGATCATGGAGGGCCTGGTGCCGGGTGGTGCCGTTGTGCTGAACCGCGACAACCGCCATTTCGCACGGCTGACCGCCCTGGCCCATGCGCGCGGCGTCGGCCGCATCATCACCTTCGGCACAGACCCGATGGCCGATGTGCGCCTTCTCTCCTGGCAGGCTGAGGGCTGGTCAATGCGGGTTCACATCGGCCTGCTGGGCCGCGAGTACGAGACAGTGCTGGCCTCACCAGGCGTGCATGCTGCGCGCAACGCCTGCGGCGTTCTCGCCACCGTGTTCGCCGCCGGCGCCGACCCGGCAGCGGCACTGCCGGTGCTCGCCGCCATCGCGCCCGCGGGTGGGCGTGGCCGCCGCCGTACGATCCCGCTGCCCGGTGGCGAGGCGACGCTGCTCGATGACAGCTACAATGCCTCTCCCCCTTCCGTCCGCGCTGCCCTCGCGGTGCTTGGCACGGCACCTGCGGCGCGGCGCATCGCCGTGTTGGGCGACATGCTTGAGCTCGGTGAGCGGGCCGAGCAGGATCACCGCGCGCTGGCCGAGCCGATCGCGGCGGCGGGGATCGACAGCGTCTTCTGCTGCGGCGGCCTGATGCGCGGCCTCTACGATGCTCTGCCGGCACGGCTTCGCGGCGGCTACGCAGCCGACAGCACCGCGCTGCTGCCGCTCGTCAGGCCAGCCCTGCTGGCGGGCGATGTCGTGCTGGTGAAGGGCTCGCTCGGCAGCCGCATGGGCCCCCTTGCGGCGGCACTCGCCGGTGATGCGCCAGGTGGAGCAAAAGGCTGATGCTGTTCCACCTCCTCGCCCCGCTGGCTGACGAGTTCATCCTCTTCAACCTGTTCCGCTACCTGACGTTCCGGTCGGGGGCGGCGTGCATGACGGCGCTGTTCATCGCCTTCGCCGCGGGGCCGATGGTGATCCGCCGCCTGCGCGCGATCCAGGCACAGGGCCAGCCGATGCGCGAGCAGTACATGACGGAGGCGCATCTCCTCGGAAAGCGCGGCACGCCGACGATGGGCGGCGTGCTGATCCTGCTGGCCCTTTCCGTGTCGACGCTGCTCTGGGCCGATCTCCGCAACGCCTATGTCTGGGCGGTGCTGCTGGTCACCGCCGGCTACGGCGCGCTCGGCTTCGCCGACGATTTCCTGAAGGTGACGAAGCGCAACACGCGTGGTGTGTCGGGGCGGATGAAACTCGCGGTGCAGGCGGCGATCGGGCTCGCGGCGGCGGTGATCATCATGTGGGCGACGCGCCCGCCGCTGGCGACCGCGCTGGCCTTCCCCGTGTCGAAGGAATTGCTGCTGCCGCTCGGCTTCCTGTTCCCGCTGTTCGGCATGGTCGTGATGATGGGCGCCTCGAACGCCGTGAACCTGACCGATGGGCTCGACGGGCTCGCCATCGTGCCGGTAATGATCGCCGCAGGCTGCTTCGCGCTGATCGCCTACCTCGTCGGCAACGCGGTGTTCGCGAACTACCTGCAGCTTCATTTCGTCCCCGGCGCTGGCGAGCTTGCGGTGCTGTGCGCCGCGCTGATCGGCGCCGGCATGGGGTTCCTCTGGTTCAATGCGCCCCCGGCGATGGTGTTCATGGGCGACACGGGCAGCCTGGCGCTCGGCGGCGCGCTCGGCTCGATCGCGGTCGCGACCAAGCACGAGATCGTTCTCGCCATCGTCGGCGGGCTATTCGTCCTCGAAACGGTGTCGGTGATCGTGCAGGTGGCGAGCTTCAAGCTCACCGGCAAGCGCGTGTTCCGGATGGCGCCGCTGCACCACCATTTCGAGAAGAAGGGCTGGGCCGAAAGCACCATCGTCATCCGCTTCTGGATCATCGCCATGGTGCTGGCGCTGGTCGGCCTCTCCACCCTGAAGCTCCGATGACCCGGACGAGCGAGGGCCGAGAGCCCCCCCTCTTCGCGGGCAGGCGCTTCGCCGTGCTCGGCCTCGGCCGCGCCGGGCTCGCCGCGGCGCGACGCCTCGCGGGCTGGGGTGCCGAGGTCGTCGCCTGGGATGACGGGGCCGAGGCGCGCGAGGCTGCACGCGCCGGTGGCATCACCCTGGCCGAACCCGAACTCCTGCCAGCGGCGGGGTCGGACGGGCTCGTCCTCTCCCCCGGCATCCCGCATCGTCTGCCGCGGCCGCACCCGGTTGCCGCCCGGGCCCTCTCGCTCGGGGTGCCGATCCTGGCCGATGTCGAGCTGCTGTTCCGCGCCGTCCGTGCCGCAGGCTCGCGCGCGCGCTTCGCCGGCATCACCGGCACGAACGGGAAAAGCACCACGACGGCGCTGCTCGCCCACATCCTCCACCGTGCCGGAGTGGCCACCGAGGCAGGCGCGAATCTGGGTCCTCCGGCCCTGTCACTCAATATATTGGGGTCAGAGGGGGTCTATACCCTCGAAATGTCGTCCTACATGTTGGAGCGACTCGCGACGATCCGGTTCGATGCGGCCGCGATGCTCAACCTCAGCCCCGATCACCTGGACCGCCATGGCGACATGGCCGGCTATGCCGCGGCCAAGCGGCATATCTTCGACCGTCAGGACAGCACCTCGACGGCGGTGGTCGGCGTCGACGACGCGGCAAGTGCCGCCATGGCCGAGGGGCTGGCGGCAGGGCCGGGGCGGCTGGTGCGGATTTCCGCCCGTGGGGTGCTCGCCGGCGGGGTCTATGTGGCGCACGGCAGGGTTGTGGATAACACGGGCGCGGCGCCGCGGCGGCTGGCGAGCCTCGTCGGCATTCCGACCCTGCCCGGCACGCACAACGCGCAGAACGCCGCGGCGGCGGCGGCCATGGCGGTTTCGCTCGGCATCGATGCAAACGCGATCGCCGATGGCATCGCCTCCTTCCCTGGCCTGCCGCACCGCCAGCAGCGCGTCGGCGAGGTCGGCGGCGTCGCGTTCATCAATGACAGCAAGGCGACGAATGCCGATGCGGCGGCGCGCGCGCTTGGCTGCTACGACCGGGTGTTCTGGATTGCCGGCGGGCGGCAGAAGGAAGGCGGCATCGCCCCGCTCGCGCCGTGGTTCGGCCGCATCGCGCATGCGTACCTGATCGGCGAGGCGGCGTCTGAGTTTGCCGCGACGCTCGCGGGCGCCGGCGTGCCCCACACAATCGCCGGGACACTCGAGAGCGCGGTTTCCCTGGCGCATGACGCGGCCCGCCGCGAGCCTCCCGCAGTCGTGCTGCTGTCTCCCGCCTGCGCGAGCTTCGACCAGTTCCCGCATTTCGAGGCGCGCGGCGAGGCCTTCGCCCACGTCGTGGCCGCCCTTGGCGGCGAGGTGGCGCGATGATCGCCGCCAACCGCGCGGACGGCTCGGTGGTCGGCCGCTGGTGGTGGACGATCGACCGCCTCACGCTCACCGCGCTCGCGATGCTGATCGCCGTCGGCATGCTGATGACGGTCGCGGCAAGCCCCGCGGTGGCCGAGCGCATCGGCCTCGATGCCTATGCCTTCGTGCGGAAGCAGCTTGTCTACCTCCCCGCCGCGGCCGCGGTGATGCTGGGGGTGAGCCTGCTCGGGCCCCGCGGGGTGCGGCGGCTTGCGCTCCTCGGCTTCGCGGTGGCCTTCGCGTTCACGGCAGCGACGCTCATCATCGGTGCGGAGATCAAGGGCGCGCGGCGGTGGATCTCGCTGCCCGGCATGTCGCTGCAGCCGTCGGAGTTCCTGAAGCCCTGCTTCGCCGTTCTCGCCGCCTGGCTGTTCGCCGAAGGCCAGCGCGCGAACACGCCGGTGGGAGCGGCCGGTGCGTGCCTGATGCTGGCGCTCGTCCTCGCCGTACTCAAGATGCAGCCGGATATCGGCATGGCGGCGGTGGTGCTCGGGGTGTTCCTCGCGCAGTGGTTCGTGGCGGGGCTTCGCCTCTTCTGGGTGGGCGTGCTGGGCGGGCTCGTCGCTGGCATCGCTGTCGCTGCCTACAGCTTCTTCCCGCATGTGCAGAGCCGCGTGCACCGCTTCCTCGACCCGGCGGCCGGCGACAACTACCAGGTCTCGACCGCGCTCGACGCCTTTGCCAATGGCGGGCTCGTCGGCCGTGGCCCTGGCGAGGGGCGGGTGAAGAACATCCTGCCCGATGCGCATGCCGATTTCGTCTTTGCCGTGGCCGGCGAGGAGTTCGGCATGCTCGTCTGCCTCGCCATCATCGGCCTGTTCGCGTTTGTGGTGATCCGCGGCTTCGCGCGCCTGCTTGCCGAGACCGACACGTTCGTGATCATCGCAGCGACCGGGCTGCTGACGCAGTTCGGCCTGCAGGCCTTCATCAACATGGCCTCGTCGCTGCACCTGATCCCGACGAAGGGGATGACGCTGCCCTTCGTCAGCTATGGCGGATCATCGGTGTTCGCGGTGGCCCTCGGCATGGGGATGCTGCTGGCCCTGACGCGGCGCCGCCACCACGGAGAGGCAGGATGAGGGGGGCGATGCTGCGACCTGTCGCGATCGCCGCCGGCGGCACGGGCGGCCATCTGTTCCCGGCCGAGGCGCTTGCGGCGGCGCTTGCCGCGCGTGGCCAGCGGCCGGTGCTGTTCACCGATGCTCGGACGGCGGAGCGGCTCGGCCCCGGCTTCGCGCATGTCGAGACGCATGTGATCCCGGCCGAAGGACTTGCCGGACGTGGCATCGCGCGCGCCCCGCGTGCGGCGCTCACACTCGCGCGCGGCACGCTTGCCGCACGCAGGGTGCTGGGCCGCATCGGCGCTGCCGCCATCGTAGGCTTCGGCGGCTATCCATCGGTGCCGCCAATCGTTGCCGCACGCACGCTCGGCGCGAGGCGCCCGCGCATCGTGCTGCATGAGCAGAACGCCGTGCTCGGCCGCGCCAACCGTGCGCTCTGCCCGATCGCCGACCTGCTCGCCCTCTCCTTCGCGGCGACGACGCGCGTTGCCGGCGGCGCGGCGACGCGCGTGACGGGCAACCCGGTTCGTCCCGGCATCGCCGCGCGCGCCGGCCTCGGCTACGCCCCGCCGGCGGAGAATGGCGCGTTCAGGCTCCTCGTTCTTGGCGGCAGCCTTGGTGCGCGCGTGTTCGCCGATGTGGTGCCGGCCGCGCTCGCACTGCTGCCCGATGCGTTGCGCGCCCGCATCCATCTCGTGATGCAGGCCCGCGGCGAGGATGTGGAGCGTTGCTCCGTCGCGCTCGACGCAGCCGGCATAGCGGCCACGGTCGCACCCTTCTTCGCCGACGTGGCAGAGCATCTGACTGCGGCGCATCTCGTGATCGCGCGCGCCGGTGCCTCGACCGTGGCGGAACTCGCCGCTGTGGGCCGCCCCTCGATCCTCGTGCCGCTGCCTGGCGCGATCGACGATCACCAGGCCGCCAATGCACGCGCGCTGGCCGATGCGGGCGGTGCGGTCTCGCTCGCCCAGCACACGCTGACAGCCGATGCGCTCGCAGCCGAGATCATGCTGCGCGCCGATGAACCGCGCCTGCTCGCCACCATGGCAGGGGCAGCTGCTGCACTTGCCGTCACCAATGCGGCCGACCTTCTTGCCGATGCGGTGCTTGCCCTCGCCCGGACGGAGGTTTCCGCATGAGGGCGCTTCCCCTCACCATCGGCACGATCCACTTCGTCGGCATCGGCGGCATCGGCATGTCCGGCATCGCCGAGGTGCTGCACAACCTTGGCTACAAGGTGCAGGGCAGCGACATCGCCGAAGGCTCGCAGGTCAAGCGCCTGCGCGAGGCCGGCATCCCGGTGAAGGTCGGGCACGCTGCGGAGAACCTCGGCGACGCGCAGGTCGTCGTCGTCTCGACCGCCGTCAAGCGTGACAACCCCGAGGTTGCGGCAGCGCGCGCACAGCTGATCCCCGTGGTGCGGCGGGCCGAGATGCTGGCGGAGCTGATGCGGCTGCGCTGGTCGATCGCGATCGGCGGCACACATGGCAAGACCACGACGACGAGCCTGGTCGCCGCCGTTCTCGAGGCCTCGCACCTCGACCCGACCGTGATCAACGGCGGCATCATCAACGCCTACGGCGCCAACACGCGGCTTGGCGCCGGCGACTGGATGGTGGTCGAGGCGGATGAGAGCGACGGCTCGTTCCTCCGCCTGCCCGCCGTCATCGCCATCGTGACGAACATGGACCCCGAGCATCTCGACCATTGGGGAACGGCCGAGGCGATGAAGGAGGGCTACGCCCAGTTCGTCGGCAACATCCCGTTCTACGGCTTCGCGGTGCTGTGCCTCGACCATCCGGAAGTGCAGGCGATGATCCCGCGCCTCTCCGATCGCCGCATCATCACCTACGGGTTCAGCCCGCAGGCCGATGTGCGCGCGGAACGGCTGGTGATGGACCGTCTCGGCGCGACCTTCGAGGTGGTGGTGGGTGACCGTCACACCGGGCGGTCGCGACGCCTGGCACCATTCCGCCTGCCGATGCTCGGCGCGCACAACGTGGCCAACGCGCTCGCCGCGATCGCAGTCGGCGTCGAGATGGAAATCCCAGAGGACACGATCCGCACCGCGCTGCTCGGCTTCAAGGGCGTGAAGCGTCGCTTCACCCGCACGGGCGAGGCAGGCGGCATCACCGTGATCGACGATTACGGCCATCACCCTGTCGAGATCGCCGCGGTGCTGAAGGCCGCCCGCCAGGCCGGCGCGCGCGACGTGATCGCCGTGGTGCAGCCGCACCGCTACTCGCGGCTTGCATCGCTGTTCGAGGAGTTCTGCTCCTGCATGAACGATGCCGGCACGGTGATCGTGACCGATGTGTATGCCGCCGGCGAGCAGAAGATCGAGGGCATCGACCGTGATGCGCTGGTCGAGGGGCTGCGGGCGCGCGGGCATCGCTCCGTCGTGCCGCTGCCGGGGCCGGAGCACCTGCCCGAGATGATCCACGCGATCGCGAGGCCGGGCGATTATGTCGTATGCCTCGGCGCCGGAACGATCACGACCTGGGCGCACGCGCTGCCGGGCGAGCTTACCGCGCTGCAGGCCGCGATCCCGCGCCGCGCCAACGGGGGCACGCCATGATGCCGGCCGCCCGCGCAACGCCGCCCATGATCAACCGCCTTCCCCCCGTCCGCGGCAGGCTCACGCCCGGCGCTGCCCTCGGGCCACTCACATGGTTCCGCACCGGCGGCGCGGCGGAGGTGCTGTTCCGCCCGGCCGATGTCGAGGACCTCGCGGGGTTCCTCGGCGATCTCGACCCTGCCGTCGCGGTGACGGTGATCGGCGCGGGCTCGAACATGATCGTGCGCGATGGCGGCATCGAGGGCATCGTCATCCGCCTGCCGCCGGCCTTCGCGCGCATCACGGTCGAGGCTGACGGCATCGTCGCGGGCGGTGCCGCGCTCGACCTCACCGTCGCCGAGACGGCAGCGGATGCGGGGCGTGACGGGCTGGCGTTCCTCTCCGGCATTCCCGGCACGATCGGCGGTGCGGTGGCGATGAACGCCGGCGCCTATGGCGGAGAGACGGGCGCGGTGACCGACTGGGTCGAGCTCGTCACGCGCGAAGGCTGGTGCGGCCGGCGCGACGACATCGCCTTCGCCTATCGCCGCAGCGACATGCCCGAGGGCGCGATCGTCACCGCGGCGCGGCTGCTCGCCCCGGCTGGCGATCCTGCCGCGATTGCCGAACGGATGGCAGCGATCCGCACCGCGCGCGAGGCGACGCAGCCTGTCCGCGCGCGCACCGGCGGCAGCACCTTCAAGAACCCCGACCAGGGCCCGAAGGCGTGGGAGCTGATCGACCGCGCCGGATGCCGTGGCCTCACGCGCGGTGCGGCGCAGGTCTCGGAGAAGCACTGCAACTTCCTGCTCAACCTTGGCGGTGCCACAGCCGCCGACATCGAGGGACTTGGCGAGGAGGTGCGCCGTCGCGTGCTCGCCGAGACCGGCGTGATGCTGGAATGGGAAATCCGACGCATCGGCCGCCCCCTGCCCGGCGTTTCGGAGGCGGGACGATGACGCGCGTGGCGGTCCTCTACGGCGGCATCAGCGCCGAGCGTGACGTGAGCCTCTCCTCAGGCGGGCAGGTGATCACGGCACTCAAGGATGCCGGATTCGACGTCGCACCGGTGCAGGTGACGCGCGACCTCAAGGCGCTCGTCACCGCGCTGACCGAACCGCGGCCGGATGTGGTGTTCAACGCGCTGCACGGCCGCTACGGCGAGGATGGCTGCATCCAGGGCATCCTCGAATGGCTGGAGCTGCCCTACACGCATTCGGGCGTTCGCGCCTCGGCGCTGGCGATGGACAAGGCAGCGGCGAAGGCGGCCTTCGTCGCGGCCGGCCTGCCTGTGGCGAAGGGGCGCGTGATCGGCCTCGATGCGCTCGCCGCCGATGATCCGCTCCCGCTGCCCTATGTCATCAAGCCGGTGAACGAGGGCTCCTCCGTCGGCGTGCACATCCTGCGCGGTGGCGACAACCGACGGTCGGAGATCGCGCGCGGCTGGCGCTTTGGATCGTCGGCGATCGTCGAGGAGTTTGTTCCGGGACGCGAACTGACCGTCGGCGTGATGGGCGACCGTCCGCTCGCGGTCACCGACATCACCGCGCTCCAGGGCGGCGGCTTCTACGACTACGAGGCGAAGTATGCCGATGGCGGCTCGCGCCACGTCATTCCGGCGGCGGTCCATCCCGACATCTATGACCGCGCGCTCCATGTCGCGCGTGCGGCGCATGACGCACTTGGCTGCCGCGGGGCGACGCGGGCGGATTTCCGCTACGACGACACGGCGGGCGAGCCGGGGCGCCTCGTGCTGCTCGAGGTCAACACGCAGCCGGGGCTGACGCCGACCTCGCTCCTGCCCGAGCAGGCCGCGCATCACGGCATCGGCTTTCCCGCACTGTGCCGCTGGATGGTGGAGCAGGCCTCATGCGGCGACTGAGCGTACCCTCCAAGGCGAAGGCGAAACGGCCGGGGCGGCTTCGCCTCTGGCTGCGCCGGTCGCGGCGCCATGCCCGCGTTGCCGCCATCGGCGCCGCGGCGCTGCTGGTGCTCGGCGGCGGCGTTGTGCTGTGGCGCGCGGCGGAACCCGGCCGCGCCATCGCCGCCTGGCATGAGAACCTGCTCGACCTCACCGCTGTCTGGGGGCTCGCGGTCGAGGACATTACGGTCGAGGGGCGTCGCCACGCCGCCGGCCCCGCGCTGCTCGATGCGACCGGCCTGTCGCGCGGCGCGCCGATCCTTGGCGTCGATCTCGACGAGGTGCGCACGCGGCTCGAGGCAATGCCGTGGATCGAGCGGGCGACGGTGCAGCGCCGCCTGCCGCACCACATCCACGTCACCGTTGCGGAGCGTGAGCCCTACGCTCTCTGGCAGCGCCAGGGCCGCTTCGCGCTGATCGATCGCTCTGGCCGCGTCATCGTCGAGAATGACGTCGCCCCCTTCGCCGGTCTGCCGCTGGTGGTTGGCGCCGGCGCGGCCCCCGTCGCCGCATCGCTGCTCGACGAGCTCGCGCGGTTCCCCGAGGTGATGCTGCGTGTCACCGCCGCAGTGCGGGTGGCGGAGCGGCGCTGGAATCTCCGGCTGGCCAGCGGGGCCGACGTGCTGCTGCCCGAGGGTGCCGAGACGGCCGCGATCGAGCGGCTGGCGGCTCTTCACCGCGAGGCCGGCCTGCTCGACCGCGGCCTGGTCGCGATCGACATGCGCCTGCCTGACCGGCTGGTGCTGCGCCCGGTCGCAGCCCCCGAGCCACCGCCCACCCCGGGCAACCGCACAGCAACACGGCGGCCCACATGAGGAGCATGACGCGATGAACGAGATGTCGCGCCGCGGCCTCGCCGATGCCGGATCCGGCACGGGGGCGGATGGCGCCAGGCTTCCCGTTGCCCCCGCATCGCGCGGGCGGTTCCGCCGCGGCTCGGGCACGCTGGCCGCGCTCGACATCGGCTCGACCAAGGTCACGTGCCTGATCGGGCGGGTGGAGAGCGACGGGCATCTCCGCGTGCTGTCCGTCGGGCATCACCGCGCGCGCGGCATCCGGGCCGGCAGCGTCGTCGACCTCGATCTTGCGGAGGCCTCGATCCGTGCGGCCGTGGCGCAGGCCGAGGAGCTGGCCGACACGCAGGTGCGCGAGATCGTCACCAACCTCTCCTGCGGCCAGCCCGAGAGCCGGCACTTCACGGTGCAGCTGCATCTCGGCGGGCACGCGGCCGATGACACCTCGCTCCGCCGCATCGTCGCCGAGGGCCGCGCCCGCGCCTACGCCGAGGGGCGCGAGGTGATCCATGCCATCCCGCTTTCCTACGGCGTCGACGGCACGGGCGGGGTGAAGGACCCGCGCGGCATGGTGTGCGAAACGCTCGCCGCGCGGCTGCACGTCGTCGATGCTGCCGTCGGCACGCTGCGCAACCTCGCCTCCTGCCTCGCGCGCTGCGACCTCGACATCGAGGCGATGGTCGCCGCCCCCTTCGCCGCCGGCCTCGCCGCGCTGGTGGAGGATGAGCGTGAGCTCGGCGTCACCGTCGTCGACATGGGCGGGGGAACCACGAGCCTCGCCGTGTTCGCCGACGGCCAGTTGCAGCACACCGACGTGATCCCCGTCGGCGGCCAGCACGTGACGAACGACATCGCCCGCGGGCTGTCGACGACCATCGCGCACGCGGAACGGATGAAGACGCTGCACGGCTCGACCCATGCAGCCCCCGAGGATGACCGCGAGCTGCTGCCCGTTCCCCTCGTCGGCGAGGATGACCACGCGATCGCAAAGGTGCCGCGCTCGATGCTGGTGGGCATCATCCGCCCGCGCCTCGAGGAGACGTTCGAGCTGGTGCGCGCCAGGCTCGACGACGCCGGCCTTGGCCGCGCCGCCGGCCGCCGCGTCGTGCTGACGGGTGGTGCGAGCCAGCTGATCGGCGTGCGCGAGCTTGCTGCGCAGATCCTCGACAAGCAGGTGCGGCACGGCCGCCCGCCCTCCCCGCGCGGCCTGCCCGACAGTGCCGCCGGCCCCGCCTTCGCCGTTCCCGTCGGCCTGCTCGTCTGGGCAGCGACGGAAGGGCAGATCGCCCGCGACCTTGCCCCGAATGGCCACGCCGCCCCGCCAGGCGTCGTGCGCCGCATCGCCACCTGGCTGCGCGAAAGGCTCTGAAACCCATGCGCACGCCGTCCTCAACGCACACCGCTCGTTTCTGAAGGAGACGCCAAGATGGCTATCACCCTGACGATGCCGCCCCAGGCAATGAACGACTTCCAGCCGCGCATCACCGTCGTCGGTGTCGGCGGCGGCGGGTCGAACGCGGTGAACAACATGATCGCCTCGCAGCTCGAAGGCGTGGAGTTCATCGTCGCCAACACCGATGCGCAGAGCCTGATGCACAGCCGCGCCGACCGCCGCATCCAGCTCGGCCCGCACCTGACCCAGGGCCTCGGCGCTGGCGGGCGACCCGACATCGGCCGCGGTGCCGCCGAGGAGGCGATGGAGGAAATCGCCTCGCATCTCGCTGGCAGCCACATGGTGTTCATCACCGCCGGCATGGGCGGCGGCACCGGAACCGGGGCTGCGCCCGTGGTGGCGCGGATCGCGCGTGAGCGCGGGATCCTCACCGTTGGCGTCGTGACGAAGCCGTTCGAGTTCGAGGGGCAGAAGCGCCGTCGCTCGGCAGAGCAGGGGATCGAGGAGCTCCAGTCGGTCGTCGACACGCTGATCGTCATCCCGAACCAGAACCTGTTCCGGCTTGCCAACGACCGCACGACCTTCGCCGAGGCCTTCAAGATGGCCGACAACGTCCTCTACATGGGCGTGCGTGGCGTGACCGACCTGATCGTGAACCCTGGCGTCGTGAACCTCGACTTCGCCGACATCCGCTCGGTCATGGCCGAGATGGGCAAGGCGATGATGGGCACGGGCGAGGCCGATGGCGATGACCGCGCGACACGGGCCGCCGAAAGCGCCATTTCGAACCCGCTGCTCGAGGAAGCGTCGATGAAGGGCGCCAAGGCGGTGCTGATCAACATCACCGGCGGCATGGACATGACGCTGTTCGAGGTCGACGAGGCCGCCAACCGCATCCGCAAGGAAGTGGGCGAGGAGGAGGCGAACATCATCTTCGGCTCCTCGATCAACGAGGACATGGACGGGCGCATCCGCGTCTCGGTCGTGGCGACGGGGATGGAAGCGAACGCGGCGGCAAAGCCGCGGCCGACGCTCGTCGCCGTCACCGGCGCCGCGAGCCCGCGGCCGATGCCCGCCCCTGCGCCCGCAGCGATGGGCGGGGCGTCGCCCATCACCGCCGGCATCGCAGGCGCTGCGATGGTGGCCCCCGCCATGCCGGCACGCGCCGCGGCGCAGCCGACAATGTCCGCCCCGCAGCCGAGCTACCAGACGGCGGGGGCGACGGCGCTTGCGGCCCAGATCGAGCCGATGGGCGAAGCCGTGGCCCAGGCGATGACGCAGCCTGCCGCGGCACCGGAGCCGGTCGTGGCAGCAGAGCCGGACCACACCCAGGCCGCATCACTTTTCGCCCCGCGCACTGCTGAGACTGCCGCTGCTCCCGGAACGGCACCGGCGGAGCGTCGGCCGAGCATCTTCCGCCGCGTCACCCAGCAACTGATGCAGCGTGAGCTCGACGCGCCGTCCCATGCGCGCCAGGCGCCGACGCTCCAGGCGCCCGCAATGGGGGCGGAGCCAGTGACGCCGCAGCCACAGCCCGCGCCGGCAATGCCGGAGCCGACGGCGCGCCAGATGCCGCGGACGGCGGCGGCCGACGAACTTGGCCTCGAGATCCCCGCCTTCCTCCGCCGTCAGGCGAATTGAGGGACTGCCACGCCTTGAAAAGGCCCCGCGGGCACCATCCGCGGGGCCTTTTTCATGTCGTCCACGCCCCCGCCGCAGGCCCGCCCTGAAAATGCCTAAATGCGGAAGAATCAGGGCATTACACTGAAATATGCGGTAACAAGCCTTGACTTGAGTCGGCCATTCCCAAGGCCTAGCGTCCGATCATGCCGCGGTGCACATGGATCGTGCCACGCAGGCCAAGAGACCGGCTTCTGACGACAGTGCAGAAACTTCCGAAAGAACCCACGGTGCAGATCACCCGAGACCCGATGCCGCGCGATGCCCGCGCCCACCTCGCCGCAGGGCGGGTGGAGCGTGAGACGCAGGCGGCAACGGCGCTCGTCGTGCAGCGCACCCTGCGGGCACCGATCGGCTGCACCGGCATCGGCCTGCACAGCGGTGCGCGCATCTCCCTCCGGCTCCTGCCCGGTGCGCCCGACAGCGGCATCATCTTCCGCCGCACCGACCTTGCCGGCGGCCCCGTCGAGATCCCCGCGCGGTTTGACCATGTGGTCGACACCCGCCTGAACACCACGATCGGCCTCCCCGGCCAGCCCGAAGCGGTCGTGGGCACGGTCGAGCATATGATGGCGGCGCTGGCCGGCCTGGGTGTCGACAATGCGGTGGTCGAGCTCGACGGCGCCGAGGTGCCGGCGATGGACGGCTCCGCAGCGCCGTTCGTGTTCCTGATCGAGTGCGCCGGCACGGTGGCACAGGACGCGCCGCGGCAGGTGATCGAGGTTCTGCGCGCCGTTCGCGTCGAGGAAGGCAATGGCTTCGTCGCCCTTCTGCCCGGTTCCGGCCAAGGAATTTCTGGCCCGGGCATGGCAATCGAGGCAGAGATCGACTTCGCCGCCGCTGCCGTGCGCCGGCAGAGCCGCGCCCTGCGCCTGACGCCCGCGAGCTTCAAGTCGGAGCTCGCCCCGGCCCGCACCTTCGGCTTCGCCGAGGAGGTGGAGGCGCTGCGTGCCGCAGGGCTCGCCCGCGGGGGTTCGCTCAAGAACGCCATCGTCGTGTCGGGTTCGCGCGTGCTGAACGAGGGCGGGCTTCGCTTCGCCGACGAGTTCGTTCGCCACAAGATGCTCGACCAGGTTGGCGATCTCGCGCTCGCCGGCTTCGCGCTCAATGCGCGCGTGGTCGGCCGCAGGCCCGGACATCGCCTGAACAACCGCGTGCTGCATGCCCTGTTCGCCGATGCGTCCGCTTGGCGGGTGGTGCCGGCCGGGATGGGCGCTGCCGCGGGTGTGTCGGTGCGCGCCGGCGCTGGCGGCCTGCCCGCCGCCGCCGCCGCGCCGGCCTGAGGGCACGCGTCGCTCCGTCACGGCGGGGTGATGTTGTGCCGCACCGCATCCTCTCTAGGCGAAGCAGCGGCCGTGCTATAAGCGTCGCCTCTCGCATGATGATGACGACGATGACACCAAACGCCCGCCTCGCTCGCTGCCGCATGCTTGTTGCGGTGGCAGCACTCCTGCTCGTCGCCGCCTGCGGTGCGAACGACAACGACCCGCGCGATCCGCTGATCTCGCGCGACCGGCCTGTCGAGGAGATCTACAACGAAGGGGTCGATGCGCAGCAGGCGGCCAACCACGCCCGCGCCGTCGCGCTGTTCGACGAGGTGGAGCGCCAGCACCCCTACTCCTCCTGGGCCACGACCGCGAAACTCATGGCCGCCTACAGCGAGTACCAGCGCGGCCGCTACACCGAGGCGATCGGCGCGATCGACCGCTTCATCAGGCTGCACCCGGCGCATCGCGACCTCGCCTACGCCTATTACCTGCGGGCAATGAGCTACTACGAGCAAATCGCGGATGTTGAGCGTGACCAGCGGCTGACGGCGCAGGCAATGGCGGCGCTGCAGGACGTGGTGAACCGCTTCCCCGAAAGCCCCTATGCCCGCGACTCGCGGCTCAAGATCGACCTCGCGCGCGACCATCTCGCCGGCAAGGAGATGCTGATCGGCCGCTACTACCAGCAGCGCCGCCTCTATGCCGCGGCGATCAACCGGTTCCGCCGCGTCGTCGACGAGTACGATACCACCAACCACGCGCCCGAGGCGCTGCACCGGCTGGTCGAGACCTACCTCGCGCTCGGGCTCGTGGACGAGGCGAAGAAATCCGCCGCCGTGCTCGGCCACAACTACCCGGGCAGTTCCTGGTACCAGGACAGCTACGCCCTGCTCTCCCCCGGCGCTCAGCCTGCCGACATCGACCGGCCAGGCATGATCTCGCGCTGGTGGTCCTCGGTGTTCTGACGGCGCCCGCGATGCGCAGCGCCTGAGCGCCGGGGCAGGCGCGCCATGCTCGTCTCCCTCTCCATCCGCGACGTGGTGCTGATCGAGCGGCTTGACCTCGCCCCCGGCGCTGGCCTGACGGCGTTGACCGGCGAAACGGGGGCCGGCAAGTCCATCCTCCTCGACAGCCTCGGCCTTGCGTTGGGTGATCGTGCCGATGCGGGCCTCGTACGCGCCGGCACCGCGCAGGCCTCGGTCGCAGCGGGGTTCGCCCCGCCCGATGGGCACGCCGCCCTGGCGGTGCTGGCCGAGCATGGCATCGACACCGAAGGCGGCATCGTGCTCCGCCGCGTGGTTGCCGCCGACGGGCGCAGCAAGGCCTTCGTGAACGACGAGCCCGTCGGCGTGGCCCTGCTGCGGCGCCTGGGCGCGCTGCTCGTGGAGGTGCAGGGGCAATTCGCCCAGGTCGGCCTCGCCGATGAGGCGACGCATGCGGGGCTGCTCGATGCCTTCGGCAGGCTCGCTGCACGGAAGGCCACCGTCGCAGGCGCGCATGCCGCCTGGCGTGCGGCGCGGCATGCGCTCGCCGATGCGGAGGCAGCCGTCGCTGCCGCGCGGGCGGAGGAGGATTTCCTCCGCCACGGTGTCGCGGAACTCGGCAAGCTTGCGCCCGAGGAGGGCGAGGAAGAGGCGCTCGACGTCGCGCGCAGGCGACTGCAGCAGGGCGAGCGACGGGCGGAGGGATACGCCGAGGCGCTGGCGGCGTTGACGCGGCAGAAGGGTGCTGCCGCTGCGTTGCGCGATGCCGCCCGCGCCCTCGATCGCCTGCCCCCTCCGAATGACGAGGCGCAACCCGCGCTCGCCGCGATCGGCCGCGCGCAGGATGCGCTCGCCGAAGCCGAGACGTTGCTGGAGCGCCTCGCCGCCGACAGCGGGCCCGACCAGCAGGGCCTCGAACGGACGGAAGAGCGCCTGTTCGCGTTGCGCGCCATGGCGCGGAAGCACCACACGACCGTTGCCGCGCTGCCCGCGCTTCTCGCCGAATGGCGTGAGCGGCTTTCCGCACTCGATGCGGGAGAGGAACGGATCGGCGGGCTCGCCGCTGCCGCCACCGCGGCGCGCGCGACCTACCGCGACGCTGCCGCCGCGCTGTCGGCCGCGCGGGCAGAGGCCGCGCAGAAGCTCGACCGTGCCGTGGCGAAGGAGCTTGGGCCGCTGAAGCTCGAGAAGGCACGCTTCATCACCGAGGTGACGGCGCTGCCGGAGGAGCAATGGGGTGCCTCGGGGGCTGACGCGGTGCGCTTCCTCGTCGCGATGAACCCAGGGCTCCCGCCGGCCCCGCTCGCCCGTACCGCCTCGGGCGGTGAGCTCGCCCGCCTCATGCTCGCGCTCAAGGTCGTTCTCGCCTCAGCGGGCACGGTGCCGAGCCTGGTGTTCGACGAGGTCGACAGCGGCATAGGCGGTGCCACGGCAGCGGCGGTTGGCGAACGCCTGGCAAGGCTTGCCACTGGGCTGCAGGTTCTCGTCGTCACCCACTCGCCGCAGGTCGCCGCCAAGGCGGCCGTGCAGTGGCGCGTCGAGAAGCGCCAGGGCAAGGGCGGGACGGTGACGACCGTCGTGCCGCTCGACGACATGGCGCGGCGGGAGGAAATCGCGCGCATGCTGGCCGGCGAACGCGTGACCGACGCCGCGCGCGCGGCGGCCGACAGCCTGCTCGCAGGGGTGACGTGAGCGGGCTTCGCGCCATAGCACCCGATGCGCTGACTGAGGCCGAGGCGGCGGAGGAGCTCGCCGCGCTGGCGGCCGAGATCGCGCGCCACGACGCCCTCTATCACCAGCAGGACCGGCCGGCGATCTCGGATGCCGCCTATGATTTGCTGAAGCGCCGCAACGATGCGATCGAGGCGCGTTTCCCTGCCCTGGTACGCCTCGACAGCCCCGCCCGCCGCGTCGGCGCAGCACCTGCGCGCGGTTTCGCCAAGGCGCGGCACCGCCGGCCGATGCTCTCGCTCGACAACGCCTTCGATGCCGCCGACATCGCTGGCTTCGTCAGCCGCATCCGCAACTTCCTCGGCCTTCCCGAGACCGAGCGGCTGGCCGTCGTCGCCGAGCCGAAGATCGACGGCGCCTCGATCAACCTCACCTACGAGCAGGGTCGTTTCGTGCGCGGTGCGACGCGCGGCGACGGTGCGGAGGGCGAGGATGTCACTACAAACCTGCTGACGCTCGCCGACCTGCCGCGCACGCTGCAAAGCCCCGCGCCTGCGCTCATCGAGATCCGCGGCGAGGTGTACATGGAGCGCGGCGAGTTCCTTGCGCTGAATGCCGGGCTCGAGGCAGAGGGCGAGGAGCCCTTCATGAACCCGCGCAACGCAGCGGCGGGTTCGCTGCGGCAGAAGGATGCGGCGGTAACGGCGACGCGCCCCTTGCGCCTCTTCGCCTACGCGATGGGCGAGGTGTCGGAGAAGGTGGCCGACACCCATCACGGGTTCCTCGACCGGCTGCTCGCCTGGGGGTTCCACGTGAACCCGCGATCGACATTGCTGGACGACTGGTCCGCTGCCGCATCGTTCCAGGACGGGATCGGAGCGGAGCGTGCCTCGCTGCCCTACGACATCGACGGCGTCGTCTACAAGCTCGACAGGCTCGACTGGCAGGAGCGCCTGGGCTTCGTCGGGCGCGCGCCGCGCTGGGCGATCGCCTGGAAGTTCCCGGCCGAGCAGGCAACCACCGTGCTGCGCGACATCGAGATCCAGATCGGCCGAACCGGCGCGCTGACCCCGCGCGCGGTGATGGACCCTGTGACCGTCGGCGGCGTCGTGGTGCGGCACGCGACGCTGCACAACGCCGACGAGATCGCTCGGAAGGACATCCGCATCGGCGACACGGTGATCATCCAGCGCGCCGGCGACGTCATCCCCCAGGTGCTCGGCGTCGTCCTCGAGAAGCGCCCCGCCGGGGCCGTGCCCTACGTGTTCCCCGATCGCTGCCCCGCCTGTGGCAGCCACGCGGTGCGGCCCGAGGGCGAGGTGGTGCGCCGCTGCACGGGCGGGCTCATCTGCCCGGCCCAGGTGGTCGAGCGGCTGCGCCACTTCGCCTCGCGCGGTGCGGTCGACATCGAGGGGCTTGGCGAGGAGAACGTCATCCTGTTCCACGAGGCAGGGCTGATCCGGTCGCCTGCCGACATCTTCCGGCTGAAGGAGCATCGCGCCACCATCCTCGGCTGGAAGGGCTGGAAGGCACGCAAGCTCGACAACATCCTCGACGGCATCGAGGCGCGGCGGCGCATCCCGCTCGACCGGCTGATCTTCGGCCTCGGCATCCGCCGCATCGGCGAGGCGAATGCGAAGCTGCTTGCCCGCCACTACGGCAGCTACGCCGCCTGGCGCGAGGCGATGATCGCTGCCCGCATCATCGGCTCCGAGGCGCGCGAGGCGCTGGGCAGCATCATCGGCATCGGGCCAGCGATCGCCGATGAACTCGTGGAGTTCTTCGCCGAACCTCGCAATCTCGACGCCCTCGACGCCCTCGACGCCCTGATGGCGGAGGTGACGGCGGAGGACGTCGCGGCACCCGAAGGCAGCGACAGCGCGCTTGCGGGAAAAACGATCGTCTTCACCGGCACGCTCGAGACCATGACGCGCCCTGAAGCCAAGGCGCGGGCCGAGGCGCTGGGGGCGAAGGTGACCGACAGCGTCTCCAAGAAGACCGACATCGTCGTCGTCGGCGCTGACGCAGGTTCGAAGGCTGATAAGGCCACCGCGCTCGGGGTCCGCACGGTCACGGAAGCGGAGTGGCGGGCGCTGGCAGGGTTCGCGCCCAGCTAACGCTCAACCAAACGGTTGACAATCAGCGGCGGGGAGAGAATGATCAACCACATGGTTGAACATGAACTCCCGACTGCTGAACCCAAGGCCCTGGACGCGGTCTTCCACGCGCTCGGCGATGCCACCCGCAGGCGCATGCTCCGCGCCCTTGCCGGCGGCGAGCGGAGCGTGGGCGAGCTCGCCGCCCCCTTCGCGATCTCGCTCGCGGCTGCGTCGAAGCACATCAAGGCGCTCGAACGCGCCGGCCTGGTGCGGCGCACCGTGAAGGGCCGCACGCATCTCTGCCGGCTCGAGGCGGCCCCGCTTGCCGGTGCGCATGCCTGGACCGGCTTCTACCAGCGCTTCTGGTCCGACCGCCTCGACACGCTCGAGGCCCTCCTCCGCGACGAGGTCGCGGCAACACCGAAAGGAGAGAATGATGGCTGACACGGCATTCCGCCCTGGCTACGGCGTGCTCACCGCGCCGATGACGCTCCGCATCGAGCGGCTTCTGCCAGGCCCGATCGAGCGCGTCTGGGCGTACCTGACCGAGAGCGACAAGCGCGGCCGATGGCTGGCGACCGGCGAGATGGAGCTGCATGTCGGCGGGCGCGTCTCGCTCACATGGCACAACGATACGCTGACCGGTCACGACGAGCCGAGGCCGGAGGGCCACCCGTGCGAACACCGGCTGGAGAGCACCATCACGCGCATCGAGCCGCCGCGGCTGCTCGTCATGGGCTGGGGCAATGCCGGCGACGTGACGTTCACGCTCGAGCCGTGGGGCGACGAGGTGCGGCTCGTGATCGAGCACCGCAACCTGCCCGACCGTGACACGCTGCTCAGCGTCGCGGGCGGCTGGCACGCGCATCTCGACATTCTCGCTGCCGTCTCGCGCGGGCAGGCGCCCGGGCCGTTCTGGAGCACCTGGCAGAGGCTGCGCGGCGAGTACGACGCGCGGCTGCCGCGCTAAAGCAACGCGAGGGTGCGCTCATCGCGTCGGCCCTCGCAGAAGGTGTCGAGGGCGCGATCGAACACGCCGTCATCCTCGATTGCGGCGTGGGCGAACAGCGTCATCGACGAGCGGAACTTGAGCGCATCGACGGGCCCGAGGATGACACCGAGGTCCGTGCCGGCATGGTCCAGCACGGCCTCGGTGCACTCCCGCAGCCGTGGGCCGAGGAGGGGGTGGGCGAGATAGGCGCGCGCCTCGGCCAGCGAGGCGATGCCGTAGCGCTCGGCCATCGGCGAGGTGCCAAGGCCGCGGAGTTGCGGGAACACGAACCACATCCAGTGCGTGCGCTTGCGGCCGGCGCGGAGCTCCGCCAACACCGCATCGATCATCGGCGCCTGGGCAGCGACGAAGCGCGCGAGGTCGTGCGCGTCGCTCACAATGGCGCGCAGGCGGCGGCGAGCCAGGACGCCACGGCGGGCGACACGCGGGGGCCGACCTCGCGCAGCACGCGGGCGTGGTAGGTGTCGATCCAGGATCGTTCCGTCTCAGTGAGCAACGCCGCCGCGACCAGCCGGCGGTCGAACGGCGCGAGCGTCAGCGTCTCGAAGGCCAGGAACGGCTTTGTCGCGCCCGCGATCTCCTCATCGCGCACCAGCAGCAGGTTCTCGAGCCTGATGCCGTAGCGGCCATTGGCATAGAAGCCCGGCTCGTTCGAGAGGATCATCCCGGGTGCGAGCGGGATCGGCCGCGCGGCGCGCGACAGCCCCGTCGGCCCCTCGTGCACCGAGAGGTAGCTGCCCACGCCATGGCCGGTGCCGTGGTCATAGTCGAGCCCGACATCCCAGAGCGCGCGGCGCGCCTGCGCCTCGAGATGCGGGCCGGCAACCCCTTTCGGGAACCGCAGCGTCGCGATCGCGATGTGGCCCTTCAGCACGCGCGTGAAACGATCGGCGATCTCGGCGAGATCCGCTGTCGTGCCATCCACCAGCATGGTGCGGGTGATGTCGGTGGTGCCATCGCGATACTGGGCACCGCTGTCGAGGAGGAACACGTCGCCCGGGCCGATGCGCCGGTTCGTTGCCTCCGTCGCGCGGTAGTGGATGATCGCGCCGTTGGGGCCTGAGCCGGTGATGGCGGGAAATGATTCTCCTGCGAAATGTTCGCCCTCGGCGCGGAGCCTGAGCAGTTCATCCCCTGCCGCGAGTTCGGTGAGCATTCCCTTCGGCGCCTCGGCGTCGAACCAGGCGAGGAAGCGGGCGATCGCCACGGCATCACGCAATTGCGCCGCGCGCGAGCCAGCCTGTTCGGTAGCGTTCTTGCATGATTTCGGCAACAAAACGGGATCAGGCTCTGCGAGCACCGCAGCACCCGCGTCACGCAGCCGTGCGGGGAACCACGATGGCGTCCCGCGCGGATCGACCATCACGGTGGCCTTGGCAGCACCGAGCGCATCGAGCGCGGCGCCGAGGGAGGACGGCGGCTCGACCGCCACCGCGTTGCCGAGATGCACGCGCAGCGCGGCGTCGACGCGCGCGGGGTCGATGAACAGGGTGACGCGCCCGTCATCGCGCGCGAGCGCGAAGGCGAGTGCGATGGGGTTGTAGGGCACATCGTCGCCCCGGATGTTCAGCAGCCAGGCGATGCTCTCGGGTGCCGTCAGCAGCGCTGCCTTCCCCCCTGCCTTGCCGATCGCAGCGGCAATGCGCGCGCGCTTCTCCCCCGCCTCCTCGCCGGCAAAGGCGACGGGGTGCGGCACGGGTCGCCCGGCAGGCGGTGCGGGCCGATCGTCCCACACCGCATCGACCGGGTTGTCAGCGACCGGCACGAGCGATGCGCCGACGGCAGCAGCAGCGGCCGTCAGCCGCGCCAGCCCCTCCTCGCCATGCAGCCACGGGTCATAGCCCACGCGCTGGCCCGGCTTCAGGCTCTCGCGCAGCCAGGCCTCGGGCGAGGCCTCGATGATGTGGCGGATGGTAAACGTCGTGCCATCGACCTCGGCGCCGACCTGCAGCAGGTAACGCCCGTCGGTGAACATCGCCGCTGCATCCGCCAGCACGATGGCAAGCCCGGCCGAGCCGGTGAAACCCGTGAGCCAGCGCAGCCGGTCGGCCGACGCGGGGATGTACTCGTTGAGGTGCTCGTCGGCGCGCGGCACGACGAACCCGTCGAGCCCACGGCGCGCGAGTTCGGCGCGGAGGCCCACCACACGAAGATTAACCGAGTGTTTCACAGCGATTTCATAGCTCCGCAAAATCCATGCGCTGGACGCATAGCGGCTCGGGGATCATCTCGCATGTGCGAAGAGCCGCGGAATCCCATGTTGGTAAGGCGAACACGGGGTGGCAGCCGGCGCCACTGACGGCGACGGCCGAGAGCTGCCCCCTCGCACCCGAAGGACCCTAGACCATGGACGCCCGCATCACCAAGGAGGAGACGGCCCTCCTCCTGAACCTGGCCCCGAGCCGCCACGCACGCGATGTGGAGGCCATCCGGCTTGCCGCCATGCGCGCCCGCGACGAGGCGATCGGCCGGGGCCTCGCGCGCGCGGTCACCGCCACCTATCGCGGCATCCGCGCCGCCCTGCTGTTCCTCGCGCGCTACCCCGACCGCCGCGCGGTGTTCGACCAGCTCAACGCGATGAACGAGCGTGAGCTCGCCGACATCGGGCTCGAGCGGGCCGACCTTGCCCGCGTGTTCGACGAGGATTTCGCAGTCGCCCGCACCAGCCCGCGCCGCGCCGCGGTTGCGGCACGGCCCTTGGCCGCGAACGGCAACGTGCCGACGATGGCCAAGGCTGCTGCCTGACCCACCGGCTTGACTGACGACGATCAGGGGCGGGGTCCGGCAACGGGCCCCGCCCTTCTCGTTTCTTGGCTCAGCGCTTGTGGAGGATCAGTGTCGCCCAGGGGCCGATGTCGATCTGCCCGGCGAGCGAGAGGCCGACGCGGCGATGGGCGGCAAGCACCATCGGCGCCTGCTCCACCAGCAACCCCGACAGCACCGCATGCCCACCGCGCTTGAGGTTACGGGCAAGGTCGGCCGCCATGGCGCACAGCGGCCTCGCGAGGATGTTGGCGGTGACGAGGCCGTAGGGCGCGTGGCGGCGGATGGCCGGCGCGTGCCAGCCATTGCCGTGCACGAGCGTGGCCAGCAGATGCAGCCGGTTCATCCGCGCATTCTCGGCCGCCACGCGCGCGGCCCAGGGCTCGATCTCCACCCCGATCGCCTTGACGTGCCAGAGCGCGACGGCGGCGAGCGCCAGCACGCCTGAGCCGGTGCCGATATCGGCCATCCGCCCCTTCGGCCGCGGCAGGCGTTCGAGCGCCATGAGGCAGCCGCGCGTCGTCGCATGCTCGCCTGAGCCGAAGGCAAGCCCTGCGTCGATGGTGAGCGCGATGCGGCCAGGCATCGTCACGTCGGCGTCATGCGTCCCGCGGATCAGGAAGCGGCTGCCGATGGGCTGGGGCGGAAAGGCCTCGCGGGTCCGCGCGAGCCAGCCTTCCGCCTCGACGCTCTCCTCCGCCAGGGCGGGCGGGGCGATGCCGGCAACCGCGGCGGCCAGCGCCAGGGCGCCGTCGAGAGCGCCGCGCGCGGCGGGGTCCCGCAGCAGCCCCTCCACCGTCCAGTCGTCCGACGTCGGGTGGCCCTGGTCGTGCATCCGGAAGAACGAGACGCTCTCGCACGCGCTCTCGAATGCGGCGGCGAAAGCCGGCACGGCATGCTCCGGAACCGTGACGAAAAGCCGCGGGAGATCAACGGCCTTCATGCCTTCTCCACGAACCGGTCGAGGATGCGCTTGGTGCCCGTGGCGAACTCGACATCGAGCTTGTCGTCATCGACGCCGCGCACCGTGCCGTACCCGAATTTCTGGTGGAACACGCGCGAGCCCACGGGAATGGCCCCTTCGCGCGCGGGCCGTGGCGTCACCTCCCAGGCGCCGGCCTCGATCACGCGGCCACGCCGCGGCCCGCCGAAGCCGATGGCAGGGAACATGGAGGACGCCGTGTCGATGTTGCGCGCCGCCTGCAGGCCGGACACGGCACTGCGCGTCACATGCGCCTCGGGCAGTTCGGCGACGAAACGCGAGGGGATCGAGCTCTGCCAGTTGGCGTAGATGCGCCGGTTCGCGGCCCACGAGACGATGGCACGGCGCCGTGCGCGGGTGAGTCCGACATAGGCGAGGCGCCGCTCCTCCTCGAGCGATTTCGCACCACCTTCGTCGAGCGAGCGCTGGTTCGGGAACACGCCCTCCTCCCAGCCAGGCAGGAACACCGTGTCGAACTCGAGGCCCTTGGCGGCGTGCAGCGTCATCAGCGTCACGCGGTCCGCTTCCGCCGCCTCGTCGTTCTCCATCACCAGGGCGACATGCTCGAGAAAGCCGCCGAGGGTTTCGAAATCGGCGATGGCGCGCAGGAGCTCGCGCAGGTTCTCGAGCCGCCCCGGTGCTTCCGGTGACGGGTCGTTCCGCCACATGTCGGTATAGCCGCTCTCGTCCAGCACGGTCGCGACCGTCGCGACATGCCCCTCGCGGTCGAGCATCGCGCGCCAGCGCGAGAGGTCGCGGAAGAACTGCGCAAGTGCGGGCCGTGCCTTGCCCTTCAGCACATCGGTGCCGACGAGCGCCTCCGCCGCGATCGACAGCGGCACCTGGTCACGCCGCGCTGCCTCGTGGATCGCGCGCAGCGCCGTGTCGCCGACGCCGCGGCGCGGCGTGTTCACGATGCGCTCGAATGCCAGGTCATCGGCAGGCTGCGTCAGCAGGCGGAGATAGGCCATCGCATCGCGGATCTCGGCGCGCTCATAGAAGCGCAAGCCGCCGACGACGCGGTAGGGAATGCCGAGGGTGATCATCCGCTCCTCGAAGGCGCGCGTCTGGAAGCCGGCGCGGACGAGAACGGCGATCTCGGCGAGCGAATGCCCGTCGTGGCGGAGCGCCTCGATGCGCCCGCCAACCATGCGCGCCTCCTCCTCGCTGTCCCAGAGCGCGTGCACCTCGACATTGTCGCCCTCCGCATCCTCGCGGCCGGGCCGCAGCGTCTTGCCCAGCCGCCCCTCGTTCTGCGCGATCAGCGCCGAGGCAGCGGCGAGGATCGGGCGCGTCGAGCGGTAGTTGCGCTCGAGCCTGACGATCACGGCACCGGGGAAATCACGCTCGAAGCGGAGGATGTTCTCCACCTCCGCCCCGCGCCAGGAGTAGATCGACTGGTCATCGTCGCCGACGCAGCAGATGTTGCGGTGCTTCTGCGCGAGCAGGCGCAGCCAGAGATACTGCACCGTGTTCGTGTCCTGGTACTCGTCGACCAGGATGTAGCGGAAGCGTCGGTGGTACTCGGCCAGCACCTCGGGCTCTCGCTGCAGCAGCGTGACGGCGTGGAGCAGCAGGTCGCCGAAATCGGCGGCGTTCAGCGCGAGAAGCCGGGCCTGGTAGTCGGCGTAGATCGCGCGCGCGCGGCCGCCGCCGAACTCACTGTCCTCCACAGGCGTCACGGCCGATGGCGCGAGCCCGCGGTCCTTCCAGCGCTGGATCACCGACATCATGCCGGGCGGCGGCCAGCGCTTGGTGTCGAGGTTGGCCGCCTCCATCACCTGCTTCAGGAGCCGCAGCTGGTCATCGGTATCGAGGATGGTGAAGTTGGACTTGAGGCCGACCCGCTCGGCGTGGCGGCGGAGCATGCGCACGCAAAGCGCGTGGAACGTGCCGAGCCAGAGGCCCTCGACCGTGCGGCCGAGCATCGCGGCAACACGCTCGCGCATCTCGCGCGCGGCCTTGTTGGTGAAGGTGACCGCGAGCACCTCGCCGGGCGCGGCACGGCCGGTCAGCAGCAGGTGCGCGAATCGGGCGGTCAGGACCCGCGTTTTCCCGGTCCCTGCGCCGGCCAGCACGAGCAGCGGGCCATCGAGCGTCTCGACGGCCTCGCGCTGCTCCGGATTCAGGCGGGCGAGATAGGGATGGGGATCCATCGCCGCAGCATGATCAGCCGCAGCAGTCACTGCAATGTCGCTTGGCAACGGCGCCTATTGGCAGATGCCCATCGAGTTTTCGGCGCAGACCCGCTCACCATCGACCCAGCGCGCGCCGCCAAGGCGTGCGTTGTTCAGATCGACGCCGCCGAGATCGGCCCCGGTGAGGTCAGCGCCACGCAGGTCGGCACCGAAGAAGCGCGCCCCGCGCAGGTCGGTCTGCTTCAGCACGGCCTCGCGCATGTCGGCACGCGTGAAATCGGCGCCGCGGAAGTTCGACCCGGAGAGATCGGCCTTCTTCAGGTCGGCCGATACGAAGCGGGCATCCGGCCCTTCGACGTTCACGAGTTTCGTGCCCGCGAGCGTCGCGCGCTGCAGCGACGCGTCCCGGAGGACCGCGCCGGTGAGATCGGCCCCCGTGAGATCGCGCCTGTCGAGCAGACAGCGCCGCCAGTCCGCACCCGGTGCGGCTGGAGAGTTGCAGGCAGCGAAGGACGGAGCAGCGCCGAGCATGACGAGCGCCGCGACCAGGACAGGTAGCGTGTGCATGGCGGGGCATATAGAACACCCGCGCGGCCACGCAAAGGGCCGATCAGACGTGAAAGCCGTCGCGCGGATGATGATCGGTCGATTCCTTGAGTTTTTCTCCCGGCGTGGCGCAATCCTGCTGGCGCTGTCGATCTTCGTCGGGTTGTTCGTGCCACCACTTGCGCGTGCGATGCGCTTCATCGTCACGCCGACGGTCGTCGGGTTGATGACGCTTGTGCTGCTGCGCGTCGATTTCGCGGCGGTGTTCGCCTATCTGCGGAGGCCAGGCCTCGTTCTCTGGCTGCTCGCCTGGTTGATGGTCGGTGCACCGCTCGTGGCCTTTGCCGGCGTGTGGCTTGCCGAACAGGTTGGGTTCTCGGGCCCGCTCGGCGCTGCCTTCGTCATCGTCGCGACCGGGTGTGCGACGACCTCCGCGCCTGCCTTCGCGCGACTCGTCGGGCTCGATGCGCAGATTTCCCTGGTGGGATCGGTGCTGTCGACGCTGATCGTGCCGTTCACGGCACCGCCGCTGGCGCTTGGCCTGCTCGGCATCGCGCTGCCGATCACGGTGGCGGGCCTCTCGGCACGGCTTCTGCTCGTCGTCGGCCTGCCGCTCGTCGTCAGCCTCGCTGTGCGCCGCGCGTTCGGCGAGGCGCGCCTGAAACCCCATGCGGGCGCGATCGACGGTGCGGCGGTGCTGCTTGTCGTGCTCTACGGCGTCGGCGTGATGGATGGCATCCTGGCCACCGCCATTGCGCGCCCGGGTTTCGTCGCGCTGGCAACGGCGCTCGGCTTTCTCTGCAATTACGGGCTGAATGCGCTGACGGCGCTTGCGTTCGCCCCGTTCGGCCAGCGGATCGCGCTTGCCTCGGGGTTGATGTCGGGCAATCGCAACATGGCGCTCTATCTTGCAGTGATGCCGTCGGACAGCGAGCCTGACCTGCTGCTGTTCTTTGCCCTCTGCCAGTTCCCGCTGTTCCTGAGCCCGTTCCTGCTGGCGCCTGTCTATCGCCGCCTGGTCACGCCGCAGCGGTCGCCGTGACGGCAGCCCGCGTCGGCCGCACGCCAAGCAGATGGGCGATCGCGTAGGTCAGGTCAGGCCGGTTCAGCGTGTAGAAATGGAACTCGTCGACGCCGGCAGCCTGCAGCAGGCGCACCTGCTCGGCAGCAGCAACGGCCGCGACCATCCGCCGAGTCTCGGGATCGTCATCCAGCCCCTCGAACATGCGCGCGAGCCAGGCGGGAACCGAGGCGCCGCACATCGCGCTGAACTTCACGACCTGGGAGAAGTTCGTGACCGGCAGGATGCCAGGCACGATCGGCACCGTGATGCCCGCAGCGAGTGAGCGGTCGAGGAAGCGGAGATAGCTGTCGGCCTCGAAGAAATACTGCGTGATCGCGCGCGTAGCGCCTGCATCGATCTTGCGCTTGAGGTTGTCGAGGTCGGCATCGGGCGACAGCGCGCCGGGATGCGTCTCCGGGTAGGCGGCAACCGAGATCTCGAACGGCGCGATCGCGTTCAGCCCGGCGACGAGATCGGCCGCAAAGGCATAGCCTTCAGGATGGGGAGTGTACTGCGTCACCCCCGCCGGCGGATCACCGCGGAGTGCGACGATGTGCCGTACGCCGGCCTCCCAGTAGGCGCGGGCGACGGCATCGACCTCGGCACGGCTGGCGCCGACGCAGGTGAGATGCGCTGCCGGCGTGAGCGAACTGTCCTGGGCGATCCGCGCAACCGTTGCGTGTGTCCGTTCGCGCGTGGTGCCGCCAGCGCCGTAGGTCACGGAGACGAATCGCGGGGCCAGCGGCTCGAGCCGTCGGATGCAGGACCAGAGCTGGGCCTCGAGCGCATCGGTCTTCGGCGGAAAGAACTCGAAGGACAGCTTCGGCGGGGCAAGCCCGTCGGGCCTGCCGGGAAGGGCAGCGAAGCGCGGTCCTGCCGCCCAACGTGCCAGGACGGAAGCGCTTTCGGTGTCATGCCCATGTTCCGTGCCATGCCCAGCCATCGTCATCACCCGTCCGTCTTCCACCAGGGACCGCGCCGCATGCGGCGGCCTCGCATGATGAATGGCCTCGGCACGCCACCAGCGCAAGTCGACGTGAGTGGCGAATGCCGGCACGCCGAGGCATGCAGTATTGCCGATGCCCCATGTAAACCGATCGCAAACATGTATTTGCGACGATACGAGGGCGCAGGTATGGTGCGGCGGCGTGGCAGCTGGCATCGGCGCCCACTCGCGGTGACTTGCCCGAGCGGATAGCGGCTTGTGTGACTTGAATGCTGTGACTGCGGCGAAACACATCGACCATGGGTGGCTTTTCCGTGATGCATCGTCTGCCCCTTCGCCTTGCTGCGGCCATCGGTCTTATCGGCCTGGTGAGCGGCTGCAACCTGCCGCCGCCGGAGTCGGATCCAGAGGCGCGGGCCGAGTACTTCGAGACGAACGATCCGCTCGAGCCCCTGAACCGGGTGACGCACACGTTCAACGACGCTGTGGATACGCTGTTGCTTCGCCCCGCGGCCGAGGCCTATCGCATCTTCATCCCGCAGCCGGTGCGCACGGGCGTTGCCAACTTCCTCGATAACCTGCTGCTGCCGCGCACGGCCGTGTACAGCCTGGTCCAGGGCACGCCCGACCGGGCCGGTTCAGCCGCGACACGGTTCGCGATCAACTCCACCATCGGCCTGTTCGGCGTCTTCGACTTCGCGACCGACATGGGCTATCCGCCGATGTTCGAGGACATGGGCCAGAACCTGGCGGTCTGGGCCGGCACAACCAATGGCGGCCCCTACATCGTGCTGCCGCTCCTCGGGCCATCCAACCTGCGTGACGTGACGGGCCGCGCGGTCGACTTCTTCACCGACCCATGGATGTATCTCGGCCAGGGCGACACGGTCGAGGCGTTGCGCGTCGCGCGAATCGCGGTGCAGGCGGTCGACACGCGCGAATCGCTGATCGAGCCGCTGGATGCGCTGCGCGCCGGCAGCCTCGACTACTACGCCGCGCTGCGCAGCGCCTATGTGCAGCAGCGCGCCCGTGACATCCGCAACGAGGGCACCGGCCAGGTCCGCTACTTCGACTGGAGCGGCGCCAACCGCGGCCCCCGATGATCAGGCGGCGTCACGTCCTTGCGCTGATCGGCGCAGCGTCGGTTCTTGGCTTGCAGGCCAAGCCCTGCTCGGCGGCCGACTTGGCCACGACTGCGGCGAGCTTCATCGAGAAGCGCGGCAACGACGTGATCAACGTGCTGAACGGCAATTCCAGCACCGATGCCAAGCGCGAGGCCGTCTCCGACATCCTGCGCGACAGCGTCGACGTGCGCGGCGTCGCCCAGTTCGTGCTCGGCCGACACTGGCGCACGGCCACCGAGCAGCAGCGGGGCGAGTACCTCCGGTTGTTCGAGGAAACCCTGGTCCGCAACCTCTCGTCGCGGTTCGGCGAACTCCGCGGCGTCACCTTCGCGATCGGCCGCTCCCAGATGGCGTCCGATGACGAGGCTGTCGTGGCGACGACAGTCAACCGCCCGAACAACCCCGCGGTGAACCTCGACTGGCGCGTTTCCGCCACCAACGGCAAGCCGCTCGTGATCGACCTGGTAGCTGAGGGAACGAGCCTCCGCATCACGCAACGCTCCGAGTATGGCGCGGTCGTGCAGCGCAGCGGCGGGATGGATGGGCTTCTGCGCGCGATGCGCCAGCAATTGGCCCAGATGGAGCAGCGCGAACAGGCCAATTGATGCGACGCTGCAGGCTGCGGCGTTTCAGGCGTCGATCGTGCAGGCCGGAACGAGGGCTGTCCGAATCAGGTCGGCACCCTCAGGCCTTCTCCACCTCGAGATAGACCATCGCGTCATTGATGCTGCGGAAGACCCTGCGCGCGGCAATATCCCGCGGCGGCAAGGCGGCCGCGAGCCCTGCGAATCGCGCTTCGTCGCGCTGGTGGAGCACCGTGGCGGCAGCAAGTCGCCAGAACGCGGCATCGCCGCCGCCGCCATCGTGGCCCGCGAGCAGCAGCCGCCCACCGGGCCTGACACGGGCGAAGGCCGCGACCATCAGAAGCTCGGCCGATTGATCCGGGAGCTGGTCGAGCCCAGTGCAGTAGACGAGGTCGAACGATCCCAGCAGGTCGGGCCGCAGCAGGGTTGGCAGCGTTCGCGCGACATAGGGGATCACCCACGGAACCGGCATGGAGCGGGCGATCACCGTCGCATCGTCCTGGTACGGGACGAGGCCGACCCACCGGCGGATGCCGCCCGCCGGGCCGGACAACGAAAGTGCTGCCTCGCGCATGTATGCGGGACCGATGCCAAGGATCTCGGCCCCCCAGCGGCGTTCGGCCACCGAATCGCCAAGCCGGGCTAGCAGGCGGCGACAATCGCGCATCGCTTCGCAGCCGGGCAGCGCCGACGTCGCCTCATAGACGTTGCGGCCGATGTCATCGGCGCGACGGAGCAGGACCTCGCTCTCCGGGTGGCGCAGCATGAGGTCGACCAGCACGGCATCCTGCTGTCCGACACCCATCTGCCCGAGCGCGTCACAGCGCCGCCAGGCCCGCGCAAGCAGGGGGTCGCGGCGGAGAAGCTGGGAGAGCGGATGGGCAAGCAGCGCACTACGCAGCAGCCCCCACTCGGCGTTGTCGCAGACCTCCGCCATCGCTGCGAGGTCCGAGACCATTTCCGCCACGACGCGGTAGGCACCCGTCGGGTCGCGGATTTGGTCGGCCCAGGCATCGGCCCGGGCCATGAGCCCAGCCGGCTCCGGTGTCGTTCCGAGGAATCTCCCCCAATTGCGCATCAGCCCTCCCCTCGCGCGATCGGCGGGCGCCCCAGCAGGCAGGAAACGAGGGCCCTCGCTCGCGCTAAAGTGAGAATGTGTGACCGCCATCACATTGCCATCACCCGTTCGGGTGAGATCGTGTTGAATTCCCCGGTGTCTCTCGTCACCCTCAGGCGGTGGACAGGGCATCGCTTCTCGCAAGAACGTTGAAGCTCACCGAGGCCGCCTTCGACGGGGCATCGCTCCGCGGACCGCTGACGGAGCTGTCGCATGCCCTCGGTGCGGAGGAGGCACTCGTCTTCTTCGTCGGGGCGGACGATCACTGGTCCGATGTCCAGGCGATGCGCGCCGCACCTGCCGTGCTCGCCGAATACCGCACCGTCGCCCCGCACAATCCACGCCGCGCCGTCTGGGCGGCAGCACCCTTCGGCGTGCCGGTCACCTTCGATACCCTGGTGCCACCCGACAGCCTCGCGAACGGACCGCTGGGCCCGATCATGCGTCGCACCGGTTTTCCAGCACGCCATATCTGCGGCGTGCGGCTCAGCCCGGCGCCCGGGATCGAGGCGCGGTTCTCGATCGGGCGGAACGACCTGCGCGGTCCGTTCGGGGGGGAGACGTTGAGCGCGATATTGGCCATCGCGCCGCATCTCGTGGTGGCGCTGCGGGCCAGAATGATGATCGCCGCGCACATGGCCACGACCCGCACCGCCGCGGCCGACGGGCTTGGCGAGCAGGCGGGCCTCGGCGACATCGAGGCGCTGCCACAACCGCTCGCCGTCGCCCATGGCGCGCCCCAGATGCTGAACGCCAATGCTGCACTGCGCCGGCTCGCCCGGCGGCGCGACGGCCTCGTCGTCGGGCATGAGCGGCTGGCCGCCGTCGATCCGAGGACGGATGCAGCCCTTGCCCGCGCCATCGCAGAACTCCCGCTGATGCGCGCCTCGGGCAAGCCGGCGATGCGGACCATCGCCGTGCCCCGCCGCGGTGGCGGCGCGCCCTATCTCGTGCAGGCCATCGCCGTCGGCGGGGTGGAGGTGCATGCGCGCGGGGTGCTCCTGGTCGTCACCGACCCGACGGTCGGCACACCGGATGCAGCGCTGCTGCAGCGCCTGCTCGGCCTCACGCCAGCCGAGGCGGCGCTCGCGACGGAGCTTGCAACCGGCGTGACGCTCACGGCGGCAGCGATGCGGCGCGGCATCGGCATCGAGACGGCGCGCACGCAGCTGAAAGCCGTTCTCGGGAAGGCAGGCTGCGCCGGCCAGGCGGAGCTAGCCCGACTGCTCTCCCGCCTCGGCACGGACGAGAAGCTGTGAAAGCCATTGCCACGGCCGACCGCGAGGAGGCGTGGCTCGCACCCGTCGCCCTCGCCTTCTACGCAGCCAATGCCGGCACGGGCAGCTTCGACGATGCGCTCGCCCTCGTAACGAAGAGCCTCGGCGCCGACACGGTGTTCTATTACGTGGCGCGGCTCGCCGACGGCACGCGCCAGGACCACCATGTCGGCGGGGCGATCGCGGCGGAAAGGCTCGACGACTACACCGATCGCTGGGCCTCGCAGAATCCGCGCCAGCGCGTCTGGCCTGAATTGCCGGACGGGGCGGTCGTCGATTTCGATGCCGTTGTGCCGGCGGACGTGTTCGCGATGTCCACCGCCTGGCGCGGCTTCATGCGCGAACATGTGCCGATGCTGCATGCGCTCGGCCTTGCCGTGACGCCGATCGCTGGTCTGCAGGCGCGGCTCGGGCTCGGGCGGACGGAGGCGAGCGGGCCGTTCCCCGCCTCCACGGGTGCACGGCTCGCCGCGCTCGCGCCGCATCTGCGCCGCGCTGCCCGCATCCACCTCCTCGGCCAGGATGAGCCATCGCCGCAGGACAAGGCGGCATTGATGCGCAGCACCGGCGCGCTGGCGGCAGATGTCTTCGCAACGCTCGACCTCGCGGTTGCCCGCTACACGGACGATGGCCGTTTCCTGACGGCAAATGCGGCGTTGCGGCGGCTCGCAGCGCGTGGCGACGGCATCATTCTCGGCCCGAACGGCCCCGTTGCCTCCGGGATCGCCGAGGCGATCCGCAACCCCAACGCTGCCGGCCGCTTCGCGATCAGCCGCACCGAAGCGGCGATCCCCTACATCGCGGAGGCGATCGCCGTGCCGGACGCCCCCCGCGTGCTGCTCGTCGTGACCGACCCGGCGGCCGGCGCGGCGCCCGGCAACGGCGCGCTCTCCGCCCTGTTCGGGCTGAGCGAGCCGCAGGCAGCCGTCGCGCGTGCGATCGCGTCCGGGCTGTCGCTCGCAGCCCACGCGCGGCAGGCGGCGATCCCGATGGAGACGGCGCGCTCTCGGCTCAAGGCCGTGATGGCGCGCACCGGCTGCCGCAGGCAGGTCGAACTCGCCGCCCTGCTCGCGCGGCTTCCCTGACCAACAAACGGGCTGAGGAACAATCGGCCCCAGGACCTGATGGCCTGGGGATCAGACGCGGATGAGCGGCTTGTACTTGATGCGGTGCGGGTCGGTCGCATGGTCGCCGAGGCGGCGGCGCTTGTCTTCCTCGTAGGCCTCGAAGTTCCCCTCGAACCACTCGACGTGGCTTTCGCCCTCGAAGGCGAGGATGTGGGTGCAGAGCCGGTCGAGGAACCAGCGATCATGGCTGATTACCACCGCGCAGCCGGCGAAATCGGCGAGCGCATCCTCGAGCGCGCGCAGCGTATCGACGTCGAGGTCGTTCGTCGGCTCGTCGAGCAGCAGCACGTTGGCTTCCGCCTTGAGCATCTTGGCGAGATGCACGCGGTTCCGCTCACCGCCCGAGAGGATGCCGACCTTCTTCTGTTGGTCGGAGCCCTTGAAGTTGAAGGCCCCCACATAGGCGCGCGAGGGCACGGCACGCTTGCCGAGATGGATCACGTCGGTGCCGCCCGAGATTTCCTCCCAGACCGTCTTGTTCGCGTCGAGGCTGTCGCGGCTCTGATCCACGTAGCCGAGTTTCACCGTCTCGCCGACACGGAGCGTGCCGGCGTCGGGCTGCTCCTTGCCGGTGATCATGCGGAACAGCGTGGTCTTGCCCGCCCCGTTCGGCCCGATCACGCCGACGATGCCGCCAGGCGGCAGCTTGAAGTCGAGATTATCGATCAGCAGCCGGTCGCCATACCCCTTCGAGAGGGCCTGCGCCTCGATCACCGTGCCGCCGAGGCGGGGCCCGGGCGGGATGACGATCTCGGCCACGCCGCCGGCCATCTCCTGGCTCCTCGCCAGCATGTCCTCGTATTTCTGGATGCGGGCCTTGCTCTTGGTCTGGCGTGCCTTCGGGGTCGCGGCGATCCACTCGGCTTCGGCCGCCAACGCGCGCATGCGGGCGGTTTCCTCCTTCTCCTCCTGCGCCAGGCGCTTGCGCTTCTGGTCGAGCCAGGAGGTGTAGTTGCCCTCGAACGGGATGCCGCGGCCGCGCTCGATCTCGAGGATCCAGCTCGTCACGTTCTCGAGGAAGTAGCGGTCATGGGTGACGACCATGACGGTGCCGGGGTAGTCGCGCAGCGTCGTCTCGAGCCAGGCCACGCTCTCGGCATCGAGATGGTTGGTCGGTTCGTCGAGCAGCAGCAGTTCGGGCTTCTCGAGCAGCAGCTTGCAGAGTGCGACGCGCCGCTTCTCGCCGCCGGAGAGGTTGGTCACCGGGCTGTCGGGCGGAGGGCAGCGGAGCGCGTCGAGCGCGATCTCGATCTGCCGGTCGATCTCCCAGCCGTTGGCGGCGTCGATCTTCTCCTGGAGCTCGGCCTGCTCGGCCAGAAGCTCGTTCATCTTCTCGTCGGTCATCTCCTCGCCGAAGAGGGCGGAGATGGCGTTGAACCGGTCAAGCGCGGTGACGACATCGCCCAGCGCATCGCGCACGTTCTCGGCCACCGTCTTGGTGGGGTCGAGCTGCGGTTCCTGCGGCAGGTAGCCGACGCGCACGCCCTCGGCCGCCCAGGCCTCGCCGCCATAGTCCTTCTCGATGCCGGCCATGATCTTGAGCAGCGTCGACTTGCCGGCGCCGTTGACGCCGAGAACGCCGATCTTCACGCCGGGGAGGAAGGAGAGGGTGATGCCCTTGAAGACCTCACGCCCGCCCGGGAAGGCCTTGGTGACGTTCTTCATGACATAGACGTATTGATAGGCGGGCATGGGCGGGCCCTCGCGGCGCTGGCGTGTTTGGGAGAGCGGGTTCTACCGAACGCGCCCCCCTGCGGCAACCGCCGCGGCGCCAGGGCCTCTGCTCAGCGCACCTGCACGAGCGTGGCTGCAACCCGTGCGGCGAGGCGGCGGACGGTCTCGACCCGGTGGTGCGTGCTGATCAGCCGTGCCGCGGCACGGGCGGGTGGGCCGACGGGCGCGTCGGCAAGTGCGAGCACGGCGCGCAGGCCTTGCGCTTCATCGTCCGGCGCTTCAAGCGCCCAGGCTGCCAAGGTTTCCGGCCCCCGGAGCACCTCGGGTGCCAGACTCGTTCCCCCACCCATGCCGAACATCCTGCGCCTCCTCGAGGGCTGACAGGGAGTGGTGCATGGCAGCGATTACGCAAAGGTGAACGCCTATGCAGGAGTGGCCCCCAGGCGGATCGCACCAGCAAACGGGTTTCTCCTTGCTGCGCCGGCTGGGCGCATGGACGCTTCCGCCGATCAACCAGCGCCGGCAGTGCCCATGCAGAACACTCTCGTCTTCCCCGATGGCGTCAGGCTCGCGCGACCAGAGGAGTTGCCCGAGTCCAGCCGGGCGACAGGGCGGAAGCAACTCCGCACCGCAAGGATCGAACCGGGCGTGGTGCTGAAGCCCTCCGATGACCCTCGCTACACCTGGTATGCTGAAATCAACGTCGACGCGCCGAAGCTCTGGCTGCTGTTCCGCGCCCTCTGCGAGGCGCTGCTCGGGCCTGAAGCTCGCTTCGTCGCTGGGGCGAAGGATGGCGAGGTCGTCACGGTCGGTGCAGCGGGGCGCGATGGCCTGCTCGATCTGCTCGACCTGTACGCCTACCAGCTCGCTCACGACGGATACCTCCAGTTCGGCCTCGTCAGCTTGCGCGGCGATATGGTGGACGAGGTGTTCGTGGCGCCGTCGAAGCACCTCACAGTCTGGCTGAACGACCGGCAGCGGTTCCTCGCCGTCATCGAGGACCACGGCCTTGCGATCGTCGATCAGCTCTCGTTCATCGATGAGTTTCCGCGCGTTACGACAAGTCTCGAGTCGGACGATGTTCACTTCGACGACGCCGATCACCTCATCACCTTCGTCCGCACCATGATCGAGCCTGCCGGGAACGCCCCGGTGAGTTGACGCACGCGGGATTGCCGGTGCGGCCGTCGGCGAGGCTAACGGGCGCACCACAGTTGATATCGAAAACCAAACAATCGATGATCCGGCCGGTTGTTGTGAGGGAGTGGGCTTCATCGACAGGTCCAGGCTCAATGCCTGCGCCTTCGGAAACTTCGTCGACTTGGCCCAGCATGCGCTCGACGAAGTGGATCCCGACCCGGGCCTGGGCTTGCCTCAGTCGTGACGAATCGGGGGGTGGCGATCGCGCTGGTGGGCCGGGCAGGGCTCGAACCTGCAACCAGGCCGTTATGAGCGGCCAGCTCTGACCATTGAGCTACCGGCCCACCACGCGCATTCATGCGAAGCGGTGGGGCTCCCCGCAAGCCCCACTCCGCACGCCCAAAGAACGTGCGAGAGTTCGCTGCCGTGAGCCGGATGGCGCGGTGTCCGAGAACCGGCGCGCAGCGGCCTGATGGGCCGTGAGCACCGGAAGCGCAGGACACCAAAGCCAGACGGCCACGGCAGTAACTATCGTGCGGTCTTTCAGCCGGTGATGGCGGCATACACCATCTGCATCATCAGGCGACGATAGGCGGCCCGGCCAACGCTCGGCGCGGCCGACATGAACACCACCGCCAGTTCCTCCTTCGGGTCGGCCCAGAAATATGTGCCGCCATAGCCAGCCCACATGAACTGGCCCTGCTGCCCCGGAACGCCCGCCACGCCATCGGCAAGCCGCACGGCGAAGCCAAGCCCGAAGCCATAGCCCCTCGTGCCGAGCAGCAGCTCACCAGGCTGCACCGGCTGGGCGATCCCGCTGCCCAGATGGTCGGACGTCATGAGCCGCACCGTCGCGGGCGAGAGGATCCTCACGCCGCCGAGCGACCCGCCATTGGCCATCATCTGCGTGAAGCGGAGATAGTCGGCCGCCGTCGAGACGGCCCCTGCCCCGCCAGAGGCATTGCCCGGCGCGCGGCTGACATCGATCAGCCCCACGGGGGTGTTGTTCGCCGCCGGGTCGACGCCGAGCCCCTGCGCGAGCCGCCCCGCCTTTGGCTCGGGAACGAAGAACGCCGTGTCGGCCATCCCAAGCGGCTTGAAGAGCCGCTCCTCGAGGAACACTTCCAGCCGCTGGCCGGAAGCTGCCTCGACCACGCGGCCGAGAACGTCGGAGGAGAGGCTGTACTCCCAGGTGGTGCCCGGCTGCTTGGCAAGCGGGGCTGCGGCGACCGCGGCGGTGAATTGCTGCGGCGTCAGTTGCCGCGCATCGAACGGATCGGTGCCACGGAACACACCGCCCTGCGTGTAGGCAGTCCGCACCTGCGCGTTCTGGGTGATCTCGCCATACGCCAGGCCCGAGGTGTGGCGCAGCAGGTCCTGCACCGTCATCGGCCGTGCCGCCGGCACCTGCACATAGGAGACGGATGCCGTCAGCGGGTCGATCCGCGGCTCGCTCACCACCATCCGGTCGAAGCCCGGCAGGTGGCGCGAGACGGGGTCGGTCAGCTGGAGCTTGCCTTCCTCGACCAGGATCATCGCCGCGACCGATACCAGCGGCTTGGTCATCGAGTAGATGCGGAACACGGCATCGGGCGCGAGGGTGGCGCGCGTCGCCTTGTCGCGGAAGCCGACGGCCTCGGTGTGCACGAGCTTGCCGCGGCGCGCGACCATGATGACGCCGCCAGGCAGCCTTCCGGCATCGACCTCGGCCGAGAGAAGCTGGCCGATGCGGGCAAGTCGGGCAGGGTCGAGCCCGACCTCCTCCGGCTTGGCGGCGGGGAGCGGCTGGGCATGGGCGAGGGGGATGGCGAATGCGACCGCGAGCAGCGGCGGCAGCGCCATGAGGGAACGACGGTGCATCGGAACGTCCTCCGGTTTCTAGACGGCGGGGTTGGCTCCCCGCCGCGCACCGCATGGTAGCGGTCCGGAACGTTCCGCCAAGCCCCGGTCGTAGCCGGTCAGTTCGCCAGCAACCGCCTGATCGCGTCACCTGCCTTGGCCATGCTCACCACGCCTTCGAGATGCCCGAGCGGCCCTTCGAGATCGACAACGTCCACCTCCCGCCCCTGCTGGCGCAGCGTCTCGGCGAGCCTGCGGTTGTATTCGATGGGGAACACGCGGTCGCTCACCGAGGGAACGATCAGCCATTTCGCCCTGCTGCGCGAGAGCGCCGCCTCGGGGCTGTCGTAGCCTGAGAGGAACAGCTGGTTGGCGCGGATCAGGTAGAGGAAGTGGTTCGCGTCCGACACCCGCGCACGAGCCATCGCGGCATCGTCGAGCCACTTCTCCATCGCGAACCGCTCGGTCACGCTCCGCCGCGGGTCCTGCCCCTCGGCGAAGCGGGTGCCGAGAGCGGTGGCCCAGGGGTGGTCGCGCGCATGCAGCGTGACGAGCTTCAGGCTCTCCGCGAGCCCTGCGACCGGCTCGGTCGTGCTGCCATGGTACCTGCCCGCGTTCCAGGCTGGGTCGAGCCTGATCGGCGCTGCCCAGAGCTCGAGCCAGCCGATGATCCAGCCATCCACCCGGTCGGTGCCGATCACCGACATCGCGCGCTGCACCATATCGGGATAGGCCGCTGCCCACTCGATCGTCTGGAGCGCGCCCATCGAGGCGCCGGCGACCAGAGCGAGCCGGCGCACGCCGAGGCTGTCGAGCAGCTTCTTCTGCGTCTCGACGAAATCACGGATCGTCATCACCGGGAAGCCCATGCCCCAGGGGCGGCCCGTCTCGGGGTTGGTGGTCGCTGGGCCTGTCGTGATCGTGTTCGGGTCACGCGTGTTGATGTTCAACGGCGTGTCGGCGGCGATCACGAAGTACTTGTTCGTGTCGATCGGCCTGCCGGGGCCGATGATCGCGTCCCAGTAGCCGGGCGGGCCACCGGCCGTGTAGCGACCGAAGGCGTGGCTGTTGCCGGAGAAGAAATGCGCGACCAGCACGGCATTGTCGCCAGCCCCGTTCAGCGTTCCCGCCGTCTGGTAGCCGATGCGCAGGGCCGGGATGGGCTGACCGTTCTGCGTCACGAAGCGTGGGATCTCGAAGCTCTTCTTCTCGACGATCAGTTCCTGCGCCGCCGCCTGGGGCGCGAGCGGTCCGGCGAGAAGCGGCAACGCGGCAAGGGCTGCCAGCAGGTGGCGTCTCAGCATCGTTTCTCTCCCGTTGGCCAGATCCGGCGGGTCCATGCTGCACGCACCGCTTATGCCGGTGCAATCACCGGCTGCTCCCCATGGCGAAAGCCGCCCGGTGCCGCTATGGTCCGCCACCCTTCGACACGCCAACAGGTGACAGAGACCGATGGACCTCAGCCAGATCCCGATCGGCAAGAACCCGCCCTCCGACATCAACGTGATCGTCGAGATCCCGCAGGGCGGCGTTCCGGTGAAGTACGAGCTCGACAAGGACAGCGGCGCCCTGATGGTCGACCGTTTCCTCCACACCGCCATGTACTACCCGGGCAATTACGGCTTCGTGCCGCACACGCTCGCCGAGGACGGCGACCCGATGGACGTGATGATCGTGACACAGGCGCAGCTCGTGCCTGGCTGCATCGTCCGCTGCCGGCCGGTGGGCGTGCTCCAGATGCATGACGAGGCGGGGGCGGACGAGAAGGTGCTTGCCGTGCCTGTCGACAAGCTGCACCCGTTCTACACGGGCGTGAAGAGCTACACCGACCTGCCCTCGATCCTGATCGAGCAGATCGCCCATTTCTTCAAGCACTACAAGGACCTGGAGAAGGGCAAGATCGTCAGCCTCGGCGACTGGGGCGGTCCTGAGGTGGCGGAGCGGCTGATCCTGCAGAGCATCAAGCGCGCCGTCGACAGCAAGGACGTGCGCCGCCACTACGAATAGGCCTCAGCCCAGGAGCAGGTTCCAGAGCGCGAAGCCCGGAGCCGCTGCGATCGTCGTCCAGAGGCAGAGCGAGGCCGCGGTGCGCATGTCCTGCCCGCCCGAGGCGGCGACGAGGAAGAAGCCGAGGCTGACCGGACAGGCGGCCATCAGCGCGCCGGCCACCACCGCCCCCTCCGGCAGGCCGAGTGCCACCGCCGCCGCCACGTAGGCAGCGGGCTGGAGGAGCAGCTTAGCCGGCACGGCCCAGGCAACACCCGCGAGCGGCCGCAGCGACAGCCCCGCCCTGCCGGCCGCGAGCGCCGCGCCGAGGCTGATCAGCGCGCCCGGCACGGCACCGCCCGAGAGCATCCCCGCAAGGGTGGCGACAGGGCCGGGCAGCGCGAGGCCCAGGCCCCGCATCGCGAGGGCTGCCAGCATCGCCCAGGCGATCGGCGCGCGCACGAGGGCCGTGATCCCGGCGCGAATTCCCCCCTTGGTGAGCATCACCATGCCGAGGTTCAGCGTGCCGAGAACATCGAGCACGAGGATCGCGATCGCCGCCCCCACCGCCGCAGGGTCGGTGCCGAGCGGCGAGACGGCGATCGCCGGAAGCCCGATATAGCCGAGGTTCGCGCTGATCGCGGCCATGAACGCGACACGCCTGAGCCCCGGCCGCGCGAGCAGCGCCGCGACCGACCCCGTCACGCCGCTGGCCAGCGTGTAGGCGAGCGGGGCGAGCAGGGCTGCCGGGGGCGGCGGGGCCGCTTCGGCCACGAAGCGGAACACGAAGGCCGGCAGGGCAGCGTAGAGCACGAAGGCGCGCAGGCCCGCCTGTGCCGCCGGCAACGCGAGCGGACCGCGCCCGAGCAGCCAGCCAAGCAGGATCAGCGCGAAGAACGGGGCGAGGACCGGAAGCGGGATCACGCCGCGCGGGTGATCTCAGAGGCCCGACTGTTCACAGCCCCGACTGGGCCATCCGGCAGATCGCACGCGCCACCGCCTGCGCGCGCGGCACGATCGACGCCACCTCGAGATACTCCTCCGGCGTATGGGCCTTGCCGCCGACGGGCCCAACGCCGCAGATCGTCGGCGCGCCCATCGCCGCCGTGAAGCCGCTGTCGGCGCAGCCGCCAGAGAACTCGCCCTGGAGATCGGCCTTGCTGGAGGCATCGCGGTAGAGCTCGAACAGCGCCGCGGAGCCAGAGCCCTGCGTGACGGGCAGGAACTCGCCGTTGATCCGCCATGTCCCTTTCGTTCCCGGAACATGCGCGGTGCGCACGATGGTGGCGATCCGCTCCAGGATCTCGTCGCGCTGCGCGGGCTCGACATAGCGGAAATCGATGTCGCCCTCGGCTGAGGGGGCGACGGTGTTCACGCTCTGCCCACCACGCACCACGCCGACATTGAGCGTGATGCCGCGCGAGAGGTCGGTCAGCGCATGGATTGCCTGCACCTTGCGGGCGAGCTCCTCGATCGCCGAGATGCCAGCCTCGAAATTCCCGCCCGAATGCGCTGCCTTGCCCTCGATCATCATGGTCGAGAACACGCCCCCCTTGCGGCCGGTGACGACATTGCCCGAGGGGCGGCCTGGTTCGCTGTTGAACACCGCGCGCGCGGAGCGGCCCTCCGCCTCGATCAGCGGCCGGCCTTCGGGAGAGGCGATCTCCTCGTCACCTGTGAAGAGGCCGACGAGGGGTGCCGGGTGCCCGCCGAGTTTCTGGAACGCGGCGATGACGAAGCAGTTCATCACCAGCCCTGCCTTCATGTCGGCCACCCCCGGCCCATAGGCGAGGCCGTTCTCGATCCGGAACGGCCGGCGGCGTGCCTCGCCCTTCGGGAACACCGTGTCGCGATGGCCCATCAGCACGATGTTGCGGCCTGCGTTGGCCCCGCCCGCGCCCTCGTCGGGCCCGGCAAGCACGGCGCGCAGCACGTCGCCCTGCTTCGTGCCTGGCTTGACCTCGACGGGGATGTTGCGTTCGGCGAAGAACGCCTTGATCTGCTCTCCCACCGCATCGACGCCCGCCTTGTCGGCGCTGCCGCTGTCGGTGTCGACCATGCGCTGGAGCATCGCGATCATCGCGCTCTCCTGCGTGGCGAGCCAGGCCGTGATGGCGGCTTCAGTCGGTGCGGCGTTCATGCTGGCCCTCCGGGTTGTTCAGCGGGAGACTCATGGGGAGTGACGACCCGGTCAAGGCGGGGTGCGTGGAAGGAGTAGCGTGCCGCTTCGGCAAGGGCGTCCCTGACCATACCAAACGTAAGGACCGCAAGCCCATCCGGCAGGTCGCGAAGTGCGCCGAGACGGTTCCACGTCAGTCGATTCAATAGCCTGATGCTGTCGTCACGCCATGCATCCGGCCTGAGGAGCACGTCCGACCATGCGACTGCGAGCTTCGCATCATCGACCTGTTCCTCCACCCCGAGGATCGGCCGGCGATACCAGGTCACGACTTCCTGCCACTCTTCAGCGGTGCAGCTGCACGAGAGGGCGAGCGCAAATGCGAGACCAGGGAAGGCAGCACGAGCCGAATCTTCGCCCAGGAATCGCCGCAGCTCCTCATCGCTCCTGCTCGCCCGCGCGAGCCGGTAGAGGTTCACGAACCGCTTGGCCCCCCGCGGGCCAGTCGCAGCGAGCGGCATCAGCGCTGCGAGCACCTCGGCTTCCGGTTTCGTCAGCGTCACGCGCTTGACCTCTGCCGCACGCATCTCGACAGGCGTCTCGTCGCCCGGCTGCGGCAGCTCGTCAGGGTCGATCGTGAACTCGCCCTGGACCGCCTCGACCTTCGGCGATGAGCTGGACAGCGTCGGCTCCTGCGGCACCTCCATTCCCTCAGGCAGCAAGACGCGCGCGAGGCCGGCGAACCCATCACCGCCCGGCGCGAGGCGCGGCAGCCAGAACGGCACCTGGAAGATCTTCTCGAGATAGTCCCCCGGCCCCGCCTGCCCCTCGCCACCCAGCTGTCCCGCGTAGTACCGGCGCAGCGCGCCTTCGAGCCACCGCGCATCGACCGCGACGACGACGACGAAGAGGCGGAACTGCAACAGCAGCGCGACGGCCTCCAGCACCTTCACCACCTGGTCCTCGCGCAGCCGGTCGAGGTCATCGATGTAGAGGATGATGCGATCGAGCACGGGCAGGTCCGTCCGCGTCGTGCGCCGGGGATCGCGCTGCGCGGCCATCAGGTCATCCAGCCGCTGGAAGCTCCGCCGCAGGCGGCCAACGAGGCCGATCTCCTGCTGGTAGCCGCGCAGCTCGTCGCTCTCGTTCAGGAAGAAACGCAGCATCGCCTGCGGCGTCGCCGCTGCCTTCTCGATCGCGTCGAGCCCCGTCAACGCCTTTGCCGCCGCCGCCTCGCGTTCGACCAGCGCCTGTGCCGCGGCACTGCGTGCGTCCGCCAGCGCCGCACGCTCGCGCCTGAGGTCGGCCTCCGCCTTCTCCTCCGCCTCCACCGCATCGAGCAGCGGCGAAAGGCGATTGAGGGCAGCCACCACGCGGCCGACAAAGGGTGCGGCGAACGCGACGAATGCGGCCACCGCCTGAAGCGCTCCGGGTGGCACGAACCAGGCAACGGCGACGGCGAGTGCCGCCGCTGCGCCAAGCGTCATCGCAAGCCGCGTGGAAGCGAGCTTCACGACGCGGCGAAGGATCGCCAAACTGCCACGACCGCTTGCGGCGAGCGTCAACGCCTCCTCGGCAAGGCGCTGCGCGGTGGCCGTCTCACCGGGCTTCAGCGCGCCAAGATCGCGCAGCAGCGCCGACACATCCTCATGTCGCGCCAGCAGGATGGACGATGACCGCTCGGCCAGGGCGGCGACCGGGCGCATCAGCTTCTCGTCGATCGCCTTCAGCTTGGTGTCGATGCCCGCGAGCGTCGTCTGCGCCTCGCGGACGGCATCGTCGGCCCCCTTCCGCGCCAGCTTCGCCGCGTCGGTGCGCGCGCTGATCTCGGCCAGAAGCGTGCTCGCACGATGGCTCGCCTCATCGCCCGTGCCCTCGATGCGCGCAAGTTCGTCACGCAACCCCTCGAAGATCTCGACCGCCAGGCTCGCCCAGAGATTCGCATCGGCGAAGCTCCACGCGTTGAAGCGGATCTGCGCGACGCGCGTGGCGAACGGGCTCGCCGGATCGTCCTTCCAGGCGGCGCCGATGCGCGCGACCTCGCCCTGCATCATCGCCATGAAGGTCGACTTGCCGCTGCCCCAGTCACCGAACAGGCCGATGGCAAGCGGTGGCGCGTTGTCGGCGAGGCAGGCGAGCTCGGCGAGCCGCTTCGCATCACCGCGGCGACCGAGCGCGTCGTCCTGCACCCTGGGTGCATCGGCGGCGAAGGCGGCCGGCGCGACGGTAGGGACTGCAAGGATGCGCCGCCAGGCTCCGAGGTTCTCGCCACTCTCGGGGTTCCGCTCGATCGCGGCGAGAACTGGCGCGCGGAGCGAATCGGGGCTGATCGACCAGTCGCGCCACCACACGCGGCGGAGGGCGGCAGTGAGCATCGACGTGTTGGGGGCGGCAATCAGCGCAGCGAGCAGGTGCCGTGCGTCAATGCGCGACCGTGCGACAGTGACCGAGGCAAGGCCTCGAGCGACCGCAAAGGCTTCCTGAAGGAGAGGTGACAGGGGCAGTGTAGTGGGGGCGTCGCTCCGCGCATTGGCGTCGTCCATTGCCTGCTCGATGCGTGATCGGCCGACGAGCGTCTCAAGCTCATCGGCTACAACGCTGAACGTTCCACGGTTCTGCGCACCCGCGACAACAATCCCCGCGATGATGTCACTCAGGCCGATTGGGCGAGCCTGTCCGAACCTCTCCCTCCTTGTCAGCGCAAGGGCGGCCGCGAACGAAACCGCCGTCCGCGTTGACAGCGAGATGTCCGCTTGCCTCGCCTCGCCGAACGTGCCCGGGACAGGTGGTCGTAATGACTGCGCATCCATCCTAGAACGTTATCCCACCGGCACGGCTGCGCAAAACATCCCGATTCAGGCCAAACTCTCCTTCTTCCCCGGCAGGACACCCCTGCCCACCCGCCCGGGCGAGCACAGGCCTGATCGCGCTGCGCGACGACCAGGCGCAACATCGTCGTGTCTCGCCTCGGCGCGCATCCGCTGCCTCGCAGGGAAACCCGGTTGACGACGCCCCAGTTCGAATAACCCCCCGCGAGGTGTGGATTTCTGCGCGGCATCGTTGGTAGCATCCATGCGCGCGATGTCCGGGATGATGACGCGCGACAGGAACCGTGCGTGGCCCACGCGGTGTTCGCCAACGCCGCAGACGCGTCACGCCCGCATTGAACGACAGGGAGGATGCACCATGGGCTTGACGACGATTGCGTTGCATGTGGAACCGCAGGCACGCGAGAGGATCGACGCGCACCTCGCGATGCCGCTTGCGATCGCGGAGGCGCATGCCGCGCACGTGACCGCCCTCGTCTTCTCGACAACGGCAACCCAGGTGGACGCGGTGGCAGGCGAGGCCGAACCATCCGATGGCGACCACGCGGCGCAGGAGGATGCCGTCGCGGAGCAGGTCCGCCATGCGTGCGAAGCGCGCGGCGTGCGCCTCGAGCTTCGCGGCCGAAGCAGCTTTGCCTACGGGGTCGGACAGAATTTCGCGGACCAGATGCGCGTCAGCGATGTCGGCATCATGTCCTTCGCGTCGGGAGCTCAGCTCGGTCGGCGCTTCGTGGCGTCGGGGGGCGTCTTCTCGTCGGGACGTCCCCTGCTGCTCGTGCCGGAGAACTGGGGCGTGCGCGCGCATCCCTCGCGGATCATCGTGGCCTGGGACGCGACCCCGGCAGCCGTGCGCGCGGTGCACGGCGCGCTGCCCTTCGTGAAGCGGGCGAACACGGTCACCATCGTGAGCGTGACCGACGACAAGGAGTTCCGGCCGGGCCAGTCGGGGGTCGAGCTGGCCCACCTTCTGGCACGCCACGGGGCCAATGCCTCGTTCAGGCCAGTGCAGCGCGGCCGCGGCGGCGTGACCCGCGCCATCCTGGACGTCGCGCGCGAGGCCGATGCCGACATGATGGTGATGGGAGCCGTCCGGCACGCGCCGCTGCACAATCTCGTGTTCGGCAGTGCGACGATGGACGTGCTCGACCACGGCCCGACACTGCCAACGCTCCTGGCCGCTTAGGCTCGTCGCCTGGCTTTGGCAGTTGGCGACCCGTCAGGGAGGGTCGGTGGGAGGCATCGTCGTCGCGGTTGCACCCGTCTATGCTGCCCCTCCCCTCCCCTGCCGGATGCCCCCCCGTGAGTACAGGCCTGATTGCGCTTCTCGACGATATCGCGCTCATCGCCCGCAAGGCGGCGGTGACGCTCGATGACGTCGCCGCACAGGCGACGAAGGCCGGTGCGAAGGCAGCCGGCGTCGTGATCGACGATGCCGCCGTCACGCCACGCTACGTCGTCGGCTTCGCCGCGGCGCGCGAGATCCCGATCGTCCGCCGCATCGCCATCGGCTCGCTGAAGAACAAGCTGATCTTCCTGCTGCCGGCGGCCCTTGCCCTCAGCCTGTTCGCGCCCTGGGCGATCACGCCGCTGCTCATGCTCGGCGGCGCCTATCTTTCCTATGAGGGGACGGAGAAGGTCCTGGAGGTGCTGTTCCCGCACGCCGCGCACGCCCACGAGGCGGCGATCGGCGTGGCGGCGCCAGATCCGCAGGCCGCGGAGGATGCCAAGGTGCGCGCGGCGATCGGCACAGATTTCATCCTCTCGGCCGAGATCATGGCGATCGCCCTCGCGACCATCCCGGAAGCCTCGCTCGCCTCGCAGGCCGCCATCCTCGCCACCGTCGGCATCGGCATCACCGTCGTCGTGTACGGGGCGGTGGCGCTGATCGTGAAGGCGGACGATGCCGGCCTCGCGATGTCGCTGAGCCCGTCCGCGGCGATCGCGGCACTTGGGCGCGGCCTCGTGAAGGGAATGCCGTACTTCCTCACCGCGCTCAGCATCGTCGGCACGGCGGCGATGATCTGGGTCGGTGGCGGCATCATCCTGCACGGGCTCGAAGGCTACGGCGTGACGCAGCCGGGGCACCTGGTCCATGCCATCGCGCACGCCGCCGGCGCTGCCGTGCCGGCCCTCGGCGGGGTGGTCACGTGGATCGTCGCCGCGGCGGGTGCGGGCGTCGTTGGCCTCGCGGTCGGCGCGGCACTCATTCCGATCGTGCAGACGGTCATCCTGCCGTTGCTCGCGCGCGTGCGCGGCACCAAGGCCCACTGACACACACACCAGGGACACGCAGCATGGCAACGCTCGCCGAGAAGGGCGCCGGCGCCTTCGACCTCACAGGCCGCACCGCCGTCGTTACCGGTGCTGCGAGCGGGCTTGGCCGCGCGATGGCCATCGCGATGGCTGCCTGCGGCGCGCGGATCGCCGCCATCGATCGTGACGCCGCGGGCCTCGCCTCTCTCGCCGCCGCGATCGGTTCCGAGAGCTTCGTTGGCGATGTCGCCGATCTGGGCTTCCGTGACGAGGTGGTAGCGCGCACCACGGCGTCGGGCCGCGTCGACATCCTGCTGTGTTCCGCAGGCGTGGCGCTGAGGAAGGATGCGCTCGAGACGACGCCCGAGGAATTCGATGCGATGATGGGCGTGAACGTCCGCAGCATCTTCTTCTGGAACCAGGCGTTCGGGCGCCACATGATCGCGGCAGGTGGCGGGGCGATCGTCAACGTCGCCTCGCAGGGCGGCATCATCCCGCTCGAGGGCAGGCCAGCCTACTGCGCGAGCAAGGCAGCGGTGATCCAGCTGTCGAAATCGCTCGCGCGTGACTGGATCCCCCATGGCGTGCGCGTGAATGCGATCGCCCCTGGCCTATCCGACACGCCCTTCATCGCCTCGATGCATGACGTGCCGGGGCGGATCGAGCGCGCGCTTGCCCACATCCCTGCCGGCCGCATGGGCGTGCCGGATGACATGGTCGGGCCGATCCTGCTGCTCGTCTCCGATGCCGGGCGCTACATCATTGGCCAGGTGCTCGTCGTCGATGGGGGATGGACGGTGTTCTGATTACGCATCATTTCACACCAGCATCGGTCATCCGGTACCAGGCGATGATCGCCGCGACATAGAGCTCATGCAGCGCATGCAGCGGCAGCCTGCGGATCGGCGTTACCGGGAAGGGGATCGCCGCGCGGTTGCCTGAGGCGATCGCCTCCGCGACCGCAGCTCCCATCGCCGTCTGCAGCCCGATGCCGCGGCCCATGCAACCAATCAGCGCGAGCAGCCCCGGCTCGGGCTCATGCACATGCGGCAGGAAGTCGCGCGTGACCGAGACGCGGCCGCACCAGCGATAGGCGATCGGCGTTCCGGCGAGTTGCGGATAGAGCTTGCCGACGACGCGCTCGAGATGTGCCCAGTCGCCAGGCCCCGTGGGCTCGCGATAGGGGCCGCGGCCGCCCATCAGGAACCGCCCCTCATGATCGAGCCTGAAGTAGAGCAGCAGCTTCCGCGTATCCGACGTCACCTGCCCATAAGGCAGGATGGACTTGCGGAGATTGTCCGACAGCGGTTCGGTCGCGATCTGGAACGTGTTCGGGAACACCGCGGTCTGGCGCAGGCCCGGCACCAGGCCACCCGGATAGCCGCCGGTGGCGACCATCACCGTGGGTGCCGTGACGCGCCCACCCGTGCGGGACGTGATGCGCCAGGCGGTCCCCGCCCGCGTGATTTCCGACACGGGGCTGTCGGTGTGCACGGCAGCCCCTGCGGCAATGGCGGCACGCGCGAGGCCCCGCACATAGGCGAGCGGCTGCACGGCTCCCGCGCGGCGATCGAGCCAGCCGCCGAGGTACTTCTCCGAGCCGAGGTGGTCGACCATCGCCGCTCGGTCGAGCACCGCGACATCGGCGCCGCGCGCTTCCCACTCCCCAGCCCTGCGTCGCACCGTCTCGACCATCGCCTCGGTGTGCGCGCCCTGGATCCAGCCGCTGCGGCGATGCGGCACGTCCATCCCGTGTTTCGTGATCAGATCGAACACACGATCGGCCGTGCCGCCGACGAAGGCGGCGAGAGCGCGGCCAGCCTCGCGGCCATAGCGTGCCTCGATCGCGTCAGGGTCCTCCTTGATGCCGGGGATCACCTGCCCGCCATTCCGGCCCGACCCGCCGAAGCCGATCTCGCGCGCCTCGAGCACGACGGCTCGCTTGCCCCGTTCGGCGAGATGCAGCGCCGCCGAGAGGCCGGTATAACCGCCGCCGATGATGCAGGCATCGGCCTCGACGTCGGCGGTGAGCGGCACTGTCTCCGGCGGCGGCGGTGCCGTCGCGGCCCACAGCGACGGGGCAAGTGGAAAGGGGTCTGGCATCGGACGTCCTCTCAGATCCGGTCAGTTGCGAAGCGCGAGCAGCGAGCCCGCGAGCGTCAGCAAGGCAGCGAGCAGAAGGGCTAGCGTGATCGGCTCGCCCAGCACCGCGGCGCTGAGTGCGACGCCGAGCACGGGCGAGAGCAGGAGAACCTGGCTTGCGGTCGACACTGGCAGGCGCTCGAGCGCATTGGCCCAGGCACGGAAGCCGAGGATGGTCGGCACCAGCGCGTTCCAGGCGAGGATCGCGGCAAGCTGCGCGGTCGGCGCGGTGGTGCGCGTCTCGAGGAGCGCCGCAAGCACCACCATCACGATCGCGGAGGGGCCGAGCTGGCCGGAGACCTGGCTCCACATCCCGCTCCGCCAGACGCGGCGGCGGTAAAGCAGCGCGCCGGCAGCCCACGCCCAGGTGCCGACCAGTGCGAGGGCGGAGCCTTCCAGGGCGGCCCGCGTCGTCCAATCCATCGCCCAGGGTGAGAACAGCACCGCAAGCCCCGCAAGCCCAAGCACGGCAGGCAGCAGCGCCGGGCGGCCAGCACGCTCCCCCGCAATGGCCGCGCCGAACAGCATGCTCCACACCGGCATCGTGTAGGCGATCAGAACCGTCCGGCTCGCCTCGACACGGGTGAGGGAGAGCGTGCTGCACGCCGTCATCACGCCGACCTGAAGCAGCCCGGTGACGGCGATGGCCGCACGCTCGCCCCTCACCGGCAACAGCGCTGCCGGCCCACGGCGAAGCGCGAGCCAGAGGCCGAGGGCGATCGCTGCGAGCCCGTAACGCGCGGCGTTGAAGCTCCACGGCCCCATGTCGTCGAGGCCAAGCTTCACCCAGGTGTAGTTGCCGCCCCAGGCGAACACGACGAACGCAAGGTTGGCGGCAGGCATCGCGCCGATCCCCCCGCCTTTCTCCGCTGCTCGCGACACCTGCATCCTCCAGCGGCCGCCAGAACGGCGGCGAAAAAATGATGGAACATTTTCACGCGGCTTGTAAGCTCCCGTGAAGCAGCGGGGATGGCGGAGACAGCATGCGCGTCGGGATCGAGGTTGGCGGCACGTTCACGGACCTGGTGGCGATCGCGGATGGGCGCGTGACGGTGCTGAAAGTGCCGTCGACGCCGAAAAGCCCCGATATCGGCGCGTTCAACGCACTCGCCGAAAGCGGCATCCCCATCCCCTCGATCACCGAGCTCGCGCACGGCTCGACTGTCGCGACCAATGCGGTTCTGGAACGGAAGGGGTTTCCCACCGCCTTCGTCACCACCGCTGGCTTCCGCGACATCCTCGCATTGCAGCGCCACGGCCGGTCGCGCATTTACGACCTGGCGTACCACCAGCCACCGGCAGTCGTGGATCGGCGTTCGAGTTTCGAGGTGAGCGGGCGCATCCTCGCCGACGGCAGCGTTCTCACAGCCCTCGACCTCGCCGCGGCGGAGCGTGACCTCGTTCCCGCGCTCGCCGCCGGGGGCTATCGTGCCATCGCGATCTGCCTGCTCAACGCCTACGTAAACCCCGCGCATGAGCAGGCGCTGAAGGCACTGATCCGCGCGCACCTGCCTGGCGTGCACGTCACGGTCTCGTCGGATGTCACCCGCGAGTTCCGCGAGTTCGAGCGTGCCTCGACCGTGACGCTGTCGGCCTACGTCCAGCCGGTGATGGACGGCTACATCGCCCGCTTCGCCGAGCGGCTGAAGGAGCACGGCTTCGCCGGGCGGTTCAGCGTGATGCAATCGAATGGCGGGCGCGTGCCGGGCGAGGCGATGCGCGAGAACGCCGTCACGGCACTTCTCTCCGGTCCTGCCGCTGGCGTCACGGGTGCGGCGCGCCAGGTGGCGCGATCGGGCTACGGCAACCTGATCACCCTCGACATCGGCGGCACATCGACCGATGTCTGCGTCGTCGCTGACGGTCGGCCCCAGCTGACCAATGAATTCATGATCGATGGCCTGCCGGTGCGCATCCCGGTCGTCGATATCAACACGGTGGGGGCGGGCGGCGGCTCGATCATCTGGGTGGACGAGGGCGGCATGCTTCGCGTCGGGCCGCACTCCGCCGGCGCCGATCCGGGCCCTGCCTGCTACGGCCGCGGCGGCACCGTGCCGACCATCACGGATGCGCACGTGGTGCGGCGAACGATGCGGGCTGATGCCTTCCTCGGCGGGCGGATGCGGATCGATGCGGACGCCGCGCGCACCGCCCTCGCCCCGATCGCGGAACGCTTCGGCATGAGCATCGAGGAGGCCGCCGACGCTGCCGTCAGGGTCGCGACCGCCAACATCGTGCGCGCGATCCAGCTCATCTCGACGGAGCGTGGGCATGATCCGCGCGACTACGTTCTCGTTCCCTATGGCGGGGCCGGGCCGCTGCACGCGGCGGACGTGGCGCGCGATCTCGGTATCCGCACCATCGTCGTGCCGCCCTCGGCCGGCATCATCTCGGCCTACGGGCTGCTCGCGTCGGATTTCTCGCAGTTCGACAGCCGCACGCTGCGCGCGGCGGTGGACGACACGGCACCTGCGGTCGTGCGCGAGACCTTCGACGCGATGCGCGAACGTGCTGTTGCCCGCGCCCGCTCCCTCGGCCTCGACGGTGAGCTCGCGCTCGAATTCACCGCCGACATGCGGTTCGTGGGCCAGGCCTTCGAGGTGCCGGTGCCGCTGCCGCTCGACAGCCTCGCGACCCTCACGGCGGCCGATCTCCGCGCGCGGTTCGGCGCGGCGCACCAGAAGGTGTACCATTTTGGCGCCGCATCGGATCGCCCGGTCGAGATCGTCTCGTTCCGCCTCGGCCTGATCGCGCCGCAGGAGGATGCCCCACGGCTTTCCGAACCATCGGGTACTGCGGGAGAGGACCGCGCGATCGAGCTCTACACCGACCGCGCCTGGCGGCAGGGAACGCTCCTCTCGCGCGGCTCGCTCGTGCCTGGCCGCAGCGTCACGGGCCCCGCGCTGCTTGACGATTCAACCTCGACGCTGCTGCTTCCCGACGCCTGGCGGGCGGAGCGCGACGCTGCCGACAACCTCATCCTCACGCGGGAGACACGCGATGCTTGAGCGACTCGGCACCAGCGCAACGGGTGAGGCGCTCGACCCCGTCGACCATGCGGTGATCAGCCAGGCGCTGATCGCCGCGGCGCGCGAGATGGGGGTGAAGCTCGTCCGCTCCGCCTACTCGACCATCATCCGCGAGGCGCAGGATGCCTCCGCCTGCCTGTTCGACGCTGAAGGAAATGTCGTCGCGCAGGCCGAGCTGATCCCGATGCAGCTCGGCCCGATGTCGGAGATCTTCCGCTCCTGTGCGGCGGCCTTCCCGGTCGAGCGGCTGGTCGACGGCGACTTCTACATCACGAACGATCCCTACTCCGGCGGCCAGCACCTGCAGGACGTGTTCATCTACTCGCCCATCTTTCTCGATGGCGTGCTGATCGGCTTTTCCGGCACTGTCGCGCACCATCTCGACCTTGGCGGCGGCAACCCGGGCCTCACGCCGGATGCGGCGGACGTGCACGCCGAGGGGCTGATCATTCCGCCGACTCGCTACAGCTTCGCGCGCGACTGGGACGATGGCGGCGGGCTGCAGCGGCTGGTGGCGGCCAACATCCGCGTGCCGCACCAGACGATCGGCGATTTCAACGCACAGTTCGCCGCGAACGCGATCGGGGCCGACAGGCTGCGCGAGCTCTTCCGCCGCTACGGCACCGCGACCGTGCGCCGCTCGATGGCCGAGCTGCTCGACTATTCCGAACGCCGCGCCCGCGCAGCGATCACCGCGATCCCCGATGGCGTCTACACCGGCGAGGATGCGGTGGATGACGATGGGCTCTCCGACACGCCGCTTGCCGTGCGCGCGACCGTGACCGTCGCGGGCGATACGATCTCGGTCGACTATACCGGCACCTGCGCGCAGGTGCGGCGCAACCTCAACTGCCCGTTCGCCTCGACGATCTCCGCCGCCCTCTCCGCCATCAAGTCTGCGCTGACAAGTGCCGACATTCCCTTCAACGAGGGGCTGAAGCGACCGATCCGCATCACCGCGCCGAAGGGCTCGCTGCTCAACCCGCATTATCCGGCGCCGGTTCGCGCACGGATGGAGGCCGGCTACCGCGCCTACAACGCCGTGCTGAAGGCGCTTGCGCAGGTGGTCCCCGAGAAGGTGATCGCCGGCGGCAACGACACGACGCATGTCACCTCCGTCTCGCATCTCGAGGATAACCGCTACAAGGTGTACCTCGAGATCTACGGCGGTGGCTGGGGTGCGACGGTCGGGCGCGATGGCGGCGACGGGATCGATTCGGCGCTGTCGAACTGCACCAACACGCCGGTCGAGGCGACCGACATGGACTTCGACCATTTCCGCATCGTCGGCTACGGCCTCATCCCCGACAGCTGCGGCCATGGCCGCCAGCGTGGCGGGCTCGGCCTCTACCGCCGCTTCGAGATCCTGAAGGATGGCGTGAACTTCGCGATCTACGCCGATCGTTTCCGCCTCGCCCCCTACGGCCTGTTCGGCGGCACGGAGGGAGAGCGTGCGCGCTGCGAGGTGGTGCGGGACGGCCGCGTCATCACCGTGCGCAGCAAGGACACGCTCGAACTCATGAAGGGCGATATCCTCACGCTCTACACGGCAGGCGGCGGCGGCTACGGCCCCGCGGCGGAGCGCAGCGGCGAGGCGATCGCGGCCGACATCGCGCAGGGCTACGTGACCGAGGCGGCCGCGCGCGCGGCCTATGGCAGGACCGGCTGACGCCCGTGACGAAAGCGGGCGGGGGCTTCGCTGTCGGCATCGATATCGGCGGCACCTTCACCGATGTCGTCTGCACCGACGGCGCGCGCAGCACGATCTTCAAGCTGCCATCGACGCGTGATGACCCGAGCCGTGCCGTCGCTGCCGCACTCGCACGGCTGGCCGATGAGCATGGCATCGCTTCATCCGCGATCACCCGTTTCTGCCACGGCACCACCGTTGCGACGAACGCGGTGCTCGAGCGCAAAGGGGCGACGGTCGGGCTGATCGCCACCGAAGGCTTCGCCGACATCCTCGAACTCGGCCGGCAGATGCGGCGGCAGATGTACGACCTCGCGCTGAAGCCCGAGACGCCATCGTGGCTCGCCCCTGGCGCGCGGCGCGTCGAGGTGCGCGAGCGCGTCGCCGCCGATGGCAGCATCGTCACGCCGCTCGACGAGGACAGCGCACGCGCGGCGATCACGCGGCTTGTCGCCGACGGCGTCGAGGCGATCGCCGTGTCGCTGCTGTTTTCCTTCGTCAATGATGCCCACGAGCACCGCCTGCGCGCGCTGATCGGCGAGATTGCTCCCGGGCTTCCGGTCTCGCTCTCTTCCGAGGTCGACCCCGCCTTCCGCGAGTATGAGCGCACCGTGGTGACGGGGTTCGATGCCTATGTGAAGCCGCGCGTGGCCCACTATCTCGCCGGCATCGCCGATGCGCTCGCCGCGCGCGGCGCGCCGTGCACGCTTGCCGTGATGCAGTCGCGCGGCGGGCTCGCCGGCACCGAGACGGCGCTGCGCCGGCCCGTGCGGCTGTTCCTCTCGGGCCCTGCCGCGGGGCTTCTCGGTGCCGCGTCCGTTGCGGCAGCGGTTGGCATCGGCGACATCATCGCCATCGATGTCGGCGGCACCTCGAGCGACATCGCGCTCGTCGAGGGCGGCAGGCCTTCCGTGCGGCAGGAGATGTCGGTCGACGGATACGCCATCCGCGTGCCGACGCTCGACGTCGTCTCGATCGGTGCGGGCGGCGGGTCGATCGCCTGGGTCGATGGCTCCGGCGGCCTGCGCGTCGGCCCGCGCTCGGCCGGTGCCGAGCCCGGGCCCGCCTGCTACGGCCGCGGCGGGACGGACGCGACCGTGACGGATGCGTCACTCGCCCTCGGCCTGCTCGACCCGGACGGGTTCGCGGGCGGGCGCATCATGCTCTCCCCGGCAAGGGCAGCCCAGGCGGTGGCGGATGTCGCCGGCCGTGTCGGGCTCACGCCCGAGCAGGCGGCACTCGGCATCCACCGCGTGGTGAACGCGCAGATGGCCGATGGCATCCGCCTCGTGTCGATCCGGCGCGGCATCGATCCGCGTGGCTTCACGCTTGTGCCGCTCGGCGGCGCAGGTGGCATCCATGCCGCGGCACTCGCGGAGGAGCTTGGCATCACGCGCGTTCTCGTGCCGCGCTTTCCCGGCGTGCTGGCCGCTGCCGGGCTGCTCGTCGCACCCGTCGCGCACGAGGTCTCGGCTGCCTTCCACGCGCCGCTAGCGGCAGTGAACGCAGAGGACGTCAGCGGCGTTCTCGCGACACTCGATGCGCGCGCGGCGGCGCTGATGGCGGCCGACGGCGTCACCCCGTCCGACGCCACGATCCGCCACGAGGCCGACATGGCCTATGTCGGGCAGAGCCACACCCTCGCCGTGCCGGTCGATACCGCCGCACCGCTTGCCGGCCTTGCGGCGCGGTTCGAGGCGGCGCACGCGCGCATCAACGGCCACGCCACGGGGGCCGCGGTGAAGATCGTCAATCTCCGCACCGTGCACGAGGCGACGGCGCCGATCGTCGTCCCTACCGCCGCGCCGGAACCGGGACCCTCGCTGGTGGCGGAGCGGCAGGCGCGGCTTCCCGGCATGGACCGCGCCGCACCGGTACCGGTGCACGCCCGCGCGAGGATCGCAGAAGGTGCGGCGATCGCCGGCCCCGCCGTCATCGCGCAGGAGGATACGACCACCCTCGTTCCGCCTGGCTGGACCGCACGCGCGCTCGCCTCAGGCGCACTTCTCCTCGTGCACGGAGAGCCGTGATGAACATGGAACGGTTCGACCCCGTCACGCTCGAGGTCATCCGCAACCGCCTCGACATGATCGCGGAGGAGATGCAGCTCACCCTGCTGCGCTCCTCCTGCTCGCCGATCGTGAAGGAAGGGCTCGATGCCTCGGCGAGCCTGTTCACCGTCGATGGCGTGACGCTGGCGCAGGCCTGCGCGATCCCGATCCATCTCGCCACGCTGATCCCCGCCGTCGCCGAGATCACCCGCCGCTTCCCGACCGAGGCGATGCGCGAGGGCGACATCTACCTGCTGAACGATCCCTATGCCGGCGGCACGCACCTGCCCGACATCGCGCTCGTCGTTCCGGTGTTCACGGCCGGGCGGATCATCGCGCTGGCCGCGACCATGACGCACCACCAGGACGTCGGCGGCCTCGCGGCAGGCTCTGTGCCGACGAACGCGACCGAGATCTTCCAGGAAGGGCTTCGCCTTCCCGCGGTTCCCTGGGCAAGGGCCGGCGTGTTCGACGAGACGTTGACGTCGGTGCTGCGGGCCAACGTGCGCATCCCCGATGTGTTCATCGGCGACCTTCATGCCCAGGTCGCTGCCTGCCGCCTCGGGGCGGCGCGGTTGGCGGAAGCCGCCGCGCGGCATGGCGACAACACGCTGCTCACCGCCTTCGGCCTGCTGATCGACCGCTCCGAGGCGATGACGCGCGCAGCGCTGCGCGCCATGCCCGAGGGCACGTGGCAGGCGGAGGACTGGCTCGACAATGACGGCATCGCGCTCGACGTTCCCTTGCGCATCGCCGTGACGGCGACGGTACGCGACGGCACGATCCATTTCGACCTCACCGGCTCGAGCCCGCAGGCACGCGGGCCGGTGAACGCGGTTCCCTCGGGCAGCCTGGCCGCTGCGTGCTTCGCCGTCCGCGCCGTGACCGATCCGGCGATCCCGAACAATGGCGGCTGCTTCCGCCCGATCTCGCTCACGCTGCCCGAAGGCTCGATCGTCAACCCGCGCATGCCGGCGCCGGTCAACGCACGCTCGGCCACGATCAAGCGCATCACCGGCTGCATGCTTGCCGCACTCGCCGGTGCGGTGCCCGACCGCATGCCTGCCCCCTCGGCAGGTGAGCTGCTCGTCATGGCCTTCGGCGGGCATTGGGCGGATGGCAGCGCCTTCGTCACCGGCGAACTGCTTGCCGGCGGCAGCGGCGCCGGTCCAGGCTATGACGGCGTCGATGCGATCGAGACGGATGCGACCAACTGCATGAATCTGCCGGCAGAGGCGATGGAGCTCGAGGCCCCGATCCGCGTGCGGCGATGGTCGCTCCGCCGCGGCTCCGGCGGCGACGGCACATTCCGCGGCGGGCTCGGCCAGGTGAAGGAGTACGAAGTGCTGTCGACGATCGCCGCCCCCCTCTCCTTCTCCCATCGGGGCGAGCGGCATGCGATCGCGGCCTCGGGCCTCGCGGGCGGTGGGCCCGGGGCACGCGCGGTCTCCGTCATCACCCGCGCCGATGGCACGACCGAGACGATTGCGTCCAAGCGCGTGACGACACTCGCGGCGGGCGACCGCGTGGTGGTCGAGACGGCAGGCGGCGGTGGCTGGGGCGAGGCTGCGCGGCGCGATTCGGCACGGCGGGATGAGGATGCGGCAAACGGCAAGATCGTCCTGGAGGGCTCTGCATGATCGAGCGCGCCGTGCGTGGCCTTGCGATCGTGCTCGCCTTGTTCGGCGGCGTCGTGGTGCTGCTGATGCTGCTGCAGACCGTGGCAGACGTTGCGATGTCGAACTTCGCCGGACAGCCGATCCCCGGCAATCTCGAGATCATCTCGCTCTACCACATGGTGGCGCTGGTTTTCCTGCCGCTCGCCTTCGTCGAGATGCGGCATGAGCATATCTCGGTCGATCTCGTGGTGCGGCTGCTGCCGCGCGCGGCGCAGCGGGTGATCCTCGTCGGCAGCTATCTCGTTTGCGCCGGGTTCTTCGGCATCCTGTTCTACCAGACGCTGCTCGACGCGCTCGCCTCCTGGCGGATCGGCGAGATCACGATGGGGGCAATCTACGTCACCATCTGGCCGGCGAAATTCGCGCTGCCCGCGGGGTTTGGCGCGATCCTGCTGATGGTGCTGCTGCACGCCTGGAAGGCAGCGACCGACAGGGACTTCAATCCCGTGCCGGCCAATCCCACCACCGCCGACGATCCAGCCTGAGCCGCGCATGGACAGGGTCGCGATCGGCTATCTGGCGATCACCGCGGGGCTTGGGCTGATCGCGCTGCGCGTGCCGATCGGCGTCGCGCTCGGCGTCGTCTCGTTCTTCGGCATCGCCGCGATCCTGAACATGACGGCGGCGTGGGGCATCGTGACCGCCGTGCCATTCAACTTCGTCGGTGACTGGAATCTCACCGCCATCCCGATGTTCCTGCTGATGGGCTATGTCGCGGCATCGACTGGGCTTTCGCGCGGGTTGTTCCGCGCCATGCGCATCGCCCTGTCGCGATTGCCCGGGGGGCTCGCGGTCGCCTCCGTCGGTGCCTGCGCGCTGCTCTCGGCGGCCTCCGGAAGCTCGGTCGCCACGTCCTCTGCCTTCGCGCGGATCGCCACACCCGAAATGCTCCGCTACCGCTACGACCCGGGGCTGGCGAGCGGCGTGGTCGCCGCTGCCGGAACGCTGGGGTCGATGATCCCACCCTCGATCCTGATGGTGCTCTACGGCTACGTCGCGGAAGTCTCGATCGCGAAACTGTTCATGGCAGGGTTCCTGCCGGGATTCCTGACCGCCGGCATGTTCGCCGCGATGATCATCGTGCGCGTGATGCTGAAGCCCTCACTCGCGCCGCCGGTCGACGAGAGCTTCACGCGCGAGGAGAAGCTCGAGGCGCTGGCCGAGATCTGGCCGCTGCCCGTGCTCATCATCGCCGTTCTCGTCGGCATCTTCGTTGGCATCTTCACGCCGACAGAGGCAGGCGCGGTCGGCGCGTTCCTCGCCATCGTGCTCGCCTGGGCGCGGGGGATGCTCAGCCTCGCCGCGCTGAAGGACGGGGTGCTGAACACGCTCACCGGCACGGCCGGTATCTTCATGGTGGTGATCGGCACCGTGCTGCTCGCGCGCCTCATGGCGCTCTCGGGCGTTCCCGGCCATATCGCCGGCGGGCTGATGGCGCTGGGCGGCAGCCAGCTCACCGTCATCCTGATGGTCTCGGTGCTCTACCTCATCCTCGGCTGCTTCCTCGATTCGATCGGCATCCTGCTGCTGACGCTGCCGATCGTCCTGCCGGTCGCACGACAGGCGGGGATCGACCTCATCTATTTCGGAATCATCCTCGTGAAGCTGCTGGAGATCGGGCTGGTCACCCCGCCGGTCGGCCTCAACGTCTATGTGATGAAGGGCGCACTGGGCAACCTCGTGTCGCTGCCGACGATCTTCCGCGGCGTCACCTGGTTCGTCGCGACCGATGTTGTCACGCTGGTGATCCTGATCGCCTTCCCGATCATCTCCCTCCTCCTCCCTGGCATGATGGGATGATACGATGACGCAACGCCCCGTGGTCGTCTCCGCCGTGCAGATCACGGCCGTCGATGGCGAGAAGGACCGCACCGTCGAGAAGATGCTGGGCTTCATCGACACGGCCGGACGTCGCGGCAGCACGCTCGTGGTCCTGCCCGAGCTCTGGACGGGCTTGGGCTTCTCCGACGAGACGGGCTATCGCGACATCGCCGAGCCGATCCCCGGCCCCGTCACGTCGCTGCTGGCCGAGAAGGCGCGCGCATACGGCATGTGCATCGCAGGCTCGATGTACGAGGCAGCCCCCGATGGCCGCTACCACAACGCCGTGCCGCTGATCGGGCCGGCTGGCGACATCCTCGGCCTCTACCGCAAGACGCATCTCTTCGACGCACCGAACCGGCCCGACATTCCGCCAGGCATCGTCGAATCGAAGAAGGTCGCTGCCGGCGACAGGCTCGACGTGTACGGCACGAACCTCGCGCGCATCGGCCTCTCGGTGTGTTCCGACCTGCGCTTCCCGGAGGTGTATCGCGAGATGGCGCTCAAGGGGGCCGAGATCCTCGTCTGTGCCTCGGCGTTCCTGTCGCCGCGCTACGATCACTGGGAGTTCTTCCTGCGTGCGCGCGCGACCGAGAACCAGTGCTTCGTCGTCGCCTCGGGCCAGTACGGCAAGGAGCCGAAATCCGGCCTCGCCTTCGTCGGCCGGTCGATGATCGTCGACCCGTGGGGGGTGATCGTCGCCACCGCATCCGACGACGAAGGCGTGGTGACAGCGGAGATCGACCTCGGCTACATCGAGACGGTGCGCGAGCGCTATCCGCTGATGCGCCAGCGCCGGCCGGAGCTTTATTCGGTGCTCGGCGGTCGCGCGTGACGACGACGCTCCCGGCTGCCGCCGACGTCGTCATCATCGGCGGCGGCATCGCGGGATGCTCCGTCGCCTATCACCTCGCGAAGGCGGGCTGCCGCAACGTCGTGCTGCTGGAGCGGCGGGAGCTGACATGCGGCACCACCTGGCACGCAGCGGGCCTCGTCGGCCAGCTTCGCGCCACGCTGACGATGACGCGCATCGCGCAGTACACCGCGGGCCTGCTGCCGCTGCTCGAGGATGAGACGGGCCAGGCGACGGGGTTCCGCCAGAACGGCTCGATCAGCATCGCCACCAATGCCGAGCGGCTTGAGGAACTCAAGCGCGGCGCCTCCTCCGCCCGCGCCTTCGGTGTCGCGATCGAGGTGGTGACAGCCGATGACATCGCCCGCCTCTACCCGATCCTGAACCGCGATGACGTGGCCGGCGGCGTCCACCTGCCGAAGGATGGGCAGACCAACCCGGTCGACACCACCCGCGCGCTTGCGGCGGGTGCGCGGAAGCATGGGGCGCGGATCATCGAAGGTGTCACGGTGCGCGGCGTGCGCGTCGAGGGTGGCCGCGTGACCGGCGTCGAGACCGATGTGGGAACGATCGCTACGCCAGCGATCGTCAATGCCGCGGGCATGTGGGCGCGCACGCTTGCCGAGCGTGCGGGCGTCGCGCTGCCGCTGATGGCGTGCGAGCATTTCTATGCGGTGACGGAACAGGTACCGGGCCTTCCCGGCTCGCTGCCCGTGCTGCGTGACCTCGACGGCCGCCTCTACGTGAAGGAGGAGGCCGGCAAGATCCTGTTCGGCTGCTTCGAGGAGACCGCCAAGCCCTGGGGGCTCGATGGAATCCCCGAGGATTTCTGCTTCGACGAGCTGCCGCCCGACCTCGACCATTTCATGCCCGCCGTGGAACGGGCGCTGCATCGTATCCCGGCGCTCGATGGCGTCGGCATACGCACCTTCTTCAACGGGCCGGAAAGCTTCACGCCCGACAACCGCTATTACCTCGGCGAGGCGCCGGAGGTGGGAGGCTACTACGTCATCGCCGGATTCAACTCGACGGGCATCCAGTCAGGTGCAGGGGCCGGCAAGCTGCTCGCAGAACTGATCCTCGATGGCGCGCCGAGCATGGACATCGGCGATGTCGACATCCGCCGCGCGATGCCGGAACAGGCCTCCCTCCCCTACCTTCGCGCGCGGGTGTCGGAATCCCTCGGCTGGCTCTACGACATGCACTGGCCGTTCCGGCAGGCCGAGACGATGCGCGGCCTCCGGCGCTCCGCCCTGCACGATGCGTTGGGCGCGGCGGGGGCCTGCTTCGGCGAGGTGGCGTTGTGGGAGCGGCCCAACTGGTTCGCAGCACCTGGCGAGAACCCGGCCTACGCCTATTCCTGGGGGCGGCAGAACTGGTTCCCCCGCGCGGCGGAGGAGCATCGCGCCGCGCGCGAGGCGGCAGCGTTGTTCGACCTCTCCTCCTTCACCAAGCTTCGCGTCGCCGGCCCCGACGCCTGCGCGCTGCTGCAACATGTGTCGAGCGCCGACATCGCAGGACCCATCGGCACGTCGCGCTACACGCTTTGGCTCAACGAACGCGGCGGCATCGAGACTGACCTCACCATCATGCGGCTGGCGGAGGATGCGTTCCTGGTCATCACCGCCGCCGCGCATCGGGTGCGCGACACCGCCTGGCTGCGCCGGCACATGCCCGAGGGCGCGCGCGTGACGGTCACTGATGAAACCGATGCTCACGCCGTCCTCGGCCTCGCGGGACCCGCGAGCCGCGCGATCCTCGGCGCGCTGACAGATGCCGACCTCACGGCGCCCGCCTTCCCCTTCGGGGCCTGCCGCACCATCACCGTCGCCAACAGGCCCGCGCTGGCGGCGCGGCTCAGCTACACCGGAGAGCTCGGCTGGGAGCTCTATGCCGCCCCCGCCGATGCGCCCTCCCTGCTCGCCGCGCTGCGCGAGGCAGGCGCGCCGCACGGGCTGCGGCTCGCAGGGTTCCACGCCCTCGATTCGTTGCGGCTGGAGAAGGGCTTCCGCCACGCAGGCGCCGACATGGGGCCGCTCGACACGCCGGCCGAAGCCGGTCTGGGCATGCTCTGCCGCTTCGCCAAGCCTGGGGGATTCATCGGGCGCGAGGCGTTGCTCGCACGCAAGGGCGAGAGGCCGCAGCGGAAGCTGATCCACCTCCGCCTGGCCGATGCAGCACCGCTGCTCTACCACGACGAACCGATCCTGTTGCGTGATCGGATCGTCGGACGGGTCAGCTCAGGCGCCTATGGCCACACGCTGGGTGCTGCCGCGGCACTCGGCTGGATCGACTGGACGGCGGAGACGGAGTCAGCACTCGGCGGCGAAGGCTGGGCGGTCGAGGTCGCCTGCGTGCCCGTGCGCGCCGCGACCTCGCCCCGCCCCTTCCACGACCCCGAGGGGCTGCGCCTCAGGAGCTGATCGCCGTCACGACCCGTGGGTCGCGACGTCGACGCGGCTGTAGAGGTTCTCGCGCAGGATGCGCTTGAGCGCGGCGGCGTCCTTCCGGTCAACGCCCTGCATCAGGCCCTGCCACTTCGCAACCGTCGCCTCGAAGCGCTGCACGAGGCCCTGCGGATCGCGCAGGCGGAAGCGTTCCGTTCCCTCGCGGATCGCGGTGTCGCGCGCGATCGTGGTGTTGAAGGTGGTGAGGTGCTGCTGCAGGTCCGCGCCCGGGCGGATGACGGCAACGCCCTTGGCCGGGGCCTCGGCGATCGCCCCGTCGCTCTCGGTCTGGTAGGCGATGGCGGTGTCGACGATCGCATCCGAGATGCTGTCGAGCAGCGCGCGGCGGTTGGCAGCGCTCAGCCTCTGCCACGCCTGGCCGTTCATCGCATACTGCCAGCCGGCGAAGTACGAGCCGAGGTCGATCATCGTCACGTGCTTGGCGACATCCCAGAGCGAGCGTGAGCGGAGGTCGTTGCCCGCATTGGCCGCGCAGTCGAGCTGGCCCTTCTCCAGCCCCGTGAACATCTCTGTCGAGGGAACGTTCACCGGCACCGCGCCGACGCTGCGCGCCCACTCGGCATGGATCGCGCCGGGCATGCGGATGCGCTTGCCGCGGATGTCGGCGAGGCTTTCCACCTTGGTGCGGCACATCAGGATGTAGGGAGGCGTGGCATAGCCGCCGAGGAACACGATGCGGTGGCGCTTGAACATCTCCTTCATCGCCGGATCGTTCAGGTAGAAATCGCTCACCGCTGCCGAGATCACCATGTTGTCCTGCAGCGCGATGCCGAGGACGGCGAGGACATTGTCCTCCGGCAGGTCGGACGGCGTGTAGGTGCCGGCGTGGTAGGTCATCTGCGCGATGCCGTCGCGCAGGCCGGAGAGATGCGCGCCGGGCGGCAGCAGCGCCGTGCCGGTGAAGACGCGAAGCCTGAGCTGGCCGTTCGAAGCGGCCTCGAGCGGCTTGACGAGGTCGAGATAGCCCTGGCGCGTCAGCGGGTGGCTGTCGGGGAACCAGATCGATCCGATGATCTCTGTCTGCGCCGCGGCGGGGCCGGCGGCTGAGAACAATCCAGCGGCAACCAGCGCCGCGCCCATGAGCTTCCGCATCCCACGTCTCCCGTTGCATTGCCCCCGCGCGGACCGTTCCGGCCGCGCGTGGCAAGTCTGACGGGGCGTGAAAACGCGTGCAAGGATTTTCAGGCCGTCCCCGGTCAGTAGACGGCTGGCGTGACGACCCAGAGCACCTCGCACGGTGCATCGCCGATGCACCAAAAGCGATGCGGCGCGCGCGAGTGGAATGCGAAACTGTCGCCGGGGCCGAGTTCATGCTCGCGCCCCCCGAGCGACAACCCGAAGCGGCCAGCGAGCACCGTGCCGCATTTTGCCCCGTCTGGCGCATCTGTCCCGAGCGGGCCGGAGCCGCCACCGGGCTCAAGCACGATGCGCATCATCTGGATGCCGGGAACGCTGTCGGGCGTCATCAGCTCCTTCGACATGCCCTTGGCGCCGAAATCGAGCCCGCGCCGCGCACCGGCGCGCACGATCGGCCCCTCCTCCCCATCCCCGCTCGCCTCGCCATCGAACAGCCAGCCGATCGGCATCTCGAGCGCACGGCAGATCTGCTTCAGCACCTGCGGCGAGGGTGTGGAGAGTCCGCGCTCGATCTCGCTGAGCAGGCCGATCGAGATTCCGGAACGTTCCGCCACGCGCTGCAACGAGAAGGCGCGGATCTTACGCCGCCAGCGCAGCTTCTGGCCGACGGCGCCGAGTTTCTGCGCGGCCGTGGCCTGGTCGGTCTCCTCGAGGTCGAGCGGCATCGCGGGCCTCAACTCCGCTGTGGCGAGAGGGGCGACGCGCGTCACCCCCTCCCTCATGCCACGCGATCGCCCGTGCGGTCGAGCCTTCCCGTATCGCCGTGCCGCTTGGCAAGCGGGTGCGCCAGGGCGCAGCATGACCGCGTGCGCATCCTCATCCTGCTCCTAACGCTCCTCCTTGCCGCGCCATCCGGTGCGCGCGAGCCTGTTCACGCAGCGCGGCAGATGGTCGCTGCCGCCCACCCGCTTGCGGCCGAGGCTGGCCGCGCGGTGCTGCGCCAGGGTGGCTCTGCCATCGACGCCGCCGTCGCGGCACAGGCGGTGCTAGGACTTGTCGAGCCGCAATCGTCCGGCATCGGTGGCGGGGCGTTCATCCTGCACTGGACGGCAGCGACGCGGGACATCGCGGCATGGGACGGGCGGGAGACCGCACCTGCCCTCGCCACGCCTGGCCTGTTCCTCCGCCCCGATGGAACCGTCATGGCGTTCCACGAGGCTGCCGTCGGCGGCCGTGCGGTCGGTGTACCAGGGGCCGTCGCGGCACTGGAAGCAGCGCATCGCGCGCATGGACGGTTGCCGTGGGCCGATCTTTTTCGCGATGCCATTGCGCTCGCCACCGTCGGCTTCCCCGTCTCGCCGCGACTTGCTGCGGCGATCGCGGCTGACCGCGAGCGCCTGTCGCGCGATACCGCAGCGCGGGCATACTTCCTCGATCCCGCCGGCGCGCCCTGGCCGCCGGGGCATGTCCTGCGCAACCCGGCCTACGCCGAGACGCTGGAGGCGATCGCGGCGCGCGGCGCCGCGGCGCTGTCGTCCGGTCCCGTCGCCCTCGCGATCATCACGGCCGTGCAGGGTGCTGCGTGGAACCCGGGCGTGATGTCTGATGCCGATCTTGCCGCCTATCGCGCGGTGCGGCGCGAAGCGGTGTGCCACGCCTACCGCGTGTGGCGCATCTGCGGCATGGGGCCGCCATCCTCGGGCGGCATCGCGGTCGGGCAGATCCTGGGCCTGCTGGGTCATTTCGATATGGCAAGCCTCGATCCACGCGGCGCCGATGCCGCGCACCTGATCGCCGAAGCCTCGCGCCGTGCCTTCGCCGACCGCAACCACTACGTCGCCGATGCTGATCACGTGCGCGTGCCGGTGCGCGGGCTGCTCGACCCTGCCTACCTCACCGCCCGCGCCCAGGGCATCGACCGTGATCGTGCGACGATGGCGCCTGCCGCCGGCAACCCACCCTGGCGCGATGCCGGGCACGCCGCACCCGATGCGCAGGTCAGCGCGCATGGCACGAGCCACATCGCCATCGTCGACGCTGCCGGCAACGCCGTGTCGATGACCACGACGGTGGAGGATGCCTTCGGCGCGCGGGTGATGGCAGCCGGGTTCCTGCTGAACAACCAGCTCACCGATTTCTCGTTCCGCCCCGAGATCGACGGCAGGCCCGTCGCCAACCGGGTCGCACCGGGCAAGCGACCACGGAGCTCGATGGCGCCGACGCTGGTGTTCGATGCATCGGGCGCACTCGTGGCCATCGTCGGCTCGCCCGGCGGGGCGAGGATCATCGGCTATGTCGCCCAGACGCTCATCGCCATCCTCGACTGGCGGATGGACCCGCAGGCGGCGATCGCCCTGCCGCGCATCGGCACGGTCGGTGGCGACACCGAGCTCGAGGCCGGCACCGACGCGGCCGCCCTCGCACCCGCCCTCGCCGCACGTGGCCACCGCGTTGCGGTCCGCGAGATGACGAGCGGCCTGCAGGCGATCGCCCGCACGCCAACGGGCTGGATCGGCGGGGCGGACCCCCGCCGCGAGGGCGTCGCGCTCGGCGACTAGACCGTGTCTAGTCTGGCCAGGAGAGCAGGCGCGAGAAGCGACGCTCGCGGCGCGCGGAGGCAGGCTCGCGGTTGCTGCCTGGCCCCGAGCGCGCGGCATCGAGTTCCGCCACGATCCTGTCCGCCACGACCGCCGCCTCGCCAGGGTGCAGGTTGCACGGATCGAGGAAGAAGTAGCCGTGCTCGACCTCATGGTCGCGCACGATCACCGGGGGCGCACCGGAGGCCAAGCGGTCGGCGAGTTCCCAGGCAGTGATGCGCGCCGTGGACGGATCGACGGACAGCTTCAGGCGGTCGAGCGGGTTGTGCGTCGGGTCTGGTTCGAGCGCGACATGCACGCCCGGCAGCGCGCCGAACCGCGCGCGCCAATGATCGAGCGCTGCCTGCTCGGTCCGCCGCACGCCGGCATGGTCGCGCCGTTCCCACGCCTCGAGGGCGGCGATGGTACCGAGGATGCTCTCCTTGCCCACCTTCATGCCGCGGCCGATTCCCATGTTCTGCAGGAACGTCGCGCGCACCAGGTCCTTCCGGCCGGCGACGATGCCCGCCGTCGGCCCGCCCATGAACTTGTGCGCCGAATAGCAGACGAGATCGGCGCCGGCGGCGAGGAAGCCGCGCAGGTCATACTCGCTCGCGGCATCGACGATCACCGGAACGTTCCGCTCATGGCAGATTGCCGCGAACTCGGCGAGCGGCAGCTGGCCGTAGCCGACGCAATGGTGGCTCACGACAAACATCGCCGCGGCGGTGGCATCGTCGAGCGCGGCGCGGAGCTGGTAGGGGCGCACATCCGTCGCCTGGCCGAAGGGAACCACCGTGGCGCCAGCGAGCCTGATCGCCTGCTCCACCGGCGCGCCGTAACCCACCATGTGGCCGAGCATGATCGGCACGCGGTGGCGCATGCCGGCTGGGTTCGGCAGCTGCTCGATGCGCGCCAGATCGGCCCCCGTCATCGCCGCGGCGACCGTGAGCGAGACGCCGGCCGAGCAGCTTGCGGTGACGAAGCCTGCCTCGGCGCCCGTGAGCCGCGCGATCGCGCGCGAGGCGTGGCGGTGCAGGTCGTTGATCTCGACGAACTCGGGCAGGATCGCGGTGGTCGCGGCCACCGCCTCCGGCACGACGATGGAGGCGCCGAGCGCCGTCATGGTCCCCGAGACGTTGATGATCGGGCGCAGCCCGATGCGTTCGCGGATGCCGCTGCGCGGCGCGATCTCGTTCATGGGCTACTCCGTTCTGAGCTCGATCCGGCGCAGGAAGCGCCGCAGGCGATCCGATTGCGGGTTGGCGAGCACCTCGCGTGGATTGCCGGATTCGGCGATCCGCCCGGCATCCATGAACACCACGCGGTGTCCGGCATCACGCGCGAAGCTCATCTCGTGGGTGACCATCAACATCGTCATCCCCTCGCGCGCCAAGCCGCGGACGACATCGAGAACCTCGCCCACGAGCTCCGGGTCGAGTGCCGAGGTGATCTCGTCGAGCAGCAGCAGCTTCGGCTCCATCGCCACGGCGCGGGCGATGCCGACGCGCTGCTGCTGCCCGCCGGAAAGCTGGCTCGGCAGATGGTCCATCCTGTCGGCGAGGCCGACGCGCGTGAGCCAGTGTTCGGCCCTTGCCCGCGCCTCCTGCTTGCCCAGCCCGCGCGTGACGCGAAGCCCGAGGGCGACGTTCTCGCGCGCCGTCAGGTGCGGGAACAGGTTGAACAGCTGGAACACCATGCCGATGTCGGCGCGGATCGCCGACAGCGCGTGATCGGACCGCCGCACGCCACTGTTCGGCGCGGTGTACGCGACCTCAGTGCCGTCGAGCACGATCGAGCCCGTCTCGTACGGCACGAGTGCGTTGACGCAGCGCAGCAGCGTCGTCTTGCCCGATCCCGACGCACCGATGACGACAAGCACCTCGCCACGCGCGACATCGAGGTCGATGCCGTCAAGCACGGTTGTTTCACCGAAGCGCTTGACGAGGCCGCGGATCGCGAGGACGGGCGGTGCCTCGACGGGGGGGCTCATGCCGCCACCGTGGCGGCGAAGCGCGCCTCGAGCCTGCGGCTCGCGATCGAGAGCGTGGCGTTGACGGCGATGTAGATCGCCGCACCGAGGATGTAGAGGGGCATGGGCTCGAAGGTCCGTCCGATCACCTGCTGGATCGCCATCATGAGGTCAACCACGCCGACGAGGCTGACGAGCGCGCTTCCCTTCACGCTGTCGGTCACGGCGTTGATCCAGGGCGGCAGGAAGCGTCGTACCGCCTGGGGAAAGATCACGTAGCGGAGGCGGTTGGCGAAGGTGAGCCCGATCGTCTTGGCCGCTTCCATCTGGCCCGGATGGATCGAGCCGATCGCCCCGCGCACGATCTCGATCACGTGCCCCGTCTTGAACAGCGTGAGCGCCGCGACGGCCGCCCAGAACGGCGAGAGGGAGAGGCCGAGCGCCGGCAGGCCGTAGTACACGGTGAAGATCAGGACGATGAGCGGGATGGCGCGCGCGGTATCGGCGAAGACACGGATCGGCAGGCCGAGCCAGCGCGGTCCGAAGGCGAGTGCCGTGCCGAGCAGCAGGCCAATGACGAGGGACCCGGCAACCACGAGGCCGGAGACGGCGAGCGTCAGCACGAAGCCCTGCCAGAGGAACGGCAGCGCGTAGACCATCGCCGCGATCATCGGGCCAGCTCCATCAATTCGGCCTCACGATGGCATAGCGCCGTTCGACCAGCCTGAGGGCGGCAAGGATGATCCAGCCGGTGACGAGATAGATCGGCGTCAGCAGTGCGTAGATCTCGAGGATGCGGAAGGTGTTGAAGTTGATCCACTGCGCCCCGTGCGTCAGTTCCGGCACGGCAATGACGCTGCCCAGCGCCGTGTCCTTGAACAGCGAGACATAGGCGTTGGAAAGGGCCGGAAGGCTGACGCGGAATGCCGTCGGCAACCGCACGTGGATGAGGTTGCGCATGGGCGTGAGCCCGATCGCGCGGCCGGCATCGACAACGCCCGGCGGCACGGCATCAAGGCCGGCGCGGAACACCTCGACGAGCTGCGCACCGGCATAGAGGGCGAGCGTGCCGATGAAGCTCGTCGTCGCGTCATAGGCGAAGCCGCCGACGGACGGGATTCCGTAGAACACGAGATAGACGAGCAGCAGGAGCGGCGTGTTGCGGATGAACTCGACATAGCCAGCGATCGCCATGCGCGTGATGCGCCGCCCATCGGTGTAGGCGACGGCGAGCACGACACCGATGAGCATGCCGATGCCAAGGCTTGCCAGTGCGATCTGCAGCGACAGGCCAAGGCCCCACCAGAGGCGCCAGGCATGCCGCCACACGATCGTGAAATTGAAGTGGTAGTCCACTGCTCCGGTTGGTCCCGCGCCCCGAGGCTAGATCGGCGGGAAACCGGGCGTGCGGCGCCGCGGCTCGATGCCGAAGAAATCGCTCATCGCAGCGTCGTAGGCCTCGCTGACATGGCCGAACATGTTCACGTTGAACACGGCATTGACGAAGTTCAGCCAGTCGGGGTCGGACTGGCGCATCGCCGCCCCATAGAGCTGGCTGCGGAACGAGTGCCCGGCATCGATGTAGCGATCGGGCGTGCGCTTGACGAGCCAGCGGACGGTGGAGAGATCGACCACCGCCGTGTCGGCGCGCCCTGCCTCCATCGCCTGGATCACGTTCGCCTGGGTGTCGAGCTGCATTACCTGCGCCTGGGGCAGTGCGTCCTTCACCAGCGCATCCGCGCCGGCATTCTGCAGCACGCTTGCGCGCGCCGTGCTGCCCGCGGCGCGAAGCTCGGCGAAGGTCTTGAAGCGGCTGCGCGCGCTTGTCAGCAGCGCAACGCCTTCGGCGTAGTAGGGCCTGCTGAAGGCGACGAGCTGCGCGCGCTGCGGGTTCATCGTCATGAACTGGATGACGATGTCGACGCGGCCGGTGTTGATGTTGGGAATGCGCTGGGCAGGGTCCTGCCGCACGAACTCGACCTTCGCCGGATCGTCGAACAGGCCGGCGGCGAGGATGCGCGCCATGGCGATGTCCATGCCGCTGAGCTGGCCCCTGTCATCCTCGAAATGCCAGGGCGCATTCGTGCTGCCCGTGCCGACGATCAGTCGCCCGCGGCTGATCACCGTGCGCAGCAGGCTCTCGCGCGGGGCCTGCGCAGCGGCGCGTTCCGCCGTCGCTGCCATGCCGGCGAAGGCGGCAGCGCCAAGCGTCGCCGCGCCGAGGGCCGTGAAGGCGCCGCGTCGGCCAGGAATTGCCTCTCCGCCCGGTGCCGCGGCGTCCATACGATCGTTGCTGTCGGTCATGTCCTGTTTCCCCGCTCCCGTTCCGGCCGCGCCACCATGGCAACGGCCCTACCCCCGCGTCGCGATGATCACTGAATTGCTTCTGGCCCCGGTCCATTGCGGGGCCGCGATGGACGCGGCCACATGTTTGTCGGTTCAGTCGTTGCGACGATGTTCACATGCCACTAGCCTCACCCGCAATAGCGGAGCATATTCCGCAACTGCGGAAGCATCGGGGAGGGGATCCATGGCTGCCAGAGCCGGCCACGCGCCGCTGCGCAGGCGGACGAGCGGCATCGACCGCGCCTTCCAGGTGCTCGACCATCTGACCCAGTGCGGCGCTCCGGCCACCGCCTATGACATCGCGCGCGCCATCGGCGCGCCCACCTCGACCGTGTACGACGTGATCGACACACTGCTCGCCAAGGGGGCGCTGGTGCGCGGCGATGACGACGGCCGCGTCTTCCTCGGGCCTCGGCTGCATTTCTACGGCCTCGCCTATGCACGCGAACTGAGCCTGAGCGGCGTTCTCGCCGATGCGATCCGGGCGCTGAGCCGTGAAACGGGCGAAACGGTGCAGGTCTGCGTGCGCGATGGCGACATGATGGTGGTGCAGATGATGGCGGCCGGCACGCGGGTATTCCGCATCGGCTCGGATATCGGCACGCGCGTGCCGCTGAACTGGACGGCATCGGGAAGGCTGCTGCTCGCCCCGCTCGGGGAGGCGGAGCGTGCGGCCCTTCTCGCCCGCGCCCGCCCCTCGCCCACCGGAAGGGCCGAGACCGACCCAAGACGGCTTGGCGAGGCGGCGGAGGCTGCCTGGCGCACCAGGCTCGCCATCCAGGTCAGCGAGGCGGACGAGGACGTCGCCTGCATCGCCGCACCCGTGCGCGATGCGGCCGGCGCCTGCCCGGCCACGATCAGCATCGTTGTTCCCGGTACGCGGGCGGATGAGCGTGTCGATGCGCTGGCCGAGGCCGTACGGCGTGCAGCGTCGGAGGTCGAGCTCGCCATGGGCTGGCACCATCCGGTGTTCGCCTCCCCACGCGCCCTGGCCAGGGACCAGGCAGCGTGAGCGCGCGTGAAGGCGCCGAGGCACGGCTTGCCCGCCTCGGGCTGGCGCTGCCGCCGCCGCCGCCGCCGATCGCCCGGTTCCTGACGCATCGCCGCGCCGGTGATCTCCTGTTCCTCTCGGGCCAGGGGCCGCTCGGGCCTGACGGCAGGTTCCACGAAGGCCAGGTCGGAAGCGAGGTGACGGTCGCCGAGGCCTATGCGCATGCGCGCCTGACGGGGCTCAACCTGCTCGCCGTCATGCGCGCCGCACTCGGCTCGCTCGACAATGTCGCCGCGATCGTGAAGCTTCTCGGCATGGTGAACGCAGCACCCGGGTTCCGCGACCATCCAGCCGTCATCAACGGCTGCTCCGACCTTTTCGCCGATGTGTTCGGCGAGGCGGGGATGCATGCGCGCTCCGCCGTGGGCATGGCCTCGCTGCCGAACAACATCAGCGTCGAAATCGAGGCGATCGTCGCGGTGCGGCCATGATCACGTTGGTCGGATCGATACGACACGAGAACAGGAAGGACTTCCATGGCGTTTGATCTGATCCTCGCGGGCGGGCATGTGATCGACCCCTCGCAGAACATCGACGGCATCGCCGACGTCGCCTTCGCCGGCGGCAAGGTGGCAGCGGTCGGGCGCAACCTGCAGCGCGCCAATGCGGCCTCCGTCCGCGATGTCACGGGCCACATCGTCACGCCCGGGCTGATCGATCTGCACACCCATGTCTATGTCCACGGCACCTCGCTCGGCATCGACGCCGATGAGTTCTGCCGGACCTCCGGCGTGACCACGGCGGTCGATACCGGCAGCGCCGGCCCGGGCAACTTCGCCGGCTTCCGCAAGCACGTGATCGAGCACGCCCAGTCGCGCATCCTCGCCTATCTCCACGTCTCGCATGCCGGCATCTACGGCTTCTCAGAGCGCGTGATGGTCGGCGAGAGCGAGGAGATGCGCCTGATGAACCCGATCGAGGCGGTCGAGGTGGCAGATGCCAACCGCGACGTCATCGTTGGCATCAAGGTGCGCGTGGGCAAGCACTCGTCCGGCACATCAGGTGTCGCGCCGCTCGACATCGCGCTGCAGGTCGCCGAGGAGGTCGCCATGCCGCTGATGGCGCATATCGACCATCCCCCGCCGTCCTACGAGGAGGTCGTGAGCCGTCTTCGCCCCGGCGACATCCTGACGCACGCGTTCCGCCCCTTCCCCAACGCGCCCGTCACGCCGCAGGGCACGGTGAAGCAGGTGGTGCTGGCGGCCCGTGACCGCGGCGTGCTGTTCGACATCGGCCACGGCAAGGGCTCGTTCTCGTTCAAGGTGGCGCGCGCGATGCTGGCCAACGGTTTCATGGCCGATACGATCTCGTCGGACGTGCACACGCTCTGCATCAACGGCCCTGCCTTCGACCAGGTGACGACGCTGTCGAAGTTCCTCTGCCTCGGCGTGCCGCTTCCCGAGGTCATCGCCGCCACCACGGTGAATGCCGCGAAGGCGCTGAGGCGCACCGAGCTCGGCTCCCTGAGGCCAGGCAGCCCGGGCGACGCGACGATCCTGACGATCGCCGAGGGGCGGTTCGACTATGTCGACGTCGTCGGCGAGCATCTCGAGGGGGATCGGCGCATCATCTCCGATGCCGTCGTGCTCGGCGGCCGCTGGTGGCACACGCGCGAGGGCGTGTCGTTCCCCGAGACCATCTCCGCCTGACCACGCCTCGCTTTCCGCCCGCTCAACGCCCCTTCCCAGGACCCTGCCGAATGCGCACGCCCACCGCCCACCCGGCCCCCGGTATCATCGGCCACAACCGCACCATGCTGACGCCGCATTACTGCGTGTTCCCGCCCGAAGGCATCATGGACAGCCTGCTGCCCGGGTGGCCCGGCTGCATCATCCGCTTTCAGACCTCGCCGGCCATGGGCGCACGCTTCGCACAGGCGCTGCTCATCGCGCCAGCGGGGCACGGCAGCGCGGGAGCGCTCGATGATGGGCTCGAGCACTTCTTCTATGTGCAGCAAGGTGGCTTCACGCTGGCGGCCGATGGTTCCACGACCGCACTGATTCCAGGCAGCTTCGCCTACATTCCCGCCGGCATGGCGTATGCGCTCACTGCAACCGAGGGCGGCGAGGCGCGCGCGATCTGGGTGAAGCGCCCCTATGTCGGCGTTCCAGGCGTCGCACGCCCCGGCCTTCGCACCGGCCATCGCGACCAGGCCCCGCGCGAGGACAGTGGCCCGCGCTGGCGCCATTTCCTGATCGGCTTCAAGGACATGGCGATGGATTTCGAGATGAACATCATGTGCTACGCGCCCGGCGCGCATTTCTGGTGCATCGAGACGCACATCATGGAGCACGGCATGGTGATGTTGCAGGGCCAGGCGTTGCAGCTGCTCGGCCGAGACTGGCACGAGCTCTGGACCGGCGATTTCGTCTGGATGGGCCCTACCTGCCGCAGCAGATCTACGCGACCGGCACCGAGACGGTGGAATACCTGCTGTACAAGGACGTGAACCGCGACGTGACGTTCTGAGGCGAGAGTGCCCGCACGCTTGAGCGGGCGGCGCGCTACGGCATGTCGGCGTGCCCGAGGATGGCAGCGAGACGATCCGCCCAGGCCTCGACACCATCGCCGGTGGCAAGCAGGTCCTGCCGCACCTCGATCAGCGCTGCCGGGATGCCGCGCTGGTCCCCGTGAACCGGCACGGTGTAGTCCTCGTCCAGCGCGATCCGGTAGGGCTCATTGTCTCCGACCACGAGGGCCGGGTCGGCGCGCAGCGCGTCGCGCAGGCGCGCTCCCAGCGTGGTGGCGTCGCGATAAAGCACGCCGGCGTGCCAACTTCGGCGCACGCCGCGGAACACCGGCGTGAAGCTGTGCACACCGAGGATCGTGGTGCGCTGGCCCGCCGCGACGCGCGCGTCGAGGAAGCCGGCGATCCGGTCCTGGAACGGCGCGAAGTACGCGGCTTCCCGACGCGTGATCTCGTCGCGCGACAGCGCCTGGTTGCCGGGAATCAACGTGTCCTCGCTCCGCAAAGGGATGCTGGTCGCAGCGCCTGGCGGCCGGTTGCAGTCGATCAGCAGCCTGGAATAGCCGGACAGGAAGAGCGGCGCGTCCAGCAGCGCCGACAGCCGCCGCGCCAACGCCGCCGCGCCGATGTCCCACGCGATGTGGCGCAGCAGGTCCGCCGGGTCCAGGCCCAGCCCGGCATGGCTGTCGGGGATGTGGTTGGACGCGTGCTCGCAGATCAGCACGACCGGCGAACGCCCGCCCGCGTTCACCACGGTCACGGGCGGCGGGTGCATCACCGTCAGCCGACCACCTCGTCGGTGAAGACGCTGAAGCCCGACAGCGTGCAGGGGCCGAAGGTCGTCACGATCGCGACATCGGTCGCATCCCGCCCGCGCGCCATCAGGATGCGGCCGATGCGCGGCGTGTTGTTGCGGGCGTCGAACGTGTGCCAGCGGTCGTCGAGATAGACCTCGAACCAGGCGGCGAAATCCATCGGGCCATACGGCGGCGGCATGCCGATGTCGCCGAGGTAGCCGGTGCAGTAGCGCGCGGGGATGTTGAGGCAGCGGCAGAGCGTGACGGCGAGGTGCGCATAGTCGCGGCAGACGCCGCGCCGCTCCTCGAACGCCTCCGATGCAGTGCGCGTCGCGCGCGCATGCTCGTAGCCGAACGCGATGCGCTCATGCACGAAGTCGCAGATTGCCTGCACCATCGCCCAGCCCTTCGGCCCCTGGCCGAACAGCGACCAGGCCATGTCGGAGAGCCGGTCGGTGTCGCAGTAGCGGCTGCCGAGCAGGTAGATCAGCATCTCGTCGGGCAGTTCCTCGACCGGGCGCTGCCAGGCGGCAGGCGCCTGCACGTCGACGGTGCCCGGGTCCATCACGGTCAGCCGCGTCGAGATGGTCACCCGTCCGGCGGGTGCGACGATGCGGGAGCAGTGGTTGCCAAAGCCGTCGGTGTAGCCGCGGACGGGAATGGGCGGATCGAGGGCAAGCTCCGCCGGGCCGATGAGGTCGGGCATGCGCGAGGGATGGGGGCTGAGCACGAGTAGCATCGGCGTCGGTTGTGGGCAGTCGTAGATGATCTGGCAGCCGGCGGTGATCAGCATGACGAGTTCCTTGACGTAGAGGTCGGCTGCACGGTCACTCGGCGGCCGTGACGTCGACCTCGACGGTCATGCCGAGGCTGTCGGACGGAAAACCAATCCAGGTGCCGTGCAGCGGCAGGACGTGGCGATGGTCGCGCGCGACCGCCACCCGTATGAGGTCGCGGTTGCCGATGATGCCGTTGGTCGGATCAAGCTCGACCCAGCCGGCACCCGGAAGATAAACGCGCAGCCAGGCATGGGTTGCACCACCACCGAGACGCGAGCCCCCCCTCGGCACGTGCAGATAGCCCGACACGAAGCGGGCGGCGATGCCGAGCGAGCGAACAGCCTCGATCATCAGCACCGCGAAGTCGCGGCAGGTGCCGCTGTTCATCGCCAGCGTCTGCGCGGGCATCTGCACGCCGCGTTCCGGGCGGACGATGTAGGCGAAACGCTGGCGAATGGCGTTGGTCATGCCGGTCAACAGCTCGCGCGTGCCCGTCGGGCCATCCCGCCTCACGAACTGCCTGGCCCAGCGATCCACCTCGCGGTCCGGATCAGGGTATTGGCGCTCGATGGAGCGGGCCAGATCGGCCAGGTCATCGAGATCGTAGGAGAAGGGATAGGTCTCGGCATCCCGCTCCATGGGGTATTCGAGGGCATTGGTCGGCGTATGGTCCAGCCTGATGGTGCTGGCGACGCGGAGCTCGCGCGCGCGGCCCTCGAAGCGGGCGATCCCAACGCTGTTGCCGAACACGTCATGCAGCCAGCGCATGTCCACGGGCATTGGATCGATGTCGAGCCGCTCCTCGAGGATGCGCTGGTCGTGGCCCTCGCGGGGGCGGAGCATCATGCGGTGTTCGCCGAACGCGACCGGCTGGCGGTAGCGATAGATTGTCAGGTGTCGGATGGCGAGGATGGGGATGACGGTCGCTCCATACGGCAGCCTGGAGCAGCCCCCGCTGGACCGGACACGCGGCTGTGTGGGACGGCGTACGCGCGTCCAGGCTCGTTGATAGCACGTTCGGGTCACGCTGTGGCCGATCCTCGCCTCCGCCGCCCGTGGGCGACCGTCGCGGCCGAGGATCGTGGCGCGACGCCCAACGAACGCGTTGGGGCCACCGTCCCGGGTTCCGGCTATATGGAGCGGAGACGGGCCCAGGGGCTCCTGTCAGCGTGAGAGAGGGATCAGGAATGGACAAGGATGCGCTGGCCGCGTGGGCGATCTCGAACGGATGGCGGATCGTCGCCGGTCACCCGAGCCTGACCAAGCCTTCGTCACCGAAGGAGGCGATCGTTCGCATGGTGTTCAAGGCGACGGTCGTGACCGTCGAGGTCAAGAAACCGGCGGGGAAGTGGGAGAAGGTCGCCGGTGCCCCGTATGGCGCAGTCGAGCCCGATGAGGAGACGGGCCTTCCACGCGGCCTCGGCCTCGAGGCGATCCCCAGCATCAGGATGCTGATGCAGGAGAACAAGGACCGCATGGTCTTCGAGCGGATGCGCGGCCCGGCCGGGGCCTAGGGCAGCGCCCACGCGAGCGATGAAGCAGCGCTCGGCGTCAGCCCACGCACGCCGCTTGATGCTGTCGGCATTCCCGGGCGCGGCAGGCACAAGACGAATCATGCAGCGAATTCATGGAACTGTGCGGAATAGGGAAAGTGGCGTGTGACCCTGCCCCCTGGGGTGCCCTCGGTTTGAAGTAGGGTCCGTCGAAAGGGAGACGGACGATGCGGCGATCGCGGTTCACGCAGGAGCAGATCATTGGCGTGTTGAAGGAGCACCAG
>NZ_JALHPR010000020.1 GCF_022842375.1 Elioraea sp. | reverse complement strand
GGTCGGGCACGCGCGCGGCGATCGCGATGTCGATGCCCTCGGGCGTGCGCGGCCGGGCGATCGCGCCCTTGGCCGTCGCCTCGGCGCCGGCGGCGGTGAGGCGGAGATCGACCGGCCAGGGCGCGGCGGCGGCATTGGGCAGGAAGGCGCCGAGCGGCCCCAGCGTTCCTTCCGCACCGATCGGCGCGCCGTTCAGGCTGCCCGCGAACACCAGCCGCACGGGGCTTGCCGTGTCGGGCGCTGCCACCTCGGCGCGGGTGACGCGCAAGCCGGCGAAGATGGCGTTGAGGTCGCTCTCGCCGAGCTTCAGCGTCAGCGCCCGCACCTCGGGGATCGGCCCGCCGCGATCGGCAGCCTGCACGGCGAGGTCGAGGTTGCGCACCGGTGGCAGGTCGACATCCGGCAGGAAGGGGGCAAGCCTGGCGAGATCGGGTACCGTTGCCTGGACCGCGACGTCATAGCCGCGGCCCGTCCTGGGATCGGTGACGCTGCCCTTCACGCTGGCCCGTGCGCCGGCGGCGGCCAGGGTGAGATCGAGCGGCCAGGGGGAGGTGCTGGGGGCGCCAAGCAGGCGGGCGAGCGGCCCGACCGTGCCGGTCAGCGTGAAGGCGTTGCCGTTCAGCGACGCCGCGAGGTCGAGCGAGAGCGGGCTCTCGCGGTTGTCGGCGCGGGCGGCAAAGCGCGGCAGGCCGAGCGTCGTGGTCTGCTGCGTGCGACCGTCACGGAAGGCCACGGTGCCATCGGTGATGGTGATCTCGCGGATGCCGATCTCGCGGCCTGCTCCCTGCTGCGCGGGCTGTGCCGGCACGGCGGGCTGACCGCCCTGCGCGGGCTGCGCAGGCGCTGCGGGGGCGGCGATCTCCCAGTTGCCGCGGCCCTCGGCGTTGGTCTCGAGCAGGATGTCGGGGCGGACGAGAACGACGCGGTTGATCTGCACATTGCCCGAGATCAGCGGGATGATCGCCACCTCGACCTCGAGGGCGGCAAGCTTCGCCATCTCCGGTCGCGTGCCCCAGGGCGCGTTGGCGAAGGTGACATCCTCGACCCTGAGGGCCGGCGAGAGGCCGAGCTTCAGCCCGATCGGCCCGTTCAGCGCGAGGTCACGCCCCGTTGCCTCCTTCACCGCGGCAGCGATGCGGGGCTTGTAGGCATTGGCGTCGAAGGTCGCGGCGAAAACGGCGATGCCGGCGACGGGCAGCGCGATCACGACACCGGCCGCGATCAGGACGGTTCTGAGCCGCATGCATTCTCTCCCTCGTCAGATCCCAGCCTAACGCACGAGGCGCGCGTCGGTCACCCCGGCTTGCTGCGCACGGGCTTCTTCGGCTTCGGCGCGTTGAACCCGAGGGCCTCGAATGTCTGCTTCATGTGGGGTGGAAGCTTCGCTTCGACAGAGAGCGTGCCGCCCTCCGGGTGCGGGATCACGATGCCGCGCGCATGCAGGTGCAGCATCTCGGGCAGCCCCTCCATCATCGCAGCCCCGCCGGCATACTTGGCATCGCCGAGGATGGGGCAGCCGATCGCGGCGCAATGGACGCGAAGCTGGTGCGTGCGGCCGGTGAGCGGGTTGAGCTGCAGCCACGCGGCTTTCTTGCCGGCGAATTCGAGTGTCTGGAAATCGGTGATCGCGAAGGCGGCGTCCTCGTCGGTCTCCTCGGCCACCGTCACGCGCTCGCCGCGCATCCCGGCGCGCTTGGCAAGTGCCGCATCGATCCGTCCCTCGAGCGGGTGCGGGCGGCCGACGACGACGGCCCAGTAGGTCTTGACCGCTGCGCGCGAGCGGAAGGCACCGGCGAGCCGGTTCGCGGCCCCCGGCGTGCGCGCGAGCAGCAGAACGCCCGTCGTGTCGCGGTCGAGCCGGTGCACCAGCCGTGGCCTCTCGTCGGAGCCGAAACGATACGCATCAAGAACGGTGTCGAGGCTTTTCACGATGCCCGGGCCCCCCTGCACCGGCAGGCCGAACGGCTTGTCGAGCACGATCATGCTGTCGTCACGGTAGAGGACCAGGGAATGCAGGTCCTTCAGCTCGTGCGGGTCGAGCGCGATCTCGTGCTTCGGCTTGGGCGTGGAAGCGAGCTCGCCGAGCGGCGGCACGCGGATCGCCTGGCCCGGGGCGAGGCGTGTTCCGGCTTCCGCCCGCTTGCCGTCGATCCTCACCTGGCCGGTGCGGAGCAGCTTGGCGAGAGCGCCGTGGGCCAGGTTCGGGTAGTGGCGGCGGAACCAGCGGTCGAGCCTGATCTCGGCTTCGTCGTCGGTGACGGTGCGGGTGGTGACGGCGCTCATGCGAGCACACGGGCGAGCAGGATGCCACCGAGGCAGGCCTTCAGCGACAGTACGACCGAGGCCGCCACGTAGAGTGCTGCCGTGCCGGGGGCTTCGCGCCAGAGGCCGATGGCTTCGAGCGAGAAGGCGGAGAACGTCGTGAACCCGCCGAGGAAGCCGGTGATGAGCAGCGGCCGCCAGAGCGGGGCGACCAGTTCGCGCGCGAACAGTTCCGCCATCAGGCCGATCACGAAGCTGCCGGCGACATTCACGGCCAGCGTCGCCCAGGGGGCCGCGAAGCCGAGCGAGATCGTGCCGACCGAGACGAGATAGCGGCAGACCGACCCCGCCGCACCGCCGGCAGCGACCGCGCCGAGGGCCAGGGGAGAGAGAGCGCTCATGCCCCACGCTCCTTCCGCGCGCGGTTCCAGGCCGCGAGCCTCTCGCCGATCTGTGCCTCCCGCCCACGATCGGTCGGCGAATAGAACCGTTGCCGTGCCATGCCCTCGGGGAAGTAGTCCTGGCCGGAGAACCCCTCCTCCGCGTCATGGTCATAGGCATAGCCCTGGCCGTAGCCGAGGGCGCCCATCAGCTTCGTCGGCGCATTCAGGATGTGTTTCGGCGGCATCAGGCTTCCCGTCTCGCGGGCGCTGCGCATCGCAGCCCCCAGTGCCTTGTAGAGCGCATTGGATTTCGGCGCGGTGGCGAGATGCACCACCGCATGGGCGATCGCAAGCTCGCCCTCAGGGCTGCCCAGCCGCTCATACGTGTCCCACGCCGCCACCGCGGTGAGCAGCGCCGTCGGGTCCGCCATGCCGATATCCTCGGAGGCGAAACGAACCACCCGTCGGATGATGTAGAGCGGGTCCTCGCCCCCCGTCAGCATGCGCGCGAGCCAGTAGAGAGCCGCGTCGGGGTCAGACCCGCGCATGGATTTGTGCAGGGCGGAGATGAGGTTGTAGTGCTCCTCGCGGTCCTTGTCGTAGAGCGCCGCGCGGCGTTCCAGCACCTTGGCGAGGCCGGCCGGGTCGAGCGGTGGCGTGCCCGCGGGCAGGGCGAGCAGCTGTTCGGCGAGGTTCAGCAGGTAGCGCCCGTCGCCATCGGCCATCGCGGCGAGAACGGCACGCGCCTCGGCCGTGACGGGCAGCGCATGGCCGGCTTCGGCCTCCGCACGGGCAAGCAGGGCGTCGAGTGCCGGCTCGTCGAGGCGCTTGAGCACCAGCACGCGGCAGCGGCTGAGCAGCGCGCCGTTCAGCTCGAAGGAGGGGTTCTCGGTGGTGGCACCCACCAGCACCACCGTGCCGTCCTCGACATACGGCAAAAACCCGTCCTGCTGGGCGCGGTTGAAGCGGTGGATCTCGTCGACGAAGAGCAGCGTCGCCTGCCCCGCCGCCCGGCGCTTGCGGGCCTCCTCGAAGGCGCGGCGGAGGTCGGCCACGCCCGAGAACACGGCCGAGAGCGAGACGAAGGCAAGCCCCGCCCCTTCCGCGAGCAGCCGCGCGATGGTGGTTTTCCCCACCCCCGGCGGGCCCCAGAGGATGATGGAGGAGAGGGTGCCGAGGGCAAGCATGCGCGTGATCGCGCCCTCGGGGCCGACGAGATGCTCCTGCCCCACCACCTCGGCGAGCGCGCGGGGGCGCAGGCGGTCGGCCAGCGGCCGTCGCCGGTCGTCCTGCCCTTTGGGCTCCTGTCGTTCGGTCTGCGGCGCCTCGCCGAAGAGGTCATCCGCGCTCTGGTCCCGCGCCATGGGGCCAGCATAGCCCGTGCGGCCCGGCGCCGTCAGACCCCGAGGAGACATGCCCCGCAAGCGCAGCTTGCGGCACCCTGGGGTGCCGCAAGCTGCCCGCGGTCAGGCGGCGCGGGCGGGCGCGGTGCGGCGGCGGTATGCGGCGAGCCCGAGCAGCCCGGCGCCGAACAGCAGGGCCGAGGCCGGCTCGGGAACCGCCGTCACCACGCCGACATCGACATAGGACACAGTGAAGGTCCTGGTGAACGACGCTGAGTTTTGGCCGTCCAGGATGTACTGGAAAACGCCGGACGATCCCGGTGCGTCGCCGGCCGGATCCAAGACGACAAACAGGACGTCGTCGAACGGGACGGGGTCACGTTGAGAATCAGTGATTGCTGTTGGAGAACGTCCATCAGTAATCCGAATCCTGGGGATGCTCGTAAAAGAGGATAACGGAAAGTAGGCGTAAGCGAGGCCACCCGGATCGAAACCTGCGGGGGCTTCCAGCAGCGTGATCCCGCTGCTGCTTCTGACTTCGGTGGCTCCGAGGTCGGCCGTCAAGCGGAAGCGGAGGGTGAACGGATCGATCACCGTAGCGACACCAGTGTAAGTCTCGAACCCGGTGCCCGTGACGGTGAAGATCCGATCGATCGGCGCGGCCGTTGCCGGCGCTGCCGCGATGCCGACGGCGAGAGCCACCGCGGCAAGGCTGAGTGAATGACGCACGAGACCCCCTCCCCAAGACGTTTTCAGAGCGTGGCCTGCTGCAAAAGGCCAAGCTTCTTGACGAAGATCAATCAAAATTGCTGCGCGTACAATATCAGCCGCGATGCACGTGGGGCGTGCAGGCCTCGACGGGATCAGGCCCGGTAGAACGCCCCAGCCGTGTCGGACAGGGCGGCGGCGGCGAGATCAGGGCCAAGGATGCGCGTGATCAGCCCCAGATCATCATCCGCGAACGGCCGTGCGGCGCGGGTCGACGGCAGGTCGGTCGCCGCCATCAGGCAGCGCGGCGCGGCGCGGGCGAGCGCCTCGAGGGCGCGGGGAACGTCGAGCGCGACGCGGCCGAAGCCTGTCGCCTTCACCTTCACGCCCACCTCTGCCAGGGCGACGGTGACGGGCAGCCCCGCCTCCGTCATGCCGAGATGGTCGAGCGCGAGGCCGGCAGGCAGGGCCGCCAGCGCCTCGACATGCGGCCCCAGCGTGGCGGCGTCGGCGTAAAGCTCGGCATGCAGCCCATGCGTGGCGGCGGCGCGGGCATGGGCGAGCATGGCGGGAATGTCGAACGTCCCGCCACGCCAGAGGTTGAAGCGCACCCCCCTCACCCCCGCTTCGGCCAGGGCGGCGAAGGCGGCATCGTCCTGCCCCGGATGCGCCTCGGCCACCACCACGAAGCGGGGGCCGAGAGCGGCCGCGGCGGCGAGCAGGGGGGCAGGGTCGGTTCCCTGCGTCGAGGCGGCGACGACGGCGCCACCGACGATGCCGAGCGGGGCCGTGCGCGCCCGGTAATCGGCCACCGTGAAGGCGTCCGGCACGAAGCCCTGGTTGCCCGGCATGGGAAAAGCGGGGTCGAAGATGTGCAGGTGCGCATCGAACAGCATTGCCGACCCCTGGGCGGATGTTCACGGAACCGCTAGCGTCGCGGAAAGCTCGGAGGAACGCCATGCCCCGCCTCACCCGCCGCACGCTCGCCGGCGCGATGCTCGCCATGCCCTTCCTCGGGCGTGCGGCGCTCGCGCAGGGCTTCCCGGCACGCCCCATCCGCATGGTCGTTCCCTACCCGCCGGGCGGCGGGGCCGACACAACCGCGCGCCTGCTGGCCGAGCCGATGGGCGCGATGCTGGGACAGCCGGTGGTGGTGGAGAATCGCGGCGGGGCCGGGGGCTCCATCGGCGCCGGCGAAGTGGCGCGCGCCGCCGCGGATGGCCACACGCTGCTGCTCGATGCCGGGGCGCATGTGGTGAACCCGGCCGTGCTGAAGGGCCTCAGCTTCGACTACGCGCGTGCCTTCGCGCCGATCAGCCAGGTGACGGTGCTGCCCCAGATCCTGCTGGTGAAGGCCGCCCTGCCCGCGCGCACGGTCGCCGAGTTCATCGCACTCGCCAAGGCGCGGCCCGATACGCTCACCTACGGCTCGTCTGGCAACGCGACCTCGTCGCACCTTGCCGCCGCGCTGTTCGCCCAACGCGCGGGCATCAGCCTCGTCCACGTTCCCTATCGCGGCGGCGGGCCCGCCGTGCAGGACCTGGTCGCCGGCAACATCGACATGCACATGGGCACGGTCTCGTCCTCGCTCGCGCTCGCACGTGACGGACGCATCCGCGCGCTCGCCGTCACGCACGGCGCGCGCCTCCCCTCCCTGCCCGACGTGCCGACGATCGCCGAGAGCGGCTTTCCCGGCTACGAGCTCAACGAGTGGAACGGCCTCTACGCGCCCGCCGGCACGCCCGACGCGGTGCTTGACCGCATCCACGCCGCCGCCATGCACGCGCTTGCGCAACCCGCCGTGACGGCGCGGCTCGATGCGCTCGGGGCGATGGCCGTCGGCTCGTTGCGGGCCGACTTCGCCGGGTTCGTCACCGCGCTGCGCGAGACGATGGCGAAGCTCGTGGTGGATGCGAAGATCACGGTCGACTGAAGGGGAGAACGATCACGATGACCATCCGACGCAGGCTTATTCTCGGCGGCGCGCTTGCCGCACCGTTCATTACGCCGGCACGCGCGCAGGCCTGGCCTGCGCGATCGATCCGCCTCGTGGTGCCGTTCGCGGCCGGCGGGGCGGCCGACAGCGCGGCCCGTACCGTGTTCCCGCGCGTGTCGGAACTGCTGGGCCAGACCATCGTGGTGGAGAACCGCACGGGTGCCGGCGGGTCGATCGGGGCGGCGGCCGTCGCCCAGGCCGGCGGCGATGGCTACACATGGCTGTTCGATGCCTCCTCGCACATCGTCAACCCGTCGCTGCTGCGGAACCTGCCGTTCGACTATGCGGCCTTCGTTCCAGTCTCGCAGGTGGCATCGTTCCCGCAGGTGATCGCGGTCAAGGATGCGTTCCCCGCCCGCACCCTGGCCGAGCTCATCGCCGCGGCGAAGGCGAGGCCGGGCGAGCTCAGCTTCGGCACGCAGGGCAACGCGACGGCAGGCCACCTCGCGCTCGAGCTGTTCCAGGCCCAGGCCGGGATCAAGGTGACGCACGTTCCCTATCGCGGCGGGGCGGACGCGGCGCGCGACCTCGCCGCAGGCACGGTCGACGGCGTGCTGATCACCGCACTCTCCGCCGGTCCGATCGTGCAGTCGGGCCGCGCGCGGATGCTGGCCGTGACGGTGCCGGAGCGGCTGGCCAACTGGCAGGCTGTGCCGACGCTCGCCGAAAGCGGCTTCCCCGGGTTCAACATGAGCGAGTGGGTCGGCCTCGTCGCCCCTGCCGGCACGCCGGCACCGGTGGTCGCGCGCATGTACGGCGCGGTGGCCGAGGTGCTGAAGGAACAGCCGGTGCGCGATCGCCTGGCACAGCTCGGCGCGGTTCCCGTCGGCACCGATCCGGAGACGTTCGGCCGCTTCCTGCGCGACGGGCGCGAGACGATGGCCCGGCTGGTGCGCGAGGCCAACATCCAGGCGAACTGAATTCAGCCCTGCCGCCAGGAGCGGACGGCCAGCGCCGTGACGAGCAGCGCGGCGGCAGCGGCTGTGATGCCGGTGGCGTTGCCGCCGTTGCGCGCGAGGATGGCGACGAGCGCCCAGATGACCGCGATCGCATAGGTCGGGAACGGCCGCGCGCGGGCGATGACGGCCAGCGCCACCGCTGTCGCGGCGGCAACGAGCGCGGGTGCGGCCGCCCCGCCCCCATCGCGGAGCGACGTGAGACCCGCCTCAGACAGCGCCGAACCGAGATTGACGAAGGCGGCAGCCGACACCCAGCCGGCCAGCAGCCCGAGCGGGGCGATGAGGAACCACACCTGGCCAGGCCGCGCCGGGCCCGGCCACGCCTCGACCTGGAACAGGGCGCCAATCGCCATCGCGGCGATCGCGGCGAGGATGATGGCAGTGAGCCACACCGGCGCGCCCGCCTGGAACGCGGCGGCCCAGAGCGCATCGCCCGCCATCGCGCCGGCGAACAGCCAGCCGGCGCGACGGGCGAGCGGGTCGTCGGCCTGCCGGGGCAGTGCCTGCCAGATGGCGTAGACGAGGCACCACGCGAAGATCGGGCCCCAGATGGAGAAGGCATACCCGGCCGGCGTGGCTGGCAACGGTCCATCGGCATTCGCGCGCTGGCCGATCGCGATGCCCCAGCCCATCACGGCGGGAAGCGACGGGATGGTCGCCTGGGCAATGGCGGCGGCGAGCGTCACCGCCTGGCGAAGCCGATCGCGGGCGGAGACGGGTTCAGGCAGCGCCATGCCGTGCATCAGTGGGACATGGTGACCCGCGCGTCGAATGCGAAGGGCCGGCCCAAAAGCGAAGGGCGGCCCGAAGGCCGCCCCTGATGCCGATCCAGCCGCGCGTCGTTACGCCTGGGGCTGCTCGCCCTCGTCGGCGGCGACCTCGGGCTTCGGGCCGCTGTCCTGGCCCTTGGCGTCGCGGTCACGCTCGATCAGCTCGATCACGGCCATCGCAGCCATGTCGCCGTGGCGGAAGCCCGCCTTCAGCACGCGGCAGTAGCCGCCGGGCCGGGCCTTGTAGCGATCGGCCAGCGGGCCGAAGAGCTTGCCCACGATCACGTCGTCACGCAGTTCAGCATATGCTTGGCGGCGGGCATGCAGCCCACCGCGCTTGCCGAGCGTGATCAGCTTCTCGGCAACGGGGCGCAGCGCCTTCGCCTTCGGCAGCGTCGTTGTGATCTGCTCGTGCTTCAGCAAGGCGACCGCGAGGTTGCGGAACATCGCGAGGCGATGCGTGCTGGTAACACCAAGCTTCTTGTTGCCCATACGATGGCGCATGACACGTGACCCTTACAGCGTGAGCTCAGTACGGCTCTTCGAGTTTCTTGGCGAGATCCTCGATGTTCTCGGGCGGCCAGCCGGGGATGGTCATCCCGAGGCCGAGGCCCATCGAGCCGAGCACTTCCTTGATCTCGTTGAGCGACTTCCGCCCGAAATTCGGCGTGCGCAGCATTTCCTGCTCGGTCTTCTGCACAAGGTCGCCGATGTAGACGATGTTGTCGTTCTTCAGGCAGTTCGCCGAGCGGACGGAGAGCTCGAGCTCGTCCACCTTCCGCAGCAGGTTGCGGTTGAACGGCAGGTCGTCCTTCCGGTCCTCGGCGCTGACCTGGCGCGGGTCCTCGAAATTGATGAAGAGCTGGAGCTGGTCCTGCAGGATGCGGGCGGCGAGTGCGACGCTGTCCTCGGGCCCCACCGTGCCATCGGTCTCGACGGTGAGCAGCAGGCGGTCGTAGTTCGTGACCTGGCCGACACGCGTCGGCTCGACGCGGTAGGCGACGCGGCGCACGGGAGAGTAGATCGCATCGACCGGAATGAGGCCGATCGGCGCATCCTCGGGCCGGTTCTCGGCCGCGGGCACGTAGCCCTTGCCCGACTGCACCGTGAACTCCATGCCGAGCTTCACCCCGTCATCGAGGGTGCAGAGCACGAGATCGGGGTTCAGGATCTCGATGTCGTGGCCGGTGGTGATCTGCCCTGCCGTGACTTCGCCCGGGCCGGTCGCGGTGAGCGACATCCGCCGGGGCCCGTCGCTGTGCATGCGGAGTGCGAGCTGCTTGATGTTCAGCACGATGTCCGTCACGTCCTCGCGGACGCCGGGGATAGAGCTGAATTCATGCAGCACGCCATCGATCTGCACGGCGGTGACGGACGCACCCTGCAGCGAGGACAGCAGGATACGGCGCAGTGCGTTGCCGAGCGTCATGCCGAAGCCGCGCTCGAGCGGCTCTGCCACGACTGTTGCAACGCGATTCCCATCATGCCCGCTCTCGACTTCGAGCTTCTCGGGGCGGATCAGGGACGTCCAATTCTTCTGGATCACGGGTTGGCCTTTCGCCCTACGTTCCAGGGGTCCATTCCGGGGCAGGCGGCATCACGCCGCCGGATCCGGTGCCGCCCCGGCGCGGACCCGCCCGCCGGAGCGCCGGCCGGCCACGAGGGACCGGCCGCGAATGCGGTGCTCAGACGCGCCGGCGCTTGCGCGGGCGGCACCCGTTGTGCGGAATGGGCGTCACGTCCTTGATGGCGGTGATGTTGAAGCCGACGGACTGGAGCGCGCGCAGCGCGCTCTCGCGGCCCGAACCCGGCCCCGTCACCTCGACCTCGAGCACTTCCATGCCGTGCTCGCGCGCCTTCTTGCCGGCATCCTCGGCCGCCATCTGCGCGGCGTAGGGCGTCGATTTCCGGCTGCCCTTGAAGCCCATCGTCCCGGCCGATGACCACGAGATCGCGTTGCCCTGGGCATCGGTGATCGTGATCATCGTGTTGTTGAATGACGCGTTCACATGCGCCACCCCGGAGGTGATGTTCTTGCGCTCCTTCTTCTTGGTGCGCGCGGCTGGCTTGGCCATGGTCTCTCTCGTCCTTCGGGTCGGGGTCTGGCGTGTCGATGCAGCGAGAAGGCTACTTCGTGACCTTCTTCTTGCCGGCGATCGGCACCGCCTTGCCCTTGCGGGTCCGGGCGTTGGTGTGGGTCCGCTGGCCGCGGACCGGAAGGCCCTTGCGGTGGCGCAGGCCCCGGTAGCAGCCGAGATCCATCAGCCGCTTGATGTTCATCGCCACCTCGCGGCGGAGATCGCCCTCCACCTTGAAGGTGCGGTCGATCAGCTCGCGGATGCGGAGAATCTCCTCATCGGTGAGCTGGTTCACGCGGCGATCGTCGGGGATCGCAAGCGACTTGCAGATCTCCTCCGCCTTCTTCGGCCCGATGCCGTAGATGTAGCGAAGCGAGATGACCACGCGCTTGTTCGTGGGGATGTTCACACCGGCGATACGCGCCACGGCAGCTCACTCCATGTCGAAACAACTAGGGCCCAAACACCACCGGCCCACCCCCCGGGCGAGCCACCGATCCATCCCAGCCCGTTCCTGTGCCCCGCGGGGGCGGCAGGCGCTGCCGGGAAAGCAAGCGCGAACGGCAGCCTCCCAGAGGGGGGCCACCGAAGGCGCGGGACTATAGCCACGGTCCCGCCCCTGTCAACCGGTACCAGCGCGCGGCGTGCCCCGCGCTGGCGTCACGGCGTCTCAGCCGGCGCCGTTCAACACGGCCGCGATATCGCGGCTGACCATGTCCATCTCGGCCATGCCGTCGACCGTCCGCAGCCGCCCGCGCCCGGCATAGTAGGGCAGCAGCGGTGCGGTCTGGCTGTGGTAGGCCTCGAGGCGGGCAGCAACGGTTTCGCGGCGATCATCGCTCCGCCGCACGAACTCGGTACCGCCGCAACTGTCGCACACGCCGTCCTTCTTCGGGCGGCTGAAGCTGTCGTGAAAGCTCGCGCCGCAGCTCTTGCAGGTAAACCGGCCCGCGATGCGCTCGACCAGCAGCGCGTCATCGACCTTGAGCTCGATCACCGCGTCCAGCCCGATGCCCAGCCCATCGAGCATGGCGTCGAGCGCCTCTGCCTGGGGCACCGTGCGGGGAAAGCCATCAAGGATGAAGCCTTTGGCGCAATCCGCACCCTGCAGCCGGTTGGCGAGCATCGAGGTGATCAGCGCATCGGGAACGAGCTTGCCCGCCTCCATGATCGCCTTGGCTTCGAGGCCGATCGGGCTGCCGGACGCCACCTCGGCGCGCAGCATGTCGCCCGTCGAGATCTGGGCGATACCGTGCTTCTCCTGGAGCCGTTTCGCCTGCGTCCCCTTGCCAGCCCCTGGTGGCCCCAGAAGGATCAGGTTCACCGTTTGCCTCCCCTCAGCTTCGCCTTCTTGATCAGGCCCTCGTACTGATGGGCCAGAAGGTGGCTCTGCACCTGGGCGACAGTGTCCATGGTGACGGTCACGATGATCAAGAGCGAGGTGCCGCCGAAGTAGAAGGGAACGCCATAGCGGGCGATCAGGAACTCTGGCAGCAGGCAGATCACCACCAGGTAGAGGGCGCCGACGGTGGTCAGCCGCGTCAGCACGTAGTCGAAATACTCGGCCGTGTTCTGGCCGGGGCGGATGCCCGGCACGAAGCCGCCGTACTTCTTCAGGTTGTCGGCCGTGTCGTTCGGGTTGAACACGACGGCGGTGTAGAAGTAGGCAAAGAACACGATCATCGCCGCGTAGAGGAACATGTAGAGCGGCTGGCCATGCGCGAGCGCCGCCGTGATCGGCTGCAGCCACTCCGGCCCGCCATCGGCCGAGAAGCCCGCGACCGTCACCGGCAGCAGCAGGAGCGAGGAGGCGAAGATCGGCGGGATGACGCCCGCGGTGTTCAGCTTCAGCGGCAGGTGCGTCGAGTCGCCGCCGAACATGCGGTTGCCGACCTGGCGCTTGGGGTACTGCACCACGATGCGCCGCTGCGCCCGCTCGATGAACACCACCGCGGCGATGACGGCGACCGACATCACGAGCAGGAACAGGATCACGAAGGTGCTGATCGCCCCCGTCCGCCCAAGCTCGAGCGTGCCGGCGAGCGCCGATGGCAGGTTCGCGACGATCCCGGCGAAGATGATCAGCGAGATGCCGTTGCCGACCCCGCGCGCCGTCACCTGCTCGCCGAGCCACATCAGGAACATCGTGCCGCCGACGAGCGTGACCACGCACGAGAAGCGGAAGAACAGCCCGGGGTCCTGCACCGCCGGCCCGAAGCTTCCCCGCACGCTTTCGAGCCCGACGGCGATGCCATAGGCCTGCGCCATGGCGATCACGACGGTGAGATAGCGGGTGTACTGGTTGAGCTTCTTCCGCCCCGCCTCGCCTTCCTTCTTCAGCGCCTCGAGTGTCGGGCTCGCCGCGGTCATAAGCTGGATGATGATGCTGGCCGAGATGTACGGCATGATGTTCAGCGCGAACACCGTCATGCGGCCGAGCGCGCCGCCGGTGAACATGTCGAACATGCCGAGGATGCCGCCGCCGTGGCTGCGCACGAGTTCAGCCATCACCCCGGCATCGATCCCCGGCACGGGGATGTAGGTGCCGATGCGGTAGACGATGAGCGCGCCGAGGGTGAACCACAGCCGCTTCTTGAGTTCGGTCGCCTTCGCGAAGACGCCGAAATTCAGGTTTGCTGCAAGCTGTTCAGCGGCCGAGGCCATTGGGTGCTTCCGCCTGGCAATGCGTGACGTGGCCGCGGGGATCCGCGACCACACGACCCTGCACGGGCAGGGCCGGAACGATCAAGCTTCCCGGGACAGGGCCCCGACAGGACAAGGCGGACGCCGCGGGAACCATCACCCGAGCCGCCGTGCTCAGCCCTCCGCCGCCGGCTTGGCCGGCAGCGTGACCGAGCCGCCGGCCTGCTCCACCGCTGCGATCGCCGCGGCAGAGGCGCCGGAGACGGAGATCGTCACCGCTTTCGTGATCGCCCCGACGCCGAGCAGACGCACGCCGGCCACCTTGCCCTTGCGCACAAGGCCAGCGGCACGCAGCACCGCCTCGTCGATCGGCTTGGCGGCATCGAGCCTGCCATCGGTGATCGCCTGCTCAAGGCGCGCGAGGTTCAGCGGCGAGTACGTCTTGCGGTTCAGCGGTGTGAAGCCGCGCTTGGGCAGGCGCCGGTAGATCGGGAGCTGGCCGCCCTCGAACCCGTTCAGCGCCACGCCCGTACGCGCCTTCTGGCCCTTCACGCCGCGGCCGGACGTCTTGCCCTTGCCACTGCCGATGCCGCGGCCAATCTTGCGGAACTTTTTCCGCGCGCCTTCGTTGTCGCGCAGTTCGTTGAGCTTCATCGTCTCTCTCCTGGCCCCTGCCCTCGCAGGAAGGGGCGCCTGGCCGCTGGCCTCAGCCCGCGACCTCTTCGACCTTCACGAGATGCGCGACCTTGCGGATCATCCCGCGCACCGAGGGCGTGTCCTCGAGCTCGCGCGTGCGGTGGAGCTTGTTCAGCCCCAGCCCGACCAACGTCTGCTTCTGGTCCTCGAGCCGGTTGATCCCGGACTTCACCTGCGTCACGCGGACGCGCTTGCCAACCGCGCCATCAGTCTTCTCAGGCATCGGTCGCCTCCTTGACCTCGGCAGGAGCGTCGCGGCGCCCGAGCAGGTCGCTCACCTTCTTGCCGCGGCGGGCGGCCACGCTGCGCGGCGAGTTCATCGCCTTCAGCCCGGCGAAGGTCGCCTTCACCACGTTGTGGGCGTTGTTGGTGCCGAGGCTTTTCGCCACGACATCGCCCATGCCCATCGTCTCGAACACCGCGCGCATCGGGCCGCCGGCGATGATGCCGGTACCCGCGGGTGCTGCCCGCAGGATCACGCGGCCGGCGCCGAAATGACCGACCACATCATGGTGCAGCGTGCGACCCTCGCGCATCGGCACGCGGATCATGCTGCGCTTGGCCTGATCGGTCGCCTTGCGGATCGCCTCCGGCACCTCGCGCGCCTTGCCCGCACCCAGCCCGACGCGACCCTTCTTGTCACCGACGACGACGAGGGCAGCGAACGCGAAGCGACGCCCACCCTTCACCACCTTCGCGACACGGTTGATCGCCACCAGCTTGTCGACGAGTTCGTCGCCGTCACGGTCACGCTCGCGGTCACCCCGCTCGCGGCCCCGGCCACCTTCCCTCGGTTCACGTGCCATCGTGCCTTGCCCTTCGCGCCGCGCGCTCAGAAGTCCAGGCCGCCCTCACGGGCGGCATCAGCCAGCGCCTTGACGCGGCCGTGATACATGTAGGAGCCGCGGTCGAATACGACTGCGGAGATGCCGGCCGCGACCGCCCGCTCGGCGACGAGCTTGCCCACGGCCGCAGCCGCGTCCTTGTCGGCGCCGGTCTTGAGCGCGGCGACGAGGGCAGGATCACGAGACGACGCGGCCGCGACCGTGCGGCCCTCGCCATCGTCGATGACCTGCGCGTAGATGTGCTTCGACGAGCGGAACACCGAGAGCCGCGGACGGCCGCCGCTCTTGTTGCGGAGCTGGAAGCGGAGGCGCGACTTGCGCCGGTCCTTGAGATCGAGCTTCGTGGACATGTTACTTCTTCTTCCCCTCCTTCCGGAGGATGGTTTCCGCCTCGTACTTCACGCCCTTGCCCTTGTAGGGCTCGGGGGCGCGGAACGAACGGATCTCGGCGGCCACCTGGCCGACGCGCTGCTTGTCGATCCCCTCGACCTTGATCGATGTGGGCTTCTCGCAGGTGATCTTGATCCCGGCCGGAACCGGGTAGCGCACCTCATGCGAGTAGCCGAGGTTCAGCACCAGGTCCTTGCCCTGCACCGCGGCGCGGAAACCCGTGCCGTTGATCTCGAGCGACTTGGTGTAGCCCTGGCTGACGCCCTTCACCATGCTGGCGACGACGCTGCGCGTGGTGCCCCACAGCGTGCGCGCCCGGCGCTCGCCGTCGCGCGGGCTGAGAACGACCTTGTTGCCCTCGACCAACGCGCTGACCTCCTCGGCCAGCGGCATGGTGAGTTCGCCGAGCTTGCCCTTGGCCGTCAGCACGCCGTTGACCACGGCAACCGACACGCCCGCAGGAAGCTCGACCGGATATTTGCCGACACGTGACATGGCTGTCCCTCCTCCCGTCGGCTCAGAACACGCGGCAGAGGACTTCGCCGCCGACATTGGCGGCGCGGGCCTCGGCCTCGCTCATCACCCCGCGCGGGGTGGACAGGATGGAGAGGCCGAGCCCGTTGTAGACCCGCGGCAGCTCCTTGATCTTGGAGTAGACGCGGCGGCCCGGCGTCGACACCCGGGTGATCTCCTTGATCACCGGCTCGCCCTCGGAATACTTGAGCTCGATCTCGAGCTCGCGCACGCCGGGGCGGATGTCGACCACCTTCCAATGGCGGATGAAACCCTCGCGCTTCAGCACGTCGCACACGTTCGCGTGCAGCTTGCTGGCGGGCGCACGCACGGCGCTGCGGCGGCTGCGCTGGGCGTTGCGGATGCGGGTGATCATGTCACCCAGCGGATCGGACATTGACATCGTTCTGCTTCCTGTCCCGCTCTCTACCAGCTCGCCTTGACCATGCCCGGGATCTGCCCGGACGAGGCGAGATCGCGCAGCGCGATGCGGCACAGCTTGAACTTGCGGTAGTTGCCGCGCGACCGGCCGGTGAGCTCGCAGCGCAGCCGCACGCGCACGGCAGCGCCGTTGCGCGGCATTTCGGCGAGCTTCAGCATCGCGGAGAAACGCTCCTCGGGGGAGGCGTCCTTCTGCTTCAGCACGGCCTTGAGAGCCGACCGCTTGCCCTGGTCGCGCTTGGCCATGCGCTCCCGCTTGCGGTTCCTCTCGACTGACGACGTCTTGGCCATCCAACAATCCTCCAGAACCTGCCGGCACGCGGCCGGCGGTTTTCCGTGCTCAGTTCGTGAAAGGAACGTAGAAGGCCTTCAGCAGGGCCTTCGCTTCCTTGTCGGTCTTGGCGGTGGTGCAGATCACGATGTCCATGCCCCGCACCTTGTCGACCTTGTCGTAGTTGATCTCGGGGAACACGATCTGCTCCTTCATGCCCATGGCGAAGTTGCCACGGCCATCGAAGCCCTTCCCAGCGATACCACGGAAGTCGCGTACGCGCGGCAGCGCGATCGTCACAAGCCGGTCGAGGAACTCGTACATCCTCGCGCGGCGCAGCGTGACCTTCGCACCGATCGGCATGCCCTCGCGGATCTTGAAGCCCGCGATTGCCTTCTTCGCCTTGGTCTTCACCGGACGCTGCCCGGCGATCATCGCAAGGTCGCCCACCGCGGCGTCGAGCTTCTTCTGGTCGCCGGCAGCCTCGCCGACGCCCATGTTGATCACGATCTTCTCGAGCCTCGGCACCGCGAACGCGTTGTCGTAGCCGAACTCGGCGGTCAACGCCTCGCGCACCACGGTCTCGTAGTGCTGCTGCAGGCGCGGCTTCACGCCGGGGACGTTTTCCCCAGCAGTCGTGCCAGTCTCTTCGTCAGCCATCGATCACCTCACCCGACACGCGGGCCACACGAACCTTCTTGCCATCCTCGAGCATCTTGAAGCCGACGCGCGTCGGCTTGTCCGACTTGGGATCGACGAGCATGAGGTTCGACATGTTCACCGCCGCCTCCTTCTCGATGATCCCACCCGGGCTGCCCATGCCCTTCGGCTTGGTGTGATGCTTGGCGAGCCTCACTCCCTGCACCACGGCGCGGCCCTCGGTCGGGATCACGCGCAGCACCTCGCCGCGCTTGCCCTTGTCGGCGCCCGAGATCACCTCGACCCGGTCGCCCTTCCTGATCTTGGCGGCCATGGCTAGAGCACCTCCGGCGCGAGGCTGATGATCTTCATGAACTTCTTGCCGCGCAGCTCGCGCACCACGGGGCCGAAGATGCGGGTGCCGATCGGCTCCTGCTGCTTGTTGATCAACACCGCGGCGTTGCGATCGAAGCGGATCGCCGAGCCGTCGCCGCGGCGCACGGGGAAGGAGGTACGCACGATCACCGCGTGGTGCACGTCGCCCTTCTTCACCTTGCCGCGCGGGATCGCCTCCTTGATCGAGACGACGATGACGTCGCCGACCGAAGCCGTGCGGCGCTTCGAGCCGCCGAGCACCTTGATGCACTGGACGCGGCGTGCACCGGAGTTGTCGGCAACCTCGAGATTGGATTCGACCTGGATCATCGGTTGCTCCTCAGGCCCCAGGCTGCGCGGCTGGCTGCGCGGCCGGCATGTCGCCGATCGCCGCGGCCACACCCGCCCCGTTGCGCTCGATCACCTGCCAGGTCTTGCGCTTGGAGATCGGGCGGCACTCCTCGATGCGCACCACGTCGCCCTCCTTGCAGAGGTTCGCCTCATCGTGCGCGGCGTACATCTTCGAGCGCCGGATGAACTTCTTGTAGATCGGATGCATGACGCGACGCTCGACAAGGACCGTGACGGTCTTGTCCATCTTGTCGCTGATCACGCGCCCGGTCAGAACCCGCTTCGGCATCGTGCCCCGTCCTTCCTTCAGGCGCCCGCGCCGGCAGCGCCGGCGTCGGAATTCTTGCCGGCAGCGCCGGCAGCAGTCTTGCCGCCGGCACGCTGAGCGGCGCCGAGCAGCGTCTTGATGCGCGCGATGTCGCGCCGCACCAGCTGGATCCGGTTCGTGCTCTCGAGCTGACCCGTTGCACGCTGGAAGCGAAGGTTGAACTGCTCCTTCCGGAGGCCGAGGAGCATCTCCTTCAGTTCGTCCGTCGACTTCGCGCGCAGGTCGGATGCCTTCGTCATCGATCAGCCCTCCAGCCCGATGCGGGCAACGACCTTGGTGCGGATCGGCAGCTTCGCCGCGGCGAGCGCGAGCGCCTCGCGCGCGATCTCGCCCGACACGCCGTCAAGCTCGAACATGATCCGGCCTGGCTTCACCCGGCACACCCAGAACTCCGGGCTGCCCTTGCCCGAACCCATGCGCACTTCCGCCGGCTTCCTCGACACCGGAACGTCGGGGAAGATGCGGATCCACACGCGGCCCTGGCGCTTCATCTGGCGCGTCAGGGCACGGCGGGCTGCCTCGATCTGCCGCGCCGTCACGCGCTCGGGCTCGAGCGCCTTCAGGCCGTAGCTGCCGAAGTTCAGCTGTGTCCCGCCCTTCGCATCGCCGTGGATCCGGCCCTTGTGGGCCTTGCGCCACTTCGTCTTCTTCGGCTGCAGCATGCTCGTTCACTCCGGGCTGCCCTTGCGGACCGCCCCCTTCCTTTCAACAGATCAGCGCTGCGGCGCCTGTTCGGCCGCGCGCTTGTCCAGCGCCATCGGGTCGTGGGCCATGATCTCGCCCTTGAACACCCACACCTTCACGCCGCACGTGCCATACGTCGTCTTGGCGGTCGCGACGCCGTAGTCGATGTCGGCGCGCAGCGTGTGCAGCGGCACCCGACCCTCGCGATACCACTCGACACGCGCGATCTCCGCCCCGCCGAGACGCCCGGCGCAGTTGATGCGGATGCCCTGCGCGCCAAGCCGCATGGCCGACTGCACCGCGCGCTTCATCGCGCGGCGGAAACTCACCCGCCGCTCGAGCTGCTGGGCGATGTTCTCGGCCACCAGAACCGCCTCGATCTCGGGCTTGCGGATCTCGACGATGTTGAGGTGAACCTCGGAGCCGGTCAGCTTCGCGAGCTCGCTGCGCAGCTTCTCGATGTCCTGGCCCTTCTTGCCGATGATCACGCCAGGGCGTGCGGCATAGATCGTCACCCGCGCCTTCTTGGCCGGACGCTCGACCACCACGCGGGCAACACCCGCCTGCCCGAGTTTCTCGCGCAGCACCTTCCGGAGCTTCAGGTCCTCATGCAGCATCGCGGCATAGGATTTCTCGGCGAACCAGCGGCTGTCCCAGGTGCGGTTCACACCGAGGCGCATGCCAATGGGATTGACCTTCTGCCCCATCTCAGCGGGCCCCCTGCTCTGCGCCTTGCGGCCGTTCACGGACAATGATCGTGATGTGGCTGAACCACTTCTCGACGCGGGCCGAGCGGCCACGACCGCGCGCGTGGAAGCGCTTCATCACCACGCTGCGCCCGACCGTCGCCTCGCGCACGACGAGACGATCCACGTCGAGGCTGTGGTTGTTCTCGGCATTGGCGATGGCGCTGTCGAGCACCTTCCGAACGTCCTGCGCGATGCGGCGCTTGGAGAAGGTCAGCGCCGCCCGGGCCTGCGCGGCCGGCAGGCCGCGGATCATCTCCGCCACCAGGTTCAGCTTGCGCGGGCTGACGCGGATGTTGCGCGCGATCGCCTGCGCCTCGGTTTCCGCCAGCGTGCGTGGATGTGCCTGCTTGCCCATCTTAGCCCCGCTTCGCCTTCTTGTCGGCCGAGTGGGACGAGAACGTGCGCGTCGGCGCGAACTCGCCCAGCTTGTGGCCGATCATGTTCTCGTTCACCTGCACCGGGATGAACTTGTGCCCGTTGTACACGCCGAACGTGAGCCCCACGAACTGCGGCAGGATCGTCGAGCGGCGAGACCATGTCTTGATGATCTCGTTTCGGCCGGAGCCGCGTGCGGCCTCTGCCTTGGTGAGGAGGTAGCCGTCGACGAACGGCCCCTTCCAGACGCTGCGGGTCATGGCGTGCTCAGCCCTTCGTCGCGTTGCGCCGGCGGATGATCAGCCGGTCGGTCTGCTTGTTGTGGCGCGTCTTCGCACCCTTCGTCGGCTTGCCCCACGGCGTGACCGGATGGCGGCCACCCGAGGTACGGCCCTCCCCGCCACCATGTGGATGGTCGATCGGGTTCATCGTGACGCCGCGGTTGTGCGGGCGGCGGCCGAGCCAGCGCTGGCGGCCGGCCTTGCCGATCTGGACGTTGCTGTTGTCCGGGTTCGATACGGCACCGACCGTCGCCATGCACTCGGCGCGGACCACGCGAAGCTCGCCGGAGGAGAGCTTGATCTGCGCATAGCCTGCATCCTTGCCGACGAGCTGGGCGTAGGTGCCCGCCGCTCGCGCAAGCTTGCCGCCGGCACCCGGCTTCATCTCGATGTTGTGGATGATCGTTCCCACCGGGATCGCACCCATCGGCATCGCGTTGCCCGGCTTGATGTCGGCCTTGGCACCCGAGATCACCATGTCGCCCGCCTTGAGGCGCTGCGGTGCCAGGATGTAGGCGAGCTCGCCATCGGCGTATTTCAGCAGCGCGATCCACGCCGTGCGGTTCGGATCGTACTCCAGCCGCTCCACCGTCGCCGCGACGTCGAACTTGCGCCGCTTGAAGTCAACGATCCGGTAGCTCTGCTTGTGGCCGCCGCCGCGGAACCGCACCGTGGTGCGGCCGTGGTTGTTGCGCCCGCCCGAGCTCGACTTGCCCTCGGTCAGGCCCTTGACGGGCTTGCCCTTCCAGAGCTCGGAGCGGTCGACCAGCACCGTGCCGCGAAGGCTCGGCGTGACCGGCTTGAATGTCTTGAGCGCCATCGTTCCCGCTCCTGCCTCAGGCCAAGCCGGTCGTCAGGTCGATCGAGAAGCCGGGTGCAAGCCGCACCATCGCCTTCTTGACGTCCGGACGCTTGCCGGGCCGGCCCTTGAACCGCTTGGTCTTGCCCTTGGCCACGAGCGTGTTGACCGCCGCGACCTTCACCCCGAACAGCCCCTCGACCGCCTGCTTGATCTCGGGCTTGGAAGCGCCGAGCGGCACGCGGAACACCACCTGGTTGGCGGCGGACATCGCCGTCGCCTTCTCGGTGATGATGGGGCTGCGGATGATCTGGTACATCTTCTCGCGCGTAATCGGGGCGAGGCGCCCCGCCGCACGCTGCTGCGATTGCGCGCTCATGCCCGCTTCTCCTCAAGCCCGAGGCGCACCTTCAAGGTCTCGAGCCCCGCCTTGGTCACCGCGAGAACGTCATGACGGAGGATGTCGTAGACATTCGCACCCATCGTCGGCAGCACGTCGAGGCCGGGGATGTTCCGTGCCGCGCGCAGGAACTGCGCGTCGACCGCCGCACCGTCGATCACCAGCGCCGAGGTCCACCCGAGCGCCGAGACCTGCTTCCTCAACGCCGCCGTCTTGCCAGCCTCCGACGCAGCGGCATCGAGCACCACGAGCTTGCCCTCGGCCTTCTTCTGCGACAGCGCGGAGATCAGGCCGAGGCGACGCACCTTCTTCGGCAGGTCATAGCCATGATCGCGCACGACCGGGCCGTGCACCACGCCGCCGGTGCGGAACTGCGGGCTGCGCAGCGAGCCATGGCGGGCATTGCCCGTGCCCTTCTGCTTGTAGGGCTTCTTGGTCGTGCCGCTGACCTCGCCCATGCCCTTCACCTTGTGGGTGCCGGCACGGCGCTTGGCGAGCTGCCAATGCACCACGCGCGCCATGATGTCAGCCCGCGGGGCAGCACCGAACAGCGCCTCGGGAAGGTCGATCTCACCGGCCTTCTCGTTGGCCAGGGTGATCACGTCCTGCTTCATCGTCTGGTCCTCGGCCGTCTTGTCCTCTGGCATCTCAGGCTCCCGCCTTCGTCGCCGCGGGGAACGGGGCCTCGGCCGGGCGCGCATGCTTCACCGCATCGCGCACCAGAACATAGGCGCCCTTCGATCCCGGCACCGCGCCCTTGATCATCAGCAGGTTGCGCGCCGCATCGATCCCGGCAACCTCGAGATTCTGCGTCGTGATCTGCTCGACACCGAGATGGCCCGCCATTTTCTTGTTCTTGAAGGTCTTGCCGGGATCCTGGCGGTTACCGGTCGAGCCGTGCGAGCGGTGGCTGACCGACACGCCGTGCGACGCCTCGAGGCCGCGGAAGTTCCAGCGCTTCATCGCGCCCGCGAAGCCCTTGCCCTTCGTCGTGCCCGTGACGTCGACCTTCTGGCCCTTCACGAAATGCTCGGGGCTCAGCGTCGCGCCAATCTCCGGCAGTGCATCAGCGCCGGTGCGGAACTCGACCATCTTGTGCTTCGGCTCGACCTTCGCCTTGGCGAAGTGGCCGCGCTCGGCCTTGCTGACGTTCTTCGGCTTGGCATGCCCGATTCCGAGCTGGACAGCCGTGTAGCCGTCCTTCTCCGCGGTGCGGTGCGAAACCACCTGCACCTCGTCCATGACAAGCACGGTGACGGGCACGTGCGTGCCGTCCTCGGTGAACAGCCGGGTCATGCCCAGCTTGCGTGCGATGATGCCTGTGCGCATGTCGCCGCCCTCAGAGCTTGATCTCGACGTCGACGCCGGCAGCGAGGTCGAGCTTCATCAGCGCGTCCACGGTCTGCGGCGTCGGGTCGACGATGTCGAGAAGGCGGCGATGCGTGCGGATCTCGAACTGCTCTCGCGACTTCTTGTCGACATGCGGCGAGCGGTTCACCGTGAAACGCTCGATCCGCGTCGGCAGCGGGATCGGACCCCGCACCTGCGCACCCGTCCGTTTCGCGGTGTTGACGATCTCCCGCGTGCTGTTGTCCAGCACGCGGTGATCGTACGCCTTCAGGCGGATGCGGATATTCTGGTTGTCCATACTTCCCCCGCGTGGAGGAGCGTTCCGGGGAACGCTCGCGCGCGGCCTTCTCGTTTCGTGTCTAGTCGATCTTCACTGCACGATTTTTGTGACGACGCCTGCGCCGACGGTGCGCCCACCCTCGCGGATGGCGAAGCGAAGCCCCTCGTCCATCGCGATCGGCGCGATCAGCGCAACTTCCATCCGCACGTTGTCACCAGGCATCACCATCTCGGTGCCCTCGGGCAGCGTCACGATCCCCGTCACGTCCGTCGTCCGGAAGTAGAACTGCGGGCGGTAGTTCGTGAAGAACGGCGTATGACGACCGCCCTCCTCCTTCGTCAGGATGTAGGCCTCCGCCATGAACTTCGTGTGCGGCGTGATCGAACCGGGCGCGGCCAGAACCTGGCCACGCTCCACGTCCTCGCGCTTCGTGCCACGCAGCAGCGCGCCGATGTTGTCGCCCGCCTCGCCGCTGTCCAGCAGCTTGCGGAACATCTCAACGCCCGTCACCACCGTCTTCACCGTCGCGCGAAGACCGACGATCTCGACCTCCTCGCCAACCTTCACGATGCCCCGCTCGACACGACCCGTCACCACCGTGCCGCGGCCCGAGATCGAGAACACGTCCTCGATCGGCATCAGGAACGGACGGTCCTTCGGACGCTCAGGCTGCGGGATGTACGCATCCACCGCCTCCATCAGCGCCAGAACCGCCTGCTCGCCAAGCTCAGGAGACTTGTCCTCAAGCGCCATCAGCGCCGAACCCTTGATCACCGGGATGTCGTCGCCGGGGAACTGGTAGCTCTTCAGAAGCTCGCGAACCTCAAGCTCAACGAGCTCCAGAAGCTCAGGGTCGTCGACCATGTCGACCTTGTTCATGAACACAACCAGCGCAGGCACGCCAACCTGGCGCGCCAGCAGGATGTGCTCGCGCGTCTGCGGCATCGGGCCGTCGGCCGCCGACACCACCAGGATCGCCCCGTCCATCTGCGCCGCACCCGTGATCATGTTCTTCACGTAGTCCGCGTGGCCCGGGCAATCGACATGCGCGTAATGCCGGTTCTTCGTCTCGTACTCGACATGCGCCGTCGAGATCGTGATCCCGCGCGCACGCTCCTCAGGCGCCTTGTCGATCTGATCGTACGCCGTAAACGTCGCACCACCACTCTTCGCCAGCACCTTCGTGATCGCCGCAGTCAACGACGTCTTCCCATGGTCAACGTGACCAATCGTCCCGATGTTGCAGTGCGGCTTGTTCCGCTCAAACTTCGCCTTCGCCATGGTCGTTCTCCGTCGGGCGTCTGGTCAGGGCCAGCGTCAGGTCAGGGGTGGGGTCGGTTACCAGCGGTAGTGCGAGAAGGCACGGTTGGCTTCCGCCATCCGGTGCGTGTCCTCACGCTTCTTCACCGCCGAGCCTCGGTTGTTCGCGGCATCCAGCAGCTCGTTCGAAAGCCGGTCGCGCATCGTATGCTCGCCACGCTTGCGCGACGCATCGATCAGCCAGCGGATCGCCAGCGCCTGGCGGCGCTCGGTGCGAACCTCGACCGGGACCTGGTAGGTCGCACCGCCGACGCGGCGCGAGCGCACCTCGACGGCCGGCTTCACGTTCTCCATCGCCTCGTGGAACACGCGCAGCGGGTCGGTGTTCGGCACGCGGCGCTTCACCACGTCGAGTGCGCCGTAGACGATGGCCTCGGCGGTCGACTTCTTGCCGTCGTACATCAGCGCGTTCATGAACTTCGACAGAACAAGGTCGCCGAACTTCGGATCGGGGAGGACTTCGCGCTTCTCTGCGCGGTGGCGGCGTGACATGTCTCAGCTCCTCGCGATCACTTCGGCCGCTTCGCGCCGTACAGCGAACGGCGCTGGCGGCGCTTCGGCAGGCCCTGCGTGTCAAGCACGCCGCGGATGATGTGGTAGCGAACGCCCGGAAGGTCCTTCACGCGGCCGCCGCGGATCATGACGACCGAGTGTTCCTGAAGGTTATGGCCCTCGCCGGGGATGTAGGACACCACCTCGTAGCCATTCGTCAGGCGCACCTTGGCCACCTTGCGAAGCGCCGAGTTCGGCTTCTTCGGCGTGGTGGTGTAGACGCGCGTGCAGACGCCGCGCTTCTGCGGGCAACCCTGCAGGGCGGGCACCTTGTTCCGCTTGCGCTTGTCGTGGCGCTCCTTGCGGATCAGCTGGCTGATCGTCGGCATCCAGACCCTCTCGCTTGAGCAGCACCCGTGGCGCCGCCGCTCGCTGACCAAACCCATCAACACGCAGCCAAGGCGGGCCCCGGCTTGCGCCGCCGCCCGCTGGCCCACTTGCCCCCGACCTCGGCCACCCGAAAACGAGGGCAGCGGCACCGGAAACGAAGCATGTCCAAACCTCGAACCCCGCACCGTTGCACGGCCGGGGTCGAGGGCGCGGAAACTACGGGGGGGTCACCCCCCTGTCAAGCATCGCCTCGCCGCCGCGCCGCTGCGAAACGAACCGGCATGGCAGGGCCTACCGTGAGGCATGGCCCTGCCAGCCGGCCAGGCGCTACTCCGCGGCGACAGGACCGCTCTCGGGCAGGGCGGGCGTCGTGCCGCCACCGGCCACGCGGCCACGGTCCTTCTGCGCCGCCAGCGCCTTCAGACGCATCATCACGTTGCCCGTGCCCGCCGGGATCAGACGGCCGACGATCACGTTCTCCTTCAGCCCCGTGAGCGAGTCCACCTTGCCGGCCGTGGCCGCCTCCGTGAGCACGCGCGTCGTCTCCTGGAACGAGGCGGCGGAGATGAAGCTCTGCGTCTGCAACGAGGCCTTGGTGATGCCCTGCAGCACAGGGAAGGCCGCAGCCGCACGCTCGCCATCGGACACGCGCTTCTCGTTCTCCGCGTCGAAGTCGACGCGATCGACCTGCTCGCCGACGAGGAAGGTCGTGTCGCCGGGCTCCTGGATCTCGACCTTCTGCAGCATCTGGCGAACGATCACCTCGATGTGCTTGTCGTTGATCTTCACGCCCTGCAGGCGATAGACGTCCTGCACCTCGTTCACGAGATAGTCGGCGAGCGCCTCGACACCGAGCACCTTCAGGATATCGTGCGGCACGCGCGGACCGTCGACGATCGGGTCGCCGATGCGCACATAGTCGCCTTCCTGCACCGAGACGTGCTTGCCCTTCGGGATCAGGTACTCGCGCTCCTCGGTCGTCTCGTCGTTCTTCACCACGACGCGGCGCTTGGCCTTGTAGTCCTTGCCGAACTCCACGCGCCCGTCGATCTCACTGATGATCGCGTGGTCCTTCGGGCGCCGCGCCTCGAACAGCTCCGCCACCCGCGGCAGACCGCCGGTGATGTCGCGCGTCTTGGAGCTCTCGCGCGGGATGCGTGCAAGCACGTCGCCCGCATTCACCTTCGCCCCGTTGTCGACCGACAGCACCGAGTCGACCGAGAGGAAGTAGCGCGCCTCCGAGCCGTTGGGCAGCTTCACGAGCTCGCCCTTGTCATCGCGCAGCACGATGCGCGGGCGCAGATCGACGCCCTTGGCCTGCTGCTTCCAGTCGACCACCACCTTCGACGACAGGCCCGTCGCCTCGTCCACGCGCTCGACCACCGTCACACCCTCGATCAGGTCGACGTAGTCGACGATGCCCGAACGCTCGGTGATCACCGGCAGGGTGTACGGATCCCACTCGGCGAGCTTCTGGCCGCGCGCGACCTGGGCGTTCTCGTCGGCGAGCAGGCGCGCGCCGTAGGGAACGCGGTAGCGCGCACGCTCGCGGCGCTGGTCGTCGAGCAGCAGGATCTCGCAGTTGCGGCTCATCACCACCGGCGTGCCCTGGGAGTTGAGCACGACGTTGCGGTTCTTGACCGTCACGATGCCATCGGACGACGCTTCCACCTGGCTCTGCTCGGCGCCGCGCTGTGCGGCGCCGCCGATGTGGAAGGTTCGCATGGTCAGCTGCGTGCCAGGCTCGCCGATCGACTGAGCGGCGATCACGCCGACAGCCTCGCCGGTGTTGACCGGCGTGCCGCGGGCAAGGTCACGCCCGTAGCACTTTGCACAGATGCCGATGCGCGTCTCGCACGTGAGAACCGAGCGGATGTAGACGCTGTCCACGCCAGCCTGCTCGATCAGGTCGGCTTCCGCCTCGCCGATCAGCGCGTTGCGCGGCACGATCACCTCGCCCGTCACGGCGTTCTGGATATCACGTGCGACGGTCCGCCCGAGCGTGCGCTCCGACAGCGAGGACACGACCTCGCCGCCATCGAGCACGGCGCGGACGGTGATGCCCTTCTCGGTGCCGCAATCGTCCTCGATGACGATGCAGTCCTGCGCGACGTCAACCAGGCGTCGCGTGAGGTAGCCCGAGTTGGCGGTCTTGAGCGCGGTGTCGGCAAGTCCCTTGCGGGCGCCGTGCGTCGAGTTGAAGTACTCGAGCACGGTGAGGCCTTCCTTGAAGTTCGAGATGATCGGCGTCTCGATGATCTCGCCCGAGGGCTTGGCCATCAGCCCGCGCATGCCGGCGAGCTGGCGCATCTGTGCCGGCGAGCCGCGCGCGCCGGAATGGCTCATCATCCACACGCTGTTGGTGGGGCGACCCACCTCCTGGCGGCGGATCTCCTTCATCATCGCTTCCGCCACATCCTCGGCGCAGCGCGTCCAGGCGTCGACGACCTTGTTGTAGCGCTCGCCGAAGGTGATCAGGCCTTCCTGGTACTGGTTCTCGAACTCCTTCACCTCGGCCGCCGTCTTGGCGATCAGCGCCTGCTTCTCGGCCGGGATGATCATGTCATCCTTGCCGAAGCTGATGCCTGCCTTGGCCGCGTTGCGGAAGCCGAGACCCATCAGCCGATCGGCGAAGATCACGCTCTCCTTCTGGCCGCAGTGGCGATACACCGCGTCGATCACGTCGGAGATCGAGCGCTTCGTCAGCTGGCGGTTGATGAGATCGTAGGGCAGCGCGGCATGCTTCGGCAGGATCGCGCCGATCATCATCCGGCCCGGCGTCGTCACCACGCGGGCGATGTAGAGCTTGCCATCCTTGTCCATCGTCTCGCGGCGCGTGCGGATCTTGGAGTGGGTGCCGATCGCCTTCGCCTCGAGAGCCTGCTCGATCTCGCCCATGCCCGTGAACGCGGGCGCCTGGTCATCGACCACCGCCTTGTACTCGGGCGTCTCGAGCGAGAGGTAATAGAGGCCGAGCACGATGTCCTGGCTCGGCACGATGATCGGCTTGCCGTTGGCGGGGCTGAGGATGTTGTTCGTGCTCATCATCAGCACGCGCGCCTCGAGCTGCGCCTCGAGCGACAGCGGCACGTGGACGGCCATCTGGTCGCCGTCGAAGTCGGCGTTGAACGCCGTGCACACCAGCGGGTGAAGCTGGATCGCCTTGCCCTCGATCAGCACCGGCTCGAAGGCCTGGATGCCGAGGCGGTGCAGCGTGGGCGCGCGGTTCAGCATCACCGGATGCTCGCGGATCACCTCCTCGAGGATGTCCCACACCTCGGGACGCTCCTTTTCCACCATCCGCTTGGCGGCCTTGATGGTGGTGGCGAGGTTGTACTTCTCGAGCTTCGAGTAGATGAACGGCTTGAACAGCTCTAGCGCCATCTTCTTGGGCAGGCCGCACTGGTGCAGCTTCAGCTCGGGGCCGACGACGATCACCGAACGGCCGGAATAGTCGACGCGCTTGCCGAGCAGGTTCTGGCGGAAGCGGCCCTGCTTGCCCTTCAGCATGTCGGACAGCGACTTCAGCGGGCGCTTGTTCGCGCCCGTGATGGCGCGGCCGCGGCGGCCGTTGTCGAACAGCGCGTCCACGCTCTCCTGCAGCATGCGCTTCTCGTTGCGCACGATGATGTCGGGCGCGCGAAGCTCGATCAGCCGCTTCAGGCGGTTGTTGCGGTTGATCACCCGGCGGTAGAGGTCGTTCAGGTCGGAGGTCGCGAAGCGGCCACCGTCGAGCGGCACGAGCGGACGCAGCTCGGGCGGGATCACGGGAACGACGTCGAGGATCATCCACTCGGGCCGCGTGCCGCTCTCGAGGAACGCCTCGAGCAGCTTCAGGCGCTTGACGTACTTCTTGCGCTTGGCCTCGGACGAGGTCTCCTTGAGGTCGATGCGAAGCTTGGTCTTCTCGGCGTCGAGGTCGAGGCCGGAGAGGATCAGCTTCAGCGCCTCTGCGCCGATGCCGACGGAGAAGGCGTCGTCGCCGAACTCGTCGACCTTCGCCTGGTACTGGTCCTCCGACACGAGCTGGTACAGCTTGAGGTCGGTCAGCCCCGGCTCGAGCACGACGTAGCTCTCGAAGTAGAGGACCTTCTCGAGATCCTTCAGCGTCATGTCGATCATCAGGCCGATACGGCTCGGCAACGACTTCATGAACCAGATATGCGCCACCGGCGAGGCGAGCTCGATATGGCCCATGCGCTCGCGACGCACCTTGGCCAGCGTGACCTCGACGCCGCACTTCTCGCAGATGATGCCGCGGAACTTCATCCGCTTGTACTTGCCGCAGAGGCACTCGTAGTCCTTGATCGGGCCGAAGATGCGGGCGCAGAACAGCCCGTCACGCTCCGGCTTGAACGTGCGGTAGTTGATCGTCTCCGGCTTCTTGATCTCGCCGTACGACCAGGAGCGGATCTGCTCCGGGCTCGCGATCGAGATCTTGATCTGGTCGAAGGTGAGCGCGCCAGGCTGCGTGCCCAGGATCTTCATCAGCTCGTTCATCGCATTCCTCGCCTCTGCCGGAACCGGCGGGCGGTGATCGTCACCGCCAGCCGCCCGTGGAGAATCCTCGAAGCCGAAACCAGCCGCCGCCTCTCAGGTGCCGCGGTTCTCGAGCTCGACATTGAGCCCGAGTGACTTCAACTCCTTGACCAGCACGTTGAAGCTCTCGGGGATGCCGGCCTCGAAATTGTCCTGGTCGCGGACAATCGCCTCGTAGACCTTCGTGCGGCCCGACACGTCGTCGGACTTCACCGTCAGCATCTCCTGCAGCGTGTAGGCCGCGCCGTAGGCCTCGAGCGCCCACACCTCCATCTCGCCGAAGCGCTGGCCACCGAACTGCGCCTTGCCGCCCAGCGGCTGCTGGGTGACGAGCGAGTAGGGCCCGATCGAACGCGCGTGGATCTTGTCGTCGACCAGGTGGTGCAGCTTCAGCATGTAGATGTAGCCGACCGTGACCTTGCGCTCGAAGGGCTCGCCCGTCCGCCCATCGACCAGCGTCACCTGGCCGGAGCGCTCGAGCCCTGCCTTCTCGAGCATCGCCTCGATGTCATCCATCCGCGCGCCGTCGAACACGGGTGTCGCGATGGGAACGCCGGGGCGGAGATTGTCGGCCAGTTCGCCGAGCTCGCCGCGGTCCATGTCGGCGATGATGTCGCCATAGACCTCGTCCCCGTACACATCCTTCAGCTTGTCCCTGAGCGGGCCGAACTGCCCGCTCTGGCGCGCGGCATCGAGCACCGCGCCGATCTGCTTGCCAAGGCCCGCGCAGGCCCAGCCGAGATGCGTCTCGAGGATCTGGCCCACGTTCATGCGCGAGGGCACGCCGAGCGGGTTCAGCACGATGTCGACCGCCTCGCCCGTCTCGAGGAACGGCATGTCCTCGACCGGCGTTACGCGGCTGACGACACCCTTGTTGCCGTGGCGGCCGGCCATCTTGTCGCCGGGCTGGAGCTTGCGCTTCACCGCGACGAAGACCTTGACCATCTTCATCACGCCGGGCGGCAGCTCGTCGCCGCGCTGCAGCTTCTCGACCTTCGAGACGAACCGCGCCTCGAGCTTGCGCACCGCCTCGTCGAACTCGCGCTTCAGTTGCTCGATCTCGGCCATCACGCTGTCTTCGGCAACCGTGACGTTGCGCCACGCCCCGCGCGGGATCTCGTTCAGCACCGCATCGGTGATGTCGCTGCCGGCCTTGATGCCCTTGTTGCCGGCACCCGCCTTCTGCCCGAGCAGGCGCTCGCGCACGCGGCCGAGGAACGACCGCTCCTGGATCGCCTTCTCGTCGTCACGGTCCTTCGCGAGACGCTCGATCTCGGCCTTCTCGATCGCGAGCGCGCGCTCGTCCTTGTCGACGCCGCGGCGCGAGAACACGCGCACGTCAACGATCGTGCCGGCCACGCCAGGCGGCAGGCGGAGCGAGGTGTCGCGCACGTCGGAGGCCTTCTCGCCGAAGATGGCGCGAAGCAGCTTCTCCTCCGGCGTCATCGGGCTCTCGCCCTTCGGCGTCACCTTGCCGACGAGGATGTCGCCGGGGTTCACCTCGGCGCCGATGTAGACGATGCCTGCCTCGTCGAGGTTCTTCAGCGCCTCCTCGCCCACGTTCGGAATGTCGCGGGTGATCTCCTCCTGGCCGAGCTTCGTATCGCGGGCCATCACCTCGAATTCCTCGATGTGGATCGAGGTGAACACGTCGTCACGAACGATGCGTTCGGAGATGAGGATGCTGTCCTCGAAGTTGTAGCCATTCCACGGCATGAACGCGACGAGCACGTTCCGGCCGAGTGCCAGTTCGCCGAGCTGCGTCGAGGGGCCGTCGGCGATGATGTCGCCGGGGCGCACCGCGTCACCCACCTTCACCAGCGGCCGCTGGTTGATGCAGGTGTTCTGGTTCGAGCGCTGGAACTTGCGAAGGCGGTAGATGTCGACGCCTTCCGTCGAGCTGTCGTCGCGCGTCGCGCGCACCACGATGCGCGCGCCGTCGATCTGGTCGACCACGCCGGGGCGGCGGGCGATGATCGAGGCACCGCTGTCGCGGGCCACGGGCAGCTCCATGCCGGTGCCGACGAGCGGCGCCTCGGCCTGGATCAGCGGCACCGCCTGGCGCTGCATGTTCGAGCCCATCAGCGCGCGGTTCGCGTCATCGTTCTCGAGGAACGGGATCAGCGCTGCCGCGACCGAAACGAGCTGCTTCGGCGAGACGTCGATCGCCGTCACCTGGTCGGCCGGCACGAGGGCATAGTCGCCATTCTTGCGCACCGAGACGAGGTCGTCGGTCAGTGCGCCGTCATCGGCCATCGTCGCGTTCGCCTGCGCGACGACGAGGCGCTCCTCCTCCATCGCGGAGAGGTAGCGCGGCGCGCCCGCCACCTTGCCGTCTTTCACCATGCGGTACGGCGTCTCGATGAAGCCGTACTTGTTCACCTGGGCGTAGGTGGCGAGGCTGTTGATCAGGCCGATGTTCGGGCCTTCAGGCGTCTCGATCGGGCAGATGCGGCCGTAATGCGTCGGGTGCACGTCGCGCACCTCGAAGCCGGCCCTTTCACGCGTGAGCCCGCCCGGGCCAAGCGCCGAGAGGCGGCGCTTGTGCGTCACTTCCGACAGCGGGTTGGTCTGGTCCATGAACTGGCTGAGCTGGCTGGAGCCAAAGAACTCGCGCACCGCCGCCGCCGCCGGCTTGGCGTTGATCAGGTCGTGCGGCATCACCGTGTCGATGTCGACCGAGCTCATCCGCTCGCGGATCGCACGCTCCATGCGCAGCAGCCCGACGCGGTACTGGTTCTCCATCAGCTCGCCGACCGAGCGCACGCGGCGATTGCCGAGATTGTCGATGTCGTCGATCTGGCCGCGGCCGTCCTTCAGCTCATGCAGCGTCTTGAGCACGGCGAGCACGTCGGCCTTGCGCAGCGTCCGCTGCGTGTCGGGAACGTTCTCGGCCGAGAAGCCGAGCCGCATGTTCATCTTCACGCGGCCGACGGCGGAGAGGTCATACCGCTCGCTGTCGAAGAAGAGGCCGCGGAACAGCGTCTCTGCCGTCTCCGGCGTCGGCGGCTCGCCGGGGCGCATCACGCGGTAGATGTCGAGGATCGCCTCGTCACGGTTCGTGTTGCGGTCGATCGTCAGCGTGTTGCGCAGCCACGGGCCGGTGTTCTGGTCGATCGCGAGCGTGGCGAGAACCTCGGCACCGGCTTCCTCGACCGCGAGCAGCTTCGGCTCGCTGATCTCCTCGCCGGCCTCGAGATAGATCTCGCCCGTCTCCTCGTTGACCATGTCCTCGGCGGCGAAGCGGCCGAGGATGTCGGCGCGGCCGACCAGCACCTCGGTGGTGCCGGCCTCGGCAATGCGCTTGGCCGCGCGCGGGGTGAGCTTCGTGCCGGCCTCGGCGACCACCTGGCCGGTGGCGGCGTCGATCAGCTCATCGGCGAGCTTCACGCCCTTGAACTGCTCCGGGTCGAACGGGCGCGACCAGCCTTTCGGCCCGCGCGTGAAGCCGACGCGGCCGTAGAACACGCCGAGGATCTCCTCGGCGTCCATGCCGCGCACCTCGGCGGGTTCGAGCTGCTCGCCCTTCGCCTCGCGTGCGGCGCGCAGCACCTCGGTCGCGGTGCTCTCGAGCGAGTAGAGCAGCGTGGTGACGGGCAGCTTGCGGCGGCGGTCGATGCGGACATAGAGCAGGTCCTTGGCATCGAACTCGAAGTCGAGCCACGAGCCGCGATAGGGGATGATGCGCGCGGCGAAGAGATACTTGCCCGAGGAATGCGTCTTGCCCTTGTCATGGTCGAAGAAGACACCGGGCGAACGATGCATCTGCGAGACGATGACGCGCTCGGTGCCGTTGATGATGAAGGTGCCGTTGTCGGTCATGAGCGGCATGTCGCCCATGTAGACATCCTGCTCCTTGATGTCGCGGATCGAGCGGGCGCCGGTGTCCTCGTCCACGTCCCACACGATCAGGCGCAGCCGCACCTTGAGGGGGGCGGCGAAGGTCAGGCCACGCTGGATGCACTCCTCGACATCGTACTTCGGCTCCTCGAGCTCGTACTGCACGAACTCGAGCCGGCCGCGGCCGGCGAAATCGTCGATCGGGAAGACGCCCTTGAACACTTCCTGCAGCCCGGTGTGCGTCCGCGCATCGACCGAGGTGTGCATCTGCAGGAACGTCTCATACGAAGCGCGCTGCACCTCGATGAGGTTCGGCATCGGCGCGACCTCGGGAATCCGCCCGAAGCTCTTCCGGATACGCTTGCGGCCTGTGAACGAGCCCGTCATCGCAACCCCCGCGTCAGCCTTGAAACCAAAGGCCTGGGAAACCCAAGCCTGCAAACCAGAACCCTGCCCGATCGATCGCCGCGCGACCGGTTGCGCCAACGGAAACGGCCGGGCGGAGGAGGGTTTCCCCCGCCCGGCGTCCCGGCGCGGCCGAAGCCGCGCCCTGCATCACGCGCACGGCCGAAACCGTGCAATGTGTCATGCGTGCCGTGATCACTTGATCTCGACGGCTGCACCCTGCTCCTCGAGCATCTTCTTGATCTTCTCGGCCTCGTCCTTGTTCACGCCGGCCTTCACTTCCTTCGGCGCGCCCTCGACGAGATCCTTGGCCTCCTTCAGGCCGAGACCCGTGATCGTGCGGATCTCCTTGATCACGTTGATCTTCTTGTCGCCGGCCTTGGCCAGGATCACGGTGAACTCGGTCTGCACCTCGGCGACCGGCGCGGCAGCGCCGCCGGCGGGAGCAGCCGCGACCGCCACGGGGGCGGCGGCGGAGACGCCGAGCTTTTCCTCGAGCATCTTCACCAGCTCAGCTGTCTCGAGCAGCGTGAGCTGCGCGATCTCGTCAGCGATTTTCGTAAGATCAGCCATCGGTCATCTTCCTTCGTGTCTCGGCCGCTGGGCGATGCCCTTGAGCGACCATCCGGTTCCATCTTCTGCATCCGCCTGGGGCAGCTTCCCCCGCGGCACTCGGGCCTTCGTCAGGTGTCAAACCCTCAGGCCGCCTCGTCCTTGTCGACATATGCCGCAAGCACCCGCACCACCTGCCCAGACGGGGCCTGAAGCACGCTGACCAGCTGCGTCGCCGGAGCAACCAGGAGGCCGAGCAGCTTCGCCCGCAGCGCTTCGATCGAGGGCAGCGCGGCAAGTGCCTTGATGCCTTCGGCGTCCAGCGTCTGCGCGCCAAGCGCGCCGCCCACGATCACCAGCTTCTCGTTGGTCTTGGCGAACTCGACGGCCGTCTTAGCCACCGCCACAGGATCCTTGGCCCACGACAGGGCGGTCGGACCCTCCAGCAGCGGCGCGATGCCGTCGAACGGGGTACCCTCAAGGGCGAGACGGGCAAGGCGGTTCTTCGCCACCTTGTAGGACGCGCCCGCCACCTTCATCCGCCGGCGCAGCTCCGACACCTCCGCCACCGTCAGGCCCGCATTGCGGGTGACGACGACGATCGACGTCTCGGCGAACACCGAGGCGAGGGAGGCAACCGCTTCCCGCTTCTCGATACGGTCCACGTCCCGTCTCCATTGCTGCGACCGCCCGAGACGCCCCACAATGGGGCACCCGACCGGCCGCGTTCCCATGGACCACGACCCCGGCTGGACACTCAGGCCAGCCAGGCCCATGGCCCGGTTCGCCTGTCCAGACGCAGAAGACCAGGAACCGGGAATGCGCCACGCCTCAGCCTCCGCGGCATCGACGCGACGTCCGGAACCCGTTCTCCCTGTCTACCGCCTGCGGGGGGAGCCCCCCCCTTCAAGCCGACCCCGTCACCAGGGTGCGGCACATGCGGTCTCGGACAGGTTGGGATGACGGAGAACCCTGCCGCCACCCCCTTTACCCGCACGCACCTCGCGGCACGGGCGGGCAAGCCTCACGCGCTGCCCGCCCCTTTTCGCTCTCGGGGGGCCAGCGCGAAATCCGTCGCCTCAGGCGCTCAGCGAGGCGATGTCGACCTTCACGCCCGGGCCCATCGTCGAGGACACGGCCACTTTCTTGACGTAGGTGCCCTTGGCGCCCGCGGGCTTGGCGCGCTGGATCGCCTCGATGAAGGCCCTCGCGTTCTCGAAGAGCTTCTCCTCGGGGAACGAGGCCTTGCCGATGCCGGCATGGACGATGCCGGCCTTCTCGGCGCGGAACTCGACCTGGCCGGCCTTGGCGGCCGACACGGCACCCTTCACGTCCATCGTGACGGTGCCGAGCTTCGGGTTCGGCATCAGCCCGCGGGGGCCGAGCACCTTACCCAGGCGGCCAACCAGCGCCATCATGTCAGGCGTCGCGATGCAGCGGTCGAAATCCATCTTGCCGCCCTGGACGATCTCGGCGAGATCCTCGGCGCCGACGATGTCGGCCCCGGCGGTGCGCGCCTCATCGGCCTTGGCCCCCTTGGCGAACACGGCGACGCGCAGCGTCTTGCCCGTGCCGTTGGGCAGGCTGAGCATGCCGCGGACGTTCTGGTCGGCGTGGCGCGGATCGATGCCGAGGTTCATCGAGATCTCGATCGTCTCGTCGAACTTGGCCTTCGCGTTCGCCTTGGCGAGCTTCACGGCCTCGGCGAGCGTGTAGCCGCGCGTCGGGTCGAAGCCCTGGTACAGGCCCTCGAGGCGCTTGCCGCGTGCGTTGGAGGTTGCGGTTGCGGTTGCCGTTGCCATCGCTCAGCCCTCCACCACGTCGAGACCCATGGACCGCGCCGAGCCCGCGAGCATCCGCATCGCTGCCTCCTCGTCGTAGCAGTTCATGTCCTTCATCTTGACCTTGGCGATCTCGCGCAGCTGCGACTGCGTCACCTTCCCCACCTTGGCCCCCTTGCCCGTGGTCTGGCTGCCCTTCTCGATCTTGGCGGCCTTCAGCAGGAAGTGGGTGTTCGGCGGCGTCTTGGTGATGAACGTGAAGCTGCGATCGGCGAAGGCGGTGATCACCACGGGCGTCGGCGTGCCAGGCTCGATGCCCTGGGTCGCCGCGTTGAATTCCTTGCAGAACTGCATGATGTTCAAGCCGCGCTGGCCGAGCGCAGGGCCGACGGGCGGCGAAGGGTTCGCCTTTCCGGCCGGAATCTGCAGCTTGATGTAGCCGACGATCTTCTTTGCCATAGGCCTTCAACCCCTGTTTTCAGGGGGCCGCGGTTCGAGCGGGGCGCGCGAGCGCACCCCTCCCGCGTCCCTTATGTGTCTGCGAGGAGGCGGCGTATAGAGGCAAGGCGGGGGCATGTCCAGAGCGAAAACGCCGCCCTGCCCTGCACCCACCCTCACGTCAGAGTGCGGCGACCTCGATCAGGGTGATCTCGGGCGGCACGCCGAAGCGCACCGGCAGCACCGAGAAGCCCAGCCCGCCGGAGACGACGAGGTGGCGCCCACGGTCGGCGACATGGCCATGGGCATAGCGGCCGGCATGCGGGGCATGCGCCACCGGGCTGCCGAACACGGGGATGCGCACCTGCCCGCCATGGGTGTGGCCGGCGATGGTGAGCCCCACCCGCGCCGGCACGCGGCGAAACTGCTCCGGCTCATGCGCGAGCAGGATCACGGGGGCTGCGTCCGTCACCTGGCCGAGGGCGCGGGGCAGATCGTCAGCCCCGGCATAGCGGCCGCCGCCGAGCGGGCGCGCCATGGCACTGTCGGTGCCGGCGAGCCAGAAGCGCTGCCCGCCATGGGCGAGCGGCACGGCCTCGTTCTGGTGGACCCGAACGCCGGCCCAGCGCAGCGCGGCACGGATCGGCGCGGGGCCGCCTGCCTCCCACCAGTCATGGTTGCCGAGGACCGCGTGGGCCCCGAGCGGTGCCCGCAAGCGGGCGAGTTCCGCCGCCCAGTCCTCGGGGCGGCCCTCCTCGGGGCGGAGGCGGCGAAGCCCGGGCGCGAAATCGCCGGGCAGGACCACCATGTCGGGGTGCAGCGCATTGGTGCGCGCGACGATGGCCGCGATCCGCGACGGCGGCATGAACGGTTCGCAGGCATGCAGGTCGGCGAGCACCGCGATCCGCATGGGCGCGCCCGACCAGCCAGCGAGCGGGATGCGATAGGGCACGACCGCCAGCCGATAGCTGGGCGTGATGCCGAAGGCCTTGGACGCCCCGGCGAACAGCGACACGCCGACGGCAGCCAGCCCGCGGGCGAGACGCCGGCGCGTCGGCATCCGCATCGCCGAGGGGTGCTGGGCCTCTGCCGGGAAACGAGAGGCCGGGAACCTGGGCGAGCGCAGCGCCGTCAGACCTTCTCGACCTGGCCGTATTCGAGCTCGACCGGCGTGGCGCGACCGAAGATCGAGACCGACACCTTCACGCGGCCCTTCTCCTCGTCGACTTCCTCAACGACGCCGAGGAAGCTCGTGAACGGCCCGTCGGCGACGCGCACCTGCTCGCCCACCTCGAACACCACGGAGGGGCGGGGCTTCTCCACCCCCTCCTGCACGGCCTTCACGATGCGGTCGGCCTCGCCATCGGTGATCGGGCTGGGGCGCCCCTTGCCGCCGAGGAAGTTCGTGACCTTCGGCGTGTTCTTGACGAGGTGCCAGGTATCGTCGGTCATCTCCATGCGCACCAGCACGTAGCCGGGGAAGAACTTGCGCTCCCCCGACACCTTCTGGCCGCGGCGCACCTCGACGACCTCCTCCATCGGCACCAGCACGTCCTCGAACTTCTCGCCGAGGCCCTTCTGCTCCGCCTGCTTTTTGATGTCCTGCGCGACCTTCTTCTCGAAGCCCGAGTAGACATGGATCACATACCAGCGCTTCCGCCCGGCGGCCGAGGGCGGGGCGACGGGGCGGACTGCGGGAAGGCCCTGATCGGTTGACGTGTTCATGGGCTGGTTCTCCTCAGGCCCCGAAGCCGAAGATCGTACGCACGCCGAGGCCGATGATCTGATCCACCACAAAGAAGAAGATTGCGGCAACGATCGAGAGCGCGAACACCAGGCCGGTGGTGATCAGCGTTTCCTTGCGCGAGGGCCAGGTAACCTTGGCGGTTTCCTGCCGCACCTGGCGCACGAACGTCGCGGGATCGGGTCGTGCCATCGTCTGCCTTCACGTCCTGTCGATCAAGGGCTGACCCCCGATATGGGGGCGCCGACGCTGCCGCGCATGCCGCGCGGCGGGGCTTTCGTCATCCGCGCATGCCGCGCGGCGGGGCTTCCATCAGGCGTGGCGACCCTGGCAGGGGTGGAGGGTCTCGAACCCCCAACCTCCGGTTTTGGAGACCGGCGCTCTAGCCAATTGAGCTACACCCCTAGCCGGGCTGCCGCGCACCTCTCCCGCCGGCAGGTGGGAAAGGCGCGTCGCTGACCGGGAAGCGGCAGTGCATATACCAGCGCACGCCCGCCGTCAGCCCAGAATATTGAGGCACAGGCGGGCCAGCGCGACTCCCCAGTCCCGAAGGCCGTCCGAGAATTCGCTGCCGTGAGTCGGATGGCAAGGCTTCCGAGAACCGGAGCGCAGCGGCCTGATGGGCCGTGAGCACCGGAAGCGCAGGAAGCCGCCGCCAGACGGCCGCGGCAGTAGAATTATCGGATGGCCTTCACTGCACGATTTTGGTGACGACGCCTGCGCCGACGGTGCGCCCGCCCTCACGGATGGCGAAGCGAAGCCCCTCGTCCATCGCGATCGGCGCGATCAGCGCAACTTCCATCCGCACGTTGTCACCAGGCATCACCATCTCGGTGCCCTCGGGCAACGTCACGATCCCCGTCACGTCCGTCGTCCGGAAGTAGAACTGCGGACGGTAGTTCGTGAAGAACGGCGTATGACGGCCGCCCTCCTCCTTCGTCAGGATGTAGGCCTCGGCCATGAACTTCGTGTGCGGCGTGATCGAGCCCGGAGCCGCCAGAACCTGGCCACGCTCCACGTCCTCGCGCTTCGTGCCACGCAGCAGCGCGCCGATGTTGTCGCCCGCCTCGCCGCTGTCCAGCAGCTTGCGGAACATCTCGACGCCCGTCACCACCGTCTTCACCGTCGCGCGAAGACCGACGATCTCGACCTCCTCGCCAACCTTCACGATGCCCCGCTCGACACGACCCGTCACCACCGTGCCGCGGCCCGAGATCGAGAACACGTCCTCGATCGGCATCAGGAACGGACGGTCCTTCGGACGCTCAGGCTGCGGGATGTACGCATCCACCGCCTCCATCAGCGCCAGAACCGCCTGCTCGCCAAGCTCAGGAGACTTGTCCTCAAGCGCCATCAGCGCCGAACCCTTGATCACCGGGATGTCGTCGCCGGGGAACTGGTAGCTCTTCAGAAGCTCGCGAACCTCAAGCTCAACGAGCTCCAGAAGCTCAGGGTCGTCGACCATGTCGACCTTGTTCATGAACACAACCAGCGCAGGCACGCCAACCTGGCGCGCCAGCAGGATGTGCTCGCGCGTCTGCGGCATCGGGCCGTCGGCCGCCGACACCACCAGGATCGCCCCGTCCATCTGCGCCGCACCCGTGATCATGTTCTTCACGTAGTCCGCGTGGCCCGGGCAATCGACATGCGCGTAATGCCGGTTCTTCGTCTCGTACTCGACATGCGCCGTCGAGATCGTGATCCCGCGCGCACGCTCCTCTGGCGCCTTGTCGATCTGGTCATACGCCGTGAACGTCGCACCACCACTCTTCGCCAACACCTTCGTGATCGCCGCAGTCAACGACGTCTTCCCATGGTCAACGTGACCAATCGTCCCGATGTTGCAGTGCGGCTTGTTCCGCTCAAACTTCGCCTTCGCCATGGGAGGTCCTGTCGCTTCCGGGTTGCCCGAGACGGGCGGTTGGGTGGTGCCGGGGCATGCCCCGCGCGTGCGGCGGCGCCATAGCGCAGGTTTGAGTGCGGGGAAAGGGGTGTCGGATCAGGTGACGCCAGGAGCGGCAAGCGGCCCCGGGGTATGGAACGTTTCTGGAAAAACGATCTAGGATGATCGCTTCGTGGGTCGATCAACGCGCTCCATCAAGGCTGCTCTGACACGTGTCAATACGTCTCCAGATCAGATCCCGCCAAGTCCCGAATAAAGTCACTAAGCTGTAAGTCAGCGTCAGGGACAAAAAATGCATAACACTCAAGGAATGTGAGGGAGAGCACTTCTTCTGCAGAAGCTGACATCATTGAAAACTTCTTTTCGCTGAAATGGATATTGACCGGATCATATTTGTAATCTATACATCCCTGCAAATCAAAGTGAATTATCTTCGGCAGATCGAACCGAAAAACCAAATCCAACTGGTGATACTTCAGTTGCGCCCATTTTGCTGGCGTCCCCTCGGGCAGCGAGGGGAATCTGACAACGACATTGACCCCGCTCCCGAGTATGACAATACGCAGGAACTGCAGATTAAGTAGACTGGGCGGATTCTTGGGAAACGTCCGTCGCGCAGGGCAGCCCCTGATGATGAAGTCAGTCCACGGCCTCTCAACGTCCACCGCTGCCTCCTGTCGCTCCGATTCATACTGCTGAGCGTAGCACACGTGTACCCGCTGCGGATCGGCCGGCGGCAGAAGGGCACTTCGGCGCTTCGCAACGGGAATTCGCGCGGGCGCAGCGGCATCGCCCCCCGCTCACGCCCACCCCAGCGTGAACGCCGCCACCACCAGGTAGCGGCCGACCTTGGCGATGGCGACAACAACCAGGAACGGCACGAAGCGCTCGCGCATCACGCCGGCGATCACCGCCAGCGGGTCACCGATCACCGGCACCCAGCTCAGCAGCAGCGACCAGCGGCCCCAGCGGCGATACCAACCTTGCGCGCGGTCGAGCGACGCGGCATCGGCGGGGAACCAACGCCGGTCACGGAACCGCTCGATCGACCGGCCGAACGCCCAGTTCACCGCCGACCCCGCGACGTTGCCGATGCCAGCAACCGCGATCAGCAGCCAGGGGGCATGGGTCTCGGCGAGCAACAGCGCGACGAGGGCGGCTTCCGAGCCCATCGGCAGCAGCGTCGCCGCCACGAAGGCCGCGAAGAACAATCCGCCAAGGGTGGCGACGTCGAGCATGCGCGGGTCCCTGGAGCGGGTGGAAGCAATCGAACCCGCGTAACCAGCTCGGAAGGCTGGGGCTGAACCAAATTAGGCGCGCGCCAAGTGGGCCGTTATGCCCTCGTCCGGCAAGGGGGGCGGCGGTCGCGCGCCGGCCTCAGCGGGGCAGCCCGCTCCTGATGAGGCCGTCGAGCATCCTGGCCTTGGCCTCCGGATGCAGCACGCCCGAGCGGGCACAGAGCTCGACCGTCAGGTCGGGAAACGCACGGCGCAGTGCTGTGAGCGAGCGCCGGGCCTCCTGCTCGGCGCCGAGATGCATCGCGGCCGCGGCAAGGAACCGGTGCGGCCAGGCGCGCGCCGGCTGTCGCTCCAGCGCGGAGGCAAGGCTCCTCGCGGCGCGCCCGTAGTCGCCCTGGATGAAATGCGCGACGCCGAGCCCGATGAGCGACATCGCACCGTCGCCGCCACCAGGAAAGAGGCGGAAGGCCCGCCGGAACGCCTCTGCGCCGCGGCGGCCATCGCCGCGGAAGTTGCAGATGAAGCCGAGGCGCCGTAGCGCCTCCGGCTGGCAGGGATCGATGCCGAGGCTGCGCTTCACGAGCCCTTCCGCGGCATCGAGGCTGCCGGTGAGCGAGAGGATGCCGGCAGAGAGCGTCAGCACCTCCGGATCGTCCGGGGCGAGCGCCAGTGCCCGCCCGCACTCGTCGCGCGCACGGCCGCGCTCGCCCTCGGGGTCGAGGGTGAAGGCGTGGTTGGCGCCGATCGCACGCGCCCACCCCGCTAGGGCAAGGGCACGCGGATGGGCAGGATCGCGCTCAAGCGCCTCACTGACGAGCTCAAGCGCGACGCCGACAAGGTCTGGCTCCTGCGAGAGAGCGGCGGGCAGCGCACGGGCAACGAGTGCCTCGACATCGGCGCGTCGCGGCGGGGTGCGCCGCGCACGCTCTGCCTGCTCGGCGGCCACGAGCGCCCGCATGGTGCCGATCGCACGGTCCGCCCAGGCAATGCCGGCACGCCTGCGCAGTGGCTCGCGGATCGTTCCCAGCACCGTTCCTGAAGCGGGCCTGACGACGGAGATGACGACGGACCCTGCCGCGACGCTTCCGTCCAGGCGCAGCAGCCCCCAAGGGCTGCCGGTGGCGCTCTCTGGGTCGAGCAGCGCGAGGCCGGGGGCCCGGCCAATCGCGATCTGGAGGTCCTCGGTGGCCCGGCGCGCCCCTGCACGATCCGCCGCCGAGTCCGGCATGAGCGCCCGCAGCATGACCGGCGCACGGTGGGGCGGTGCGACCGCCGGCAACCCGCCTCCGCGGGCAGCGCGCAACGTGGCGGACGGCGCCTCGCCGAAAGTCCGCGCGTAGGAGATGGCAAAGCGCCCCGGATGCTCGAAACCGTGGTGCTGCGCAGCCGCGACCACCGAGCGCGCTGCACCGTTGCGCAGCGTCTGTCGCGCCGCAGCCAACCGCAGTTGCCGCAGCGCCGCTCCCGGCGAAAGCCCCAGCACGTGCGCGAACGCGCGCTGCAGCGTGCGCGGCGATACGCCTGCCGCGGCCGCCAGTTCGGCGAGGCTGGGGATCGCGGCCGGATCGCGCTCCAGCACGGCGGAGGCCGCCAGCATCGCCCGCCGCACGCAGCCACCGAAGCCCTCTGCCGCCGGGGGGATGGACAGGAAAAGGGCGCAGGCAGCCACGCGGCCGGGACCGTTCAGAATCGCGGACCTGGATCGCTTCATGGGCGACCTCCGGAGGAGCGACGGCTGGCGGGTTGCGGACAGCGTGGCGCGCAACGGACAGAACCTTCCGCGTCCCGCCCATCATCATAGCGCAGTCGGACCCAGCGAAACGAGGACGGGAAACAAGCCATGACAGCGAAGACCAGTGCAGCGACACCGGATCCCGGGGAAAGCCGCGCTGCACCCACACGGCGTCGCGCGATCGGGATCGCGGCCGGCGCTGCAGCCGTCGGGTTTGCGCAGGCCTTCTCGCCCGTGCCGACGCTGGCGCAGGATGCGCCGGCCCTGGTTATCAGGCCACTCGCGGAGAAACGCATCGAGCGACTGCCCGTGGGGCCTCTTGTTTGGCGGATCGAGACCTTCGCGTCGTTGAGCGAGGCCCGCGCTGCAGAGGGCCCGACGGGGTTGGCCCTCGCGGCAGTGGACAGGTTCTGGCTGTGCACCCTCGGGCCCCCAGGGGGTGGTTCACAGGGGGCAACGAAGATCGCCGAGGTCGGCCCCGTTCCCGAGTTTGCCGCCCCTCGCTACCTCCTGCGCATCAATCAGGCGACAGGGCAGCCCGGCAGCGTCACGCCCGTGCACACGCATCCGGGGTCGGAGGCGTTCTACGTCATCGCGGGGGAGACGAGCCAGCGAACGCCCCACGGGGTCATGCGCGTGCGCCAAGGGGAGGTCATCGCAGGCCATGGCGCCGATGTACCGATGCAGGTGTCGAGCACCGGCGCGACAGACCTCCTCTCGCTGGTGATGTTCGTGGTGGATGCGACGAAACCGTTCTCCCAGCCCGCCACCATGCCGTAGGGGCGTGGCCAGGCCGGGCCGCGCCGTCGCGCACCTGGCGGGGAACCGGGGCTCGCAGCGTGGGTCACGACCACCCCAGCGTGATCCCCGCCACCACGATGTAGCGTCCCACCTTCGCGGCGGCGACCACGAGCAGGAATGGCACGAACCGCTCGCGCATCACGGCGGCGATCACCGTCAGCTGGTCCCCGATCACCGGCACCCAGCTCAGCAACGACTTCCAGCGGCGGGAGCGCCGGTGACCCGACCTGCGCGCGCCAGGGTTTTCCCCCAAAGCCCCGCTAACGCGGCGGGGCTCGCCGCCAGACGGTGTGGAGGGTCATGCCGTTCGGCGTCCTTGTGTTGCTGAACTCGAGATCGGTCGCGCTCAGCACGGTGACGATCCGCCGTTGCGCGGGCCCGAGCAGATTCGCATAGGTGCTCGCCGCGAGCGTCACCGAGAGTGATCTGGCCGCCTCGTCAACAGTATAGGTGCCGTAATAGGCGATGGAGTCCTTGACGATCGTCATCGCCTCATCGGGGGTCGCGCGCGCGCGGTCATTCGCGGCCAGCCGGGGAAGCTCCGCCCGAGATTGGTAGAGGCTGAAATGCCCGTCGCGGGTAAAGATCAGGATGCCTTTCGGGTTCGGGCCGAACGGCTGGGCCCTTGAACCCTCCCGTTCGCTCGTGACCGACACGAGCGCCCACACGCCGACGATCCCATCCGCAATTGCAGGCCCCTGGGGTGCAGGAGCCTGGGCCGCAGCGGGCCGGCCGGGCAGGCACGAGAAGGCCAGCAGCGTTGCCAAAGGAAGCGTCAAGCCGATCCGACGAAGCATGAAACACTCCTTTCCACCACACCGCCCCGGGCGCCGAAGCGGCTTTCCGTGACCGACGTCATCGCATTCGGGCCGGACGCGTCACGGCACACGCAGCCGTGTGACCGGCGCAAACCAAAGTTGCAAGAAATGTACCACTTACGCAACGTGTTGATCCGGCATCGTTATGCTGCGCCGGGCATCGGCGATGTCACGTTTTCCGACAGGGTGGGCCGCCCCGCACCGCGCAGCCCAGCGCTCACGACCAGCCGAGCGTGATCCCCGCCACGACCAGGTAGCGGCCCACCTTGGCGATGGCGACCACGAGCAGGAACGGCACGAAGGCCTCGCGCATCACCCCGGCGATCACCGTCAGCGGATCGCCGATCACCGGCACCCAGCTCAGCAGCAGCGACCAGCGGCCCCAGCGCCGGTACCAGGCCTGCGCGCGGTCGAGCGAGGCGGCATCGGCGGGGAACCAGCGCCGGTCGCGGAAGCGTTCGATCGACCGGCCGAGCCCCCAGTTCACGGCGGAGCCTGCAACGTTGCCGATGCTCGCGACCGCGATCAGCACCCAGGCGGCATGCGCCTCGGCGAGCAGCAGCCCGACGAGCGCCGCTTCCGAGCCCATCGGCAGCAGCGTGGCCGCGACGAAGGCCGCGAGGAACAATCCGCCGAGGGTTGCGATATCAAGCACGCGAAAGGTCGGGCCTCAGGTCGCCGGGTCGCAGGAGTTCCTGGCACGATCGGCCCCGCAGATCGCAGCCTCCCCGGCAAGGTTCCGCGGGTTCTCCGGGTGGAAGGCGTTGATGTGCCGCGCTCTCATGATCTGATCCTTCTCCCCTGGCATGGATACTCCCACAGTGGTATCGCGTCGACGCGGCCAGGGGCGCTGGCTGCGGAAATCCAGGGGAATCGGCGTTTGCACCGCAGGTCGCGGATCGGTGTCCTCGCAAGGCTGGCCCTGGCCGCCTGGATCGCGCTCAGCGCGGCCGGGCCGAGCTGGAACGGCACGATGGCAGGCCCGGTCGCTGCCATCGGCACCCTCCTCATCGGTCATGCCGCACCCCACGCGCACGGCCATGACCTTGGCCATCGCCACGACCATGACGACGTTGCCGATGCCGGGCCATTCGGCGACGGGCCGCGCAGCCACGATCATGGCCCGCTCGATCATCTGCACGACGCGGTGATGACGGCAGCAGCAGCGCCGGCTCGCCAGCCGGCACGGGCGCCGCCATTGCACGCAGCCGGCGAAGGGCTGCCGCCTGGAGTGGAGGGCGGGCTGGAGCGTCCGCCCCGCCGGCGCGGATAGAGCGCCGGTCCATCGCGCGCAGGGCCGGCGCGTGCTGATGTCACCCCACACCGTTCAATCGGATCTCTCATGACCCCGATCCTGCCAGGAGCACGCCTCCTGCCGCGCACGCCGTGGCGCCCCGCCTCTGCGCTGTGCCTCTGCCTTCCCATGACGACCACCATTGCCTTCGCCCACGCCGTGGCCGAGGGCGACAAGGGCTACATCCAGGAGATCACGGGCATCCACCTGATCCCCTTCGTCTATCTCGGCGCCAAGCACATGGTCACCGGCTATGACCACATCCTGTTCCTGTTCGGCGTGATCTTCTTCCTCTACCGGCTGAAGGACATCGCGATCCATGTGAGCCTGTTCGCGCTCGGCCATTCCGTGACGATGCTTGCCGGCGTCTATTTCGGCATCGGCATCAACAGCTACATCATCGATGCCATCATCGGGTTCTCGGTCGTCTACAAGGCGCTCGACAACCTTGGCGCCTACCAGCGCTGGTTCGGCGTGCAGCCAGACACCAAGGCGGCGACGTTCGTCTTCGGCCTCTGCCACGGTTTCGGCCTGTCGTCGAAGATCCTCGACTACGACATCTCGCCGGACGGGCTGCTGCCGAACCTGCTGGCCTTCAACGTCGGCGTCGAGATCGGGCAACTGCTCGCGCTCGCCGCGATCCTGATCGTCATGGGCTTCTGGCGCCGCAGCCCGGGCTTCCTGCGCCATGCCTACACCGCAAACGTCGTCATGATGTCGGCCGGGTTCGTGCTGATCGGCTATCAGCTCACCGGCTGGTTCGTCTCCTGAGGAGCATGCGCCATGTACAACCACGACCTTCCGACCCGCGCCGAGCTGCCCACCACGAAGCAGCTCCTGCGCTCCACGGCGATCGCCATCGTTGCCGCGGCCGTCATCCTCGTCACTGTCGTGCTGCCTGCCGAATACGGCATCGACCCGACCGGGATCGGCCGCACCATCGGCCTGACGGAGATGGGCGAGATCAAGCGCCAACTCGCCGAGGAGGCGGAGGCCGATCACGCCGCACCCGCTGTCGCGCCGGCCGGGCAGCCGGAACAGCGCTCCGCCCTGCCGGGGGCAGCGGCCGTGCTTGCGCGCCTGTTCATCGGCACCGCTTCGGCGCAGCCAGCCCCCACTGCGCACAGCGACGAGACGACGATCACGCTCAAGCCCAGCCAAGGGCTCGAGGTGAAGCTCGAGATGCGCCAGGGGGCACGCGCAACCTACACGTGGTCGGCGAACGGGCCGGTCAATTTCGACCTGCATGGCGAGCCGCCGAACGCGCCGCGCAATTTCTCCCACAGCTATCGCAGCGGCCGCGGCAGCCAGGGCGAGCAGGGCGCGTTCACCGCTGCCTTCGACGGCACGCATGGCTGGTTCTGGCGCAACCGATCGGGCCGCGACGTGACGGTGACGCTGCGGACGAGCGGGGACTACCAGCGCATCATCCGCCCCTGATGCACCACTCCTGGCCGGGCCTGTCGGCTGCCCCGCGTGTGCGAGGCAGGCGGCACCCGGCTGGAGGCCAGGCCCTCACGCACGATGCGCGGCGGGTGAGATGAGCGGTGACGAGGGGGCTTCGGCCGCCCTGGAGCGGGTGGCGGGAATCGAACCCGCGTAACCAGCTTGGAAGGCTGGGGCTCTACCATTGAGCTACACCCGCGCCGGAGCAACACGGCGGAGCACATCATACGCGAAGCGGGATGGTGGAGGGGGTTGGATTTGAACCAACGTAGGCGTGCGCCAACGGATTTACAGTCCGTCCCCTTTAACCACTCGGGCACCCCTCCAGGCCCCGCGCGCGGGCGGCCAGAGGCCGCCATCAGGCAGGGCGGCGAAATGGGGCATTTCCGCCCCGCTGTCAACGCGCGCCACGATCATCCAGGAGCAACTGGCGCCGCCACGCAACTGGCCCCATGCTGGGAGCATGAGACAAGACACATGAGACAAGCCGCATGAGACAAGGGCGGGGACACAACAGGGGCCGGCACCATGAGCGCGGCCGCGCGGCCGAGCCGGAGGGCGCCTACTGGATGCACGGGCTCCACCCCGTCGCCGCCGCACTGGCCAACCCTGCGCGCCGCATCCGACGCTTCCTCGCGACCGCCGAGGCGCTCGCCGCGCTGGCCGCCGCGGCACCGCAGCCCTGGCCGCAGGAGCCCGAGCGGGTCGAGGCGCAGATGATCGGCGCGCTGCTGCCGCCAGGCTCGGTGCACCAGGGCCTCGCCCTTCTCGCGGAACCGCTCGACATCCCGCCGATGGCCGATGCGCTCGCGGCCTCCGACGGCCCCGTGCTGGTGCTCGACCAGGTGACGGACCCGCGCAACGTCGGCGCCATCCTCCGTTCCGCCGCCGCGTTCGGCGCCGCCGCCGTGGTGGTGCAGGACCGCAACGCGCCTGGCGAGGGCGGGGCGATGGCACGCGCCGCCGCGGGTGCGCTCGAGCGCGTGCCGCTCTTACGCGCCGTCAACCTCGCCCGCACGCTGGAGGCGCTGAAGGCAGCCGGCCTCTGGGTCGTCGGGCTCGACGGCGAGGCACCCACCACGCTGGCCGGCGCGAAGCTCGGGGACCGTCGCCTCGCGCTCGTGCTGGGCGCGGAGGACGAGGGCATGCGGCGGCTGACGCGCGAGGCCTGCGACGTGCTGGTCCGCCTGCCGCAGACCGGCGCGATCGAGAGCCTGAACGTCTCTGTCGCTGCTGCCGTGGCACTCTACGCCGTGCGGGCCGAGGCCCTGGAGAAAGGCAACAACGGATGAGCGATCCGCGCGAGGCGGCCCAGCTTCTCAGGGCCGCCTGGACCAGCCGTCGCAAGGTCGCCCCCCTGCCCGCGGCGATCGCCCCGGCGACGGAGGCCGCCGCCTATGCCGTGCAGGTCGCTCTCGCCGACGCCGCCGGGGCGCTGCCGCCCGCGGGCTTCAAGGTTGGCGCGACGGCCGAGACGATGCGCGCCTATCTCGGCGTCACCGCCCCCGCCGCGGGGTTCATGACGGCGGACGGGCTGAAGCCCAGCGGATTCGCCACCCCGTTCGCCGACTGGATCGCGCCCGGAACCGAGTGCGAGATCGCACTCCGCCTCGGCGCAGACATTCCGTTCACCGGCGAGGCGCCCACGCGCGAGGCGGCAGCAGCAGCGGTCGCAGCGGTTCTGCCGGCCATCGAGATCGTCGAGAACCGGTACACCGACATGAAGGCCGTCGGCGTCAACACGCTGATCGCCGACCAGTTCTTCCACGGTGCCGCCGTGCTGGGGCCGGAGACGCCGTTCGAGGCAGCGGCGCTTGCGAACGGCGCGCTCCGCGAGATCGCGGGCGGGATGCGGATCGACGGCTCGCTGTTCGGCGAGGGCAAGGGAGCCGACCTGCTGGGTGACCCGATCGCCGTTCTCTGCTGGCTGGCGGCCTCGGGTGCGGCGCGGGCCTTCGGCGGGCTCCAGGCCGGGCAGGTGGTGCTGTGCGGCTCCGTCACCCCGCCCGCCTGGCTTGCGGGACCCGGAACGGTGGAGGTGAGCTTCGCCGGACTCGGGACCGTTCAGGTGCGTTTCACGTGACGGAGCGGCCGGGCACGCCTCCCGGCCACGCTGAGCCCTTCGCGACGGCGGAGGAAGCGGCCGAGCAGGCCAAGTCCGCCCCGCCGACACCGCAGACGATGAGCCCCTCCTTCCGCCTCGCCTTCGATGACACGGAATTCCTCCGCCGCGACGAGATGCGCGCGGTGCGGCTCGCCCTCGAGGTGAGCAAGCCCGACATCCTGCAGGACGAGGCCGGCATCGCATCCACCGTCGCGCTGTTCGGCTCAGCCCGAGTCGCTTCCCCGGAGGCGGCGCAGGCGGGGCGGCACGGGCATTGGTACGAGGAGGCGCGGCGCTTCGCGCAGCTGCTGGCGGAGGGAAGCCAGCGCGCCGGCCGGTGTGACTTCGCCATCGTCACCGGCGGGGGCCCCGGCATCATGGAGGCGGGCAACCGCGGGGCCGCCGAGGCCGGGGGAAAGACGATCGGCCTCTCGATCGTGCTGCCGAACGAACAGGCGCCGAACCGGTTCATCACGCCTGAGCTGTCGTTCCAGTTCCACTATTTCGGCATCCGCAAGATGCAGTTCCTGATGCGCGCGCGCGCCTGCGCCTTCTTCCCCGGCGGGTTCGGCACGCTCGACGAGCTGTTCGAGACGCTGACCCTCGTCCAGACCGACAAGATCAGCCGAATCCCGCTGCTGCTGTTCGACCGCGCCTGGTGGGAACGACTGATCAGGTTCGACCAACTGGTCGAGGATGGGATGATCTCGCCCGAGGATCTCGCGCTGATCACCTGGGTCGAGACGGCCGAGGACGGCGTGGAGGCGATCCACCGTTTCTGGCGCTGAGCCCAGATCAGCCCCGATCAACCCTGATCTGTCAGCCCTGATCTGTCAGCCCTGATCGGTCAGCGCTGATCGGTCAGCGTTGGGCGATCAGCGTGCCGCGGATCAGGCGCTCGGCCTCCGCCTCGACGGCGGCGATGCCGAGCAGGAACACCTCGCGGCGGGTGCGGCGTGCCTCCGCCGGCGCACCCTCGGGCAGGCCTGCGGGGCCGGCATCGCGCAGCGCCGTTGTGATGCCGATCACACGGCCCGAGGCATCGAGAACCGGGCCACCGGAGAAGCCGAGCGCTGCGTCCATCCGCGCCACCATGCCGGGGCCGAAGGCGGGAACATGCAGGCCTGTGCGCGAGATCCAGCCATCGGCGGAGACAGGGCCCGCGGTCGAGGAGCCGGCGGCCCACACCTGCATGCCCTCGTTCACGCCGGCGCTCACACGCTCGGCCGGGCGGAGGAAGCCGCGCGGGGCGACGAGGACCGCAAGGTCCATCCGTTCGCTGCGGGCCAGCACCGTCACGTTCGCGCGGGCGCCATCGTGGCGCACCAGCACGGCCTGGTTGACTGGCGCGCCTGCGACCTTGAGCACATGGGCGTTGGTCAGGACATACTGGCCATCGAACGCGACCGCGGAGCCGATGGTGCGGGGCTGGCCGTCTCCACCGACATGGACCGCGGCGTAGGAGGCGCTGACGGTGGCCTTCACGGCGGTGGTGGCGGCGGCGTCCTTGGCAGCGAAGAGGGCTGCAATCCCTGAGAGAGCGACGAAAGCAATATTTCTGAGACCGAACATGAGTTTTGCTTCCACGTCTCTTGCGCTGACGTAGAAGGTTAAGGCGGGGCCAGTGAAAGAAAGGTTAATGCCCCGGCAGATTCTGCCGGTCGGCAAGACATGCCGGTGCATGCCTGCCGGGTGCGCGGCGTGGCGCTTTCCGACCGCCCTGCTCTCGCGTGCGTGACCCGGCATCATGTAAGGTCATCAGGTCGGTGACACGGGACGTCGAACGGGGGTCAGAGAATGGCGGCACTGAACGTCAACGCATTGCGGCAGGTCGCAGCCGAGGTTGAGGCGCGGAAGGCAGCGGAGGAAGCACGCCACCGGGAAGCCGAGGACGCCAAGCGGAAGGAACTGCTCGACGAGCTCTCGAAGCCGCTGGTGGCCGACGAGAAGGCGATCGAGCGCGGTCTCTCGCGCGTCGGCGCGATGGTGCAGGCCGCCGCCGAGCGTGGGCGGACGGAGGTTCTCGCCTTCCGCTTTCCCAACCAGCTGACGACCGACAAGGGCCGCGCGATCAATGTCGGCGAGGCCGACTGGCCGCGCACCCTCAGCGGCCGGCCGCAGCAGGTGTACCAGTTCTGGCAGCAGCATCTGGCCCCGCAGGGCTTCCGCCTGCGCGCCATGGTGGTCGACTATCCGGGCGGCATGCCGGGCGATATCGGCTTCTTCCTCGCCTGGGGCGAGGAGCCCCGATAGTCTTTCCCCGATAGTCTTTCCCCGGTAGTCCTCCCAGCACCCCACTCGCGTAACGCGCCCTTGCGGCAGCTTCGCTGCGTCTGCGAAGCTGCCGCCAACGCACAAGGGGGCACCGGGCTGTCTGGACCGGGAAAAGCGAGGCTGGGTGGCTGACGGGTTCGTTCTCGAGACGCAAGGCCTGACCAAGGAGTTCCGCGGCTTCATCGCGGTGAACGATGTGTCCTTGCGCGTCCGCCGTGGCGCGATCCATGCGCTGATCGGCCCGAACGGCGCGGGCAAGACCACCTGCTTCAACCTCCTGACCAAGTTCCTCGAGCCCACGCGCGGCACGATCACCTGGCAGGGGCGCGACATCACCCGCGCCAAGCCGGCCGAGATCGCGCGCATGGGGCTCGTCCGCAGCTTCCAGATCTCGGCGGTGTTCCCGCATCTCACAGTGCTCGAGAACGTGCGCGTCGCGCTGCAACGCGCGCGTGGCAACTCCTATGATTTCTGGCGCTCCGACCGCGTGCTCGCCGGCTTCGACGTGCGCGCGCGCGACCTGCTCGCCGACGTGAACCTCACCGAGTACGAGGGCGTTCCAGCTGGCCTTCTCCCCTACGGCCGCAAGCGCGCGCTCGAAATCGCCACGACCCTCGCGCTCGACCCAGCGATGCTGCTGCTCGACGAACCCACCGCCGGGATGACGCATGAGGATGTCGAGCATGTCGTGGCGCTGATCCGCCGCATCCGGGAAGGGCGCACGATCCTGATGGTCGAGCACAATCTCTCGGTCGTCTCCGGCCTCTCCGACACGATCACGGTGCTGACGCGCGGCCAGGTGCTGGCGGAGGGCGACTATGCCGCCGTCTCGGCCAACCCCGAGGTGCGCGCGGCCTATCTCGGCGCGGAAGAGGCCGCCTGATGAGGAACACCTGATGCTCGCCGTCCGCGACCTCGAGGGCTGGTACGGCGAGAGCCACGTTCTGCACGGCGTCGCCTTCGACGTCGCCGAGGGCGAGGTCGTGACGCTGCTCGGCCGCAACGGTGCCGGCAAGACCTCGACGATCAAGGCGATCATGGGCGTGCTGCCGAAGCGCACGGGATCGATCCGCTACCAGGGCGCCGAAACCGCAAGCCTCTCGCCTGACCGCATCGCCCGCCTCGGCATCGCCTGGTGCCCGGAGGAGCGCGGCATCTTCGCCTCGCTCACGGTACGCGAGAACCTCACCCTGCCGCCGGTGATCGCCCCTGGCGGCGTGGCGCTCGACGAGATCTATGCGCTGTTCCCGAACCTGAAGGAGCGCCTCGGCAGCCAGGGAACGAAGCTCTCGGGCGGCGAGCAGCAGATGCTCGCGATCGCGCGGATCATGCGCACCGGGGCGAAGCTGCTGCTGCTCGACGAGCCGACGGAGGGCCTCGCCCCGGTGATCATCCAGCAGATCGGCCGCACCATCCGCGACCTCAAGGCGCGCGGGCTGACGGTGCTGCTGGTCGAGCAGAATTTCCGCTTCGCCCGGACGGTGGCTGACCGTCACTATGTCATGGAGCATGGCCGCATCGTCGACATGATCGGGAACGATGCGCTCGATGCGAACATGGACAAGCTGCACGGCTATCTCGGCGTCTGATGCAGCACGCCATCACGAGAGGAAACATCCCATGTCAGCCAAACCCACGACCGTGAACCGCCGCACGCTGCTCGGCACCGCCGCTGCTGCCGGCACGCTGCCGCTGATCACGCCACTCCGCGCACCGCGCGCGCAGGCGGCGAACACCATCAAGATCGGCGTGCTGTCGGACCTCTCCTCCCTCTACACCGACCTCGCCGGCCAGGGCTCGGTGCTCGCCGCCCGCATGGCGGTGGAGGATTTCAACCCAGGCCCCAAGGGCTTCAACGTCGAGATCGTCGCGGCCGACCACCAGAACCGCGCCGATGTTGGCAGCACCACGGCACGCGCCTGGTATGACCGTGACGGGGTGGACGCGATCGTCGACGTGCCGAACAGCGGCGTCGTTCTCGCGGTGAACCAGATCACGCGCGAGAAGAACAAGGTGATGATCGTCTCCGCCGGCGCCACGACCGACCTGACGGGCCCGCAATGCACGCCCAACTCCGTGCACTGGACCTATGACACGTTCAGCCAGCCGGCAGGCACCGGCCGCGCCATGGTGGCGGCAGGTGGCGACACATGGTTCTTCATCACCGCCGACTATGCCTTCGGCCACTCGCTCGAAGCGAATACGGAACGGTTCGTCATCGCATCGGGGGGCCGCGTCGTCGGCAAGGTGCGGCACCCGTTCCCGGGCACCGATTTCTCGTCGTTCCTGCTGCAGGCGCAGGGCTCGCGCGCGAAGGTGATCGGGCTCGCCAACGCAGGCGGCGACTTCATCAACGCGATGAAGCAGGCCGGCGAGTTCGGCATCGTCCGCCGTGGCCAGAAGCTCGCGGGGCTTCTCGTGTTCATCACCGACGTGCACAGCCTCGGCCTCGAGACCGCACAGGGGCTGACGCTGACCACGGCCTTCTACCATGACCGCAATGATGAGAGCCGCGCCTTCAACGAGAAGTTCCACCCCCGCAACCGCGGCATCCGCCCGACGATGGCGCATGCCGGCGTCTATGGCGGCGTGCTGCACTACCTCAAGGCGGTCGAGGCGCTCGGCGTCGCCGCTGCGAAGGCCGATGGCGCGGCGGCGGTGGCGGCGATGAAGCGGCTGCCGACGAACGACCCGCTGTTCGGCCAGGGCGAGATCCGCCAGGACGGGCGCAAGACGCACCCGATGTATCTCTACGAGGTGAAGGCGCCGAATGAGAGCCGCGGCCCGTGGGACTACCTGAAGCTCGTGCGCGAGATCCCGGTCGCCGATGCCTGGCGCCCGCTCGCCGACGGCAACTGCCCGCTCGTGCGCACCTGAAGCCAAAGGGGGCGGGCCCTTCGCCCGCCCCCGTCCCTCCCGGCATCACCATGGACACGATCTTCGGCATCCCAGCCGTCGCCCTCTACGGCCAGCTCATGCTCGGGCTGATCAACGGTTCGTTCTATGCCCTGCTCTCGCTCGGGCTCGCCGTGATCTTCGGCATGATGAACGTGATCAACTTCACCCACGGCGCGCAGTTCATGATGGGCGCCTTCGTGGCCTGGATGCTGCTGAACTGGATCGGCCTCGGCTACTGGTGGGCGCTCATCCTCGCCCCCCTCATCGTCGGCGCGACCGGCGTGCTGATCGAGCGGCTGATGATCCAGCGCCTCTACAAGCTCGACCATCTCTACGGCCTGCTGCTCACCTTCGGGCTGGCGCTGATCATCGAAGGGTTGTTCCGCAACTATTTCGGTTCGTCTGGCCTGCCCTACCGCATCCCGGCCGAGCTCCAGGGCGCGATGGACCTGGGCTTCATGTTCCTGCCGAACTACCGCGCCTGGGTGATCGTCGCCTCCATCGTGGTCTGCTTCGCGACATGGTACGTGATCGAGCGCACCAAGCTCGGCGCCTATCTCCGCGCCGCGACCGAGCGGCCGCTTCTCGTGCAGGCCTTCGGCGTGAACGTGCCGCGCATGATCACGCTCACCTACGGCTTCGGCGTCGCACTCGCGGCGTTTGCCGGCGTGCTTGCCGCACCCATCTACAGCGTCAACCCCAACATGGGCTCGCAGCTCATCATCGTGGTGTTCGCCGTGGTGGTGATCGGCGGCATGGGCTCGATCGCCGGCTCGGTGCTGACCGGCTTCGGGCTTGGCATCGTCGAGGGGCTGACGCGCGTATTCTATCCAGAGGGGTCAGCCACCGTGATCTTCGTCATCATGGCGATCGTGCTGCTCGTCCGCCCCGCCGGGCTGTTCGGGCGCGCCTGATGAACCCGATGAACGTTCCCGCCTCGCAGCGCATCGCCTTCGTCGTGATGCTCGCGATGATCGCCGTGAGCCCCTTCGTCCTCTACCCCGTGTTCCTGATGAAGGTGCTGTGCTTCGCGTTGTTCGCCGCTGCCTTCAACCTGCTGATCGGCTTCGTCGGGCTGCTCTCGTTCGGCCATGCCGCGTATTTCGGGATGAGCAGCTACGTCTCTGCTCATGCCGCGAAGGTGTGGGGCTTCACGCCCGAGCTTGCCATCCTCGCCGGCACTGCGGTCGCCACGCTGCTCGGCATCGCCATCGGGTGGATCGCGATCCGCCGCCAGGGCATCTACTTCGCGATGATCACGCTGGCGCTGGCCCAGATGGTATTCTTCTTCTGCCTCCAGGCCCCCTTCACCGGGGGGGAGGATGGCATCCAGGCCGTGCCGCGCGGGCGCCTCTTCGGTGTTCTCGACCTCGCCAACGACATGGCCCTCTACTGGGTCGTCGCTGCCATCTTCATCGCGGGCTTCCTGTTCCTCTACCGCGTCGTGCACTCGCCGTTCGGCCAGGTGCTGAAGGCGATCCGCGAGAACGAGCCGCGGGCGATCTCGCTCGGCTACCGCGTCGATGACTACAAGCTGATCGCCTTCGTCATCTCGGCCGCGATGACGGGTGTTGCCGGTGGCACCAAGGCGATCGTGTTCCAGCTGGCGACGCTCACCGACGTGAATTGGCCGATGAGCGGCGAGGCGGTGCTGATGACGCTGGTCGGCGGCATCGGCACGATTTTCGGCCCTCCCGTCGGCGCTCTCGTCATCATCGCGATGCAGAACGAGCTCGCCCAGCTCGGCGCGTGGGTGACGGTGGTCCAAGGCGTGATCTTCGTCGCCTGCGTGCTGGCGTTCCGCAAGGGCATCATCGGCGAGATCCAGGCCAAGTTCGGCAAGCCGCTCTGACAGTGCTGCCCCCCGGCAAGGGGGGTTCACGCACGCCCCGGTGCGCCGCACACTGCCCACCCCACGGCAGGTCAGGGCGGAAACAATGGCGATCGTGCATCAGACGCAGAACTGGGTGGTGGCCAAGCCCGCGGCGCATGGCCGCAAGGGCATGGTCGTCTCGCAGGTAAAGGCTGCCGCGGAAGCCGGCGTGGCGATGCTGGATGCCGGCGGCACGGCACTCGACGCAGCGGTGGCCACCGCCTTCGCGCTCGCGGCAACAGAGCCGTGGAACAGCGGGCTCGGCGGCATCGGCTTCGCGCTCGTGCACAAGGCGGGCGCGGCGAAGGCCGAGGTGATCGATTTCGGCCCTGTCTCTCCCGCCGGCCTCACGCCCGCACTCTTCCCGCTGACCGAAGGGATGTCCGACCATCTCTTCGCCTGGCCGAATGTCGAGGGCGAGAAGAACGTCCACGGCCCCCTTTCCTTCTGCATCCCCTCGGCGCCCGCCGGCTACGCCGCACTGCATGCGGCGGGCGGCAGGTTGCCGTGGAAGGACCTGCTCGCGCCTGCGATCGCGCTCGCCAAGGCGGGCCTGCCGGCTGACTGGTTCGGCGCGATGAAGATCGCCTCCTCCGCCGGCGACCTCCGCCGCTATGCCGAGAGTGCGCGCATCTACCTGCCGAACGGCCTGCCGCCCACGCCACCCTATGTCGGCCCTGCCAAGCGCCTGGTGCTCGGCCGCCTGCCCGACACGCTCGCCCGCATCGCCGAAGCAGGCGTGGCCGATTTCTATCGCGGCGACATCGCCGCCTCGATCGTGGCGGACGTCGCGGCGATGGGCGGTGTCCTCTCCGCCGCCGACCTCGCCGGCTGCGCGGCGCGCACCACGCCATCGAGCCAGCACCCCTGGCGTGGCCGCGTGCTCCAGGGCGCGGGCGGGCTCACCGCCGCGCCGACGATGCAGCGCGTGCTCGACCTTCTCGCCGCGCATGAGTTCGGCGCGGAACCGGATGCGGCGTTCTTCGCGGCCTTCACCGCGGCAATGCAGGCGGCCTACGCGGAACGGCTCTCCGGCCTCGGCGACACGTCGGACGCGAACCCCCGCGCGGCGGAGGCGTGCACCACGCACCTGACGGCGGTGGACGCGGAAGGCACGATGGTGTCCGTGACGACGACGCTGCTCTCCTCGATGGGCAGCCGCACGACCCTGCCCGGTACCGGCATGATGATGAACAACGGCGTGTTCTGGTTCGACCCGACGCCAGGCAAGGCGAATTCGATCGGCCCGTCCAAGCGCCCGTTGTGCAACATGAGCCCGGTGATCGTGACCGAGGGGGGCAGGCCCATCGTCACGGCCGGCGCCTCGGGCGGCCGCAAGATCCTCGCCTCGGTGCTACAGATGCTGATGTTCGTGCTCGACTACCGGATGGACCCGGTGGCCGCCGCGCATCACCCGCGCGTCGACATCTCTGGCCCCGACACGGTGGCGGCCGACAAGCGCCTCTCGCCCAGCGTTCTCGCTGCGCTCACGGAACGGTTCGCGACCGAGCTGGTCGAGCACACGATCCTGCCCGTCAACTTCGCCTGCCCCAACCTGATCCTGCGCGACGCCGAGGGCGGCGTGACGGGCATCAGCGACGTGATGAGCCCCTGGAGTGGAGCGGTCGCGCAGGCCTGAGGGGGCCTAGCGCAACGGTGGCGTCGCCTGCTCGGCACACCACCGCGCCACCTGCTCGTGCGTGCCGAACCAAACGCCTGGCTTCGACTTCATGTATGCGACCAGCCGGTCGAGCAGCGGCAGGCGCGAGCGGTGTCCGATCACGTGCGGGTGCATGGTGAGAAGGAACAGCCCGTCCTCCTCATACGCCCCATCGAACTCGGCGCGGAAGATTTCCTCCACCGCCGAGGGCGGCGTGTAGGGGCGGAGGGCGGCGAAGCGCAGCATGTTGAAATAGACCGCATCGTCGCGGATCCATTCGGGCGGCAGCTCGACGATGCCCGTCGCCTCGCCACGGTCCATCAGCTCGTACGGCTCGTCATCGGCCATCAGCGAGCTGTCGTAGAGCAGGCCAAGCTCGCGGATGATGTCGAGCGTCGCCGTCGAGAAATCCCAGCTCGCCGTGCGCATGCCGACAGGGCGTCGGCCGCTGATCTTCTCCAGCGTATCGGCCGCGCGCAGGTTCAGCTCGCGTTCTGCCTCGGGCGGAACGGTGGTGTTCGCCTCGTGGATCCAGGAGTGGATGCCGATCTCGTGCCCCTCGTCGGCGAGTGCGCGCACCTCCTCCGGGTGCAGCAGCGCCGAGACGGCGGGGTAGAAGAAGCTCGCCCGCACGCCGTGGCGGTCGAGCATGCGGCGGATGCGCGGGATCGCGACGCGGGAGCCGTACTGCCCCTGGCTGATGCGCATCGGGCTCTCATCGGCATCGCGCAGCGGAATCGTTTCGTGATCGGCATCAAACGAGAGCGCGACGGCGCATCGCGCCCCGCCCGGCCAATGCGCCGGCTTCAGCGACCGCCCGGCGCGGCCGCGGTTGACGATCCCGCGCCATGTCTCCTCCGGCCACTGCCAAGGCTTCAAGGGCTCACGCTGGGGTGCATCGCTCATCGCCGCTACTCCGCCGCCCTGCGCTGGCCGAACCGTGTCTCGAGCTCGGCGAGAACGGCGTCGATCGGCTCAACGTCGGCGAACTTCATGTCCATGTCGAACAGATTCGCGGTGTGCGCGGCTGGGCTGCGGTCACCCACCGCCTCCTCGATCACGGTGACGCGGAAATTGTGCGAGAACGCATCCGTCACAGCCGCCCGCACGCAGCCGGAGGTGGAGACACCGATGACGACGAGGCTGTCCACCCCGTCATAGCGGAGGAAGCTCTCGAGCGGCGTGGCGAAGAACGCCGAGGGCTTGTTCTTGAGCACGATGCGGTCCTGCTGACGCGGGCCATAGGCCTCGGGCCACTGGTCGGCCCGCGGATCGGCGACGTACTGGAACTCGGTCGCGTTGCCGAGCTTGAGGTTCCAGATGCCGCGATAGGCCGGATGGCTGCGATCGTCCCGCCGCGAGTAGTAGATCGGCAGGTCGAGCGAGCGGAACACCTCCGTCACGCGCGTGACGGCAGCGAAGAACTCCGGCATCTCGCGGCCGCACATGTCGTAGGACGGATCGACGAACATGTGCGTCGTGTCGATGTTCAGCAGCGCCGGGCGCGCCCCGAGGCCGATGCGGCGGCCGAACGATCCCTTGCGGTAGGCGGCCAGGTCATCATCAGGAATGACACCCTGCCAGCGTGCGAGCTTGTCGGTCATCGCATCCCTCCTCAGTTCACCGTCACCTTGGCTTCGGCGACCACGCGGGCCCAGCGCGTCAACTCGCTGTCGATCAGCGACGCATAAGCCTCCGCCGTGCCGCCGCGCGCCACCGTGCCGCGTTCGGCAAGTGCTGCGCGCAGGGCGGGCTGCGCCAGCGCCGCGTTCACCGCCCGGTTCATCGCGGCCACCACCGCATCGGGCGTTCCCTTGTGCGTCGAGAGCCCGAACCACGCTTCGGCCTCGACACCCTGCATGCCGAAATCGGGCCCGAGCTCGGCCAGCGTCGGCACATCGGGGAGCTCGGGCACACGCTCGGCCGACGTCACGGCAAGGGCTGTGACGGTGCCGGCGCGGATCTGCGGCAGCGCGGTGGGCAGGTTGTCGATGAAGGTATCGACCTCGCCGCCGATCACAGCCGTCATGCCCGGCCCCGCACCGCGATAGGGAACATGCGTCATCCTGGTGCCGGCGAGCATGTTGATGAGCTCGCCCGTCAGGTGCGTCGACGTGCCGTTGCCGGCCGAGGCGAAGGTGATCGTCTCTGGGTTCGCGCGCGCGTCGCGCAGCACCGCGCGCGCGTCACGGCCGCCAAGCTTGCGCGGGTTCGCCACCCACACGTTCGGCACCGTGACGACGAGGGCGACCGCGCGGAAATCCGCCCGCGCATCGTAGGTGAGGTTGCGGTAGAGCGCAGGCGCGATGCCGTGCGAGGCGATCTGGCTGAGGAACAGCGAATGCCCGTCGGAGGCCTGCGCGGCGAAGCGCCCTGCCGCGAGCGTCGCCCCGGCCCCCGGCTGGTTCTCGACCACGACCCCACGGCCAAGCTGCGCGCGCATCGCCTCGGCCAGCAGGCGGGCCACCACGTCCGTCGTGCCACCCGGCGGGAAGGGAACGACGAGCCTCAGGTCACGCTCCGGCCAGGCCTGGCCAAGCGCTGGTGCGGCCAGAACCGCGCTCCCTGCGATCATGAGCAGGCCGCGTCGCCCGATTGCCTTCATCGCCAGTCTCCCCGACAGTCCATGCCGTTCACAGTGCCGTCCTGCCGCGTCCCTGTCGAGACGCGCCCGAAGGAGCCGACGCCATGCCCGACCTTCCTCCGCCGCACGCGCACCCCCAGAGCGGCCCGCACGACATCGGCGGCCTTGGCGGCCCACCCGTCGACCGTGACGAGCACGACTACGCGCACTGGGAGAAGGAGGCAGACGCGATCCGCATGCTGCTCGCCGATGCCAAGCGGAACTTCTTCACGACCGACGAGACACGCAGCCTGCAGGAGCGGCTGGACGGCGACACCTACTGGGCGCTGCCCTACTACGAGCGCTGGATCCACGCCTTCTCCGGCCTGCTGGTGCAGAAGGGCGTGATTGGGGAGGACGAACTGTCGGCCGAGGTCGCCAGGCTTCGCGCGGCAGGCGCCGATGTCATCCCGTATGACGACCATCACGACCATGACCACGACCACGACCACGACCACGGCCGGGCACACCAGCCCGATCATGACGCGGGCGAGACGGTTCTCTCCCCCCTCCGCCTCCGCGCCCTGGCTGTGCGTGAGCGCCTGGTCGCGCGCGGCATCGTCACGCGCGAGGAGATCACGGCCGAGATCGCGCGGATGGATGCGCGGGGCGAGCATCTCGGCGCGCGCGTCGTTGCCCGCGCGTGGTCCGATCCTGCCTATGCCGCGCGGCTTGCCGCCGACGGCAACGCGGCAGGCGCGGAACTCGGCATCCCTGCTGCCGCGACACGGCTGACGGCGCTGTTCAACACGGCCACGCTGCACAACCTCGTCGTCTGCACGCTCTGCTCCTGCTATCCGCGCACCGTGCTGGGCCGCCCGCCCGCCTGGTACAAGAGCCGCGCCTACCGCGCGCGGGCGGTGAGCGAGCCGCGCGCCGTGCTCGCCGAGTTCGGCCTGGCACTGCCCGACGATGTCGAGATCCGCGTTCACGACAGCACGGCGGAGAACCGCTACCTCGTGATCCCTGCCCGCCCTCCCGGCACGGAGTCGTGGAGCGAGGAGCGGCTGGCCAGGCTCGTCACGCGCGACAGCATGATCGGCGTGGCCCACGCCCGCGAGGCTGCATGACCGACGCAGCAACGCTCACGGCCACGGAACTTGGCGCGCATTACGCACGCGGAACGCTCTCGCCGCGCGAGGTCGCGCGGGCCTGCCTCGACCGGATCGCGCGGCACGAACCCGCCCTCAACGCCATGGCCGTGATCGACACCGAGGGCGCGATGGCGGCAGCAGCCGACAGCGAGCGCCGCTGGCGAGCGGGCAGGCCGCTCTCGCCGCTCGATGGCGTTCCGGCAACGGTGAAGGACCTGCTGCATCTCGCCGGCCACCCGACGCGCCGCGGCAGCCGCGCGACCGACACCCGCCCGATGACGGAGGACAGCCCCGTCGTCCTCGGCCTCAAGGCCGCCGGCACCGTCATCCTGGGCAAGACGACGACGACCGAGTTCGGCTGGAAGTCGCCTGGCGATTGCCCGCTTCACGGCATCACGCGCAACCCCTGGAACCTTGCAATGACGCCAGGCGGCTCCTCCTGCGGCGCCGGCACGGCGGCTGCTGCCGGCTACGGGCCGTTGCACATAGGCACCGATGCCGGCGGGTCGATCCGCATTCCCGCCTCCTGGTGCGGCATCGTCGGCGTGAAGCCCTCCTTCGGCCGCGTGCCGCAATGGCCGCTCGGTGCCTTCGCGCAGGTCGCCGTCGCCGGGCCGATGACGCGCACGGTGGCGGATGCGGCGCTGATGCTCGATGCCATCGGCAGGTTTGACTGGCGTGACCCCCTTTGCCTTCCCTCCCCCACGCCTGGCTGGCTCGACCGCGTGTCGGGCGGCGTGCGTGGGCTCACCGTCGCCATCGTCCGACGCTTCGGCTTCGCCCCGCCTGCCGATGCGGCCTCGCTCGAAGCGGTAGACCGCGCGGCGAAGTCGCTCGCGGATGCAGGCGCGATCGTGACGGAGGCGGATCCTTCGCTTCCCGATACGCGCGCGCTGTTCGCCGCGGTGTGGGGCCAGGCGCTGAAGCGATTGGTGGACGGGTTCGACGAAGAGCGCCGCGCGTTGCTCGATGCACCACTCGTGGCGATGGCGCAGCGCACCGCGCCGATGGATGCCGAGAGCTTCCTCGCCGTGCAGGCAGCGTCGATCGAGACGGCCCACGCGATGGCCGCGTTCCATCGCCGCCATGACATCGTGCTGTGCCCCGCCGCGCCGCAGGCAGCCCTCCCGGCCGAAGCCGCGCTCACCAACCCGGAGGAGGAGCTGTGGCAACGCTGGGCGCCCTGGACCTTCGCCTTCAACCTCTCGCGCCAGCCAGCCGTCGCCGTGCCGGTGAGCATCGATGCCGATGGCCTGCCGCGCGGGGTGCAGGTCGCGGCCGCCCTATACCGTGACGATCTGGCACTCGCGGCCGCGGCCGTGATCGAGGCTGCCTGCGCCGCGCCCACCCTGGCGCCGCTCGGCTGAGCCGGCGTGGCAGGTCCTGCGATCGGCGTGATGGCGAAGGCTCCGCGCGCGGGGCTGGCCAAGACACGGCTGATCCCCGCCCTCGGGGCCGAGGGTGCCGCGCAGCTTGCGCGCGCCTTCCTGGTCGACAGCACCGCAGCCGCGCGCAGCGCCGCGACGACGTACGTGATCGCAAGCCCTGACGCGGCGTGCGATGACCTCGCCGCACTCACCGGCCTTGCCGCCCTGCCGCAGGGCGAGGGCGACCTCGGCGCGCGCATCGTCGCTGGGTTCGATGCGCTGTTCGCGCGCGGCCATGCGCCGGTGCTGCTGATCGGCGCCGATACGCCGACGCTGCCGCGGGGCCACATCGCCGCCGCACTCGCGCTGCTCGCCGAGGCGCCCGACCGCGCCGTGTTCGGCCCGACCGAGGATGGCGGGTACTGGCTTGTCGGCCTCTCCGCTCCCGCGCCAGCGCTGTTCGCTGGCATCGCGTGGAGCACGCCGCGCGTGCTCGACGAGACGCTGGCCGCCGCCGCGCGCGCGGGCATCGCGGTGGCGCTCGCGCCCCCGTGGCATGATATCGACGAACCCGATGACCTCGCGGTGCTCGCCCGCCAGCTCGATGCCGATTCCGCCACCGCGCCGGCAACCCGCGACACGCTCGCCGCCCTCTCGCCACCGCGCTAGTCTGTCCGGAGTCCGACGACGGGGAGATTCGCATGCGACGCCGCGATCTTGCGCTCACGCTTCCGCTGCTCGCCCTCGCGCCTGCGTCACGCGCTCAGGCCTGGCCCACGCGGCAGATCGCCATGGTCGTCCCGTTCCCGCCTGGCGGGCAGGCGGACCTTGCCGCGCGGCCCGTCGCGGTGGCGATGGAACAGGTGCTGGGCCAGTCCGTGGTGGTGCAGAACCGAGGCGGCGCGGGAGGTGCCATCGGCAACGCCGCCGTCGCGCGCGCCGCCCCCGATGGCTACACGCTGTTGATGGCGCTCTCCTCCCTCGCCGTGCTGCCGGAGGCCGACAGGCTGTTCGGCCGAACCCCGCAATACGAGGTTGACCAGCTCACCCCCATCGGCCGCGTGCTGGCTGACCCGACCATGCTCGCCGTGCGCGCCGACAGCCCGTGGACCACGCTCGAGGAATTCGTCGCGGCAGCGAAACTGGCGCCTGGGTCGATCCCCTATGGCAGTTCCGGCACCTACGGCACGTTGCATGTCGCGATGGAGATGTTCGCCCACCGCGCGGGCATCAGGCTGCTGCACGTGCCGTTCCAGGGGGCCGGCCCGGCGCTGACGGCGCTCCTCGGCGGCCAGGTCCGCGCGCTTGCCTCTGCACCCGGCACACTGACGCAGCATGTGCGCGAGGGACGGATGCGCGTGCTGGCCTGCTGGGGGGCGGAACGTGTGGCCGCCTTCCCCGAGGTGCCCACGTTCATCGAGCGCGGCTTCGCTGGTGTGGAGTTCTCCATCTGGGCTGGGCTGTTCGCGCCAGCCGGCGTTCCGGCCCCGGTGCGGGAGCGGCTGCGCGCGGCCCTCGCCGAGGCAATGCGAAGCCCCGTTGCCATCCGCGCCTTCGAGACGGCCGGCAGCCCGCCCGCCTGGCTCGATGCGCCTGACTTCGCTCGCTTCGTTGCGGCCGACAGTGCGCGGCTGATCACGGCCGTCCGCGCCATCGGCAAGGTCGAATAGCCGCGTCGCTCCGCTCATACGTCACTGATTGACGCGGTGCCGGCGACCGCTGCATCCTAACGATCAGAACAACGTTCCATCTGACAGAATGGCGCGGGGGCGTTTCATGTCATCGATGCGCAGACCATGACGCAGGAGGCGGGCGGCGTCGCGGCGGTCGACCGGGCGCTGGCGATCCTCGCGGCCCTCGGCGCGGATGGCAGCGGCGCGCCCGTCACCCTCGCCGCGCTCGCGCAGCGCACGGGCCTCTACAAGAGCACCATCCTGCGCCTGCTCGAGAGCCTCTCGCGCGCGAACTACACGCAGCGCGCGGGCGATCGCGGCTGGCGCCTCGGGCCTGGCCCGGTGCCGCTCGCCGATGCCTATCGCCGCGGTTTCCGCATCGCCGATCTCGTCGCCCCCGTGCTGCGCGGGATGCGCGATGCCAGCGGCGAGAGCGCGAGCTTCTACGTGCGCGATGGCGGCGGCCGCCTCTGCCTCTGCCGCGTCGAGGCCGCCCACCCCGTGCGCGATGCCGTGCGGGAGGGTGACCGCCTGCCGCTCGACCGCGGCGCCGCCGGGCGCGCCTTCCTCGCCTTTGGCAGCGGCACTGCCCTGCGTGCCACGGCACCGGGCGAGCGCGTCCTTGTCTCCTACGGCGAGCGATCGGCCGAAACGGCGGGCGTCGCCGCGCCGGTGCTCGACGCCGACGATGCGCTCGCGGGCGTGGTCGGCTTCTCTGGGCCGATCACGCGCTTCACGCCACCGCTCGTTCGTGCGATGCGTCAGGAGGCTGCGGCCGCGGCGGCGCGGCTGACGCGTGCGGTCGGCGGCGACGCGCGCCCACTCGAGGAGGCCGCCGCGGCGCTCGCCGCGGCGCAGGAGTGAGACAGAAGCAATGAGCGCCACCGCCCCTGCCTCCCGCGTGCTGATCAGCGAGGTGGGCCCCCGCGACGGCTTGCAGAACGCCCACGCCATCATGCCGACGGAGGCCAAGCGCCGCTGGATCACCGCACTCGCCGCGGCCGGTCTCTCGGAGATCGAGGTCGGCTCCTTCGTGCGGCCCGACCGTGTGCCGCAGCTCGCCGACACGGCCGAGGTGGTGGCGCACGCGCTGACCCTGCCCGGCCTTACCGTCGCCGTTCTCGCGCCCAACGCCCGCGGGGCGGAGCGTGCGATCGCGGCCGGCGTGCACAAGATCACCGTGCCGGTGAGTGCCAGCCGCGCGCATGCGCTGGCCAATGTCGGCATGACGCCGGAACAATCGGTCGAGGCGCTGCGCGCGATCGCGGCGTTGCGCGATGCGGCGCCCGAGGGCCATCGGCCCACGATCGAGGGTGGGCTTTCGACCGCCTTCGGCTGCACGCTGCAGGGCGCGGTGCCGGAGGATGACGTGGTGCGGCTTGCCGTTGCCATGGTGGAGGCGGGGGCAGACGAGGTGGGGCTGTCGGACACGACAGGGATGGGCAACCCGTCCCAGGTAAAGCGCCTGGTGCGGGCGGTGCGTGCCGCGATCGGCCACCGCCTCTCGGGCGTTCACCTGCACGACACGCGTGGGCTCGCGCTCGCCAACGCCTTCGCCGCGTGGGAGGAGGGCATCGGCACATTCGACGGCTCGCTTGCTGGCCTCGGCGGCTGCCCCTTCGCGCCGGGCGCGTCGGGCAACGCGGTGACGGAGGATCTCGTCTCGATGTTCCACGACCTCGGCGTCGCCACCGGCATCGACCTCGACCGGCTGATCGCCGCGCGCGCCATCCTGGCCGAGGCGCTGCCGGGGGAGGCGCTGCACGGTGCGGCAGCGAAATGGCGTTCGGCGCGGGTGGCGGCATGAGCGCGCCATTGGCTGGGCTTCGCGTCGTCGAGCTCACCCACATGGTCATGGGCCCGACCTGCGGCCTCGTCCTCGGCGATCTTGGCGCCGACGTGGTGAAGGTGGAACCCGCGCCAGAGGGCGACAACACGCGCCGCCTGCTCGGCTCCGGCATGGGGTTCTTCGCGATGTACAATCGCAACAAGAAGAGCCTCGCCATCGACCTCAAGACCGAGCGCGGCAAGGCGGCGCTGCTGCGCCTGGCGGATCGTGCCGACATTTTCGTCGAGAATTTCCGCCCCGGTGCGATGGACCGGATGGGCTTCGGCTACGAGGCGCTGTCGGCGCGGAACCCGCGCCTGATCTACGTGAGCCACAAGGGCTTCCAGGACGGACCCTACCAGGACCGCACCGCTCTCGACGAGGTGGTGCAGATGATGGGCGGGTTGGCCTACATGACCGGCCCTCCGGGACAGCCGCTGCGCGCAGGCGCCTCGCTGAACGACGTGATGGGCGGCATGTTCGGCGCCATCGGCGTTCTCTCCGCCGTGATCGAGCGCGCGCGGACCGGCCGCGGCCAGCGCATCGTCTCCTCGCTCTACGAGAACACCGTGTTCCTGATGGGCCAGCACATGGCCATGCACGCGATGACGGGAAAGCCGCTCAACCCCATGTCGGTGCGCACGCCGGCGTGGGGTGTGTACGACATCTTCCCGACGGCGGATGGGCAGCAGATCTTCATCGGAATCGTCACAGATACGCAATGGCAGCAGGCGTGCAGCGCCTTCGGCCTTGACGCGCTTGCGGCCGACGCGACGCTGCGCACCAACAACGACCGGGTGCGCGGGCGCGAGCGGCTGATCCCCGCCCTCACCGAACGCTTCGGGGCGATGACGCGCGCCGAGCTCGCCGCTGCCTGCGAAGCCTGCGGGCTTCCTTTCGCGCCCATCGCCCGGCCCGATGAGCTGTTCGATGACCCGCATCTCGCGGCCTCCGGCGGCCTCGTTCCCGTGACGCTGCCCGACGGCAAGCCTTCGCGGCTGCCCGCCCTGCCGCTGGCGATGGACGGTGCGCGACCGACGCAGCGCCATGACGCGCCGGCCATCGGCGCGGATGGTCCCGCCGTGCTGGCCGAGGCCGGCATGAGTGCCGAGGAGATCGACGCGCTGCTGGCCGACGGCATCGTCGTGGTGCGTCCCGAGCGCCGATGACCGCGGCGATGAGCGCCATCGCCGTCGCCGGTCTCCACTTCGCGTATGACGGAACGCCCGCGCTTGGCGGCGTCAGCTTCGCCGCCGCACCCGGCAGCGTCACCGCGCTGGTCGGCCCCAACGGGGCGGGCAAGACGACGCTGATGCGCTGCCTCGCCGGGCTCGAAGTGCCGGACGCGGGCACCATCAGCCTCGCCGGCATCGACGTCGTGGCCGATCCACGGGCGGCGCGGGCGCGCATGGGGTTCCTGCAGGATTTCTTCGGCCTCTACGACAGGCTCAGCGTGCGCCGCTGCCTCGACTACGCCGCGCGCTCGCGCCTCGTGCCGGCGGCCGAACGGCCTGGGCGGATCGATGCCGTCGCCGCGTCCCTCGGCCTCGGCGGCCTGCTCGACCGCCAGGCCGCCGCCCTCTCGCGCGGCCAGCGCCAGCGCGTGGCGATCGGCACCGCCATCATCCACCGCCCGCCGGTGCTGATCCTCGACGAACCCGCAGCCGGCCTCGACCCCGAAGCGCGGGCGGAGCTTGCCGTGCTGCTGCGGCAGCTCGCGGCAGATGGCATGACGCTGCTCGTCTCCTCCCACATCCTCGCCGAGCTCGAGGACTATTCGACCGACGTGCTGATGCTCGACGCGGGCCAGGTGATCGGCCACGGCCCGCTGGTGCAGCCCGAGCGTCGCCTGGCGCTGGTGCTTGCCGGGGGTGACGGCGCGGCGGCCGCTTCCGCGCTGGTTGTCGAGGCGGGTGTCACCGCCGTCGCGGCCGAGGGGCTGACGGTCAGCTTCGACTTCGCCGGCAACAGGGCCGCTCAGGCAGCGCTGCTCGCGCGCCTCGTCGGCGCCGGCTGGGCGATCGCTGCGTTCGAGGAGCGGCAGGGCAGCATGCAGGACCTCTACCTCGCGCGGCTTCGCGCCGCACGCGGTGCGCCATGAACGCGGAGCTCGTCCGCAACCTCTGGCTCGAGATCACGCCGCAGCGGCTGATCGCCATGCCCGCCGTTCTCGGCCTCGTCTTTGCCATCGCCCATGTCGCCGAGGGGGCGGACGCGCTGCGCACCACGGCGTGGTGGATGGGCCTCGGCCTCGGCGTCATCTGGGGCACGCGACAGGCGGCGGGAGCGGTGATGGGCGAGGTCGCCGCGCGCACATGGGACAGCCAGCGGGCCAGCGCGCTGACGGCAGCCGAGATGACCTTCGGCAAGCTGTTCGGCGCCACCGCCTATGCCTGGTATGGCGTGGCGATCTGCCTTGCCGTGTTCCTCGCCGCCGGTGGCGATGTCGCGCGTGGCGCATCGCTGGGATTGCGCGTGCTGTTCGCGCATGGCGTGGCACTCTTCGCCTCGCTCGCGCTGCTCGCCCTCGGCGGGCGTGCGCTGGTGCTGACGTCGCTGCCGCACCTCGCTGGTATCCTGGCCGGGGCCGGCATGGACGATCCGCTCGCCTGGGCAGTGGAGGAAACGGGCTGGTACGGGCTCGGCGTCGACGGGGCAGTGTTCGCGCTGGCGACCTCGGCGCTGTTCTGCGGCTGGAGCGTGCTTGGCGCATGGCGGCTGATGGGCCGCGAGCTCACCGTGCCGCAACGGCGCTGGGCGTGGCCCGCTTTCGCGGTGTTCGTGGCGGCGTTCGCCGGCGGCTTCGGCTGGAGCGAGGGCGCCGTGGGTGCGCTCCGGGCAGCCTTCCTCGCGACGACGATCGCTGTCGCCGCCGCCGCGCTGCTCGAGCCGAAGTCGCGCGGCGAGATCGTCCGCCTGCTTGGCGGGCGGGTGGGCGATGCGCCGCCCTCGGTCCAGGCGCTGGCACTTGCCGCCATCCTCGCCGTGCTGCTGGGGTTCCGCGGTGTCGCGGTGCCCGAGGTTATGGGCAGCGATTTCGCCACGCTGCTGCCTGTGTCGGTCGTGCTGTTCCTCGCGCGCGACATCGCACTCACACGCCTCGTGGCACTTCGCGCTGGCGGGGTGCGCGGGGCGGTCACGGCGATCGTGTGGTTCGTCGTCCTCTACGCCGCCGTGCCGGGGCTGCTGGGCGCGGTCGACGTGGCGGTGCTGCTGCCGTTCTTCCTGCCGGTGCCGGTCGTTGGTCTCGGTGCCGGAACGTTCCTCACCCTTGGCGCCCCGGCGGTGCAGGCGGTTCTGCTCTGGGCGCTGCTCGCCGGACGGGTCCGGACGGGCCGCGCGGGGCGGCCCGCCCTGCCCACTACAGGCGCTCGAGCGTAAGCAGCGCGCGGTCGCCGATCCAGGCCTCGCGCAGCTGGCGCTCGGCCTCGTCTTCCGCCGCCAGATCGTTGCGGAGGCGTGCCACCTCGCGCATGCCGAAGATCGCCCAGCCGTTGCGCGGGGCAAGGCGCAGGCTGTCGCGGAACACCGCCTCGGCCTGGTCGACGTCGCCGGACAGCAGGAGTGCCGCGCCGAGGCTCTGGCGCGTCGGCACGTACCAGAACGGCGGCTCGCTGTAGGGCAGCCGGTCCTCGATGAACGCGGCACGCGCGAAGGCAGCGGCTGCCTCGCCGAACTGCCCGGCCGACATCGCGATCCGGCCGACGAGCATCTCGGCCGCGAGCCTGACCAGATCGGGCGCGGGAACGCCTCCGTCCGCCAACGCCGCAAGCGCCGGCTGGTCGGCGAGCGCGATCAGCCGCGCGCGCTCCTGCTCGGCAGACCCACGCTCGCCGCTTCGCGCGAACGCGATGCCGCGGGCGTAACGATAGGCTGCCTGGACGTAGGGAAGCTCGGCATCCGGCGGCGGCGCAGCCAGGACCTGCTCCGGTGCGGCGAACTGCGCGTGCGCGAACCACGGTGCCGCCATGATCGGCTGCACCCAGGCGGTGTCGCGCGCCGCCTCCTCGGTCACGGTCTCGGCAAGCGCCCGCGCGGTGGCGAGCACCGTCTCGGCATCACCCGCCATCTGCGCGCTCGCGAGCAGCATGTGCAGGTTGTGCGGATAGTAGGCCTGCGGATAGAGCCCGGTCGGGCGCGCGGCGGCGATGTAGGCCTGGTCTGCCGCCACGGCTGCACGGTTGAGCGCAAGCGAGTTGCGGTATTGTCCGACGCGGTAGAGGATATGGCTTCCCATGTGAACGAGATGGCCCGCGGCCGGCGCGAGCCCGGCGAGCCGTCCGGCTGCCGGCAGCGCACGCTCAGGGCGGTCGGACGCCTCTACCATGTGGATGTAGAGATGGATCGCGCCAATATGATCCGGGTCGGGCACGAGCGCCGGAAGCTTTTCGCCACGGCTCGCCGGGCCCGTCGGCGCAACCCCGAGCACCGCCTCCAGCAGCGCGATGATCTCGTCGGTCGCACCCTTGCCGGCGCGCCCGCCTTCGGTCCAGTAGTCCCACGGGGTCACGTTCATCAGCGCATCGGCGGCGAGGACGGCAACCTCGCGCTCGGCCGGGAAGCGAGCGACGACGCCGCGCATCGCACCGGCGTAGGCCCGGGCTGCAGCAGCGGGATTGGCGATCGGCTCTGCTCCGTAACGCTCCGCGAGCGCATCGACCAGCGCGCGTTCGATCGGCGTGACGCCGCCAGCAACTGCGCGGGCATGGTCGAGGGCTGCGCGGGCGGCGGGCAGTGCGGCTGGCGCCATCGGCGCGTTGATGTTCGGGCCGAGGGCCCAGGCCTCGCCCCAGAAGCACATCGCACAGGACGGATCGGCCTGCCGCCCGGCGCGGAACGCGCGCACCGCCTCGGCATGGTTGAACCCCCAGGCGAGGTTCAGCCCCTGGTCGAACCAGCCCTGCGCCTCGGCATTCGCGGTGACGCGCCAGGTGAGAATGCCCATCCCGTGGAGCCGCGGGGCCTCGGCACCGCCGGGAACCGTCGGCGCGACGCGCACCACGCCGAGCTCGCCCGGTCGGCCAGCGTAGTCCCGGCTCTCATGGCCCGACGCCGCCCATGGTGCTGCAAGCACGAGCGCCGTCGCGCTGGTGAGGAGCACGGCCCGGAGCCGTGCGAAGCGCCTGTCGTCGAACATCGTCGTGGTCCTTTCGTCGGTCTGGAGCGTCATGCGGACGCAGGTGCCGCGAGCGCGGATGCACGCGCGAAGGCAGCCTGGTTGAACGGGCTGTGCGGCTTCTGCACCAACCGCTGTGTTGCGAGCGCGCGTGCGAGCCCGCGATCACCCGCCCTGGTCGCTGCCTCAAGCGCGGTCAGGTGGATGACGTCGCGCTGCGCATGGCTGCCACCGAAACGATGCGCGATCGGGTGAAGGGCAGCGAGCTGTTCGGCGGCAGCGCGGTACTGCCCCGCGCCGAAGGCGGCGAGCGCCCGGGAAGCGGGCAGGCCCACCTCGCGTGCCATCATCGCGTTCGTTCCGCCGCCACGCGCCGCACGGCTGAGCGAGGCCATCGCGCGGTCCTGCGACGCAGGCCGGCCGGTGGCCACGAAGGCCATCATCGCGTGCACGTCGTTGAACGCGTACCAGGCATCATCGGCCAGCGTCTCCCACGCATCGGCGACGGAGGCGAAACGGTTGCCGACATCGACGCCGCGCAGCCAGAGGCGCCAGAGCATCGCCGAGGCATCGACGAGCTCGAGCGCGACGCGGCTGTCGCCGGGGCGGATGGCGGTGTCGTAGATTGCGAGCGCGGCGTCGAACCCGCCCGTGTCGAGGTGATGCAGCGCGAGGTGCCACCAGTTGTGGTAGGCGAGCATGTTGCCCGGCGCGCTTTCTGGCGCCCAGTCGTCGCGGCGGCCCTCCAGGAACGCGGCTCCTTCGTCGGTGCGGCCCTGCATCTCCATGACGTGCGCGACGGCGTGCACCGCCCAGGCATCGGCGCGGTTGAGCGCGAGCGCACGGTTGCCCTGCTCCTCGGCGCGGCCGTACTCGCCCATCTCCTCGAGGCCGAAGGCGTGCATGCCGAGGACGAAGCCGAAGCCCGGCACCGAGCCGTCCCAGGCGCGCAGCACCGAGGCCGGGCGGTCGCGCAGCATCATGCTTCGCCCCTGAAAGAAATCGACCTGGTGGGCCACCTGGAGCGCGAGCAGGTCGCGCGGATGATCGGCCAGCACGCGTGCGTAATGGTCGCCGGCACCGGCGAGGTCGCCGCGGTGCCAGGCGGCAAGGGCGGCGAAATGACCGCGCTCGCGCGCCGTCATGCGCCCGGCCATCGCCTGGCCCGCCGCGATCACCTCGGCCAGCTTCTCGTTCATCGCCGCCTCGGTCGAGCAGAGGAGCAGTCCGCCCTTCAGCGCCAGCGCCATCGGCATGTCGGGGCTGTCGCCGAGCACCGCCTCGATGCGGGCGAAGGGATCGGCGAAGTAGCCGTTGAAGAGCGCGAGCGCCTCCTCGAACCCATCGAGGGCGGCAGCGGAGGCGTGGCTGATCTCGCAGCCCCGCCTGTCGGTCATCGTCGTCCGGTCGGTCATGGCACCCATCCCGTGGAAGGTCGTTGCGGCGTCAGCTCAAAGGATCATCAGCCGCCGGCGCAACATCTGGTCGGTCGGCTGCGGCTCGAGCCCGATGTCGCGGAGCAGGTGCTCATCGAGCCCCTCGACCACCCGCAGGGTCGAACGCACCGCGATCCAAGCGGCGACGGCGGCAGAGAGGCGGGCGAACAGGCCCGTCGTGGCGGTGAGCCGGCCGGGCAGGCTTTCGGTACGGAACATCGTGATCTCCATCCTGTCAGGGCCGCGCCGGCATGGCGGGGCCGCATGCTGTGGCGCCGTTATCGCGATGGGCCGTTGCGTGCGTGTTTCCGGCAGGCGGGAATGGTGTTTCCGGTGTTTCACCCCGGGCGGAACGGGCGCGGCCTGCTTGATTGCCCGCGCCGCTGCGGCTAAAGCCGAGGGGGGAACTGTTGCGGGAATGGTCCGGGGCCGATGATGACCATGCTGCCCAGCCTGCTCGTGGTGGAGGATGAGCCCGACATCGCCGAAGCGGTCGCCGAGTACATGGCGGCCAACGGGCTTGCCGTGCGTACGGCCGGCGACGTTGCCGCCGCGCGCGCGCTGATCGCCAAGGCGATGCCGGATGTCGCCATGCTCGACATCGCCCTGCCCGGCGAGGATGGGCTATCGCTCGCACGCTCGCTCCGATCCGCGCATGGGCAGTCGATCGGCATCATCATGGTCACGGCCGCGTCCGACGTGGTCGACCGTGTCGTCGGGCTCGAGATCGGCGCCGACGACTATGTCGCCAAGCCGTTCGACCTGCGCGAGCTGCTGGCCCGCGTGCGTGCCGTGCTGCGCCGCGTGCAGGCGACGCGCGCCGCCATCGCCCTTCCCGCCAGGCCGGCGGAGCGACTCCCGTTCGGCCCCCATGTCGTGGACCTTGCCGCGCGCAAGCTGATCGACGACCAGGGTGCTGAGATTTCGCTGACGGCGATGGAGTTCGACCTTGTCCAGGCCTTCGCCGAGCGGCCGGGACGGGTACTCACGCGCGCACAACTGCTCGACATTGCCCACCCTGGAGGGTCGGATCCGTTCGACCGGTCGATCGATGTCAGGATCACGCGGCTTCGGCGCAAGATCGAGCGCAACCCCGATGCGCCGGCGCTGATCCGCACCGTCCGCGGCGCAGGCTACGTGTTCGAGGGCTGAGCATGGCGGACGAGCCGGGCGCGGCGTTCCCGCCAATGGACCCGGCCCTGTTCCGCAGCGTGCTCGACCGCGCGCTGACGCGCGTTGCCTTCATGGACCGTGACCGGCGGCATCGCTACGCCAACCCCGAATACGCCGCCTTCATGGGTGTCACCGTCGATGCCATCGTCGGCCGCACGGTCGAGGAGGTGCTCGGCGACGAGGTGCTCGGCGAGGAAGCGGCGCGGATGCTCGCGCCGCTGGCGGAGAAGGCGCTGGCCGGCGAGACGGTGCGCTGGCTCGGCTGGATGACGTATCCCGGCGGCAGGCGACGCTATGTCGAGCGCGTCTACCGACCCGTTCCGGGAGCGGACGGAACCGTCCAGGGCTACTTCACCATCGTCCGCGACCTGACGGATCTGAAGGAGCGTGAGGAGGATCTCGCCCGCCGCACGGCACAGCTCGAGGCCATCCTCGGCCACATCGCCGAGGGCGTGAACATCATCGACCAGAACGGCCGCGTCGTCCTCGCGAACCCAGGGTTTCTCAGGATGTACGGCTATCCGCCGGAGTTCGGCGAGCCGGGCATGCCGCTGGAGAGCTTCGTGCGCTGGCGGCTCGAACATGGCGTGTTCTACGCGCATGAGGGCACGGGCGAGGATATCGAGACGCTCGTGCAACGGCGAGTTTCGGCGATCACCGGAGCCGGCAGCGAAACAGTCGAGGAGACGCGCCCGGATGGGCGCATCTTCGAGGTGCGGCGTCGCCGCCTGCCCGATGGCGGGCTGCTCTCGACCTACACCGACGTCACCGCCGTGAAGGCGGCCGAGCGCGAGGTGCGGAGCCAGCGCGATGCCGTGCATCAGGCAGAGCGCCTCTCGGCCCTTGGTTCGCTGCTCGCCGGTGTCGCGCATGAGCTGAACAACCCGCTGTCCATCGTGATCGCGCATGCAACGCTGCTCGTGGAGCAGGCGGCGGCTGAACCGGCCCTCGGAGCGCGGGCGGTCAAGATCAGGTCGGCCGCGGAACGGTGCGGCAGGATCGTGCAGACCTTCCTCGGCATGGCGCGGCGGAAGCCGCCCGAGCGCAAGACGGTGCGCATCGCCACCGTGGTCGAGGCAGCGCTCGACCTCATCGGGTATGCGCTGCGCAGCGCCGGCATCACGGTGCTGCGCGAGCTGCCCGAGACGCTGCCCGAGATCGCAGCCGACCAGGACCAGCTCGTGCAGGTGCTCATCAACCTGCTGACCAACGCACAGCAGGCGCTTGGCCTCGTCGAGGGGAAGCGGCGGATCACAATTTCGGCAAAGCCGGCCGAAGGCGAGGATGGCGGCATCCTGCTCGCCGTGTCCGACAACGGGCCTGGCGTTCCCGCTGGCCTCCGCGCCAAGGTGTTCGATCCATTCTTCACCACGCGGCAGGAGGGCGGCGGCACCGGCGTCGGCCTCTCGCTCTGCCGCGCCATCGTCTCGGCGCATGCAGGAACGATCACGCTGGAGGAGAGCGAGGGGGGTGGGGCGCTGGTGCGCGTCATGCTGCCCCGCGGCACGCTCGACGTGCCGCAGCGCGAGGCGGAGGCGGAGCCAGCGCCCGGCCTCGTCGTCCGCCGCGTCCTCTCGGCGCTTGTCGTCGATGACGAGGAGGAGGTGGCCTCCGTCCTGGCCGAGATCCTGCGCGGGGACGGTTTCGTGGTCGATACGGTCTCGGACGGCCAGGCCGCGAAGCAGCGCCTCTCCGACCGCGGCTTCGACGTGGTGCTGTCCGACCTCCGCATGCCGGGGATCGATGGTGCGGCGCTGCACGCCTGGCTCGCCGAGGCGCGGCCGGAGCTTGCCGACCGCCTCGTGTTCGTCACCGGCGACAGGCTCGGTACCGGTGCCGATGCGCTGCTGGCCGCCACCGGCCGCCCGGTTCTCGCCAAGCCCTTCGCGCCGGCCGAGGTGCGCCGCGTCGTGCGTGCCGTCGCCGGCCGGTGAGCGGCCTCAGGCGGCGTCCTTGAATATCTGCTGTCAGGGAAGGTCCACCCCACCGACGGCGACCACGCGACGCTCGAGCCGGCGATAGCCGAGCCGCTCGTGCAAGCCGATGGCGTTCAGCGCCGCCGGCACGAACAGCCGCGTTGCGCGACGGTGTCGCCACAGGGGGCGAGCGGTTTCAATCGTTTCGCCGGATGTGCGGCGCGTCACACCACGCGCGAAGCCCTTTTGTTACCGTGAAGCACCGAAAACGGCTGCCGCTGGCAGCAGGAGGGCAGGATGCCCGATGGACACCAGGACAAGCTGTCGACCCGCCCCGCGCCGATGCCCCAGGGCGACATGCGGCACGCGTTGCAGCTGCTCCAGATCGACCGCGCCCTGGTCGATGTCGGGCTGCTGCGCACCTTCGTCTCGGGCCACAACGATGCGAGCCTCGAACGCGCGCTGGCTGACCGCACCTTGGCTGACCGCACCTTGGCCGACCGCGCCTCCGCCACGCAGGCCGCGGCACCGCTGAAGGAGGCCTTCCTCCGGCGCATTGCCGAGATCGAGCAGATGGACATCGCTGCCATCGGCCGCGACCCCGACGCGAGCGCGTTCCTTTTCTGCGCCCGCGACACGCTGAACGCGGCCGCAGCACCTGCCGATGCCTACACGATCGCCTTCACCGGCTTCTATACGGGCGGCCTGCCCGAAGCGGCGGTGCTGCGCCATAGATCCGACTTCGCCGAGATGCACCGCCAGGCGCGGGTGAGCAAGGCGGTGACATCGGTCCTCGCCATCGCCGGCATCGCCGCCGTGATGCTCGCCGTCTCGCTGTCGGTCCATGCCATGGTCGGCAAGACCGTGCTCGACCAGGTCAGGGCGACGGGAGCGGCGCTCGCGGCGATCGAGAAGGACGTCGCCGCCGCCGACACCGCCGCGATCAGCGCCATCGACCCCAAGCCAGGCCTCTGGACCGCAATCGTTCCCCGCCTGTGTGACCGCGTCGCCCTCCTGCCCGGCCCGGGAACGCCGCCTGAGCGGATGCTCTACGGCTTCGAGGGCCCGGCGCACTGGCTGCTCTGCGACACGCGGCGGGAGGCGCTGTTCCGCCACAACGTCGCGAAATCCGAGCTCGCGACCTGGATAGACCGCACCACGGGCGTCGCCACCGTGAAGGCCACGGGGGCCGCGAAAGGCGGCACTGCCGTGGCCGACCCGATCGCCCTCGCGAACTTCCAGCCGGCTGGGGCGGACGCGAACGGCGAGCCGGAGCGCGTCTACAACGGCTCCTGGATCAGCTGGCTTCCGGGCCTCTCGGTCCGCGACATCAGCCAGCACACGAGCTACACCTCGGAGCAGGTCGGCGGGGCGCTGCTCAGCGCGCTGGGCATCTACTACCTGCCGGTGCTGTTCGGCGTGCTCGGCGGCGCCGTCTATGCGGTGCGGCGGCTGAACAACAAGATCGTGTCGAGCGAACTGCACCCGCGCGACTGGCGGCACGCGCTGTTCCGCATCTTCATGGCGTTCCTGCTCGGCGGCTGCATCGGACTGTTCTTCCGCGCCGAGGGAACGACGGTCGATGGCCCGGCCGGCACGGTGGCGCTCTCGATCGCCGCGCTGGCCTTCCTCGCCGGCTACTCGGTCGAGGTCGTATTCCGGTTCTTCGACCTGGTGATCGCCCAGGCGCTTCGCGTGGTCACGGCGATCGCACCGGCCGGCGGCGGCGTGCCGGGGCAGGCCGCGGCGGGCCACCCACGCGGCGCCTGAGCGCCGGGCCCCTCAGCCTTCGAGGGGCACCAGCCTGATCCGCCGCCCCTCGGCCGCGAGGGCGATGCGGCCTGCCTTCAACGCCAGCGCCGCCTCGCCGAACACGCTGCGCCGCCAGCCATGCAGGGCGGGAACATCGGGCTCGTCCTCCGTCGCCAGCCGGTCGATGTCATCGGAGGAGGCGAGCAGCTTCTGCGCCACGTCATGCTCGTCGCACTTGGCCTGCAGCAGCACCTTCAACAGCGCCACCATGGCCGGCGAGGGCTTGATGCCGTTGCCGCGGGCGGGCAGCTCAGGCAGCGCCGCATCGGGCAGGCCCTGCGCCTCGGCCATCGCGGCGATCAATGCCGCCCCTGCCTTGCCCTCGGCCAGCCCGCGGGGAAAGCCGCGGGCGCGCATGAGTGCCACGGCATCGCCAGGCACCTGGGCTGCGACCTCGAGCAGCGTCTCGTCCTTCACCACGCGCTGGCGGGGGATGTTGAGCCGCTGCGCCTCGCGCTCGCGCCAGGCGGCGGCGGCGCGGAGAACGGCGAGGAAGCGGCGGTTGGTCGTGCGCGGCTTGAGCCGTACCCAAGCGTCCTCCGGCTCGGTGCGGTAGGTGGCGGGCTCGGCCAGCACGGCCATCTCCTCGGCCACCCAGGCAAGCCGCCCCTCGCGCTCGAGCCGCGCCTTCAGCTTCTCGTAGACTCGGCGGAGATAGGTGACGTCGGCCGCCGCGTAGGTGATCTGCTGCTGGGTGAGCGGGCGGGCGGACCAGTCGCTGAACCGGAAGGCCTTGTCGATCGAGGCTCCCGTCAGCGCGCCGACCAGCGCGTCATACCCAACCTGGTCGCCGAAGCCGGCGACCATCGCGGCGATCTGGGTGTCGAACAACGGTGCCGGCACCCGCCCGGTACGAAGGACGAAGATCTCGATGTCCTGCCGCGCGGCATGGAACACCTTCACCACGTTGGGGTTGTCGAACAGCGCGTAGAGGGGGGCGAGGTCGAGCCCCTCGGCTTCCGCGTCGACCACCGCGACGTCGTCCGGCCCGGCGAGCTGCACGACGCAGAGCTCGGGCCAGTAGGTGCGCTCGCGCATGAACTCGGTATCGACCGTGACGAAGGGCGCCTCGGCCAGCCGCGTGCAGAGGGCGGCCAGCGCGTCGGTCGTCTCGATCTGCTGAGGCGGGGGAAAGCCAGCCTTGGAGGGGCGGTTCATCGGCTCCCTTTACACGGGCCCGGGCGCGGCTCCAACCGTCCAGCCGCATGGACCGACGCCATGCGCTTGACAGGGGGCCCCCCGGCCGGTTCCTTGCCGCGCCACCCAACTCCCCCCAGCGCCCGGAGCGCAGAGAGCCACATGCACGCGTATCGCACCCATACCTGCGGCCAGCTTCGCCAGACCGATGCGGGGGCCACCGTGCGGCTTTCCGGCTGGGTGCACCGCAAGCGCGACCATGGCGGGCTGCTGTTCATCGACCTGCGCGACCATTACGGCCTCACCCAGCTCGTTCTCGACCAGGGCAACCCGGCCCTGGCGGATGCCGAGCGCATCCGCCCAGAGAGCGTGATCACCATCACCGGCGAGGTCGTCCTCCGCTCGCCCGACACGGTGAACCAGAAGCTGCCGACCGGGTCGGTCGAGGTGCGGGTGCGCGCGATCGAGGTGCAATCGGCCGCCGAGGTGCTGCCGATCCAGGTGGCGGGCGAGGCCGAGTTCCCCGAGGAGATGCGGCTGACCTATCGCTTCATCGACCTCCGCCGCGATCGCATCCACCGCAACATCATCCTGCGCTCGAACGTCATCGCCTCGATCCGGCGGCGGATGATCGAGGCAGGCTTCACCGAGTTCCAGACGCCGATCCTGACGGCCTCCTCGCCCGAGGGGGCGCGCGACTTCCTGGTTCCCGCACGGCTGCATCCGGGCAAGTTCTACGCCCTGCCCCAGGCGCCGCAGCAGTTCAAGCAGCTCGCCATGGTCGCGGGCTTCGACCGCTACTTCCAGATCGCGCCCTGCTTCCGCGACGAGGCTTCCCGCGCCGACCGGAGCCCGGGCGAGTTCTACCAGCTCGACTTCGAGATGAGCTTCGTGACGCAGGACGACGTGTTCGCGACGATCGAGCCCGTGCTCGCCGGCGTGTTCGAGGAGTTCGCCGAAGGCCGCGGCGTGACGCCGCCGCCCTTCCCGCGCATCCCGTTCGACCAGGCGATGCTGGAGTTCGGCTCCGACAAGCCGGACCTGCGCAACCCGCTCCGCATCAAGGACGTGACGGAGGCGTTCCGGGGCGGCGGGTTCGGGCTGTTCGCGCGCGCGATCAACACCGGTGCGGTGGTGCGCGCCATCCCCGCCCCCGGCGCCGGCGGCCGGCCGCGCAGCTTCTTCGACAAGCTGAACGAGTGGGCGCGCGAGCAGGGGGCGGGCGGCTTGGGCTACATCACCTTCGAGGGGGGCGAGGCCAAGGGGCCGATCGCCAAGAACCTCGAGGCCGATCGCTGCGAGGCGATCCGTGCCGCGTTCGACTTGGGCGACGGCGATGCGGTGTTCTTCGCCTGCGACAAGGAAGCGGCCGCGGCGAAGTTCGCGGGAGCCGTGCGCACCCGGCTTGGCGGCGAGCTCGACCTCATCGAGAAGGGCGCCTTCCGCTTCTGCTGGATCACCGATTTCCCGATGTATGAGAAGAACGAGGACACCGGCGCGATCGAGTTCAGCCACAACCCCTTCTCGATGCCGCAGGGCGGGCTCGAGGCGCTGAACACGATGGACCCGCTGGCGATCAAGGCGTTCCAGTACGACATCGTCTGCAACGGCATCGAGCTGTCCTCCGGCGCGATCCGCAACCACCGGCCCGACGTGATGATCCGCGCCTTCGAGATCGCGGGCTATCCGGCGTCCGAGGTCGAGGCGCGGTTCGGCGGCATGCTGAACGCCTTCCGCTACGGCGCGCCGCCGCATGGCGGCTCGGCACCCGGCATCGACCGCATCGTGATGCTGCTGGCCGATGAGCCGAACATCCGGGAGGTGATCCTGTTCCCGATGAACCAGCAGGCCGAGGACCTGATGATGGGCGCGCCCGCCACCATCCCGCCGGAGCGTCTGAAGGAACTCTCGATCAGGCTCGACCTGCCGCCGCCAAAGAAGGGCTAGAGCAAGAGCGGCTTACGTTGAATCGTGCAGCGATCCGTAAGCCGATAACGTTGCTCGCAAAGAATGGCTGGACCGTGATCCGCCAAGACGGATCACGGACTAGGCAACCACCTCGCGGTCGAGCAGCGCCTCGGCGGGCTCGTTACCGGCGAAGGGTGCAAGCCCGACCGAGACGGCAAGCCTCTCCGCCTCCCCCTCGAACACGAGCGTCAGCCGCGCGATCGCCTGGGCGAGGCGTGCGGCGGAGCCGAGCGCTGCCTCGTGATCGATCCTGCTGATCAGCACGCCGAAGCTGCCGGCGCCGAGATGGCCGACCGAGTCATCAGCGCGCACGGCATGGCGCAGCCCCTCGGCGACCATCAGCAATGCCGCGTCGACGCCAGGGGCACCGAAGCGACCGGCGATGGCAGCGACGCTGTCGAGATCGACGAAGATGAGGACGCCGGGTTCGTTGTGCCGCCGGGCTTCCGCCAGGCGCTCGGCGAGGCGTGAGCGAAGGCCGCGGCGGTTCAGGAGCCCGGTCGTCGCATCGGTGCTGGCGAAATGCTCGAGCATCCGCCGCCGGGCCGCCCGGCCCCTCAACGCCCGCCCCGCCCCGCGCGCGATCTCCTCCGCCCGCGCCAGCACGGCGCGCCGCGAGGCCTGGTCGGGCAGGTGGCGGTGCACCTCGGCCAGCAGCGTGGGAATCGCCTGCGATGGCGCGGTGCGGGTCAGCGGCATCGCTGGGGCCGGCGTGTCGAACGGCATGGCGGTCTCCTCTCCTGCGGCCGTGGTGGCGGCCGCCCGCGCGATCGTGAGGCAACCGCCGTGCCAGCGCTCACGCCCCGGTGAGGCCTCGCTCCATCCGCTGTTCCTCCGCCTGCCGCACGCCAGCGCCCGGCAAGTCCTGCAGCGCCTGGGCAGGGCTGACCCGGCAGGCGATTCCCATCTCAGCGTGGCAGGCCCCTGGAGCGGGCCTCGCCGCCCCCATATGGTGGGAAGCGAATCGCGAAAGGATCATCGATGCGCGGCCAGCACCAGCTTCTCCTCGCCGCCCTCCTCCTCGCCGCCCCCCCGCTCCTGGCGGGACCGGCAGTGGCGGAGCTTGCCTCGCACCGGGCCGCCTACCGGCTCTCGCTCGACACCGCCCGCGGCAATGCGGGGATCGAGAGCGCATCGGGGGCGATGCTGTACGAGGTGGTCGACCAGTGTGACGCCTGGACCGTGCAGCAGCGCTTCACGCTGGCCATCGTCGGCCGTGACGGACAGGGCACGGAGCGGCAGTCGGACTACGTGACGTGGGAGGCGAAGGATGGGCGGTCGATGCGCTTCCGCCTCCGCCAGGTGGTGGACGGACAGGTGGCGCAGACCATCGTCGGCGAAGCCAGGCTCGACGCGCCGGGCGGCGAGGGCAGCATCCGCTATCGCGAGCCGTCTGAGGTGGAGTTGCCGCTGCCGCGCGGCACGCTGTTCCCGATGATCCACACGCTGAAGATGTTCGAGGCGGCACGCGCCGGGCAGCGCACGCTCGGCGCGCCGCTGTTCGACGGCACCTCCGCCGACGGGGCGATGGAGAGCAACACTGCCATCGTCAGCCGCGTGGCGCCGGAGGACGTGCGGTTCCCCGCGCTGTCGCCGCTCGCCTCGTGGCGGGTGAGGATCGCCTTCTTCGAGCCGACGAACACGTCCGGCAGCCCCGACTACGAGGTGGGCATCCGCTACTGGGAGAACGGCATCGCCGACGAACTCAAGATGGATTTCGGCGACTTTGTGGTCGAGGGGAAGATGGAGACGCTGGAGATCATCCCCGGCGGCTGCTGAGCGCCGCGCATCGCCCGGCGAGCCCCCCCGCGCGTCGTGGTGGACGCGCTGCCACAGGCCCGCCCATCATCAGCGCGGGCGGGATGGATGGAACGGGGGGCTCGGATGCCAGGCAACTTCGCCGACCTGAAGCAGCACGCGACGAAAATCCTCAAGTACACGCAGAAGAAGACCCTGCCCCACCTGCCGCGCAAGACAGCCGAGGGGGGCGACAGGATCAACGAGGTCCAGTTCTCCGAGGATGAGTTCAAGGCGATGCAGACGGGCATCTGCGCCGCACTCGCATGCGCGTGGCTGCGCGAGAAGCTCGCCGCACCGGCTGACCTCGCCTTCAAGGCGCGATCCTCGGATGGCGATCCGCACACGGGGCGAAACCTCGCCATCGCCCTCGATGCCGCCCCCCACTACCTCGCCTACGCCGGTACTGCGAGCACGTCAAAGCTGCTTGCGCGGTTCGGCCTGTCCGCCGGCACCCAGCCCCACCCGACCGACATCCTGAAGCAGGACAGCAGGCCGATCGTCATCCGCGAGCGCGTCAGGGGAGAGTGGCGCGAGCGCAACAGCATGACGACGGACGTCAACGTCCCGGACAGCATGGTGAAGGCCTGCGGCACGCAGGTCCTCAAGAAGGGCGTGGGCATCTACGCCGCGCTGTCGGTCGTCGCCGAGGTCGAGGGCAAGTCCGGTGGCGGGCACGCCGTCGCGATCTACAGGAGCCGCGGCAGCACGCTGTACTTCTTCGATCCGAATTGCGGGGTCTACGAGGTCCTGAAGCCCGCGACGTTCTTCCACGCCTGGGTCGGCTGCTACAAGAAGATCGGCTACGGCATCGCCTACAACGAGAACCGGACGGACGGGTTCACGTATGTCGCTGCCGGGTGAGGCAGGATGGCCGCCCAGGCGCCGGCATGAGGCTGCCTCAGCGTAGCCCTCGCCCCTTGCCGATCACGCCGGAGCCGAACTTTTCCCTGAGCCTGTCCATCGCCTGGTCCATCGCCTTGCGTTTCGGCGCCGCGGGGTCGGCGAGGTCGCCGCGGTCGGCGTCGCGCCCGTCGGCCAGCGGGTCGGCGCCGATGCCGATCAGGCGGAACCGCGCACCCGTCGCCTCGCGGGCCAGCAGGCCGCGCGCGGCGGCGAACAACGTATCGGCCATCTGCGTCGGCTCCGGCAGGCGCGCGTGGCGGGTGCGGCTGACGAAGCCCGATGTCTTGAGCTTCAGCGTCACGCCCCCGGCCGCCAGCCCCTTCGCCTTCAGCCTTCCCGAGAGCTTCTCGGCCAGCGGCCAGAGCGCGCGCTCGAGATCGGCGAGTGCCGAGAGATCGTCGTTGAACGTCGTCTCCGCGCTGATCGACTTCGCCTCGCGCGAGGGGTCGACCGCCCTTCCATCCTCCCCCCGCGCCATTGCCGCGAGCGCTGGCCCGTCATCGCCGAGCGCGCGCAGCGCGGCGGGTGGCGGGAGAATGGCGATCTGCCCGAGCGTAACGAACCCCTTCGCCGCCAGCCGCGCGGCTGCCTTCGGCCCGACGCCAGGCAGGGCGGAGACGGGCATGGGTGCCAGGACCGACGCCGCATCGGCCTGACCGATCACCGCGAAGCCGCGGGGCTTGTCACGCTCCGCCGCCATCTTGGCGAGCATGCGGTTCGGTGCCAGCCCGATCGAGACGGTGACGCGCACCTCGCGCTCCACGTCACGCGCAAGCCGGGCCAGCACCACCGCCGGCGGGGCCTGGTGCAGCGCCTCCGTGCCCGTGAGGTCGAGCACCGCCTCGTCGATCGACAGCGGCTGGACGAGCGGCGTGAGGCGCTCCATCAGCGAGCGCACGGCACGGCCGGCTTCGACGTACTTCGCCATGTCGGGGCGGATCACCACGGCGTGCGGGCAGAGGGCAAGCGCCTTGAACATCGGCATGGCACTCCGCACGCCATAGGTGCGCGCGACATAGCACGCAGCGGTGACGACGCCGCGCCTGCCGCCGCCGACGATCAGGGGCTTGTCAGCAAGCTCCGGCCTGTCGCGCTTCTCGACGGAGGCATAGAACGCATCGCAATCGAGATGCGCGATGGCGAGCGAGAAGAGCTCCGGGTGCCGAACGATGCGCGGGCTGCCGCAGGCCTCGCAGCGCTGCGCCTCATCAGCCACCGCCGCATCGCAGTCACGGCACATGGCAGGCATCGCTCAGCCGCGCGCAGCGATGGGCCAGAGCCAGGCGGCCCCGCGCACGCCGGAACTGTCGCCGTGCTTCGCCTTCAGGATCGGCGTGTGGACGACATCCGAGAACACGTAGGGGCTGAGGCGCACCGGCACCTCGCTGTAGAGGTGCTCGAGGTTGGAGAGACCGCCGCCGAGCACGATCGCGTCGGGGTCGAGCAGGTTGATCACCCCGGCCAGGCCGCGGGCGAGCCTGTCGGCGTGGCGGGCCAGCGCGGCGCGGGCCACCGGGTC
>NZ_JALHPR010000019.1 GCF_022842375.1 Elioraea sp. | reverse complement strand
GCGCCGTGCGGCAGGGGCCGGGCAGGGCGCCCTGCCGCTTGCCGGCGGCGGCTGGGCCCCGCCGCCGCTCACCCTGCTGGCCGAACCACCCGTGCACCGGCCGGGCCGGCCGAGCGAGGAGAGCCTCCAGGCCAACGCGCGGCTGCTCGAAGGCGTGCTGGCCGATTTCGGCGTGCAGGGAAAGATCACCGCGATCCGCCCCGGCCCCGTCGTCACGCTCTACGAGCTCGAGCCCGCGCCCGGCACGAAGTCATCCCGCGTCATCGGGCTGGCCGATGACATCGCGCGGTCAATGAGCGTGCTGTCGGTGCGCGTCGCGGTCGTTCCCGGCAAGAACGCCATCGGCATCGAGATGCCGAACTCGCGGCGCGAGACCGTGTGGCTCGCCGAGATGTTCTCCTCAGAGGCCTGGGTGCGCGCGCGCGGGCGGCTGAACCTGGCACTCGGCAAGGACATCTCCGGCGCACCCGAGATCGTCGACCTCGCCGCCATGCCGCATCTGCTGATCGCGGGCACCACCGGCTCGGGCAAGTCGGTCGCGATCAACACGATGATTCTCTCGCTCGTGATGCGCCTCTCCCCCGAGGAGTGCCGGCTCATCATGATCGACCCGAAGATGCTCGAGCTCTCGGTGTATGACCGGATCCCGCATCTGCTCGCCCCCGTCGTCACCGAACCCGCCAAGGCGGTCGGTGCGCTCAAATGGGCCGTGCGCGAGATGGAGCGCCGCTACCGGCTGATGAGCCAGCTCGGCGTGCGCAACGTGGGCGGCTACAACGCGCGCGTGGCAGAGGCGCGGGCGAAGGGAGAGACGATCCACCGCCGCGTGCAGACCGGTTTCGACCCCGAAACGGGCAAGCCGACCTACGAGGACCAGCCGCTCGCGCTCGACCCGCTGCCCTTCATCGTCATCGTCGTCGACGAGATGGCCGATCTGATGCTGGTGGCCGGCAAGGAGATCGAGGCGACCGTGCAGCGGCTCGCGCAGATGGCGCGCGCTGCCGGCATCCACATCCTGATGGCGACGCAGCGCCCCTCGGTCGACGTCATCACCGGCGTGATCAAGGCGAACTTCCCCACCCGCATCTCGTTCCGGGTGGTGAGCAAGGTCGACAGCCGCACCATCCTGAACGAGCAGGGCGCGGAACAGCTGCTCGGCCAGGGCGACATGCTGCGCATGGGCGATGGCGGCCGCATCGTGCGCGTGCACGGCCCCTTCGTGTCCGACAGCGAGGTCGAGCGCGTGGTCGCCCACCTCCGCAGCATGGGCGAGCCTGACTATGTCGAGGAGGTGACGGAGGCGGAGGCGACCATCGCCGACGCGGGTGCGGGAACGCCGACGCTCGGGCTCGACGGACCCATCGGCGACGAGGGCGACGAGACCTCGCTGTACGACCAGGCGGTGGCGCTGGTCGCGCGCGAGGGCAAGGCTTCGACCAGCTTCATCCAGCGTCACCTCCAGATCGGCTACAACCGCGCCGCACGCCTGATCGAGCGGATGGAGAAGGAGGGCGTGGTCGGCCCGCCGAACCATGTCGGCAAGCGGGAGATTCTCGTCAGGCGCACGAACGAGGATTGATCCGCGCCTGGGCGAGGTGCTGCGGCCGGCCTTAACCGTTCCGACATTGATATCCGTCAAGAAGCCCCGCGGATTTGGGCAGTTCAGCGGGGGCATCATGATGGCGACGAGTACGGCGCGTGTGCTTGGTTCCGAGGAGGATCACGTCGCGAGCCCGGAGAATGTCGTCATGCTCGCCGCGCGTGCGGAAACGACGGCGACGCGCAAGGCGGAGGAGATCCGCCGCATCACCGCGCAGACGCGCATGCTGGCGCTCAACGCGACGATCGAGGCGGCGCGGGCCGGTGATGCCGGCAAGGGGTTCGGCGTCGTGGCGGCCGAGGTGAAGACGGTCGCGACCGAGGTGCAGCGCCTCGCCACCGAGATGGACGCCGAGCTGCGCGCGACGCTCGTGGCGATGCAGCGACTCGGCATCCGCATGGCCGAGGAGGTCCGCGGCGGGCGGATGATCGACCTGGCGCTGAACGCGATCGAGATCATCGACCGCAACCTCTACGAACGCACCTGCGACGTGCGCTGGTGGGCGACCGACGCCGCCATCGTCGCCGCCGTCACGACGCCCGACGCCGCGACCTGCGCGCATGGGGCCGGGCGCCTCGGCATCATCCTCGGCGCCTACACCGTCTATCTCGACCTCTGGGTCGCCGATGCCGAGGGCCGCGTGATCGCCCATGGCAGGCCCGACCGGTACCGCGGCGTGCTCGGGCATGACGTGTCGCGCGCGCAGTGGTTCATCGACGCGAAAGCCACCGCCAGCGGCGATGACTACGCGGTGGCCGACATCGTCCGTGAGCCCGCGCTCGACGGCGCGGCGGTGGCGACCTACAGCGCCGCGATCCGCGAAGGCGGGTCGGCGCGGGGGCGCGTGCTTGGCGTCCTCGGCATCCATTTCGATTGGGAGCCGCAGGCCCAGGCAGTGGTCTCCGGCGTACGGCTGACCGAGGCGGAGCGTGGCCGCACCCGCGCGCTGCTGGCCGATGGCAAGGGCCGGGTGATCGGCGCGTCCGACCGCCAGGGGCTGCTGCAGGAGACCGTGCCGGCTGGCGTGATCAGTGGCGAGCATGGCACCCTGGTCGATGCCAGGGGCACGCTCTGGGCTTGGCATCGCACGCCCGGCTACGAGACCTATCGGGGCCTGGGCTGGTACGGCGTGATCACGCAGGCGCGGGCGTAGGGAAGCGCCCGACCTGCTGGATCCGGCTCCGGGGTCCGTCGGATCGGGCGGTGCTGCGGTCGGCACCGCGCCTGGCCCTCGTCAGCGCACCCGTGTGCCAAGGTCTGCGGCGCGACTGTCGGCCTTGCGGCGCAGCGCGGCGAAGAAGGCCGCACGATCCGCTCCCGTCAGCGCTCCTGCAATCGGTGCAGTCGAAAGCGGCGGCTGCTGATCCGCCGCGATCATCCCTGCAATCTGCCGCCCAGGCTTTGCCGCCTCCTGCCGCCAGGTGGCGGCGCGAAATGCGGCGAGGATCCGCTCGAACGCCATGTTGGAGCCTCCTGCCACCCACTCACCATGCCTGATCCTGACGATGCCTGGTTGATCGAGCGTTAACGTGAGGCTGTGTTGCACTGCGGCACGCTCGCCATCCGCGCGCGTGTCGGCGACACTGCGCCGATGGCCGATGCGCACGCACTTCCCTCCCTGCCCTCGCGCATCAGGCTCGTGCTCATCCTCGGCACGCTCACGGCGGTGGGCCCGCTCTCGATCGACATGTACCTGCCCGCCTTCCCTGCCATCGAGGCCGAGTTCGGCGGCAGCCCGGGCATCGCGCAGGCGACGCTCGCGGCGTTCTTCATCGGCATCGCGATCGGGCAGATGGCGCAGGGGCCGCTGGCCGACAGGCTCGGCCGGCGCCGGCCGCTGATCGCCGGCTCGCTGCTCTATACGCTGGCCACGATCGGCTGCGCGCTGGCGCCCGACGCAACGTCGTTCTCCGCCTTCCGCGCGCTCGCCGCCTTCGGTGGATCGGCGGGGATGGTGATCCCTCGCGCGGTGGTGCGCGACATCGCCGAGGGAACGGAAGCGGCGCGGATGATGAGCCGGCTGGTGCTCGTGATGGGGGCGGCCCCAATCCTCGCGCCATCGCTCGGCGGTCTCGCGCTCGTCGTCGGGAACTGGCGGATCATCTTCTGGCTGCTGGCCGTCTACGGCTTTGTCTGCGTGCTTCTCGTCTGGCGCGCGCTGCCCGAGACGCTGCCGCCGGGCCGCAGGCGGCGCGATACGCCCGCTGGCATCGTCATCACCTATGCCGCCATCCTGCGCGACCCGTCCTACCTCGCGCCCGCGCTGTCGGCCTGCGCCGGCTTCGGCGGTCTGTTCGCCTATATTGCCGGCTCGGCCGATGCGTTCATGCGGCTGGGCGGGCTCAGCACCGGTGCCTATGCCGCCCTGTTCGGCGCGAACGCGGCGTTCTTCATCGGTTTCGCGCAGGTCAATGCCTGGGCGCTTGGGCGGGCAAGTCCCGCACGCCTGCTCGGCTTCGGCGTGATCGGGCTCGGCCTGGCGTCGGCAGCGCTGCTCGTCGTCGGGCTGTCGGGCGTGGCGCATCCGCTCGCACTGGCCGCGCCGGTTGCGGCGGCGATGGCAGCGCTCGGCTTCATCGGGCCGAACGGCACCGCGCTCTCGCTCTCGCGCCAGGGCCATCGCGCGGGCAGCGCCTCGGCGCTGTCGGGGACGATGACGTTCGGGTTCGGCGCCGTCAGTGGAACGATCGTGGCACTCGCGGCTGACGGCACGGCACGGCCGATGGCAATGGCGATGGCGGCGTGGTCAGCCGTCGCGGTGCTGGCGGACCTGTGGCGGCGGCGGATCGCTGCGCGCGAACACGCCCATCAGAAGAAGACGTAGTCGTCGCCGGCAACGAGGCCGGTGACGCCCTTGAGGATGATCGCCTTGGCGGCATCGTTGGCGAAGGTGATCACCGTGTCGCCGAAGGCCTCGGCCACGCTCACGCCAGCACCCGTGCCATCGGCGGTATCGATGCGGATCTCGTCCACCGCGGCATCGAAGCCGGTGAGCGTATCGACGCCGTTCTCCGCATCCGTCGCATCGTAGGTGACGATGTCGCGGCCAGGCCCGAGGTCAGCGGTGTCGCCGCCCGCGGCGAACACGCCCTCGAAGATGATGCCGCGGACGAGGAAGTCATGTGGATCAGACCGCGTCGGGTCCGTGACCGCCGACAGCGCCACCGTGTCGAACACGAAGTCGCCCGCCCCGTCGATCACGATCTGGCTGAGGCCCGGCTTCGTCCTGGAATACTGGTCGCCGCTCAGCGAGGCGAAGCTGCCCGAGAACACCTCCACCCCCTCGTCGTACAGCGTGACGACGGCACCCTCGAAGCCAGCCGGGCCAAGCTGCTGGATCAGTTCGTTCTGGTAAAATAACGAAAGGTCGATTGTCACCTTCGACGCCTTTGTGCCAGCGAAATCCCCGCCGATGGTGACGCTGAACACGTCAGGCCCGTCGATCTCGAAGCTGCGGTCGTCGGTGCCGCGGATGCCCAAGCCGATCGCCGCGGGCGAGAGGAAGGTGGCGGGCACCGAGAGGTGCGAGGTGATGCGGCCATTGGCGGCGATGACAGCGCCATCGCCCTCCCAGTCGGCGATCACCGCGGCGGTGTTGGCGCCGCTGTCGTAGCCGTAGGCGAGGAGCGTGGCGAAGCTGCCGCTGTCGCCGCCGAGGTTCGTTTCGATGGTGGCATTGGCGCCGCCGACCACGACGAGCCCGCCCGCGCCGACGAAGCTCTCGCCCGCGCCGTAGCTCACCGCGTCATCGAAATCCGAGCCGGTGACGATGAACGTGTTCACCCATGTCGCGTCGTTCGAGGAGGTGGTGAGCGTGAGCACGAGGCCGCCGTCGAGGTCGCTCGCATCGATCTCGCCGCGCTTGGCGTTCAGCACCTCGACCTCGTAGGTGCGGCCCGAGGGCGTCTTGATCCCGTCGCCGAGCTTCAGGCGCACATCGACGAAGTTCTCGATCGTCACCTTCTCGACGAGATCGTCGGTCCGCAGCACAAGCTCCAGATTCTTGATCGCGTTCCAGTCGCTGTCCTCGAGCGCGATGACGAGCGCGTCGGGGCCGACGGAGAAGGTGTCGAGCACCGGCCCGGCGGTGAAGCTGGCGCCGCCGGAGGTGGTCAGCGCGCGGCCGGCGGTAGCGGCGGTGACGAGGGCGGCGGAGGGCCCGCCGGAGAGGTCGAAAAGGCTGCCGGTGCCGTTGACGAAGCCCTCGGGGCCGCCGTCGAACGCGGAGGTGCCGCCGAGCGATCCGCCGAACCCGCCATGGCCGGCGACGTCCCAGGCGTTGCGCGTGCCGCTGAAGCTGGCGGTGCGGGAGAACAGCACGTAGCTCGCCATGGGCGCCCTCTGGGGTGGGGATGAACGATGCCTGCACAACTACACGCGATCGCGTGGGCCTCTCAAGCGAATTACCCATCGTGTTGCGCAACCCTTGAGCGCAAACAAATCTCGTGGCGCCCGGTTTGCGAGCTCTCAAACGAATCAATTCCCCCTGAGATGGGCGCCGCCGCCCGCTCCGGCCGGCATGAGTGGGCGCCCCGCCGGCCCGCTGCTACACTCGCCCGATGCATCGTCGTGACAGCCTCGCCGTCGCCGGCGCCGCCCTGGCCGCCGCCCTCCTCCCGCCGTCGCCCGTCCTGGGCCAGCCAGTCCAGCGGCCTGCCGCGCGGCCAGCGCCAGCCGCGCTGACCGAGGCCGACAGGGCAGCGATCGCGCGGGCGGAGGCGACGCTTGCCGGGGTGCGCACGCTGAAGGCGCGCTTCCTGCAGGCCGATGCGCGTGGCGGCACGGCGCAGGGTACGGTCTGGATGCAGCGGCCCGGGCGGGCACGCTTCGCCTATGATCCGCCCTCGACCATCCTGGTCGTGTCCGACGGCACGATCGTCACCTTCTTCGACCGCGCCGTGAACCAGCAGAGCGCGCTGCCGCTCGGCGCCACGCCGCTCGGCACGCTGTTGGCCGAGCGTGTGCAGCTTGATGGCGGCGAGGGCCGCGTGACGGCGGTCGTACGCGGCGAGGGGTTGCTGCGCATCACCGTGGTGAAGCGGTCGAGCCCGGCCGAGGGCAGCCTGACGCTGACCTTCGCCGACACGCCGCTCGAGCTCAGGCAGTGGACGGTGGTGGATGCTCAGGGGCGCGAGGTGCGGGTGACGCTGTTCGAGATCGAGACGGGGGTCAGGATCGACCAGGCGCTGTTCCGTTTCGTCGCGCCCGATTTCGGTGTGCCGCAGCCGCGTTAGCAGTGCTGCTGCGATACGGGTGCATGCAGGGCACGCCTTTACGGCGCCGCAATCGAACATCAATACTGTTGGTCCATTGTGACCCAAGAAGCACAACGACGGCGCACCACACGGCGAAGCGACGACGAGGCAGCAACGACCCCGCGATGAAGCCATCTCGATGAAACCGCTGATCGGCATCTCCTGCTGCGTGAAGCCCTTCGGCACCTACGCGCGCCCGAACCACGCCGTGTCCGACACCTATGTCCGCGCGGTCGATCTCGTCGTCGGCGGCCTGCCTTGCCTGATCCCCGCGATGGGCGAGCGTGCCGATGTCGAGGGCTTCCTCGCCCGCCTCGATGGGCTGATCCTGACCGGCTCCCCGTCGAACGTGTTGCCCTCGCTCTATGGCGGCCCGCCGCACCCCGATGGCGTGCCGGAAGACCCCGCCCGCGATGCGGTGACGCTGCCGCTGATCCGCACCGCGATCGCGTGTGGCGTGCCCGTGCTCGCCATCTGCCGCGGCATGCAGGAGCTGAACGTGGCCCTCGGCGGCACGCTCGATCAGCGCATCCAGGACCTCCCCGGCCGGATGGACCATTCAACGCCGTCGGAACAGGGCTTCGCGCCGGTGCGCATCGCCAAGGCGCACACGGTGCGGCTTGCGCCGAACGCGGTGCTGGCCGGTATCGTCGGTGGCGAGACGCTGGCGGTGAACAGCCTGCACAACCAGGGCATCGCGCGTCTGGCCGCTGGCCTGGTGGTCGAGGCCTCGGCGCCCGACGGCACGATCGAGGCGGTGCGGGTTGCCGGCGCGCGCGGCTTCGCGCTCGGGGTGCAGTGGCATCCGGAATACGACTTCGAGACCGACAGCGCCTCGCGCGCGATCTTCGCTTCCTTCGCCGAGGCCGTGGCGCGCTACGCAGCCGCACGCGGGGGCGTGTCGACCCGCCGGATTGCCGCGGAATGATCGCGCCGAGATAGAGCGGCTCCATCCCAACTATCGCATTGGTGGACGGCCCGGTTCGCTGGGTCTGGACGCGTGCAGAGTTGTGCAGCCGCACCATTTCCGGGTTGCACTGCTTCGTCGTTCAAGTATCCTGTCAGTCATCGGCGTGATTAATCGCCGAAGTACCGCAAGGACCGGTTTCCCCTGCCGAACCTTGCGGGTTCCGTACGGAACAAGCGGCGCCCGGTTACCCCCCTAACCGGGCGCTTTCTTGTTGTCTTATTTCTGTAGTCGACGCGTCTCGCAAATAAGACACTTGTCTCAGTTCTGGACATCGTTCGACTGTCCGAACCATGCGCGTGGCTGCGATGCATCGATTTCCGCCGCCAGGTTGACGCCGCGGGATTTTGCCGACGCGCACGCGTGGTCTATGCAGGCGGCATGGCCAAACGTCCCCGCCCCTTCCGAATCGCCACCTGGAACATCAACTCGGTCAGGCTCCGCCTGCCACGGGTCGGCGACCTCGTCGCCGCCCTCGAGCCCGACGTGCTGTGTCTGCAGGAAACCAAGAGCCCGGATGAGTTCTTCCCGCTGGCCGACATCAAGCGACTCGGCTTCCGCCACGTGCTGATGCGCGGGATGAAGGGCTACAATGGCGTGGCCATCCTCTCGCGCCACCCGCTCGCCGCGGTGGACGGCGCGCCCGACTGGTGCAGCAAGGACGATTGCCGCCACATCGCCGCCGACATCGACCTCGCCGGCGGTCCGTTGCGCGTCCATAACTTCTACGTGCCGGCCGGTGGCGACATCCCCGATCCGGAGGCCAACCCGAAATTCCGCCACAAGCTCGACTTCGTGGCCGAGGCAACGACGTGGTTCGCGGCCGGCGCCGCAGACCGTGGTCGCAGCGTGCTGGTTGGTGACCTCAACATCGCACCACTCCCCGATGATGTCTGGAGCCACCGCCAGCTGCTCGATGTCGTCTCGCACACGCCGGTCGAGACCGAAGGGCTGCTGCGCTGGCAGGCGACTTCGGGCGGCTGGGTCGATGCCGCGCGCGCGATCGTTCCGGTGCCGGAGAAGCTCTACACGTGGTGGTCCTACCGCAACCGCGACTGGCGGCTGTCCGATCGCGGCCGGCGTCTCGACCATGTGTGGCTGACGCCCGACCTGCGCGGGGCGCTGAAGGACGCGACGGTGCTGAAGGATGCGCGCGACTGGCCCCAGGCGTCAGACCACGTGCCGGTGATGGCGGAGCTGATGCTGTAGGCCGGGCGCCGACACAGCGCGCCATCCTCACTCACCTGGCACTCCTCGTCTCTGCGTGACCCCCCTCCCCAAGCGGGTCGCGAGTGCGTAGGGTCCGTGCGCCATGGCACCGCGCCCGCCACCATCGAGCCCTGATCGCCCGACGCCCGACACGCCAGGCGGGGGCCGGCGCGAGTGGCGCGAGAGCAGGCCCGCGCCGCTCGTCCTCCGTGCCCAGCCGCGGGAGGAGCAGGACCCGCGCGACGTGCTGCGCATCGGTGGCATCCCCGCCGTCGCCGCGCTCTTTGCCCGCTCGCCACAGCGCGTCGAGCGGCTGTTCTACGAGGAGCGCCTCCGCGAGACGGCAGGGCCCTGGTGCAAGCTGCTGGCCGCCGCACGGAAGCCCTACCGCATGGTGCCCCGCGAGGAGCTCGATCGCGTCGCGGGCTCGAAGCTGCATGGCGGGATCCTCGCGATCGCCAGGCCCAAGGCGGTGCCGGCCTTCGACCCGGCAGCGGCGATCGCCAACGCCGCGAAGTGCCGGCTTCTGCTGGTGCTGGATGGCATCGGCAACGCCAATAACCTCGGCGCGATCGCGCGCAGCGCCGCCTTCCTTGGCCTCGACCGCCTGGTGATCTCGGCCGATCCACGCCAGGCAGCGCCGACGGATGCCGCCTATCGCGTCTCCGAAGGCGGGCTCGAGCACCTTCTCGTCGCCCGGGCGGCCGACCTGCCGGCAGCGCTCGCGGCGATCGCGCCGGCCTACCTCACCGTCGCCGCGGTTGCCGCCGGCGGCGTCGACCCCGCGACGCTGCCGCGTGACCGGCCTGTCGCTCTGGTGCTCGGCAACGAGGAGACGGGGCTGTCTGCGGCCACGGTCGCTGCGTGCGAGGCACGCGCGACCATCGCCGGCGGCGGTGCGCTCGACAGCCTCAACGTCTCGGTCGCTGCCGGGATCCTGATGCACAGCCTCCGCCGATGATCATGGTGCCGTGATCACGCATCCGCGCGCGCAGGTTCACGAACCGCCGGTGCCGCGCCATCTTCCCCGAAGCCGGAGGAGACACCCATGACCCATCGACGCGCCATCCTCGCCGCTCTGCTCGCCGGAGTGCCCGCCGCCGTCGTCACCACCCAGACGGCCGCCCATCACGGCTGGGGCAGCTATGACGCGCAGAGCCCGCAGACGCTGAAGGGCGTGATCGAGCGGGTCGTGTTCAGCAACCCGCACGCCACGGTGTGGCTCAAGACACCCGACAAGACGTGGGAGGTGGTCCTGGCACCCCCGTTCCGCATGACCAACCGGCAGCTCCCCGGCAGTGCCCTGGTGGTCGGCGAGGAGGTCGAGGTGATGGGTTATCCGCATCGCACGATCGCGACCGAGCTTCGCGCTGAGTGGATGAAGGTCGGTACGCAGGTCACGCAGCTGCGCTGAGCGGCCGGTCGGGCCATGGACGAGCACGCGCGCGAGGCAGCGCCCGTCGCCTGGGCCGCCTGGCTCGAGGCGAGCGGGCTTGGCGAGGCGGCGCGGAACAGCCTCTGGCTCTACCCTGTCGTGTCAATCGCGCATGTTCTCGGCCTTGCCGTGCTGGTCGGCGGCATCCTGGCGTTTGACCTGCGCGTGCTTGGTGTCGCACGCGGCATTCCTCTGGCCGAGGCAGGACGGCTGATCCTGCCGCTCGCCCGCGCCGGCTTCGCGGCGGCGGCCGCGTCCGGCGTGGTGATGCTGGCTGCGGATGCGACGCATGTCGTGGGCAACCCCGCCTTCCTGGTCAAGGCTGTGCTGCTGCTGCTTGCCGGCGCCAACGTCGCGCTGTTCCACGTGATCGCGCAGGCCGATCTCGCCTCCCCCGTGGGTGGGCTCGCGCGCGCCTCGGCGGCCTGTTCCGCCGTGCTCTGGCTCTCCGTGGCGGCGTCTGGGCGGGCGATCGCCTACTTCTGACACGTGTCAGCGTGGCGATGTCCGGTTGGACTTTGGCCCTGCCGCTCCCTCGCGCCATCGGTGCGATGACGATTCTCCCATTGCGCCCTGCATCCGCGCGGGGGGTGCGTGCGTAGTCGTTATTGCGCGCCTGGCTGGCGCCACACCGGGGGTGAGGACCATGGCAAACGACAATGTTGCGTCCACAGAGAGTGCGTCATATTTCGGTGCAAGTGTCGCACATCACGCGGTGACGGCTTGCTTTCCGCGTGTCGTCGCGTCAGGTGAAGCCATGGCCGTCGATATTCTTTTCGAGGTCCGCCCGCCTGCCGCTGGGGAATCCGAGGCGCTTGCCGCGATCCTCGCGGCGATGGAGCGGCACTACGACACCGCCGTGACCGACGACGAGGCGGCGGCGGCTACCGCCCGCCTGCTCGGCGGTCATGCGCCGGCACGCTGCCTCGTCGCCCTTGCGGCTGGTCCCTCGCCCAGACCCAGGTTCATCGGCATCACGCTGTTCGCCCCGCTGTTCCCCGGCACCAGGTTCCGCGACGTCATGTACCTCAAGGACCTGTTCGTGCTGCCCGAGGCCCGCGGCGCCGGCGTGGCCCGCACCCTGGTCGCCGGCGTGGCGCAGGCGGCGATCGATGCCGGCTGCGAGCGGCTGGAATGGGTGACCGACCGTGGCAACGCGCTCGCCCGCGCCGCCTATCGCGCCCTCGGGGCGACGGAAGGTGACCGCATCACCTATCGCATCGGCGCGCAGGGGCTCGCGCGGCTCGCCGCGACGGGCCATGCCGAGGCGCGCCGACCGCGCCCCGCACGCTGCAAGCCCGAGGAATGACCCCAGCGCAGGAAGGAAGGCCAGCGCGCCCTGCTTGATCCGCGCCCCGATTTCGGGGATTGATGCGCGCGCGACGCACCGCGATGCAGCAGGGTTGAGGACGATGGCAGACAGCCACGGCGACACGATCGAACCTTCCGGGATCAAGCAGCCCTATCACCTGGTTGACCCCTCTCCCTGGCCGATCGTCGGTGCCGCCTCGGCGGGCCTGCTTGCCTTCGGCGCGATCGAACTGATGCATTTCCAGACGTGGATCTTCCTCGCGGCCGGCCTCGCCGCCGTGCTCCTGACCATGTTCCTCTGGTGGCGCGACGTGCTGAAGGAGAGCCGCACGCCGGGCCTGCACACCCCCGTCGTCCGGATCGGCCTCCGCTACGGCATGATCCTGTTCATCGCCTCCGAGGTGATGTTCTTCGTCGCCTTCTTCTGGGCCTTCTTCCACTTCGCGATCTTCCCGACCCACCTGGCCGACGGGGTGTACGACAAGGCGATCTGGCCGCCGCCGGGGACGCTGACCTTCGACCCCTGGCACCTGCCGCTGCTGAACACGCTGATCCTGCTGCTCTCGGGCTGCACGGTCACCTGGGCGCATCACTCGCTGATCCACGGCGACCGGAAGGGCCTCGTCCTCGGTCTCGCCGTGACGGTCGGGCTCGGCCTCGCCTTCTCGGCGATCCAGGCCTACGAGTATTCGATCGCGCCGTTCAAGTTCACCGGCGGCGTCTATCCCTCCACCTTCTTCCTTGCCACGGGCTTCCACGGCTTCCACGTGATCGTCGGCACGATCTTCCTCACCGTGTGCCTGTTCCGCGCGATGAAGGGCCACTTCACGCCCGAACGGCATTTCGGCTTCGAGGCGGCCGCCTGGTACTGGCACTTCGTCGACGTGGTGTGGCTGTTCCTGTTCGTCGCCATCTATATCTGGGGGGCCGGCGAGATCGCCCCCCACTGAGATCGCATTTGCGAATTCTACTGCCCCCAAGTGACTTTCTGGGCCGCCTGGCTTTGGTTCTCTGCGCTTCCGGTGCTCACGGCCTGCAAGGCCGCTGCGCGCCGGTTCTCGAAAACCGCGCCATGCGACTCACGGCAGCGAATTCTCAAACGCGATCTTGCCGGGAGTGACCCTGCGGCGGCCTGCTTCGGCCCCATCTCTAACCGATGAACACTGCTTCTCCCCCTTGGCGTGTGCTGCTGTGGCCTGGGCTGGCCTCGGCGGTGGTGCTTGTCGTCCTGCTGTCGCTCGGCACCTGGCAGGTGCAGCGGCTGGCGTGGAAGAACGCCTGGATCGAACAGCTCCGCGCGGGCGAGGCAGCACCGCCCGAGGCACTGCCGCTGCGCATCGATGAGCCGGCGGCGCTTGCTTTCCGCCGCTTCACCACGACAGGCACCTTCGCACACGACAAGTCTGTGATCCTCGGCATCGCCGAACGGAACCGCCAGATCGGCGCCTTTCTCGCCACCCCGCTGCTCCGCCCGGGCGCGGAGCCGCTCTGGGTCGTGCGCGGCTGGGTGCCGTTTCCGCCCACCCCCGTGGTGCCGGAGCCCGCGGGCGAGGTCTCCGTCACCGGGTTCCTGATGCTGCCCGAGCGCCGCGGTTGGTTCACGCCTGACGACAAGCCTGCCGAACGGCGCTTCTGGGCGATGCAGCCCGGCCTGATGGCCGATGCCGTCGGCCTCCCCCCGCCCGCCTCCTACGCGCTCGCCCTCGTCGGCCCGGCCGGCGACCCGCCGGTGCCGCAGCGCCGGCCACCGCAGCCGCGCAACGACCACCTTGGCTACGCCATCACCTGGTTCGGGCTGGCCGCCGCCCTTGTCGGGTTCTTCGGCTTCTGGGCGCGAAGCCTGCTGGTGAAACCGCGGGATGAGGACGAGGAGGAGGAACAGCCATGACGGCGATCGCGTCCTACGGCCGCCTGCGTGACCGGTTCGCCCGCCTCGCGGCACTCGAGGAAGCCTCCGCCATCCTGCACTGGGACACCTCGGTGATGATGCCCCCTGGCTCGGCGCCGGCCCGCGGCGAGCAGATGGCCGCACTCGCCGCCGTCGCCCACGGCATGCTGACGGAGCCTTCCGCCGGTGACGAGCTTGCCGCCGCCGAAGCCGGGGCCGCCCGGCTCGAGGCAGCCGACCGCGCCAACCTCGCGCTGATGCGGCGGAAGCATCGCCGTGCGACAGCCCTGCCGTCAGACCTGGTCGAGGCGATGGCGCGGGCCTGTGCCGCCTGCGAGGCCGCCTGGCGCGACGCGCGGCGGACCTCCGATTTCCCCGCCGTCCAGCCCAGGCTCGCCGAGGTGGTGCGGCTGGTGCGTGAGCAGGCGGCGGCACTGTCCGCCGCAACCGGCCTCTCGCCATACGATGCGCTGATGGACGGGTTCCAGCCCGGGCTGACGGATGCGCGCGTCGAGGCGGTGTTCGGCCCCCTCGCCGCGATGCTGGGCGAGGTTCTCCCCGCGGTGCTGGAGCGGCAGGCCGCACATCCTGCCCCCATCCCGCTCCACGGCCCGTTCCCCGTGTCGGCCCAGCGCGCCCTCTGCCGCAGCCTCGCCGAGCGGGCCGGCCTCGACTTCGCCGCAGCCAGGCTCGACGAGAGCACCCACCCCTTCTGCGGCGGCACGCCCTCTGACATCCGCATCACCACCCGCTATGACGAGGCCGACCCTGCGCAGGCCATCCTCGGCGTGCTGCACGAATGCGGCCACGCGCTGTATGAGGCGCACCTGCCCAAGGCGTTCGCCCGCTCCCCGCTCGGCGAGGCGGCGGGGATGGCCGCGCATGAGAGCCAGAGCCTGATCATCGAGATGCAGGCCTCGCGGTCGGATGCGTTCCTCTCCTGGCTCGGGCCGCAGATGCTGCACGCTTTCGGGGGCGATCCCGCCACCTATGCGCCCGCGAACCTCGCCCGCCTCTGGCGCCGCGTCGCCCCCGGCTTCATCCGCGTCGAGGCGGACGAGGTGACCTATCCCGCCCACGTCATCCTCCGCTGGCGGCTCGAGCGCGCGCTGGTCGCAGGTGACCTTGCTGTGGCCGACCTGCCCGCCGCGTGGAATGCGGGGATGAAGGAGCTGCTTGGCCTCGACGTTCCGGATGATCGTCGCGGCTGCCTGCAGGACATCCACTGGTACGACGGCGCCTTCGGCTATTTCCCTGCCTACACGCTGGGGGCGATGGGGGCCGCGCAGCTGTTCCAGGCGGCGGTGGCGGAGCGGCCGGGCATCACGGCGGCGCTGGCCGAGGGCAGCTTCGCGCCGCTCGTCGCCTGGCTGGCGGAGAAGGTGCATGCGCAAGGCGCGCTGCACGACCTCGACGGGCTGCTCGCCGCCGCCACCGGCCGTGGCCTCGACCCCGCCGCCTTCGAGCGGCACATCCGCACGCGGTATCTGGGCTGACCATCCGGCCAAACCATCGGGCCCAACGCTCCCGGCTGAGCCGCGCGAGTCGTTGCCCCGCTGCTGTGGGCGAGGGGTGACGCGGCACATCGGTTCCTTGCCCGCGCTTGCGCTGCACGGCGGGAAAGACCCCCGCGCCCTTCCACTTGGCGCAACCGCCCCCTAATGTCCGGCCGCCATGCGCTATGTCTCCACACGCGGCCAAGCCCCCATCCTCGGCTTCGAGGACACGCTGCTCGCCGGCCTCGCGGCCGATGGCGGGCTCTACGTGCCAGAGGCCTGGCCCAGCTTCTCGCCCGCCGATTGGCGCGCGATGCGCGGCCTGCCGTACCCGGAGCTGACGGCCCGCATCCTCCAGCCCTTCGTCGCCGATGCCTTCGACCAGGCGACGCTGACGCGCCTCTGCCGCGAGGCCTACGCGGGCTTCGGCCACCCCGCCGTCGCGCCGCTGGTGCAGCTTGACCATCGCCTCTTCGCGCTCGAGCTCTTCCACGGGCCGACGCTGGCGTTCAAGGATTTCGCGCTCCAGCTGCTGGGCCGGATGTTCGACGACGTCCTCACCCGCCGCGGCAGCCGCATCACCATCGTCGGCGCCACCTCGGGCGACACGGGCTCTGCCGCGATCGAGGCGTGCCGCGACCGGGCGAACATCGACATCGTCATCCTCCACCCCAAGGGCCGCACCAGCCCGATCCAGCGGCGGCAGATGACGTCGGTGCTCTCGCACAATGTCGGCAACGTCGCGGTCGAGGGCACGTTCGACGACTGCCAGGACCTCGTGAAGGCGATGTTCGCCGACGTGGCGTTCCGCGACGCCATGCGGCTTTCGGCGGTGAACTCGATCAACTGGGCGCGCGTGGCCGCACAGATCGCCTACTACGCGCACGCCGCACTCACCTTCGGCGCGCCTGACCGGCAGGTCGCCTTCGCGGTGCCGACGGGGAATTTCGGCAACGTGCTGGCCGCCTGGGCCGCGCGGCGGATGGGGCTGCCGATCCACTCGCTCATCCTTGGTGCGAACCGCAACGACATCCTCGCCCGGTTCATCGCCGCCAACGACATGTCGATGCGCGCCGTCGAACCGTCGCTCTCGCCCTCGATGGACATCCAGGTCTCGAGCAATTTCGAACGCCTGCTGTTCGAGCTTATGGAGCGTGACGCGGCGGCGACGTCGGCTGCGATGGCGCGGTTCCGCGCCGAGGGGCGCATGCCGGTGCCCGATGCCGCCTGGCGTCGCGCGACGTCGCTGTTCCGCGCCTCGGCGTGTGACGATGACGCAACGATCGCCGAGATCGCGCGGCTGGACGCCGACGGCTACCTCGCCGATCCGCACACCGCGATCGGCGTGGCGGCGGCGCGCGCGCACATGCCGGCCGATCCCGACATTCCCGTCATCGTCGCCGCCACCGCGCACCCGGCGAAATTCCCCGATGCGGTGGAACGCGCGACGGGCCGCCGCCCCGCATTGCCCGCAAGGCTCGCCGATCTCGAAACGCGGCCGGAACGCTTCACCGAGCTTCCGGCGGATCTCGCCACGGTGGAGGATTTCGTCCGCCGCCACGCTCTCAGGAACGCCGCCAGGAACATCGCATGACAGACACGATCCGCACCACGCGCCTTCCATCTGGCCTCACGGTGGTGACGGAAACCATGCCGCATGTCGGCACGGTGAGCCTTGGTGCCTATGTCGCCGCCGGCACGCGGCATGAGCGGCCGGAGGAGAATGGCGCGAGCCACTTCCTCGAGCACATGGCCTTCAAGGGCACCGCGAGGCGTTCGGCGGCAAAGATCGCCGAGGAGATCGAGGATGTCGGCGGGCACCTCAACGCCTACACCGCGCGCGAGCGCACCGCCTACTACGCCAAGGTGCTGAAGGAGGATGCGCCGCTTGCCGCCGACATCATCGCTGACATCCTCCAGCACAGCGTGTTCGATGCCGAGGAGCTGGAGCGCGAGCGCGGCGTGATCCTGCAGGAGATCGGCCAGGCGAACGACACGCCGGACGACATCGTGTTCGATCATTTCCAGACGACCGCCTATCCCGACCAGCCGATGGGCCTGCCCACCCTCGGCACCGAGGACGTGATCAAGGCGATGCCGCGCGAGGCGCTCGTCTCCTACATGCGGCAGCACTACACGCCCCACCGCGTCGTGGTCGCGGCAGCAGGGGCGATCACGCACGAGGCGATGCTCGATCTCGTCGCGCAGCATTTTACCGCACTGCCCGAAGGCTCGGCCGACGCGCCGCTGCCCGCGCGCTATGCGGGCGGCGAGTTCCGCGAGGCGCAGGAGCTTGACCAGGTCCACCTCGTGCTCGGCTTCCCCTCGATGGCATATGACGACCCGCAGTACCACGCAGGGCTCCTGCTCTCGACGCTGCTCGGCGGCGGCATGTCGAGCCGGCTGTTCCAGGAGGTGCGCGAGAAGCGCGGCCTCGTCTATGCCATCTCGTCGTTCCTCTCGCCGTATGTCGATGGCGGAACGTTCGGCATCTATGCCGGCACCGGCGAGAAGGAGGTGGCCGAGCTCGTTCCCGTCGTGCTCGGCGAGCTCGCCGCCGTGCAGCAGGCGGTGACGGAGGATGAGCTTCGCCGCGCCAAGGCGCAGGTGAAGGCCTCGCTGCTGATGTCGCTGGAGAGCACGAGCTCGCGCTGCGAGCAGATCGCGCACCACATCCACACCTGGGGCCGCGTGATCCCGATGGAGGAGAGCCTGGCGAAACTCGCCGCCGTCACGACCGATGACGTCGCCGCCGCTGCGCGGAAGATGTTCCGTGCGGCACCCACCCTCGCCGCCGTCGGCCCCGTGGCGAAGCTGCCGGGCCTGCCGATCATCGCCGGGAAGCTCGCGGCATGAGCGAGCCCGATCGCCTCGGCATCCTCGCCGACCTCGTTGCCGCGGCGAAACGCGCCGGCGCCGATGCCGCGGATGCGATGTTCGCGGAAGGCGCCTCGCTTTCCGTGCAGCGGCGCCTCGGCCACACCGAGCATGTCGAGCGCGCGGAGAGCCGCGATATCGGGCTTCGCGTTTTCGTCGGCACGCGCCAGGCGATCGTCGCGACCACCGACACGAGCCCCGCTGGCTTCGCAAGGCTGGCCGAGCGTGCGGTGGCGATGGCGAAGGCCGTGCCCGAGGACCCGCACGCGGGCTTGGCGGCGGCACCCGATGGCGCCGCTGGTCTCGCCGCGCGGCTGGCCGCCCTCGATCTCGTCGATGACGCCGCGCCCGATGTCACGCTGTTGTCCGCCCGCGCCGCGGCGGCCGAGGATGCAGCGCTCGCCGTTCCCGGCATCAGCAACACGGAGGGGGCCGAGGCAGGCTTCGGCCGCGCGGCGGTGGCCATCGTCGCGACCAACGGGTTCGCGGGATCGTATGCGCGCACCAGCCATTCCGTCTCCGTCACGGCGGTCGCCGGCGAGGGAACGGGCATGGAGCGTGACTATGACTACGCGACGGCCGCCCACCTGGCCGACCTCGAGGATGCGGCGATGCTCGGCCGTCGCGCGGGAGAACAGGCGATCGCACGGCTGAACCCACGCCGGCCGGCGACCGCGAGCATGCCGGTGGTGTATCACCCGCGCGTCGCCTCCAGCCTGGTCGGCCACCTCACATCGGCGATCAACGGCGCCTCCGTCGCGCGCGGCACCTCGTTCCTGAAGGACAGCCTCGGCGCCGCGCTGTTCAACCCCTCCGTCGCGATCCACGACGACCCGACGCGCGCGCGCGGCCTCCGCTCCCGCCCGTTCGACGCCGAGGGCGTGGCGACGCGCGCCCGCGCGATCATCGAGGGCGGCGTGCTCACCACCTGGATCCTCGACAGCCGCACCGCGCGCATGCTGGGGCTTGCCACCACCGGCCACGCCTCGCGCGGCGTCGCGGGCCCGCCCTCGCCGGCAACGACGAATGTCTGGCTTGCCGCCGGAACGATCACCCCAGAGGCGCTGATGAGCGACATCGTCGAGGGGCTCTACATCACCGAGCTGATCGGCATGGGCATCAACCCCGTGACCGGCGACTACAGCCGCGGCGCTGCCGGCTTCATGATCCGCGGCGGCGTGCTGGCCGAGCCGGTGGCCGAGATCACGGTGGCGGGCAACCTCAAGGACATGTTCGCCCGCCTGGTTCCGGCGAACGACCTCGTGTTCCGCCGCGGCACCGATGCGCCGACCATCCGCATCGACGGGCTGACGGTTGCGGGAGGCTGACGCGGTGCTCGACCTCAGGCGCTTCAAGGCGCTCACCTTCGATTGCTACGGCACGCTGATCGACTGGGAGCAGGGCATCCTCGGCTTCGTCGCCCCGCTGGCGCGCGCGCAAGGCAAGGACTGGGCCGACGCGCGGATCCTCGAGGCCTTTGCCGATATCGAGCACCGCCAGCAGGAGGTCGACCCCGCCGCGCTCTACCCGGTGATCCTCGAACGCAGCTACCTCGAACTGGCGGACCGTCTGGGGCTTCGCCGCGACCTCGCAACGGCCGCCGCGTTCGGCGCCTCGGTGCCGCACTGGCCGCCCTTTCCCGACACGCCTGCTGCCTTCGCCGACCTGCATGGCCGCTTCACGCTCGGCATCCTCTCCAACGTCGACCGTGAGTCCATCGCGGGCTCGATCACCGCGATCGGCACCGCGCCGCACTTTCTCGTCACGGCGGAAGATGTCGGCCACTACAAGCCGCACCATGCGCATTTCCAGGCGGCCCTTGCGCATCTTGCCACGCTCGGCATCGGCAAGGGTGAGGTGCTGCACGTCGCGCAGTCGAAGTTCCACGACATCGCACCCGCCCGCGCGCTCGGCATCCCGTGCGTGTGGGTGAACCGCCGTGCGCGTCGCACGGGAACAGGGGCGACGCCCGATGCGCATGTCGTGCCTGACTGGTCGGTGACGTCGCTCGCCGAGATCGCCACGATCGCGCGCACCGAATTCCATGGACGCTGAGAGGGACACGCACCATGCCGGAGACAGCATCGCCAGGGACCGCGTTCGACGTGATCGTCATCGGCGGAGGGCCCGGCGGCTATGTCTGTGCCATCCGGGCGGCACAGCTCGGCATGAAGGTGGCGTGCGTTGAAAGGCGCGCCACGCTCGGCGGAACCTGCCTGAACGTCGGCTGCATCCCATCGAAGGCGATGCTGCAATCGTCGGAGAAGTTCGCCGAGGCGAAGCACGGCCTCGATGACCACGGCATCACCATCAAGGGCGAGGTGGCACTCGATCTCGGCCGCATGCTCGCGCGCAAGGGCGAGGTGGTGAAGGCCAACGTCCAGGGCATCGAGTTCCTGTTCAAGAAGAACAAGGTGACGTGGCTGAAGGGCACCGGCCGCATCGCCGCCCCCGGCGTGGTGGAGGTGGACGGCACCGCGCACACGACGAAGCATATCGTGATCGCAACGGGCTCCGACAGCGTCGACCTGCCCGGCGTGACGGTGGACGAGAAGCGGATCGTGACCTCGACCGGCGGGCTCGAGCTCGAAACGGTTCCCGGCCACATGGTGGTGATCGGCGGCGGCTATATCGGGCTTGAGCTCGGCTCGGTATGGATGCGGCTCGGCGCCAAGGTGACGGTGGTGGAGTATCTCGACCGCCTGGTGCCGACGATGGACGGCGAGGTGGCGAAGCATTTCCACCGCATCCTCGGCAAGCAGGGCATGACCTTCCGCCTCGGCACCAAGGTGACGGGTGCCCGCACGACGAACGAGGGCGTGGTGCTGACGGTCGAGCCCGCCAAGGGCGGTGCGGCGGAGGAGATCGTGGCCGATGTCGTGCTCGTCGCGATTGGCCGGAAGCCGCACACGGCGGGGCTGAATCTTGAGGCCGTCGGCATCGTGCTCGACGAGCGGGGCCGTGTGAAGACGGAAGGGTTCGCCACCTCCGTTCCCGGCATCTGGGCGATCGGCGATGTCATCGTTGGCCCGATGCTCGCCCACAAGGCAGAGGAGGAGGGTGTTGCGCTGGCGGAACAGATTGCCGGCGAGCATCCGCACATCAACTACGATGCGATCCCCGGCGTGGTGTACACGTGGCCCGAGGTCGCCTCGGTGGGCGCGACCGAGGAGCAGCTGAAGTCAGCGAACGTCGCCTACAAATCCGGCAAGTTCCCGTTCACCGCCAATGGCCGAGCGCGTGCGATGGGCGAGACGGACGGATTCGTGAAGATCCTCGCCGATGCCGTGACCGACCGCATCCTCGGCGCCCACATCATCGGCCCCGATGCCGGAACGATCATCGCCGAGCTCGCGCTCGCGGTGGAGTTCTCCGCCTCCGCCGAGGATGTCGCGCGCACCTCGCATGCCCACCCCTCGCTGAACGAGGCGGTGAAGGAAGCCGCACTCGCGGTCGCGGGGCGCCCGATCCACATTTAGCGGCAGTGATTGGAGAGAGCGCGATGGGTCACGCATTCCTGCTCGAGGCACTCGCCGCCGTCGCCGATGAGAGCCTGATGCTGCTCTTCGTCGTGCTCGTTCTGCTGCTCATGGCGGTGACGGAATTCGGCTACCGCATCGGCCGTCGCGCGTTCGAGCGCCGCGCTGCGGATGAGCCGGCGCGGTCGGGCATCGGGTTCATCGTCGGCGGCATCCTCGGGCTTCTCGCCTTCCTGCTCGGCATCACGCTCTCGCTCGCCGAAGGCCGGCACGATGAGCGTCGCGCCGTCGTGCTCGACGAGGCGAACGCGATCGGCACGGCCTGGCTGCGCGCCGGCGTGATCGGTGGCGAGGAAGGTGCGCGGATGCAGCGCGCGCTGGTCGACTATACGGAGGTGCGCATCCGTGTTTATCGCGACATCCGCACCCGCGCCGATGCCGACCGGCTCGACGCGGAGACGGCGGCGCTCCAGACCACGCTGTGGGAGACTGCGACCGTCGTCGCGCGGGCGGCGCCGACGCCGATCTCCGGCCTGATGCTCGCGGCGCTTAACGAGACGTTCGACCTCGCGATGACGCAGAAGAGGTACTTTACCGAGCGTGTGCCCCCGCACATCCTGAGGCTGCTGCTGTGGACGTCGATCATCGCGGTTGGTGCGATGGGGTATCATTTCGGCGTCGGCGGCACGCGGCAGCTCGTGATGTCGACGCTGCTGCTCGTGCTCTGGGCGTCGGCGATCGTGTTGATCATCGACATCAACCGCCCGCGCCAGGGAACGGTGACGGTGAGCCACGCGCCGCTCGAGTGGACACTGGAGGGCTTCGGCCCCAGACGTTGACCGTGCGACGGTGACGCTCAGCCGCGCGGCTCACGAGTGCGCTCGAGCGCGAGCGTGGCAAGTGCGGCAAGCGCGATCAGCGAGAGCGCGAATGCGAGCGCTGCCGCGCCCAACGGCCCGCCGCGCGCGAGCACGGCGGCGAAGAGCGGCGGGGAAAGGGCGATCATCACGTTGGTCGGCAGCGCGAGCCGCCCGGTGAGCGTGCCGTAGCCGGCAGGACCGGCAAGCTCCAGCGGAAGTGCTGCGCGCACCACCGTCATCAGCCCGTTGGCGACGCCGAACAGCAGCACGAACAGCCCGGCCAGCAGCGTGCTCCCCCCGCCTGCCAGCGGCAGCAGCGAGAGCGGCAGCACGATGGCGGAGAACAGCCCCGTCGTCATCGCCGTCGTCCGCGGCCCCAGCGCCAGGTCGACCACCCGCGCTGCCACCTGCGCCGGCCCGTGGAGGGACGCAAGCGCGATCGCGGTGGCCGGCGCGTGGCCGAGGGCGGCAAAGAGCGGGATGGTCACGAGCTGGACGCCCGAGCCGATCGCATTCGGCACGCCGAGCGCGAGCACGAGCAGCACGAAGCGGCCGAACGGGATCGTACCGGGAGGCATCGTACCGGGGGGTGCCTCGCCCTTCCCCGCTGCCGGACGCACCGATGCGGCGCGCGGCAGAACCGAGAGGTAGAGCGGCAGGCCGATCGCAAGGTGCGCCGCAGCGAACACCGCGCAGGTGCCCCGCCAGCCGAGCCAGGCCTCGAGCGCGGCCGTCGCCGGCCAGGCAAGCGTGGACGTGAACCCCGTGATCAGCGTCAGCAGCGTCATCGCCCGCCGGGTGGCCGGCCCGGGCACGGCCTGGGTGATCGCGGCGAAGCCAACCTGCCCGAGGGTGAGCGGCAGCATTAGGCCGACCACCACCCAGGCAGCAGCGTAGGAGGAGAGGTCCTGGGCCGTGGCAAGCAGCACGAGTGCTGCGGCCGCGATGACGGAGCCGGTGGCCATCACCACCCGCGCGCCGCGTGCATCGACCGCGCGCCCGGCGGCGGGAGCGATCGTCGCACCGACGAGATACATCACCGTCACACCGGCGAAGACGATGTCCTGCGTGAGGCCGAGCGAGGCACCCATCGACGGGCCGAGCACGGAGGGGAGGTAGAAGGTCGAGCCCCAGCCGAGGATCTGCGCCGCGCCGAGCCCCGCGAGCAGCAAGGGCCGTGGCACGGCAGGCGGCATGGGCGAATGGCCCGAAACGGGCTGGGGCGGCATCGTTTCACGATCCTGCCGATCTGGGATCGCCGCAAGGGGTGTGGGTTGCGCCCAGGGCTCCGGGCGGGCATATCCCCCGGCCATGGCCCGCCGCCGCGACTATCTCGACATTCCCCGCATGCTGCCGCCCCGGCCGCCGAGCCGCTGGGCGCGGCGGGGCAAGATCATGTCCGGCTGGGGGTTCCTCGCACTTGGCGTCGTGGGGCTGTTCCTTCCGTTCCTGCAGGGCTTCCTGTTCCTCGCCGTGGGGCTCTACATCCTGCGCGAGGAATACAGCTGGGCGCAGCGGACGATCGACTGGCTCAGGCGGAAATTCCCGAAATACACCGGCCAGATGGACCAGGGCCGCGAGCGCGCGACGGCCTGGCTCACCCGCTGGCGGCGGAAGGTGCGGCGCACCGTGTACCAGGTGAAGCGGTAGCGGCGGTGGCGTCCGGCCCGCGCGAGACGCTGCCAGACGCTGGCCTGCCGGTGGATCGGATCATTCTCGGCATCCTCGGAGCGTTGGCGCTCGCGGCCTTCGCGGCGCTGCCGGCCGGCCTCGCGGGGAATGTCGCGGCGGGGCTTGCCGTGGCGGCGGCGGTGGCTCTCGGCACCGCCGTCGTGGCCCGCCAGGCCGGGCTGGAGCGGGGTGGTGCACGGCCCATGCGGTTCGACGACGGCGCCCTCGATCCTGTCTGGGCTGCAATTGCGCTTGCGGCACTGCTTTTCGTGCTGCTGAGCGATGCATCGATGCCGGACGGCAAGGCGATCCTTCTGGTCGGCGGGATCACCGCGATCGGCTCCTGGCTCGCCTATCGCCGCAGGCTGGATGACCGGCGCCGGGCCGTGGCGGTCGCGCTGGCGGCCGAGATCAGGGTCAACGCCGAGGTCACCTACTATTCGCTGGCGCCGGAGTTGCTCGCGGCGCTCTCGGCCAAGCCCGACGGGTTCAAGCCGTTTGCAGTGCCGGTTCCGCCCGCCTATCCCGTCTATGTCGGAAACCAGGAGGCGCTCGGGTTGCTGCCGCCGGCGGTCGTGGGTGCGGTGGTCCGGTTCTACGAAGTCGACGAGTCCATGACCCAAGCCTACAATGCGCTCGGCCTCGACGCGTTCCACGCGCTCGAACGTGACCGCCAGAACCAGCTCTATGCCCATATCGGGGAGCGGATGGCGAACGACTACCTGCCGACGACGTGCCGCGCCCTCGAGGGCCTCATGGCGGTTGTCGGAGGCCCGGCTGACCTTCCGGACTTCCTCGCGCCGGCTGCGGGGGGCAGGCGCTGATCGTGTTCGCCGGCCGGGCGGGCGGACAAGAAAAAAGCGGCCATGGGGGCCGCTCTGCCAAGCGTCACGACATGAGCTGCGTCAGACGATCGGCCAGCGTCGGTTGATCATGGGAACCTCCTTCGCGGGGTTGAGTGTGCCCCTGCCGCATGAAGATAGGGAAAACCGGGCCCAGGTTCAATCATCGGCTGCCGCGCCCCCCCCTCGCGCCCCCCGCCTCATGCCCGCGGGTGCGCGCGCGTCCACACCGCCAGCAGGCGGGCCTCGTCCACCGCGGTGTAGCGCTGCGTCGTCGTCAGGCTGGCATGGCCCAGCAGGTCCTGGATCGCGCGGAGATCGGCCCCGCCCTCGAGCAGGTGGGTCGCGAAGCTGTGGCGGAGAGCGTGCGGCGTCGCGTGTTCCGGAAGCTCCAGCGCACGGCGGAGCGTGATCATCGCCGCCCGCACCTGGCGCTGGTTCAAGGCCCCGCCACGGACGCCGACGAACAGCGGATCGCCCGGGCCCAGAGCATGCGGGCAGAGGGCGAGATACGCCGCCACCGCCTCGCGCACCGTGGGCAGAACCGGCACCACGCGCTCCTTGTTGCCCTTGCCGCGGACCCTCAACCCAGCGTCGGCCCCCGGCAGCGGCGCCTCGGCGCGGGTGAGCGAGAGCGCCTCGGCGATGCGAAGCCCAGCGCCGTAGAGCAGGGACGCGACGGCGGCATCGCGCGCCGCCACCCAGGGTTCGGCTTCGGCCGAGATCTCCTCCGTTACCACCCGTGCATCGTCCTGGCCGAGTGCGCGGGGGATGGGCGGGCGTCGGCGGGGTGAGCCGAGCGCTGCGGCGGCCGGGTTGTCCGGCCCGCCGGTGCGGGCGAGGAAGCGGAAGAACCCCCGCACGGCCGACAGCGCCCGTGCGCGCGAGGGGGCGGCAAGGCCCGAGGCGGCGAGCTGGGCGAGCCAGCCGCGAAGATCGGCCTGCGTCAGTGCGCCCAGCGCGGCGCGGTCAGGCTCAGCGCCCAGATGCCCGGTCAGGAAGCCGAGGAACCCGCCGACATCGCGGGCGTAGTTGGTGACGGTGGCATCCGCCGCGCGCCGCTGGCCCCCGAGCCAGCCGAGATAGGCCTGGAGAAGTGACCCCTCAGCCACGCCAAGGCTCAACCACGGCCGAGCGCGATGGAGACGGCGGCGGCGAGGAAGGCCACCAGCTCGGTTCCCTGGCGCGGCTCGAAATGCCCGGCATCGCGCGAGCCACAGGCGATCATTGCCTCGCCCCCCTGCGCCAGCGTCAGCCGTGCCAGCGCGTCGGAGGCGACCAGCGCCGCCGCCTCGCCGTAGAGCGCCACGGTGTCGGTCGCCTGCGGCCTCAGAGCGATCGGCGCCGAGGACGGCAGGAGCCTGGCGACGGTGCCACGCGGGAGCGGACGTGCGCCCGTGACGGCCTGCCCCTCGGCGCAGACCGTCACGACATCGACGCCGAGCAGGTCGGGCCAGTCCTGGCCGATGATGTCGAACGCCTCGGCCGGCGTGCGGGCGGCGAGAAGGGCCAGGATCGCCTGGTTGGCACGGGCCTGGTTCGCCTGGTTGGCGCGGCCGTGCGCGATCAGGTCCTCGAGCGTGCCGCGAAGCTCGGTGCCGCGCACGCGTTCGGCCTCCAGCATCGCGGTCATGTGGTCGGCCAGCCGCTCGCCATGCACCCGCTTCGGCGGGGCGAGCGCGCGGTAGAGGGCGGGGTTCTCGGCCAGGAACGCGGGGTTGGCGCGGAGGAAGGCTTCCACCGTCGTCGCTTCGTCAGGCTCCGCCACCGCGTCCTTGCCGCCCTTGCTCTTGCGGGGCTTCTCTCCGGTCATGCCCCGCCGCTCCTCAAAGGATCGACTGGCCGGTCTTGGCCCAGTCCGCCAGGAAGGCGGCCAGGCCCTTGTCGGTCAGCGGGTGGTGGAACAGCGCGCGCAGCACCGCGGGCGGCACGGTGGCGACGTCCGCCCCCAGCTTGGCCGATTGCACGACATGGATCGGGTGGCGCACGGAGGCGACGAGAACCTCTGTCGTGAGCGCGGGATAGTTGGCGTAGATCTCGACGATGTCGGCGATCAGCTCCATCCCGTCCTGCCCGATGTCGTCGAGCCGCCCGACGAAGGGCGACACGAACGTCGCCCCCGCCTTGGCGGCGAGCAGCGCCTGGGCGGCGGAGAAGCAGAGCGTGACGTTGACCATCGCCCCTTCGCCCGTCAGCGCCTTGCAGGCGCGCAGGCCATCGACCGTCAACGGAACCTTCACCGCGACATTGGGCGCGATCGCCTTGAGGTACCGGCCTTCCTTCATCATCCCGTCGAACGCGGTCGCGGTCACCTCGGCCGAGACGGGGCCGGGCACGGCATCGCAGATCTCGGCGATCACCTCGGCGATCTTCCGGCCCGACTTGGCGATGAGCGAGGGGTTCGTGGTCACCCCGTCCACCATGCCGAGTTCGGCGAGTGAGCGGATTTCGGCAACGTCGGCGGTGTCGACGAAGAACTTCATGCGAAACTGATCTCCGATGGAAGGCGGCACGACCATAGACCCGCAGGGCGGCGAGGCAAAGCGACAGGATGGGCGCGTGCCCGGGCGCGTCCCCGTGCTGTTGCCCCTGCCGCTCGCCGGCCCCTACGACTATGCGGTGCCCGAGGGCTGGGATGCGACGCCGGGAACCCTCGTGACCGCGCCGCTGGGGGGGCGGACGCTTGCCGGCGTGGTCTGGCACGGCGAGGCCGATGGTGGGGTGGCGGCGGCGAAGCTCCGCCCGCTCTCGGCCCTGCTGCCTGCCCCGCCGATGACCGCCCCGCTCATGCGCTTCATCGACTGGGTGGCGCATTGGACGCTCTCTCCCCCCGGCGCGGTGCTGCGCATGGCGCTGTCCGTGCCCGGCGCGCTGACCCCGCCGCCGCGCAGGCCCGGCGTGATGCTGGGCGAGGGCGTCGATGCGGCATCGCTGCCGCCATCGCGCGCGCGCGTCGCCGCCGTCCTGGCCGAGGCACCCGTGCCCTGGGCCGCGTCCGATCTCGCGCGCGCCGCTGGCGTCGGCGTCGGCGTGATCAAGGCGATGCGCGATGCCGGCCTCCTCATCCCCGCGCTGCTGCCGCGCGACGCCGAGCGGCCCGACCTCTCCGCCGGCACACCACCGCTGCTGTCGCCGGCCCAGGCCGCGGCGGCGGCGAGCCTTCGCGCGGCGGTGGTACGGGGAGGGTCGGGCGCGACGCTGCTCGACGGCGTGACGGGGTCGGGCAAGACGGAGGTGTATCTCGAAGCTGTGGCCGAAGCGGTGGCGCGCGGGCGCCAGGCGCTGGTTCTGCTGCCCGAGATCGCGCTGTCGGCCCAGGTGATCGCGCGGTTCCGGCAACGATTCGGTACCGATCCGTTCGTCTGGCATTCGGAGGTGACGGGAGCCCGCCGGCGCGACACCTGGCGGGCGGTGGCGGAAGGGCGCGCGCCCATCGTCGTCGGCGCGCGTTCGGCGCTGTTCCTGCCCTTCCCTGATCTCGGCCTCATCGTGGTGGACGAGGAGCATGAGACGGCGTTCAAGCAGGAGGATGGCGTTGCCTATCACGCGCGCGACATGGCGCTGGTGCGCGCGCACCTGACCGACATTCCCGCCGTTCTCGTCTCCGCCACGCCCTCTCTCGAGACGCTGGCGAATGTCGAACGCGGGCGGCACCAGCGGCTGCATCTGCCCGAACGTCATGGCAGCGCCGGCATGCCCGATGTCGGCGTGATCGACCTGCGTGCCACGCCGCCCGCGCGCGGGCATTTCATCGCGCCACCGCTTGCCACGGCGATCACCGAGACGCTGGCGCGAGGCGAACAGGCGCTGCTGTTCCTCAACCGCCGCGGCTTCGCCCCACTCACCCTCTGCCGTGCCTGCGGGCATCGCTTCCAGTGCCCGAACTGCACCGCCTGGCTGGTCGAGCATCGCTATCTCCGCCGCCTCGAATGCCACCATTGCGGCCACGCGGAACCCGTTCCCCCCGCCTGCCCGGAATGCGGCGCCGAAGGTTCCCTCACCCCCGTCGGCCCTGGCGTCGAGCGGATCGCCGCCGAATGCCGCGACCGTTTCGAGGGCGTGCGCATCGCCGAGATGAGCTCCGACACCATCCATGGTGCTGCGGGGGCGGCGCATTACGCGACGATGATCGAGAAGCGCGAGGTCGATCTCATCATCGGCACGCAGCTCGTCGCCAAGGGCTGGCACTTCCCGCATCTCACCCTCGTCGGGGTCGTCGATGCCGACCTGGGCCTTGCTGGCGGGGATTTGCGTGCGGCGGAGCGCAGCTTCCAGGTGCTGCACCAGGTGGGCGGCCGTGCGGGTCGGGCCGAGCATGCGGGCCGCGTGCTGCTGCAAACCTGGTCGCCCGACCATGCCGTGATGCGCGCGCTGGTCTCGGGCGACGTCGATCGTTTCGTGGCGGAGGAGATGGAGGAGCGTCGCGCCGGTGGCTGGCCGCCCTTCGGCAGGCTGGCGGCGATCATCGTCTCCTCGCCCGATGGTGCCGTGGCTGACGAGGCAGCGTCGGCGCTGCGCGCGACGGCGCCGGAGGGAGAGGGGTTCCGCATCCTCGGCCCCGCGCCTGCGCCGCTCTCCATCCTGCGCGGCCAGCATCGGCGGCGGCTGTTGCTGAAGGCCTCGCGCGGCATCGACGTTCAGGCGCTGCTGGGTGATTGGCTCGCGCGCACCACGGTGCCGCGCGCGGCGCGCATCGACGTGGATGTCGATCCTGTGAGTTTCCTGTAGCGCCCGCGTTCGGAGCCCGTTTGAGAATTCACTGCCGTGAGTCGAATGGCGCGGTTTCCGAGAACCGGCGCGCAGCGGCCTCCGCCCCGCGCAGCGGAAGAACGGGGGCCGTGAGCACCGGAAAGCGCAGCAAACCAAAGCCGGTCGGTCGCGGCAGTAGAATTGTCAGACGGCCACTTAGACGAGGCGGTTGAGGGGGCGGGCGATCCCGCACGGGTATCTGCGGTCCCCGCGCGGCCAGGGGCCAGCGCGCGGCACCGCTTCAGCGTCGCGCGGTTGCTGTCGTCTCGACCACCGGTGATGACCAGGTGACGTGCGCTTGCCGCGTGACTTACGCCGCGACCGCTGCTTCCTTCTCCCTCTCCCGCCTGGGCGGGAGAGGGAAGAAACTGGGCATTGGCGAGCGCCCTTCTTGTGCGATCGCCCTGGATGATGAGCGGAGGCCGCCATGCTGATCCAACCGATCCTCGTTCCCTTCGCCGGCGATGTCGGGCGCTGGGGGCCTGCGAAGGGGCCGGCAGCGATGCTCGGCGCCGGCCTCGGCCTCGCTCTCGCCGAGGCAGGACATACGCTGGCCGATGCGGTGACGGTCGATCTCCCGCGCGGGAAGCGCACGCGCGACACGGTGACGAATATCGGCTGGCTCGCCGCGCGCACCTCCGATGCGGTGGCCGATGCCATCGCGCAGGGGCGCTTCCCGCTGGTGCTCGAAGGCAACTGCACCGGCGCGGTCGGGCCAGCCGGCGGCGTGGCGCGGGCGAAGGGCGATGTTGGGATCGTCTGGTACGATGCGCATGGCGACATGCACACACTGGCCACCACCGGCACCGGCCTGCTCGGCGGCATGCCCTTCGCCGTGTGCCTCGGCTGGGAGTTCGATGACTGGCGCGAGCGTGCCGGCCTGCGCATCCCCGTGCGGCCGGAAGCCGCCGCGCTGATCGGCGCCTCCGATCTCGATGCGGAGGAGGAAGCCGCACTCGCCGCGCACCCGATTGCGCGGCTCGACGCGGCGGCGATGGGCGAGGATGCGGGCGAGCGCACCGCCGCGTTGCTCGGCCCCAGGGCCGGCGCGGCGCCCGCCTGGTACATGCATATCGACCTCGACGTCGCCGGGCCCGAGGCGGTGCCAGGGGCGCTGACCCCCGCCCCGCTGTGGCCCGCGCGGGCGGACCTCATCGCCTCGATCGCGGCGGCGGCGAGCGCCGTGCCGCTCGCCTGCCTCGGGCTTGCCGCCTACGACCCGGGCGGCGACCCCTCGGGCCGCGGCGCCCGGCTGGCGGTCGACATGGCTGTGGCGGCACTCGGCGATCGCTGAGCCCTTTTCGGGGGCGATTGCCCTCCCGCAACCTCCCGTGCGAGCCTTCGGCAAAATGGAGGGCTCGCCCCATGGTCAAGCGTCTCGTCGCCGTGCTGGTCGCCGTGCTGCTCGCCCTTCCCGCCCTGGCTCAGCAACCACAGCAGCAGCGGCCGCCGCAGGCGCCGCAGCCCGGGCCTCAATTCACCATCAAGAACGACGGCGAGGTGACGCTGCAGGAGCTCTACGTCGCACGCGCCGGGCAAGGTGCGCGCGGCTGGGGGCCCGACAGGCTCGGCAGCGAGGTGGTTGCGGCGGCCGGAACGTTCCGGGTGCGGCTTCCCGCCGGCTTCGGCTGTTCGGTCGACATCCGCATCGTCTTCGAGGATGGCGAGGAGGAGGTGCGTGAGCGGCAGGACGTGTGCCGAACGCGCGAGGTGTCCTTCGCGCGCGCCATCCCGGTGCAGGTGCAGGAGCGCGAGATCGCGATCGAGAACCGCTCGCCACGCAGCATCCAGCAGCTCTTCATCTCCGGCACGCAGGAGACGGAGTGGGGCGAGGACCGCCTCGGCAGCGCTGTCATCCCGCGAGGCGCCACCTTCACCGCCCGCTTCCCCGATTCCGGCTGCAGCTATGACGTCCGCGTGGTGTTCGACAATGGCGGGGCGGAGGAGCGGCGGGCCATCGACCTCTGCGCCATCACCGCACTCGCCATCACCCCCGGCTGGACGACGGCTGAGGCGCTCGGCGGGAGTGGCGGGGGGGCAGCGGCGGCGGCCGGGCAGGTGAGCATCGTCAACCGTTCCGGCCGCACGGTGTTCGAGGTCTACGTCTTCGCCGATGGTTCGCCCAACCGCGGGGCTGACCGTCTCGGCGCCGACACGATGGATGACGGCCGCGCCATCACCCTTCCGTCCGCCACGCCGCCTGCCTGCGCGAGCACGCTTGCCATCACCTATGACGACGGCACGCGCGAGCAGCGGTCCGGCATCGATTTCTGCACGACGACCGAGATCGTGATCGCGCCTGGCTGGACGGGGGCCGATCCACCGGCTTCGGGCGGCGCCGCTGCACCACCGGGTGCCTCCTCGCCGGGGACCATCGGCATCGTCAACCGCTCCGGCCGCACGGTGATGGAGCTCTATTCCTTCGCCGATGGTGCCGCGAGCGAGGGGCCCGACAGGCTAGGTGCCGACATCATGCCGCCGGGCGGCACGATCCGCGTTCCCGCCGGACGGGCGCCTGCCTGCGCCACCACGCTGCGCGTGGTCTACGACAACGGTGAGCGGGAGGAGAGGGCGGGCCTCGATTTCTGCCGCCTGACCGAGCTCGCGATCGAGGCGGGCTGGACCTCGGCGCCGGTGGCGGGGGCCGCGCGCATCGTCAATGCCGGCACAGCGCCGATCGTGGCACTGCACGCCGACCCGCCCGGCGCGCCGCGGGGTCCGGACAGGCTGGGCGATGCGATCATCGGCGTCGGCCAGGGGTTCAGCCTCTCGCCACCGCAGGACGGCGTGTGTGCCTATGATGTGACGGCCGTATTCCGCGACCGCCGCACCGCCCGCATTGCCGGGGCAGACCTCTGCGCCGGCGCAGACATCAGGATCGCGCCATGATGCGTCTCGCTGCCGCCCTTGCCCTCTCCCTCGCCATTCCCGCCGTCGTCGAGGCCCAGCCCGCTCAGCCTGGGACGATCCCGCAGGCCGCGCAGGGTCTGTGGGCGAACGGCCAGTGCACCGACCCCGGCGCGCTGCTGTTCCTCACGGGCCGCTACTGGGCGCTGCTGCCGCAGCAGGGGCCGCAGGAGCTGTGGCGCGTCGCGCGCACGGCCGAGGGCGGCGGCTTCACTCTCGCGGTCGCCGATGACGCCGACCAGACGCGGCTGATCATGCGGGCCCAGGGCACCCAGCTCGAAACCCGAACCCCAGGGCCGAAACAGCCCGATGACGTGATCCCCGGCGATGCGCCGGCGACGCAATGGGCACGGTGCCCCGCCATCGCGGGCGGGCTCGCCGCGCTGCATGGCGAGGGGCTGTCGTTCCTCGGTGCGCTGGATGGGTTCGAGGCGGCCTGCAGCGGCGATGCGGCAGGGTGCATGACGGCCGTGTTCGCCTGGGCCGACGTGACGCGCGACGGGGTTCTCACCCCGGCAGAGCTTGCCCGCCTGGTGCGCGGGGCGACGCACATGGCGATGCTGGCGACCGGCGCTGAACTCGACCAGCTCGCGACCGCTCTCGGTGCAGGCGCGCTGGGTGGCATCGTGGCGGCGCAGCTGCTGATCCACAGCTACGATTACGATGGCTCGGGCAGCCTCTCTCAGGCGGAGATGCTGCAGGACCGCTCACCCATGCCGGGCATCGCGGGTCCCGCCGCGCCGCCGGCCGCGGCCGTGGCGGGCCCCCCGCTCGGCGGTGCCGCTCTCGCGGGCCAGGTCGGCGCGCTGCGCACCCTGCTCGACCAGCTCGGCCCGATGCTGGGGCTGCCGCAAAGGTAGGACGTTACGCGTCGAACCCGGGCGGCGGAACGAAGGGCGCCCAGGCCTTCTCGATCATCCCGGCGACCGCGATCGTCGTTCGGTCGTCATGCTGCGCGCCGATGATCTGCACGCCGACCGGAAGCCCATCGATCGTGCCGAGGGGGGCCGCCGTCGCGGGCAGGTAGAACAGGCCCGGATAGCCGGCCCAGAAGAGCTGGTCGGTCACCGGTTGCGCATGGCCGTTGACCATGATCGTCCGGTCCTGCCGCTCGCCCACCTGGTCATGCGGGAAGGCGGGGCCCGAGGCGCAGGGGGTGAGAACCACGTCCCACTCCTGGAAGAACGCTGCCCAGGCATGGCGCATCACGTGGCGGGCCTCGTTCAGCCTGAGCCAGTCGCGGTGGGTGAGGGTGTTGCCGCGGGCCATCAGCGCGACGTAGGACGCATCGTCGGCCCCACGCTTGCCAGCTTCCGCCTGCCAGCGCGCGACGGCGGCGTCGGGGAGGCGCCCCGAGGTGGCGGCCCTGAGCATCAGGATGTAGGTGCGCGCCATCGCCGCCGTATCGAACGCGGGGCGCGCGGTGAGCGAGACCTTCGCCCCTTCCTTCCTGAGCGCGCGGGCGAGATCGGCGATCAAGGCCGCGTAGCGCGTGTCGACCTCGGCGTTCGCATCCTCCGCCACCACGGCGACGCGCAGGCCCTTCAGCCCCTTCGTCCGCGGCTTAGGCAGGGCGAGGCGCCAGCCGGCGCCGTCGATCTCGTCGGGCCCGGCCATCACGTCGAGCGCCAGCGCCAGGTCACCGGCCGAGCGGGCGAGGGGGCCGATCGCCGAGATGTCGCCCTGCGCGACCGTGCCAAGGGTGTGGCCCCTGGGCGAACAGATGCCCCAGGTGGGCTTGTGGCCGAACACGCCGCAGTAATGCGCCGGGTTGCGGATCGAGGCACCGATGTCCGAGCCGATCTCGAGCCCCGTCATCCCAGCCGCCAGCGCCGCGGCCGACCCGCCGGAGGAGCCGCCGGGCGTGCGCGTCACGTCCCAGGGGTTGTTGGTGGTGCCGTAGATGGCGTTGTAGCTCTGCCAGTCTGCCAGCATCAGCGGCACGTTCGACTTGCCGAACACCACCGCGCCGGCCGCCTTGAAGCGCGCGACGGCGAGCGCATCCTCAGCCGCGATGTTGCCCGTGTACGCAGGGTCGCCCCAGGTGGTGGGGTGGCCCTTGAGGTTGAAGCTCTCCTTCACCGTCATCGGCACGCCGGCGAGCGGGGGCAGCGCCTCGCCCTTCGCGCGTGCGCGGTCGATGGCACGCGCCGCCTTCTTCGCCGAGGCGACATCGCGCACCACGATGGCGTTCAGCGCCCCATCGAACCGAGCGACGCGGTCAAGATAGAGGTCGAGCAGTTCCGCCGCCCCGATCTTTCCGGACCGGACGAGGCGCGCGAGCGTGGTGGCGGGCGCGAAGGCGATGTCGGACATAGCGGTGCTCCGGGCGGCGTGGAAACGGCAGCGGCGCGGCAGGATCATCGCCCCGCCGCGCCGTGGCAAGCCAGTCGCCGAAGGCGTCAGGCCTTCGCGGGGTCGGTCGTGGCCGGCTTTGGGCCGCGGGTGCGCATCAGCGAGTAGATGACGCCGCCGACGAGCAGCCCGAAGGTGACGGTGAGCGAGATCCAGGGCGGCACCTTGCCGATGATGCCGACGGCGAAGATCTTGAACCCGATGAACACGAGCACGAGTGCGAGCGCGTATTTGAGGTACTTGAAGCGGTGGATCGCGGCGGCGAGCGCGAAGTAGAGGGCGCGCAGGCCGAGGATGGCGAAGATGTTGCTCGTGTAGACGATGAACGGGTCCTGCGTGATCGCGAAGATCGCCGGCACGCTGTCCACCGCGAAGATCACGTCGGCGATCTCGATCAGCACGAGTGCGAGGAACAGCGGCGTCAGGAAGGTGGTGGGCCTGCCCGTCACGGGGTCAGGCTGCTTCACGAAGAACTTCTCGCCGTGCAGCTCGTTCGTCACGTTGAAGCGGCGCTTCATGAAGCGCAGCACGGGGTTGTCCTCGATCTTCGGCATGCTGTCGGCGATCACCAGCATCTTGATGCCGGTGATGACGAGGAAGGCGCCGAACACGTAGAGGATCCAGCTGAACTGCGTGACCAGCGCGGTACCGAGGCCGATCATGATCGCGCGCAGCACGATGACGCCGAGGATGCCCCAGAACAGCACCCTGTGCTGGTGGACGCGCGGGATCGCGAAATACGTGAAGATGAGGGCGATGACGAAGACATTGTCCATCGCCAGCGACTTCTCGACGAGGAACCCCGTCAGGTACTCCATGCCCGACCGGGCACCCATGTACCACCAGACCCAGCCGCCGAAGGCCAGCCCGATGCCGATATAGCCGGCCGACAGGATCAGGCTTTCGCGCACCTCGATCTCGCGGCTCTCGCGGTGCAGCACGCCGAGATCGAGCACCAGCAGCGTGATGACGATGCCGATGAAGGCGAGCCACATCCACCCGGGCTGGCCGAGGAAAAGGCCGAACAGCAGCGTGTCGAGGAATTCCATGAGTCGGGTCCCTGTGTTCGTGGTGCCGGAGCAGGCATCGCGGACTGGACACGACATCGCGGCACGGTTTGATCGTGCCGCCAGAGGGACCCGCTTCCAGTGCCGGGCGAGATGGGGGTGTGCGCCCGACGCTTCAAGCCCACTCTTTTCGTGCCGCAGGCGCACGGGGTGCGCCCGCCCTGTTGCACCGCCACATCCCGTGTGTTACCTCCCGCGCGCTCTCGGCGGGGGTGCCTGCCGGGGCTGATTTCCTGCGGTCCTGCCTGCCCTTCCGGGTATCGGGGCCGTCAACGCGAACCGGGACCGAGGCCACCGTCGTTGCCGCCGACCGACAACCCACGCATCGCCGAGATCGCCGAGGCCATGAAGCTCGCGCGGGATGCGCGCGCCTCGGTCGATACGGTGCCGGCACGCTATTCCGGGGGCCTTCTCGCGCTGGCCGATGACCTGCGCCAGAAGGGCGACGAGGGCGTGTATGACCGTTTCGCGGAAGCGCTGTCTGCGCTCGAGACGCTCTACGCCGAGAATGCCGAGTTCCGCGCCGTGGTCGATGATCCGCGCATCGGCCGCGAGGCACAGATGAAGGCGATGATGGCCGTCGCCGACAGCGCCGCACTCGACGGCACCATCAAGAACTTCCTCGGCGTCATCGTTGCCAACCGCCGCCTCGGCATGTTGCCGCGCATCCTCGCCGCCTTCCGTGCCCAGCTCGCCGCCCGCCGCGGCGAGGAGACGGCCGAGGTGGTCAGCGCCGTGCCGCTGTCCGACCAGCAGGCGCGCGCGATCGAGGCTTCGCTGATCCGGGCCGGGCATGCGCGTGTGCGCATTGCCTCGCGCGTCGATCCATCCATCCTCGGCGGCCTGGTCGTCAAGATCGGGTCCCGTCTCTATGACAGTTCCATCCGTAGCCGCCTGCAGCGGCTTTCACAGGCCATGAAGGGGGCAGCCTGACATGGAGATCCGTCCGGCAGAGATCAGTGCGATCCTCAAGAGCCAGATCGCGACCTTCGACACGGGAGCCGACGTCGCCGATGTCGGCCAGGTGCTGTCGGTCGGTGACGGCATCGCGCGCGTCTACGGCCTCGCCAACGTCATGGCGGGCGAGATGGTGGAGTTCCCGGGTGCGGGGCTCCGCGGCATGGCGCTCAACCTCGAGAGCGACAATGTCGGCATCGTGATCTTCGGCGATGACCGGGGCGTGCGCGAGGGCGACCTCGTGAAGCGCACCGGCGCCATCGTCGACGTTCCCGTCGGCAAGGGCCTGCTCGGCCGTGTCGTCGACCCGCTCGGCAACCCGATCGACGGCAAGGGGCCGCTCGCCAATCCCGATGGCTCGGCGATGGAGCGCCGCCGCGTCGACGTGAAGGCCCCTGGCATCATCCCCCGCAAGGGCGTGCACGAGCCGATGCAGACCGGCATCAAGGCGATCGACGCGCTGATCCCGATCGGCCGCGGCCAGCGCGAGCTCGTCATCGGTGACCGCCAGACCGGCAAGACGGCAGTGATCATCGATACGATCCTGAACCAGAAGGCCATCAACCAGTCGGGCGACGAAAGCAAGAAGCTCTACTGCATCTACGTCGCGATCGGGCAGAAGCGCTCGACGGTGGCACAGCTGGTCAAGACGCTCGAGGAATACGGCGCGATGGAGTATTCCATCGTCGTTGCCGCCACCGCGTCCGAGCCTGCGCCGCTGCAGTACCTTGCCCCCTATTCCGGCTGTGCGTTCGGCGAATATTTCCGCGACAACGGCATGCATGCCGTGATCGCGTACGACGACCTCTCCAAGCAGGCCGTCGCCTACCGGCAGATGTCGCTGCTGCTGCGCCGCCCGCCTGGCCGCGAGGCGTATCCGGGCGACGTGTTCTACCTGCACTCGCGCCTGCTCGAGCGTGCGGCGAAGCTGAACGCCGAGAACGGCTCGGGTTCGCTCACCGCGCTGCCGGTGATCGAGACGCAGGCCGGCGACGTGTCGGCCTACATCCCGACCAACGTGATCTCGATCACCGACGGGCAGATCTTCCTCGAGACCGAGCTGTTCTACAAAGGCATCCGCCCTGCGGTGAACGTCGGCATCTCGGTGAGCCGCGTCGGGTCCGCCGCACAGATCAAGGCGATGAAGCAGGTTGCGGGCCGCATCAAGCTCGAGCTCGCCCAGTATCGCGAGATGGCGGCCTTCGCGCAGTTCGCCTCCGACCTCGATGCCTCGACGCAGCGCCTCCTCTCGCGCGGTTCGCGGCTGACGGAACTGCTGAAGCAGCCCCAGTTCAGCCCGGTCCCGGTCGAGGAGCAGGTGGTGTCGATCTTTGCCGGCACGCGTGGCTACCTCGACAGCGTGAAGGTGAACGACATCGGCCGTTTCGAGCGACAGATGCTGGCGGGCCTGCGTGCCTCCGACACGGGCATCCTGGACGCGATCCGCAGCGACCGCGAGATCAAGTCGGGCACCGAGGAGAAGCTGAAGGCCTTCCTCGACGCCTTCTCGCGCAACTTCGCCTGAGCGGCGCGGCACACCGGGGACCCTGACCGATGCCGAGCCTGAAGACGCTTCGCACCCGCATCAACAGCGTGAAGTCGACGCGGAAGATCACGCAGGCCATGAAGATGGTCGCTGCGTCCAAGCTGAAGCGCGCGCAGAGCCAGGCAGAGGCCGCCCGGCCCTACGCCGAGCGGATGGAGCGCATGTTGGGCGCTCTCGCGACCTCGGTCGCGGGAAGCCCGGATGCGCCCCGCATGCTCGTCGGCACCGGCCGGCAGGACGTTCACCTGCTGGTGGTCGTGTCAGCCGACCGCGGGCTTTGCGGCGGCTTCAACAGCACCATCTCCCGTTTCGCCCGTTCGCGCGTGCGCGCGCTCGAGGAGCAGGGCAAGACGGTGAAGCTGCTCACGGTCGGGCGGAAGGGTCGTGACTATCTGCGCCGCGAATACGCGCGCAACATCGTCGGCGAGGTGAATTTCGTCGGCAAGAAGCGCATCGGCTTCGAGGACGCGGCACCGATCGCGGAGAAGATCACCGCGATGCTGGCGGCAGAGGAATTCGACGTCTGCACGCTGGTGTACAATCGCTTCAAGTCGGTGATCAGCCAGATCCCGTCGGAGCAGCCGCTGATCCCGGCGAGCATCCCGGCCACCGGCGAGGTGGCAGCGGATGTGGGGCCGAAGGCCCTCTACGAATACGAGCCGGCCGAGGAGGCGATCCTCGCCAGCCTGCTGCCGCAGAACCTGGCGATCCAGATCTATCGCGCGGTGCTCGAGAGTGCTGCGGGCGAGCAGGGCGCGCGGATGACGGCGATGGACAATGCGACGCGCAACGCCGGCGACATGATCGCGCGGCTGACGCAGAGCTACAACCGCCAGCGCCAGGCGAACATCACCAAGGAACTGATCGAGATCATCTCGGGCGCCGAGGCGGTCTGACACCGGTACCCGGCCTCGCTCGGCGAGGCCGGAACGAACCCAGCCTCGCTCGGCGAGGCGGGAACTAACCCAGCCCCGCTTGGCGAGGCAGGAACGAGTGGAGAGCGGAACGATGGCGAGCAACAACGTCGGCAAGATCACCCAGGTGCTGGGTGCGGTGGTGGACGTGCAGTTCCCCGGCGAACTGCCCAACATGCTGAACGCCATGAGCACCCAGGTGGGTGACCGGACGCTGGTGCTCGAATGCGCGCAGCATCTCGGCGAGAACACCGTGCGCGCCATCGCGATGGACAGCACCGACGGCGTGGTGCGTGGCGCCGAGGTGGTCGACAGCGGCGCGCCGATCAGCATGCCCGTCGGCCCCGAGACGCTCGGCCGCATCCTGAACGTGATCGGCGAGCCGATCGACGAGCGTGGCCCGGTCGGCGCCACACGCTTCCTGCCGATCCACCGCGAGGCGCCGAAGTTCGTCGACCAGGCGACCGAGGCGCAGATCCTCGTCACCGGCATCAAGGTGATCGACCTGCTCGCCCCCTACCTGAAGGGCGGCAAGATCGGCCTGTTCGGCGGCGCCGGCGTCGGCAAGACGGTGACCATCCAGGAACTGATCAACAACGTTGCCAAGAAGCACGGCGGCTACTCGGTGTTCGCCGGCGTGGGCGAGCGCACCCGCGAGGGCAACGACCTCTATCACGAGATGGTCGACAGCGGGATCATCAAGATCGACGAGCCCGGCTCGAAGGTGGCGCTGGTGTACGGCCAGATGAACGAGCCGCCGGGCGCGCGTGCCCGCGTGGCGCTGTCGGGGCTGACCATCGCCGAATACTTCCGCGACGAGGAGGGCCAGGACGTCCTCTTCTTCGTCGACAACATCTTCCGCTTCACCCAGGCAGGCTCCGAGGTGTCGGCGCTGCTCGGCCGCATCCCGTCCGCGGTGGGCTACCAGCCGACGCTCGCGACCGACATGGGCGCGCTGCAGGAGCGCATCACCTCGACCAAGAAGGGCTCGATCACCTCGGTGCAGGCGATCTACGTGCCCGCCGACGACCTGACCGACCCGGCCCCCGCCACGAGCTTCGCCCATCTTGACGCGACGACCGTGCTCTCGCGCGCACTGACCGAGATCGGCATCTACCCCGCCGTCGACCCGCTCGATTCCACGTCGCGCGCGCTCGACCCGCGGATCGTCGGCGAGGATCACTACAACACCGCCCGCGAGGTGCAGCGCATCCTGCAGAGCTACAAGTCGCTCCAGGACATCATCGCCATCCTCGGGATGGACGAGCTCTCGGAGGAGGACAAGCTGATCGTCGCGCGCGCGCGCAAGATCCAGCGCTTCCTCAGCCAGCCCTTCTTCGTCGCCGAGGTGTTCACCGGCCAGCCTGGCGCCTTCGTCGAGATCCAGGACACCATCCGCTCGTTCAAGGCGATCTGCGCCGGCGAGTACGACCACCTGCCCGAGAGCGCCTTCTACATGGTGGGCACGATCGAGGAGGCGGTGGCCAAGGCCGAGAAGATGGCCGCCGAGGCGGCCTGAAGAACGGGGCGGAGAGAGCGCCATGGCCCAATTCACCCTCGAACTTGTCTCGCCCGAACAGCTGCTGCTGTCGGAGCAGGTCGACATGGCCGAGATCCCGGCGGCGGAAGGGGACATGGGCGTGCTTGCCGGCCACGCGCCGATGATCGTGGCACTTCGCGGCGGCGTGATCCGCGTGCACGAGGGCGGGCGCGTGACCAAGCGCCTCTACGTCGCCGGTGGCTTCGCCGAGATCACACCGGAGCGGACGACGGTGCTCGCCGACATGGCCGTGCCGGTCGAGCAGATCTACGCCGACAGTGCGCGGTCGCGCGTGGCCGAGGCGGAGGCGGCCTACCTCGAGGCAGCGAAGGGCGCCGATGTCGAGGCGCGCGAGGCGGCGATGGCGAAACTTCTCGCCGCCCGCGAAATGCTCGCCGCGGCTGCGGCCTGACCGTTCGCGTTGTGTCGCGGATCGGTTGACCCGGCAGCGATCATTCCGGCCAAGCGATTGATTCCGCGATGTTCCGCCTACGCGCAAGGGCTTGCCCTTGGCAGCCGGAAGCACCATTCCTAGTGTGGTCAATCGAGCGGCCGGCGTGGCGCCGGCCGGCCCCGGCACGGGCTGAACCCGTGCGGGGCGTGATCGGGGAAGTGCACCGCGCCATGCCACGGGCTCCTGCCTGCTGTCCCGCCCATCCCCCGCCGGACACAAGCGCCAGGGGCGTTCGGCGATGAAGCACTGGCACATCGACCAGATCGCCTGGGACCGGTTCGACCCGGACAAGGTCGATCCCGCCATCGTGCCCCTCGTCAAGGCCGCCGCGATGGTCGAGCGCAACGGCAACGACTACGCCGACTATCTCTGCAACGTCTTCCGCGACGACCCTGACTTCCAGATGGCGGCACGGAACTGGGCGGTCGAGGAGGTGCAGCACGGCGAGGCGCTCGGCCGGTGGGCAGCACTCGCCGACCCGGGCTGGGACTATCCGGCCGCCTTCGCGCGATTCCGCAAGGATTTCCGCATCGAGACCTCGGTCGACGCCTCCGTCCGCGGCTCGCGCACCGGCGAGTTGATCGCCCGCTGCATGGTCGAGACGGGCACGTCCTCCTACTATACGGCACTTGGCGAAGGCAGCGAGGAGCCGGTGCTCGTCGAGGTATGCCGCCTGATCGCGGCGGACGAATACCGGCACTTCAAGCTTTTCTATGACCACATGCGACGCTATCTCGGCCGCGAGAAGCTCTCGGTCATGGAGCGGGTCCGCATCGGCCTCGGCCGCATTGGCGAGACGGAGGATGACGAGCTCGCACTCGCCTTCCACTGCGCCAACCGGGCCGAGGGGGCCCCGTATGACCGGCGCGCCGCCATCGCCGCCTATATGGCCAAGGCGATGAGCTACTACCGCCAGCACCATCTCGACCGCGGGGTGGGCATGATCTTCAAGGCCGTCGGCCTGCCGCCGCGCGGACGGATGTCGGGCCTTGCCGCCCGCGCCGCCTATCGCTTCATGCTGTTCAAGCAGAAGCGCAACGAGGCCTTTGCCGCCCGCACCTGGCAGGGAGACCGCGGCGGAACCGTGACCGCCCGGGCCGCCTGAACGGATGCGCAGTTCCTGGCGCAGGCTCCCGTCAACGCGCCGATCATCTCTTGTGGCGTGCGTTAACGTCCATTTAACTCCCGCTATGGTTTTGTCCTGGGGCACACAGCACGGCGGGAGGAACAGTGGATGGATACGTTCGACCAGCGGCGCACCTTCAGCCTCGTCCTCGGCATCGCAGCCCTCGGTTTCGCCTTCGCGGTCGCGCATGTGGATGAGCAGCGCCGTGCCGGCGAGCCTGTGCCCGCCGCGACGAGTGCAGCGTCCCAGGCCCGGGGCTAATCCGGCTCGGGGCTGATCCGGCTCGTGGGCTGATCAGGCTCGGAGTTGATCAGGCGCCCGGGGTCGTTCCCCCAGCCCCGGCGATCTCCACCGCCCGCCGCATCACCGCGGCACCCGCGCGGTTCCATGTCGTGATGCCGCCAACCATCAGCACCTGCGTCAGCCCCTCGGCGAGCTCTGGCACTGTCAGACCGAGGCGCATCGCGTTCTCCATGTGTGCGATCGCGCCGCCTTCGTTCAGCACCAGAACGTCAAGCAGCACGAAGACGAGCTCCTTGGTGCGGAGGTCGAGCGCGCCGCCCTCGTCGCGGTCCTTCATCACCGCGGCGCGCATCAGGCCGTAGCCGGCGAAGGTGGCGGGCGCCTGCTCTGCCATCAGAAGGAAGTTCGGCGGAACGCGACGGCTGGTCGCGAGGAAGTTCTCCTGTCCCGCCGTCACGGCCGCTTCCACCAACGCCCTTGCCGCATCACCGTCCATGCCACCCTCCGCCCTGCGAAGGGGAAAGTGGATCACGCCGGACCGCGCCTGTCTTCCCCGCTGCCCTCAGGCGGCCGCGAGGTGAGCGAAATCGGCGGCGAGGCGCAGGTAGATCGCGCGCTTGAAGTCGACCGCGAGGGCGGGAAGCTCAGCCAGCCTCGCCCAGCGCCAAGCATCGAACTCCGGATGCGGGTCGGCGTCGAGGCGGATGTCGGCATCGGTGCCGTGGAACCTGAGCGCGAACCATTTCTGCATCTGCCCGCGATACCTCCCCCCGAGGGCGCGGCCGACCAGGTGCGCGGGCAGGTCGTAGGTCAGCCACTCTGGGTGTTCGGCGATCACCGCTGCGCGGTCGGTGCCGATCTCCTCGGCGAGCTCGCGCAGCACGGCGGTGCCTGGGTCCTCGTCGTCGTCGATGCCGCCCTGGGGAAGCTGCCAGCCGCCGGGCGCGCCCTCGGCATTCGGCAGGTCGGCGCGGCGGCAGACCAGCACGAGGCCTGCCGCGTTGAACAGCACGGCGCCGACATTGCGGCGATAGGGCAGCAGGCTCACGGCCGCGCGATCCTCAGCGTTGCACCTGGCGCCCACCTGGGGCGGCGAGTGCGGTGACGGGGGCGAGCGCGAAGCCGCGCGCCTCGACGCCCGCGGCCCAGGCCCCGAGCCTGTCGAGCGCAAGCGGGCTCGCGCCCGAGAGGCCGAGGGCAGCGCCACGCTCGCGGGCGATCCGCTCGAGATCAGCGAGCCTCGCCTCGATTTCGGCCCGCATCGGCCGTTCGTCGAGCTGGATGTCGACGCCGCGGGCGGGCAGGCCCGCCGGCGCCGCCTCGCCCGGCCGGGCCTCGACAAACAGCAGCCCGCGCGTGCGCAGCACCTCGAGCATCGGGCGCATCGCCTCTGGGCTGGCCGAGAACCGCTCGCCGCGCAGCGTCGGGCCGAGCACGTTGGTGGCGCCGACATAGCCGGGGAAGCGCGAGAGCACCCAGGTCAGCCGCTGGTTGTTCTCGCCCCAGGGCAGGCTGGTCAGCAGCGCCTGGGGGCCGGGGTCGTTCAACGGGAAGCCGACAGGCTCCATCGGGATGCCGACGAGGACCTCGTGCCCGTCGGCCCGCGCCATGGCGGCGAACTCCGCGAGCCTGATGCCGTACGGCGAGAAGGCGAGCGAGATCGCGCCGGGCAGGCGCTGGATGGCCGTTTCGGTGGCTGATTCGCTGATGCCGAGGCCCGCGACGAGCACGGCGATGCGCGGCCTGCGGTCAGCCCCGTCGAAGGGGCGCGCGTAGGTCTGCCAGGCAGCCCGGCCATCCTCCGCCACGCGCGGCAGCGCTCCCTCGCGCAGCCGTTCGAGCAGCGCCGGGTCGGGGTTCGCCACGGGGGTTTCGCGCACCGGCTCCGGCGCCGGGGCTGGGGCGCGGAGCGTGTCGGGCGAGATCACGGGGGGGAGGGCCGGCAGCTGCGGCGGCGGTGGTGCGGTGGCGGCGGCGAGTTCTGCCGGGGTCGGCTGTGGCGGTTCGGGCTCGGCCGCCACCTGCTCAACTGGTGGCCCAAGCATGTGCAGCCACACCCCGCCGGCGCCGCCGCCGAGGAGCAGCACCAGCCAGAACAGCGCGAGCGCCTTCAGGCCCGTCGAGAAGCGCGGCGGTGGACGATACATCCTGGCGTCAGCCCTGCCGTCCCCGGCGCCTTTCGGGTGGGTCAGTTGGAGGCGCGGCGCATCGCGGCGAGGCCACGCACGAGGTCGAGACCCTTGCGCATCTGGAAGTCGCGCGCCGGGTCGCCAAACACCAGGGCGGGCGTCGTCTGCTCGCCCGTCGGCGCCTCGGGGGCCTGCGCGGCACTGTCGAGGAAGCCCGGCGGAAGCTGCACGGCGGGCAGCGCCGGCGGTGCCGCACGCTGTGCGGTGCCGTTGCCCCCGTCATTGCGGAGTGCCCGGTTCAGCTGCGCCTCGCGGTCACGCGCCTCTGTCCGCGCGTCGCCCTTCTGCGCCTCGACGATCACGTCAGGCTCGATGCCGGTGGCCTGGATCGAGCGGCCCGAGGGCGTGTAGTAGCGCGCTGTCGTCAGCCGGATCGCACCGTTGCCCGGCAGCGGCATCACCGTCTGGACCGAGCCCTTGCCGAAGCTCCGCGTGCCGATGACGATACCGCGGCGATGGTCCTGGATCGCGCCGGCGACGATCTCCGACGCCGAGGCGGAGCCGCCGTTGATCAGCACCACCACGGGCAGGCCCTGCGCGATGTCGCCAGCCTTGGCGTTGTAGCGCTGGGCATCCTCCGTCCGCCGCGCGCGGGTGGAGACGATCTCGCCCTGGTCGAGGAAATCGTCCGACACCGCCACGGCCTGGTCGAGCAGCCCGCCCGGGTTGTTGCGGAGGTCGAGCAGGATGCCCTTGAGGTTGCCGCCCGCCTGCTGGCGCAGCTGCGCCATGGCGCGGCGGAGGCCGGCATCGGTCTGCTCGTTGAAGCTGGTGATGCGGATATAGGCGACGTCGCCCTCGAGCCTGGCGCGGACCGACTGGATGCGGATCACGTCACGGGTGATGGCGAGTTCGATGGGGCGGGGAGAGCCCTCGCGGCGGATGCCGAGCTTGATCTCGGTGCGCGGCGGCCCGCGCATCCTCTCGACCGCCTCGTTCAGCGTCAGCCCCTGGGTGGACTGGCCGTCGATATGGGTGATGAGGTCGCCGGCACGCACGCCGGCACGCGCGGCCGGCGTCTCGTCGATCGGGGAGATGACCTTGATGTAGCCGCTCTCCTGTGTGACCTCGATGCCGAGGCCCCCGAACTCGCCGCGCGTCTGTACCTGCATGTCGCGGAAGTTGCGCGGGTTCATGTAGCCGGAATGCGGGTCGAGGCTGGTGAGCATGCCGTTGATGGCGGCCTCGATCACGTCACGGTCGGTCACCGGCTCGACGTATTCCGCGCGGATGCGCTCGAACACGTCGCCGAACAGCGACAGCAGGCGATATGTCTCCGCGCGGCTGCCTTCCTGCGCGAAGGCGGCGAGGCCGAGATGGCCCTGGAGATATCGGCCGACAGGCCCGTTCACCGTGATGCCGACGGCGAAGGCGACACCTGCACCGAGAAGCGCCGACCGAAGCGAGACCTTCATGCGCCGTTCCATTGCCATGCGGCCCATATGAGGGCGACGACCGCCCCGCCAGACCGGGATTACCACATCCGGGATTGCGCGGTGGGGCGCGGCGACTGCGCCATGCCCATGCCGCAACGCTCGATGTTAGGCGTTCGGAAGGTGCCGGATCAAGGCGCGCTCTCGGCTGCATCGGACACGACAGCGCCAGGAACCTCACCGATCAGCAAGGTTCGGCCGGTCATCGCAGGAGGCTGGCGGATTCCGAGCAGGCCAAGCAGCGTCGGCGCCACGTCGGCGAGCCTGCCGCTGCGCAACCCTGCGCCCGCCGGCCCGCCCGCGAGCATGACAGGAACCGGGTTGAGGGTATGCGCGGTGTGCGGCCCGCCCGTTGCCGGATCGCGCATCAGCTCGGCGTTGCCATGATCGGCGGTGACCAGCAGTGCCCCGCCAGCTTCCCCGACCGCCGCGGCGATCGCGCCCAGCCCTGCATCGACCGCCTCGACCGCCTTCGTCGCCGCCGCGAGGCTGCCGGTGTGGCCCACCATGTCGGCGTTGGCGAAGTTGAGCACGATCAGGTCGAACGCGCCCGAGCGGATCGCCGCGACCGCCTTCGCCGTCACCTCGGGCGCGCTCATCTCGGGCTGGAGGTCGTAGGTCGCGACCTTGGGCGAGGGCACCATGATGCGCTGTTCGCCGCCATAGGGCGCCTCCTCCCCGCCGTTCAGGAAGTAGGTGACGTGGGGATATTTCTCGGTCTCGGCCATGCGGAGCTGGGTGAGGCCCGCGCGCGCGACCACGGCACCCAGCAGGTCCTCCATCGACTGGGGCGGGAACAGCGTGGCGATCAGCGGGGCCAGGGCCTCGCTGTACGAGGTCATGCCCAGCGCCGCGGCGAGGCTGGGCACGCGCGGGCGGACGAAGCCGGTGAAGGCCGGGTCGAGCAGGGCGGCGAGGATCTCGCGCACACGGTCGGCCCGGAAGTTGAACGAGAGGATGCCGTCGCCGTTGCGCATGCCGGCGTAGTCGCCGATCGGGGCGGGGGGAACGAACTCGTCGGTGACGTCCTGCGCATGCGCGGCCGTGACGGCGGCGGCGGCACTCGTCACCCGCCCGCCTTCGCCGAGCACCATGGCGCGCCAGGCCTTCTCCACACGCTCCCACCGGTTGTCACGGTCCATCGCGAAGTAGCGGCCGCCGATGGTGGCGAGATGCGCCCCGGCGGGCAGCGCGCGCGCGAACGCGGCAAGACAGGCCGGCGCCGAGCGTGGGGCGGTGTCGCGCCCATCCGTCCACGCATGCACGGCGACGGGGATGCCCGAGGCGGTGAGCACGCGGGCAAGGGCGATCGCATGCTCCTGGTGGCTGTGCACCCCGCCGGCCGAGAGCAGGCCCATGAGGTGGCAGGTGCCCCCCGACTGTTTCATCGCCGCGATGAAGCTCATCAGCGGGGCCATGGTGGCGAGGCTGCCATCGGCGATCGCGGCATCGATGCGGGGCAGGTCCTGCATCACGACGCGGCCGGCGCCGAGGTTGAGGTGGCCCACCTCCGAGTTGCCCATCTGCCCTTCCGGCAGGCCGACATCGGCGCCGGAGGTGCGGAGGAAGGCATGCGGCGAGGCGGCCCAGAGCGCATCGAAATGAGGGGTGCGAGCCTGGGCAACGGCGTTGTCGGCGCTGTCCTCGCGCCAGCCCCAGCCATCGAGCACGATCAGCATCACCGGTCTGGGGCGTGTCATCGCATCTCTCCTCGCACCGTGCTGTAGCGCGGGCCGCCTCGTTCAGGAACCCCCGCGGCGACTATCCCTGCGGTCAGGGCTTCGCCAGCACCGCCTTCAGCCCCGCCACCTCCTCGCGCAGCGCGCGGAGCTCGCGCAGCACGGCCTGCGCGTCGTTGTGGCTTTCGGCGCGCGCGGCGGAGGCGTCCGCCGCGGCCGATGCACCTGCCGCGTCCTCCTCCGCCTTGTCGTACGCTTTCCTGAGCGTCTGGATGCTCTCGACGATGATGCCGATGAACAGGTTCAGCACCACGAAGGTGGTGAGCAGGATGAACGGTACGAAGAACGCCCACGCATGGGGCGAGACCTCCATCACCGGGCGGACGATGCCCATCGACCAGCTTTCCAGCGTCATGATCTGGAACAGCGAGTACATGCTCTCGCCGATCGTGCCGAAGAACTCGGGGTGCGAGGGGCCGAACAGCTTCGTCGCGATCACTGCGCAGACGTAATAGACGATCACGAGCAGCAGCCCGACGGCGCCGATGCCGGGGATGGCATGCAGCATCGCCTCCACCACGATGCGCAGCCGCGGCACCATCGAGATGAGGCGGAGGACGCGGAGCACGCGCAGTGCCCGCAGCACCGAGAGTGGCCCCGTCGCTGGCGCCCAGGCGATGGCGACGACCACGAGGTCGAACACCCCCCACGGGTCGCGGAAGAAGCGGCCGCGGAAGGCGAAGATGCGGATCGCGATCTCGACGGTGAAGACATAGAGGAACGCGCGGTCGAGCGTGGTGAGAAGGCCGCCCCAGCGCGCCATGATCGACGCCGACGTCTCGAGCCCGAGCGTCACGGCGTTGGCGAGGATGAGCGCGATGATGATGCGCTGCGTGAGCGGGGCGAGGATGAACCGCGCGGCGCGTGCGCGGATGTCCTGCCCGTGTGTGTCACTCGCCGTCAGGATTTCCTGCATCACCGTCCACCTGTTGCTGCGGCGCAGCAGATAGGGGCGCGCGGCGGCGAAAGAAAGGCGGCCGTTGACGCGCGGGGCGTCGCCCTCAGGCGAAGATGAGCGCTGCCTCGACCGCGGCTGCAGAGGTGCCGGGCAGGAAGATCGCCGCGTCGGTCACGAAGTTCTCGATCGTGCCTGGCCCCATGCCGGGCGGTGGCAGGCTCGCGAGGTCGGTCAGGACCAGCGCGCCGAAGCCGAGACCGGTGCCGGAGAAGTCACCGACCCCGCCGAGCACCACGACGTTGTCGCGCGCGATGCCTTCCAGCACGATCCTATCCAGGACCGGGTCGAACCGCTCCACCCGGTCGACGCCGTCGCCGGCGGCGTAGCGGAGCACGTCCGCCCCATCCGAGCTGATGACGCGATCACCACCGGTCGTGTCGATGCCGTAGATGCCTTCGGGCTGGGAGAAGCTTCGCAACTCGGCCTCGTTGCCCGGCAGGAAGGCGAGGCTCAGTGTGTCGAAGAACTGGCCGCCGAGGGACAGCGGGACGACAGCGACCGGATTGCCGCTCCAGTCGGTGCCCGCTTGATCGCCGCCAGGTCCCTCGAGGCGCATCTCGGCAACCACCCTGCCGTTCAGCAGGAACGTCGCGTCGAAGCTGATGGCCGGAAAGACGAACTCCCCGGCGTTGTTTGGGTCTTCGACTGGCTCGAAGAACAGGGTCATCTCGCGCGTCGGGTAGATGCCGAGGGCGGACGGATCGAGCGGGTACCAGTCCGGCGGGCTGAAGCTCTCCGACAGGATGCGCAGCCCCCCGCCGTCGGGTCCCATGCGGATGTCGGTTTGCGCGCGCACGGCTTCGGCGCGTTGCCAGCTGTTGCCCTCGCTGTCCGTGATGATCAGCGGTCCGGCATCGAACCGGTCATTCCCCGCGCCGAGCTCGGCCACCACGAGGCTGTGCCGCCCGTCATTCGCGAGGGTGCGAAATCCGTCGAGCGTGGTCTTCGGTGCGTCCCACCCGCCCCGCCAGACCGCGAGGGTGTCACCATGCTCCGAGCCGAACACGGCGAAGGTATTGCCCCAGCCTGGCCCGTTCGAGGTGAGTGTCACTGTCGCGGCGACGGCGTGCGGTGACTCGGTCGCGTCGATCTCGCCGCGCTTGACGTTCTCGATGTCGACGTAGACGCCCCCCACGGGGTCCTCGGGTGCCGCGCGCCCGTCTCCGATCTTCACGCGGACATCGACGATGTTGCGCGTGATCACCGCTCCGAAGATGCCATTCTGGCCATCGGCCATGTCCTCAGCGCCGAGGAACAGCTCGAGGTTCTTGATGCCGTTCCAGTCAGCGTCCGCCAGCTGCACGACGATGGCGGCGGCAGGGTCGAGCGCAAGCAACGCCTCAGGGTTGCGGGGACCCGCCGGCGCATCGAACACGCGCCCGTCGCCGACGGCGGTATCGGCCGTGGGGCCGAGCGCGAGCAGCGCCCAGTCGGACCGGCGCACGTCCGTTCCCGTGAACGCGGTGAAGGCGGACAGCGGAAAGTCCGTGACAACGCCGTTGACCAGCCCCGCGACCGCGCCCGCCGTGTCGCCTGGCAGCCCTGCGGGCCCCCAGAGGTCACGTGTGCCGAAGGGTCGCGAGGTCTGGCTGAACAGGACGTAGCTCGACGATGACGACATGCTGGATTCCCTCACGCAAAGATCAACGCGGATGAGACCGCTGGCGCGGACATGTCGGTGACCAGGATCGCCTGGCTGGTCGCGTAGGCGTTGAGACCGGCCTGAAGATCGCCGACGTCGAAGAGGATGAGTGCCGCGGGGCCGAGCCGGTCACCCGCGCGCCAGACGTCGAACACGGCGATTTCGGCGGGGTCGAACCCCTCGAGAACGATCCGGTCCCTTGCCGGATCGAACCGATCGATCCGGTCCGTGCCATCACCGCGTGCGTAACGGATCAGGTCCGGCCCGTCGGAGCAGATCAGCCGGTCGCCGCTCGTGGAGGCTGTTCGCAGGAACCGGTCAGAAAGCTCGAAGCCGTCCGACAGCATGAAATCCGCGCTCCCCCGATCAGGCCCCAGGCGGATGTCGGTGCGTGCGAGCGGCGCGCTGCCCGCGATCGGCCCGTCGAAGTCGAAGAGCAGGCCGGCATCGAACCGGTCATTGCCCTCGCCGAGGTCCGCCACGATGAGGCTGTATCGGCCATCGTTGACGAGGTTCCTGAAGCCGTCCAGCGTCGTCTTCTCCGCATTCCAGTCGCCGCGCCGGATCCATACGCTGTCGTCGAACGCCGAGCCGTCCACCACGAAGGTGTTTCCCCAGTCAGGGCCGTTCGAGGTGAGGCTGATGTTGGCACGGACAGGGTAGGGCGAGGCGCTGGCATCGAGTTCGCCGCGCTTGACGTTCGAGATGTACACCTCGGCCGTGAAGATCGGCGGTATCGGCGGCTGGGCTGGCGGGGGATCGTCACCGATGCTGATGCGGACATCCACGATGTTGCGCACGGAGACGACCGTCGTGTCGGCGTTCAGGCCCGCGCTGGTCAAGGCGACCTCGACGTTCTTCACGCCGTTCCAGTCCTCATCCGCCAGGCCGAGGAACACCGTTCCAGAGACCGTCAGGTCGATCGTCGTGAAGGTCGGGTTCCTGGCGCTCTCGGGGCCTGAGAAGACGCGGCCATCGGACACGACGCCAACTTCAGGGCCACCGGCCCAGATCGCGCCGGTCAGTACGGCTTCGGCGTCGGTCTCGCCAAACGGCGCGAAGTCGAACAAAGCCCAGTCCGGCCGGACGAACTCGGTTCCGCCGAAGGCATTGAATGCCGAGCGCGGAAACGCGCCCGCCGCGCCGTCGATCAGGCCGGGGACGGAGCCCGCCGTGCCGCCGGGAAGTCCTGTCGGCCCCCAGAGGTCGCGCGTGCCGGAGGGCCGCGAGGTCTGGCTGAACAGGACGTAGTTTGACGATGCCATGGCGTGTTCCCCTCAGGCGAAGATGATGTCGGTGCCGATGGCGAGGTCACGCACACCGACGAGGGTGATGCCGTTGCGTTCGTCGATGGGCGGGTCGTACGGAGGGTTGTACGGGCTGTCGAACAACACCACCGTGCCGTCTTCCGTCTCGAAGATCCGCGCATCCGCCGCGGCCTCGAGCACCAGAACGTCCTGGCCCCTCTCGAAGTTCCAGATCGTGTCGACGTTGTCGCCGTAGGCGTAGCGGAACACGTTCACGCCGGGCCCGGCCACGAGCAGGCTGCCGGAACCGTCGCTGCCCGTGAGCCGACCGGGCGTCTCGGCGATGACGATCGATCTGGGCCGGAACGCGCCACCGAATTCCGCGACCGGCGCGCCGAGACTGCCGAGCCCCTCGATCGTCATCGTGTCGAAGCTGCGCGAGGCAAGCCAGTCGACCGTCACGATGAGGCGCTGCTCCCCTGTGCCGGGGTCGACGTCGAGGACGGTCTCGACGAAGGCCGGATTGACCGTTTCGATCACGACACCGTCGCGCCACAGTGTCACGGGCCCGAGCGCGGGCACTGGCCCCGGCAGGGCGAGATGGAGGCCGAGGTCGATGCGCGCCGCCAGCGCATCGAAGGTGACCGACAGCGCGTCGCCGGCGTCGCTCGCATCGTAGCCTATCCCGTCCCACCGGACGTAAAGGAAGCCGGCGTCCTCGCCGGCGCGCACGTCCGTCATCGCCTTCACGGCGCGGGCGTCGAAGCTGCTGTCGCCGGCCATGGTCACGACGACGTGCGTAAGGCTGCCGTCGTTCACGATGTTGCGAAATCCGTCGAGTGCTGTCGTCCCACCCGCCCAGTCGCCTGGCAGCAGCGTGATGCTGCTCCCGTTGCCCTTGATGACGAAGGTGTTGCCCCAGCCCTCGCCGTTGGAGGCGAAGGACACCGTTGCATGCAACTGGCCGAGTTCCGCGGCGTCGATCTCGCCCCGCTTGACGTTCTCGATCACGATCGAGGCGTAGCGTGGTGGCCCTTCCTCGGTTACGAGGCTGTCGCCGAGCTTCACCCGCACGTCGACGACGTTGCGGATGAACACGTCCGGTTCCGGTCCGTCATAAACGAGCGCGGCGTTGGTCAGGAACACCTCGACGTTCTTGATGCCGTTCCAGTCGCGGTCTGCCAGCACGATCGAGACGCCGCCGGAAGGGTCGGCATCGAAGGCGACCTGCGGGTTCCGCGGCCCGGGCGGCGCGACGAAGACCCTTCCATCAGCCGTGACGGCGGCGGCGTCGATCGCGCCCGTCAGCGCCGCGCTCGTCGCGCTCTGGCCGGCCGCGACAAGGTCGAACAGCGCCCAGTCGCCCCTGACGAACTCGGTGCCCTGGAACGCGTCGAAGGCTGAGAGCGGCACGTCGGTGACGATGCCGTTTATCAGCCCCGGCACCGACCCTGCGATGCCGCCTGGGAGGCCCTCGGGACCCCAAAGGTCACGCGTGCCGAAGGGCCGCGATGTCTGGCTGAACAGGATGTAGCTCTCTGGCGAAGCCATGGCGTCCCCCGGGTGTCGTTATGACGCGTGGGGGACGATGGGCCACAGGCGGGCACGGCGCGTTGTTGCAGGTCAATCGCCCGCTGGAGGGCGGCTCAGCGGATGATGTCGGCCAGCGCGTCCGGCACGGCATCCTCGGGCAGGGCGAGCTCGCGCGTCGCACCGCCCGCGTAGGCAAGGGTGATGGCGAAGCTGAACCTGTCGGCCCCGCGCGCCGGTGGACGCGGCGGCGAGCCCGCGAGGGCGGCGAGCGCCTTGGCCTGCGCGTCGGTGAGCGAGGCGCCATCGACCGTCCGCCGGCGCGTCATGCCGCCGACACCGCCGGTGCGGACGATGGTGACGGAGGCGATGCGCTCAGCCACGGCGCGTTGCCCTCACGCTGCGCGCCGGCAGGGCGGCGGCCGCGCGGGCAGGGGCCCGTTTCGGTGCCGGCTTGGGGGCGGTCTTCTTCGGGGCCGGCTTCTTCAGCGGCGCCTTCTTCGGGGCCGTCTTCGGCGGGGCTTTCTTCGGCGTCGTCGTCTTCGGGGGCGCCTTCTTGGGCCCTGGCGTCTTCTTCGGTGGCACTTTCCTGGGTGGCGTCTTTGGGGGCGCCTTCTGGGGCGCCTTTTGGGGCGCCTCCACTGCCTCCACCTTCGGCTTGCGGATGGCGGTCGGCACGACGCCGACGCTGTCCCACGCCGCGGCGACGAGTTTCGCTGCCTTCGCGTCGTAGAGGATGCCCGCGACCTCGATCGTCTCCTTCGCCGCCTCGCGGAACGAGGCGCGCTGGCTCATCCGCCCCTTCTCGGTGAAGGCGCGCCACCAGATGCGGCCGGCCTTCTCCCAGGCATAGCCGCCGAAGCCGGTGGCGACGCGGTGGAACACCACGTTGGGGATGCCGGAGTTGATGTGCACCCCGCCCGAATCCGACACGCCGCGATAGAGATCGCGCATGTGCGCCGGCTGCGTGTCACGGCCGAGCAACGGGTCGTCGTAGGCGGTGCCCGGCGCCTTCAGGCTGCGCAGGCCCAGCGCGATGCCGGGCGCCTGCTTCACCTCGGGGCCGAGCAGTTCCGCGCCGATCAGCCAATCGGCATCGGCTGCCTTGGTCTTGGCGTGCCACTGCTTCACCAGGCTGCCCATCACATCGGCGAAATGTTCGTTCAGCGCACCGGGCTGTTCCCAGTAGACCAGGTTGGCCGTGAATTCGAGCACGCCGTGGGCAAGCTCATGCGCGATCACGTCGAGGCTGCGGGTGAAGCGGAGGAACACCTCGCCATCCCCGTCGCCGTACACCATCTGCCTGCCGTTCCAGAACGCGTTGTCATAGCCGCGGCCGTAATGGACGGTGCTGACCATCCGCATGTCGGCGCCGTCGAGCCCGGCGTGGCCGAACACCGACTTGAAGAAATCGTAGGTGGTGCCCGCGCCCTCGAAGGCCTCGTCCACGGCTGCGTCTCCCGTCGGCGGGGCGCCTTCGGGGCGGATCAGCGTGCCGGGCAGCGACTGGCCCTGCCGGGCGGAATAGACGGCCCGCTGCCTGCCGCCCGCGCGCTTCCGGGCGGCCTGCTCGGGCTCAGGGTCAGGCGCCGAGGCGGCGAGGCGGGTTTCGCGGAGGCTGCGCGTGACGGCGAGCGTATCCTCGGCCCAGCGCTTCAGCGAGGGGCGCTTGGCGCGCGCGGCGATGTTTTCGAGCATCATCGGCGGAGTGATGCAGCAAAGGCCGCAGCGGCAGGCCGCACGCGACATGGAGGCTCCTCGGCCCGTGTGTCCGGCCTGAAGGCGCCGGATTCGTCACCATTCTGCAACGGGCACGGCGGCGATGCCAGCGCCGCGTGAGGAGGGCTTGATGGGGTCGTGTCCAGGCGCGCGACGCATGAGGTTGCCCCTCAGCCTCGCTCCGCTCACTTCCGGGGCGTGCCGCCCCTGCGGCGAGCCAAGGCGGCGAAGCCGCCGCCCGCCGCCGGGGGGCGATCAGATCGCCGGCCGTCCCACCACCGACACCGACAGCGCGGCAGGATCGAGCAGGCGCCGAGCCGCCCGCTGCGCGTCGGCCAGCGTCACGGCCTGGACGCGGGCGATGCGGTTGCCCAGCCACTCAGGCCGCCGGCCGAGGGACTGCAACGCCACCAGCGTGCCGGCGATCTGGCCCGTGCTCGTGAACCCGAGCGGGAAGCTGCCGGTCAGGAACGCCTTGGCGTTTTCGACCTCCTCCGCCGTCGGGCCCGTCTCGGCCATCCGCGCCCACTCGGCCTTCAGCAGCGACAGCGTCTCGCCGAAGCGCGGGTTCTCGGTGCTGACCGAGCCGAGCACCAGGCTGCGGCCCGCGAACGGCGCGATCTGCGTGCCGATGCCGTAGGTCAGCCCCCGCTTCTCGCGGATCTCCTCGGTCAGGCGTGACGAGAACCCGCCGCCGCCAAGGATCCAGTTCACCACCTGGCAGGCTTCCCAGTCAGGGTCGTCGGGCGAGGGGCCGCCATGGCCGAAGATCGCCACGGCCTGCGGGGCGTCACGCTCGACCAGCGCCACACCGAACCGCGCGGGCTCCGGCATCGGGGCCACCGCCGCCGCGTCGCCCGCCGGCACGGCGCCGAAGGCGGCATCGAGAAGCCGGCCGAGCCCGGGCCCATCGATCGCGCCAGAGGCCGCGGCGATCAGGGAGCCGCGACGAAGCTGGTCGGCGATCGCGACCGTCAGGTCATCGCGGGCGAGGACGGCGAGGGCTGCCTCGGTGCCGCCTGGCGGGCGCGCGAAGGGGTGGGGGGAGAGGGAGCGTTCCCACCAGGCGCGGGAGGCGATCGAGCGCGGGTCCTCCGCCTCGCGGCGGAGAGCGATGGCACGGCCCGCCTTCACCCGCGCGATGGCGGAGCCGTCGAAGCGCGGCTTCGTCATCGCCAGCGCCAGCATCTCGGCCGCGAAGCCGGTCTCCTCGGCCAGCATGCGGGCGGAACCGGTGAACTCGTCACGCCCCGCGCCGAAGGAGATGCTCACGGCACGATCCCTGAGCGCGGTCGAGAAGGCAGCGGTGTCGAGCTCCCCCGCCCCCTGGTCGAGCAGGGCGGCGGCGAGCGTGGCACGCCCCTCCTTCCCGGCCGGGTCGAGCGCTGACCCGCCCTTGAACGCGAAGGAGAGGGAGACGACGGGAACCGAACGGTCCTCGATCAGCCAGGCGCGGATGCCGCCGGGCGAGGTGATGGTCTGGACCGGAACCGACCAGCCGCTCCCTTGGCCGGTCACGAGCGGTTCCCCTCTGCCGGGAGGAGCCAGCCGGTGATGGAGCCTTCCTCCTTCAGCACGGCGCGCAAGGCTGCCGTCACGCGCTCGGGCGTCACGGTGCGGATGCGGGTGGGCCAGGCCTCGACGCTCTCGATCGGCAGGCCAACGGTCAGCGCCGCGCCGATCGTGCGCGCCCCGCCCATCAGGCTGTCGCGCGCGAAGGCGGCCCCGGCGGTGAGCTGGCGGATCGCACTCTCGACCTGCTCGCCCGCCACCTCGGCCTGCACCGCCTTGGCGATGGTCTCGTCCAGCGCTGCCTCAACGCGCTCGGGTGCGACGCCGGGGCGGGGGGCGGCGGAGAGGGCGAACTCGGTCTGGTCGACCGTGTCGCCGCCGTACCAGGCGCCGGTGGAGGCCGCGAGGCCGCTGTCGACCAGTGCCTTCCAGAGGATCGAGGACGGCCCGCTGCCGAGGACGTGGGCGGCGACGTCGAGCGCGTCCGCCACGCCCTGGTCGGCGCGTGCCGAGGGCGCCGGGTACATACGGGAGAGCGAGGGTTCCCGCACGCGGGCGTCACGCACCGTCACGCGGCGGGTGCCGAGGGGTGGGGGCTCCTGCGGGCGTGCGCGCTCCGGCGCCGGGCCACCGGTGACGCGGCCGTAGGTGTCCTCCGCCATGCGTCGCACCGCCTCGGTGTCCGCGGCGCCCTGGACGACGAGGATCGCGTTCGAGGGCCGGTAGTGCTGGCGGTAGAAGGCGAGGAGGTTGTCGCGCGTGATCGCGCGGATCTCGCTTTCCCAGCCGATGATGGGGCGGCCGTAGGGGTGGTTGACGAAGAAGGCATTCTGAAGCCGTTCTCGGAAGCGCGAGCGCGGGTTGTTGTCCACCACCTGCCGCCGCTCCTCGATCACCACGAGGCGCTCTGGCGCGATGTCCTTCTCGTCAAGCAGCAGGTTGGTCATCCGGTCGGCCTCCATGCCCATGACGAGGGGGAGGCGATCGGCCGCGACCTGCTGGAAATAGGCGGTGTAGTCATGGCCGGTGAAGGCGTTGTCGCGACCACCCTCGCGGGCGACGCGCCGGCTGAACTGGCCGGCGGGGAGGGTGGTGGTTCCCTTGAACATCAGGTGCTCGAGGAAATGCGCCAGGCCCGATTGCCCGGTGGTCTCGTCGGCCGCACCGACGCGGTACCACACCATGTGAGCGACGACCGGCGCGCGCGACATGGGGATGACGACGCCCTTCATCCCGTTGGCAAGCGTGAAGGTCTCGGCCCCGAACACGCTTCCCGCGGGCGATGGCGTGGTCGCCTGCGTCGTGGCCTGGGCCAGCGCCGGGAGGGCCGGCAGGGCGGCCAGGGCTGCACCGGCGGCGCCGGCGGCGAGCAGGGTGCGGCGTTCGATGTGGTCAGCGTCGCGGATGTCGGTCATGCGATGAGGTCCCCTTCGCCCAGAGAAATGGCGCGGGACGCTGCGCCTGCCAGGGTGGTGCCGCCAGACGTGAAGCAGTTTGCCGCCGCGGTAAGGCGATAGACTACCAGATAAATTTGCCGCCGCCGTCTGGCTTCGATCTGAAACTCGTCCAGAGGGCGTTGCACGCCATCCTCTCCGCGGACCGGTGTTTCCGGATGGACACTCAGGGAATGCCGGCCCCCGGGACCGCGACGTCAACGACCCGGATGGTGGCGCTTGGGGTCCGCGCGATCTCGGTCGGATCGTGGGAGTCAGAGCCGCAGATGAAGAGGTGCTGACGTGTCGGCCCTCCAAGCATCACCGCGTAGCACTCCGTATCCATGTCCACCCGCTCGAGGATCTCGCCGCCTTCTCGGACCCGCAATGCACCGAAATCGCCTTCAGGATTGGCAAGCCACACCGCACCTTCTGCATCAAGCGCAATGCCATCGGGACTAACGCCAGCGGGCAGCTGCGCATGGATGCGCCGATTGGCGAGCGATCCGTCGGCCTCGATGTCGAACGCCGTCAGGCGGTGACCCATGGTCTCGCCAACGATCAATGTCCTGCCGTCGGGCGTGATCACCATCCCATTCGGAAAGTGCAGGCCGTCGGCGACAACCCGTGTGCGTCCATCGGGATCGACGCAGGCAATCACGCAGGTGTCGACCGGCTGGGCCGTGGGATCGAAGAAGTCATAGCCGATATCCCCCACGTACATCCGATCCCCGGCATCGACGATCCCATCGCTCAGGCAGAAGGTCGTGATATCGGCGAGATCGGAGAACGGTGACAGCGCCGTTCCGTCCCAGCGGTGGATGTGTCGCTGCATCGCATTGCCAACCAGGAGACTGTTGTCTCGCCGGAATCCAAAGGCATTCGGGATGAATGGCAATTCCACGGCCGTCTCGACCCGCCCCTCAAGATCCGCGGTCTTGATCCGCCTGTCATGGATGTCGAGAAACCACAGCTTGCCGTCGTGCCAGCGCGGGCTCTCCGTGAATTTCAGCCCGCGCGTCTTGTTGATCAGGAGGGTGCTGCTGTGCGTGATCATCGGTTCCTCCCTCCCTGTGTTGCCCGGTTGCCTCACCGCATGCGGCGGTCGCGAAGCAGCCTGGCGCGCCAACCCTGGCGGGGCGGACGAGCAGCGTGGCGATGCCGATCACCCGCGGCGACGGGGCCAAGCTCGGCCCGGAAATCCGGCCTCAGAAGATACCCTCAAGCAGGCCCCGCCGGCGACGCTGGATGATCGGGGTGTCGCCGACCGTCTGGTCGCGGCCGAGTGCGGCGTTCTCGCGCAGCCGCTGCTGTTCGCGGGCGGGGTCGAGCACCACGCCGGGCTGTTCCGGCGTCCGCCAGAACACGAGGCGGTCGGTGAACCCCCGCGAGGTGCGGTCGAGCAGGGTGGTCTCGTCATCCACCGTGTTGCGCACGCCTGCCGGCGGGGCAGGACCGGCGGCGGCGAGCAAGGCACTCTCGCCACGCGAATTGGGCCCGCCGGTCGGCGCGGCGGAGCCGACGACGACGCCCTGGCGGCCGGCCAGCACCGCTGCAGCCTGTTCGCGCGTCGGGCCTTCCTGCGGCCTGGGCGCACCGGGGCGCGGCGGGCGCAGCGCAAAGTCGGGTGGCACGGTCAGCGGCGCGCGGGTGGCCACCTGGAACTCGTCCGGCGGGTCGCGTGCGAGGCCGAAGGTCTTGGCCGTGTTCTCGCCGCAGCCGACCGCCAGCGCACAGGCACCGGCCAGGACAGCGACGCGGATAGGGCGAGTGGACTTCATCGCGTCTCGTTACCCTCTGACCTTGGCCGGAGCAAGGCATCCGCAAGCAGCAGCCCCACCCCGATCACGATCGCGCTGTCGGCGACGTTGAACACATACCAGTGCCAGCCGAAGGCGTGCAGGTCCACGAAATCGACCACGGCACCGAAGCGCACCCTGTCGATCACATTGCCCACCGCCCCGCCGAGGACAAGACCCAGGGCGACCGCGACCAGCCGGTTTTCCGCCCGTGTCATCCACACCGCGAGTGCCACCGCGACGGCGAGCGCGATGCCCGCCAGCACATAGGGGTGCCACCAGGCAGTCCCAGCCAGCAGGCCGAAGGTGACGCCGCGGTTCCAGACCATCGTCAGGTTGAAGTTGGGCGTGATCACGATGCGCCCGACCTCGGGCAGCCGCACGATCTCGAGGATCCACCACTTCGTGACCTGGTCGGCGACCAGGAGGACGAGCGCGACCGGCAGGCCGAGGCGGAGCCGTGGGTTCACGAACCGCTCGTCACGCCGCTTCGCGCCGTGCCGTCAGCCCCGAACGCACCGCATCGGCGCAGCGGTCGCAGAGGCCCGGGTGGTCATCATGCGTGCCGACCTCGGGCAGCACCTTCCAGCACCGCTCGCACTTCAGGCCCGGCGCCTTGGCCGGCACCACGGCGATGCCGGGAAGCCCATCGAGGCTGAAGGCGCCAGCAGGTGCAGGCTCGGTCGAGAGCGTGAGGCCGGAGGTGATCGCCACCTCGGCCCAGCCCTCGGCGGTGAGGTGCGGCGCATCGGCCTCCGGCAGGTGCAGCGCGGGGGCGGCCTGCAGGCTTGCGCCGATCCGGCCCTCGGCCCGCTCCTTCTCGATCGCGCCCGTCACGCCGCGGCGGATCTCGCGGATGCGCGCCCACTTCGCCGCCAGCGCCTCATCCCGCCACGCGGCGGGCACCTCGGGGAAGAGGCGGAGATGCACCGAGCCGTCCTCCGACGGGTACCGCGCGAGCCAGGCTTCCTCCGCCGTGAACACCAGCACCGGGGCAAGCCAGGCGGTGAGGCAGTGGAACAGGTGGTCGAGCACCGTGCGCGCCGCACGCCGCCGCAGGCTGTCGGGCCTGTCGCAGTAGAGGGCGTCCTTGCGCACGTCGAAATAGAAGGCCGAAAGGTCGGTCGCGCAGAACTGGTGCAGCTCGGCGAACACGCCGGTCCAGGTATAGCCGTCGGTCGCGGCACGCACGCGGGTGTCGAGCTCCGACAGGCGGTGCAGCACCCAGCGCTCGAGCTCCGGCATCGCGGCGAAGTCGACGCGCTCCTCCTCCGCGAAGCCTTCGAGGGCGCCGAGCAGCCAGCGCAGCGTGTTGCGGATGCGGCGATAGAGCTCCGCCTGCTGCTTCAGGATCTCGGGGCCGATGCGCAGGTCCTCGGTGTAGTCCGACGCCATGACCCAGAGGCGCAGGATGTCGGCGCCGTACTGGGCCGTCACCTCCTGCGGGGCGGTGACGTTGCCGAGCGACTTCGACATCTTCCGGCCCTGCTCGTCGAGCACGAAGCCATGGGTGAGCACCGCGTTGTAGGGCGCCCGCCCGCGCGTGCCGCAGGCTTCCAGCAGCGAGGAATGAAACCAGCCGCGATGCTGGTCGGAGCCTTCGAGGTAGAGATCGGCCGGCCAGGCGAGGCCTGGGTTGGTTTCGAGAACGAAGGCATGCGTCGAGCCGCTCTCGAACCAGACCTCGACGATGTCGCGGATCTGCTCGTAGTCATCGGGGTTGCGATCGTTGCCGAGGAAGACGGCGGGCGGGGTGGTCCACCACGCATCCGCACCGTCGCGTGCGAAGGCCTCGGCGATGCGGTCGATCACCGCCTGGTCGCGCAAGGGCTCGCCGGTGCGCTTGTCGACGAAGATGGCGATGGGCACGCCCCAGGCGCGCTGGCGGCTGACGCACCAGTCGGGCCGCTGCGCGATCATGGAGCGCAGCCGGTTCTGCCCCTGGGCGGGGACGAAGCGCGTCTCCTCGATCGCGGCGAGTGCCGGCGCGCGCACGCCATGCGCCCCGTCCATCGCGATGAACCATTGCGGCGTGTTGCGGAAGATCAGCGGCGCCTTCGACCGCCAGGAATGCGGGTAGGAATGGACGAGGATGCCGCGGCCGAGCAGCCCGCCGGCTGCCTCCAGCGCCGCGCAGACCGGGTCGGCCGCCTTGTAGACATGCACGCCCGCGAACAGCGGCACATGGGCGAAGTAGGTGCCGTCGGGCCCCACCGTGTCGGGCGTCGGCAGCCCGTTGGCCTGGCCCAGATGCCAGTCATCCTCGCCATGGCCGGGGGCGATGTGCACGAACCCCGTGCCGGCCTCGGTCGTGACGAAGTCTCCCGGCAGGGCGGGGACGTCGAAATCATAACCCTGCCCGCGGAGGGGGTGCGCACAGACGGTACCGGCGAGGTCAGCGCCCTTCAGCACGCGGCGCACCACGTGCTGGGTGATGCCGGCCTGTTTCGCGACATCGGGCAGCATGGCGAGCGCGATGAGGACGTGCTCGCCCACCCTGGCGCGCGACCCCTCGGCAACGCCCTCGACCGCGACGAGGGCGTAGTCGATGTCGGCGCCATAGGCGACCGCGCGGTTGCCCGGCATCGTCCAGGGCGTGGTGGTCCAGATCACGATGGCCGCGCCCGCAAGGTCGGGGGCCGTGGCGGTCACGATGGGGAAGCGCACCCAGATCGTGGTGGACTTGTGGTCGTGGTACTCGACCTCCGCGTCGGCCAGCGCGGTCTTCTCGACCGGGCTCCACAGCACCGGCTTGGCGCCGCGATAGAGGCCGCCATTCATCAGGAACTTGCCGATCTCGCGGAAGATCACGGCTTCGGAGCGGAAATGCATCGTCGCGTAGGGGTTCGCCCAGTCGCCGGCGACACCGAGGCGCGCAAACTCCTCGCGCTGGACCGACAGCCAATGCTCGGCATAGGCGCGGCACTCGGCGCGGAACACGATCGGGTCGACCGCGTCCTTGTCCTTGCCCGCGGCGCGGTACTGCTCCTCGATCTTCCACTCGATCGGCAGGCCGTGACAGTCCCACCCCGGCACGTAGTTGGCGTCGTAGCCCGCCATCTGCTTGGCGCGGTTGACCACGTCCTTCAGGATCTTGTTCAGCGCGTGGCCGATATGGAGGTTGCCGTTGGCGTAGGGCGGGCCGTCATGGAGGATGAACTTTGGCCGGCCTGCCGCTTCCTTCCGTAGCCTCTCCCACATGCCGAGCTTCTCCCACCGCGCCAGCAGGGCGGGTTCGCGCTTCGGCAGGTCGCCGCGCATGGGGAAGGGAGTGTTCGGCAGGAACACGGTGTCGCGGTAGTCGCGCTTGGCGGCGTCGGTCATCGGGAACTCTTCTGTGTCAGGCGCGCGCATGCGGGCGCGCGGGCGGTCGCGGTCTCGTGGTCCCGGCGCCCGTTCAGGACGCCGGGCGCGTAATTCGGCTCTGCTGCGCCCGCGCCATGCCGAAGCGATACCGAACCGGCCCCGACCGGTCAAATGCGGGGGGTCAAATGCCGGAACGGACGGTCAGGACACGAGCTTGAGCGCGACGACACCCGCGACGATGGTGGCAATTGCCCCCATCCGCGCCGCGGTGGCGGGTTCGCCGAGCAGCATCATGCCGGCGATGGCCGTTCCCGCTGCCCCGATCCCGACCCAGACGGCATAGGCCGTGCCGATCGGCAGCCCACGCGCGGCGGTGGCGAGCAGCACCATGCTGGCCACGATCGCGGTTGCCGTGAGCCCGGTTTCGAGCGGTTTCCTGAGCGACAGCCCATCCGACAGCTTCAATCCGATCGCCCAGGCGATCTCGAGGATGCCGGCGAGGACGAGCAGGATCCAGGCGGTGGTCGTGCTCATGCCGCCAACACCGCGCGGGCGGCGCTGCAATCGGCGTGCATCTGCGCGACCAACGCCTCCAGGCTGTCGAACTTCGCCTCCGGACGCAGGAAGCCCTTGAGCTGCACGCGCATCCGCCTCCCGTAGAGATCGGCCGCATAGTCGAACAGGAACACCTCCAGCAGCGGTTCGGGCAGCGGGTTCACGGTCGGACGAAGGCCGAGGCTCGCGGCGCCATCGTGCCAGGTAACGCCGCCTGCGCCATCCTCGATGCCCGCGCGCACGGCATAGATGCCGAGCCGTGGCGCGAGGTGATCGCCTAGCGGGATGTTCGCGGTGGGAAAGCCGAGGGTGCGGCCAAGCTGCTCGCCCCGCTGCACCACGCCTCGGATCTCCCACGCCCTGCCGAGGATGGCTGCCGCGCGCGCCGTGTCGCCTTCGGCCAGCGCGTGGCGGACGGCGGTGGAGGAGAGCGACAGCCCGCCCTCGCCGGCCGTCTTCTCCACCACCGTGACGCCGATGCCGAGCGTGATGCCGAGGGACCGCAGCAGCGAGGGGTCGCCGCCGCGGCGATGGCCGAAATGGAAATTGGGGCCGCAGGCGAGATGCGCCGCACCGAGGCGCGCCCCGAGGATGTCGCGCACGAAGGCCTCCGCCGTGATGCGGCTGAACGCCGTGTCGAACGGTACCGAGACCAGGAGCTGGACGCCGAGGGAGGCGAGCGCGTCCGCCTTGGCTTCCGCGAGCGTCAGGCGGAAGGGCGGGTCATCCGGGCGGAAGACCTGGCGCGGATGTGGCTCGAAGGTCAGCGCCGCGAGGGGGGCGCCAAGCCTGCGGGCATGCGATGCGGCGGCATCGACGACCACTGCGTGGCCGCGATGAACGCCATCGAAATTGCCGAGCGCGATCGACGCGCCACGGGCCTCGGCCGGAATGTCGTTGAGATCGGAGAGGACGCGCATGCCGGGCGACGGTTAGAGCAGATCGCATACGGCTAGAACCAGCCGTATGCGTGAAGACGCTCGCCAAAATAACCGAGAGCGGTTTCCACACATGTGGGAACCGCTCTAGGGCCGCCGCCCGCTCTGGTCAATCAGCCAGGATCAGGCGGCTGCCGCCTGGACAGCAGCCTTCGACGGCACCATCACCACCGCCTCGCCCTCGACGACGGCCTTGCCGCCGACGGTGCAGGTGGTGCGCAGCGTCGCGCGCTTCTTGTCGATGTCGAGCGAGACGACCTCGCACGTCGCCGTCACCGTATCGCCGATGCGCACCGGCGCCTTGAACTTCAGCGACTGTGCCAGATAGACCGTGCCGGGCCCGGGCAGCTTCGTGCCGAGCACCGTCGAGATGAAGGCGGCCGAGAGCATGCCGTGGGCGATTCGGCCCTTGAACACGGTCTTTTCCGCATATTCGGCATCGAGATGCACGGGATTCATGTCCCCCGAGACGCCGGCGAAGAGGACGATGTCGCTCTCCGTCACGGTGCGGGAGAAGGAGGCAGCCATCCCTTCGACGAGATCCTCGAAGAAGATGAAGCCATTACCGACCATAACGCTCATCGTCACTCAGCCTTTCCTCTTCGCCTCGCGGCGGCTGCTGCATCGCAGCATCGGCACAGTAGCCCACGGGTGCCTTGCTGGACAAGCGTTCCATGGCCGCGCACCCTGGAACAGTTTTGCAACACGTCATGAACGAAGCCTCACCATCCGACGTTCGGAGCCGAAAAACGATGACCGCCGACACACCCCGCACCGACCCAGGCTCGTCAGAACAGATCCTGGCCGGCCTGCGGACATGGGTGGAGACGGAAACCCCGACCGACGATGCCGCCGCGGTCAACCGCCTGGTCGACAAGGCGGAGGCAGGTTTGCGGGAAGCCGGCGCTGCCGTGACCCGAATCCCGGGCCGTGACGGCTATGCCGATAATCTCCGCGCCCGCATCGGGCCGGAGGGGGGCAGGGGAATCCTGGTTGCAGGGCATCTCGACACGGTCTGGCCGATGGGAACGCTCGCCACAATGCCGTTTCGCGTCGATGGCGCCCGCGCGCACGGGCCCGGCATCTTCGACATGAAGGCGGGCAGCTACCTCGCCTGGCATGCCGTGACCTCGCTGCTCACCCAGAAGGTGGCGACGAAGCTTCCCGTCACGCTGCTGCTGACGCCCGACGAGGAGGTGGGAAGCCCCACCAGCCGCGCGCTGATCGAGGCGGAGGCGCGCGCGAGCGCCTATGTGCTGATCCCCGAACCGGCTGGCCCAGGCGGGGCGGTGGTCACGGCGAGGAAGGGCGTCGGCCGTTTCGTGATGCGCATCAAGGGGGTGGCCGCGCATTCGGGGGGCAACTTCCAGGACGGGCGGTCCGCCGTGGTGGAGCTTGCGCACCAGATCCTCGCCATCAACGCGATGGTCGACCCCGCGCGCGGCATCACCACGAACGTGGCGCCGATCAGCGGGGGCACGCGGCCGAACGTGATCGCCCCCGAGGCCGAGTGCGAGATCGACCTCCGCGTCGCCACCATCGAGGATGGCGAGCGGATGGAGGCGGCCATCCTCGGCCTTCACGCCGTGACGGAAGGATGCACCGTGACGGTGACGGGGGGCATGAACCGCCCGCCCTTCGCCGAGAACCCGACCAACCTCGCCCTCTACGCCCAGGCCGCCGCGATCGCCGGCCGCCTCGGCCTCGCGTTGCCGAAGCAGCATCGCGGCGGCGGGTCGGACGGCAATTTCACCGCGGCCCTTGGCGTGCCGACGCTCGACGGCCTCGGCTGCACCGGGGCGGGCGCGCATGCCGACCATGAGCATATCCTCTGGCAGGATCTCGCGGGCCGTGCTGCGCTGATGCTCGGGCTTCTCGAGACGTTGCAATAAGGGAACAGGCGCCATGCCGACACCGACGGCCGCGATGATGTCACTCAACGGCCGCGTCGTGCCGTATGACCAGTGCTTCGTCCATGCCTTCTCGGGCGCCGTGAAGTACGGCGCCGGCGTGTTCGAGGGCCTGCGCGCCTACTGGAACGCCGAGCGGAACGACCTCTACGTGTTCCGGCTCGATGAGCATCTCGAGCGCCTTCGCTACGGCATGCGGGTGATGCGGCTCGACCCTGTGTTCGAGAAGGCGTTCATGGAGGATGCGCTGCTGGCGATGGTCCGCGCCAACGGTCTTCGCGAGAACATCCACCTGCGGATGATCGCCTTCCTCGATGGTGATGACGAGCTGGCCGCCACCGGCCCCGTCGGCCTCGTCTGCGGTGCCGTGCCGCGGCCACGGTCGAAGGCCGTGACCGAGGGCGTTCACGTCGCCGTCTCGACCTATGCCCGCCTGTCCGACAACGCCATGCCGCCGCGGGTGAAGGCCACCGGCAACTACATCAACAACCGCGCGGCCGAGCTCGAGGCGCGGCGGAACGGCTACCAGGGCGTGCTGATGCTCACCGATCGCGGCAAGGTCTCGGAAGGCTCCGGCGCCTGCTTCTTCATGGTGCGGAACGGCGCGTTGCACACGCCCGACGTCTCCTCCGACATCCTCGAGAGCATCACGCGCGAGACGGTGATCACGCTCGCCCGCGATCGCGGCATCGTGGTGCACGAGCGCCCGATCGACCGCCACGAGGTGTACGCCGCCGACGAGGCGTTCTGGTGCGGCTCCGGCTACGAGGTGCAGCCGATCCTGTCCCTCGATCGCCTCGCCCTCGGTTCCGGCGCGCCGGGCGCAGTGACGCGTGCGCTGCAGCAGGCCTATTTCGACGTGGTGGAGGGCCGCACCGAGGCACACCCCGCCTGGCGCACGCCGGTCTGGGGGAACGCCGCAAGGGTTGCGGCATGAGTTTCATTCCAGTGTTGCCAAGCACGCCCATGTGACGGACCATCCGCCGGCATCAACAAGAACCGGGAGGCTTCGATGCACCTGACACGACGCAACGCACTCATCGGCAGTGCGGGGCTTGCGGCTTCGGCGTCGCTCCCCGCGGCGGCACAGCGGCGCGGCGGCGACCTGGTGTTCGCCCAGGAAGCGACGGTGCCGACGCTCGACATGCACTTCTCGACATCGATCGCGACACGCAACGTCGCGATGAACATGTACGAGATGCTCGTCTCCCGGAACGAGAACAACGCCCCCGTCGCCGACCTCGCCGAGGGGTGGGACGAGAGTGCCGATGGCCTCACCTACACGTTCCGCCTCCGCCGCGGCGTGAAGTTCCACAACGGCAAGGACATGACCTCGGCCGACGTGCTCGCCTCCTGGCGCCGCTATGCGCGCATGGCGCTGCAGCGCCGCGTGCTCGGCGATGTCGAGGCGATGAGCGCGCCCGATGCGCACACCTTCGTGGTGAAGCTGAAGGCGCGGCAGCCGACCTTCATCGACCAGATCTCCTCCTTCGCGGTGCCCATCTCCATCCACCCGGCCGAGCAGGAGAACGCCGAGGGCGGCAAGCTCGAGCCGATCGGAACGGGGCCGTTCCAGTTCGTCGAGTTCGTGCCCGACAGCCACGTGCTGATCCGCCGCTTCGACGGCTACGCGCCGAACACGGCGTACCAGGGCACCGATGGCTTCGCCGGCCGCAAGGTGGTGACGCTCGACACCGTGCGCTTCCGCCTGGTGCGCGAGGCGGGCGCGCGCGTCGCCGGCCTCGAGACGGGCGAGTTGCACGTGGTCGAGGACGTTCCCACCAAGTCGGCCGAGCGGCTGCGCACCAACCGCGACATCCGGCTGCTGCCGATGAAGCATTGGTGGCTGCACGGCGCGTGGATGAACCACCAGCGGCCACCGACGAACAACCTGATGGTGCGGCGAGCGATCCAGACCGCTCTCGACATGGAAGCGATCATGGAGATCGCGACCGACGGCGCCTATGACCTCCACCCGGGCCTGCAGTATCCCGGAAACCCCTACTACACGGATGCCGGAAAGCAGTTCTACAACGTGAACGATCCGGCGAAGGCGCAGGCGATGCTGCGCCAGGCGAACTATCAGGGGCAGGAGCTGGTGATCATCACCAACTCCTCCTTCGCCTCCATGTACAACGCCGCCGTCGTGGTGACCGAGCAGCTGCGCGCCATCGGGCTCAGGGTACGGATGGACGTGTTCGACTGGGCGACCGCGATCGCACGCCGCCGCGACGCCGATGCGTGGAACCTCTGGTTCACCGGCCAGGGCACCGGCCCCTCCGTCGGGCCCTTCACGGCGATGATCGACGTGGTCTCGCCGCAGCTGAACCAGGTGGTGGCCGACCCTACGCTCGACGCCCTCTACGCCGAGCTTCTCTCGCGGCCGGCGGAAGCCGAGCGCAAGGCCGTGTTCGCGCGCTTCCAGGAGCGCGTCCATGAGCAGGTGCACTTCCTGAAATTCGGCGACCTGACGAAGGTGCAGGCAGCGCGCGCGTCCGTGCAGGGCTTCACGCCCTATCGCATCCCGCGCTTCTGGAACGTGTCGCTGGGCGCCTGACGGGCCGGGGGCCGACGAGGCGGGAGTTCCTGCGGGGTGTTGCGCTACGCGGTGCGACGGATCGCGGCATCGGTGCCGGTGCTGCTGCTCGTCACGCTGATCTCGTTCTCGATGATGCATCTCGTGCCCGGCGACCCTGCGGCGGCGATCGCAGGGGCCGGGGCGACGAATGCCGAGATCGAGGCGATCAGACTCCAGCTCGGCCTCGACAAGCCGTTCCTGGTGCAGCTCGCCACCTGGTATGGCGGGCTGCTCCAGGGCGACCTTGGTCGCTCGATCCTGCTCAATCGCCCCGTCTGGCAGGCGATCGTCGAACGCCTGCCGATCACGCTGCCGCTGGCGCTGTTCGCGCTTCTGCTCACGCTGCTGATCGGCATTCCCGCCGGCATCATCGCCGCGTTGCGCGCCAACACCTGGATCGACCAGGCGGTGACGGGGCTTGCCATGCTGGGGGTCTCGGTGCCGAGCTTCTGGCTCGCACTTATGCTCATCGTGCTGTTCGGCGTGCATCTTGAGTGGCTGCCGACCGGCGGCTTCGTGCCGTTCTCGGAAAACCCCGTCGCCTGGGCGCGGTCGATGGTGCTGCCGTCGATCTCGCTCGCGCTGCTGCAGATCGGGCTTCTCGCGCGCATCACCCGCGGCACGATGCTCGAAGTGCTGCGGCAGGACTACGTGCGCACCGCGCGCGCCAAGGGCCTGCCCGGCTGGATGGTGATCGGCAAGCACGCGCTGAAGAACGTGATGGTGCCTGTCGTCACCGTCATCGGAATCTCGTTCGGGCTGCTGCTCTCGGGCTCGATCGTGATCGAGACGGTGTATGGCATGCCCGGGATCGGCCGGCTGATCGCCAACGCGATCTTCGGGCGCGACTATCCGGTGATCCAGGGGGGCCTGCTGCTCACCGGCACGGTGCTCGTGCTGCTGAACCTGGTGGTCGACCTGCTCTATGCCGTGATCGACCCGCGCGTGCGCTATGGCAGCTGAGGCGGTTCTCGCGGTGGGGGCGTTGCCGCCGGCACGGCGCTTCGCGCTCACGCGCCGGCTGTTCCGCCATCGCCTGTTCGTGACCGGGCTGGTCCTGTTCGGGGCGATGCTGTTCCTCGCCCTCGCCGCCGACTGGATCGCCCCATACAGCCCGATGCGCATGCAGTTCCGCGCCCGCTTCCGCCCGCCTGGCGGGGCGTTCCTGTTCGGCACCGACAATTTCGGCCGCGACATCTTCTCCCGCCTCTGCTTCGGCGCACGGCTTTCGCTCGGCATCGGCTTCGCGGTGGTGGTCGCCACCGGCATCATCGGCACGGCAACCGGCCTGCTCGCCGGCTATTTCCGACGCCTGGATGAGTGGCTGATGCGGGTGATGGATGCGTTGATGGCGTTTCCCGCGGTGATGCTCGCGCTCGCCATCGCCGCCGCCCTCGGGCCATCGGCGGCCAATGCGGTGATCGCGCTCTCCGTCGTCTACATCCCGCGCACCGCGCGCATCGTGCGCGCCACCGTGCTGGTGGTGCGCGAGATGGATTATGTGCAGGCCGCGCGCGCGTTCGGCGGGCGTGACCTCTGGATCATCTGGCGGCACATCCTGCCGAACTCCCTCGCGCCGCTGATCGTGCAGCTCACCTTCATCTTCGCCTACGCGGTGCTGGCCGAGAGCATCCTCTCCTTCCTCGGCGTCGGCCCGCCGCCGCCGACGCCGACCTGGGGCAACATGATCGCGGAGGGGAAGGACTACATCCGCGAGGCCTGGTGGATCGCGATGTTTCCCGGCCTCGCCATCGCCATCACCGTGCTCGGCCTCAACATGCTCGGCGACGGGTTGCGCGACGTGCTCGATCCGCGCCTCAAGGTGCAGCAGGGATGAGCGCGCTGCTCGAGATCGAGGACCTCGCCGTTGCCTTCCGCACCGAGCGGGGGGAGGTGGAGGCGCTGTCGGGCGTCTCGCTCACGGTGGGCGAGGGCGAGAGCTTCGGCGTGGTGGGCGAGAGCGGCTCGGGCAAGAGCCTCACCGCGCTCGCCGTGATGGGCCTGGTGCCTGACCCGCCGGGGCGCATATCGCGCGGGCGCATCCGTTTCGCTGGCGAAACGCTCGACGCGAAGGCACAGGCGCGGCTGCGCGGGCGGGAGATCGCGATGATCTTCCAGGAGCCGATGTCGGCGCTGAACCCCGTGTTCACGGTGGGAGAGCAGGTTGCCGAGGGCCTGCGCGTGCATGAGAAGCTGTCGCACCGCGCCGCAAGCGCGCGCGCGGCCGAACTGCTCGGCCATGTCGGCATCCCCGACCCGGTGCGGCGGCTCGCGCAGTACCCGCACGAGCTTTCGGGCGGCATGCGGCAGCGCGTGATGATCGCCGCCGCGCTCGCCTGCCGCCCGCGCCTCCTGATCGCCGATGAGCCGACGACGGCGCTCGACGTCACGATCCAGGCACAGATCCTCGCGCTGCTCGCCGAGCTCCAGCGCGAGACGGGGATGGCAGTTCTGCTGATCACGCACGACCTCGGCGTGATCGCGCAGGTCGTGAGCCGCGTGGCGGTGATGTATGCCGGCCGTGTCGTCGAGACGGGCCCGGTGATCCCCGTGTTCGAGGAGGCCGCCCACCCCTACACGCGCGCGCTGCTGAAGAGCATTCCCGCGATGAACGAGGAGGCAGCGCGCCTTCCCGCCATCCCGGGCAGCGTGCCGGTGCCGGCGGCCTGGCCGGCCGGCTGCCGCTTCCATCCGCGCTGCGCGCTGGCCGAGGCGGCGTGCACCGCAGGCCTGCCGCCGCTCGTGACGGTCGCGCCCGATCATGATGCAGCATGCATCAAGGTCGGTGCGGCGTGACCGCACCGCTTCTCCAGGCGCGAGGCCTCGCCAAGCACTTCCCCGTTCGCCGCTCCCTCGGTGGCGCGCCAGGCACGGTGAAGGCGGTCGATGGCGTCGATCTCGATCTTGCCGCTGGCGAAACGCTCGGCCTCGTCGGCGAATCAGGCTGCGGCAAGACGACGCTCGGCCGCCTCGTGCTGCGGCTGATCGAGCCGACAGGCGGCAAGCTCCTGTTCGATGGCACCGACCTGCTGACGCTGCCGCCTGAGCGGATGCGCCTGATGCGCCGGCGGATGTCGATCATCTTCCAGGACCCTGTCGGCTCGCTCGATCCGCGGATGAGCGTTGCCGACATCATCGGCGAACCCCTGCGCATCTTCAGCGAAGGCAGCCGCGCCGAACGCCATGCCCGCGTGGCCGACCTTCTCTCGCGCGTCGGGCTGCGCCCCGAGCATGCCGCCCGCTTCCCGCACGAGTTCTCCGGCGGGCAGCGCCAGCGCATCGGCATCGCGCGCGCCCTCGCGCTGTCGCCTGCGATGGTGGTGTGCGACGAGCCCGTCTCGGCGCTCGACGTGTCGATCCAGGCGCAGATCGTGAACCTGCTGATGGACCTGCAGGCGGAGATGGGGCTGGCGTACCTCTTCGTCGCGCATGACCTTTCGGTGGTGCGCCACATCGCCGATCGCGTGGCGGTGATGTATCTCGGCCGCGTGGTCGAGACGGCACCGAAACGGGTGCTGTTCGCCGCCCCGAAGCATCCCTACACGAAGGCGCTGCTCGCCGCCGTGCCGGTGCCCAACCCGCGCGGGGCGATGCCGCCCGTCCCGCTCGCGGGCGAAATCCCCTCGCCGCTCGACCCCCCCTCGGGCTGCCATTTCCGCACCCGCTGCCCGCTCGCGATCGCCCGCTGCGCCGAGGAAACACCGCTTCTGCGCGAGGTCGAGGCCGATCACCGCGCCGCCTGCCATCTCGTCACCTGAGGAGCCGCCCCGTGCCAGATGCCCGCCCGTCCCGTCTGAAGCCCGACGTTCCGTTCGACACAGACGGAAGACACACGGGGTTCGTGCGGCTCTATCATTCCGTACATGAAAGCGCCTACGGCTTCATCCCGATCCCCATCGTGGTGTTCCGCAACGGCGAGGGCCCGACGGCGCTGCTCATGTCGGGCAACCACGGCGACGAGTACGAGGGCCAGGTGGCCCTCTGCCGGCTTGCGCAGACGCTCGACGCCGTGCGCATCAAGGGGCGCGTGATCATCTTCCCGCTGGCCAACTATCCGGCCGGGATGGCGGGGCGGCGGACGAGCCCGATCGACGGCGGCAACCTCAACCGCTCCTTCCCCGGCGACCCTGACGGAACGGTGACGCAACAGATCGCCTGGTTCCTCTCCACCGTCCTGCTGCCGATGGCGGACGTGATCGTCGATCTCCACTCGGGCGGATCATCGCTGATGTATGTGCCCTCGGCGCTCTCGCGCAGGCCCGACGATGCCGCGGGGGCCGAGAAGGCGCTTCGCTACCTCAAGGCCTTCGCTGCCCCTGTCGCCTACCTGCCCACCGCCTCGCAGGGGACGGGCGACGAGCGCACCTTCAACGGCATGGTGGCCAAGCTCGGCAAGGTCGCCATCGGAACGGAGCTTGGTGGTGCCGGCACCGTCACGCCCGTGGCGTTGCGCATGGCCGAACGTGGCATCCGCAACATCCTGGTCGAGATGGGCATCCTGCCGGAGGGCGACCGTGTGAGGGGCGAGGCGCCGACGCGCGTGCTCGAGGTTGGCGGCAACGAGTGGTTCGTCTACACGCCCGAGCCCGGCGTGTATGAGCCGCTGGTGGAGCTTGGCGACGAGGTCGTGGCGGGCCAGCCTGCCGCCAACGTGTACTTCCCGGAAACCCCCTGGCGTGCGCCGGAGACGGTGCGGTTCCTGCGCGACGGCTTCGTGCTGTGCAAGCGCCAGCCGGGGCGGACGCTGCGCGGCGACTGCCTGTTCCACCTCGGCACCGACACGGGGCTTTAGCTACCGCTCGGCGTGATAGCGCTGGTTGATGAAGCGCTTCACCCAGTCGTACTTCTCCTTGATCACGGTCTCCGGCGTCTTTCCAAATAGCGTCTTGATGCTCGCAGTTTCGAGCGCTGGCTTGTCTGGGTTGTAGAGGTGCATCGCGCCGATTGAGTAGCACCAGGCGAAAATCACCGTGTCACCCTTGTCGAGATACTTCTTCGCCGCGGCCTTCACCTTGTCGCGTGTCGAGCCTTCGCCGAAGTTCTCGACCGTCAGCGTGGCGTGGCCGTCGCGTAGCCTCTCGTTCGGCCAGTCGTACTTGCACATACCGCGCTTCTCGCCCGTCAGGATGTAGTGCGCGACATCCTGGTCCTGCCCGAAATGCGTGACGTCGATGACCGTCTGCGGAACCTTGCTGTCGAGCGCGAAGCCACCGGCCTGGCTGCCGTGGCGACCCGAGAAGACGTGGAAATTCACGTGCCCGAGCGGCGCGAGATGGCCGATGATCGGCGGCCAGGAGAGGTTCCCCGTCTCGGTGACGGAGAGATAGAGGTTGCCGACCCTGATCCACGGCAACTGCGCAGTGTGCGCCTTGTCGGCGTGCGCCTCCAGGTACTCCAGGGTCTGCGTCTTCGCTTCCTCAGAGCCTTCCTCGATCATGCGCATGGGGCCTGCCTTTCCGCGACGTGGGCGTTGCCACATGCTCGCGCGGGGGCCGCGGCAGCGCCTTGAGGCGGATCAAGGGGCCGTCAGGCGGAGGCGCGCGCCACCGCCTCGCGCACCGCGGCACGCTTCGAGGCCAGGTGCTCGCGCAGGCAGGCGCCGAGCGCGCGGCCGTCGCGGCGCAGCAGCGCATCCATCATCGCCGCATGCTCCGCCACGCTCTGCTCCCACGAGCTCTCCTCCACCTGCGCGACGTAGCGGATGCGCTTGAGGCGGAGCGAGAGGGCACGGTGAAGTGCGGCGAGCGTCGGGTTCGCCGCCGCGGCGACGATGCGGTCATGGATCGTTTCATTGTGCGCGAGGAACGCGCGCCGCCGCCCCTCCCGGTGGGCGGCGAGCATCGCCTCGTGCAGCGCGGCGATCGCGGCGCACTCCTCGTCGCTCATCCTGAGTGCGGCAAGTTCCCCCGCAGCACCCTCGAGGGCGGCGAGGACGGGGAACACCTCGTCCACCTCCTCCGGCGTCACGGGGGTGACAACCGCGCCCTTGTGCGGCTCGATCGTCACGATGCCCTCGGCGGCAAGCGCCCGCAGCGCCTCGCGCAGCGGGATGCGGCTGATACCGAGGCGGCCGGAGAGCTCGGCTTCGGTCAGGCGCTCGCCCGGGGCCAGGCTTCCCTCGCCGATCAGCGCGCGGAGCTTCTCGGCGGCCGCGTCGGCGAGGGTCAGCCGCTTCAGTGGGTCGATAGCGTTCACTTCGGCGCGTTCACTTGGGGGCGTTCATCAGGCCCGGGCGGTGGCGGCGAGATACTCCATCGCCGCGGCAACGCCGGCCTTCTTGTGCGGCACCTTGGCCAGCCCGAGGCCCATCTCGATGCCGGCAAGCGTTCCCATCAGCGTCAGGTCGTTGAAGTCGCCGAGGTGCCCGATGCGGAACACGCGGTCGGCCAGGCGCGAAAGGCCGTTGCCGAGGCTCATGTCGAAGGCGTCACGGATTTTCGCGCGCAGCCCGTCGGCCGAATGCCCTTCGGGCATCATCACGGCGGTGAGGGAGGAGGAGTAGTTCCGCTCCTCGCGGCACAGCACCTCGAGCCCCCAGGCGCGCACCGCACGGCGCGTTGCCTCGGCGTGGCGGTCATGCCGCGCGAAGACGTTCTCGAGGCCCTCCTCGTGCAGCATGTCGATGGCCGCCTCGAGGCCGTAGAGGATGTTCGTCGCCGGCGTGTAGGGGAAATAGCCGGTGGCGTTCGGCCCCGCATGCTCCTCCCACGACCAGAAGCTGCGCGGCAGGCCGGCCTTCTCGTTCAGCGCCATCGCCTTGTCGGACACGGCGGTGAAGGAGAGGCCGGGGGGCAGCATCAGCCCCTTCTGCGACCCGCCGACGGTGACGTCGACGCCCCACTCGTCATGGCGGTAGTCGATCGAGGCGAGGGAGGAGATGGTGTCGACCATCAGCAGCGCGGGATGGTGCGCGGCGTCGATGGCGCGGCGGATGGCGGCGACATCGGTGGTGCAGCCTGTGGAGGTCTCGTTGTGCACCACGCACACGGCCTTGATCGCGCCCGCCGTGTCGGCGGCCAGCGTCGCCTCGATCTCGGCCGCGGCGGCATCGGCGCCGACGCGCCAGTCGGTGTCGATGAACTGCGGCACGAGGGCGAGGCGCTCGGCGAGCTTCTTCCACAGCAGGGCGAAATGGCCGGTCTGGACCATCAGCACGCGATCGCCGGCCGAGAGCGTGTTGACGAGGGCCGCTTCCCACGCGCCGGTGCCGGAGGCGGGGTAGATGAACACGCGCCCCTTCTCGGTCTTGAAGATGGTCTTCATGCCCTCGAGGCAGGCGAGGCCGAGGCGGCCGAAAGCGGGGCTGCGATGATCCATCGTCGGCGCATCCATCGCGCGGAGGATGCGATCGGGCACGTTGGTGGGGCCGGGGATCTGCAGGAAATGGCGTCCGGCCACGCGGCCTGGCTGGTTGTGTCCTGTCTTGCTCGTGCCGTCCGGTGCCATGGTTTTCCTCCCCGCGCAGGTTGCCTCGGCTCATGGTATACAATATGCTTTCGGCGACGGCAACAGGAGGATCGGCCATGGGCGTGACGGTGAAGCCGGGGCTGGAGCGGCGCTTGAAGGCAACGCTCAAGGGCGCCGTGCGCTTCGATGCCGCCACCCGCGGCCGCTACGCCACCGACGCCTCGTCCTACCAGGTGATGCCGCTCGGCGTCGCCGCGCCGACGGGGCCCGAGGACGTGTCGGCCGCGCTGCGCATCGCGCGCGAGGAAGGCGTTCCCGTCCTGCCGCGCGGCGGCGGCACCTCCCAGTGCGGGCAGACGGTGAACGACGCGCTCGTGCTCGACTGTTCGCGCCACATGAACCGCATCCTCTCGCTCGACGTCGCCGGCCGCCGCGCGGTGGTCGAGCCCGGACTCGTGCTGGACGAGCTGAACCGTGCCCTGAAGCCGCACGGCCTCTGGTTCCCCGTGGATGTCTCGACCGCGAGCCGCGCGACGCTGGGCGGCATGGCCGGGAACAATTCCTGCGGCAGCCGTTCCTTGCGCTACGGCAACATGCGCGAGAACACGCTCTCGATCGACGCGATCCTGCCCGATGGCACGGCGGCGCATTTCGGCACGCTCGACACCGCGACCGAGCGCCCCATCCCGCCCGACATGGTGGCCGACCTGCTGGCGCTGGGTGCGCGCGAGGCCGATGAGATCCTGGCGAAGTTCCCCGCCGTGCAGCGCCGCGTCGGCGGCTACAACCTCGATGCGCTGCTGCCCTCCAACCGCCCGCAAAACCTTGCGCACCTGCTCGTCGGCTCGGAAGGCACGCTCGGGTTCTCGACAGCGATCGAGCTCATGTTGTCGCCGCTGCTGCCGGCGAAGAAGCGCCTCGGCGCCTGCCATTTCGGCAGCTTCCACGAGGCGATGGCCGCAGCCCAGCACATCGTGAAGCTCGGCCCCACGGCGGTCGAGCTCGTCGATGCGACGATGATCGGCCTCGCCTCGGGCATCGCGATGTTCCGCCCCACGCTCGAGGCCTTCGTGCGGGGCGGGCCCGAGGCGCTGCTGCTGATCGAATTCGCGGAAGGCGACGACGGCGAGAACGCGCGCCGGATCGCGGCGCTGCAGGACCTGATGTGCGACCTCGGCTTCTCCTGGGAAGGCTCTGGCGCGCGCTTCGGCGGCGTGGTGGAGGTGACGGACGCCAGGCTCCAGGGTGCGATCACGGAGCTGCGTACCGCCGGCCTCAACATCATGATGAGCATGAAGGACGAGCGGAAGCCGGTCTCCTTCGTCGAGGATGCCGCCGTGCCGCTCGAGCATCTCGCGGAATACACCGCGCGGCTGACGGCGGTGTTCGAGAAGCATGGCACGAAGGGTACCTGGTATGCGCATGCGGGCTCCGGTTGCCTGCACGTGCGGCCCGTGCTGAACCTCCGCCTCGACAAGGATCTGCGTGCGATGCGCGCGATCGCCGAGGAGGCGTTCGCGATGGTGCGCGCGTACAAGGGCAGCCATTCCGGCGAGCATGGCGACGGCATCGTGCGGTCGGAGTTCCACCGCCCGATGTTCGGCGACCGGATCGTTTCGGCCTTCGAGGCGGTAAAGGACAGGATCGATCCGACAGGCCTGTTCAACCCCGGCCGCATCGTCCGCCCGCCGCGGATGGATGATCGCGCGCTGCTTCGCTACAACGGCGCCTACGGTGCGAGCACGATCACACCGCATCTCGACTGGTCCGATTTCGCGACCGAGACGCGCACCACGCCGGCGCTGCAATTCCAGGGCGCGGTCGAGATGTGCAACAACAACGGCGCGTGCCGCTCGCTTGCCGGGGGCGTCATGTGCCCCTCCTACCGCGCCACGCGCGAGGAGGCGGACGTGACGCGCGGCCGCGCCAACACGCTTCGCCTCGCTCTCTCCGGTCAGCTCGGCGCGGACGCCTTCGCCTCCGATGCGATGGCCGAGACGATGGCGCTCTGCGTCGGCTGCAAGGCGTGCAAGCGCGAATGCCCGACGGGCGTCGACATGGCGCGGATGAAGACGGAGGTGCAGGCCGCCCGCATCGCCGCGCGCGGCCTGTCGTTGCGCGAACGTCTCGTCGCCTACCTGCCGGCCTACGCGCCGCATGCCTATGGCGCGCGGGCGATGACGGCGCTGCGCAACCGCACGCCGCTGCTCGCGAAGCTGATGGAGCGCGTCACCGGCTTCGCCGCCGACCGGCCGCTGCCCGCATGGGCCGCCGAACCATTCCGCGATGGCGAGGCGGCAGGGGGCGCCGGGGAACCCGTGCTGCTCTTCGCCGATACGTTCAATCGCTGGTTCGAGCCCGGCAACCTGCGGGATGCGGTGTCGGTGCTGCGCGCAGGCGGTTTCGCGCCCGACACGGCGAAGGGCGGCGGCCGCCCCCTCTGCTGCGGCCGGACCTATCTCGCCGCCGGAATGGTCGACCGGGCGCGCGAGGAGGCACGCCGCGCGCTCGCCGTTCTCGCGCCGCGTGTTCGCGCGGGCCTTCCCATCGTCGGGCTCGAACCCTCCTGCGTGTTGACGCTGAAGGACGAGTGGCGCGCGCTCGGCCTCGGCGACGACGCTCTCCTGGTGGCGGATGCCGCGCTGCCGTTCGAGAGCTTCGTCGTCCGCCACCGCGACCGTTTCCATGATGCGTTCGGCACGATCGAGGCCGATGCGCTGGTGCATGGCCACTGCCACAGCAAGGCGCATGGCGTTGCCGGCGACATCATCGCTGCACTCTCGCTCGTACCGGGCCTGAAGCCCGCCATGATCGAGAGTTCCTGCTGCGGCATGGCGGGCAGCTTCGGCTACCAGGCGGAGACGGCCGATGTGTCGCGCAGCATGGCGGGGCTGTCGCTCCTGCCCGCGCTTGACAAGGCAGCGCCGGCGACACTCGTCGTCGCCAACGGGACGTCGTGTCGCCACCAGATCGACGATCTCGCGCGGAGAGATGCACTCAGCCCTGCAAACGTGCTCGCGCGTGCCATTGGCGATGGTTTTTCTCGCAATGCTTGACGTGCGACTGGCAGGCCAGCTCAGAAGCGATCATTGAGGCGGTCCGATCGTGATTTAAGGACAGACGTCTGCGTGCCGGGGGGCACGACGACGTCTGACGTATCGGTAGCCGATCGTTAGTGCGGCCCGGGGTACGCCAAGTCACGCATTGGAGCGAGGGGACGATGTTGAGCGCTGTGAAGCCAGGGGTCATTGTCAGGATCGACCGCGCCTTGCGCCATCTGGTGCACGCGCTCGGCGCATCACCGGTGATCGGCGTACTATTTCGCCGCGGCGCCGAGGCACTCCGTCCGCTGCGTCGGGCCATCATCGGCCCGCGGCTCGACGCCGAGGCGCGCCGCCTTGCCGCCATGCTCGCAGCGCGGCGCGTCAGCCCCGCTGATGACCGTCCGCTTCACGTCGTCCTGCTGTGCAGCAACTGGGGCGAGGCCGGCAGCGGCATCGCGATCTGGACCGCTGTCCTTGCCGGGGCGCTCGTTCGGCGTGGGCATCGTGTCGTCGTCATCCGCGCGGCCGATGATGCATCGGATCGGTTCGAGGCGGGCGTGCGCGTGCTTGCGGTCCAGCCGGCGCGGCTTCGCCGTTGGCCTGGCCTGCCGCCGCTCCCGCCCGGCTGCGCGGACTGGCAGCGCGGTGTCGTCGAGACCGTGCTCCGGCTGCATGAGGCTGACCCGGTGGATCTCGTCAGTGGGCCGATCTGGCTGGTCGAGCCGCTGGCGGTGCTGCGTTCGGGCGCGGTGCCGGTTGCCGTCAGCCTCCACACCACCCGGGCGATGCTCCTGGCGGTCGGCGGCAGCAGGGATCGCTGGACGGACGAGGCCGTCGCGGCTGAGCGCATGCTGCTCACCGATGCGCCGATCGTGATCGCGAATACCGTGGCGGCAGCGGCCGACATCGCCGCGGCTTCCGGCGTCACCATCGCCGCGGAGCGGCTCGCGGTGGTGCCGCATGGCCTTGCTGATCTCGCGGCCGGAACAATCGCGGCGCCGCGCGAGGAGGCAACGCGGCTGCTCTTCCTCGGGAGGCTCGAGCGCCGAAAGGGCATCGACACCCTGCTCGATGCGTTGCCGCTGCTGGCTGACCTGCCCGGCGTCGCGGTCGACATCGCCGGCGCGCCGCAGGGGAGCGACCCGGAGCCCGCGTTCCGCGCGCGCCATGGCGATGCACCCTGGGCGTCGCGCGTGCGCTTCCTCGGAGCGGTGGGGGAGGCGGAGAAGACCGCGCTGCTCGCCGCGAGCGACATCGTCGTGCTGCCTGCGCGCTATGAATCCTTCGGCCTCGTCGCCGTTGAGGCGATGATGTTCGGCAAGCCCGTGATCTCCACGCAGGCCGGCGGCATTCCCGAGGTGGTGGAGAATGGCGTGACGGGGCTGCTCGTGCCGCCAGGCGAACCCGAGGCCCTTGCCGCGGCGATGCGTCGGCTCGTCACTGATGCACCGTTGCGCGAGCGGCTCGGTGCTGCCGGGCGCGCCGGCTACCTCGCGCGGTTCACCGACGATGCGATGGCAGGGACATGGGTTGCCGCCGTGCGCACGGCGCTGGCCCGACGCGCAGCCGAGGCTTCCGCTCAGTAACCCCGCGTGCGGTCGACCTCGTTCGGCATCGCCTCTCCCGCCCGCCAGGCGACGAGGTTCCGGAAGAAGATGTCGAGGGTCCGCGGATTGTAGGTGTCGGGGTCGTCGCTCGACACATGCGGGCTGATGACGAGGTTGGGCGTGCGCCACAGCCGGTGCCCCATCGGGATCGGTTCCGGGGTGAACACGTCGAGCACCGCGCCGGAGAGCCTGCCCGCCTCGAGCATGTCGCACAGCGCATCCTGGTCGATCACGGCGCCGCGGGCGATGTTCACCACGCCCGCATGCAGCGGCAGCAGCGAGAGCATGCCGCGCGTGATCATCCCCTGTGTCGCCGCTGTCAGCGGCATGGCGAGGACGAGAACGTCAGCACCGGGCAGCACCGTGTCGAGGTTCTCCGATGTCACCACGCGTTCACAGGCCGGGTGCGGCGCGCCGCGCGCCGAACAGCCGATCACGCGCATGCCGAGCAGGCTGCAATTCGCCGCGATGCTGCCGCCGAGGTCGCCAAGCCCCACGACCACCACCGTCCTGCCGGCGACGGAGCGGGTGAAGATCGGCTGCCAGCGCCCCTCGCGCTGCGCGGTCGTGAGGGTGGGGATGCGGTTGGCGATCATCAGCACTGCCATCACGCCCCACTCGCCCGCCTTCACCGCATGCGCGCCGCTGTTGTTCAGCAGGCGCACAGGGGGCGGGATCATGTCGAACGGGGCGAGGCGGTCGAGGCCGGCCGAGGTCGCCATCACCCATTTCAGGCGCGGTGCCGTGTGGGGGAAGCGGGCCTTGATCTCCTTCGTCCAGGTGATCAGCAGGTCGGCCCGCGCCATGGCGGTGGAGAAGCCCGCATCGTCATCGGCGATCGAGACGGTCAGGGCTTGGCCGGCCGCGCCGGCGCGGGCGACCGCCTGGTCCCACTGCGCGCGGGTGATGGGAAACAGCGTTTCCCCGGCAGGGTTCTGGATGTGGACGTGAAGGGAAGCGGGGCTGGGGTCTGGCATGGCGAACGATCCCGCGGCCCAGGCTTTCGGGCAAGGGGGGCGGTGCAGAAAGAGGGGGCTCAGCGCCGGGCGCGAACCAGAAGGGGCATCGTCACGGGTCCGGGGACGCGGGCTGGGCGCGGGCGTGGCGGCGCGTCAGCCGGCGGGCGGGCGCCGAGGCCCATGATGGCGGCACCCATCGCCGCGCTGCCGAAGGTGATGGAGGTGCCGAGCAGCAGGAGGCCGAGCGCGATCGACCCATCGGCGCTGCGCAGCATCAATCCGCGAAGGCCGGCAACGTCAAGCGCGAGAAGGGCCGCGACGAACAGCATCCCGGTCGTGACGCCGATGGCGGCGTGGCTGAGCAGGAACGCGACATGCGGGGGAAACGCGCGCCTCGCTCTCCGGAGCGTGGAGAGGAGGCGCGCCATGTCAGAGAACCTCGACCGATACGGCCTGGCGGCCCTTCGGCCCGGTGACGACGGTTGCCTTCACGCGGCGGCCAGGCGTCAGGCTCTCGGGCGTCAGCGGCCCGAGGGCACGGAGCGGAACGAACACGTCGGTACCGTTCTCGGGCGTGATGAAGCCGAAGCCCTTCCGCACGTCGAAGAACTTGACCGTGCCAGCGACCAGCTCGCTCGGGCCGTCGGAGGCACGCGGGCCGCCGAAGCCGCCGCCGCCGCCGAAGTCACGCCGCGGTGGACGATCGCCGAAGCCGCCGCCACCACCGAATCCCCCACCGCCGCCGCCGAGATCGCGGCGCGGGGGGCGATCACCGAAGCCGCCGCCGCCGAAGCCACCTGCACCGCCGCCAAAGTCACGGCGCGGGGGACGATCGCCGAAGCCGCCGCCACCGCCGCCGAAGTCGCGCCGTGGCGGACGGTCACCGAAGCCGCCGCCGCCCCCGCCGCCGAAGTCGCGACGCGGCGGCCGGTCGCCGAAGCCACCACCGCCACCGAAGTCGCGCCGCGGCGGCCGGTCACCGAAATCGCGCCGTGGCGGACGGTCGCCGCCGCCCTCCGGAATCGGGGCTGCGCCGAACTTCACCTCGACGATCCGCGTCACCTGCCGGCCGCGCGGCACGTCGCCGATCTCGCAGACCAGCACATCTCCCTGGTCGACGGCCGCCTGGCCGATCGCCGTGAGCGACGAGACGTGGAAGAACACGTCCTGACCGTCGGGGAGTGTTACGAAGCCGAAGCCCTTCGCGCGATTGAAGAACTTGACGGGCGCCTCGACCGTGGCGCCATTCTCTGTATTGTCTTCCAAGGGAACAACCTGTCTTTGCCTGCCTGCCCGTACTCAAGCACGCCAGCATAGCCGAGGAAAAGCAATCACTACAGCCCCCCTCGCCATGCGCTGTGGCGGCATTGCCACGCGCGACGCCACCGGGCCGCGCTGCGAGGACAGTTTCGCGTGATGCCGCAACGTTCGACAACCATGCCGCGTGTCTTTGCTGCCGTTCTCGCCGGCGCCTGCGCGCTGGCCATGCCGGTGGCGCTGATCCAGAACCGCGGCCTCGTGCCGCTTGCCGCCCTTGCCGGCGTGGCGGCCCTCGCCGCGCTCGCGGGGGGATGGCGCGAGGCGCTTGCCGCCGTCGCGCGCGGGCCGTTCGCCGCTGCCGCCGCACTCTCGCTCTGGGCCATCGCCTCGGCGCTCTGGGCCGCAGCACCAGGCGCGGCGTTCATGGGCGGGGTGCGGCTTGCCGCCCTCGTCATCGCGCTCGCGGCCATCGTCACGGCTGCGGCGTCTCTGCCCGTGTCGGCGCGGGAGTGGGTGTCGCGCGCGCTCATCGGCGGTGCCGCGGCGGGAGCGGCGCTGCTGGTGGTCGAGCTCGTCGCTGGAGCGCCGCTGAACAACGCGTTGCGCGGCTTCCCGATGCCGCCGCGCAACGCCGAGGTGACAAAGCCCGCAGCGACACTGCTCGTGCTGCTCGCCGGGCCCGTGCTGCTGATGGTGTCGGCGCGCGCCGGCTGGCGTGGTGCCGCGGCGCTCGGGGCCGCGTTCGCTGCTGCCGTGCTGATGAGCACGAGCGAGGCTGCGCGGCTGGGCCTCATCGCCGCGATCGGTGCCGGCGCAGCAGCTCTCGCCCTGCCCGGGCTGACGCGGCGTGTGCTGCCCGCGGCGCTGGCGCTTGCCGTTCTCGCAGCCCCCCCGCTGCTCGACCAGGTGGCGCGCGGTGCGACACGGGCGGGAATGCTGCCGCTCTCGGCCGTGCACCGCACGCTGATCTGGGACTATGCGGCGGAGCGTGCGGCGGAGCGGCCCTTTGCCGGCTTCGGCATGGATGCCGCGCGGTCGCTGCCCGGCGGGCGCGACAATCCCGATGTCGCGCGGCTCGATGCGCTTGGCATCCAGGGGCCGGCGCGTGACTTCTTCATCGCAGCCCCGCGGGGGCTGGCGGAGCTGATCCCGCTGCACACGCATTCCATGCCGTTGCAGGTGCGGCTCGAACTCGGCTTCGTCGGGCTTGCGCTGTTCGCGCTGTTCGCCTTCCTCGCCGGCCGTGCCGCCGCGGCGCTGCCGGGGCGCGCGGCACTGGCCGCTGGCGCTGCCGTGGCCGCGTCAGCCGCCGTCGTGTCGCTGCTGAGCTATGGCGTGTGGCAGCACTGGTGGTGGGTGTCGGTCGCGCTCGCGGCCGCGGCGCTGGCCGCTATCGCGAGGGACGGCCGCTGAGCCAGGCGAGGGTGCCGCGGAACCGCGCGGCATCGCGCAGCCCCTTGCCGGCGGGATCTGTCACCGCATAGCCCGCCGCCTTGACGCCATGCCGCACCAGGGCGGCGAGCCCGATGCGCCAGGCGGCACCGCGCCCGCGCCACTTCGCCTCGACATGCAGGCGCGACCAGGCCATGGCGAAGAACTTCTCGCGCTTCTTCTCTGCCGTTGCCGGGATTGATCCACCGCCCAGATGGCTTGCCACCGCATCCGCCAGGCGGATGATGGCGTGGCCTGCCTGGCGCACGCGCATGCAGAAATCATCGTCCTCGTAGTAGAGGAAGATCGCCGGATCGAACCCGCCGATGCGCTGGTACACGCTGCGGCGCACGAGCATCACGGCACCCGAGACATAGTCCGCGCAGATGTCGCCTGTCGGCTCGCTGTCGGTTCGGGGCCCGAGTGCCGCGCGGGCGAACAGGCCGACATCGTGCGACACCTCCCACGACCCGTCGGGTGCGCGCAGCGTTGGCGCGAGCACGGCCGCATCGGGCCAGCGATCGCCGGCCGCGACGAGCAGCGGAACCGCATCGGGCGCGAGCACGGCATCGGGGTTCAGGAGCAGGACGAACTCGGTCTCGGCGGCGGCTAGGCCCTGGTTCGCCGCGTTGCCGTAGCCCACGCCGATGGCGTTGGCGATGATCGTGGCCCCCGGCAGCGTGGCGCCGACGATCTCGCGCGTGTCATCCCCGCTCGCATTGTCGACCACGATGACGCGCGCTGCCGGTGCCGCCGCGCGCAGGCACGGTTCGATCACCGCGCGCGCAAAGTGCGTGACGACAACCACCGTCACGCGTGCCCACGGATCGGTCATGCCGGCAGTTCGAGCAGCCCGACGCGGTCATCGAGCGTGAGTGAGGCACGGAAACGATCATCGGCGGCCAGCGTCCGCCAGCACGCATTCATGTCGTCGGAGAAGGTGATGTCGTCGAGCAGCACGAGAGCGCCGGGCGAGAGATGCGGCATGATGAGTGCGAGCTGCGCGCGCACGAACGCGCCGGTGTGGATCGCGTCGATGAAGCAGAGGTCGATGCTGCGGCCCGCGAGGGTGGGCGTGAGCGCATCCTCCACCGTGTGTGGCACGGCGGTGGCGTGCGGTCCGATGCGGGCGATGTTGCGTGCGGCGATCGCATGCCAGGTCTCGTTCGGGTCGAAGGTCAGCAGCGCTCCGCCGCCCGCCTGTGCAAGGCCATCCACCCAGTACATGCCCGAAATGCCGAAGGCGGTGCCGACCTCGACGATCACGCCGGGCTTCCGCGTGGCGGCAAGCCAGGCGAACACGCGGCCCATGCGCGGCTGCGAGCGCACCTCCTCGCTCGACCGCGCCATCGCCTTGCCGGCCCAGGGCATCGCGGCATCGCGCGCATAGGCCGTGGCGTAGCCTTCCCAGAGCGGCTTCTGGCCGAGCGCTTCCGTCTCGGCCGCGATCCGTTCGACGAGCGCGGCCTGCGGCGGGGCCGGCGGGCGGAAGCGCGGGCCGGCGAGGTTGGCGGCGAGCCATGATCCGGCATCGCGCTTCACCCAGCCGACCGTCAGCGGCGCACGGGCAGCAGCGGCACGGCGAAGCGGGCGGAGCAGGCGGCGGAGCATGGCGGTGCGTCCTTGATGGGCGGGGCGATGCGCGTGTGCCCCGAAGCGGGCGCGCGCGCAAGCGCTCAGGGGCTGGGCAGGAGCGTGACGGTACCGTCCGCCACGCGGTAGACACGGTCGCACCCGGCCAGCGCCTCGGGCTTGTGCGAGATCGCGATGATCGCGCGCTCGCCCCGCAGCGTGCCCAGCGCGGCGAGGAGGGCGGCCTCGGTGGCGGGGTCGAGAGCGCTCGTCGCCTCGTCGAGCACCAGGATGGGGCGATCGAGATAGAGCGCGCGCGCGATGCCGATGCGCTGCGCCTCGCCGCCCGAGAGCCGTGCCGCACGTTCGCCGATCTCGGTGTCGAGGCCCTGCGGCAGGGACGCGACGAGCGCATCGAGTTGCGCCAGCCGCACCGCCTCCGCCAGCCGTGCCGCATCGAGGGCGGCGGCGCCGAGGGTGATGTTGGCCCGCAGCGTATCGTCGGCCACGAAGGGCGCCTGCGCTACATAGGCGACGGCGGCGCGCAGCCGCGCACGCTCGCCCTCGGTCGTGACCGCTGCGCCGTCGAGGAGGAGCGTTCCTTCGGCCGGCGCGAGAAGGCCGAGCAGGAGGTTCACCAGCGTCGTCTTGCCGGCACCGGAGGCGCCAACGATGCCGATCATCTCGCCGCGCCCGACGGCGATGGAGACATCGCCGAGAACCTTCCGTTCCGCCCCCGGATAGGTGTAGCCGAGGCCGTCCGCCGCCAGGCGCTCGCCGCTTGGCGGGGGTCCGGCGGCGGCGGCGACATCGGCCGCGGCGAGGGCTTCCGTCAGGCCGGGCGCGACCGCGCGGAACCCGGCCCAGGCGTAGTGGATCATCAGCCCGCTGACATAGAGGCGGTTCAGCGACGGCAGCAGGCGGTAGCCGGCGGCGAGATAGACGGCGAGCAGCGGCAGCGTCGCCGCCTCGGTTCCCGTCATCAGCGCGCGCAGGAACACCCCGAGCACGACGAGGATGGCCACCGCCTCGAGCGCCACGCGCGGCACCACCTGCATCCAGCCGACCACCGTCACCGCATGGCCGTGCCGTGCAGCTGCGGTCGCAAACCGATCGATGAACCCCTTCTCGGCGCCGGCGATCTTCACCTCGCGGATGCCGGAGAGCGCGCTCTGCGCGAGCTTCAGCATCGCGGCCTGCGTCTCCTCGCGCGCGCGGCCCTCGCGCGCGCCGACGCGGCGGATCACCACCGCGCCGAGGCCGAGCGCCACGGCACCGGCGAGGAATGCGCCGAGCGCCACGGCAGGGTTCAGCCATACGAGCACGAGCAGGATCAGCGTGATCACCAGGATCTCGGCCGCCGCGGTGATCGTCTGGAGCACGATGCTGTCGACGATCATGCGCGTCTCGGTCGTCACGTTCCGCTGCAACACGGCGGAGTTCGTCGCGGCATGCCGCGAGAAGGGCATGGCGAGATAGCCCGCGAGGATGCGCGTCGAGAGATCGGCGTAGAGGGCCTGGGCGAAGCGGTGCGCGGCATAGCCCTGTGCCAGGGTGACGCAGGCCTTGGCGGTGAAGAGGATGGCCACGGCGCCCACGGCAGCCGGCACGAGTGCGGCCGCATCGGCGCTTCCGAGCAGGCCGGCCAGCGCCTGCCCGGCGCGTGTCGCGGCGAACCCCTCCGGAGATTGCAGCACGAGGACGAGTGGGGCGATCGAGCCGACGCCGGCGGCCTCCAGCACCGCCATCGCGAGCGTCAGCACCGCAAGCCCTGCCACGCGCCAGGCAAGCCGCCCGCGCGGGGCGAGGAGCTTCCAGGCCGATGGCGCGCTCATCGCCCGAGCATCCGCTTGGCGATCTGCCGCAGCCGCGTCATCGGCCGGCCGACCAGTGCGAACCGCGCCCCGCGCGTCAGGTGGCCAAGCCTGATCATGGCCGGCGACACGGGCGGCAGCGTACCCTCGCCGATGCGGGCGGCGATATGGATGCTGCCCTTCGCCCGCCGCATCCCGACGACGCTGAACCCCGCCTGCGTCATCGCATAGGCCATCGACTGGCCCGTCGGGAAGAAGCTGTGCGCGTAGGCAGGGTCGGTCGCATCGTCCCACGCCATGAAGTCGGCGATGGTGATGGCGAGCAGCCCGTCGGGCGCGAGCAGGGCGCGGGCGCGGGCGAGGAAGCCCATCGGATCGGTCACGAAATAGATCGCGTGCGCGCTGTGCACGATGTCCCACCCGCCGTCGAGGTCGAGCGTCTCGACCTGGCCGATGCGCGAGGCGATGCCGAACTCGCGGTGGAACGGCTCCGTCGCCGCATCGGCATCGACGCCGAGGGCATCCCACCCGGCATCGGCGAAGGCGCGCACCGTGCCGCCGAGGCCGCAGCCGATGTCGAGGAAGCGGCCCTTCGCTTTCGCGGCGAGCGGCAGGTAGAAGCTGAGCGCACGCTCCCCGCCAAGCCGCGCGATGCGCCGCCGCTCGGCCCACAGCGCGGGGGCAGCGGCGGCATCGTCCCGCGTGCGGTTCGCCTCCCAGATGCGGGCCAGCACCGCGAGATCCTGCACCGCGGTGGGGTAGCCGTTGCCGCAGCGGCGGCAGAGGCGCCAGCCCGCTTGCCCCGTGTCGCCACGCTCGCCCCGCCAGCGATCGACCTCCGGCTCGTGCCGCGAGGGGATCGGCCAGGAGCGCTCCTCGCCGCAGATGGGGCAGCTCATGCCGCGTGCCCCAGCGCGGCCCGGAGCCTGAATGCCGCGCGGGCGAGCGGCGCCGGCAGCGCGAGCAGCGCGCGCGCGGCG
>NZ_JALHPR010000018.1 GCF_022842375.1 Elioraea sp. | reverse complement strand
GCGGCTGGCGGCGGCGGGGGCGCGGCACCGGGCGGGGAGAGGGCCGCGCCCGAGAAGAAAGCGCCGCCAGCCGCCGCGAGCGCCGGGTGGTACCGGCCAAGCCCCTCGCGGAGCAGCCCCGCCTGCACCTCCGGGTCGGCAGCGGCACCGCGCGGGGCGAGGCCCCATCCCGTGAGCACCACCCCGCCATCGACGGCAAGCACCGAATCAGGATCGGCCAGCAGCAGCGCGCGGCGGAGCAGGCCCCCCGCATCGGCATCGTCCAGAGCGGGGACGAGGGAGGCGAGGGAAGCGGCGAGCGCGCGTTCCGCCTCGGCCCGCCTGGCGGGCGAGAGGGAGGAGAGTGGAACCGGCTCGCCATCCGCCTCGCCGTACCAGCTGACGGAGGAGGGGGCGCCATCCGCCCCGCGGGTGATGACGGGCTCGGCGAACAGGCCTGGCGAGAGGCCGCGGGCGGAGAGCAGGGCGGCAAGCCGCCCGTGCTGCTCGATCACGGCGCGGCCGCCCTCGGTCACCGGCGCATGGGCCGAGAGGTCGGTTTTCGCGAGAAGGCGCGGCGCTGCCATGGCGAGCCCCGGTGGGAGGTGGAACGGCGTTCGCCGCTACGATACGCGGGCGACCGTGGCGCTTCCACGGCCGTGCTGTGGCGGGAGCGCGGGTCGCACGGACGTGAGCGCTGCTATTTCAGCATGTCGGGCGAGACGAGCCGCGGCAGGAACAGTGCGACGTCGGGCACCAGGATGACGGAGATGAGCACGCCCAGCATCGGCAGCAGCATGATGCACACGTCCTTCAGCACATCACCGATTCGCATCCGGCCGATGGCGCAGGCGATCATCAGGCAGAGCCCGTAGGGTGGCGTGACCAGGCCGAAGGCGAGCGAGATGATGCCGACCATCGCGAAGTGGATCGGCTCCATCCCCGCTGCCGCCGCCAGTGGCTGGAGGATGGTGCCGACGATGATGATCGAGGGGATCGCATCGAGGAAGCAGCCGACGACGAGGAAGGTGGCGGCGATGAAGAAGCCGGTCTGATTGCGTGTCATCTCCCAGGCGCCGACGTTGGAGAGGATCGCTTCCGGGATCTTGTAGTAGGCGAGCAGCCAGCCGAAGGCCGACGCGGTGCCGACGCAGAACAGCGCCGAGGAAGCGAGCCGCCCCGTCTCCAGCAGCGCCTCAGCCGTGCCCTTCAGGTTCAGCTCGCGATAGACGACGAGCGAGAGTGTCGCGGCATAGAGCACGGCGATCGCGGCACTTTCGGTCGGCGTGAACCAGCCGAAGATCTTGCCGCTGATGATGATCATCGGTGTTGCGAGTGCTGGTGCTGCCTTGGCCGCGGCGCAGATGACGTTGCGCAGGGGCTCGCGCGGATAGGTCGGATAGCCGCGCCGCACGGCGTAGGCATGCACGGTCGCCATCTGCACGAGGCCGATGAGCAGGCCCGGGATGATGCCGGCGAGGAACAGCCCGCCGATCGAGACGGTGAGGATGCCGCCCCAGACGATCATGAGGATCGAGGGCGGAATGATCACCGCCATCACCGAGGACACCGCCGTGATCGCGATCGAGAAGGAGAGGTGGTAGCCCTCGCGATGCTGGGCGTGGATGAAGATCTTGCCCTGGCTCGCCGCATCGGCCGTCGATGAGCCGGAAATGCCGGCGAAGAACATCGACAGCACGACGTTGACCTGCGCGAGCCCGCCCGGGAAATGGCCCACCAGTGAGCGCGAGAACGTCATCAGCCGTGTCGTGATGCCGCCGACATTCATCAGGTTCGCGGTCAGCAGGAACAGCGGCACGGCGAGCAGGATGAAGCTGTTGAACGCGTTGAAGGTCTCGCCCAGCAGCATCATCGGCCCGAGCCGCGGCTCGATCAGCGCAATCGGCAGGCAGGCGAGGCCGAGGGCGACCGCCACCGGCACGCGCAGGAACATCAGCGAGAAGAACACGCCGAACAGGATCGTCGCCGCCTCGCCGGACGTCAGCACATTGCCGAGCATCAGAGCTGGCCCGACGACATCGGCCGCTCGCCGATATCCTCGCCGAGATCGCGTCCTGCGATCAGGATGCGGATGTCGCGCCGGATGCGCTGGCCGAGGAAGAGCGTCCACACGACGCCGCTCGCCGGCCAGGCGACGTGGATGAGCCACAGCGGCAACTCGGCCAGTTCGCTGACCCGCCACCAGGCGAACTCGGTGAACTCCCAGCCCCACCAGATGAGCACGACGGCGAACAGCAGCATGCAGAGATCGGCGAAGAGATCGAGCGCCGCCTTGGGCCGCGGTGCGAGAACAGGCCAGATGTCGACGACGAAATGATTGCCCTCGCGCACACCGAGCATCGCACCCAGCATGATCATCCACACAAGGAGGAAACGCGCCATCTCCTCGGTCCAGATGTAATGGGGCAGGATGGCGGTGAAGCGCGAGAAGATCTGCAGGCTCACCGGCAGCACCAGGATGCCGACCGCGAGCGTGACGAACAGGCAGAGCAGCCACGTGAGCAGCCTGTTGAATCGGGCATAGGCGCCGGGTTTCGGCGCGCCGGATCTCTCGGTCGGCACGGTGTCGTCAAGCATGCGGGTGATCCGGCAAGTGGCGCGGGACGGCGCTTCCGCCGCCCCGCTGCCTGGCGGTCAGAGGATCACGGGCCTAGGAAACCAGCCCGTTGATGCGGCCGAGGATGGCTTCGGCGCCAATTTCGCGCGCGTAGGTGGCCATCACCGGATCGACGAGCCGCTTCATCTCGGCGCGGCCGTCGAACGCGATGCGCCTGAGCCGCCCTGCGCTCTCGAGGGCCACGAGCTTCTGCTCGTCCTCGCCGCTTTCGACCTGGCGGCCATAGGCGCCCGCCTCCTTGCCGGCCTGCATCACCGCTGCCTTCAGGTCATCGGGCAGGCGGGCGAAGGTGGCGGAGGAGAAGCAAAGCGGGCGGATCGTGATCGCGTGCTGCGTCATGATCAGGTTCGGCGCAACCTCGAAGAAGCGCATCTGCTCGACGCCAGCTGCCTCGTTCTCGCCGGCCTCGATCACGTTGTTCTGGATCGCGTTGTAGACCTCGTTGTACGCGATGACGGTCGGCGACATCCCGACAGCGCTGAAGGTGCGCGACCAGATCGGCGCACCCTGCACGCGCACCTTGAGGCCGCGCAGCTCGGCCATGTTGCGCACGACCTTGTTGGCGAAGATGTTGCGCACGCCGCCCCCGGCATAGCCGACCAGCATCACCCGCGCGCGCTGTGCCACCTCGTCGGCCACCGGCTTGAACATGTCGGCGTCGAGCACCTTGTTCCAGTGCCCGAGGTCGGAGAACAGGAACGGCGCGTCGATGAAGGGTGCCGCGCGCGAGAACGTCGACATGTGCGCGGGCGAGACGATCGCGTAGTCGACCGCGCGGCCCTGGGCCATGTACTCGAAATACTGCTTCTCGAGGCCGAGCGCGCTGTTCTTGTGCAGAACGAAGTTGATCGGCTTGCCGTAGAGCGCCTTCACGCGCTCCTCGAAGCGCACCATCGACTTGGTGAAGGCGTGGTCGTCGTTGAACTGGCTGGCGCCGTTGAGCGTGATGGCCTGTGCGCTGGCGGTGTGGACCGCGGGTGCCGCAAGTGCGATGCCGCCGAGGCCGGCAAGCAGTGAACGCCTTTTCATGAACGTACTCCCTCATTGATTCGCGCCGGGGTTCGTTCCCGGCTTGCGGGGGAGCATAGGCGAAGCGGCGCGGTTGTGAAACATCACAGTTTCGGCCAGCAGCACGCGTGGCCTTGCTCTAGCGGCCGGCACCGCTCCTGTTCCAGCGCTTCTGCAGCCTGCTGCTCGCACCGATCCGGAGGCTCCGCTCGATGTGCTCGTTCAGGCGGCCGCGGCTCGCGCGGGCCTCATCCTCCTCGGTGTAGACCTCGGGCCATTTCTGCGCGAGCCAGAGATAGGCGGTCAGCAGCTTCGCCGCGCGTTCCGCCTCGGCGAGGTCTCCCGGATCGGACGCGACCACGCGGTCGAGCCGCCGTGGCGGTGCGGGCGGCGCTGCGACAGCCAGTCCGTGCGCGTGCCGGCGTGCCCACATCGTGACCTGGAGGCTTGTCCGCTTGTCGCGCAGGTCAGCCGGGCAACCGAGATAGCCGAGTGCATCGGCAAGCGGCAGGCGCGCGCCCGCGGTGATCTCGGCCATCGTCATCGCGTCGTCGAGCCGGCCGAGCTCGAACCCGCTGGCCGGCCACCGGAAACGCTCGGCCACGATCGTCAGGACGCGGAGCAGGCTCGACACGCCGACCCTCCGGCCGATGTCCAGCAGCTGCTGCTCGCGCGGGAGAACGTGAAGCGGCCCGTTCAACGGCGGCGGTGGGTGTTCGATCGCGTGGCGGATCGTGTCGAGGTCCTCGCCCTCGATGACGCCGACGAAGCCCTCGGGGTAATGGCCGAAGCGGCCCGCCCGCCCCGCGATCTGCCGGATCAGGTGCGGCCCCAACCCGCCATATTTCGTGGTCGCTGCGAACAGGATCCGCCGGATCGGCAGGTTCAGCCCCATGCCGATCGCGTCGGTCGCGACGAGCACCGGGGCCGCGCCGGACCGGAAACGCTCCGCCTCCGCGCGGCGCACATCGGGGCCGAGAGCGCCATAGACCATCGCCGGCGGGCGCTTGCGCGCGATCAGCGCTTCCCTAAGCGCGAATGCATCCCGCCTGGAGAAGCAGACGAGCGCGTCACCAGGTTCCGTCCGCCCGAGGGGAACGGGGTGGTCGATCAGCGTCAGCGGCACCATGCGCTCGAAGCGGCGGATTTCGACGGCCTCTCCCGTCAGCGCGGCAAGCCGCCTGATCAGCGGCTCGGCTTCGGCCGCACCGGCCAGGATCAGCGTGCGCGCCGGCAGGCCGATCACGGCCTGCGTCCAGGCCCAGCCGCGATCCTCGTCGGCGAGCATCTGGATCTCGTCAACGACCGCGACGGCGACCTCGCTCGACAGGTCGGCCATCTCGACCGTGGCGCATACGTGGTGCGAGCCGGGAAGGATGCGCCGCTCCTCGCCTGTCATCAGGCTCGCCTCGATGCCGCGTTCCGCCAGCCGCTCGGTTCCTTCCCAGGCAAGCAGGCGCAGCGGCGCGAGATAGGCGCCGGACGCGGCCTTCGCCAGCACGTCGAACGCGGCGTGGCTCTTGCCGCTGTTGGTCGGCCCCAGCATGGCGATGATGCGGCGGCGGATCGAGCGCGCCTCGGGGAATGACCCGACCCAGCGTCCGAGTGTCAGCGCGCCGACGACCTCCTGCTCATGACGATGGCGCGCCACGAGGTTGAGCTGGGCGAGGCGCTCGCGACGCCATTCCTCGAGCCGCCCTTCGGCGACCGCGCGGGCCGCGTGGTCGATCCCGCCGTCGCTCTCGGCGCGCCGCAGCCGCCCGCGCACCGCCTCGACGAAGACGGAGACGAGGGCGATGTCGTCGAGATCCGGGTCGGCGTCGAGGGCTGACAGGCAGGCTGCGATATCCTCCTTCCGCACGGGCACCCTGAGGCCGTGCAGCAGAAGGTCCAGCCGCGCGCGGGGGGAGGATGGCGAAGGGACGTCCACGGGGGGATGTGTCTGGCAGAACGCGCGAAGGTCAAGCGCTATCGGCGTGACATGGATCAAGCCGGCGGCCTGCGGCGGCGGCGCATACGGCTGATTTCAGCCTGGTGCGATCTGCTCTAGAGTGCCGGACGATGCGAGGGTTGTGTTGAAAAGGCTCGTCCTGGTCCTCCTGCTCATCGGCGGTGCTGCCGGTGCGGGGTGGTGGGCGTTCTCGCGCCCGCCCGCAGTGTCGGCGACCGCGCTGGCCGTCACCGGTCCCGCCGTGCAGGCGGTCTATGCCACCGGCACGGTCGAGCCCGTCACCTGGGCGAGGATCGGCCCGGCGGTGAAGGGCCGCCTCGTCGCCGTCGTCGCCGAGGAAGGGGCCCGGGTCGCGCGCGGCGACGTGCTTGCGAGACTCGACCCCACCATCGTGGAGGGCCAGATCCGCGAGGCCGAGGCGCGCGCCAGCTTCCTGCGCGAGGACGTGACGCGGCTGCGCACCCTGGCCGCGCGCGAGATCATCGCCCGTGCCGCGCTCGACCGTGCCGACAGCGAGGCGCGTGCGGCCGAAGCCGTGGTCGAGACCTTCCGCCGCCGCCTCGACGACACGATCATCCGTTCCCCGATGGCAGGCGTGGTGCTCAGGCGCGACGGCGAAATCGGCGAGGTGATCGACACCACCGCGACGGTGTTCACGATCGGCGAGCCGATCCCGCTGCGCATCACCGCGGAGGTCGACGAGGAGGACATTCCCCGCGTCGCCACCGGCCAGCGCGTGCTGATGCGCGCCGATGCATTCGACGGCCAGGTTCTGCGCGGCACGGTGGCCGAGATCACCCCGGCCGGCGACCCGCGGTTGAAGGTCTATCGCGTGCGCATTGCCCTGCCCGAGGATACGCGGCTTCGCATCGGCATGACGGTCGAGGCCAACATCGTCGTCCGCGAGACCGATGCCGCCGTCCTCGTTCCCGACGGCGCCGTCGCCGATGGCGCCGTCTGGGTGCTGGACGGCGAGCGCGTGCGCCGGGTTCCGGTCGTGGTCGGGGTGCGTGGCGCGCGGCGGATCGAGATCCGCGAGGGGCTGGATGCGGGCGCGCGCGTCGTCGTCGATCCGTCGGCCAAGCTCGTCGATGGCGGGCGCGTTCGCCTGCCCGGCGGCGCGGCGGCGCGCTGAGGGCGGGCGGCGATGCTCCCGCTCGCCGTCACCATCGCCCTCCGTCACCTCGGCAAGCGGCGTCGGCAGACGCTGATCTCGGTCCTCGGCGTGGCCCTCGGCGTCGGCTTCTTCATCGGCATGACGTCGCTGATGCGCGGCTTCCAGACCTATTTCGTCGCGCAGGTGATCGACGTCGCCCCCCACATCACGATCAAGGACGAGTACCGCACGCCGCGCATCCAGCCAGCCGTGCTCGCGCACGAGGATGGCGCGGTGGCGGTCCGCGGCGTGAAGCCGAGGAGCGAGTTGCGCGGCATCCGCGATGCGCGCGCGACCATCGCGGCGCTGGAGGAGTGGCCGGGTGTCGCCGTCGCCCCGGGCCTGCGCGCGGCGGTGCTGCTGCGCTACGGCGCGCGTGACGTAACCGCTACGCTTGCCGGCATCGAGCCCGCGCGCGAGGTGCGCGTCGGCAACATCGAGAAGGACATGATCGCCGGCAAGCTTGATGACCTGCGCTCGACCGCCAACGGCATCATCCTCGGCATCGGGCTTGCCGAACGACTGGGCGCCGGGATGGGCGACACGATCACCGCGACCTCGCCGACCGGTGCCGCCCTGTCGTTCAAGGTGGTGGGCCTCGTCGCCACCGGCATCGCCTCGATCGACAATGGCGAGGCGTCGGTGCTGCTGAAGGTCGCGCAGGTGCTGCAGGGCCGGCCCAACGTGATCAACGCGATCAGGCTCAGGCTCGCCGACGTGACGCAGGCAGAGACGCTCGCGCGGCGGATCGAGCGCGCCTACGGCTACCGCACCGAGAGCTGGGAGGAAGCGAACAAGAACGTGCTGTCGCTGTTCGTGATCCAGAACGGCATCATGTTCAGCGTCGTCGGTGCCATCCTGCTGGTCGCTGCCTTCGGAATCTACTCGATCATCTCCACCGTGGTGCACGAGAAGGCACGCGACATCGCGATCCTGAAGAGCCTCGGCTTCACCGAGGGCGACATCCTGCGCATCTTCACCATCGAGGGGCTGCTGGTCGGCACGGCCGGCGCCATCGCCGGCGCGCTGATCGGCGAGGCGATCATCTTCGGCCTCGGCCAGGTGAAGTTCGAACAGGCCGGCGGCATCATCCGCGGGTCGGGCGGGTTCATCCTCGCGCGCGAGCTCTGGCCCTACATCGCCGGCGGCATCTTCGCCGTGCTCGCCTCCGCCGTCGCTGCCTTCGTGCCTGCACGACGCGCCGCGGCGCTGAACCCGGTCGACATCGTCAGGGGCGCTGCATGACGGCGTTGGTGGAGGCGCGCGGCGTGACCCGCACGCTGCCCGGCGCTGTGCCCGTGACGCTCGTGCGCGACGTGTCGCTCGCCGTGGGACCTGGCGAGTTCGTCGCCATCACCGGGCCGTCCGGGTCGGGCAAGTCCTCGCTCCTCTACCTCCTCGGCCTTCTCGACCGGCCGACGACGGGACAGGTTCTGATCGAGGGCGAGGACACGGCCGGCCTCTCGGCCGGTGCGCTCGCGCGGATCAGGCGGGAGCGGATCGGCTTCGTGTTCCAGTTCCACTTCCTGCTGCCCGAGTTCACCGCGCGCGAGAACCTGCTGGTCCCGATGCGCAGGGCGGGGGGGGAGGAGGCGGCACTTCAGGCCCGTGCCGCCGCGCTGCTGGCCGGCTTCGGCCTTGGCGACGCGATGGACAAGCTGCCCGAGCAACTTTCGGGCGGCATGCGCCAGCGCGTGGCGGTGGCGCGTGCGCTGGCGAACGACCCGGCCCTGCTGCTGGCCGACGAGCCTACCGGCAACCTCGACAGCGCCAATGCAGCGGCGATGTTCGACCTCTTCGGCGAGATCGTCGCCGATGGCAGGCGGAGCATCGTCGTCGTCACGCATGATCCGGTGCTCGCCGGCAGGGCGACGCGCCAGGTGCGGCTGGTCGACGGGCGGGTTGTGTCGGACACCGCCACCGTTCCCGCTTAGGTGGAATTGCTGCCTATCCCTTGAGCAGCTGGGCTCGCTTTAGGCACAGCGGGGTGTGTCGCGCCGCCGCCGGGCATCGCTGGCGCCGCGGCATGAGCGTTGCTATCTCCGCGCGAAGGGAAGCCGCGTCGCGGCAGGGCCGGACCGTCCAGGGAGACAGATCATCATGAGGTTCATTCGCGGCATCGCCGCCGGTATCGCGTTCGGCATCGCGGCCGGGGCGGCCCCTGCCGGGGCGACGGATGTGAAGTTCAGCCTCGACTGGGCATTCCAGGGGCCGCAGGCGCCGTTCATCTTCGCCCTCGAGCGCGGCTTCTTCCGCGACCAGGGCCTGAACGTGACGATGGACCGCGGCTTCGGCTCCGGCGACGTTCCGGTGAAGGTAGCGGCCGGCGCCTACGATGTCGGGATCGCCGACCTGAACCCGACGATCCGCCTCCGCCTCGAGAACGCCGACAGCCCGCTGTTCACCCCGTTTATCATCTATGACGCGACGGCACTCGCGGTGATGACGCTGCGCCGGCAGAACATCGCCTCGCCGCGCGACCTGGTGGGCAAGACGATCGCCGCACCCGAGACCGATGCGGGGCGGCAGCTCTTTCCCGCCTTCGCACGCTCCGTCGGCATCGACCCGGCCTCGGTCCGTTGGCAGACCGTGTCGCCGCAGCTGCGCGAGACCATGCTGGTGCAGGGACAGGCGAACGCGATCACCGGCTTCATCACCTCCGGCATCCTGTCGCTGCGCGCCGCCGGCGTTCCGGCCGCCGACATCGTGACGTGGAAATACGGCGACCATGGCGTCGACCTCTACTCCACCTCCCTCATCGTCACGCGCCGCTGGGCGGAGGCGAACCCGCGGGCGGTGACGGGGCTGATCACGGCGATCGTGCGCGGGCAGAACGAGGCGCGGCGCGACCCAGCGGCGGCGATCGCTGCGCTGAAGCGGCGCGACCCACTGATCAACGAGGCGGTGGAGCGTGAGCGGATGGAGCTCGGCTTCCGCGAGCTCACCTTCACCCCGCATGTGCTCGCCAACGGCTTCGGGAAGGTCGACACGGCGCGGCTGCAGAAGAGCATCGACATCGCGCGCGAGGCCTTCAACATCGCGCGCCCGCTCGCCGCCTCCGACATCTACGATCCGAAATTCCTGCCCGAGGCGGCGGCGCTCAGGGTGCCGCAGTGAGGAGCGGCGCAGGGCACGCGCGGTGAGTGATCCAGCCGCGCGTTTCGTCGCGCTCGAAGGGGTGAGCCTCCGCTACGGCGGGGCGGCGCAGGGGACGCTTGCCGTCCAGGGCCTCGACATCGCCATCCGCCGTGGCGAGTTCGCGGCCGTTGTCGGGCCCTCCGGCTGCGGCAAGTCGACGCTGATGAAACTCGTCACCGGCCTCGCACCGGCAAGCGAGGGGGCCGTGATCGTCGGCGGCCATGAGGTTGCGGGGCCGCTCAAGATCGTCGGCATGGCGTTCCAGAACCCGACGCTCCTGCCCTGGCGCACGACGCTCGACAACGTTCTGCTGCCGCTCGAGATCGTGGAGCCGTACAAGGCGACGTTCCGGCGCGACCGCGAGAAGCATGTCGCGCGGGCACGCGCGCTGCTCGCGACCGTCGGGCTCGCGGGGTTCGAGGGGAAGTATCCGTGGGAGCTCTCGGGCGGGATGCAGCAGCGCGCGAGCCTCTGCCGCTCGCTGATCCACGAGCCTGCGCTGCTGATGCTCGACGAGCCCTTCGCCGCGCTCGACGCCTTCACGCGCGAGGAGCTCTGGGCCGTTCTCCAGGCGCTCTGGATGGAGCGTCGCTTCACCTGCATCCTCGTCACGCATGACCTGCGCGAGGCGGTGTACCTCGCCGACACGGTGCATGTGATGAGCGCGAGGCCAGGCCGGGTGATCGAGACGCGGGTGATCGACCTTCCCCGCCCGCGTGACCTCGACGCGTCCTTCGCACCGGACTTCGTCGAGATCGTGCAGGGTCTGCGCGCGCGTATCGCCGAGGCCCGCGCCGAACAATTGCGGGCTGCCGCATGAGCCCGCGCATGCAGGGCACCGTGCTGCCGTGGCTGGTGGTCGCGGCGATGTTCGTGGTGTGGGAGATCGGCGTGACGGCGGCGGGCCTGCCGCCCTTCGTCCTGCCAGCGCCGTCCGCGGTGTTCGCCGCCTTCGCCGAGTTCTACGGCCCCATCATGGGGCATGCGATGCACACGCTCGGCACCACGCTCGCTGGTTTCGCGCTCTCGGTCGTCGGGGGTGTCGCGCTTGGTGTCGCGGTCGGCTCCTCGGCGGTGGCGTATCGCGCGCTGTTCCCGGTGCTGATCGGGTTCAACTCGATCCCCAAGGTCGCGATCGTTCCGGTGCTGATCATCTGGTTCGGCATCGGCGCGGTGCCGGCCATCATCACCGCCTGCCTGATCAGCTTCTTCCCGATCACGGTGAATGTCGCGACCGGTATCGCCACGGTGGAGCCCGAGCTGCGCGACGTGCTGCGCAGCTTGGGGGCGACGAAGCTCGACATCCTGCGCAAGGTCGGGCTGCCGCGGGCAGCGCCCTATTTCTTCGCCTCGCTCAAGGTTGCGATCACGCTCGCCTTCGTCGGCTCCATCATCTCGGAGACGGTGGGGTCGAACGAGGGGGTGGGCTACCTGATGATCCAGGCTTCCTCGCGCTTCCAGATCCCGCTGGTGTTCGCGGCCCTCCTCGTCGTCGCGGCGATGGGGGTGGCGATGTATCTCGTGTTTGCCGTGATCGAGCGTCGCATGACCTTCTGGGCCACGCGCGGCATCGATGCCGCCTACGCGACGGGGGGCTGAGCGTGGCAGCAAAACGTTACTGGCACGACCTCACCTCGGCCGAGTTCCGCGCGCTCGACCCTGCGCGCACGGTCGCGGTGCTGCCGATCGGGGCGACGGAACAGCACGGGCCGCACCTGACCGTCGCGGTCGACACCACGATCAACGAGGGCATCGTCGCGCGCACGCTCGCACGCCTGCCCGACGACCTCCCCGTGCTCGTGCTGCCGACGCAGGCGATCGGCGTCTCGGTCGAGCATGATCGCTATCCGGGCAGCCTCCATCTCTCGCCCGAGACCGCGATCGCTGCGTGGACCGAGATCGGCGCGGCGGTGGCGGCATCGGGCGTGCGCAAGATCCTGCTGTTCAACTCGCATGGCGGGCAGCCGCAGGCAGCAGAGATCGTCTGCCGCCGCCTGCGCATCCGCCACCGCATGTTCGCCGCCACCTGCATGTGGAACCGCCTCAGCCCGCCGACAGGTCTCGTGCCGGCTGACGAGCTTCGCTTCGGCATCCACGCGGGCCAGGTGGAAACCGCGCTGATGCTCGCCCTCGCGCCCGACCGTGTCCGGCCCGGGAAGCTGCGCGACTTTCCCAACAGCACCGCGGCGTGGGACGGCAACGCAGGGCTTCGCGCCGGCGGGGCCGTCGCCTTCGGCTGGCAGGCGCAGGACCTGAACACGGACGGTGCCGTCGGCAACGCAGCGGCAGCAACGGCTGAACTCGGCGAAGCGGTGCTCGACCGCGCGGCGGCCGGGCTTGCCGGGCTGCTGGCCGAGATCGCAGCGCTCGACAGCGAGGCCTGGCTCAAGGAGGGCCCCGATGCCTGAGCCGATCTCCGATCGCATCGCCGCCCTGCTCGACGACCTCGGTGGCATCGAGGCCGAGACCGATCCGGTTCTCGTCCGCCTCAAGAGCCGCGATTTCTACTGGTACAGCCCCGTGCTGAAGCCGCAGCTCGACGGCAAGCGCGGCGAGGTGGTGGTGCGGCCGAAGGACGAGGCGGAGGTTCTCGCCATCCTCGCCGCGTGCGTGCGGCATCGCATCCCCGTTGTGCCGCGCGGGGGAGGGACGGGCAATTACGGCCAGGCCGTTCCCCTCGAAGGCGGCGTGATCCTCGACATGACGGCGATGAGCCGCATCCTCTCCTTCGCCGATGGCATCGCCGAGGTCGAGGCGGGGGCGACGCTCATGCAGGTCGATGCCTGGGCGCGGCAGCAGGGCTGGGAGCTTCGCCTCTGGCCATCGACCAAGCGCACCGCGACGGTGGGCGGCTTCGTCGGCGGTGGTGGGGCGGGCATCGGCGGCATCGCGCACGGCACGCTGCGTGAGCCGGGCAACCTCGCTGGCGTGACCATTGCGACCATGGAAGAATCGCCTCGGATGATCGACCTTGCCTGGGGCAAGGCGGCACCGGTGAACCACTGCTTCGGCACCACCGGCGTGATCACCCGCGTGCGCCTGCCGCTGGCCCCGGCCATGGCCTGGCGCGACCTTGCCATCAGCTTCCCCGACTTCGCCGCGGCCGCTGCCTTCGGCCTCGCACTTGGCATGGCGGACGGTATCCCGAAGAAGATGTGCGCGGTGATCGACTGGCCGCTGCCCTCCTTCTTCAAGGGCCTCGCGGAACTGCTGCCGGAGGGTCGGCCGATCGTTCTCGCCATGGTCGGGCCCTGCGGGATGGGGGCGGTGGCTGACCTCGTCGCCACCCATGGCGGCGAGATCGAGGCCGAGCAGGATTTCGCCACCGCAGAGGCCGCGAACGAGCTCACGCCCTTCTACGAATACACCTGGAACCACACCACGCTGCACGTGCTGAAGCGCGACAAGGGCATCACCTACCTGCAATGCCTGTTCCCGCCGGGCCGCACGCTCGAGGCCGTCGCGCGCCTCCGTGACCGTTTCGCTGGCGAGATGTGGATGCACACCGAGGTGGCCCGCTTCGGCGGCCAGGTGACGATGAGCGCGCTGCCCGTCATCCGCTGGACCACGCGCGAGAGGCTGTGGGAGATCATCGCCGCCTGCGAGGCCGATGGCGTCGCGGTCGCGAACCCCCATGTCTACACGCTCGAGGAGGGGGCGCGGTGGAAGCTCGTGGGCGCCGACAGGCTTGCCTTCAAGCGCGAGGTTGATCCATACGGTCTGCTCAATCCCGGCAAGATGACGAGCTTCTCGCCCGTGGGAGGCAAGGACGCGGCATGAGTGACGTTGGCGGCTTGCTCACGGCGCTGGGCGACATCCCGGTCGAGACCGATCGCGCGCTGGTGCGGCAGAAATCGCGCGATTTCTTCTGGTACTCGCCGGTGCTGAAGCGGCAGCTCGACAAGCTCTCGGCCGAGGCGGTGGTGACGCCGCGGAGCGAGGCCGAACTCGCGCGCGTCCTCTCCGCCGCCGTGCGCCACCGCGTGCCGGTCACGCCGCGCGGGGCAGGGACGGGGAACTACGGCCAGGCGATGCCGCTGAAGGGCGGCGTTGTGCTCGACCTCTCCGCCCTCGACCGGGTGCTGTGGACGCGGCCCGGCGTGCTGCGCGCGCAGTGCGGTGCGAAGCTGATCGACATCGATGCCGCGGCGCGTGCGGCCGTCGGCGGCGAGCTCCGCTTCCACCCCTCGACGCGGCGGACGGCGACGATCGGCGGCTTCATCGCGGGTGGCTCGTCGGGCATCGGCTCCTGCACCTGGGGCATCCTGCGCGAGCCAGGCAACATCCTCGGCCTCCGGCTGATGACGATGGAGGAGACCCCACGCATCCTCGAGCTCCGCGGCCCTGACATCCAGAAGGCGAACCACGCCTACGGCACCAACGGCATCATCACCGAGGTGGAGATGCCGCTTGCACCGGCGTGGGACTGGGTGGACGTGATGGCGGGGTTCGACACGCTGGCCGATGCCGCGCGCTTCGCCGATGGGATCATGCGGCAGGACGGCATCGCCAAGAAGCTCGTCTCGGTGATCGCCGCCCCCGTGGCGCAGAAGCACTTCAAGGCGTTCGACGGCGCGATCCCGGCGGGCCAGGCGATCGTGCTTCTGATGATCGCAGCCCCGTTCCTTGAGCTCCTGCCCGGGCTTCTGGACGCCGCCGGCGGCACCGAGCTCTATCGTTCACCCACCGATGATGCCGCCGTGCCGCTCTACGAGCACAGCTGGAACCACACGACGCTCCAGGTGCTCAAGACCGACCGCACCGTCACCTATCTCCAGACTCTGTTTCCCGCCCCCGATCATCTCGCCAAGGTCGCGGAGATGGACGCTCTGTTCGGTGACGAGGTGCCGATGCACCTGGAGTTCGTGAAGCTCGGCGGAGCCATCGCCTGCTTCGGGCTTCAACTCGTGCGCTTCACCACCGAGGCACGACTGGCCGAGATCATCGCCGCGCACGAGGCGGCGGGCTGCCCCATCTTCAACCCGCATGTCTTCACGCTGGAGGAAGGCGGCATGAAGAAGGTCGACACGCTGCAGCTTGCCTTCAAGCGGGAGGCCGACCCGCATGGCCTGCTGAACCCCGGCAAGATGCTCGCCTGGGACGATCCGGAGTGGACGCCGCGCGACCAGGTCCACCTGTTCGAGGCCACGCCTTAAGCGTGCGCAGCGCCCGTCAGCACCGCCATGTCCTCGGCGTCGAGCGGAACCGGCGTGCCGCGGCGGATCAGGGCGGCGAAATCCTCGTCCGGCACCATCAGCGTGAGGCAGTAGAGGCGGCCTGGGCCCGTATTTGCGATCACGTGCTCCGTGCCCGGCGGCACGGCCAGAACGCTGCCGGGGCTCAGCGGGATCGTCCTGTCGCCCAGCCGCGCCTCGCCTTCGCCGCGCAGCACGAGGAACGCTTCGGTCGCGCGGTGGTGCATATTGGGCGGCGTCGCCCCGCCGGGGCCGAAGATCTCGACCACGAGCGTGAAGCCGACGCCGTCGCTGGGGTCGAGCAGGCAGGCGAACCAGTTCGTATCGCCCTCGCTGATCCGGTAGCCGACGAGGCCAGAGGCGTGGCGGGCGATGATCATAGGTGGCTCCGATGAAGGTGCTGGTCGTCTATTGCCATCCGCGCGAGGACAGCTTCTGCGCCGCCCTGCGCGATGCCGTCATGGCCGGCCTCGCTGCCTCCGGCCATGTGGCCGAGCTGATCGATCTCTACGCGGAAGGGTTCGTCCCCGCGCTGACGGGGGAGGAGCGTGGCCGCTACCACGACGTGTCCACGAACACCGCCGGCGTCGAGCGGCATGTGGAGGCGCTGCGACAGGCCGACGCGCTGGTGCTCGTCTACCCAACCTGGTGGTACGGGATGCCCGCGATGCTGAAGGGCTGGTTCGACCGCATCTGGCTCCCAGGCGTTGCATTCCATATCGGCCCCGGTGCGATCGAGCCGCGGTTGACGAACATCCGCCGCATCGCCGTCGTCACAACCTACGGCTCGCCCTGGTGGCTGCTGTGGGTGATCGGGCGGCCTGACCGCAAGGTGATGGGCCGTGCGCTGCGGCGGCTCTGCGCCAAGGGCTGCACGCTCGACTGGCTGAGCCAGACGCGGATGGACCATGTGCCGAAAGCAACCCTCACGCGCTTCCTCGATCGCGTGAAGGCGCATTTCAGCCGCTGGTAGCGGGCGCGACGAGGGCGTCGAGCTCGGCATAGTCCGGCAACGTCGTATCGATCGCCCGCCCGCGCCGGAGCACGATGCGGTCGGATTGCTGCCGGGCGAGCGCCTCGTGCCAGGCGCGCGCGCGCAGCAGCACGAGGTCGGCCACGGCACCTTCGCGGATCGTTCCCTCATGCCCCATCAGCCCGGCGGGTGTGGCGCTCACCGCGTCGTGCCAGGGGGCAATTGGCGTGTCGAGATGGGCGATGCGCACCGCCTCGCGGAACACCTCCAGCATGTCGTGGTCGCCCCACGCATAGAACGGGTCGCGGCAATTGTCGGATGCGACCGAGACGGGAACCCCGGCGGCGGCCAGCTCGTGCAGCAGCGTGACGCCGCGCCAGCGTGGCGTGCGTCCCGCCAGGCGCCCTTGCAGGTACATGTTGCACATCGGCAATGAGACGACGCTGATGCCGGCCTCCGCGACGAGGCGGATCGTGTCCTCGATCACCTCGGGTGTTTGCAACGCGAGCGAGCAGATGTGGCCGACCTGGATGCGCCCCTTGAAGCGGCGGCGGATGGCGGTGCGCGCGATGAGCTGAAGGGTAGCGGAGGCTGTCTCGCCGCTCTCGTCGACATGCAGGTCGAGGTCGAGGCCACGTGCCTCGGCCAGCGCGAAACAGTGATCGAGCAGGTCCTGGAAGCCCGGCGGGATGGCGTCATCGCCCTGGCCATCGAGGCGGGTGACGAAGCCCATGATGCCGCCATGGTCGGCGACGAGATCGGCGATGGCGCGGCCCTCGTCGGCGGCGAAGCGATCGATCGGGCAGATGCTGACACCTTCGAGCGCGATCCGCCCCGCCCAGGCTTCGCGCAGGCGCGAGAACACGGCCCAGGTGTTGGCCCCGTGCGGCAGGTAGGTGTCGAGATGCGTGCGGATCGCGCCGGTGCCGTGCGCGAAGGAGCAGCGGAGGCCGAAATCGAAGCGGCGCTCCATGTCCTCGGGCGACCATGAGCGTTCGCGGTCACCCATCACCGCGGTGAGCGCGCCAATGAACGTGCCGTCCGGGTTCGGGCTGCGCGGCCAGATATGGCCCTTGTCGAGATGGGTGTGGATGTCGGTGAAACAGGGCAGCACCATGCCGCCGCGAAGGTCAGCGCCACCCTCGCCGGTGCCGGCGGGGGCGAGGGCCGCGATCATCCCGTCGGCGATGTGGATATCGGCGCGCGTGCCGTCAGGCAGCGTGGCGTTGCGGAGCCAGTACGATGGCGCTACGGGAATCGTGGTCCACATCGCTCACCCTTCCTTTCTCATCGCACTCTCGTGCCAGCGGCGAAGTGCGAGGTGCTGCACGAGGCCGAGGGCCAGGAAGATCGCGATGCCGGTGAGGCAGATGAGGAAGAGGGCGGCGAACATGCGGGGGATCTGCAGCTGGTACCCGGCCTCGAGGATGCGGTAGGCGAGGCCCGACGCGCGCCCGCCGGTGCCGGCCACGAACTCCGCCACGATCGCCCCGATCAGCGCGAGCCCGCCCGATATGCGAAGGCCCGAGAGGAAATAGGGCATCGCGGCGGGAAGCCGAAGGAAGATCAGCGTCTGGAACCGCGTGGCGCGGTAGAGGCGGAACAGGTCGACCAGGTTGTGGTCGACGCTGTTGAGGCCGAGCGTGGTGTTCGACAGGATCGGGAAGAAGGCGACGATCCAGGCGCAGATGAGCAGGGCCAGGCGGATGTCGTCGACCCAGATGATGATCAGCGGCGCGATCGCCACGATCGGCGTCACCTGCAGCACGACCGCATAGGGGAACAGCGACAGCTCCACCCATTTCGATTGCGCGAACAGCACCGCGAGCGCGAGGCCGGCTGCGGCCGCGACGATGAGTGCTGCGAAGGTGATCTGCAACGTGATCCCGAGCGAGACGGAGAGGGAGGGCCAGTCGCGCAGCAGGGCGGCCCAGATCACCGAGGGCGGCGGCAGGATGTAGACCGGCACCTCGTTCGCGCGCACCGCCCATTCCCAGGCGCCGAGCGAGAGCGCGCCGATGAGGATCGGCATCAGGATGCGGGGCCAGAGCTCCGCCGGCAGGAACAGGACCCGCCGCACCGGCTCGGGGCGCGGTGCGTCATCGACACCCGTCATGCCGCCCCCCGGTGCGCGATCGCCTCGCCAAGGGCGAGGCTGACGGTACGGCAGACAGCGGCATACTCGGCCGAGGTACGGAATGCCTCGCCGCGCGGGTACGGGGCGGGCACGCCGACCTCCCTCTCGATCCGCCCCGGCCGTGCCGCCATCACCGCGATGCGGCGGGAGAGGTAGACGCTCTCGAACACGGAATGGGTGACGAACACGACGGTGAACCCCGTCTCCTGCCAGATCTCGAGCAGATCGTTGTTCAGGCGGAACCGCGTGATCTCGTCGAGTGCTGCGAAGGGCTCGTCCATCAGCAGGATGTCGGGGCGGGTGACGAGCGCGCGGGCGATCGAGACCCGCATGCGCATCCCGCCCGAGAGCGCGCGGGGATAGGTACGCTCGAACCCGGCAAGTCCGACGCGGGCAAGCGCGCCGGCGGCGCGGTCCTCGCGCTCCGACCGCGGCATGCCTTCGAGCTTCAGCGGCAGCGCGGCGTTGGACAGCGCCGATGACCAGGGCAGCAATGTCGGCTCCTGGAACACGAAGCCGAGGCGCGGTTGCGCCGCGCCCCGCGCATCGTGCGGAGAAGCCGGCCAGTCGATCGTGCCGGAGGAGGGCGCGATCAGGCCTGCGATCATGCGCAGCAACGTCGACTTGCCGCAGCCGGAGGGACCGAGGAGCGAGAGGAACTCCCCGCGCGGGATGTCGAGGTTGACGCCGCGGACGGCAAGCGTTCCCGTTGCGTAGCGTTTCTCGACCCCCTGCAGCGCGACGAGCGGGCGCCCAGGGGGCGCTGGGGGCGGCACCCCGGCCAGAGTGCCGCCCTCGGGCATCAGAGGCCGACCCGCTTGTTCACGAAGTCGAGGCTGTAGGCGTTCTCGATCGCCATGCCGGCGGGATAGACGCCGGCCCCCACCATCGTGTCGTAGAAGCGCTTCCAGCGCTCCGCCGTCATCGCGCCGATGCCGAGGCGCTCGGCGTCGCCCGACAGCACGATGCCATTGCGGTTCATCGAATCGATCGCGTAGTCGATCTTCGCCTGCGTCATCTCCGGGTTGTCGCGGATGATGAGCGCGTTCGCAGCCCCGGTGTCCTGCTTCCTCATGTACTGCGACCAGCCCTCGAGCGTGGCGTTGACGAAGCGCTGCACGAGGTCGCGCTTCTCCGTGATCATCCGCCGCGAGGCCTCGATCGTCGTCTGGTAGTTCTCGTAGCCGGCATCGGCGATCAGGAACACCTTCGGCTTGGCGCCCGCCTCTCGCGCGGCGAAGGGCTCGGAGGACAGGAACCCCTGCTGGATCGCCATCCTGTCCTGGAGGAACGGCGCGAGGTTGAAGGTGTAGGGGCGGATCTGTTCGTCACGGAAGCCGAACTTCGCACGCAGGAACGGCCAGTAGGTGACGCGGCCGGCAGCCCCGATCAGGATCGGGCGGCCGCGCATGTCCTCGAAGCCGTTGATGCCGTTGCCCTCGTGCGTCATCAGCACCTGGGGGTCCTTCTGGAAGATCGCGCCGATCGCCAGGAAGGGGATGTTCTCGCGCACGTAGTTCAGCGCCTGGAACCCGTTGGACATGATCATGTCCACCCGCCCGGCGAGCAGGAGCTGGGCCGGGTTCTGCTGCGGCCCGCCCATCCTGATCTCGGCGTCGATGCCGGCACGGCGATAGAGGCCGGCGGCCAGCGCCTGGTAGTAGCCGCCATGCTCGGCCTGGGCGCGCCAGTCGGTCTGGAAGATCACCTTGTCGAGCGTCTGCGCCCGGATGCCGCGCGCACCGGGAAGGGCGACGAGGGCGGCACCGGCCGCGAGGCCGAGTGCGCGGCGGGTCAGGACGGACGGGTTGATCACATAGCGCGTCTTCATGGGGGTGTTCTCCTGCCGGGAATGTCGTTGGTGCGAAAGTGTGGGGCGTGCCGCGTGGCGCGCAACCGCCGGGGTGACGGGGACTTCAGGCCGCGGGATTGCAAGCGATGGGCCAGCGCCTCCCCTGCGGCAGCGGGCGCAACCGGCCGGTTCCCTGCCCACGCCGCGTGCACCGCGGCGCGGGGACGGGCAGGGGAGTTGCCCCTGCTGCCCCGCCGCGTCCACTCTCCGCCGCTATGACCGACACGACCGACACCTTCGACGCGGGGCCCTGCCCCTGCTGCACCGGGCCCTTCCGCGTTCGCCGCCGCGCTTTGCTGGCGGCAAGCCTGGTCGCCGCGTTCCCTGCGAAGGCGGCGCTGCCCGAGGGGCCGGCGCGCACGCTCGCTGGCCTCGGCCCCGAGCGGCGCCTCTCCCTCGTCCACGCGGCCGACGAGGAGCGCTGGGAGGGCACCTACTGGCGGAACGGTGCCTATGACGCGCAGGCGCTCGACGCGCTCTCCCACCTGCTGCGCGACCGTACGGCGGATAAGGCAGGCACGATCGCGCCGAGCGTGTTCGACATCCTTTATCTGCTCGATCGCCGGATCGTCGGGCGCGGCTTCGTCGTGGTCTCCGCCTATCGCACGCCGGAAACCCAGGCAGCGCTCGCCGCGCGCTGGGGCAGGGCCGCGACCAGCAGCTTCCACGTGACCGGCCAGGCGGTCGACGTGAGGCGGCCGGGCCTGCATGCGACAGGGCTGCTTGGCGCGGCCGTGCAACTCCGCGCCGGCGGCGTCGGCCTCTATCGCGGCGCGAGCCCCTACGTGCACCTAGACACGGGACCGGTCAGGCGGTGGTAGTGCCGCTCGGCGGCGGCTCAGAACCGCCGCTCGAACACCTGCACCACATCCCCCGGCGCGATGATGGTCGCGCGCGTCGCGCGCCCCTCGCTCGCCCGTTCGCCCTGGATGCGCGTGATGCCGACGAAGTCCTCCTGCGCGCGGTAGGTGAACCCGCCGGCGCGCGCGATCATGGTCAGCACCGTCATGCCCGGCTGGTAGGGGAACTGTCCCGGGTTGCGCACCTCACCCAGGACGAACACGGGCCGGTAGGAGGTGATCTCGACCGCCACGTCGGGCTGGCGGACGATGCCGCCCCGCCGCAGCGTGTCGGCGACCGACCGCTCGAGCTCGTTGCTGGTCAACCCCACGGCCTTCACGCTGCCGGCGAGCGGCACGGCGATGTTGCCGCTGTCATTGACCCGGTACTCGCCCGAGAGGCGAGGGTCGCCGAACACGGTCAGGCGCAGCTGGTCGCCGGTGTCGAGGCGGTATTCGCTGCGCGATCCCTCGGGCAGGGGTGGCAGGTCGGCGCCTGGGCTCGAGCAGGCGGCGAGCACGAGAAGGGCCGCGGCGAACAGCCCCGGCAGACGCCAGCGCGGAAGGCGCGGCGAGCGGAGCAATGTCGGGAGGGAGGGCCGAGGGCGCGCATCGCTCATGTCAGATCCACCTCGATATGGCCGTGGCGGAGCGCCGCTCGCCCGCACGTGATCGGCGGAGCGAGTATTGCCAAGCCGTCCTGCCCCTGAAAAGCCGGAAAACCACTGTCTAAGCTGTTGCGGCAACACAATCGGGATGGACGCGGGCAAGTGACGGGTGCGCCGATTGACGCAGGACTTCACGATCCGCTAAGGGGTCCAAGGTCAGTGTGCAGCTGTCTGCCATCGGTGCCATCGCGCGCGCACGCCGCCGTGATCGATGACGGGGTCGTGGATCGGGCCGCCAGGACCGGATGCTTCAGTCCGGCACCCGAACGGCTGAATGGGGTAGGGCCGGAGCGCCATCGATGCTGAACCAGCCGACCGATATCGCGCCCGACGGCGGCTCGCGCCGGCCCCAAGCGGGATATGGCTATCCGCCGACGGTCGAGCCCGTGGGCGGGCTGAGCCCGGCTGCCCTGCTTGCGGTGCTGCGCCGCCGCAAATGGGCGATGATCCTCGCCGTCATCTTCTTCCCGGCGCTCGCGGTCGTCGCGCTGAACCAGCTCACCCCCCGCTTCACCGGCACGGCGGCGGTGATCTACGAGGCGCAGGAATTCGCCATCCGCGAGCTGCAGTCGATCGTGCGCGATGAGGGCGGCACCAATTCCGTCGTGCTCGCGAGCCAGCTCGAGATCATCAAGTCGCTCTCGATGGCCGAGCGGCTGGCCGACCGGCTGAACCTCGCCAGCCGGCCGGAGTTCAACTGGTATCTCGCGCCGCAATCGAACATGTCCCGAACGCGGGACTTCATTTTCCGCCAGCTCTCGCGCGGGGCTGGCTTCGTCTCGGCCGAGTGGGCTGCGCAGCTCGCACCACGTCCACGCGTCGCCCCGCGGCCGGAGGACCTGCGCGTCTCCGTCACCCTCTCGGCGATGGGCGCGATCGGGGCGACCGTGATCCCAGGCTCGCGGGTGATCAACATCAGCTTCACGTCGCAGAGCCAGGGCATCGCCCAGACCGGCGCCAACATCCTGGCCGAGCTCTACATCAACGACCAGCTCGAACAGAAATTCGAGGCGGTGCGGCGTGCCAACACCTGGCTCGAGCAGCGGGTGACGCAGCTTCGCCAGGAGGTGCTCGACGCCGAGGACCGGATCGAGAAGGTGCGCGCCCAGGCCGGCCTCGTCCGCGGCGTGAACTCCAACCTGCTGAACGAGCAGATCTCGCGCCTGCAGACCGACCTGATCACCGCGCAATCGGAGCTCGCGACGCAGGAGGGCCGACTGTCGCAGGCCCGCGGTGCGCGCGGGCCTGCCGACCTTGAGGCGCTCGCCTCCGTCATCGGCGCGGGCACCGTCGCCTCGCTGCGCGGCCGCGAGGCGCAGGCGCGCGCCGAACTCGCCCAGCTCCGCAACCAGTATGGTGACCGTCACCCGGACGTGCAGCGCAAGCAGGCGGAACTGAACGGCATCCTCGGCACGATCGGTGTCGAGATCAGCCGTGTCGGCGGCGCGCTCGAAAGCGATGCGCGGGCAACCCGCGTGCGCATCCAGAGCCTCCAGGAAGCGCTCGCGCGCACCCAGGCGCAGCTCGTCCAGTCAGGCGAGGCGGAGATCCAGGTCCGGGCGCTCGAGCGCGAGGCGGAGGCCGCGCGCGGCCTACTCCAGGCCGTTCTCGCGCGCACGCAACAGACGGTGCAGCAGACCGCGATCGAGAAGCCCGACGCGCGGGTTCTTTCGCCTGCCACCTGGCCAGGCTCGCCCTCCTGGCCGCGGCGGACGCTGATTCTCGCCGCCTCCGTCATGCTCGGGCTCATCTTCGGCGCTGCCCTGGTGTGGCTGCTTGAGATCGCCGACAGCACGTTCCGCTCGGGCGACGAGATCCGCACCGTCCTCGGCCTGCCCTGCTTCGCGCTGATCCCCTCGATCCGCCGCGGCCTCGGCCGTGCGAAGGTCGAGGACTACGTGGTGCGCAAGCCCGTCTCCGCCTTCTCCGAATCATTGCGCAGCCTGCGCGCGGCGCTGTGGCTCGGCGCGACGCCGCCGAAATGCATCGTCATCACCGCCGCAAGGCCCGACGAGGGCAAGACCACCACCGCGATCACGCTCGGCCGCACGGCGGCACTGAACGGCGAGAAGGTGATGGTGATCGACTGCGACATCCGCCAGCCCTCGTTCGACCGCATCCTCAAGACCGAGGGCAGCCAGGGCATCGCCGACTACCTGCTCGGCCACGCCCCGCTGTCGGCCGTGAAGCGCCGCGACGCGCTGACGCCGATGGAGTTCATCCCCGCCGGTGCCGCCGAGACCAACAGCTCCGGCCTGTTCATGGCCGATGCGATGGGTGCCCTGCTCGACCAGCTTCGGCGTGACTATGACCTGATCGTGCTCGATGCGCCGCCGACGCTGGCGATGGCCGATGCGCGCATCATCGCCCGGCTGGCCGATGCCACCGTGCTCTGCGTGCGCTGGCGCGACACGCCGCAGTCGGTGGTGCGCTCGACCCTCGACATGCTCGAGGACGCGAAGGCCCGCGTCGTCGGCGCGGTCATGACGCGCGTCGACGCCAAGGCGCATTCACGGTCCGGATACTCCGATGCGGAAGTGTACCACCCGCGCTACGGCGGCTACTTCCGCGAATAGGAGAACCACTGCCCATGACAGGCCGTTACCTGGTGACCGGCGGCGCCGGCTTCGTCGGCAGCCACCTCGTTCTCGCGCTGCTGCGGGGCGGGGCCAACGTGACCATCCTCGACGATCTCACCACCGGCCATGAGCGCGCCGTGCCGAAGGGGGCGCAGTTCGTGCGCGGCTCCGTCGCCGACCCGGACGCGCTGGCCCGCGCATTCTCCCAGGGCCCGTTCGACGCGGTGTTCCACTTCGCCTCGCTCACCCTCGTCGGCGAATCGATGCGCGAGCCGGTGCGCTACATCGCCGAGAACGTCGCCGGTGCCGCCGCACTGGTGCAGGCCTGCGTGACGAACGGCGTGACGCGCATCGTCGTCTCCTCCACCGCCAATCTCTTCGCCGAACCGGCGCGCATCCCGATCGACGAGGACGAGGCCGTCATCCCCGGCTCCCCGTACGGCGAGAGCAAGGCGATGCTCGAGCGCATCCTCTACTGGGCCGACCAGATCCACGGGTTGCGCGGTGCGTGCCTGCGCTACTTCAACGCCGCCGGCGCCGACCACGACGGCTCCGCGGGCGAGGACCACAGGCCGGAGACGCACCTGATCCCGCTCGTGCTCGATGCAGCCGCCGGCCGCCGCCCAGCCCTGACCGTGTTCGGCGACGACTACCCGACGGCAGATGGCACCTGTATCCGCGACTACATCCATGTCGCCGATCTCGCCACCGCGCATCTTGCGGTGCTCGAGCCGTTGCGTACCCGATCCGTCCGCTACAATCTCGGTATCGGGCAGGGGCACTCGGTCCGCGAGGTGATCGCCGCGGCAGAGGCTGTCACGGGGATGAAGGTTCCGCACACGATCGGCCCGCGGCGCGCCGGCGACCCCGCCGTGCTGGTCGCCGCGAGCGCACGCATCCGCCGGGAGCTCGGCTGGCAGCCGCGCTTCGAAAGGCTCGAGACGATCGTCTCGCATGCCTGGGCCTGGCGGAAAGCGAACCCGAACGGCTATGGCTGAGCAGGGTCGCGCGACGGCAGCCGCGAGCATCGCCGCTGCCTCCTTCGCGCTCGCCTGGGTCGCGTTCTACAACGGCTATCCGCTCGTGTTTGCCGACACCGGCACCTATCTCGGCCAGGCCCTGCAACGCTATCTCGGCTGGGACAGGCCGGTCTTCTACTCCTTCCTGCTGCTCGCGCTGCACTGGGGCATCACGCTCTGGGCGGTGCCTGTGGTGCAGGCAGCGGTGATCGCCCATCTCGTCTGGCTCGTGCTGCGCACGCTCGGCGCCGGCGGGCTGCTGCGCTACGCGGTGGTGATCGCTGTTCTCTGCGTCGGCACGGCGGCGCCGTGGTTCGCGGCGTGGATGATCCCCGACATCTTCACGGGGGCCGTCGTGCTCGTGCTCTGGCTGCTCGGCGCGGTGCCGGAACGGCTGTCGATGGTGGAACGACTGTGGCTTGTTGCTCTCGGCACCGTGGCGATCGTCGTGCACCAGTCGCATGTGCCGCTCGCGGCGGGCCTGGTCATCGTTCTGCTCGTGGGGCGCTGGGTGTTCGGCCTCGGTCCGCGGCTGGGCGCACGCGGCACGGCGCTGCTGCTCGCCCCGCTGATCGCCGCGATGCTCGGGATGATGCTCGCCAACCTCGCTGGCCACGGGCGCTTCTCGCTCTCGCCGTTCGGGGCGAACTTCCTGCTCGCGCGCGTGATCTATGATGGGCCCGGGGCCGCGACGCTGGTCGAGGCGTGCCCCGAGAAAGCGTGGCGCCTCTGCGCCTATCTTGCCGATCTGCCGCCCGCGTCGATGCGCTACCCGTCGTCGGACCATTTCCTCTGGCAGCCCGACAGCCCGTTCTATCGCCTCGGCCACCCGCGGCAGACGGCCCCGGAGGCAGGCGAGATCGTTGCCGAGACGTTCCGTCGCCACGGGCTGTGGCAGCTCACGCGGATGACGGAGAACACGCTGGCGCAGCTCCGGCAGTTCCGGACGGGTGTCGGCACCGATTTTGGCCCGTGGCTCAGCACGCCGGGACCTGAGCCCGTGATCGCCGAGTTCCTCACGGGTGATCTCGCCGCGTTCCGCTCAGCTCGCCAGGCGACGGGGGACCTTCACCTCCTCGCGCCGATGCGGGAGGTGCACCGCATCGTCGTGCTGCTGTCGCTGCCGGCCGTTCTGGTGGCAGCCGGGCTATCGTGGTGGCGTGGCGAGCGGGCGGGAACGCTGCTGGTCGCAGCGATACTCGCCGCGATCCTCGGCAACGCGATCCTCGCCGGCGGGCTCTCGGCGGTGCATGACCGCTATACCGCGCGGCTTGCCTGGCTGTTGCCCGCGGCAACGCTCGCACTGCTGCTCGCGCGGCCCCACGGACAGACTGCGGATCAGTCCAGCAGAGCCTGAAGCATGGCCTTGTCGGGCAGCATGTCGACGCCGGGAACGAGGTCGATCCCGAGCGCCATCTTCGCGAGATAGAGCCCGCCCGCACCGATCACGACGACGAGGCACGAGAGGGCGCCGAGCAGGGCGAAGTCGCCGACGGCGCCGGCGCGGCGGCGTGCGCGCTCGGCCTGGCGGCGTGCCTGCCCGCGCTTCTCGCGCCCGGCGATGATGGCGAGATACATCCGCCCCCACGGTGTCGGGAGCGAGCGGCGGAGGTCGAGGCTGTGGCGCGGCAGCGTGCGGAGTGCGAAGGCGGTGTGGATCGCGGCAAGCTGCTCTGGCGTGAAGCTCGCCGCCACATCGGGCGGGATGCGCGCGCGGAAGCGTGCGACGAACAGCGGATCGGTTTCGGCGAACGGCGCGGGGGGGTGCATGACGCCAGCCTCGCGCGCCGCCGTTAGCGTGGCGTCAACGACCCCATGCAGGGGCAGGCGCGCCCTTAGCGCAACTTCTGCCGGAGCCGCCAGGCCATGTTCGGCACGGTCGCGTCGAGCAGCTTCAGCACCGGTTGCGCACGTCCGCGCGCGCGCCGCGTTCCCTCGCCCTTCGCCTCTGTCGTCGTAGCATCGAAATCATCCGGCAGGTCGGCGAGGTAGGGGCGGATCAGGTGGTGATAGGCGGTGTCGCGACGCCGCACCTCGGCCAAGGTGAGGCCGTCGAGGAAGGGCCGCCAGGCAACGCTTTCCCAGAGGTGATGCGCATAGGCTCCCGATACGTTGAGCGGGCGGGGGGAGGCGAAGAGGCGGTCGATGTCGGCGTCCGATGGGCCCGGCGTGAAGAATGCCGAGGTGGGCAGCACGGTGAGTTCGCCGGGATTCTCGGCGGCCAGGCGGCGCGGGATGCGCACCGAATGCTCGTCCCAGAACTCGTCGCGGCCCTTCGAGCGGAAGTGGCGGTAGGTGTCATACCAGCGCGTCATGAAGGGGGCGCGAGGTGCTGCGAGGATGACGGCGTTGCACAGGCCCTCGCCGTACCCGTCCTGCTGCAGGCCCATCACGGTGTCGTGACCTAACAGCTCGTCGAACGGCCGCGTCACCAGCACATCGGCGTCGAGGTAGATGCCGCCATGCTCGACCAGCGTCTGCATGCGCCATACATCCGCGCGATGGGCGTAGTGCGCGACGGGAATGTCGAACACGCTGTCGGGCACGGCGATTCGTTGCGCGTCGATCCGAGGCTTGAGGCGATTCCACCAGGGCGTGTCCGGCTCATACGCATAGGCAACGACGCAACGCTCGGGCCTGATATGCGCGAGCGCGCTCGCGATGCAGGCATAGTGCAGCATGCCGAAGGGCTTTCCGCCGAAATCTGGCGTCAACCCGAAAACATAGTATAGGACGCGCGGGATCATCCGAACCCTTCCTTCACCGAAGCCCCCCAATAACGAACCTGCGACGAGAGTGCCAGCATCGGACCACCGGTTTGTGGCGTGGAAGCGGATGCAGTCGCGAGCAGAGTGACGATGCGAGAGGGCCACACTGGAGTCGACCAGATGCCAGAGGACCGATGGCAGAGGACGTGACGCACGGCGCCGGCAGCGCGCGTTCGGTGGCCGTGACGGTCGCGATCTGCACCCGCGCACGACTCCATTACGTCGAACGCTGCATCCGCGCGCTCGCTGCGCAGGTTCCCGCGAGCCCGCCCTGGCGGCTGCTCGTGGTCGACAACGACGTCACCGGCGCGTCTGCTGCGCGGCTGAAGGAACTGATCGCCCCGTTTCCCGACGCGGTCTACGTCGCCTGCGCGGAACCCGGCCTCAGCCATGCGCGAAACGCCGCGATCGCGGCGGCCGGGGGAGCGTGGATCGCCTTCCTCGATGACGATTCAGTCCCCGAGCAGACATGGCTCAAGGGCTTTGCCGACGCTCTCGCGGCCGCACCGCCGAACACCGCTGTGATCACCGGGCGGATCGATCCCGACTACGAGGCGCCGCTGCCGCCATGGTGGCGGAAATCATGGATGGGGATCCTGTCGGTCCAGCCCGTTGCCGGCCGTGGGCTGATCGGCATCGATCCGTTCCCCGATCCCGTATGGCCCATCGGCGCGAATGTCGCCTTCGCAATGGAACCTCTGCGTGCGATCGGCGGATTCCCGCCTTGGATCGGCCGCGTCGGGGATACGCTGCTGTCGGGCGAGGAGGCGTATGTGTCGCGACAACTCGAGGCGCGCGGCCATGCGGTCTGGTACGACGACAGGATGCGGGCAAGCCACACGATACAAGCGCCCCGGATGTCGCCCGCGTGGCTGCTGCGGCGCCTCAGCGGCCAGGGGGCGACCGATGCGCTGACCGATCGCGCCTTCGATGGCCGCGTGGCGGTGGTCGGCCGTGCGCTGCCGCATGCCCTGAAGGCGCTGGTTCACGCACCGCTCGCGCTCGTCCCGGGTACGACGCCCCGTTTCATCGGCCGCCGCTGTGGCCTTGCCTATTCCTGGGGATATGTGCGCGGCACCCCGTCGGCGCTTGCGCTCGACTCCCGCGGGTCGGTCCGTTGAAACCCCAGGCGCCGTGGTGTCGTCCGACCGTGAAGGAGTGTTCAGCATGATCGCCCATGGTGAGCGTGCCGGCTTGTCCGCCGATCGCCTGGCCACGCTCGGCGCTGCCATGGCACGGCTCTCCGCGGCGCTTGACGCGGTGCTGCCCGCGCTCGGGGCGGCGCGCGACATCGTCTATCTCGACATCCCCGATCACGAGAACGTCGGCGACCGGCTGATCCACGCCGGCACCGAGCGCTTCCTTCGCCGCAATCGCGTGAAGGTTCGCTATCGCTGCACGGTCGATTCGTATCGCGAGGACGAGCTGCGTGCGGCCCTCAGGCCGCAGACGGTCATCGCCCTGCATGGCGGGGGCAATTTCGGAACGATCTGGCCGCGGTACCAGCGCTTCCGCGAGACCATCGTCCGCGCATTCCCCGAGCGCGCGATCGTCGTGTTTCCCCAGAGCATCCAGTTCAACGATGGCGCCGACCTCGCAGCCAGCGCCGCCGAGTTCCGCTCCCACTGCAACATCACGATCTGCGTGCGCGACAAGCCGAGCGAGGACCTGGCGCGCGCGCATTTTTCCGACCGCGTCATCTCCGTGCCCGACATGGCGCACGCACTCTGGGCTCGCCTGAAGCCCTCCTGCGCGGCGACGCGGACCGAGCCGCTGCGGCTGCTCCGCCGCGACCGGGAATCGACCATCGCCAGCAAGAATGCTGCCTCGACCGATTGGCTGACCTTCCTCGACGCGCGCGACGAACGCCGCCGCGTCTTTCTCAGGCGCCAGGAATGGCGGCTCGAGCGGTGGCGCAGGCGGCTGCCCTTCATGCCCCTGCCGGCGCCATCGACGGCGGTGGCCCTCGACGGGCACCTCCTGATCAGGAAGGCGGTGCGCCTGTTCTCGCCGCATCACGAGGTCCACACCGACCGGCTGCACGCCATGCTGCTCGCCTGCCTGCTCGGGCGGACGGTGTCCTTCGTCGACAACAGCTACGGCAAGCTCTCGCGCTACGTCGATGCCTGGATGCCGGACGTGCCGACGATCACCCGCGCGGCGCCATCGCTGGTCGGATCGCCGGCCGCCGCCAGCGTAGCCGATGCAGGCTGAGGCGCCACGGACGCCGAAGGGGGGGATCGGGCGCGCCGCCGTCGGCGGCGTCGCGTGGAACCTCGCCGGCCAGATCCTTGACCGCGTTTTCGGCTTCATCGCTTTCGCCGTCGTCGTCAGGCTGCTGACGGTCGAGCTTGCCGGCGTGGTGATGCTGGCGGCGAGCGCGATCGACATGGTCGCCGTGCTCGCCTTCGCCGGGGTCGGCGAGCGTATAATCCAGCACCACGCGCCCGACCGGCGCGTACTGAGCACCGCGTTCTGGGTGCAGATGGGCATCACGCTCATCCTCGTCGCGTGCCTCTCGCTCGGTGCGGGAACGATCGCGGGCATTCTCGGGGAACAGCGGATCGTGCCGCTTCTCCACGCGCTCGCGATCGTGCTTCTGCCGCAGGCGTTGGCGATCGTTCCGTCCTCGATCCTATCCCGCCAGCTCAGGTTCCGTGAGCTCTCGCTCTGCTCGCTCGCCTGTTCCTTCATCAGCGCCTCGGCCGGCATCGCGGTCGCGGTTGCCGGAGAGCCGTTCTGGGCGCTGGTCGTGCAGCGCATGGTCGCGACCGTGGTGTTCGCCGCCCTGGTGTTCTGGCGGGCCCGCTGGCGGCCCGAGCCGGTGTTCGACCGGGTGATCGCCCGCGATGTTCTGCGCTTCTCGACGCCGCTTCTCGCCTCGGCACTGACGCAGTCTATCAACACCCACGCATCGGCGGTGCTGATCGGTGCCTTCCTGCCGGTCGAGGCGGTGGCCTACTACCGTGTCGCCGCGAGGCTTGCCGACGTCGTGTGGCAGTTCTCGCTCGGTCCGATCACCCGCGTCTTCCTCTCGGTGTTCTCGATCCTCCGGGATGACAGGGAGCGTGCGCGACGCGCCTTCCTCAACATCCTCACGGTCGTCGCCTGCGTGACCTATGCGAGCTACGCGATCATCGCCGGCACGGCGCCCGAGGTGATGACGCTGCTGTTCGGCGCGGAATGGGCGAGGGCAGGCTCGGTCTTCACCCTGATGGCGCTGGCGGCCATTACCATGCCACTCGGGGCATTCGTCAGCCCGGCGCTGACGGCAGCGGGGCGAACGCAACTCGTCTTCACCTTCAACCTCATCGGTCTGATCGCGATGCTGGCGACCGTTCCGGTCGCGGCCCAGTTCGGCCTGTTCGAGGTGCTCTACACCGCGATCGGGCGCAGCATCCTGCTGTCACCGCTGCCGTTCTTCGCGCTGCGCCTTGCCTTCGGGGTCAGCGCGCCGCAGCTTCTCTCCGTCCTCGTCGCCCCTGTCGTCGCCGCGGTCGCGGGCGGGCTCGTCGCCGACCAGGTGATCAGCCTCGTGCTGCCGTTGCTCGGCGCGATGCGCGGCGCGCTTCCCGTTGCCGTGCTGCTTGCGTTCGCCGCAGGCGGCCTCGTGTTCCTCGCGGTGCAGGGCGTGCTTGCGTTCCGGCGCATGCGAGAGGTGCTGAGGATGCTGCTCGGCATGCTGCGCCGCGATCGCGGTAGCGCAACCGCCGCCCCGTGAGGCGGCCGATCAGGTGCCCGGCAGCGGCGGAAGCTTCTCGTTCCAGCGCGTTCCGGCGCGGTACGGCTTGAGCCTGCCAGATGCAGCGGCCGCGACGAAGGCCAGCGCCCCGCGGATCTGCCAGCGCAGCGCCCGTCGCTCGCCCGCTTCGCGTGCCTCGCGATACCACATCCGCAGCGTGGCCAGTGAGCCGCGCCGCGCCTCGCGCAGCATGCAGAGCGCATAATAGGAGCCGGAGCCGAGAGCGTTCTCCCGCGTGATCTCCTCGATCGCGCCCGGCTCATGGCGCCCATGGTCGTGATAGACGATCAGGTCGGGGTCGTGGCGGCCGGCGAAGCCCTCGAAGGAGGCGCGGGCGGCGAATTCGATGTCCTCGCAGCGGAACGGTGCGCCCGCGCCGAGGGCAGGGTCGAACAGCCCGATCGTCTCGAACACGCGTCGGCGCACGATGAAGCTCGCGCCCTGGAACATGCCGAGCCAGACCGGCGAGCGCGGCGGCTGCAAGTGCACCGTGTCGTGCAGCATCTCGCCCACCCCGCGGCCGCGCGGATCATGCGCGATGATCCGTCCCCCGGCATAGCCGACGCCAGGGTCGGCAAAAATGCGCCGCGCGACATCGAAATACCCCTCGCCGAGATAGCAATCGTCATCGATGAAGCAGAACAGCGTGCCGTGCGCGGCTCGAATCGCCGCGTTGCGCGCATTGGAAAGCCCCTTTCGGTCTTCGCGCACCAGGACGGGGGCGAGCGGCGCGCCGGGCCCCGCGGCGAAGGCGGCGAGCACGGCAGGTGTCGCATCGCTCGAGCCGTTGTCGACGATGACGAGCTCGGCCCCCTCGCGCACGAGCAGCGCCACCGGCAGGCGTGCGAGCATCGTCGCGAGCGCGTCGGCGCGGTTGCGCGTGCAGACCAGCATCGAGATCCGTTCCGCCATGCCGCTCACCGTCCTGCCCCGAGGTAGCGCACGCGGTGCCCCGCGGCGATCAGGCGCTGCACAACGAAGGCCATGGTCGCGCCAGGGAGCGCGACGCTGCCGGGAAGCAAGGCCTTCCGCCGACATCTGGCGTCAGCCCAGAAAAACAGTATAGGACGCGCGGGGTCATCCGAACCCTTCCTTCACCGAGTTTCTCCCATAACGAACTTGCGCGAAGAGTTCCAGCGCCGGTCCGGCGCGAAGAGTTCCAACGCCGGTCCACGCTCCCCGTGCGATCGAAGGTGGAGCGCCCAGAGGCCGTGGTGAGAGAGCGCGTGACAGAGGACCGATGACCGACCAAGGAACGAGCCGCGCCGGCAACGGGACGACCGGTGGTGCGGATCCGTCCGTCACGGTCGCGGTCTGCACGCGCGCGCGGCTCCACTACGTCGCCCGCTGCCTTGATGCGCTTGCCGCACAACTGCCGGAAAGCCCGCCCTGGCGCCTCGTCGTGGTCGACAACGACGTCACCGGCGCCTCCGCTGCGCGGCTCAACGAGCTCATCGCGCCGTTTCCCGATGCCCGCTGCGTCACCTGCGCGACGGAGGGCATCAGCCACGCGCGCAATACTGCCCTCGCAGAGGCGCGGAAGGACTGGATCGCCTTCCTCGACGATGATGCGGTTCCGGAACCAGGCTGGCTCGCCGGCTTCGCCGCCGCGTACCGCGATGCGCCCCCGGGCACCGCCGCGATCGCCGGGCGGATCGACCCCGAGTACGAGGTTCCGCTGCCCGCCTGGTGGCCGCCCTCGATGATGGGCATGCTTTCCATTCAGCCGGTGGCGGGGCGCGGGCGCATCGGATATGACCCCCTTCCTGGCCCGGTCTGGGCGATCGCGGCGAACCTCGCCTTCGCCGTGGCCCCCCTCGTCGCCGCGGGCGGCTTCCCGGATTGGCCCTCCCGCAAGGGAACGAGCCTCCTGTCGGGCGAGGAGGCCTACGCCGCGCGGCTGCTGGAGGAGCGTGGCCACGTCGTCTGGTACGATGACAGGATGCGTGCCGCGCACACGATCCAGGCGCCGCGCATGCAGCCGGCCTGGCTGCTCCGGCGGATGAGCGGGCAGGGGGCGACCGATGCGCTGATGGACCGTGCGTTCTCCGGGCGCGGCACCGTGTTGCGCGTCGTCCTGCCACATGCGTGGAAGGCGTTGACGCACAGCCCGCTCGCGCTCGTTCCCGGAACGACGCCGCGCTTCATCGGCCGCCGCTGCGGCCTTGCGTATTCCTGGGGCTACGTGCGTGCCGCGCCGGCCGCACTCGGCCTCCTTCCCGCGGAGACGGCGCGATGATGACGATCCCGAAGATCATCCACTATGTCTGGTGCGGCCCGCGGCCGATCCCGCCGGCGCATGCGCGCTTCGTCGCGGGCTGGAAGGCGCTGCACCCGGACTGGACGTTCATGGCGTGGAACGACAGCACGATCGACTTCTCCTCCACACTGCTGTGCAAGGCCTATGTGGCGCGGAAGTTCAACGTGGTGTCGGACATCGTGCGCATGCAGGCGCTGCTGCGCCATGGCGGCGTCTATCTCGACACCGACATCGAGCTGGTCAAGCCGCTGGACCCGCTGCTGGCAGAGCCTGCATTCCTCGGCATCCAGACGAAGGAGATCAGCCTCGACTGGGTGAACGGCGCGGTGATCGGCGCGCCGCCGGGCCACAGGCTGATCTCCCTCATCCTCGATTATCTCGAGAACGCAATGGTGCCGACATGGAACTACCACTCTTTCACGGGGCCAGGGCTGATCACCTACATGGTGCTGTTCGAGAAACTCGCCGCGGCGCCGATGTGCGACACCTTGCAGCGCCATCCCGAGCTGACCCTGTTCCCGACCCCTTGGTTCTATCCCTACCCGTGGGACGGCACCTATGACCCTTCCTGCATCACGCCGGAGACCTACGCGGTGCATCACTGGGAGGCGAGCTGGAAAGAGAAGCAGCCGCGCGCCCTGACATCGGCCGACCTGTGGCGGCTGCGCTTCGCCAATCGGCTGCCGCGCCTCGGCATGCTGCTCCAGCGCGCCAGGTTCAGCCTTGCGCGGCGCGCCGCGGCGGGAGGCGGCTGATGCGGCTTGCGGTCATCGATCCCTCGCTCGCGACCGACAACCTCGGCGACGAGGTGATCTACCAAGCTGTCGAGGCGGCGCTGCTCGACCTGTTCCCAGCCGCCTTCATCCACCGCATCGCCAGCCACGAGGCGCTGAGCGACCGCAGCCACAAGGTGCTGCGTGCGGCCGACATGACCTTCGTCGCCGGCTCGAACCTGCTGCCGCCCGATTGGGCGCAGTGGCGGCTGACACTCGCCGACTCCATGTTCATCGACAACCTCGTGATCTTCGGGGCGGGGTGGCAGAACGACGTCACGCAATTGAACCGCGAGAACACGAAGATCATGCGCCGCGCGTTCCACCGCACTGCGCTGCATGCGGTGCGTGACAAGCCGGCGGTGGACAATCTCGCGACGCTCGGCCTCAGGGTGGTGAACGCATCCTGCCCAACGCTCTGGGCGCTGGACGCCGCCGCCACCGCGCGCATCCCCGTCACCCGCGCGCCCGAGGCGGTCGTCACCGTCACGGCCTATCGCAACCGGCCGGCAGAGGATGCGGCGTTCCTTCGCCTTGTCACGGAAAGCTATCGGAAGGTGTGGTTCTATCCGCAGATGGAGGACGACATCCCCCATCTCGAGCGCATCGGCTTCGGCCACCTGCCGCGTATCCGCGCAACCACGGCGGCATTCACGCGCTTCCTTGCCGAGAACGAGGTCGACTACATCGGCTCCCGCCTGCATGGCGGCATCCGCGCGCTGCAGACGGGCAAGCGCTCGCTCATCCTCCAGGTCGACAACCGCGCGCGCGACATCGCTGCCCATACCGGGCTGCCCTCGGCGCGGCTCGACGATCCTGCGGGCATCCGTAGGTGGATCGAGACGCCGGCGCCCACCGTGCTTCGCCTGCCGGAGGCGGAGATCGCCGCGTGGAAGGCGCAGTTCCGGTGACGCGCGGCGCCGCATCGTGAGCCTCGGCCGGAAGGCGACCGAGGGCACGCTGCTGTCGATCGGCGCCGCGTTCGGCGACCGCATCATCGGCTTCCTCGTGTTCGCCTTGGTCGTGCGTTACGTCGAGGCGCGCGAGGTCGGGCTGGTCGCGCTCTGCGCGCAGTTCGTCGATCTCGCCAACGCGGTCGCGACGTCAGGGCTCGGCGAGCGTGTGATGCAGCGACGGTCGCTCGACCCGCGCGTGACCGCGACGCTGTTCTGGACGCATGCGCTGATCTCGCTGCCGGTGATGCTGCTGCTCGCCGCACTCGGGCCGCTGCTTGCCTGGTTCCTTGAGGAACCGTTGCTTCAGCCGCTGCTGCTCATCCTGTCGGCCAGCCTGATGCTGAACGTCTTCGTGACGGTTCCGGCCGGGCTGCTCGCGCGCGAGATGCGCTACCGCCCGATCACGCTGCTGTCGGTGCTGTCGACGCTGGTCGGCGGGGCCGTCGCACTCACGCTCGCTTTCACCGGCTACGGTCTTTGGGCGCTTGCGCTCCAGCGTGTCGCGGGCGTCGGCTTCTACGCGCTCGGCACGATGGTGGTGACGCGCTACTGGCCGATCCTTGCGTTCGACCATTCTGAGTTCCGCGAGGCGGTGCGGTTCGCGCTGCCGCTGATGGGATCGCAGGCGCTGATCGCGCTGCCTGGCGTGGTGACGATGACGGCGATCGGCCGCAACCTCGGTGTCGAGGCGGTGGGCCAGCTCAGGATCGCGCAGCGCCTGAGCGAGCTCATGGTGCAGCTCGTCATCTCGCCCGTGATGCGCGTGTTCATTCCGGTCTTCTCGGCCATGTCGGACAACCGCGAGCGTCTGCGCGACATGCTGCGGCGGGTGATCGATGCGCTGGCCCTGCCGGTGCTGCCGATGTTCGCTGTTGCCGCCGTCGTCGCGGGGCCGCTGACGCGCCTCGCCTTCGGCCCGGGATGGGACGTCTCCGCCTCGCTGTTCCAGATCCTGTCGCTCGCGGCACCGCTCGTCGTCGTCTCGACCGTGACGTGGCCCGCCCTCGTCGGCATCGGGCGGACGGGTGATGTGTTCAGGCTGAAGCTGTTCGAGGTGGTGATCACGGTCGCCGTCGCGCTCGCCGCCTCGCCGTTCGGCGTGTTCGCCTATGTCTGGGCCTCGATCGGGCGCGCGGCGGTGCAGCTGATCGCCAACGCCTGGCTGCTCGGCCGCGCGGCTGACCAACGCACCACGTCGCCGCTCATGCAGCTCATCGCACCGGCCGCGGCATCGGCCTCCGGCTTCGCTGGCGGCCACTGGCTGGTGGCACCGTTTCTGCCGCCGATGCACCCGGTGCTCACGCTCGCCGCACTCGGCGCTGCGTCCGGTGCCGTTGCGGCGCTGGTGCTCGCGCTGCTCGCCTGGTCGCGACTGAAGGAGCTTGTACTGTTCGTCTGGCGGAACGTGTCGCCCGCGGCACGCGGCGCGCCCGCCTGATGCGCTGTCGCCCTGACACGCTGTCGCCCTGACACGCAGTGGCAGAGACCGCCCGAGAACGCGCTGCCGTGAGGCGGATGGCAACGGTTTCGAGAACCGGCGCGCAGCGGCCTTGATGGCCGTGAGCACCGGAAGCGCAGAAAGCAGCCGCCAGGCGGCCACGGCAGTAGCGTTCTCGGGCGGTCTCTAGCGGGCGAAGGCGCCCCGGACGTATCCGGTGGCGTAGAGCATCCAGCCGCGGCGGCGGATGGCACCCGGATCATCGGCGCCGCGAAGGTAGACGGGCAACGACCGGGCCGCCTTCGCCGCCATGCGCGCCGCCTTCCACCACATCGCCCCGCCCTGGCCGAGGCGCCGTGCCAGGATCGCCTCCGACACGCCCTGCCAGTAGAGGCGGGCGTACAGCCACTCGCGCGTCAGCCGCTTCGCCTGGATGCTGTGGTGCACCGTGATGGCGCCGTCGTAGATGACGGCGCGGCCGGCAGCGATCAGCCGGCGGATCACGAACGCCTCCTCGCCCGAGATCAGCTTCTCGCCCACCCGGCCCAGATCGAGTGGGAAGCCGCCGATGCCGCGCAGGCCGGCCGCCTCGAACGCCATGTTCGCGCCGTAGGGCTCGACCCCCGCCGGCAACGACCCGTCCCCCACGAGGCCCGCGCCCTCATGCTCGATGACGGTGAGCGTTCCCACCGCATCCTCCGGCCACCAGGGCGGCAGCGGCGCCTCCCAGTGCGGCAGGATGCGCCCGCCGATGCAGCCTGTTCCAGCCGGCGCGCGGGCGATGGCGGACACCAGCGTGGAGGCCCAGGCAGGCTCGGGCACGGCATCGTCGTCGAGATAGGCGACCCAGGGGGCGGCGGCGACAGCGAGCCCTTCGTTCCGCGCCAGGCTCAATCCGGGCTCGGAACAGCGCACCAGCCGTGCACCGGCGGCCGCGGCAAGGGCCGCGATGCGCGAGGCGCCTGGCTCGGGCGAGGCGCTGTCGACGACGATGGCCTCGAACGTTCCGGCCGCGCAATCCTGTCCCGCGAGCCCGGCGAGGCAGGCTTCGAGATAGCCCGGCCGGTCATGCGTGCAGAGGATGACGGAGAGGGGGGGCACGGTTCGCACCTCCCCCGGCCGCTGGTCGTGCATCGGTTCAGCCAGGCACCGATCAGGAGAACTTGAAGGCGCTCGGCATCTCCGCAGCGGGCTGTGCGGGGCTGGCGGGGGCGGCGGCACCCTGCTGCTTCTCGGCCGCTTCCTTCATCTTGTCCTGGATCTGCTTGACGAGGGCGACCATCGCGTTCGCCGTGCCGGGAAGCTGCGTCAGCGGCAGCACGATCTGGCCGCAGGGGGCCGGCTTGCCGTCGCTGGCGGCCTGGCCCAGCGTGATGCGCACCACGCCGTTCAGCACGTTCGCCTCGATGATGCCGTCGCAGAACAGCACGGGGACACGCTCGGTCATCGCAGAAACTCCTGTTGGATGCGGATGGTGGATGAGGGGGCTACTGCTCGCGGAAGGCGCGGGCGAAACTGTCGCGCAGTGGCTGGGTGAGGTACTGCCAGAAGGTGCGCTCGCCGATCAGCACCATGACCTCGACAGGCATGCCAGGCTGAAGTGCGACACCCTGGAGGCGGGAGAGCTGGTCATCGTCGATCGCGACATTGGCGCGGTAGTGCGTGGTGCGCGTGCGCTCGTCGAACACCGCATCCGCTGAGACGAACGTCACCTTGCCGTGCAGGAACGGAACGAGCCGCTGCTTGAAGGCAGGCAGCCGCACCTCGGCGAGAAGCCCCGGGTGCACGACGTCGATGTCGGTCGGCGAGATCTGCACCTCGGCGATCAGGCGGTCGTTGCTCGGCACGATGTCGAGCACCGGGTCGCCTGGCCGCACCACGCCGCCGATGGTGAAGAAGCGGAGGTTCAGCACGCTGCCATCGACGGGAGAGACGATGTCGCGGCGGGAGGCCACGTCACGCGCCTGGTTCCAGCGCTCCTCGACCTCGGCGAGGCGGTCGCGCACCTCGCGCTGCTCCTTGCTGTACTCGGAGCGGCGCATGTCATCCTGCGCGCGCATCTGTGCCTCGTTCTCGGCGATCGAGGCCTCGTTGCGCTGGATCTGGCCGACGATATCGTCGCGGTTGCCGACGAGCGATGCCTCGGCGCGTTGCAGCGCGAGCAGGCGCGGTCGCCGCTCGAGGCCGAGGCGGAGGAGCTCGGCGACGCCGCGCATCTCCTCGCGGATCAGCGCCATCTGACGCTCCTGCGAGGCGAGCTGCGAGCGTGCGCTCTCGGTCGAGGCGCGCAGCTGGTCGATGCGGGCGCTGAGCACCTGCTGGTTGCTCTCGAACGCGGTACGGCGCGCGATGAACAGCGCCGTCTGGCCCGAGATCGCATCCGCCACGCGGGGGTCGTTCTGGCGTGCGAGGATCGCGGCAGGCCAGGAGACGGTGGGGGCGTTGGCGAGCTCGGCCGACAACCGTGCATCCTGGGCGAGCAGGAACAGCCGCTGTGCATCGAGCGCCTGGAGCTGCGCGCCGGCGGCGACATCGTCGAGCCGCATGATCACGTCGCCCGATTTCACCCTGTCGCCATCGCGCACCATGATCTCGCGCACGATGCCGCCCTCGAGGTGCTGGATGGTGCGGCGGTTGCCCTCTGCCTTGATCACGCCAGGGCCGGCGGCAGCCTCGGACAGCGGCGCGAACACCGACCAGGCGCCGAAGCCGCCGACGAAGATGATGAGGGAAAGGAGGCCGAACCAGGTGGCGAAGCGCGTCGGCGGCCGCGGCGGTGCCGCCGGGGCAGGGGGCTTGGGGAGCGAGAGCGGCGCGCCGAAGCCCGCCGGGGCGAGAGCCCGCCCGCCGGCTGGAACGAGGCTCCCGCGGGAGCCGAGGTCCTGCAACTCCGTGCTCATGGTGCTGCCCTTCGGTCATCGAGCCGCGGTGGCGTGCCGGGGCCTGCCACCTCCGTCGGGCGCGCGGGCTGGAGCAGCTTCTTGAGCACCTCCTGGCGCGGCCCGAACATCTCGACCATCCCGTCGCGCAGCACCACGACCTTGTCGACGCCCTGCACCAGCGCCGGGCGGTGCGAAACGAGCACCACGGTGGTGCCAACGGTCTTGACCTGTTCGAGCGCACGCAGCAGCGCCTGCTCGCCGTCACCGTCGAGGTTGGAGTTGGGCTCGTCGAGAACGACGAGCTTCGGCTGGCCGTAGAGCGCGCGGGCAAGGCCGATCATCTGCCGCTGCCCGCCCGAGACGAAGGTTCCACTCTCGCCGATCTCGGTCTCGTAGCCCTTGGGCAGCTTCAGGATCATCTCGTGGCAGCCGGCGAGCTTGGCGGCGGCGAACACGCTCTCGGGGTCGGGCACGCCCATCCGCGCGATGTTCTCGACGACGGTGCCGTCGAACAGCTCCACATCCTGCGGCAGGTAGCCGACATGGCGGCCGAAATCCTCGCGCAGCCACTGGAAAACGTTGGCCCCGTCGAGCCGCACCGTGCCCGCGTTCGGCTCGAGCACGCCGATGACGAGGCGGATCAGCGTCGTCTTGCCGGCAGCCGAGGGGCCGATGATCGCGCAGCTTTCCCCAGGGTCGAGCGCGAAGCCAACACCCTTGATGATCGGCACGTTCGTGCCTGGGAAGGCGTAGGTCACGCGCTCGAGCGAGAGCCGGCCGGTCGGCTCGGGCAGCGGCATGCCGCCCGGGCGGATGCGCGGCACGGTGAGGTGGGCCGAGAGGCGGCGGTACGACTGCCGCGCCGAGACGAGCTGCTTCCACGCGCCGATCATCTGCTCGACCGGGGCGAGCGCGCGACCCATGATGATCGAGCCAGCGATCATGGCACCTGCCGTCATCAGGTTCTCGAGCACGAGCAGCGCGCCGACGCCGAGGACGGCAATCTGCACCGTGAGGCGGAAGAACTTCGTCAGCCCCATGATCACGCCGGCACGGTCGGCGGCCGATTGCTGGGCGGGCAGCATGCGCGTCACGCCGTCCTGCCAGCGCCGCAGCACGTTGGGCAGCATGCCCATGCTGTCGATCACCTCGGCGTTGCGCACCACGCTCTCGCTCCGCCGCTGGTTCGCCATCGCAGCGACGTTGGCCTTCTTCAGCAGCGACGAGGTGGTCCACTCATTGGCGAGGGTGAGCAGGAACAGCAGCACGGCACCGCCCGTCGCGATCCAGCCGAGCGCCGGGTGCAGCAGGAAGATGAAGCCGAGATAGATCGGCACCCAGGGAACGTCGTAGAGCGCGGTCATCCCCGGGCTCTGGAGGAAGCCGCGGCAGACCGCGAGGTCGCGCATCGCCTCCATCCGGTAGGGGCGGTTTCGCAGCTGCGCCTCGATCGCGCGCGTGAACGCCTCGGGGGCGACGGTCTGCTCGATCCAGGCAGCACAGCGGGCGAGTACCTGGCCGCGGGCGAATTCAAGCAGCGCCATCAGCAGCGTAGCCCCGATGGCGATGAGCGTCAGGAACAGCAGCGTGTCGGTCGAGCGGGTGGCGAGCACACGGTCGAACACCTGCATCATGTAGATGCTGGTGGTCAGCATCAGCAGGTTCACGAACAGCGAGAACACGCCGACCACGACGAACTGCGCCCGGCAGGCGCGCACCGCCTGCTGCAGGAGGTTCAGCGGCTGAGCATCCATCCCCTGGGCCATGACGCTGCGGCTCAGACGCCGAAGCCGCGGACGGCGGCGGAGGCCCGCGCGACCATCTCGGCGAGCATGCCGCCATGGCCCGTGGCCCACAGCGCCGCCGCGCCGACGCCGGCGACGGCGACGGCGGATGCGACAACAAGGCGGAGGAATCCGGGCGGGCGCGGCAGGTTGCCGAGCTGCTCGCGCACCGCGGCGAGGCGGATCTCCTCGACCTGGTTGTGGAAGAAGCGATAGGTGAAGTTTGTGACGTCAGCCGTCGCCTCGCGGCGGAAGCGTAGCACGGGGTCCTCGTCGGCGGCCCCGGCGGCGGCAACCGGCCCGCGCGCCTCGCGGTCACGGGCATAGAGGGCATAGGCGAGAAGATCGACCACGAGGTCGTCGGCCCTGCCGGACAGGAAGGCGCGCACCGGCAGCGCGGGAGCGGACGCGGGGCCGGACGCAGCGGCGGCAGGGATGTCGGCGGTGCCGGGGGCTGTCCGCTCGTTCACGTCATGGACCTGCATTCGGCTCCTCGCCCGTCCTGGTGGCCCGGGGGCCGCTCACCTCGTGGCCGCGCCCGCCTTGTGGCACGGCCCGCACGGCGCCGCACGCGACGATATGCGCAAAAAGCCCTGAAGAAACTGTGACGGACCGCACGCACCGGACGTGTGTTCCGAGGTCTCGCCGCCGTCGCTGGTTACCATACCGCAGGGCGGGCGTGCGCGGAACCCTTGCGGAAGGCGATGCAATCGGGGCATAGCCGAACCCGCGCCGATCATGCTACCTCCCATAAGAACCTTGGATTCGCAGGACAAAGACGCTGGCGCGCAACGTGGGGACGGTCATCATCTCGGTTGCGCAGAAGGCCCTGCGCTCGGCTGCGTGCGCGCTGGTGCATTCACCGGCGTGGCGGCTCCGCACATCCGTGCTGGCCCCGTGCTGCCTGATTGTCCTGGTCGGGGCTGGCGAGGTTGCAGCCCAGGGGCGGCCCGAGGACGAGTTCCGGGGCATCACCGTGCTGAACCGTGAGCGCCCGGAATACGACCCGCTCGGCCTTCGCATCGGCGCCTTCACCGTCCGGGGCCGCGCGACGCTCGACCAGGGCTACAACGACAACGTCTTCTACACGGCCAACAACAAGAAGGGCGACAACGTCACCCTCGCGCGTGCCGATGGCAGCTTCTCGAGCAACTGGTCGCGCCATGCCGTGGGGGGCTTCGCCGGCGTGCAGCGGCTCCAGTACTACAGCCTCAGGGACCAGTCCTACACCAACGTCGAGGGCGGGCTGAACGGCGCCTACGACGTCACGCCCGACACGCGCCTGGCCGGCGACGTCTTCACCAACGTCTCCCACGTCATCCGGACCGACAGCGACGCGGTGCCGAGCGATGAGCCGATCCAGTTCCGCACGACCGGCGGCGGCGTGGGCGTGACGCAGCAACTGGCCCGCTACCGGCTGGGCCTGCGCGGCTTCTACCGCACGGTCGACTACGACGCCTATGCGTTCAACGGCGTCACGGTGCGCGGCAGCGGCCAGTTCAACGACGTGAACATCTATGGCGCGACCGGGACGGTCGGCTACGTCCTCGGCCCATACCGGACGGTGCTCGCCGGCGTCAGGGTCGCGCGGTTCGACTACACGTCGGTGCCGACCGGTTTCCTCGATCTCTCGTCGCAGTCGATCAATGGCTTCGTCGGGTTCAACTATGATTTCGACGGAGTTTGGCGCTACGAGATCGACCTCGGCTACATCTACCAGCAGTACGACGAGGACCGCATCGCCTCGCTCAGCGGGCCTTCGGGTGCGATCCGCGTGACGTGGGCGCCGACCGCGCTGCTGGCGATCACCGCCAATGCCTCGCGCAACATCGGCCAGCAGCTCGTGTCCGTTCCCGGGGTCCGGAACATCGACAACGGGTTCTTCTCGAACCGCCTGAACCTGACCGGGACGTACGAGCTGTTCCGCAACGTCCTGGTCAATGCCGGCGTCACCCTTCGCTACGACGAGTTCCAGGGCACGCGCGGGACGGCGCTGTTCCTCGAGGAAACGATCGGATTCAACGTTCTGCTCGACCGCAATTTCCGCGTCGGCGGCTTCTACCTGCGCCAGGATACGCTGAACGAGAACGGCGGCGATCCAAGCCGCAACGTGATCGCGCTTCGCCTGACGGCAGCGCTCTGATCTCGTGAGCGGGTTTCCGCTCTCCCCGGCCTTCCCCCTCGCGCCTGACGCAGAAGCTGTGCCGCTGCTCGGCCTCCGCTTCGCCGGCCTGGGCTTGCCGGAGGTGCTCGCCACGCTCGCCGCGCGCCCGGCCGATGCGCCCTTCGCCTATGTCGTGACGCCGAACGCCGACCATCTTGTGCGGCTGTCGAAATCCCCGGCGCTAGGCCCACTTTACGCGGATGCGGGGCTCACGCTGCTCGACAGTCGCGTTGTCGCGAAGCTCGGCCGCGCGCTTGGCCTCGCGCCGCCGCCCGTCGTCACCGGCAGCGACCTGACGGCGGCACTCTTCGCCTCCGTTCTCAGGCCTTCGGACAGGATTGCGGTGATCGGCAGCAGCGCGGAGGCAGTGGCGATGCTTGCCGAACGGCATGGCCTGACAAACATCGTCCATCACAATCCGCCGATGGGGTTCGACCGTGACCCGGCAGCCTTTGCAGCCGCGATCGAGGTGGTGCGCGCGGCGCGGGCGCGGTTCGTCTTCCTCGCCGTCGGCAGTCCGCGGCAGGAGAAGCTCGCCCATGCCGTTCTCGCGGCCGGCGATGCGACGGGCATCGGCCTCTGCATCGGGGCCTCGCTCGACTTCCTGACCGGTGCGCAGGCGCGCGCGCCGGGCTGGATGCAGCGTGCGGGCATCGAGTGGCTGCATCGTCTCGCCTCGGACCCGGGCCGGCTGGCGAAGCGCTACCTGGTCGATGACCTGCCGATCCTGCGGCTCCTTGCAGCGGATGCCTGGAAGCGGCGGGCCGACAAACATTAGGCGTGGCGGAATATGTAATGCCTGATTGTGGGTAAATATCCTCTGAATAAAAGACTCTTGGACCATGTTTCTTGAGTAAGCATGCGGATGTTGATTTTAATTACAATATAGAACTGTGTTTCTTTGAATATAATTTTTGTTGTTTATTTTCAAACTGATATGGGTTCGGCATACAAATTGCACTTACCTCTATTGCTCCGGTACCACCATCGGGGCATGGGCAATTTGGGAGAACCCTGATGCAACTTCTTTCCAGGTCGGTGCTCGGCGCAACGCTCGCGCTCGGCATCGGCGGCGCGGCAACCGCCGCGCCGATCACGACCAACCCGGGCGTGCTTCTTGCCGGCGGTCCGCTGACCGTCGTCTTCGCGTTCAAGGAAGCGGACGATGACAGCCAGTTGCTTGCGGTCGACGTCGTTGGCGTGATCTTCGACAACCAGACGACCCCGATCGGCACAGTGGCGACCGTGGGCAATGTCGGACCTTTTCCTGCGCCGATCACGTTCCAGCTGGATAACCTGACGATGCAGTACTCGTTCCGCACGGGGATTGCCGACAGCGTCCAGATCGATGGTCAGGACGTCTATTACGCCCGCTACTCGATGAACTTCGAGGATTTCGGCGTCGGCGCGCTCCCGGCCGCCGCAGCGGCAGCGATCGCGGGCAACGCGACGCTCAGCGCGGGCCCGCTGCTGTACGTGGCCTTCGAGGATCGTCGGAGTGGCGACTATGATTACAACGACCTGATCTTCGCGTTCGCGCCGATCGGGGTGACCAACGTGCCTGAGCCCGCGTCGCTCGCGCTTCTCGGCGCCGGGCTGCTTGGCTTTGCCTTCGCCCGTCGCCGTCGCGCCTGAGCGCACGGACCGGTCGGCTTGCGGCGTGGTGGGGCGGTTCCAGGAGAAGGGGCCGCCCCGTTCACGGCATCACCGCTTCGTCCGGCCGGGCAGGGCGGCGAACACCTCGCGCCTCAGCCTGTCGGCCAGGGTGCCGCGATGGGCGGCATCGTTCCGCGCGAGATAGGCGCGTGCGGCATCATCGAGCCGGTAGCGCGCGACGGCCTCGGCGTCGTTCCGGAACTGGCGCAGCATCCTGCGCGCCTCCGGCAGCGCCCGCAGCGCCTGGCGGCCAGCGCCGTTCACCGCCCCCTTCACCACGTAGGCGAGCCAGCGGAGTGCCAGCCGGGCCGCACCCGTGCCGGTCTTGGCCTCGATGTAGAGGCGGTTGCGCACATGATAGAACCAGCGCGTTCCGCCCCAGTCGAAACGCCGCTCGGGGCTCACTTTGTGCAGGATGCGCATGTCGCCGCGATAGCGCACCGTCATGCCGGCGGCGATGAAGCGGAGCGAGAGGTCGAACTCCTCCCAGGTGAAGTGCAGCGCATCATCGTAGCCGCCGACCGCTTCGAACGCGGAACGGCGGATCGCGTGGCCTGCACCGACGAAGGTGCAGGCATCGAAGGTGTCACCGGCCCGCGGCAGCAGCGCCGGCGGATAGCCCCAGGAGGAGAGATCGTCCTCGCGGTCGCCGAACCGGAGGATGCGGAAGGCGATGGCGGCGAGCGAGGGCTCTGCGTCGAGTGCGGCGACGGCACGCGCGACAAGGTCATTGCCATCGAACTCGGCGTCGTTGTCGAGCGCGAAGACGTGCCGCCCGCGCCCGGGCGCAATGGCGCGGTTGCGCCCGCCCGCCACGCCGCGGTTGTCGGGGAAGGCGAGCAGGGTCAGCCCCTCGCGGCCCGCGCAGAACGCCGTCAGCCGCGCGAGGTTCTCCGGCTTCGAGCCCTGGTCGGCCACCCACACATGGCGGGTGATGCCGACTTGGTCGAGTGCGCTTGTGATCGCGGCCAGCGTGTCCTCGATCCTGTCGAGGGAGAGGATGACGATATCGGCATCGACCGCAGGGCCGGTCCTTGCCGCGCCCTGGCCGGGCGACGGCGGCATCAGCGCCCCGTGTCCGGCCCCTTGGCACCCATCCTCGATGCACCGGGGGCGGGAACCGAGAGATAGGCGATGCGCTTGGCCTCCTTCCGCCCGCGCGTGACCGTATCGAGGATCAGCCCGCAGGCGAAGGCGAGGAAGGAGAGCAGCACGAGGCCGGTGGAGAGGATCGCCGTGGGCAGCCGCGGCACCAGCCCGGTGCGGAGATATTCGACCAGAACGGGAAAGAAGATCGCAAGCCCCGCGAGCATCAGCATCCCGCCGGCCAGCGAGAAGAACTGCAGCGGCCGCTCCTCCTTCACCAGGACCAGGATGGTCCGCAGGATGCGGAAGCCGTCGGAGTAGGTACGGAGCTTTGATGTTGAGCCTGCCGGGCGGTCCTTGTAGCTGGTGCGCACCTCGCCCACCGGCATCTTGAGCTCGAGCGCGTGGACGGTGAACTCCGTTTCCGTCTCGAAGCCAGCGGCTAGGGCAGGGAAGCTCTTGACGAAGCGCCGCGAGAATACCCGGTAGCCCGACAGCATGTCGGAGACGCGGTTGCCAAAGATCCAGGCGACGATGCCGGTCAGCATCGCGTTGCCGAACTTGTGGCCACGCCGGTATGCGGCCTCGATCTCGGTCACGCGCGCCCCGTTGACCATGTCGAGCTGCTGATCGACCAGCTGGCGCACCATCGCCGGGGCAGCGCCCGCCTCGTAGGTGTCGTCACCGTCGACCAGCACGTAGATGTCGGCCTCGATGTCGGCGAACATCCGCCGCACCACGTTGCCCTTGCCCTGCAGCATCTCGGTGCGGACGATGGCGCCGGCCGCGCGCGCGGCGGCGACGGTGCCGTCGCGACTGTTGTTGTCGTAGACGTAGATCGTCGCTTCCGGCAATGCGGCGCGGAAATCGGCGACCACCTTCGGAATCGCGATTTCCTCGTTGTAGCAGGGCACGAGCACGGCAACGGAGAGCCCCGCCGCCGCCGGTGTGCCGTGGCCGCCATCCGTGGCGTCGTCATGCGGCGTGTGCTGGAGCATCTTTCCTCGTTCCGGCCTCTTTCCGGTCTTGCCGCGCCGCCCGCGATCCGCGCGACCTTGGCGGACGCCAGGCTCAGTAGGCGTTCTTCATCTTCAGCACCATCAGGAGGGTGCGCACCAGGATGGCGATGTCGAGCCAGACCGACCAGTTCTCGATGTATTCAAGGTCGCTCTCGACGCGGCGGATGATCTTTTCCTCCGTGTCAGTCTCGCCGCGCCAGCCTCGCACCTGGGCAAGCCCTGTCATGCCGGGCTTCACGCGGTGACGTGCGGCGTAGCGCGCGACGACCTCCTCGAACGGCCTGCCTGCCGCGCGCGTCTGCGGCGCATGCGGGCGGGGACCCACGACCGACATGTCGCCGCGCAGCACGTTGACCAGCTGCGGCAGCTCGTCGAGCGAGAGGCGGCGGAGGATCGCGCCGATGCGGGTGATGCGTGGATCGTCCCGCTGCGCCTGCTGGGTGATCTTCCGCTCCGACATGTGAGCGTACATCGTGCGGAACTTCAGCACCTCGAACGGCCGGTTGTTGAAGCCGATGCGGGGCTGGCGGAACAGGATCGGCCCTGGGCTGTTGAGCCTGACGGCGGCGGCAATCGCCAGCATCGGCAGGCCGAGCAGCAGCAGGGCAGCGCTCGCGATCGCGATGTCCTCCGCCCGCTTGACGAGGTAGCCCCAGCCGCTGATCGGCCGGTCGAGCAGGTGCAGAAGCGGCACGCCGCCGACATCCGACAGCACGCGGCCGGGGAAATGATAGGTGATCAGGTCAGGTGCCAGCCGAACATGCACGGGATATTCGGCGAGCTGGCGCAGCAGCTGCAGCATCCGCTCCTCGGCCGACCAGGGCAGCGCGATGATCACCTTGTCGACGAGCCCGGCGCGGACCATCGCGAACACCTCGTCGATCGGCCCGAAATAGGGGATCGCGCCCATCTCGACGCCGATCCGTGTCACGCGGTCATCGACGAAGCCGAGCAGGCGGAGCGAGCGGTCATTGCGGAGGCGGAGGAACTGCACGAGCCGGGCCCCATGCGGCCCGCCGCCGACGATGACGGTGCGCAGCGCGTAGCGGCCCTGGCGGTCCGACTTCAGGAGCGTCGAGACCGTGACGCGCGAGGCAACGAGGCCGGCGAGCGAGAACCCGGCCCAGGTGACGGCCCAGCGTGCACTGACCAGGTGTGAGAGGCCGAACACCGTCTCGACGAAGGCGACGATCCCGGCGGCAGCGACTGCACCCGAGACGACCGCGTGAACCTGCCGTGAGGCGGAGAACATCGTGCGATGCGTGTAGGCGCCGAGCCAGACGAGCAGCCCGAGGCCAAGCATGGTGGTGACGAGGATGGTCTCGTCACGCAGCACCCCCCCGCCGCCTGTGATCAGCGACGCGAGATAGGCGGCGGTGATGACGATCGTCACGTCAGCCACCGCGACGATGGTCGCGACGATGCCGTGCGGAACCGGGGCCGGGGGTGACGCGGAGATCGTCGGCTCGTCGGGCCAGGCATCAGGGATGTCGGCGTCGGCGGAAGTTGCCTGCGCGCCGGCCGCGCGCGGCCTCGCCGCTGAGGCTCGCGTGTCGGAAGCGTCGACAGGCTTGCCCGCCAGCGCCGTGTCAGCGTCCAGTGGAGGAGCGCCGTTCGTGCTCTTCAGCATGGGAGGGAGTGTAGCGGCACGCGCATAACGCTTCGTATCCATCGGGCTGTGGCAAAGTCAAGGCGAAGCAGCTTTCGCAGCGGGCTCTTCATGCTGCATCGCACCAGAAGGCGAAGAACCTGAGGTCAATTTCGCGGCGGTGAGTAAGGCGGAAATAAAAAGGCAAGATGTTACAGTCACGTCCACAAAATCGCGTGGGGTAGGGGTCGCATGGTCTAAACGCCGCAGGGCCACGCAAGTTGCGGATCCGACAGATAGGGTGGCGGGCCTTGATGTGGGACACGTCCCCGACCAGCCCGTGTCACACTCCAGAGCCACCTGCGCTGCATCATCTTCGGAGCACTGCGCTCCAAAGCGAGACGAAAAACACACCGCGGTTCAACTGAACGAAGAAATGCGCCAAAACTACGGCGAATACAACCTTTGCGTGTGTATGCCCAGCCCCGTCACGCTCACTTCGCCCTGAAGACAATCGCTCTTGCAGTGATGAAGTTCACACCCATCCCGGCGATCGACCCTGCGGCGACCGCGATGACCGGATGCGCCGCGGCAAGCGGAAGGAAGGTCACAAGCGCCGCATAGGTGCCCCGGTTGAGCGCGAAGCCGATCAACTGCACCGCCAGGAACAGCGCCCATTGCCGCGCCGGTCGTTCGCGCGAGGCGGTCCTGAAGGTCCAGGCCCGGTTGAGCGCCCAGGTCGTCGTCGCCGCAACCACGTAGGCCAGCGCCCCGGCGGTGTAGAGATCGGCACCGGCGCTGAAATGCAGCCCATAGACCGTCGCGGTATCGACCACGAAGCCGATCACGCCGACCACGCCGAATCGCATGATCTGGCCGATCAGCGCCTTCAGCGCCTCGGCCCTGGGAGGGGCGGCGTCGGTGTCGTCGCTGGGCTCAGTCATGGCGGTGGCGGGTGTCCGGGCGAGGGGCGGCGCTGGCGTGGCGCACGCGCGCTTGTCGCACGCACCGGCGCCTGCGGCAACGCGGCCGGCATGCCTCGGCCGGGACGCCTGGGGAATGCGCGTCAGGCGGGGGCCAGGCTGGGCGGTGGCGGGTAGATCTCGTCGGTGATCGGGTCGAGCACGATCGGCTCGGCACCGGGCAGGGCCACCACCTCGGTCTCGACGCCGTCGACGCCGAAACGGTGCCGCAGGATGCCGAGGCGGCGTTCGCCGCCATGCGTGTCGGCCATCAACGCTGGGCCGACCATGAAGCTCGTTGCCGGGCTCCAGGCATGCATCACCGCGCCGCGGCGGATCAGGCGGTGGACATGCAGGTGCCCGCTCGCGACCAGCCTGAGCCGCGCATGGAACAGCAGCGGGGCCAGCGCGCCGCGCTCGCCTGGCGGCACAGTCCAGTAGCCCGCATCCGGCTCGTCGGCCTGGTCGAGGAAGGGGGGCTTGTGCATGAAGAGGGCGAGCAGCCTGTCGCCCAGCGTCAGCGCCGCTTCGGCGAGCATCGCTGCCTGGGTGGCCTCGGCCGCGGTGCCGGTGCCGAGCACCTGGGTGTTGATGCCGATCAGCCGCCAACCCGGCGCGTCATCGACCCACGTGCAGGCGCCGAGTGCGGCCGCATGGGCGGCGATGCGTGCATCCGTCGTCGGCTGGTGCGGCGCGATCACGGGCCGGTCGCCCACGTCATGGTTGCCGGGAACGCAGCGCAGCCGCGGCCCCTCGGCCCCGATCCCGGTCCTGAGCGCAGAGGCAGCGAAATCGAGGTCAGCCGCATGGTCGGGGCCGTCGAGCGCGGCATCGCCGGTGTGGACGATGAGTTCCGCCGGGTGGCTGGCGATTACCCGCGCGGCGCAGGCCCAGTTGGCGTTGAAGCGCGGGATGCGCTGCGACAGGTGGGTGTCGGAAATCTGCAGGACAGTGAACACGCGGTCGCTTCCGAAGTGATCCGGCCCTTTCCCTATAGCCCATCCGGTGGGCCCGCGCCCCTGGCGTTGGCTGACAAAGCGGTTACGGTCGCCGCGACACGTCGATGGGAGAGGGGCATGGCAGAGCGACGGCGCATTCTCGTCACGGGGGCGGCAAGCGGCATCGGGGCTGCGCTGGCACGTCGCCTTGCGGGGCCGGATGCTGCGCTTCTCCTTGCCACGCGCGCCAACGCCGCTGGTCTCGCCGCGGTCGCCGCCGCGTGCAGCGCCAGGGGCGCCCTGGCCGAGACGGCGCTCGCAGACCTCGCCGCGCCGGACGGGGCGGCGGCGCTGGTCGAGGCCGCCAATGCGGCCTTCGGCGGGCTCGATTCGCTCGTCGCCAATGCCGGCTTCGCTGATCGCACGCCTTTCGCCGCCCTCGATGCCGGGGGCTATGCGGCCTCGGCGGACGCGATCGGGGCAGGCTTCTTCCGCCTCTGCGCGGCAGCTCTGCCCCTGTTGCCGCCTGGTGGGCGGATCGTCGCGGTCAGCTCGTTCGTTGCGCACGTGTTCCGTGCGCATGTGCAAAGTTTCCCCGCCTCCGCGGCTGCCAAGGCCTCGGTCGAGGCGATGGTCAGGGCGCTCGCCCATGAGCTCGGGCCGCGGCGCATCACCGTCAATGCCGTGGCCCCCGGCTTCATCCGGAAGGACGAGGGTGCCCATCGCGCCATGCCGCCCGAGCGGCTCCCGGCGGTGGAAGCCGAGATCCCGCTGGGCAGGATCGGCGAGCCCGATGACGTTGCCGCCGCCATCGCCTTCCTGCTCTCGCCCGATGCCGGCTACATCACCGGCCAGGTGATCCATGTGAGCGGGGGGCTCGTCATCTGATGCGCGTTGCTGTGATCGGGCTTGGGGCGATGGGGCTGCCGATGGCGCGGCGGATCCTCGCCGCCGGGCATGACGTGACGGCATGGGATCTATCCGTCGTGCGGCGGAGCGAGGCCAGGGGCATAGCGCTGGTCGAACGCGCGGCGGCGGGGGCGGAGGTGATCGTCCTCAGCCTGCCGCATGACGATGCCGTGAAGGGTGCCGCAGAGGTGGTCCTCGGCGCCGGCCCCGCACCCGGCTGTGTCGTCCTCGATTGCTCGACTGTCGCCCCCGAAACCCCGCGCGCCCTCGCACCCCGCTTCGCCGACGCGGGCTTCGCCTGGGTCGATGCACCCGTCTCTGGCGGACCAGCGGGGGCAGCGGCTGGAACGCTGACGGTGATGGCCGGTGGCGATGCGGCCGCGCTCGACCGCGCGAAGCCCGTGCTCGACGCGATCGCCGGCAAGGTCGTGCATGTCGGCGGGCCAGGGGCAGGGGCGGTGGCCAAGCTCGTGAACAACCTGCTGGTCGCGGCGCATCTTCTCACCGCCGCCGAGGCGCTGCGCATGGGCGAGCGCGCGGGGGTGGACATCGCGGCGCTGCTCTCGGTCGTGAACGGCGCCTCGGGACGGAGTGCCGCGACGGAGGTGAACTTCCCGCGCTGGATCACCTCCGGCAGCTTCGATTCGGGCTTCACCGCGGGGCTGATGCGGAAGGACCTTCGGCTCGCCGGCGCGCTTGCCGCGGCGATGGGCGGGGCGGGCAGCGTCTCGGCCGCCGTGCTCGAGGCCTGGGCCACGAGCGGCGTCGAGGACGGGGCGGATTTCAACCGGGTCGCGCAAGCGAGGCTGCGAGATGTCTGACGGCATGATCCACGATTCAGTTGGGGCTGCGCGCGAGGCCTTCGCTGCGCTGATGGGTGAGGGGGCCGCGCCCGGCTCCTGGATCGGCGCTGGCCTCGTTTCCGGCATCGGCGAGCCCGTCACGCTCACCGACCCGGCGACGGGCGCGCCGATCCTCGCCTACGCCGATGCAGGTGTTGCCGTGGCTGCGCGTGCGGCAGCGATGGCCGAGAAGGGCTTCCGCGCCTGGGCGGCGTTGACCCCCGCCGCGCGCGGCCGCGCCCTCTGGGCCTGGGGCGATCGCGTGGCCGCTGCCGCCGCACCGCTCGCGCGGCTGGAGGCCGCGGTGTCGGGCAAGCCGGTGCGTGACTGCCTCCGCGAGGTCGCTGCAGTCGCAGACATGCTGCGCTACTGGGCGGGCTGGACCGACAAGTTCGAAGGCCGTGTCGTGCCGGTGCCGACAAGCCACCACGTGACGGTTCGGCACGAGCCCTATGGCGTGATCCTCGCCATCACGCCCTGGAACGCGCCGCTGTTCACCGCTGGCTGGAACGTCGCCCCCATCCTCGCGGCCGGCAATGCCTGCATCCTGAAACCGTCCGAGCTCACGCCGCTCACCTCGCTCGCCTTCGCGAGGCTCGCGCTCGAGGCGGGGCTGCCGGAAGGGGTGCTGACGGTGGTGCCCGGCTTCGGCGCGAGCACGGGTGCTGCGCTGATCGCCTGCCCCGAGGTGGGCCAGGTCGTGTTCGTCGGCAGCCCCGAGGGGGGCGCGGCTGTTGGTGCCGCGGCCGCATCGCGTGGCATCCCGGCGGTGCTGGAACTCGGCGGCAAGAGTGCGAACATCGTGTTCGACGATGCCGATCTCGACCGTGCCGTGATCGGCGCGCAATCGGCCATCTTCGCGGGCTGCGGGCAGAGTTGTGTGGCCGGGTCACGTCTGCTCGTGCAGCGCGGCGTGCATCAGCGGCTGGTCGCTGCCGTGGCGGAAGGGGCAGGGCGCATCCGCCTCGGCCACCCGCTCGACGAGGCGACGGAGATGGGGCCGGTGGCCAACGCACGCCAATACGCCAAGGTGCGCGGGATGGTCGCCGAAGGCGTGGCGGATGGCGCGCGGCTTGCCGCCGGTGGCGCAGCCCCGGCATCGCTGCCCGAAGGCGGCTTCTGGCTCTCGCCCACGCTGCTCGCCGATGTCGGCAACCGGATGCGGATCGCGCAGGAGGAGGTGTTCGGCCCCGTCCTCGCCGCCATCCCCTTCGACACCGAGGAGGAGGCGATCGCGCTGGCCAACGCCACGCGCTTCGGGCTTGCGGGTGCCGTCTGGACGCGCGATGTCGGCCGCGCGCATCGCGTCGCTGCCGCCGTGCGGGCAGGCACGTTCTGGGTGAATGGCTACCGTACGATCCATGTCAGCGTGCCGTTCGGTGGCTTCGGTGCGTCGGGCATCGGCCGTTCATCGGGCATCGAGGCGCTGGCGGCCTACACGCGCACCAAGGCCGTGTGGGTCGAGACGGCGGCCGAGCCCGTGGCCGGCTTCGGCTACGGGCCCGCGAAGGGCTGAGTGCTGCCGCCTGCACGCAGGGGGGTGTGGACAGACCTCCCCGCCCGCCCGCATGCTGTGGCGCAACAATGGGGTCGACCAACGGGAGACAGAGATGAAGCGACGCAATTTCCTTGCCGCGACCGCAGCCGCGACCGCGGGTGCGACGCTTGGCGCACCGCCGATCACGCAGGCGCAGGGCGCGCGCACGTTGCGCTTCGTGCCGCAGGCCAACCTGACGGTGATGGACCCGATCTGGACGACCGCCTACGTCACCCGCAACCACGGCTTCATGGTGTGGGACACGCTCTACGGCCTCGATGCGCAGTATCGCCCACAGCCGCAGATGGTCGAGGGCCACACGCTCGAGGACGACAACAAGCGTTGGACCTTCACGCTGCGCACCGGCCTTGCCTTCCACGACGGAACGCCCGTCCGGTCCGGCGACGTGATCGCCTCGCTGAAGCGCTGGGCCGCGCGCGACGCGTTCGGCGCCAAGATGGCCTCGGTCGTGACGGAGTGGGTGGCGCTCGACGACCGCCGCTTCCAGATCAGGCTCTCGAAGCCCTTCCCGCTGATGCTCGACGCGCTGGCGAAGCCCACCTCGAATGCGCCCTTCATCATGCCGGAGCGGATCGCAGCGACCGACCCGTTCACTCAGATCCGGCCCGAGGACATGATCGGTTCGGGTCCGTTCCGGTTCAAGCGCGACGAGTTCAACTCGGGCTCCCTCGTCGTCTATGAGCGCAACGCCGCCTACCGTCCGCGCGAGCAGGGAGAGCCCTCGTTCACGGCAGGCCCCAAGGTCGTGAATTTCGACCGCGTGGAGTGGCGCATCATCCCCGATGCCGCGACGTCGGCCGCTGCCCTCCAGGCAGGCGAGATCGACTGGTGGGAACAGCCGACGGGCGACTATCTCCCGCTGCTCGGGCGCAACCGCAACATCGCCGTCGAGGTGCAGGATGAGTTGGGCCTGATCGCGGTGATGCGGCCGAACCACCTGCACGCGCCGATGAACAACCCGAAATTCCGCCAGGCGCTGATCCGCGGCGTGCGGCAGTCCGACTACATGACGGCGGTGATCGGCGGCGACCCGCGGCTGATCCGCAAGAATGTCGGCGCCTTCACCCCCGGCACGCCGCTCGCGACCGATGTCGGCGTCGCCGATGTCTACAAGGAGGACATCGCGCTCGCGAAACGGATGATCGCCGAAGCCGGCATCACGAACGAGCGCGTCGCGCTCCTCTCGACCACCGACCTGCCGAGCCTCGTGGCGCTGAGCCAGGTCGGCGGCGGCATGTTCCGCGAGCTCGGCCTCAACCTCGACACCCAGGCGATGGACTGGGGCTCGGTCGTGCGCCGCCGCGCGAGCAAGGAGCCGCTCGACCGCGGCGGGTGGAGCGTGTTCTTCACCTTCTGGGCCGGCCTCGACCACCTCAACCCCGCAAGCCATCACATGCTGCGCGGGCAGGGCGATGCCGGGTTCATCGGCTGGCCGACGTCGGAGAGGATCGAGCAGCTGCGCGATGCCTGGTTCGAGGCGCCGACGCTCGATTCCCAGAAGGCGATCGCGGCCGACATGCAGCGCCAGCTCTTCACCGACGTTCCCTACATCCCGCTCGGCCAGTACTTCCAGCCGATCGCCTATCGCCGGAACATCACCGGCGTGATGGCGGCAGGCGGCGTGCCGATGTTCTGGAACGTGCGGCGGACTGCCTGATGCGGCGTCGCGCCGTCCTCGGAGCCGGGGGAGCGATGGGGGCGGCGCTTGCCGCCTCGGTCGCTCTCCCAGCCCCGGCGCTCGCCCAGCCAACCTCCGCGCGGGTGCTGAAATTCGTTCCCCAGGCGGATGTTTCCATCCTCGATCCGATGGTGACGACGGGCTACCAGACGCGCAACCACGCCCACATGGTATGGGACACGCTGTACGGCCTCGACAGCCAGTTCCGGCCTCATCCGCAGCTTGCCGAAGGCCATGTCGTTGACAGCGACGGCAAGCGCTGGACCTTCACGCTGCGCCAGGGCCCCACCTTTCATGACGGCGAGCCCGTGCGCGCGGCGGATGCGGTGGCCTCCATCCGGCGCTGGATGACGCGGGACACGCACGGCCAGACGCTTGCTGCCCGGATCGAGACGATGCGCGCCCTCGACGACAGGCGGTTCGAGATCAACCTGACGCGCCCGTTCGGCCCGATGCTCGACGCGCTCGGCAAGGCCTCGTCCTACCCCTGCTTCGTGATGCCCGAGCGCCTGGCGCGCACGCCGGCTGCGACCGCGATCAGCGAGATCATTGGTTCGGGTCCGTACCGGTTCAAGGCCGATGAGCGCGTCTCCGGCAGCCAGCTCGTCTATGAGCGCTACGGGCGCTACGTGCCGCGCGAGGGAACGCCCTCGATGACGGCGGGGCCGAAGCTGGCGCATTTCGACCGCATGGAGTGGCGCATCATCACCGATGCGGGCACGGCCGCCGCCGCGCTCCAGGCCGGCGAGGTGGATTGGCTGGAACAGGTGGCGAATGATCTCCGCCCCGTGGTGCAGCGGCACCGCGAGGTGGTGGTCGATCGCCTCGACAGTTCCGGCATCAAGGCGATGCTGCGGCCGAACCACCTGCATGCGCCCTTCGACACGGCGGAGCGTCGCCGCGCGCTGCTGCCGGCGATCGCGCAGGCCGACTACATGACGGCGATCATGGGTGGCGATCGCGCGGTGTGGCGCGATGGCGTCGGCTGCTTTCCCGTGGCCTCCCCCATGGCGTCCGACGAAGGGATCGCTGCCGTCAGCGGCCCGCGCAGTGCGGATGCGGCGAAGTCCGCACTCGCCGCCGCGGGCTATCGCGGCGAGACCGTGGTGTTCCTGCACGCCACCGATGTTGTGAACACCAACGCGATCAGCATCGTCGCGATCGATGCGCTGCAGAAGGCAGGGATGTCGGTCGCGCCCGCGACGTCGGACTGGGGCACGGTGCTTGCCCGCCGCGCGAGGAAGGAACCGCCGGACCAGGGCGGATGGAACGTGATGGTGTCGCTGTTCGCCGGCGCTGACCTGATGAACCCCGGCGCGCATCTGCTGCTGCGCGGCAACGGCGATGGCGCCTGGTTCGGCTGGCCGACCAGCCCCGCGCTCGAGGCGCTGCGCGACGAGTGGTTCGACGCCCCGGCGGAGGCACAGGCCGGGCTCGGCCGCCGCATCCAGGCGCAGTTCTGGCAGGACGTGCCGTACTGGCCACTCGGCCAGTACTTCACCTCCTCTGCCTGGCGGCGGAGCCTCACGGGCGTGATGGAAGGCATGGTGCTGCCATTGAACGTGCGAAGGGCCTGATGCGTCGTCGAACCATTCTGGTGGCGTCTCTCGCCGCGCCGTTCGTCGCCCACGCACAGGCCGCGCGCGCGCTGCGCTTCGTGCCGCACGCGAACCTGTCCGTCGTCGATCCGGTGGCGTCGACCGCCTACATCACCCGCAACCACGGCCTGCTGGTGTGGGATACGCTCTACGCCCTCGATGACACCTTCCGCCCGATGCCGCAGATGGTGGGTGGCGAGACGGTCGAGGATGGCGGCAGGAAGTGGACGCTGGCGCTGCGCGATGGCTTGCGCTTCCACGATGGCGAACCCGTCCGCGCGACCGACGTGATCGCCTCGCTCGCCCGCTGGGGCAGGCGCGACGCGATGGGCGGCAGGCTCATTGCACTGACCGACGAGATGGTCGCGCGCGATGACCGAAGCGTGGTGTTTCGCCTCAAGCGGCCCTTCGCGCACATGCGCGAGGCACTCGCCAAGCCAGGCAGCCTTGCCCCCTTCATCATGCCCGCGCGCATCGCCGCGCGCGATGCGTTCCAGCCGTTCGGCGGGCCTGAGGTGATCGGCTCAGGGCCGTTCCGGTTCCGTGCCGATGAGTGGAATGCGGGCGCCCGCGTCGTCTACGAGCGGTTCGAAGGCTACGTCCCGCGCGAAAGCGGAACGGTGTCGTTCCTGGCGGGGCCGAAGCGGGTGTCGATCCCCCGTGTCGAGTGGACGATCATCCCCGATCCAGCGACGGCGGCCGCGGCGCTTCGGGCTGGGGAGATCGACTGGTGGGAGAGGGCAACGCCAGACCTGCTGCCCGTGTTGCGTCGCGAGGCGCAGGTCGCGGTCGAGATTCCCGATCCGCTCGGCTTCATCTCGACGCTCAGGATGAACCACCTGCAGCCGCCCTTCGACAATCCTGTCCTTCGTCGTGCCGTGCTGCCGGCCGTGAACCAGGCCGACTACATGCAGGCCGTGATGGGAACGGATCGTTCTCTCTGGCGAACGGGAGTCGGCGTCTTCACGCCAGGAACGCCGCTTGCCAACGAAGCGGGCCTCGGCGCGCTGACGTTCGACCTCGACCGCGCGCGGCGGCTCGTCGCCGAGAGCGGCTACAGGGGAGAGCCTGTGGTGGTGCTCGCCGCCACCGATGTTCCCGCGGTCGCCGCGCTGTCGGCGGTCGGCGTCGACATGCTGCGGCGCATGGGCCTCACGGTGGACGAACAGGTGATGGACTGGGGCAGCGTGGTGCGCCGCCTCGGCTCGCGCGAGCCGCCCGCGCGCGGCGGGTGGAGTGTGTATTTCTCGAACTGGGCAGGGCTCGACCACCTCGACCCCGCCGGGCATCTCGTGCTGCGCGGGCAGGGGGCGCAGGGCTTCATCGGCTGGCCCGACAGCCCGCGGCTCGAGGAGCTGCGCGAGCAGTGGTTCGATGCGCCGACGCTGGTGGCGCAGCGGACGATCGCGGCGGCGATGCAGCAACAGGCGATGATCGACGTGCCGTACGTGCCGCTCGGCCAGTTCTTCCAGCCGATGGCGTATCGGCGCACACTCCGCGGTGCGGCCCAGCCTGGCGGCATTCCGCGGTTCTGGGATGTTTCGTTCTAAGAAAGAAACGGGGAGGATGGCATGAAGCGCCGAGATATTCTGAGGGGCAGTGCAGCGCTCGCGGCGACGGCCGGGCTTTCCGCGCCCGCCGTGTCGCAGGGGGTGGCGGCGAACCGGCTGCTGCGCTTCGCGCCGCAGTCGAACCCCGGCAGCCTCGACCCCGTGTGGACGACCGCCTATGTCACGCGCAACCACGCCTTCCTCGTCTACGACACGTTGTACGGCTCCGACGCCGACCTCGCAGTCAGCCCGCAGATGGCGGCGGGCCATGTCGAGGAGGATGGCGGGCGCACGGTCATCGTCACGCTGCGCGAGGGGCTGAAGTTCCACGATGGCGAGCCGGTGCGCGCGCAGGACTGTGTGCCCTCGATCACCCGCTGGTGGCGTCGCGACCCGATGGGGCAGGCGGCTGCGGCAGCGACGGAGGAGGTGACGGCGCTCGACGACCGGCGCATCCGATTCCGCCTGAAGGCGCCCTATCCGCGCCTGATTTCGACGCTCGCCAAGCCCTCGAACGGCCTCTACATCATGCCCGAGCGGGTGGCCAGGACCGATCCGTTCCAGCAGATCACCGACTACACTGGCTCCGGCCCGATGCGCTTCAAGCGCGACGAGTGGATCACCGGGCAGATCATGGTCTACGAGCGTTTCGCCGATTATCGCCCGCTTGCCACCGGCACGCCGAGCCTGACGGCTGGCCCCAAGGTGATGAACCTCGACCGGATCGAGTGGCGCATCCTGCCTGATGCCGGAACAGCGGCCGCCGCGCTGCAGGCCGGAGAGATCGACTGGTGGGAGCAGCCGCAGGTCGACATCCAGCCGCTGCTGCGCCGCAACCGCAACATCGTGGTCGACGTGCAGGACCCGATCGGGCTGGTCTCGGCGCTGCGCTTCAACACGCTGCACCCGCCCTTCGACAACCCGGCCATCCGCCGCGCCGTAATCGCTGCGGTGAACCAGCAGGACGTGGTGATCGCGATCAACGGCAACGATCCTGCCGGCTACACCACCGGTGTCGGCTGGTTCACGCCGGGAACGCCGCTCGCCAACAACGCCGGCCTTGAGGCGTTCAAGTCCAGCATCGCGGCGGGCCGCGCGGCACTCCAGGCAGCTGGCTACCGGGGCGAGAAGGTGGTGTTCCTCGGGCCGACCGACATCCTGGCTCCCAAGGCGGCATCGGAAGTCATGGGTGACGTGTTCCGCCAGATGGGCTTCGACACCGACTACCAGGCGATGGATTGGGGAACGGTGCTGCAGCGCCGTTCGAAGAAGGAACCTCCGACGCAGGGGGGGTGGAGTGCGCTTTGCACCAGCTTCGCCGGCTACGACTTCCTCGATCCGCTGGTGCACAGCCAGGTGCGCGGGCATGGCGACCAGGCGTGGTTCGGCTGGCCGAACGTTCCGAGGCTCGAGGAACTCCGCACCCAGTGGCTCGCGGCAACGGACCTCCCGACCCAGCAGCGGCTCGCTGCCGAGATCCAGGCAGCGGCGCTCGAGGCCGCCCCGGGCATCCCGCTGGGCCACTACAAGCAGTTCACGGCCTATCGCAGGAACCTCACGGGCGTGCTGAAGGGCATTCCCGTGTTCTGGAATCTCAGGAAGGGCTGAGCCGTCACGATTGCGGAAGGACCAGGCCATGGGTGCGATAACGGCTTGCGCCCAGGCCCCTTGCCCGTAAAGTAGTCACTGGGACGGCTTGAGGCTCGACCGGGCCTCGGGACACGCGCCAGTGACCGCACGGCAAGTGCGGCGCATGAGCGTTGGGGCGCTGGTCCTCAGGCCGAATGATGGCAATGGGGGCTTAACAGAATGAAACGTCGCAATTTCCTCGCCGGCACCGTGGCCGCAGGTACGACCGGCTTCGCGGCACCATCGGTGCGCGGCCAGGCGGCAGCGAACCGCGTGCTTCGATTCGTGCCCCAGGCCAACCTCGCCAACCTCGATCCGATCTGGGGCACGCAGTACGTCGTGCGCAACGGCTCGGCACTGATCTGGGACACGCTCTACGGCGTCGACAGCAAGCTCGAGCCGCAGCGCCAGATGGTCGAGAGCGAGGAGCATTCGCCCGACTTCAAGACGTGGACGTTCCGCCTCCGCAGTGGCCTGAAGTTCCACAACGGCCAGCCCGTGCTGTCGAAGGACGTGGTGGCGAGCCTGACGCGCTGGATGCCGCGCGACCCGCTGGGCCAGCTCATCCGCGGCAGGCTCGATGCGCTCGAGGCCGTCGATGATCGGACGTTCCGGTTCCGGCTGAACCAGCCGTTCACCAAGATGATCTTCGCCCTCGGCAAGAACAATACGCCGATGGCCTTCATCATGCCCGAGCACGTGGCTAAGACCGACAGCTTCACCCAGATCAAGCCCGAGGACGTGATCGGGTCCGGCCCGATGCGGTTCAGGCGCGACGAGTGGGTGCCCGGCTCGAAGGCCGTGTTCGAGCGGTTCGCCGACTACCAGCCGCGGCAGGAAGCACCCGATTGGCTCGCCGGCGGCAAGCGGATGAACTTCGACCGCATCGAGTGGAACATCATCCCCGACCCCGCCACCGCGGCCGCCGCCCTGCAGAACGGCGAGATCGACTGGTGGGAGACGCCGCTGCCCGACCTCGTGCCGGTGCTGCGGCGGAACCGCAACATCATGGTCGACATCGCCGACCCGCTGGGCAACATCGGCAGCTTCCGCGTCAACCACCTGCACGCGCCGTTCAACGATGTGCGCGCCCGCCGCGCCATCCAGATGGCGATCAACCAGGAGGACTACATGCGCGCCGTCGTCGGCAACGACGAGGCGCTTTGGAAGCTGCTGCCGTCGTTCTTCACGCCAGGCACGCCGGCCTACACCGAGGTGGGCGGCGACATCCTGAAGGGCCCGCGCAATATCGAGGGTGCGCGGCGCCTGCTCGCCGAGAGCGGCTACAGCGGCCAGCCGATCACCGTTCTCGTCGGCCAGGACCAGGCGCCCTTGAAGGCGATGGGCGAGGTGACGAACGCGCTGCTGCGCAGCCTCGGCATGACCGTCGACTTCGTCGCGACCGACTGGGGCACGGTCGGCCAGCGGCGTGCGTCGAAGGCGCCGCCGGGCCAGGGCGGTTGGCACATCTTCCACACCTGGCATGCGGGGGCCGACTGCATCGCTCCGGCCTCGTACAACGCGCTGCGCGCGAACGGCGATGGCGCGTGGTTCGGCTGGCCGAACAGCCCCGCGGTCGAGACCGAGATCGACTCGTGGCTGAATGCCGCCACGCCGCAGGCGGAGAAGGCCGCGTTCGACGCCATCAACACGGCGGCGATGCGCGATGTCGTCTACATCCCCAACGGCTTCTACCTCGGCTACCAGGCGTGGCGCCGGAATGTCACCGGCATCACCAAGGGGCCGCTGCCCTTCTTCTGGGGCGTGAGCAAGACCTGACCGACCGGGCGGCGCTGCCGGGGGCGATCCCGGCAGCGCCCAGACCGTAAGGCGGGCATTCAAGCTTGGCGCCGCCACGATCGCGGCGCGGTTGGCTTTTCTCGGTGTCGGGACGGAGAACACACCATGCGACGTCGTGATCTTCTTGGAAGAAGTGCCGCGGCCGTTGCCGCCGCCGGGCTCGGCGCACCGGCATACGCGCAATCAGCCGCATCGCGGACGCTCAGGATCGTGCCGCAGGCGAACCTGACGAGCCTGGACCCCGTGTGGACGACGGCGACGATCACGCGGACGCACAGCTATCTCGTCTACGATACGATCCTGTCGGTTGACGAGAACCTCGCCGTCAAGCCGCAGGCGGCCGATGGCTGGCAGATCGAGGATGACGGCCGCAGCTACGTGTTCACGCTGCGCGACGGCCAGAAGTTCCACAACGGCGAGCCCGTGCGCGCGCAGGACTGCGTCGCCTCGATCAAGCGCTGGTGGGCGCGTGACGGCTTCGGGCAGGAAATCGCCAAGCGGCTCGACAGCATCGATGTGCTGGACGACCGCCGCTTCCGCATCAAGCTGCAGAAGCCGTTTTCGCACCTGCTCGCGGCGATCGCCAAGGCGAATGCGAGCCCATGCTTCATCATGCCCGAAAGCGTGGCGGCAACCGACCCCAACACGCAGATCACGTCCGGCGTGGGCTCGGGCCCGTATCGTTTCATGCGTGACGAATGGGTGCCGGGCTCGCGCGCGGTCTATATGCGCAATGATGCCTATGTGCCGCGCCAGGAGGCGCCGTCGTGGACGGCTGGTGGCAAGCGCGCGAACGCCGAGCGGATGGAGTGGCACATCATCTCGGACCCGGCGACTGCGGGGAACGCACTGATGAACGGCGAGGTCGATTTCATCGAGCTCCCGCTGCATGACCTGCTGCCGTTGTTCCGCCGCAACCGCAACGTGGTGGTCGAGAACCGCGACCTCCTCGGCACCGTCGGGATGATGCGGCTGAACCACCTGCATCCACCCTTCGACAACCCCGAGATCCGCCAGGCGCTGCTGCTCGCGGTCAACCAGGAGGATTTCCTCAAGGCGGTCGTCGGCGACGAGCCGGCGATGTACAAGACCTCCCATTCCTACTGGTCGTTCGGCGGCCCGATGCACACCGAGGCGGGTTCCGATGCGCTCAAGGTACGCAGTATCGACCGTGCGAAGGATGCGCTGCGTGCGGCCGGCTATACCAACCAGAAGGTGGTTCAGCTGCACGCCTCGGATTTCCCGACGATCGCGGCCCAGAGCCAGGTGACGGCCGACCTGATGCGCCGGCTCGGCATCAACCACGACTTCGTCGCGACCGACTGGGGCACGGTGGTGCAGCGGCGCGCGAGCCGCGAGCCGCCGGAGCGTGGCGGCTGGAACATCTTCCACACCACCTGGGCGGGGCCTGACTGGTTCGACCCGCCGGCGGCCGTCGGCATGCGCGCGGTCGGCACCGGTGCCGGCGGCTGGTTCGGCTGGCCGTCGAGCGAGCGTATGGAGGCGCTGCGCACGGAATGGTTCGATGCGCCGAACCTCGCTGAGCAGAAGCGCATCGCCGAGGCGATCCAGGTCGAGGCGTTCAAGGTGGTGCCGCACGTGCCGCTCGGGCATTTCCTGTCGCCATCGGCGTGGCGCAGCAACGTCACGGGCGTGATCAGGAGCCCGGTGGTGCTGTTCTACAACATGGGCAAGACGGCGTAGGCGCAGGCAGGGCTGGGGCGCAGGCAAGGCTGGGGCGCAGGCAAGGCTGGGGCGCAGGCAAGGTTGGGGGCGCAATGCGGCGGCGGGCGATCATCACGGCGGTAGCGGCGGCGGGGCTCGGCCTCGCGTCACCGGCCGTGCATGCGCAGGGCCCTGCCACGCGCACGTTGCGCTTCGTGCCGCAGGCGGGTCTTTCCAGTATCGATCCGATCTGGGGCACGCAGTATGTCGTGCGCAACGCCGCGTTCCTGGTGTGGGACATGCTCTACGGCGTTGACAGCCAGTTCCGCGCCCAGCCGCAGATGGCCGAGGGACATGAGGTCAGCGACGATGGGCTGACATGGACCATCCGGCTGCGCGAGGGCCTGCGCTTCCATGACGACGCGCCGGTGCGCGGCGTTGACGTGGTCGCCAGCCTCGAGCGCTGGATGGTGCGCGACCCGATGGGCCAGATGCTGCGCGCGCTGCGCCGCACCCTCGATGCACCCGATGACAGGACGGTGCGGCTCGTGCTGGCTGCACCGTTCCCGAAGTTGCTGCACGCGCTCGGCAAGCAGGCGGCGCCGTGCGCGTTCATCATGCCGGAACGGCTCGCGCGCACCGACCCTTTTGCCGAGATCGGCGAGGCGATCGGCTCAGGCCCGATGCGCTTCCGGGGCGATCTCTGGGACCGTGGCAAGCGCGCGGTATTCGAGCGTTTCCCCGCCTACGTTCCGCGCCAAGAACAGCCCGACTGGCTTTCCGGCGCCAAACGCGTCGCGGTCGACCGCATCGAGTGGCTGGCGATCCCCGAGCCTTCCGCCGCTGCAGCGGCGCTTGCCGCGGGCGAGGTGGACTGGGTGGAGACCGTGCTGCCGGACCTCGCCCCCGCGCTTCGGCGCAACCGTGCCGTCGCGGTGGAGATTGCCGATTCGATGGGCAATCTCGGCGCGCTGCGGTTCAACCACCTGCATCCGCCCTTCCACGATGTCCGCGTCCGCCGCGCCGTGGCCCTCGCGACCGACCAGGCCGACTACATGCGCGCCGTCGTCGGCAACGACGACATCCTCTGGCGGCGAAGCCCAAGCTTCTTCACCCCCGGAACGCCGTTCCACGCCGAGGATGGCGGCGAGATCCTGAGCGGCCCGCGCGACGTCGACGCCGCCCGGCGGATGGTGGCGGAGGCGGGACACGCCGGTGCGAACGTCGTGTTGCTCGCGCCGACCGACATCGCACCCCTCGCGGCGATGACGGAGGTGACGCAGCGGCTGCTTGATGCGCTCGGCTTCCGCGTCGAGGTGGCAGCGACGAACTGGGGAGGGGTGGCGCAGCGCCGCGCGCGGCGCGAGGCACCGGAGGATGGCGGATGGAACCTGTTCCACACCTGGCATGCCGGGGCCGATTGCGCGACGCCGGCTGCCTACACGGCGCTGCGCGCGAATGGCGACAAGGCGTGGTTCGGCTGGCCCGAGGATGCAACGATCGAGGGCGAGGTCGCTGCCTGGTTCGCGGCCGATGACGTGGCCGAGCAGAAGGCCGCGGTCGCGCGGCTGAACGCAGCCTCGATGGCGTTCATGACATGGGTGCCCAACGGGCTCTTCATGTCGTATCAGGCATGGCGGCGGAACGTTGCCGGCATCGGCAAGGGGCCGATGCCGGTGTTCTGGGGCGTGACGAAAAGCTGATGGCCAAAACGTGATGGGTGGCTGTGTGAGAGGTTCCGGGATGGCAATGTCCGCGCTTCTGCAATCCGGCCAAGCTGGGTAGGGAGAACGATGCTCGCTTACATCGCACGGCGCGTACTGGCCACCATTCCGGTGATGCTGATCGTCGCCTTCTTCGTGTTCTCGCTGCTGTATCTCGCGCCGGGCGACCCGGCAGCGGTGATCGCCGGCGACCAGGCAACGCCGCAGGATGTCGAGCGCATCCGCGCCTCGCTCGGGCTCGACCGCCCCTTCGTGGTGCGGTTCGGCGAGTGGCTGTGGCGCATCATGCAGGGTGATCTCGGCGTCTCGATCTTCACCAACCTGCCGGTCAGCCACATGATCGCGCAGCGCATCGAGCCGACGACGAGCCTGATGCTGATCACCATCACCCTCGCGATCCTGATCGCGGTGCCGATGGGCGTGATGGCGGCGTGGAAGGCGGGCTCGTGGATCGATCGCGGCGTGATGGCGTTCGCGGTGTTCGGCTTCTCCGTGCCGGTGTTCGTGACGGGCTACCTGCTGGCCTACATCTTCGCGCTCCAGCTCGAATGGCTGCCGGTGCAGGGCTACACGCCGCTGAGCCAGGGTTTCTGGCCGTTCCTCGAGAACCTGATCCTGCCCTCTATCGCACTCGGCTCGATCTACATCGCGCTGATCGCGCGCATCACGCGCGCGACGATGCTCGAGGTGCTGGCGCAGGACTACATCCGCACCGCCAAGGCCAAGGGCCTCGGCAGCCGCGGCATCCTGTTCCTGCATGCGTTGAAGAACGCCGCCGTGCCGATCTCGACCGTGATCGGCATCGGCATCGCTTTGCTCATCGGCGGCGCGGTGGTCACCGAGAGCGTCTTCGCCATCCCCGGCCTCGGCCGGCTCACCGTCGATGCCATCCTCCGCCGTGACTACCCTGTCATCCAGGGCGTGGTGCTGCTGTTCAGCTTCATCTACGTGCTGGTGAACCTGGGCATCGACCTGCTCTACACCGTCTTCGACCCGAGGATCCGCTATTGAGCCCCGACACAGCGATGGCCACGGCACCCGCGATGGTGGATGTGTTCCCCGAAGAGGTGAAGCGGGGCCGCATCCGAACCTTCATCCGCCGCCACCCGACGATCGCGCTCGGTGGCTTCCTGCTCGGCGTCATGGTGTTCCTCGCCGTGTTCGCGCCGCTGCTCATGACGTCCGACCCACAGGCGCTGGCGCCGGCACGACGTGTGCGCCCGCCCTCGGCGCAGTTCTGGTTCGGCACCGACATGCTCGGCCGCGACGTTTATTCGCGCGTGCTCTACGGCGCGCGCGTGTCGCTCATCGTCGGCATCGCGGTGGCGGTGCTCGCCTCGATCGCGGGGCTGACCATCGGGCTCATCTCGGGCTTCATCCGCGCCTTCGACGGCATCATCATGCGGATCATGGACGGGCTGATGTCGATCCCGCCCATCCTGCTCGCGATCGCGCTGATGGCGTTGACGCGGGGCTCGGTGCAGAACGTGATCATCGCCATCACGGTTGCGGAAATCCCGCGCGTGTCGCGGCTCGTGCGTGGCGTGGTGCTGTCATTGCGCGAGCAGCCCTATGTCGAGGCGGCGATCGCAGCCGGCACGACGACGCCGCGGATCATCCTTCGCCATATCCTGCCGAATACGCTCGCACCGCTCACTGTGCAGGCGACCTACATCGCGGCGTCGGCGATGATCACCGAGGCGATCCTGTCCTTCATCGGCGCCGGCACGCCGCCCATCATCCCCTCCTGGGGCAACGTGATGGCGGAGGGCCGCGCGCTCTGGCAGGTGGCTCCCTACATCGTGTTCTTCCCGGCCTTCTTCCTCTCGGTCACCGTGCTTGCGGTGAACCTGCTCGGCGACGGTCTGCGCGATGCGCTCGACCCCAGGCTTGCGAAGCGGATCTGAGGGAGGGTGCGATGAACCAGACACTCACGGGCGCGCCTGCGCTGAACAAGACCGAGGCCGCCGCCGCGAAAGCAGGCCACACCGGCCCGCTGCTGCAGGTCGATGACCTGCGGACGCATTTCCAGACGATTGACGGCACCGTGCGCGCGGTCGACGGCCTATCGTTCCAGATCGCCGGCGGCGAGACGCTGGCGGTTGTGGGCGAATCGGGCTGCGGCAAGTCCGTCACCTCGATGTCGATCCTCCGGCTGATCCAGGAGCCGCCAGGCAGGATCACAGGGCGCATCCTGTTCCAGGGCACCAACCTGCTCGAGGTGCCCGAGCACGAGATGCGCAAGATCCGCGGCAACGCGATCAGCATGATCTTCCAGGAACCGATGACGAGCCTGAACCCGGTGCTCACCGTCGGCCGGCAGATCGGCGAGACGCTGCGGCTCCACCAGGGGATGGACGACAGGCAGGCCGAAGCGCGCGCGGTCGAGATGCTCGACCTGGTGCACATCCCGGAAGCGAAACGACGCGTGCGCGAGTATCCGCACCAGCTCTCGGGCGGCATGCGCCAGCGCGTGATGATCGCGATGGCGCTCGCCTGCAACCCGCAGCTGCTGGTGGCCGACGAGCCGACGACCGCGCTCGACGTCACCATCCAGGCGCAGATCCTCGACCTGATGCGCGAGCTCAAGTCGAAGCTCGGCTCCGCCATCCTGCTGATCACGCACGACCTCGGCGTCGTCGCGGAAATGGCGGAGCGGATCGTGGTGATGTACGCCGGCCGCAAGGTTGAGGAGGCGACGGCGATCGACCTGTTTGCGCGGCCGCGGCATCCCTACACGCAGGGGCTGCTTGGTGCCGTGCCGAAGCTCGGCTCCTCGCTCACCTCCACCGGGCGGTCGCGGCTGTCGGAGATCCCGGGCATCGTGCCGAACCTGAAGAAGCCGATCATCGGCTGCGCCTTCGCCGGCCGCTGCCCTGCCGTGACCGACATCTGCCGCAAGGTCGCACCGGCGGTGGAGACGAAGGCGCCCGGGCATTTCGTCGCCTGCCACAACGCCCCGCGCGAGGCGGTGGCGGCATGAACACCGGAACGATGAACGCCGGAACGATGAACAGCGGGCCGGAACGATGAACAGCGGAATGATGCAGGCACAGAACAACGCCGCTCCCGTGGCCAAGCGCCCGCTGCTCGAGGTCAACGACCTCAAGAAGCATTTCCCGATCCGCTCCGGCTTCCTGTCGGGAATCTCGGCCTACGTGTACGCCGTGGATGGCGTGTCGTTCTCGATCGACAAGGGCGAAACGCTTTCGCTCGTGGGCGAATCGGGCTGCGGCAAAAGCACGGTCGGCCGCACCATCCTGCGGCTGATCGAGCCGACAGCGGGCCAGGTGCTGCTCGACGGGCAGCGGATCGACGACCTGCCGGCCTCGCAGCTTCGCCCGCTGCGCCGGCGCATGCAGGTGGTGTTCCAGGACCCGTTCTCGTCGCTCAACCCGCGGCTGCGGGTTCGTGACATCCTCGCCGAGCCGATCACCAATTTCGGCCTTGCCTCGGGCAAGGCGGATGTCGATGCCCGCGTGGCGGAGCTGCTCGACAAGGTACGGCTGCCGAGGGACGCGATGAAGCGCTATCCGCACGAATTCTCGGGCGGGCAGCGGCAGCGCATCGGCATCGCGCGTGCGCTCGCCCCCGGCGCCGACCTCATCATCTGTGACGAGGCCGTCTCGGCGCTCGACGTCTCGGTGAAGGCGCAGATCGTCAACCTGCTGTCCGACCTTCAGGACGAGCTGGGCCTGTCGCTTCTGTTCATCAGCCACGATCTCGCGATCGTCGAGCACATCACCCACCGCGTGGCGGTGATGTATCTCGGCAAGATCGTCGAGGTGGCGGAGAAGCGGGCGCTGTTCTCCGCCCCGAAGCACCCCTATACCGAGGCGCTGCTTTCGGCCGTGCCGCTGCCTGACCCGACGGCCAAACGCGAGCGCGTGATCCTGACCGGCGACGTTCCGTCACCCATCAAGCCGCCGCCTGGCTGCCGGTTCCACACGCGCTGCCCGCACGCGTTCGACCGCTGCCGGATCGACGAGCCACCACTGAAGGCGATCGCGCCCGGCCATCTGGCTGCCTGCCACCTGCACGATGCGGGTGTCATGCGCACGACGCCGGCGGCAGCCCTCGTCTGACGCGCTGCCCCCGCGGGCAGGGGGCCACGCGCGGGTTGCAGCGAAGGGGCGCTTGACTGTCATGCGCACGTGCCCTGACACTCCCGCCCGGAACGGTGGCCGCACCTCTGGTGGTGCGGCAATGACAAGGACGGGGGAGAGGGCGCATGCCTCAGGTTTCGCTCAAGGTGAACGGCAAGCCCGTGACGGCGGAGGTCGAGGGCCGCACGCTGCTCGTCGACCTGCTCCGCGAGACGCTCAGGCTCACGGGCACCCATGTCGGCTGCGATACGAGCCAGTGCGGCGCCTGCGTGGTGCACATCGATGGCGAGAGCGTGAAGGCGTGCACCATCCTCGCCGTGCAGGTCCAGGGCAGCGACGTGCTGACGATCGAGGGCCTCGCTGCTGCGGATGGCACGCTGCACCCGATGCAGGAGGCGTTCCGCGAGTATCACGCGCTGCAGTGCGGCTTCTGCACGCCCGGCATGGTGATGAGCGCGATCGACCTCGTGAAGAAGAACCCGAAGGGGCTCTCCGAACAGGAGATCCGCGAAGGGCTCGAGGGCAATCTCTGCCGCTGCACCGGCTACCACAACATCGTCAAGGCGATCGATGCCGCGCAGCAGGTGATGCACGGCAAGGTGAAGGAACTCCCGCGGGCGGCAGAGTAGGCCAGCACCGCGAAAGAAGAACGGGTTGGGCAGGGCTCGGTAACGGCTGGGCTCGACACGAGAAAAACGGGAGACGTCAATGGCATTCGAAGGCATCGGCGCATCGGTGAAGCGGCGCGAGGACCTGCGCTTCCTCTCAGGCCGCGGCAATTATACCGACGACATCAACCGTCCCGGCCAGCTGCATGCCGTGCTCGTGCGCAGCCCGCACCCGCACGCGCGCATCACCGGCATCGATACGGCGGCGGCCAAGGCTGCCCCCGGCGTCGCGGCCGTGTTCGTCGGTGCGGATCTCGCGGCCGAGAACATCGGCGGGCTTCCCTGCGGCTGGCAGATCCACAACAAGGACGGCTCGCCGATGGCGGAGCCGCCGCACCCGGTGCTGGCCATCGGCAAGGTGCGCCACGTGGGTGACCCGGTCGCGGTGGTGATCGCCGAGACGAAGGCGCAGGCCAAGGACGCCGCCGAGCTCGTTTCGGTCTCGTATGACGTGCTGAAGGGGGCGCCCTCGCTCGAGGCGGCGCTGCGGCCAGGCGCGCCGCTGGTGCATGACGAGGTTGGCGGCAACCTCTGCTACGACTGGCACATCGGCGACAAGGATGCGACCGATGCGGCGTTTGCCGGCGCGCACAAGGTGGCCAGGCTCGAACTCGTCAACAACCGCCTGATCCCGAACGCGATGGAGCCGCGCGCGGCCGTCGGCGAGTTCGATACGATGTCGGGCGATTACACGCTCTACACCACGAGCCAGAACCCGCACGTCATCCGCCTGCTGATGGGTGCCTTCGTGCTGCACATCCCCGAGCACAAGCTGCGCGTCGTCGCCCCCGATGTCGGCGGTGGGTTCGGGTCGAAGATCTACCATTACGCCGAGGAAGCGATCGTCACCTGGGCATCGGCGAAGGTAAAGCGCCCGGTAAAATGGACGGCCGATCGCACCGAGAGCTTCATGTCCGACGCGCACGGCCGCGACCATGTGACGGTCGCCGAGATGGCGATGGATGCGAACGGCAAGTTCCTCGGCCTTCGCGTGCACACGCACGCCAACATGGGCGCCTATCTCTCCACCTTCGCGCCCTGCGTGCCGACCTACCTCTACGCGACGCTGCTCGCCGGCACCTACACCACGCCGGCGATCTACGCCGAGGTGAAGGCGGTCTTCACCCACTCCGTGCCGGTCGATGCCTATCGCGGCGCCGGGCGGCCAGAGGCGTCCTTCCTGATCGAGCGGCTGGTTGACCAGTGCGCGATCGCGATGGGGATGGACCGCGTCGAGATCCGCCGGCGGAACTTCATCCCGTCATCCGCCTTCCCCTACCAGACTCCGGTGGCACTCCAGTACGACAGCGGCGACTATGTCGCGACCCTGGAAGCCTGCCTGAAGGCATCCGACTGGGCGGGGTTCGAGGCGCGCAGGGCCGCGGCGAAGGCACGCGGCAAGCTGCGCGGCATCGGCATCTCCACCTATCTCGAGGCGTGCGGCATCGCGCCGTCCGCCGTCGTCGGCTCGCTCGGCGCACGCGCGGGCCTCTACGAGGTGGCGAACATCCGCGTGAACCCAACCGGCTCGATCACGGTGTTCACCGGCACGCACAGCCACGGCCAGGGCCATGAGACGACTTTCGCCCAGTTGATGGCCGCCAAGTTCGGCGTGCCGATGGACCAGGTGGACATCGTGCACGGCGACACGGCGCGGATCCCGTTCGGCATGGGCACCTATGGCAGCCGCAGCCTCGCCGTCGGCGGGTCGGCGATGGATCGCGCGGCCGACAAGATCATCGCCAAGGGCAAGAAGATCGCAGCCCACCTGCTCGAGGCCGATGCCGCCGACATCGAGTTCAAGGACGGCAAGTTCCAGGTGGCGGGAACCGACCGCTCCAAGGCACTCGCCGAGATCAGCCTGACCGCGTACGTGCCGCACAACTACCCGATCGAGGAACTCGAGCCCGGCCTCGAGGAGACGGCGTTCTACGACCCGAAGAACTTCACCTATCCGGGCGGCTGCCACATCTGCGAGGTGGAGATCGACCCCGACACGGGCGTCGTCTCGGTCGTGAACTTCACGGCGGTGGACGATGTGGGCCGGGTGATCAACCCGATGATCGTCGAGGGCCAGGTGCAGGGCGGCGTGGCGCAGGGCATCGGCCAGGCGCTGCTCGAGACCTGCGTCTATGACGCCGACGGGCAGCTGCTCTCGGGCAGCATGATGGACTACACGATGCCGCGGGCCGACAACCTGCCCAACATCAGCGTCGGCACCTCCGTCACGCTCTGCACCCACAACCCGCTGGGCGTGAAGGGCTGCGGCGAGGTCGGCGCGATCGGCTCTCCGCCCGCGGTGATCGGCGCGGTGGTGGATGCGCTGAAGGACCACGGCATCACGCATATCGACATGCCAGCCACGCCGCAGAAGGTGTGGGGCATCATCAATGCCAACCGGCCCCGCATGGCGGCCGAGTAGCGGAAGGGGACACGCGATGTACGAATTCACCTATCACCGCCCCGGCTCTGTCGCCGATGCCGTGAAGCTGCTGGCTGACCCCGATGCGCGGGCGATGTCGGGCGGCATGACGCTGATCCCCACGCTGAAGCAGCGGCTTGCGCGGCCGACCGCGGTGGTCGACCTCTCGGGCATCGGCGAGCTGAAGGGCATCACCGTCTCGGGTGGTACCGTGAAGATCGGCGGCATGACGACGCACGCAACCGTCGCCTCCTCGGCGGACGTGGCGAAGGCGATCCCGGCACTGGCGAAGCTCGCGGCGCATATCGGCGACGCGCAGGTGCGCAACCGCGGCACGATGGGCGGCTCCGTCGCCAACCACGACCCGGCGGCGGACTATCCGGGCGCGGTGCTGGCGCTCGGTGCCACGGTGCACACCAACACGCGCGCGATCGCGGCGGATGATTTCTTCAACGGCATGTTCTCGACGGCGCTGGAGCCTGGCGAGATCGTCACCGCCATCAGCTTTCCGGTGCCAGAGAAGGCGGCCTACGTGAAGTTCCCCAACCCTGCCTCGCGCTACGCCATGGTCGGCGTGTTCGTCGCCAAGGGGCCTGCCGGGGTGCGCGTCGCCGTGACGGGTGCAGGGGCGAACGGCGTGTTCCGCCATGCGGCGATGGAAGCGGCGCTGGCCAAGAACTGGTCCGCCGCCGCGCTCGATGGCGTGACGACGCCGGTCGATGACCTGAACGGCGACATCCACGCCTCCAAGGAATATCGCGCGCACCTGATCGGCGTGATGGCCAAGCGCGCCGTCGCCGCCGCGGGCTGATCGTGGCCGCTCCGAGCGAAGGGCGCAGGCCCTTCCTTCGGGGTGGACGGAGACGACGATTGATGCGCGCGGTGCCGGGCGGGTGCCGCGCGCTTTTCGCATTCGCGATCGCTGTCCTTCTCTCGTGCACCCCCGCCGCACCCACCCGCGCCCAGGACATCGAGCCGCGCGCCTTCTCCAACGCGCCGGTCGGGGTGAACTTCCTGGTCGGCGGCTATGCCTACACGAGCGGTGGTCTCTCCTTCGACCCGGCCGTGCCGGTGACCCAGGCGGAACTGACCACGACGAGCGCGCTCATCGGCTATGCGCGTGTGATCAACGTGTTCGGCATGACCGGCAAGGTCGATGCCTACATTCCCTACACGCGCCTGACCGGCGATGCGCTGTTCCAGGGCCAACCCGTCTCGCGCGATGTGCGCGGGCTCGGCGATCCGCGGTTCCGCTTCTCGGTGAACTTCATCGGCTCGCCGGCGCTGACGCTCCAGGAATTCCAGAACTGGGAGCAGGACTGGATCGTCGGTGCCGCGCTCCAGGTGTCGGCGCCGCTCGGCCAGTACGACAACGAGCGCGTGGTGAACCTCGGCACGAACCGCTGGTCGTTCCGCCCGCAACTCGGCGTCTCCAAGTCGTTTGGCGACCTGACACTCGAGTTCACCGGCACGGTCAGCTTCTTCACCGACAACAGCGACTTCTTCAACGGCCGCACCCGGTCGCAGGAGCCGATCTATGCCGCCGAGGGCCATGCGATCTACAGCATCGGCCGCGGCATGTGGATCTCCGCCGACGCGACCTGGTTCACCGGCGGCAGGACAAGCATCGACGGCGACGAGAATGACGACAGCCAGCGCAACTGGCGCTTCGGCGGCACGTTCTCGTTCCCGCTCAGCCTCAACTACTCAGTGAAGCTGTTCGCCAGCCGCGGCGTCGCCGCCCGCACGCGCAACGACTACGACCTGGTCGGGTTCGCCCTGCAGTATCGCTGGGGCGGGGGGCTGTAGAGCACGTTCCGATCGATTGGAATCAATCGATCGGAAGGTCGTGCTCTAGAAACATCAATGGGTAGAGCAGCTTGGCCCGATCTGATGGAACCGATTCCGGTTCCATCAGATCGGGCGCTGCTCTAGCGCTCACCCACCCCGGCGCGGCACGGTGGCGAGCCACTCTCCCAGATCCCGCGCATAGAAGCGCGCATTGCCCGTTGTGCCGTGGCCCGTCGTCTCGGGGCTTGCCGGGATCAGCAGAAGCTTCGCGTTCGGGATGCGCTTCAGTGCGTCCTCCAGCACGCCCGTCTCGGGCGGGTTGCGCTCATCATCGGCGGCATTGATCACGAGCACATGCGAGGTGATGCGATCGAGCCGGGCTGAGGGGTCGTAGTCGCGCGAGGCGTCCCACTGGTAGACGTAGTCGTTCGCATCCGCCCGGAACGGGGCGGCCATGCGGTTCTCAAGGATGCGGTTCGCCGCCTCGGTCGTGGGTGCATTCTTCTGCCAGGCGAGCGTGCCGCCATTGGTGCCGATGCCGTAGAAAACCCCGACGAAGCGGGCCATCGCCGGCTGCGTCGCATAGTCGCCGCCCATGTAGGCGGGGTCGTTTCGGATGCCGTCGACGATCATGCGCCGCATCAGCCAGTTGCGGCTGGCCATCGCGGTGGGCTGCGAGGCCATCGGCACGAGCGCATCGGCGAACCCCGGATGCGTCACGCCCCAGACCCAGGCATGCATCCCGCCCATCGAGTTGCCGAGGATCAGCCGCACGCGACGGAGTCCGAGCCCCTCGGTCAGCAGTCAATGCTGGGCCTGCACCATGTCGTCGAAATTGTAGCGGGGGAACCTGGCGCGCAGTCCGTCCGACGGCTTGGCCGAGCCGCCGGCGCCGAGCGCATCGGGCAGGATGATGAAGTGCCTGGCCGCATCGAGCGGCTGGCCGGGGCCGAAGAGCTGGCCGGCGAAGCCGGGGCCCAGCATGTTCGCACCCGAACCCGCCGTGCCGTGCAGCACCACCACCGGCTCGCCCGACGGCTCGCCGATCGTGCGGTAGTGGAGCTTGAGCTCCGCCATCACCTCGCCGGTGTGGAAGCGGAAGTCACGCGCCGTCCAGCTTGCCTCGCGGGGCTCTGGGAAGTTCCGCTGCGCCTGGGCCTCTACCTGCGCGGGCGCGCAGAGCCCGAGCGTGCCGAGCGCGGCGAGGCAGAGCAGGGCGCGTCGCCCGATGCCGATGGTGCCGACTGTCATGCCAATCCCCCGTTCTGTCGTTGCCGCTACAGTATCGGGTACGACGGCGAAACGACAGCGGGAACGTCGCCGCTCAGCCTGCCAGCGTGCGCGCCAGCCGGAACGCGACCGAGACGGAGGCGTTGCGCACCGCGGCACGATCACCAGCGAAGACGTGGCGTTCCACCAGGAGCGTGCCGCCGCGCCGCGCCGCGCCGATGAAGACGAGGCCGACGGGCTTCGTTTCCGTCGCCCCGCCAGGCCCCGCGATGCCGGTGACGGAAAGCGCGACGTCGGCGGTGCTGACGCCGAGCGCGCCATCGGCCATCTCGCGCGAGACCTCCTCGCTCACGGCGCCCACGCGGGCGAGCGTCTCCTCGCTCACGCCGAGCATCGCGCGCTTGGCGTCGTTCGAGTAGGTGACGAAGCCGCGATCGAGGACATCGGACGATCCCGCGATCGCAGTCAGCGTCGCCGCGATCAGCCCGCCGGTGCAGCTCTCGGCCGTGACGATCATCAGCCGCTTCTCGCGGAAAAGTGCCAGCAGCGCTTCTGCCTCGGCGAGCAGGAGAGGGGTCATTGCAGCACCTCCGGCATGAGCATTCGCAGGGCGAGGAGCGCTGCCGCGGCAAGCGTGCCGGCGACGAGGTCGTCCAACATGATGCCGGCAGCGTCGTGCCGACGGTCGGCCCAGGAGACGGGCCAGGGCTTGGCGATGTCGAACAGCCGGAACAGTGCGAAGGCAGCGACCACGCCCAGAAGGGACACAGCACCGAGGCCCGCCAGCGCGAGCCACTGCCCCGCCGCCTCGTCGATCACGATCCAGCCCGAATCGGCGCCCTGCGTCTCCGCCGGGAGTGCTGCGATCGCGCGCACGCCGATCCAGGCCAGCGCCAGCGCGGCGGCAGCAACCAGCAGTGGCCCGCCAAGGGCCAGAAGCGCGACCCCCGGGGCGAGGGCGGCAAGGCTCCCCCACGTGCCGGGGCCGAAGGGAAGGCGGCCGACGCCCCAGAGCGAGGCGATGGCGTCGGCGCGCGCGCTCATGCCTGCGCCCCGATGAAGGCATCAACCGTCCCGGCAAGCCCGGGCTCCGACAGCGTCGGCGCATGGCCGACGCCGGGCAGCTCGACATAGGCCATGCGGGGGAAGCGTTCGCGCATCCGGTGGGCGGTCGCGGCCGAGAGGATGTTGCTCGTCCCCCCGCGCACCAGCAGCGCGGGGATGCGGGCGAGCGGGGCGAACAGGTCCCACAGGTCGCCTGGAACGCCACGGTCGAGCCCGCGGGCGATGCGCCTGTCCCAGTTCTCGACCCAGGTGCCGCCCTCCGCCTCGCGGAAGGTGAGGCGTGCCATCTCGCGCCACTCATGGTCGGTGCGGAGCGAGAGCCACGGCAGCGCGTCGCGGAGATATGCCGCGGCGGCGTCGAGGTTCGCATGGCGGTGCTGGGTGCCGACGAAGCGGTGCACGAAGCCCATGCCGGACGGGTCGATCTCCGGCCCCGCATCGTTCAGCACCGCGGCCGTCACCATGCGGGGGCGGACGGTGGCGAGCCCCATCGCGAGAACCGCCCCGAGCGAGGTGCCGATGGCGACGACGCGGCGAAGCCCGAAGGCGGCAACGACGTCGATCACGTCCTTCAGGATCCGCTCCGGCAGGTAGCGTCGCCAGAGCCAGGCGCGATCCGACGCGCCACGGCCAGGGTAGTCGGGCGCGAGCACCAGGCGCGTGCCGCAATGCCGCGCGGCAAGCCCGGCAAAGTCACCGCCGGTGCGCACGAGGCCGGGCAGGCAGAGCAGCGGCGTGCGCGCCGTCATCTCGCCCCAGCTCAGCACCGAGACGTTGAGCCCACCCCTGACCCTGACGCGGCGCGCCGTGCCGGGCGGCCGCGCCTCGGGGGCAGTCACGCAGCACTCTGCCCCGGCCCGGGCAGGCCGGCGGTCAGCAGGGCGGGCAGGGCGGCGAGGCTCTCGATCTCCGCCTCAGGCGGGGCCCAGGCAAACTCGCCCCGCGCACCGCTGCGGTTGAGCCAGATCGTGCGCATGCCGGCGAGCCTCGCCCCGGCAACGTCCCACGCATTGGCCGAGACATAGGCGATGTCCCCGGCAGGGATGCCGAACCGCGCGGTGGCGAGCTGGTAGACGGCTGGGTTCGGCTTGAACACGCCCGTCGGCTCGGCCGAGAGAAGCGCATCGAACAGGCCGTACACCTCGCCGGCCTTGGCGGTTGCCGTGACCATCATCGTCGAGGCGTTGGTCAGCAGCGCGAGCGGGCGGTTGCGGTTGCCGCCAAGCTGGCCAAGGGCCGGCTTCACGTCCGGGAAGGGTGCTGCCTGCAACAGGCCCTGCATCAGGCGCGCCCGCAGGAGCCTGTCATGGGCGAAGCCGAGCGCGCCCATGGCGTGGTCGAGCGCTTCGCCGGTGAGCTCCCACAGCTCGACCTTCCGTCCCGTGGCGGTCGCGATCCAGGCGTATTCGAAGCGCTTTGCCTGCCAGAGTGCCGCGAGCGCCTCCGCGCGACCGTCAAGCTGCGCGGCGGCGGCGAGCACGGCCGCGGTGGTGTCGAACACCGTGCCGTGGCCGGCGAACACCACGGCGCGCACGCTTCCGATCACGCCGGTCGGTGCACTTGTTGGGGTCACGCTCGGGGTCGCGCTCATGGCCGCACCGCCGCGAGGGTGCGCACGGGGTGGCGCGCGGCGGCATCCGCCGTGCCAGCCCGCGCCCGGTAGATCGTTACGCTCTCGATCACGCGCATCACGTAGTTCCGTGTCTCGGAGAAGGGGATCAGCTCGATCCAGTCGATCGGGTCGATGTCGGTGACACGCGGGTCGCCGTTCTGGTCGAGCCACTGGCGAACCCGGTGCGCGCCCGCATTGTAGGCCGCAAGCGCGAGCGGCACCGCGCCGTCGAACTCATCCAGCCGCTTGGCGAGATAGGCGGTGCCGAGGCGCATGTTCGCGTCCGGGTCGGTCAGGCGGGTGGCGAGCGCCGGCTGTTTCAGCTCCCGCGCCATCGCGCGTGCCGTCGCCGGCATCAGCTGCATCAGCCCCCGTGCGCCGGCGGGGCTCAGCGCGCCAGCATCGAAATTGCTCTCCTGGCGCATCAGCGCGAGGGCGAGCGCACGCTCTATCCCCGGCGGTGGCTCGACCGGAACGGGCCAGCCGGCATCGGGCAGGATGGTGCCCGTGGTGACGGCGACGCGACGGGCCATCCACACGCCCGTCTCCGCCTGGCCGAGGGCGACGGCGAGAGAGCCCGCGAGGCCGCGGTCGGTCGCGTCAGGAGCGATCTCGGCCAGCCGCAGCAGCACCTGCCGCGCCCGCCGCGTCTCGCCGATCGCGACGAGGATGCGCGCGGCCTCGGCCAGCTCGCGCCCGGCGAAGGCGGCGACATGGGCAGGTTCCGCCGCGGCAGGGCCGGTGGCGGCGATGCGAAGGCCGAGCTCCGCGTCGCTCTCGCCGGAGGCCAGCGCGGCAAGCTGGCCGTAGAACGTGAACGGATGCTGGGCAGCCGAGCGCCAGGCAGCCCTGGCATCGTCGGGCCGCTGCAACGCCGCGAGCGCACGGCCGCGCCAGTAGCCGCCGCGGGCGAGGCTGATCGGGGCAACGGCGTTGCGCTCGATCGCCGTGAAGTGGGTCAGCGCCCGTGCCGGCTCACCGCGGCGGCGGAGCGCGATCCAGCCGCTGACGAACTCCGCCTCGAGATACGCCTCCGTCGGGCCTGGCGGCAGGCCGTGCCCTGCCGAGAGGCGAAGCGCCTGCGCATCGTCGCCCTGCCTGAGCAGGCGGCGGACGACGATCTGCCGCTCGGCCCAGAACTGGCCGAGCCGCGCGACGCCCGCAGCCGATTGCGCGGCCGGTCCCTCGGCGATCCAGAGGCGTGCTGCCTCGTCGTCACGGTCCTGGCGGCGGAGGCTGCGCACCCGCTCGAGGAAGACGAGGGGGTCGCGACGCGCCTCCGGCATCTGCACGAGATCGCCTTCCGATCCCGTCAGCGCCTCGAGCCGCGCGCGTGCCGCGACCTGGCGGCCGGGGGGGAGCTGCGGCAGCAGTCGCTGCGCGGCGGCCTGCTCGCGCGCCCAGGTCAGGCGGTCGAACCGCGCCCAGTTGTCCTCCGCCCTGATCAGGCCGGGATGACGCTCGACCAGCGCGCGTTCGGCCGCGGCGTCGGGGCGGAGCAGCACCCATGCCTCGCGGCGGAGGCGCTGCGCACCGGCCGCATCGCGCGCCTCGATCGCCTCCGCGTAGCGGAGCATGCCCGGCGCCGTGCGCGGCGGGCGACGCGAGAAGAAGCCGCGCACCACGCCATCGTCGAGAACGGTGGCGTGCATCTCCTCCGCACGGCGGGCGAGCGTGTCGTGCAGCGGCCAATCGGGGTTCTCGGCGATGAAGCGCGCCACTTCGCCGGCACTCGCGGGGCCGGAGAGCAGGCGCAGCCACTGGGCAACCTTGGCCGGCACCGGGGCGGCGCAGCGGGCAGGCTCCGCCCAGCGGCCGGCGGCGGCGGCGGTGACGACGGCGCGGCAGGCAGCATCCATGCCCTGGTTCGCGGCACCTTGTGCCAGGGATGGTCGCGCGCCAATCACGCTTGCAACCGCCAGGAGCAAAACCGAGAGACTCGTGACGATCCGTCTGCGCATGGCTTGGTTGTATTGCCTCGCGGTGCCACTTGTCACGGATCGACGCAGAAGCGAGTGTGCGCGCGATGCGGACGCGCTGGTCCGCCAAGGAGAGAAAGATGTTCAAGGGATCGCTGGTCGCGCTGATCACGCCGATGCGCCGGGACGGCGCGATCGACGAGAAGGCCTTCCAGGACTTCGTCGCGTGGCAGGTCCGCGAGGGCACGCACGGGCTCGTTCCCGTCGGCACCACCGGCGAGAGCCCGACGCTGTCCCATGCCGAGCACAAGCGGGTGGTCGAACTCTGCGTCGCGGCCGCGGGCAAGCGCGTTCCCGTGATCGCCGGGACAGGCTCGAACTCGACCGACGAGGCGATCGACTTTACACGCCACGCCAAGGCAGCGGGCGCGGATGCCGCCCTCGTGGTCACGCCCTACTACAACCGCCCGACGCAGGAGGGGCTCTACCTCCACTTCAAGGCGATTGCGGAAGCATCTGATTTTCCGCTTATCATCTACAACATCCCGGGCAGGTCCGCCGTCGACATGACGGTCGAGACGATGGCGCGGCTGGCGAAGTTGCCGAACATCGTCGGGGTGAAGGACGCGACCGCGAACCTCGCCCGCCCGCTGCACCAGAAGCGCGAATGCGGGCCCGATTTCGTCCAGCTCTCGGGCGAGGACCATACGGCGGTGGCCTTCCTCGCCTCCGGCGGGGTCGGGTGCATCTCGGTCTCGGCCAACGTCGCGCCGCGGCTGTGCGCCGACATGCACGAGGCGTGGCAGCGCGGCGACGTCACCGGTGCCATGGTGATCCAGGAGCGGCTCGTTCCCGTCCATGACGCGATGTTCTGCGAGACGTCTCCCGGTCCGGTGAAGTACGCGGCCCACCTGCTCGGCCATTGCGAGGAGACGTGCCGCCTGCCGCTTGCCCCGGTTGGCGACGCCAACAAGGCGCGGGTGCGCGCGGCGCTGGTCGAAACCGGCCTCCTGAACTGAGAGAATCGATGTGGCCGAGGCGCGCAAGAAAGGGCTGATCGCGCACGGGGTGGTGGCGCAGAACCGCAAGGCCCGCCACGACTACACGATCAAGCAGACGCTCGAGGCCGGCCTCGTGCTGAAGGGGCCGGAGGTGAAAAGCCTCCGCCTCGGCCGCGCGACCTTGACCGAAGCCTGGGCCGGCGAGCGGAACGGCGAACTCTGGCTGTTCAACGCCTACATCCCCGAATACCAGGCCGGCGTGCTGAGCCGGTTCGAGCCGCGCTCACCCCGCAAGCTGCTCGTGCACCGCAAGCAGATGCGCGAGCTCATCGGTTCCATCGCGCGCGACGGGGTGACGATCGTGCCGCTCGAGATCAACTTCAACGACAAGGGGCGCGCGAAGGTGGTGCTTGGCGTCGCCGTCGGCCGGAAGAAGGCCGACAAGCGAGAGGCGGTGAAGGCGCGCGACTGGCAGCGCGAGAAGTCGCGCCTGCTGCGCGGGCGCGGGACCGTCGCTGGCTGAGCCTCAGGGCGGGGCCTGGCGCAGCGCCCGGCGCATCACCTTGCCCGTCGCCGTCACGGGGAGAGCGGGCACGAAGGCGATCTCGCGCGGGTATTCGTGCGCCGCGAGCCGCGTGCGCACGAAGCCCTGGATCTCGGCGGCGAGCGCCTCGCCAGGCTCATGGCCCGGGCGGAGCACCACGAAGGCCTTCACGCGCTCCGTCCGCACCGGGTCGGGCACGCCGATGACGGCGGCCATCGCCACGGCCGGGTGGCGCGTCAGGCAATCCTCCACCTCGCCAGGGCCGATGCGGTAGCCGGCCGAGGTGATCACGTCATCCTCGCGGCCGACGAAGAAGAGGTTGCCGGCTTCGTCCTGCCGTCCCTGGTCACCCGTCACCAGCCAGTCGCCGCGGAACTTCGCGGCCGTTGCGTCGGGGTTGTTCCAGTAGCGCAGCATCATCACCGGGTCGGGCGCGCGAATGGCGATATCGCCGAGCGATCCCGGTGGCAGCACCGCGCCGTCGTCCCCGATCACCGCGACCCCATGACCCGGCACGGCGCGTCCCATCGACCCTGGTGGTGAGGCGAACAGGTCAGCAGCGGCCGAGACGACGAGGTTCGCCTCCGTCTGCCCGTAGAACTCGTTGATCGTGAAGCCGAATGCCTCCCGCCCCCAGTCCAGCAGCCCTTCGCCGAGCGTCTCGCCGCCCGAGGCGAGGCTGCGCAGCGTCACGCCCGAAGGCGCGCGCGCGGCGCGGAGCATGCGCAGCGCGGTCGCCGGCATGAACACGTTGCGCACGCCGTGCCGCGCCATCAGCGCGAAGGCGGCATCGGGGTCGAATTTCGGGAAGCGGTGCGCGAGAACGGGGATGCCGTGGAACAGGCTTGGCAGCAGGACGTCGAGCAGGCCGCCGATCCAGGCCCAGTCGGCCGGCGTCCAGAACAGGTCGCCGGCTTGCGGGAAGAAGCGGTGCGGAAGCTCCACGCCGGGGAGATGGCCAAGCAGGACGCGATGCGCATGCAGCGCGCCCCTCGGCTGCCCGGTGGTGCCCGAGGTGTAGATGATCAGCGCAGGGTCATCGGCCGCTGTGTCGGCCGTGGCGAAGCGGTCGGAGGCGGCGGGCAGCAGGGCGGCGAGGTCCTCCGCCCCCACCATGCCGCCATCGACGGTGAAGACGGCGCGGAGACCGGGCAGGGTATCGCGCAAGGGGGCGAGCATGGCGGCACCCGCGCCATCGGTGATCACCGCGGCTGCGCCGCTGTCGGCCAGGCGGAAGGCGACCGCATCGGGGCCGAACAGCACGAACAGCGGCACCGCGATCGCGCCCATCCGATAGGCGGCGAGGTGGGCTGCGGCCGTCTCGAGCCGCTGCGGCAGCAGGATCGCCACCCTGTCGCCCCGCCCGATGCCGCGTGCGGCGAGCACGTTCGCCATCCGGCAGGAGAGGGCGTGCAGCGCATCGAAGCTCACCCGCGTCTCACGGCCGGCCTCGTCGAGCGCGATGATCGCCGTCCTGCCCGCCCCATCGGCCCAGGCATCGATCGCGGCGGCGATGTTGAAGCGGGCCGGGATGGCCCAGCGGAACGAGGCGGTGAGCGTTCCGTGGCTGGCGGCCGGGGCGAGGAGGCGACGGTCCATGCCGGGCTTGTAGCGGGCCGGGCCTTGCGCATCTATCAGCGTGTGTGAGGAGACAGGGCAATGGTGGACCAGGTGAGACGCACATTCGGCATGATGGCGGCCCTCGGCGCGGCACTCGTGCCCTTCCGGCCTGACCCTGCCTCGGCGGCCGGCAAGGTCGCGTGGGATTTCACCTTCGACGGCATCGAGGGTGAGCCGATCGCGCTCGCCGAGCATCGCGGCAAGGCGTTGCTCGTGGTCAACACCGCCTCGTTCTGCGGCTTCACCAACCAGTATGCGGGCCTGCGCAAGCTGCACGAGACCTACGGGCCGCGCGGCCTCGTCGTCATCGGCGTTCCGTCGGGGGATTTCCGCCAGGAGAAGGCCGACAACGCCGCGGTGAAGCAGTTCTGCGAGGTCGAGTTCGGGATCGAGTTCCCGCTCGCGGCCATCACGCGCGTGACGGGGCGCGAGGCGCATCCCTTCTTCGCCTGGGCCGCCGCATCGGCGGCACCGCCGCGCTGGAACTTCCACAAATACCTGATCGGCCGTGACGGCCGCGTCGCCGGCTCCTGGGGGGCGACGACCTCGCCCGAGAGCAGCGTGATCACGGGCGCGATCGAACGCGCACTGGCCTCACAAGCCGCCTGAGCTGGGGGGCTTCGGCAGCAGCGCCACGGCGATGAAGGCTGCCGTCGCCGAGAGTGCGATGCCGAACGCCATCGCCCAGCCGGCAGGGTCGAGAATGAGGCCGAGGCCAAGCCCGACGAAGGCCGCGATGCTCCATTGGAGGCAGCCGAGCAGGGCCGAGGCACGGCCTGCCATCAGCGGGAAGGGCGCGACCGCACCGGCCTGCGCGTTCGGCTGGATCACCGCGAAGCCCACCATGTAGAGGATCAGCGGCAGCGCGACGGTGGCGAGCTGTGGCCCGGCTAGTGCGAGCGACACGGGCCCGGCCCAGCCGCAGGCGAGGCACCAGGCCGCACCCGCCCACATCATCCGCCGCGGTGGGATGCGCGCGCTGAACCGCCGCACGATCAGGCTTCCGGCGACATAGCCCGCCACAGCCGAGGCGAACACGATTCCATAGGCGAGCGGGTCAAGGCCGAGGCCGCCCTGGATCACGTGCGAGGAGCCTGAAATGAAGCAGAACAGCGCCGTATAGCTCGCTGTTGCCACGAGAGCGTGATTCAGGAACCAGCGATCCGCCAGCAATCCGCCATAGGCCCGGATGAGGGAGGCGGGGTCGAGCGCGCGGCGGTCGAGCGTGGGCGCCGTCTCGGCAAGCCCGCGCCAGACGAAGGCCGTGATGGCGAAGGCAGCCACCAGCAGGAGAACGAAGCTCGCCCGCCAGCCGGACAGTGCGGTGACGATGCCGCCGAGCACGGGGCCGATGGCGGGCGCAAGCGACATCAGCCCCGCCATGGTGGCGAAGACGGCTGGCGCACGTTCCTGCGGAACCGTGTCTCGCACGACGGCGCGCGCGACAACGGGCCCGGCGCAGGCCCCGATCGCCTGGACGATGCGTGCGGCAACCAGCGCCCCGAGCGTTGGCGCAAGGGCGCAGGCGGCGGTCCCGAGTGCGAACAGCCCAAGCCCCCAGAGCATCGCGGGGCGGCGGCCAAATCGATCAGCAACAGGGCCATAGACGAGTTGGCTCGGTGCGAAGGCGAGCAGGAAGCCGGACAGTGTCCATTGCACCCCGGCGGCATCGGTGCCGAAGGCAGCGGCGATGGCGGGAAGGGCGGGGAGGTAGAGGTCGGTCGAGAGGGGGCCCAGCGAGATCAGCCCCGCTAGCAGCCATACAGGCGGCATCGGGGCGCGGCGTTCCGCCTCAGGCTGGCTCATAAAGCATCGTAATGATGGCCTCGAATACGTTGTGAAACATTGGTTCCGTCAACCTGCCCGTATTGGTGTTGTAGCGGCTGCAATGGTAGCTGTCGATCAGCACGGCACCCGTCGGCAAGCGGTGGATCGCTGCGTGGGCGAAGCGCCAGGCGGACTGGCGCTGGCCAAGCGCGCGCAGGGTGGCGCTATGGGCGATGGCGCCGAGTGCCAGGATGACCGAGAGGTGGCGCAGGCCTGCAATTTCCTCGGCGAGGAAGCGGTTGCAGGTGGCGATCTCGGCGGGGGTGGGCTTGTTCTCCGGCGGCACGCAGCGCACCGCGTTGCAGATGCGCACGCCTGCCAGCGTCAGCCCGTCATCGGCGCGCTCGTCATAGGTGCCTTGGGCGAGGCCGTATTTCAGCAGCGTGGCATAGAGCAGGTCGCCGGCCCAGTCGCCGGTGAAGGGACGGCCGGTGCGGTTGGCGCCGCGAAGGCCGGGGGCGAGGCCGACAATCAGCAGCCGCGCGTCGCGTGGTCCGAAGGAGGCGACCGGCGCGTTGTGCCACGGGCCCTCCGGGTCGGTGGCGAAGCGGGCGCGGTTGTCGTCACGGAACGCGGCAAGCCGGGGGCAGAGCCGGCAATCGCCCTCCGGCGGCACGCGACGACGTGCGGTCCAGGCGGATCAGGGCGTTTCCGGGTCGGGAACGCCGCGCCAGGGTGCATCGGGCGTCGCGCGCGGGCCGCCGACCGTCTCGACCGTGAAGGTGCGGCCGGAGGCGGAGACACCCTCGGCACGGTCACGTGCCATGTCGCGCCCGGGCCCGTGCTCGCGCGGCGGCACGACGCGGCGGGTGAACTCGCCCATGATGTCGGCGAGGTCGACGAACTGGTCGCACTGGCGGCGAAGCTCGTCGGCGATGAGCACGGGCTGGGTCTTGATGGTGGAGACCACGGTGACGCGCACGCCCTTCCGCTGCACGGCCTCGATCAGGCGGCGGAAGTCCCCGTCGCCGGAGAACAGGACGATGTGGTTCACGTGCGGCGCCATCTCGAGCATGTCGATGGCAAGCTCGATGTCCATGTTGCCCTTGACGCGCCGTCGGCCGGTGCTGTCAGTGAATTCCTTGGCGGGCTTGGTGACGACCGTGTAGCCGTTGTAGCCCAGCCAGTCGACGAGCGGCTTAAGCGGCGTATATTCCTCCGTCTCCAGCACGGCGGTGTAGTAGAACAGCCTGACGATATAGGCCTTGTTGCGGAAAAAGGCATGGAGCGACTTGTAGTCGACATCAAAACCCAAGGTCCGCGAAGCGGAATAGAGGTTGGCGCCGTCGATGAAAACCGCGACGCGCTCATTGTCGTTGAACATGTACCGCTCCTGATGGGGGCAAACGGCCCCATACGCCATTGTGCCAGCCTCGCGCCCCACATCGCGAGTCTCCGCCGCCGATTGTCATGTTACCTAACTCCATCGTGACGGAAAGATGAAGCGTGAACCTGATCGCGCTTGGCGCAAACCTGCCAGGACCTGATGGCGTGGCGCCGGCCGTGACGCTGCGCCGCGCCGCGGCCGCGATCGGCGCCCTGCCTGGGCTCGGCGCCGTCGCGCTGTCGCGGCTGTGGGACAGTGCCCCCGTGCCAGCATCCGCCCAGCCTCGCTTCGTCAATGCCGTGCTGGCCGCGGAGGGCAGCGTGGAGCCTGAGGCGCTGCTCGACGCCCTGCATGCGATCGAGGCGCGCTTCGGCAGGGTGCGGGGCGAGGTGAATGCTGCCCGAACGCTCGACCTCGACCTGATCGACGCGAACGGGGTGGTGCGGACGGGGCGCCTGGTGCTGCCGCATCCGCGCCTCGCCCAGCGTGCCTTCGTTCTCCTGCCGCTGGCGGAGGTGGCGCCAGGTTGGCGCCACCCGGTGACGGGAGAGGATGTCGGGACCCTGCTCGCCGCGCTCGAACCCGCTTCCCGCGCTGCCTGCCGGCCGCTCGAGAGGGCGCCCGACGACCCCGCCCTTGCCTGATGCAGCGCAGCACGCTATTTCAACCGATCCGCCCCGTGGGGTCATTGCCGGAGGGTCGAGCGCATGGCGCGCGTCACCGTGGAAGACTGCGTCGAGAGGATCCCCAACCGCTTCGAGCTCGTGATGCTCGCCGCCCAGCGCGCGCGCAACATCAGCCGGGGTGATTCGCTCACGCTCGATCGCGACAACGACAAGAACCCCGTCGTCGCGCTGCGCGAGATCGCCGATGAAACCGTGCCGCTCGACGGGCTGCAGGCCGACCTGATCAAGAGCCTCCAGCGCGTCCCCGAGCCGGAGCCTTCGTCGGAGGAGGTCATGGACCTGCTGCCGACCGAGAGCAACATCTTCGCCGGCATGGACATCTCCCCCGAGGAGGTCGCAGCCGAGGAAGCCGGCGGCGAGGCCGCGCCGGACGAGGACATCGAGGCCGCGATCGCCCGCGAACTCGGCGGCTGAGCGGGGGCCGCCCCATGACACGGCAGGGCGCCGCACGCATTCGCGCCCTGCCGCCACGCCTTGCGCCTCACCACGCCGATGCCTGAGGGCACGGCAGCCCAGGCCGCCATCGGCGCGGACCTCATCGCCCAGGTCCGCGCCTACGACCCGAAGGCTGACGGCGAAATCATCTCGCGCGCCTTTGATTTCGCCGCCAAGGCGCACGCCACCCAGACGCGCGACAACGGCGACCCGTATTTCACCCACCCGGTCGAGGTCGCGCACATCCTCACGGGCTACAGGGTCGACACGAACTCGATCGTGACGGCCCTGCTCCACGACGTGGTGGAGGATACCGCAGTTTCGCTGGCCGACATCGAGAAGGGCTTCGGCCGCGATGTCGCCCGCCTTGTCGACGGCGTCACCAAGCTCACCCGCCTCGAGCTGCAATCGGACCGGACCAAGCAGGCGGAGAATTTCCGCAAGCTCGTGCTGGCGATGAGCGAGGACATCCGCGTCCTGCTCGTGAAGCTCGCCGACCGGCTGCACAACATGCGCACGCTGCGCTACGTGCGCGACGAGACCCGCCGCCGGCGGATCGCCGCCGAGACGATGGAAATCTACGCCCCGCTTGCCGAGCGCATCGGCATGGACAGCGTCAAGACCGAGCTCGAGAGCCTCGCCTTCCGTGAGCTCCAGCCCGATGCCTGCGCCTCCATCCTCGCGCGCATTGCCTTCCTCCGCGGCGAGGGTGCCGACCTGATCGACCGGGTGACGGAGGATCTCAAGCGCCTGCTCGCCGAGCACGGCATCACCGCCGAGATCACCGGCCGCGAGAAAAGCCCCTACTCGATCTGGCTCAAGATGCACCGGCGGAACGTTGCCTTCGAGCAACTGTCCGACATCATGGCGTTCCGCGTCGTCGTTCCCTCGATCGACGAGTGCTACCGCGCGCTCGGCGTCGTGCACGCCGCCTTCCGCGTCGTGCCCGGCCGCTTCAAGGACTACATCTCGACGCCCAAGCCGAACGGCTACCGCTCGCTCCACACCGGCGTGATCCTGGCCGAGAGCAGCCAGAAGATCGAGGTGCAGATCCGCACGCGCGAGATGCACGAGATCGCCGAATACGGCGTCGCCGCGCACTGGTCGTACAAGGATGGCGTTGCACCGGGGGCGGATGCGCCGAAGCAGTATCGCTGGCTGCGCTCGCTGCTCGAGATCCTCGACCAGGCCTCGGGGCCTGAGGAGTTCCTGGAACACACCAAGCTCGAGATGTTCCAGGACCAGGCGTTCTGCTTCACGCCGAAGGGTGACCTGATTACCCTGCCGCGCGGTGCGACGCCGGTCGACTTCGCCTATGCGGTGCACTCGGAGGTGGGCGATACCTGCGTCGGCGCCAAGGTGAACGGGCGCATCGTGCCGCTGCGCACCGAGCTTGCGAACGGCGACCAGGTCGAGATCGTCACCGCGCGCGGGCATACGCCGAACCCCGCGTGGGAGCGGTTCGTCGTCTCCGGCAAGGCGCGCGCGCGCATCCGCCGCTTCGTCCATGCCCAGTTGCGCACCCAGAATGTCGAGGCTGGCCGCGCGGCACTCGTGAAGGCGTTCCGGCAGGAGGGCGTCGAGGGAGGTGCCGCGATCCTCGATGGCGTCCTGAAGGCGTTGAAGCAGCCATCGGTCGAGGACCTCCAGGCAGCGGTGGGCTCAGGCGCGATCGGGGCGCGCGAGGTGGTGTTCGCTGCCTATCCGGAACTGCGGCCGACGCCACGGGCCTCGCCGCTGCTGCCGCTCGCCCGCGGCCGGGCGCGGCCGGGCGCGCCGCCATT
>NZ_JALHPR010000017.1 GCF_022842375.1 Elioraea sp. | reverse complement strand
GGGGCGCGCTGCGCTGGAACGGCAGCGACTGCGGCTGGTGGCGCCGCGGCTGGTAGCGTTGGAGCGGGCGGCGGCGGGCGTGCTGCCTCGATCGTCACCGGCGGCGGCGGCGGCGGCGGGACCGGCACGGGGGGACGCTGGGCGCGCTCGAGGGCGGCGATGCGGGTGCGCGCGAGGTCGGCGAACACGCCATCGGGGTAGCGACGGAGATACGCCTGGAGCTCGTCCGGGCTGCGGCTGTCCTTCACGCTCTCCCAGAACAGCCGCTCGGTCGCGCCATCGGGGCTGATGCCCGAGCGCGGCGCGCCCTGGTTCAGCGCCGGGTCGGGCGCCGGCGGGGTGGCGGTGGCAACCTGCGCGGCCCCGGGACGGAAGAAGAACTCGCCTTCGAGCGAGGAATTCTCCCACGGCACCTGCGACCCCGCCGTCGCCTCGCGCACCGATTGCCTGACGCGGCCCAGCATCGGGCGGATCTCGAGGCCCGGCGTCTCCATGTGCTGCAACAGCGCTGCCGTGAAGGGCGAGTTGCGGCCAAACCCGTCCTGCGCCACCTGCCCGGGCGCCGTGGCGAAGGCGACCAGCGTGCCCACCGGCCCGCGCACCGGGGCGAGGCCCGGGGCGGCGACGCCGCGCGTGCCGCTCGCCGACAGGCGCTGGCGGAACGGATTGTCGCGGCAGGCATCGAGGAACACCAGGATCACCCGCGCGCGGCCCTCGAGCTGTGCCACCACCGCATCGAAATCGATCGTCTCGAAAGGCAGGTCACGGTCGCTGCGGATGCGGGCCGAGACGGGGATGAGGTGATTCCGCCCGGCGACCTCCACCGCGTGGCCGGCGTAGTAGACGAGTGCTGCCTCCGCCCCCACGGCCGCTTCGCCGAAGCGGCGGATGGCGGCCTCCATCGCGGGCCTGTCGGCATCCAGCAGCAGGTCGGTCGCGAAGCCGAGGCGGGAGAGCGACGCGGCAACGCCGCGCGCATCGGCCTCTGGGTTGGCGAGCGCCGGCGCCTCGCGATAGGCACCGTTGCCGATCACCAGCGCCACGCGCTGTGCGGCCGCGGGCATTGCGGTGGCGACCAGGACCAGGAGTGCAAGAACGACACGGGTCATCGCGTATGATCGCGCTGCGGCGGCGTGGCGTGTCAACCGCTCGCTGGGCTCAGAAGTCGAGATCGGCGTAGTGCGCGGGCGGGCTCAGGCCCGGCACGCGATCGACCAGCAGCGCCCGGAACGAGGGGCGCGACTTCACCCGCGCATACCATTCCTTCGCCGCGGGACTGACCGACCAGTCGACATCGCCCAGGAAATCGAGCGCCGAGAGATGCGCGGCCGCCGCGAGATCGGCGAGCGTGAGGGTCTCGCCGGCGAGCCATTTCCGGTGCTCGGCGATCCAGCCGAGATAGGCGAGGTGATGGCGGAGATTGGCAAACCCCGCCCTGATCGCGCCGCCCTCGGGCTCGCCCCGGCCGAACAGGCGCTTCATCAGTTTCTCGAACAGCAGGTTGTCATCGACCTCGCGGGCGAACTTGCCGTCGAACCAGGCAACGATGCGCCGGCACTCGGCCCGCTCGGCCAATGAACGGCCGAGCAGCGGCTGGTCGGGGTAGGCTTCGTCGAGGTACTCGCAGATCGCAGCGCTGTCGGCCACGGCGAGCCCCGAGTCCTCGACCAGCACGGGCACCTGTGCCGCGGGGTTCAGCGCCAGGAAGTCAGGCCGGCGCTCCCACACCTTCTCGACCTTGAGCTCGAACGGAAGCCCCTTCTCGGCAAGGGCAAGACGCACCTTGCGCGAATAGGGCGAGAGCGGGAGGTGATAGAGGAGGCGCATGGGAGGCCGCGCTTATCGCACAGCCCATCCCACGCGTCACCCCGCCGCGATCGTGTGCGGATCAGTCTCCCGCTTGCGCCTTCGTTGCCTCGAGCGAGAGCGGCACGGGCAGGTAGCTGACGAAATCCTTCGGCACGACCTGCCAGAAATGCCCACGCTCGCGCGACCAGTCGTTCAGCAGCATCGCGGCGAAGCGGCTGTTCGTTTCCGCCACATGCCGCATGATCAGGTCACGCAGCGTCATCTCCCAGTGCGGGTGCGACAGGCGCTGCCACAGCACATGCTCGGGGTTCACGCGCACCGGCAGCAGGCCCTCGGGGTCGTACACGAAGGCCTGCCCGCCCGTCATGCCGGCAGCGAAATTGTCGCCGACCGCCCCGAGGATCACCGCCACGCCACCGGTCATGTACTCGCAGCCGTTCGAGCCGCAGCCCTCGACCACCGCCGTGGCACCCGAGTTGCGCACCGCGAACCGCTCTCCCGCCTGGCCGGCAGCGAACAGCCAGCCCGCCGTGGCCCCATAGAGAACCGTGTTGCCGATGATGGTGTTCTCGTTCGAGCGGAGCGTCGAGGACGGCGCCTGGCGGACCACGATCGTGCCGCCCGAGAGCCCCTTGCCCACGTAGTCGTTCGCATCGCCGAACACGTCGAGTTTCAGCCCCTGCACCGCAAAGGCGCCGAGGCTCTGCCCCGCCGAGCCGCGCAGCCTGACCGTGACATGGCCGGGTGCGAGCCCCTTCATGCCGAACTGGCGGACGATCTTGGACGACATCTTCGTCCCGATCGTACGGTATGTGGAACGGATATTGTACTGGAGCTGCATCTTCTCGCCGTCGCGGAACAGCGGCGCCGCATCGGCGATCATCTGCGCATCCAGCGTCTCGGGCACCTCGTTCCGGCCCTCGAGCGTGCAGAACCGCGCATAGGGGCCGGGGTCTGCCTGCGCGAGAATGGGGTTGAGGTCGAGGTCATCGAGATACGCGCCGCCGCGGCTGACCTGCTGCAGCAGGTCGGTGCGCCCGATCACTTCCTCGAGCTTGCGCACGCCGAGGCCGGCGAGGATCTCGCGCACCTCCTCGGCCACGAAGCTGAAGAGGTTGATCACCTTCTCCGGGGTGCCGTCGAACTTCGCGCGCAGCGCCTCGTCCTGCGAGCAGACGCCGACGGGGCAGGTATTGGCGTGGCACTGCCGCACCATGATGCAGCCCATGGCGACGAGGCTCGCCGTGCCGATGCCGAACTCCTCGGCCCCCAGCATCGCGGCCATCACCACGTCGCGGCCCGTCTTGATGCCGCCATCGGTGCGCAACTTCACGCGGTGCCGCAGGCGGTTCAGCATCAGCACCTGGTGCGCCTCTGACAGCCCCATCTCCCAGGGGAGCCCTGCGTACTTGATCGAGGTCTGCGGCGACGCGCCCGTACCACCGACATGGCCGGAGATCAGGATCGTGTCGGCCTTGGCCTTGGCAACGCCCGCGGCGATCGTGCCGATCCCGGAACGGGCTACCAGCTTCACGCAGACCGCGGCCTCGGGGTTGATCTGCTTCAGGTCGTAGATGAGCTGGGCCAGATCCTCGATCGAGTAGATGTCGTGGTGCGGCGGCGGGCTGATCAGCGCGATGCCGGGCGTCGAATGCCTCAGCCTGGCGATGATCTCCGACACCTTGAAGCCGGGGAGCTGGCCGCCCTCGCCGGGCTTGGCCCCCTGGGCCATCTTGATCTCGATCTCGCGGCAGTTGTTCAGGTACTCGGCCGTGACACCGAAGCGGCCCGACGCAATCTGCTTGATCGCCGAGTTGGCGTTGTCGCCGTTCGACCGGGGCTTCGCGCGCCCCGCATCCTCGCCGCCCTCGCCGCTGTCGGACTTGGCACCGATGCGGTTCATCGCGATCGAGAGCGTCTCGTGCGCCTCCGGGCTCAACGCGCCGAAGCTGATGCCGGGAGAGACCAGGCGCTTCCTGATCTCGGTGACGCTCTCGACCTCCTCGACCGGGATCGCCTTCCGGCCCTCCATCTTGAAGTCGAGCAGGTCGCGGAGTGCGATCGGCGGCAGCTTCCGCACCGCATCGGCGTAGCGCTTGTAGGTCTGGTAGCTGTCGGTCGCGACCGCGGTCTGCAGCATGTGGATCAGCGATCCGGCGAAGGCATGCGCCTCTCCGGTGCGGCGAAGCTTGTAGAGGCCGCCGACCGGCAGCGTCACCGCATCGGCATCCCACGCCTTGGCGTGGAGTGCCAACACCTTGCGCGCGATGCCCGACATGCCGATGCCGGAGATGCGGCTCTGCATGCCAGGGAAGAACTCGGCCACCAGCGAACGCGACAGGCCGATCGCCTCGAAATTGTACCCGCCGCGATATGACGACAGAACGCCGATGCCCATCTTGCTCATGATCTTGAGCAGGCCCTTGTCCATCGCCTTCCGGTAGCGCTGCACGGCGGTCTTGAGCGGCATGTCGGCGAACAGGCCACGACGGTGGCGGTCGGCGATGCACTCCTGCGCAAGCCACGGGTTCACGGTGGTGGCACCCACGCCGATCAGCACCGCGACGTAGTGGGTGTCGATCGCTTCCGCCGCGCGCACGTTCAGCGAGGTGAAGGTGCGGAGCGACTGCTTCACGAGGTGGGTGTGCACGCCACCGGTGGCGAGGATCATCGGGATGGCGCAACGCGCGGGCGAGACGCGCTCATCGGTCAGGATGACATGCGCGGCACCGGCGCGGATGCCCTCCTCGGCCTCGCGGCGGATGCGCTCGATCGCGCGGCGAAGCCCTGCCTCTCCCTCGGCCACGGGGAAGGTGCAATCGACCTCCACCGCGTTGTCGCCCATGTGCGCGCGCATCGCCTCGAACTCGGTGGTCGTGAGCACCGGACTCTCGAGCTGGAGCAGGTCGCACTGGCCCTGGTCCTGGTCGAGCACGTTGCCGAGGTTGCCGAGCCGCGTCTTCAGCGTCATCACGCGGGTTTCGCGCAAGCTGTCGATCGGCGGGTTCGTCACCTGGCTGAAGGCCTGGCGGAAGTAGTGCGACAGCGGCCGGTACTGCTCCGACAGCACGGCGAGCGGCGTGTCGTCGCCCATCGAGCCCGTCGCCTCGCTCGCCTCCTCCACCATCGGGTGGAGGATCATCTCGAGCTCCTCGAGCGTGAGGCCGGCCGAGAGCTGGCGGCGGCGAAGCTCCTCGCCGACCAGCCGCGCCGTCTCTGCCGCATCGGTGCGGATCAGCGCATCGAGATGCAGCGTCCGCCGCGTCCAGGCGCCGAAATCCTCGCGCCCGGCCAGCATGTCCTTCAGCTCGCGGTCGCTGAAGAAGCGGGGCGCGTCGAGGTCGACCGCGATGCACTGCCCGGGGCCCACGCGGCCCTTGGCGACGATCTCGTCCTCGCGCAGCTTCACCATGCCCGTTTCGCTGCCGATGACGAGAAGCCCATCGGCCGTGACGGTGTAGCGCATCGGGCGCAGGCCGTTTCGATCCATCCCCGCAACGACCCAGCGGCCATCGGTGCCGGCCAATGCCGCCGGGCCGTCCCACGGCTCCATCACGGCGTTGCAGTAGAGGAACAGCGCGCGGTGCGCCTCCGGCATCGTCGCGTTGGAGCCGATGCTTTCCGGCATCATCATGGCCTTGGCCATCGGCGCGTCGCGGCCGGCGCGCACCAGCACCTCGAACACGTTGTCGAGGATGGCGGTGTCCGACCCGCCGGACTGGATCACCGGCTTGATGTCGTCCATGTACTGGTCGAGCAGCGGCGAGGAGAGCCTGGTCTCGTGGCTCTTCATCCAGTTCACGTTGCCGGTGATCGTGTTGATCTCGCCGTTGTGCGCGACCATCCGGAACGGCTGCGCCAAGCGCCATGTCGGGAAGGTGTTGGTGCTGTAGCGCTGGTGGTAGATGGCGAAGCGCGAGATGAAGCGCTCATCCACCAGGTCGGGGTAGAATTCCGTCAGGCTCTCGGCCAGGAACATCCCCTTGTAGATGATCGACCGGCACGAGAGCGAGCAGATGTAGAGGTCGCTCACCTGGGCCGCGATCGCCGCCTTCTCGATCCGGCGGCGGATGACGTAGAGGTCGCGCTCGACCGTCGCATCGTCGCGGGCATCGGGGTCGTAGAGCATGATCTGCTCGATCTCGGGCCGCGTCGCGTTGGCCTTCTCGCCGATCACCGAGACGTCGATCGGCACCTGCCGCCAGCCATAGATGCCGTAGTTGAGTGCGAGGATCTCGGTCTCGATGATCTGGCGGCAACGCTCCTGCGCGCCGAGATCGGTCTTGGGCAGGAACACCTGGCCGACGGCGATGCGCCCCGGGCGCACCGTGTCGCCGCCGCGCGTCACGGCCTCGGCGAAGAAGTCGCGCGGGATCTCGACATGGATGCCCGCACCGTCGCCGGTCTTGCCGTCGGCATCGACGGCGCCGCGGTGCCACACGCTTCGCAGCGCATCGATGCCCGCCTGCACCACGCGGCGCGAAGGCTTGCCGTCGAGGGCAACGACGACGCCGACGCCGCAGGCATCATGCTCGGTGAGGTCGATGCCGGCCTCGCGCAGCACCGCGGCATTGGCATCGTGGGCCGCAACGAACTCAGAACCACGCTCAGGAATCATGCCGTCCATGGGTCCGGTCCTCACTCTGCCGCGACGGCGACGGTTGCCGCTGCCTTTTCCTGGATGAAACGGTGCATCTGGGCCGCTGCATCGCGCCCATCGCGGATCGCCCACACGACGAGGGAGGCGCCGCGCACGATGTCGCCGGCAGCGAACACGCCCGGGACCGACGTCATCATCGTGCGGTGGTCGACCTTCAGCGTGCCCCAGCGCGTCACGGCAAGGCCCGTCTCGCCGAACATCGCGGGCACGTCCTCCGGGTCGAAGCCGAGCGCCTTGATCACGAGATCGGCCTCGACCGTGAAGGCGGACCCGGCGATCGGCTCGACCTGCTGGCGGCCAGCGGGATCGGGCAGGCCAAGATGCATGCGCACGGCCCGCACGCCGGCCACCGCACGGTCGCCCAGGAACGCCTCGGGTGCTGCGAGCCATTCGAAGCGAACGCCCTCCTCCTCGGCGTGCTTCACCTCGCGCATGCTGCCCGGCATGTTCGCCTTGTCGCGGCGGTAGAGGCAGGTGACCGAGGTGGCACCCTGGCGGATGGCGGTTCGCACGCAATCCATCGCCGTATCGCCACCGCCGATCACCACGACCTTGCGGCCCGCGGCGTTCAGCGTGCCATCGGCGAAGGCGGGAACACTGTCGCCGAGCCCGCTGCGGTTCGACGCGGTGAGGTAGTCGAGCGCCGGCACGATTCCCGAGAGGCCGGAGCCTGGTCCGCCGAGCTCGCGCGCCTTGTAGACGCCGGTGGCGATCAGCACCGCATCGTGGCGGTTGCGCAGTTCGGCGAGCGAGATGTCCTTCCCCACCGCACAGTCCATGTGGAAGCGGATGCCGGCGGCGCGGTAGAGGTCCCACCGCCTGAGCACGACCGGCTTCTCGAGCTTGAAGTTCGGGATGCCGTAGATCATCAGCCCGCCGGGCCGGTCATACCGATCATAGAGGTCGACGGCGTAGCCCTGGCGGCGCAGCTGCTCGGCGGCGGCAAGCCCGCCGGGGCCGGCACCAATGATGCCGACGCTGTAGGGAAGCTCCCGCTGCGGGCTCGGCGGCCGCACCCAGCCTTTCTCGAAGGCGGTGTCGGTGATGTATTTCTCGACCGCGCCGATCGTGACGCTCTCGAACCCCTTCTCGATGACGCAGTTGCCTTCGCACAGCCTGTCCTGCGGGCAGATGCGGCCACAGATCTCGGGGAAGGTGTTGGTGGCAGAGGCGACCTCATAGGCCTCCTCGAGCCGCCCCTCGGCGGTGAGCTTGAGCCAATCGGGGATGTTGTTCCCGAGCGGGCAATGCACCTGGCAGAACGGCACGCCGCACTGGCTGCAGCGGCTGGCCTGCTCCGTGGCACGCTCGGCCGAGAACTCGCGGTAGATCTCGTCCCAGTCGCCGCTGCGCTCGGCGGCGCTGCGCTTGTCGGGCGTCCGCTGGGGGGTGGCGACGAATTTCAGCATCCGCTCGGCCATGCTCACGCTCCGATCTCAGCAACGCCCCGATGGTCCGGCCGGGGTGGTCCCCGGTCACGGGTTGGCCGCCGCCAGCCATCGGCGAAGCCAACGCAGCGTCCATACAATGGGTCAGGCAGGCTGACGAGTCAGAATGAGCAGGAAACGTCCGTTTCGGACCCTATTTCTTTACGAGTGCCGCGTGATCGCCCAGACGGGCGACGATGCGGCATCTGATTCGAGCAGACCGGAAATTGATAGGTCCGATTCGGACTTATGCTGCGCGACGCCCATGTGGCCGGAAGCGCGCAAGGTAGGCGGGGACGATGGCCTCGAGCGCCTTTGGCGCGATGCCGAGATCGGCGAGCGTCAGCGCGCCCTCCGCCACGACGTTGTCGCGCTGGAGCAGCAGGAGCTGGTCACGTGTCAGCGGCGGCGTGGGCAGGAGCTCGAACAGCCGCGCCTGGAGATTGCCGACGCTGAACGGAAGATCGATCAGCAGCCGCTTCCGGCCCGTCACGGCCAGCACGTATTGCAGCAGCTCCTTGAAGGTATAGATGCGCGGGCCGCCAAGCTCGTAGGTGCGCCCGATCGCCTCGGCCCGGTCGAGCGATGCCATCACGGCATCGGCCACGTCGCCGACATAGACGGGCTGGAACCGCGTCGTGCCGCCGCCATAGGTCGGCAGCGCAGGGGCGAACCGTGCGAGCGAGCCGAAGCGGTTGAAGAACCCATCCTCCGGCCCGAACACGATGGAGGGACGAAGGATGGTCGCACCCGGGAAGCCGGCCAGCACCGCCGCCTCGCCGGCGGCCTTGGTGCGGGCATAGACGCTGGGGCTCGCCGCATCCGCTCCGATCGCCGAGAGATGCACCATCCGCCCAACCCCCGCAGCCGCGGCGGCAGAGGCGACGATGCCAGGCCCCTGGCCCTGCACGGCGGCAAAGCGGGCGCCCGCGCTCTCGAACAGGATGCCGACGCAATTGATGACGACCGTCGCACCGTTGACGCTGGCCTCGACGCTGCGCGCATCGGTGACGGAGGCGCGCACGGGCAGGATCTGGCCCGGCACGCCCATCGGCTTCAGCGCCATCGCGCGCTCGGGGTCACGGCCAGCGACGCGGACGACGAAGCCCTGCGTGGCAAGCCGCTTGACGATGTAGCGGCCGATGAACCCGGCCCCGCCAAACACCGTCGCCACGCTACCAGTACCCGGGGCCAAAGCCGTCATGCATCACCTCTGGTTGTTGCCCGCCTGCCTGCACCATGTGGCCAGCAGGCCCACTTGCTCAAGCGCTGCGACCACGCCGCTGGCGCCGTTGACGCCCGCGCCGCCCGGCGCTACACGTCCGCCCCTCCCACCGATCATTGCCCAGGTGGCGGAATTGGTAGACGCGCAGGTTTCAGGTACCTGTGGCCGAAAGGTCGTGGAAGTTCGAGTCTTCTCCTGGGCACCATCCTTCCCCCAAGCCTGACCTCACCGTTTCGGAACGCGGAGGCGGCGCGCCCAAGCGGGGCGGTTGCGCCGCACCCTGCGCTGCGCGATGGTGCCGCCTGTCCCTTCCCCCCGGCGCTGCGCCTGGCCTGCCTGCCGCCGGGCACCCTCCGGCAGCCACGGTACCACCCAGCCCGATGACCACGCTCTTCGCCAACGGCACGACCATCCACCTCCACCGCCATGACCTGCCGGCGGGGCTCACGCTCGGCTCCGTCGTCGCGGTCGACAGCGAGACGATGGGGCTCGACCCGCGCCGCGACCGGCTCTGCCTCGTCCAGCTCTCGGGCGGCGATGGCCATGCCCACCTCGTGCAACTGGTCCCGCCCAGCCTGGGCGGGCGGGGCTATGACTGCCCGAACCTCAAGACGCTGCTGGCCGATGCCGCGACGCTGAAGCTGTTCCACTTCGCCAGGTTCGACGTCGCGGTGTTCCACCATTTCCTCGGCGTCGAGACGCGTCCCGTCTGGTGCACGAAGATCGCCGCCAAGCTGGTCCGCACCTTCACCGACCGGCATGGGCTGAAGGACCTCTGCAAGGAAATCCTCGGCGTCGAGGTGTCGAAGCAGCAGCAGTCGAGCGACTGGGGCGCGCCTGAGCTCACGCCGGAGCAGCTGGCCTATGCGGCCTCCGACGTCATGCACCTGCATGCGCTGAAGGCGCGGCTCGAGGGCCTGCTCGCCCGCGAGGGGCGGCTTGCGCTGGCCGAGGCCTGCTTTGCCTTCCTGCCGGCGAGGGCGGAACTCGACCTTCTCGGCTACGAGGAGCCGGACATCTTCCATCATTGACATTGACCAGGGGCTTGCCGCACCGGCGTTGAGGAAGTCGCAACCTTCGCCTGCGCACGTTCGTGTGCCATGGCACATGTTTTGCCTGTCAAGAGCGACGTTCCGTTGACCCGGCCTCTGGCCAAGCCCTACATGCTTGGTCAGGCATCGGAAAATCGACGCATGACAGGTTCCCTGGCCGGCACCGCCGCGCCGCTTTCCCGCGACAGCGACCGTGCAGCGAGCGACCTTGCCGCGGCCCGCCAGGTGCTCGCGACCGAGGCAGCGGCCCTGGCCGCACTCGCCGATGCGCTCGATGCCGGCTTCGCCCGTGCGATCGACCTGATCGCCGGCGCCACGGGCCGCGTCGTCGTCACCGGCATGGGCAAGTCCGGGCACGTCGCGCGCAAGATTGCCGCCACCTTCGCCTCCACCGGAACGCCCGCCCTGTTCGTCCACCCGGCAGAGGCGAGCCACGGCGACCTCGGCATGATCACCGCGGCCGATGCCGTTCTCGCCCTCTCCAACAGCGGCGAGACGCCGGAACTGGCCGACCTGGTCGACTATGCCCGTCGCTTCGCCATCCCGCTGGTCGGCATCACCAGCCGCGCCGGCAGCACGCTGGCCGAGCATGCCGACGTCGCGCTGATCCTCGCCGATGCGCCAGAGGCCTGCCCCATGGGCCTCGCGCCGACCACCTCGACGACCCAGATGCTCGCCCTCGGCGATGCGCTCGCGGTCACGCTGCTTGCGCGGAAAGGGTTCACGGCCGCCGATTTCCGCGTGTTCCATCCTGGCGGCCGGCTCGGGCGGCGCCTGCTGCGGGTGCGCGACCTCATGCATGCCGGCGACGAGGTGCCGCTCGCCCCGGTCGGGACGCCGATGGCAGCGGCGATCCTGCGCATGACCGCCGGCCGCTTCGGCTGCCTCGGGCTGACCAGCCCCGACGGAACGCTCGCCGGCATCATCACCGACGGCGACCTTCGCCGCGCGATGTCGGCTGACCTCCTTGTGAAGTCTGCTGCCTCGGTGATGACAGAAGCGCCCCGCACGATCGCCCCCGACGCCCTGGCGGCGGAGGCGATGCGCATCATGAACGAGGCCCGGATCACCGCGTTGTTCGTGACGGACGCCGACAGGCCCGTCGGCGTCATCCACGTGCACGACCTGCTGCGCGCCGGGGTGGCGTGACGGAAATGGCAGATCCGGTGATCGCCTCCCTCCCCATGCAGCCGAAGCTGCAGGCCGCTGCACCGGAACTCCGTGCCTTCGTGCGCGATCGCCGGCGCACGCCCGATGCCGCGGCACTCGCCCGACGCCGCTTCGCCGTCGCCCTGCTCAAGCGGGCCCTGCCGCTGCTCGCCTTCGCCGCACTCGCGCTCATTGCCCTCTGGCCGCAGATCACGGGGCTCGAGGAGCAGGTGCGCGTCTCCTACCGCAAGCCCTCCGTCACCGTGCCGACGGGTGCGGCGAGCGTGGTCGAGCCGCGCTTCCAGGGCACCGATGATCGCGGCAGGCCCTACACGCTGTCGGCCGACACGGCGACGCAGGAACAGGGGGCCGATGCGGTGGCGCTCGCCCGCCCGCGCGGCGACGTCACGCTCGAGGACGGCGCGTGGGTGATGCTGCAATCCGATGCCGGAACGTTCCATCGCGGGGAGCGCAGGCTCGATCTCTCGGGCAACGTGGCGCTGTTCCACGACAGCGGCTACGAGATGCAGACCGATGCGGCCGAGGTCGATCTCCGCGCAGGCACGGCACGGGGCAACGAGCCGGTCGCCGCGCAGGGACCTGCGGGAACACTCGACGCGGTCGGCTTCACGTTGCGCGATCGTGGCGATGTCGTGATCTTCGGCGGACCGGCGCGCATGGTGCTCGTGCCTGGCGCGCGGGGCCCGACGGCGACGCGGCGGGACGCGCCATGATCCGCGCGGCCGCCCTCGCCCTTCTGCTTCTCGGCGCCGTTCCTGCCACCGCGCAGGAACTCGGCCTCTCAGGCGAGGGGCCGATCGAGATCCTCGCCGACGGGCAGATCGAGTGGCACCGCAACGAGCAGACGGTGATCGCGTCCGGCAACGCGCGTGCGATCAGGGGTGCCACCACCGTCTTCGCCGATCGCCTCGTCGCGCGCTATCGCGCCCGCAACAGCGAGGGGCGGGGCGGCGAGGCGGCAAGTGGCGGCGCCACGGCGCAGGCTGCCATCGGCTCGGGGGCCGGCGAGATCTGGCGCCTCGAGGCTGACGGCAATGTCCGCATCGTCTCGAACACCGACCGCGCCGTGGGCGACCGTGCCGTCTATGACCTCGACCGCCGCGTGCTGGTGATGACGGGCCGCGCGCTGAGCCTCACCAACGGCACCGACATCGTCACCGCGCGTGACGCGATCGAGTACTGGGTCGATCGCCGCATGGCGGTGGCGCGCGGTGCGGCGACCGTCACATCGCCCGACCGGTCGATGACCGCCGACACGCTCGTCGCGCATTTCCTCGATGCCGCCTCAGCGCCCGCGCAAGCCCCAGCGCCACGCCCGGCGGCCCAGGCACAGGCGCCCGCGGCGCAAGGCTCCGCCGCGCTGGCACCGGGAGCCGGGCGGCTCGACCGCGTCGAGGCGTTCGGCGACGTGCGCATCCGCACCGCCGCCGAGTTCGTTCGCGGCGATCGCGGCATCTACACACCGGAAACCGGCATCGCGCGCGTGGTCGGTAATGTCGGCATCACGCGCGGGCAGAACCAGCTCCAGGGTGCCGCGGCCGAGGTGAACCTCAAAACCGGCGTGTCGCGGCTGATCGCCTCTCCCGGCGGCCGTGTCGCCGGCCTGATCGTGCCGGAGGAGCGCGAGCGGCCGGCACCGGCCGTTCTCGCCCCGCCGCCGCCGCCCCTCGGTTCACGCCGATGAACGCCGGCAACGCGCTTCGGGCGGAACCCGCCCGGCCGGATGGCTCGCGCCAGCCGCTCGAGGTCATCGCCGGCAGCGCAGGGCTCGTGGCGACCGGGCTCGGCAAGCGCTACCGCAAGCGCCCCGTCGTCAGGAACGTTTCGCTCTCGGTGCAACGCGGCGAGGCGGTCGGCCTGTTCGGGCCGAACGGTGCCGGCAAGACGACCTGCTTCTACCTGATCGTCGGCCTGGTCGCGCCCGACAGCGGCACGATCACCCTCGATGGCGCCGACATCACGACGCTGCCGATGTACCGCCGCGCGCGGCTCGGCCTCGGCTACCTGCCGCAGGAGGCCTCGATCTTCCGCGGCCTGACAGTCGAGCAGAACATCCGCGCGACGCTCGAGGTGGTCGAGCCGGATGCGGGTGCGCGCGATGCGATCCTCGACGAATTGCTCGCCGAGTTCTCGATCAGCCATCTCCGCCGCACGCCGGCGATCGCGCTCTCGGGCGGCGAGCGCCGGCGCGTCGAGATTGCCCGCGCGCTGGCCACTCACCCGAACTTCATTCTTCTCGATGAACCTCTGGCCGGGATCGACCCCATCGCGGTGGGCGAGATCCGTGACCTGGTGGCACATCTGAAGGATCGGGGCATCGGCGTGCTCATCACCGACCACAACGTGCGCGAGACGCTCGAGATCATCGACCGCGCCTACATCCTCCATGACGGCCAGGTGCTGATGGAGGGAAGCCCCCGCGACATCGTCGCGCATGAGGGCGTCAGGCGCGTCTATCTCGGCGACCGGTTCAGCCTGTAGGGCCGGCTCCAGTCATGGCGATGGGTCCCCGTCTCGATCTGCGTCTTGGCCAAGCCCTGGTCATGACGCCGCAGCTGCGGCAGGCGATCAAGCTGCTGCAGTTCTCGAACATGGAGGTCGCCGCGTTCCTCGAAGGCGAGCTCGAGAAGAATCCCCTGCTCGAGCGCGACGATGCCACCGACGCGCCGCTGCCCGTGGGCGAATCAGAGCCCGTGGCGGAGGCCGCCGGCCCGACGCTCGCCGAGAGCATGACCGAAAGCGGCGAGAGCGTTGCCGCCGCGGGCGAGGCGCCGCTCGATGCCGATTTCGCCAATGTCTACGACCAGGGCGGCAGCGCCGATGGCAGCGTCGGCCCGATGGACGGCATGCGGATCGGTGCCGGCGGGCGCAGCGATTTCGAGGGCGACGATCGCGGCATCGAGGACCATGCGGTCGAGCGCCGGTCGTTGCGCGAGCACATGGCCGAGCAGCTTCGCCTGTCCGGCGGCGATGCGACCGAGCGCCTGATCGGCGCCTGCCTGATCGCGATGCTCGACCCGGCCGGAAGGCTGACCGGCGACCTTGGCCAGCTTGCCGCCAACCTCGGCTGCGACGTCGCGCGCGTCGAGGCGGTGCGGCAGAAGATGATGCGCTTCGATCCGCCCGGCGTGTTTGCCCGCGACCTGAAGGAGTGCCTCGCCGTCCAGCTCGCGGACCTCAACCGTTACGACCCCGCGATGGCGGCGCTGATCGACAATCTCGAGCTGCTCGCCCGCCGCGACATGCGCAAGCTCATGGAGATCTGCGGCGTCGACGCCGAGGACATGACCGAGATGGTGGCCGAGCTGAAGCGGCTCGACCCAAAGCCGGGCGCTGCCTTCGAGGCCGAGGCCGCGACCACGGTCGTGCCCGACGTGCTGATGCGGCGCGCCCCCGATGGCGGCTGGATCGTCGAGCTGAACCCGGAGACGCTGCCGCGGGTCCTCGCCAACGGCACCTTCCATGCGCGCGTTTCCTCCGGCGCGCGGACGCGGGAGGAAAAGACCTTCATCGCCGAGCACTGGGCGAACGCGACCTGGCTGGTGAAAAGCCTGCAGCAGCGCGCGACGACCATCCTCAAGGTCGCCTCCGAGATCGTGCGCCAGCAGGATGCGTTCTTCCGCCACGGCGTCTCGCATCTCCGCCCGCTGATCCTGCGCGACATCGCCGGTGCGGTGCAGATGCACGAGAGCACGGTGAGCCGCGTGACGGCGAACAAGTACATCGCGACACCGCGCGGTACGCTCGAACTCAAGTTCTTCTTCACCACCGCGATCGCGGGCACCGGCGGCGGGGAAAGCCACTCGGCGGAAGCGGTGCGGCACCGCATCCGCGACATGATCACGACAGAGGACCCCGAGAACGTGCTGTCGGACGACCAGATCGTCGCGGTGCTGAAGCGCGAGGGAGTGGACATCGCACGCCGCACGGTGGCCAAATACCGCGAGAGCCTTCGCATCCCCTCCTCCGTCCAGCGGCGGCGGGAGAAGGCGATCCCGGCCTGAACGGGAAACCTCCCGGGGCGGGGCGCGGTCCAGGGAAGACCGCGCGTTGACGTCGGAAAGGCGGAAGGAATACGCCAATGCACATCACCGTCTCGGGCAAGCAGGTCGATGTGGGTGACGCGCTGCGCACCTATGTCGGCGAGCAGCTGGGGATCATCAGCGGCAAGTACTTCGACCATGCGCTGGAGGCGCAGGTCGTGTTCTCGAAGGCCCGCTCCTTCTTCATGTGCGACATCCAGATGCACGCCGGCCGCAACATCATCATGCGCGGCGAGGGCGAGGCGCAGGATGCGCATGCCGCGTTCGACGCCGCGGCCGAGCATGTCGGCAAGCGGCTCAGGCGCTATCGCCGCAAGGTGAACGACCATGCGCGCGACCAGGCGCATCGCGAGCGTCCGACGGCCGCGACGCAGTACGTGCTGAGCCAGGACCAGCCGGCGGGCGCCGATGACGAGGCGGAGACGGAGGGTGTGAACGGCATCCACGGCGTCGTCGTCGCGGAGATGCCGGCGGAGATCGAGACGCTGACGGTGGGCGAGGCCGTGATGCGGCTGGACCTCGCGCACACGCCGGTGCTGATGTTCCGCGAGCGCAAGAGCGGCTCGCTCAGCGTCGTCTACCGCCGCGACGACGGGCATATCGGCTGGATCGACCCGTCCGCCGCCAAGGTGGGGTAGCGGGCTGGGCGCAGGGCGTCCAGGCCGCGCTGCGCGCCATCACGCCAACAGCGTGCTTGACGGGGTGCTTGACGGGGCAATCCCGCTCCGCTGAGATGTGTTCACGGTTTCGTGTGCCATTTCAGAGTGGATTGTCCCGCCATGCCCACGACGGCGCGCATCGTCGCGATCGTGCTCACCGCCATCCTTGTGTCCGGCTGCGCCACCTATCACCGCGGTGCGGAAACGTTGCGGCGGCCGAGCGACGTCGCTGCCATCGTCATGATGCCGGTCGATGTCGAGATCTTCGAACTCTCCGCCGGCGGGTCGCTCGAACCCAAGGCTGACTGGACGGAGGCTGCACACCGCAACCTCGTCGAGGCGCTGCGGGCGGAGGAGGCAGGCCGCGGCCTCGCCTTCCGCGGCTTCGATGAGACCGTCCTCACCGCCGAACAACGCGTGCCGATCGACCAGGTGCAGCGCCTGCATGGCGCCGTCGGCCGCGCCATCCAGACGCACTGGAACAGCGGACCACTGGTGCTACCCGCGAAGCAGGGACGGTTCGACTGGACGCTCGGCGCGCCCGCAGCGGCGTTACGCGGCCAGACGGGGGCCGACTACGCGCTGTTCATCTGGGTGCGCGACAGCCATTCGAGCCCCGGGCGCGTCGGGCTGATCGTCGCTGCGGCGATCCTCGGCGTCAGCGTGCCCGGCGGGGTGCAGACGGGCTTTGCCTCCCTCGTCGATCTCTCGACCGGGGAGATCGTCTGGTTCAACCGCCTGCTCCGCGGCGTCGGCGATCTCAGGACGGCGGAACCGGCACGGGAGACGGCGCGCACGCTGCTCGACGGCTTCCCGCGATGAGCGGGCCGACGCGGCGGCGGCTCCTCGCCGGCTGCGGCTGTTGCATGGTCGCGAGCAGCTTCGGCTGCGCCCCGCCAGAACGCCCGCTGATCCCCGGCGAACGCCCGACGACGGCAACCGACGAAGGCGGCCTCTGGGCGATCATGGACCGCGAGGAGGCGCGGCTCGCACGCTCGCCGCTGCGGGTGAACGATCCTGGCCTCGAACGCTACATCTCCGGCATCGCCTGCACTGTCGGTGGCGCCTATTGCCGTGACGTGCGCGTCTACGTCGTGCGCAACGCCAGTTTCAACGCCTCGATGGCGCCGAACGGCATGTTGCAGGTGTGGACCGGGCTTCTGTTGCGGACCGAGAACGAGGCGCAGCTCGCCGCGGTGATCGGCCACGAGCTCGGCCATTTCGTTGCGCGCCACTCGCTGACCCGCATGCGCACCGCCCGCACCGTGGGCGACATCGCCGCGTTCATCGCGCTCGGCACGGCCGGGGCCGGCGTCCAGGGCGGGCCGCAGGCGGTGCAGGCGATCGCGATTTCCGCCCTCTTCGCCTACAGCCGCGACCAGGAGCGGGAAGCCGACACGTTCGGCCTCGCCGCGATGCGCCAGGCCGGCTACGCCGAGAGCGAGGCCGCCGCCGTCTGGGCCGGCATGGCGGCCGAGGAGCGCGCCGAGCCCGCGCGTGACCGCGGCGTTCCCTTCCTCGCCACGCACCCTGGCGCGGAGGAGCGCGAGCAGACGCTGCGCACCCTCGCCGCCTCGGCCGCAGGCACGGGCAGGATGGGAGAGGATACACACCAGGCGGCACTCGCACCGCTCATGCCGACGATGCTGGCCGACGAGGTGCGCCTGCGGCGACCGGAACGGTCGCTTTCCGTGTTCCAGCGGCTGCTCGCCCGCCAGCCGAACGAGCCCGGGCTCAATGCCGCGACCGGCGAGGTCTATCGCCTGCGCGCGGCCCTGGGCGACGATGAGCGCGCGCTCGCCGCTTTCCGCATTGCCGCCGCCGCGCCACGGCCACCCGCCACCGCCTGGCGCGGCATCGGGCTGGTCGAGCAGCGGCGCGGGCAGAGGGCGGAGGCGGCGGCCGCCTTCCGACGCTACCTCGCCACCACGCCGGAACCGCCCGACGCGGCGATGATCAGGTCCTACCTCGTGGAGGGAACATGATGCCCCGCCGCACCCGCCCCGCGCTGCTGCTTGCCGCGACACTGCTGCTGGCGCTCACCGGCTGCGCCGGCTTCACCATGGTCCCGCCAGGGCCGACCGCGACGAAGGGCATGCAGCTCACCCCCGGCACGGCGTGGAACCGCTTCAACAACCCGCGCCACCCCTCGCATCTCGATGTGTGGACGCAGAACGGCCCGATCCTCGACATGCTCGTCGTGCTCGGCGGCCTCGAGGACGGGCGCGCCCTCCTCAACCTCGAGACCGACGATGGCGGCACGCCGCTGCCTGTGTTCCGCAGCACGATGACGGCGACCGACATCCAGTCGCTGTTCGAAACGACCGTCGCACGCGTCCGTCGTGCGCGAACGGTCGACCTGTTCGGCCTTCGCCCCGCACCCTTCGTCGGCGAGGACGGGTTCCGGTTCGAGTTCGCGTATCTCGGCGCCGACGAGGTGGACCGCCGCGGCATCGCCGTCGGCGCCGTGCGGCAGGGCAGGCTCTACATGATCGCGTTCGAGGGAACCGGGCTGCTGCACTACCCGAGGGGCCTTCCGGAAGCGGAACGGATCATCGCCGGCGCGCGCATCGCGGGAAGCTAGCCGCCACGTTCAGCCGGGCATGGTGCCTTGCGCCTCGATCAGCGCCGCTGCCATGTCGGGTTCGTCGATCGAGTGGTTCGCGTCGTTGACGATGACGAGCCGCGAGCCCGGCCAGGCCCGGTGCAGGTCCCAGGCACTGCGCATCGGCGTCACCACGTCGTAGCGGCCCTGCACGATCACGGCAGGGATGTGCGTGATCGTGCCGAGGCCCGCGAGCAGCGCCCCCTCGGGCACGAAGAAGCGGTTGACGCAGTAGTGCACGAACAGGCGCGAAATCGGCAGCGCCTGCACGGGATCGGCAACGCCCGCGACATAGTCAGGCCTGCCGCGGAACTGCACCGTCCACGCGCTCCAGGTGCGCAGCGCGACGGCGGCCGGCAGATGGATGGCGGGGTCGGGATCGGTCAGGCGACGGTGGAACGCCGGCAGGGGGGCTGACCGTTCGTCCTCCGCCAGCACGCCCATGAGCGCCTCCCAGCGGTCGGGGAACAGGTGCCGCGTGCCGGTCCACCACCACGCCACCTCGCTGTCACGGCCGAGGAAGATGCCGCGCATCAGCAGCGAGCGCACCCGTGCCGGAAACGCCTGGGCATAGGCGAGTGCAAGGAAGCTCCCCCACGACCCGCCAGTGACGACCCAGGTGTCGATGCCAAGATGCGCGCGCACCGCGTCCGTGTCGGCCACGAGATGCTGCGTGGTGTTCGCGCGGGCTTCGGCGTGCGGGGTCGAGCGACCGGATCCGCGCTGGTCGATCAGCACGATGCGGTAACGCTCGGGGTCGTAGTAGCGGCGGTTGTGCGGGCGGAACCCGTTGCCCGGGCCGCCATGCAGGTACACGAGCGGAATGCCGCGCGGGTTGCCGCACTCCTCCACGTGGAGGACGTGCCCGTCGCCGACCTCGATCAGGTGGCGCGCGAAGGGATCGATCGGCGGGAACAGCACATCATCGAGTGTCATGCGGGGGACCCTACCCCCGCTGGCGGATCAATGCACGCTGACGGGGATCATCTCGTGCTCGAACACCGCCGCGGCTGCCTGCGCCGCATCGGGGGCGAGGCCGATCTGTCGCCCATCGGCGCCGAAGATGGCAACCGCCGGGGCGCCGTCCACCACCACCGGGCGGAGATAGGCGACGCCGCCGAGGCCGATCTGCGCGAGCTGCTCGCGCGTCGGCACGGGGAAACGGTCGCCCTGGTCCTGGGATGTCGGGTTCATCGTGCTCTCTCCTCGGGCACCGCGTCGCGGCTGCCCAGGTTTCACCGTGCCATCATGGCCACGGCGCCGTTCTCACTCGGCCCCGTCACGTTCAGCGCTCTCCGCCGTTGGCGGCGGAACCGTTGGCCGCCGGCCTCTCGCCGATACGGATGGTGCGCACCCGCGTCTCCGCCTGCGGGCGGTGCAGGTCGATGTGCAGCAGGCCCTTGTCGAGCCACGCGCCCTTCACCTCGATCCCCTCGGCCAGGACAAAGGGGCGCTGGAACTGCCGCGCGGCGATGCCGCGGTGGAGGAAGACGCGCCCATCGCTGTCGTCGGCCTGCCTGCCGCGCACGACGAGCTGGTTGTCCTCGAGGGTGATCGAGAGCTCATCCATCGTGAAACCGGCGACGGCGAGCGTGATCCGGAGCGATTCCGGCCCGGTCTGCTCGATATTGTAGGGCGGATAGCCCTCGCCCCCGACCTTGGCCAGACGCTCGCGCGCCTGCTCGAGATGGTCGAATCCCAGGAAGAGCGGGCTTCCGAACAGGGTCATGCGTGTCACAGCGGGCCTCCTCGGCTGAGCGAAGCGTCGCCGGGGCCCAAAGCGCGGCACCCCGGCCCAGGGGACATGGGAAACCGGCATCAGTCATGCAAGGGCGGGGCGCGGGGTGGGCGTTGACGGCATTGCGGGGCTTCGCGCGGGGCGTTACCTAGGCCGCATGCCAGACGTGACGACCACAGACGCGACCATGGGCGGTACCGCCGACCGCCTCCGCATCCTGACCGTGCCCGACCCCGTGCTCCGCCGCGTGGCGCGCCCCGTCGGCGAGGGTGACGGCGATGCCGTGCGCAACCTCGTGCCGCGCATGCTGGCGGCGATGTACGCCGCGCCCGGCATCGGGCTTGCCGCGCCGCAGGTTGGCCTCTCGCTTCGCCTCGCCGTGATCGACCTCCAGCGCGACGATGCGCGCGCGCCGATGGTGATCATCAACCCCAGCATCATCGCCGCCTCCACCGAGACCGAGCCGCACGAGGAGGGCTGCCTGTCGCTGCCAGGCCAGTTCGCCGATGTGGTGCGCCCGCGCGTGGTGACGGTGCGCTACCTCGACGAAGCCGGCGCGCGGCAGGAGGTGACGGCCGACGGCCTGCTCGGCCGCTGCCTGCAGCACGAGATCGATCATCTCGATGGCGTCCTGTTCGTCGACCATATCAGCGCTCTCAAGCGCAACATGATCCTCCGTCGCCTCGCCAAGTCGCTGCGCGCCAAGGAGGGTTAGCGCGATGCGGCTTGCCTTCATGGGCAGCCCCGACTTCGCGGTTCCCGCGCTGCGTGCACTGGTCGCGGCGGGTCACGAGATCGCCGCCGTCTACTGCCAGCCGCCCAAGCCCGCGCATCGCGGCCAGGCGCTGACACGCGCCCCCGTGCATGTGGCGGCCGATGCGCTCGGCCTCGCTGTCCGCACGCCGGCGCGGCTCAGGAAGGACGAGGCCGAGCATGCTGCCTTCGCCGCCCTCGGGCTCGATGCCGCCGTGGTGGTGGCCTACGGGCTGATCCTGCCCAAAGCCATGCTCGATGCACCGCGCCGGGGCTGCCTGAACATCCACGCCTCGCTGCTGCCGCGCTGGCGCGGGGCGGCACCGATCCAGGCCGCCATCCTTGCCGGCGACGGCGAAAGCGGTGTGACCATCATGCGGATGGACGAAGGGCTCGACACCGGCCCGATGCTGCTCGCCGAAGCCGTGCCGATCACGGCGGCAACGACCGCGCCGATGCTGCACGATGCGCTGTCCGCGATCGGTGCGCGGCTGATCCTGCGTGCGCTGAGAGAGGACCCTCCACCGGTGCCGCAGCCGGACGAGGGTGCCACCTACGCGCCGAAGCTCGGGCCGGCGGACAGGCCGCTCGATTGCCGACTCGATGCCGCAACGCTCGCCCGCCGCGTGCGCGCGCTGAACCCCTGGCCTGGCACGGTGCTCGCCCATCGCGGCACGGTGCTGAAGGTGCTTGCCGCCGCCGACATTGGCGAGCGCACGGGGGCGGCACCCGGCACGCTGCTTGACGGCGGGCGTGTGGCCTGTGGCGGCGGCACGGTGCTCGCGCTCGGCGTCGTGCAGCGGCCGGGCAAGGCGGCACAGGAGATCGGCGCGTTCCTGAACGGCTACGCGCTCGCGGCCGGCGAGCGTCTCGAGGCGCCCTGATGCCGCGATACGTGCTCCGCATCGAGTATGACGGCGCTCCCTTCGTAGGCTGGCAGCGGCAGCCCGCTGGGCTCTCGGTGCAGCAGGCGGTCGAGGACGCCGCGGCGCATCTCGCGGGTGGCGGGGCGATCACGGCGGCAGCGGCGGGCCGCACCGATGCCGGGGTTCACGCCGAGGCGCAGGTCGTGCAGATCGACCTCGCCCGTGAGATCGATCCCGGAACGTTGCGCGATGCCCTCAACTTCCACCTCCGTCCCAACCCCGTCTCGGTTCTTGCGGCCGGCGTGGCGGCGGAGGGGTTCCACGTGCGGTTCAGCGCGATCGGCCGCGCCTACCGCTATCGCGTCCTCGATCGCCGCAGCCCGCCCGCGCTCGACCGCGGCCGAGTCTGGCACGTCACGCGCCCGCTCGACGCGGCGGCGATGCACGCGGCCGCACAAGTGCTGCTCGGCCGGCACGATTTCTCCTCCTTCCGCGCGGCCTCCTGCCAGGCTTCCGGCCCCGTCCGCACGGTCGAGCGGCTCGACGTCACGCGCGTGGGCGAGGAGATCGTGGTCGCCGCCGCGGCGCGCAGCTTCCTGCATCACCAGGTGCGCAACATGGTGGGAACGTTGAAGCGCGTCGGCGAGGGGGAGTGGGATGCCGATGATATCGCCCGCATCCTCGCTGCCGCCGATCGCCGCCAAGCCGGCCAGACGGCGCCACCCGAGGGGCTGACGTTGACCGCAGTGCGCTACCCGGACGGTGCGTGCCCGGTATGAGCAGGCCAAGGAATTCTTGCGATAGCGCAAATATTTCGTATTAGCATTGTTCTGTGCGTGCTTCGCCTGCTAGGGTATGTCTCGCGCTCCAGCGACGCCAAGACCGGTGCGCAGACAAGAGGCGAGAAGCCAATGGCAAGCATCACCGACACCGCGCGTGCTTTCTTCGACGCCGTCGAGACCGGCCAAGGCTGGAAGGCGGTCTCCGTCCACTGCACGCCGGACGCCACCTTCTCCGCGCAGGCCGAGCCGCTGGCGGACATGACCACCCTCGCTGCCTACGCGGACTGGATGAAGGGGCTGCTCACCTTCATGCCGGACGCCCGCTACGAACTCCGCGCCTTCGCCACCGATGCGGAACGCGACAGCGTCGTCGGCTACGCGGTGTTCGTCGGCACGCATAGCGGCGATGGCGGCCCCTGCCCGCCGACCGGCAAGAGCACGCGGACCGACTACGTCTACGTGATGCAGTTTGCCGGCGGAAAGATCCGGCACATGACCAAGATCTGGAATGCAGGCTGGGCGATGCGCGAGCTCGGCTGGGCCTGACGCGGCGGGGAGGACCCCCGCCGCGCGATCGCGGTCAGGGCATTGACCCCAGCGTCGCCTTGTCCTCCCCCGCGATGGAAGGCAACAACGCATGAGCGGCCGTCTCGCCGGAAAGCGCGTCGTGGTCACAGATGCGGAGGAGTTCATGGGCCCCGACATCGTCGCGCTGTTCCGCGACGAAGGGGCGGAGATCACGTGCTCGACACCGATGAGGCCGAGCTTGATGCCTGCCACGCGCGCATGGTGCGGCCGCTGCACCGACTGGATGTTCGACCAGATCTTCGCCTATGCCAGCGGCTGGGTGACGTGACGTTGCGGCCTCATCCCTGCGCCATGGTCAGCGTCAGCCCGGTCAGGAACAGCCCCAGCATCAGGTCGGCGCCGACAACCGCGGCGGCGCGGATGCCCGGGATCGCCAGCGCCTCGCGCGCGGCGAACCACTTGAGCCAGAGGATGTAGAGCAGCGCGGCGATGCCAAGCGCATCGCCGGCAGCTCCAGGCAGGATGTCGAGCGCTCCGATCGCACCGGCACCGAGGAGGACAAGGACCTGCACCGCGTTCGTCCAGTTCCACGCCGACACGAAGCGGGGAAACACGGACACCCGCATCATCGTCACGCTCAGCCCCGCCATCAGCACGGGGAAGGCGAACCAGCCGAGCACGTAGCCGATCGCCTCGGCCAGCAGCACGCGGACCGGGTCACCGAGATCCCCCTCGGGGCCCATGAGCCTGAGCGCGACATAGCCCGGCGCGCAGAGCCACATCGATGCGAAGCTTGCCCATGCCCCTGCCGGCGTTGGATCGATCAGCGCGAGCCCATCCTTCCGCCCGCGCGCGAGCATGAACGCGCCGGCAAGCCCGTTAGCCGCGCGCTGGACGGCGGGCGATGTCATGGCCCGCCCATCATCGGCAACGCGTCATCGGCAACGCGTCATCGGCAACGCGTCATCGGCAGAAGGCGTCGATCACCGCCTCGTAGGTGATGGCAAGGGCGGCGAGCTCTGCCACCGGCACGCGTTCATCGGCCTTGTGCATCGTGGTGCCGACAAGGCCGAACTCGGCGACGGGGCAGTAGCGGGAGATGAACCGCGCATCGGATGTGCCGCCGCCGGTGTCGAGTTTCGGCGTCACGCCAGTCGCCCGCGCGATCGCGGCGGCGAGTGCGTCCACCGCCTCGCCAGGCTCCGTCAGGAACGCCTCGCCGGAACAGGAGACCGCGAGGCGGTGGCGTGGCGTGTGGGCCTCTGCCTCGCGGCGAAGCCACGCCGCCAGGCTCGCCTCGGTATGGCGGTCGTTGAAGCGGATGTTCCAGGTGGCCGAGGCAGCACCCGGGATCACGTTCGAGGCAGGGTTGCCGATGTCGATCGTCGTCACCTGCAGCGAGGATGGCTCGAACCAGTCAGTGCCGCGATCGAGCTCGTGCGAGGCCAGCGAGGAGAGCAGCGCGACCAGCCGGTGCGCGGCGTTGTCGGCGAACTGGGGGTAGGCGGCATGCCCCTGCGTGCCCTCGACCGTGATCCGCCCCGTCAGGCTGCCGCGGCGGCCGATCTTGATCGTGTCGCCGAGCCGCTTCACCGAGGTCGGCTCGCCCACCAGGCAGAAGCCAGGGATCTCCTGCCGCGCCTCCATCCACTCCAGCACCTTCACCGTGCCGTCGATTGCGTCGCCCTCCTCGTCACCCGTGATGAGGAACGAGATGGCGGCGGGAGGGTTGCCGCCGTGGCGATCGAGCCAGGCGGCGGTGGCGGCGACGAAGGCGGCGATGTTGCCCTTCATGTCGACCGCGCCGCGTCCGTAGAGAACGCCATCCCGCACCTCGGCGCCGAAGGGATCGGCCGTCCAGGCCGCGTTGCCGGGGGGCACCACATCCGTATGGCCGGCGAAGCAGAGGGCGGGGCGGCCCGGCCCGATTCGCGCGTAGAGGTTGCGCACCGCACCGAAGGTGACATCGGTGCAGGTGAAGCCGAGGGCTGTGAGAACCTCGGCCAGCACCGTCTGCGCGCCGGCATCCTCGGGCGTGACCGAGGGGCAGCGGATCAGTGCTGCCGCCAACCCCGCGGGGTCGCGCGCCAAAGCCGCGGCATCAGTCACGCAGCAGATCGTTGATCGAGGTCTTGGACCGCGTCTTCTCGTCGACCCGCTTCACGATCACCGCGCAGTAGAGGGAGGGGCCGGCCGAGCCATCGGGCAGCGGGCGGCCGGGGAGCGAGCCGGGCACCACCACCGAATAGGCCGGCACGCGGCCCATGAACACCTCGCCCGTCGCGCGGTCGATGATCTTGGTGCTTGCGCCGAGGAACACGCCCATGGAGAGGACCGAGCCGCGCTCGACGATCACGCCCTCCGCCACCTCGGAGCGTGCGCCGACGAAGCAATCATCCTCGATGATCACGGGCGCTGCCTGCAGCGGCTCCAGCACCCCGCCGATGCCGGCCCCGCCGGAGATGTGGCAGTTCTTCCCGATCTGCGCGCAGGAACCGACGGTCGCCCAGGTGTCGATCATCGTGCCGCTGTCGACATAGGCGCCGACATTCACGAAGGAGGGCATCAGCACCACGTTGGGCGCGATATAGGCCGACCGGCGCACGACCGAGCCCGGCACGGCGCGGAAGCCTGCCTCGCGGAAGCGATTCTCGCCCCAGCCCTCGAACTTCAGCGGCACCTTGTCATAGGCGCCGGCGGCCGTGTGCATCGGCGCGCTGTCGGTCAGGCGGAAGGAGAGCAGCACGGCCTTCTTCAACCATTCGTTCACCTGCCAGCCGGTGGCCGCAGGCTCCGCCACGCGGGCCTCGCCGGCATCGAGCAGCGCCAGCGCCGCCATCACATGGTCGCGCGCCACGCCGGCGGTTGCCGGCCCGAGCGTGGTGCGCGTCTCCCACAATGCCTCAATCGCCGCCTTCATCGCCCCGCTCTCGTCCGCCACCGACCTCTCCCGTGTTGCCGCCCGACCCGTCGCGCCGCGACCGGCGCGGCCGGAGCCTCGCGAGCGTCACCCCGCGTGTCAACGCCCCGGGACCGCGCGAGGCGCCGATCGCCCGGTCCGGCGCTCGCCCGATCCCGGGATCGGCGCGGATGTGACGCCGACCAAACTGCCATCCCCGGGTTTCGTCGCCGTCGATAACCCCCGGTTTACGTGCTGTGGTCAACAGTTGTGCCGCAACCGAGGCCGCTCAAGGCGTCATGGACACTGGAACTCACGCTGGCTCCCTTCACGCCGTCCTGCGCGACGCGCTGCTCGACAGCCGTCAGCGGTGGCGCGACCTCGTCGAGATGGCGGCCGATCTCGTGTGGGAAACCGACGCCGAGGGGCGTTTGACCTTCATCTCGCCTGATCCGGTCCTCGGCTGGTCAGCCGGCCTGCTGCTCGGCATGCCGGCCGAGACGCTGCTCGCACCCGATGCCGATGGTTCCGCCCCCTTCTCCCCCTTCCGCGTGCAGCGCCAGCGCCGCGGCGTGCGGACCTGGCTTCGGCGCGCCGACGGCACGCTTGCCTGCATGTCCTTCGCCGGCGTGCCGCTGATCGGGCCCGACGGGACGATCATCGGCGCGCGCGGCGTCGCCCGTGACGTGACGGAGGAGGAGGAGCGCAACGGCGCGCTTGCTGCCTCGCTCCGGCGCGAGGCGCTGACCGACGCGATCCTCCAGGAAGCCCGCACCGAGGTGCTGGCCGATGGCATGCTCACGGGGTCTGCGCGCGCGCTGCTGCCCGCGATCGGCGCGGCCGGTGTGGCCGTGCTGCGGCGCACCGGCAACGACCTCGCCCCCCTCGTGAAGGTCGGCGAGACGCTGCCGGGGCTGATCGCGCTCGCCGGCGCCTCGCTCGCGCGCCACCCAGGCCCTGACGTGCGCACCGCCGACGGCCCCGATGGCAGGCCGCTCATTCTCGCCCCCGCCTTCCAGCCCGGCCAGGGCGAAGGGGTGCTGATGCTCTGGCGCGGCCCGGGCGGCAGGGCGTGGGACGAGGAGGAGCACGCGCTCGTGCGCGCCGCGGCCGACGTGATCGGCATCATGCTCGCCCACCAGGCGCTGCAGGCGGAGATGTTCCGCCAGGCGCGCACCGACCCGCTGACCGGGCTGATGAACCGCCGCGCCTTCCTCGAGGAACTGTCGCGTCGCCTCGACCGCCTCGACCGTGAGCGGCAGCCGGGCGCGCTGCTCTACCTCGACCTCGACAACTTCAAGCCGGTGAACGACAGGCTCGGCCACGAGGCGGGCGATGCGGCGCTCCGCGCTGCGGCACAGATGCTGCGCGGCGCGGTGCGGCCGACCGATCTGGTGGCCCGCCTCGGGGGCGACGAGTTCGCCCTCTGGCTGGACGGGGCGGATGAGCGGATCGCGGTGCTGCGCGCCGACAGGCTGCTCGCCGACGCGCCGCTCTCACTCGCCCATGTCTCGCTCGATGCCGAGACGCCGATCAGCTTCTCGATCGGCATTGCCGTTCGCGACAGCGCGGCGCGCGAGGATCTGAGCCACATGATGATGCGTGCCGATACCGCGATGTATGCCGCCAAGCGCGGTGGCAAGTCAGCCTGGAGCGTCGGCCCCGGATGAGCGCGCCAGGCATGACGAACGGGCAGGGTGCGATGATGCGCGCCCCGGAATACGAGGACGCCAAGCGCATCGCGCGCAACGGCGACCCGCATGAGCGCGTGGCGCTTGCCCGCCGCGCCGAGATGGCGCCCGAGATCCTCTACTATCTCGCGGCCGACAAGGCCCCGTCCGTGCGCGTCGCCGTCGCCTCGAACGATGCGACGCCGCCGCAGGCCAACGCGATGCTCGCGGGCGATACCGAGGAGGCGGTGCGCGTCGCGCTCGCGCGCAAGATCGCGGCGCTGTCGCCCACGCTCGACCGCAACGAAGCCGACCGTCTCTCGCGGCTGACATGGGAGACACTCGCCCGCCTCGTCAACGACACGGCGGTGCAGGTGCGCGCCGCGGTCGCCGACGTTGTGAAGGCGATGCCGGATGCGCCACGGTCGCTCGTCACGCGGCTTGCCCACGACACCGAGATCCCGGTCGCGGGACCGGTGCTGGAATTCTCGCCGCTGCTGACGACCGATGACCTGCTCTCGCTCGTCGCCGATCCACCAGCCTCGGAAACCGTCTCGGCGATCGCGCGGCGGCCGCACCTGAACCACCAGGTCTCGGATGCGATCGCGGCGTCGGCGGGGTCATCGGCGATCACGCAGCTCCTGTCGAACCAATCGGCGCAGATCCGCGAGACGACGCTTGACGCGCTGATCGCGCGTGCGGGCCACCACACGGAGTGGCATGAGCCGCTGGTACATCGCCCGGCGCTGTCGGCCAACGCCGCGCGCAAGCTCGCCGGCATCGTCGCGCAGCACCTGATCATGAAGCTGTCGGAACGACCCGATATCGATCCAGCGACGGCGGAGTTCCTGAAGAACCAGATCGTGAAGCAGGTGTCGTGGGGCCAACAATCGGCCACCGCCGCGCACCCGTCCGACCACCCTGTTGCGGCAGCGGCGCTCGGCCAGGCAGCCGGGCTCGAGACCGAGGGGGAACTGAACGAGGACAGGCTGCTGATGTCGGCCGCGATGGGCGAGGCCCGGCTGGTTTCGGCCATGCTCGCGCGTGGTGCCGGCGTGGCGCTGTCGGTGGTCGAGCGTGCGGCCTCGCTCCGGAGTGCGAAGGGGCTCGTGGCACTTTGCTGGCAGGCGGGGTTCAGCATGCGCTCGGCGGTGGTGATCCAGGCGTTGCTCGGCCGCCTGCCGCCGAACGCGGCGATCACCTCCGTTGCCGGCCAGGCGTGGCCACTGTCCGAGGAGGAGATGCGCTGGCAGATCGCCTTCCTCAGCCGGCCGGGTGGCCAGCACAAGCCTTCCGAAGGCGTCGCCGCCGCCCGCATCGCCTCCGCCTAGAGGAGCCTCCGCCTGTTCCAAGCGCGCGGACTGCGCGCCGCGCCCCGAGGGCAAGCAAAGCCGCTTTCTCCAAGCGCGCGGACTGCGCGCCGCGCCCCCTGGCGCGAGCCAAGCCGCCGGAGGCGGCGCCCGGCCCCCGAGGGCAAGAAAAGCCGCTTTCTCCAAGCGCGCGGACTGCGCGCCGCGCCCCCTGGCGCGAGCCAAGCCGCCGGAGGCGGCGCCCGGCGCCTGAGGGCAGGAAAAGCCTGATCAGGCCCGGCCAGGGCCTGATCAGGGCCTGATCAGTGTCCCCGCGCCATGTTCGGTGAAGAGCTCGAGCAGGATCGCGTGCGGGATGCGACCGTCGAGGATCACGGCGCCCTCGGCACCGGCACGCACCGCCTGGACGCAATGTTCCACCTTCGGAATCATCCCGCCCGACACGGTGCCATCCGCGATCAGCGCCTCGGCCTCGGCGCAGGTGAGCTCGGCGATGAGCTTCTTGTCGCGGTCGAGCACGCCTGGAACATCGGTCAGCATCAGCAACCGTTTCGCATGCAGCGCGCCGGCGACCGCACCGGCCACCGTGTCGGCGTTGATGTTGTAGGTGCGGCCTTCCGGGCCGATGCCGACGGGCGCGATGACGGGAACGATCTCGGCGCCGCGCAGCGCGGTGAGCACGCGGGTATCGACGAACTCAGGCTCGCCGACGAAGCCGAGGTCGAGCACGCGCTCGATGTTCGAGCCCGGGTCCTTCTTCGTCCGCATCAGCTTGCGTGCGCGGATCAGCCCGCCATCCTTGCCGCTGATGCCCACCGCCGTGACGCCGGCCGCCGTGATCAGGCTCGCGACCTGCTTGTTGACGGTGCCGGCGAGAACCATCTCGACGACCTCGACCATCTTCTCGTCGGTGATGCGAAGCCCATCGACGAAGGTCGACTTGATCTGCAGCCGCTCGAGCATCGCGTTGATCTGCGGCCCGCCGCCATGCACCACGACGGGGTATAGGCCGGAGAGTTGCAGCCAGGCGACGTCGCGCCCGAAGGTGACGGCGAGTTCCTCCTCGCCCATCGCGTGGCCACCATACTTGATGACGACCGTCGCTTCGTCGTAGCGGAGGAGGTAGGGCAGTGCTTCGGAGAGAATCCGCGCGCGTTCCTCGCCGCTTTTCGTCGCTTCGGTCATGCCCGCCCCTCTCCTCGTTGTCGGCGCGCGTCTTGCAGCGCTTGCCCGCGCCGGTCAAGCGGCGGCCGCGCGTGTCACCCTTTCGTCACGCGTGGTGGCGGCAGCGTACCCTCACCCTGTCCCTCTCCCGCAGGCGGGAGAGGGGACGCTCCGGCTCTACCTCGCGACCCATCGCTGCCGCCCCAGCTTCTGCCGCCCCGGCTTCTGCCGGCCCAGCTTCTGCCGCCCCGGGGGCCTCCCCGCCACCCCAGGGTCCACTCGCCCCCGACAGGGGAGAGCGACAGGGTGAGGGGGCACTGTCGATAGCGAGGGGACGCTACGCAGCGAGCGCGGCGATCTCGGCCCTGAGCTCGGGAATGCCGGCACCGGTCTCCGACGAGGTGACGCGCACCTCGGGCAGTGCCGCGCCATGCTCGCGCGCCACCGCCACCGCACGCGCGGCGATCGCGGCGAGGGCGGGCGGCTTCACCTTGTCGGCCTTGGTCAGGACGAGCTGGAAGGCGCAGGCGGCCTTGTCGAGCAGGTCCATCGCCGCCTCGTCGGCCGGCTTGAAGCCGACGCGCGCATCGATCAGCAGGATGACGCGGCGCAGGCTCGGGCGGCCGCGGAGATAGTCGAACATCATCCCCTGCCACGCCTCCTTCACCGATTTCGAGGCCTCGGCGTAGCCATAGCCGGGCATGTCGACGAGGACGAGCCGCCCGCCGAGATCGAAGAAGTTGAGCTGCTTCGTCCGCCCCGGCGTGGTCGAGACGCGGGCGAGAGCGCGGCGGCCGGTGAGCGCGTTCAGGATGCTCGACTTGCCGACGTTCGACCGCCCGGCGAAGGCGATCTCGATGCCGCGCTCAGGCGGCAGGCCGGCCAGCACCTGGGCGGCGTGGAAGAAATCACACGGCCCCGCGAACAGCTTACGCGCCGCCTCGATCGCTTCGGCGTCGAAGGCGGTCCCCTCTCCCGCCGCCGTCCCGAGGCCGGGCCCGGGACCAGGCCCGGGGTCAGGTCCCGTCACGTCTTCGCGGCCGCGGGCTGGGCCGCCACGCGCTTCATCATGACCCATTGCTGGGTGATGGAGAGCAGGTTGTTCCACGTCCAGTAGATCACGAGGCCGGCGGGGAAGGTGCCGAGCATGAAGGTGAAGATGATCGGCATGAACTGGAACACCTTCGCCTGCACGGGGTCGGGCGGGGCCGGGTTCAGCTTCTGCTGGAAGTACATCGTCACGCCCATCAGCAGCGGCCAGATGCCGAGATGCAGGAACGGGCCGACCACGGGCAGGATCGTCGGGTCCCACGGGATCAGGCCGAACAGGGTGAAGATGTTCGTCGGGTCCTGGGCCGAGAGGTCCTGGATCCAGCCGAAGAACGGCGCGTGCCGCATCTCGATGGTGACGAACAGCACTTTGTAGAGCGCGAAGAAGACCGGGATCTGGATGATGATGGGCAGACAGCCGGAGACAGGATTCACCTTCTCCCGCTTGTACATCGCCATCATTTCCTGCTGCATCTTCTGCGGGTCGTCCTTGAACTTCTCCTTCAGCTCGGCCATTTGCGGGGCAAGAAGCTTCATCTTGCCCATCGACTTGTAGGATTTGTTGGCGAGCGGGAAGAACAGCAGCTTCAGGAAGAACGTGAAGATGAGGATCGCGACGCCGTAGTTGCCGGTGATCTCGTGCAGCCAGTGCAGCGCCGAGAAGAACGGCCGCGTCAGGAAGTAGAACCAGCCCCAGTCGATCGCCTTGTCGAGCCCCTCGGCGCCGAGCATGGCGGAGTAGCGGTCAAGCAGCGTGACCTGCTTGGCGCCGGCGAAGAAGTGGTTGCGCGAAATGTCGGAAAGGCCGGTGCGGATCTCCTTCGCCTCGCCGAGGAAGTCGATCTGGAAGCGGTTCTGGCCATTCTCCGGCAGTACGCGGAAGGCGAAGTCGATGCTGCGAGTCTGGTCGGGGATGAGCGCGGTCAGCCAGTACTTGTCGGTGAAGCCGCCCCAGCCGCCGCGGCCCTCGTGGCGGAACGAGATGCCATTGGCCTTCTCCGCAGCCTCGCGCGCGCTGGAATAGGTCTGCTCGGTCAGGCGGCCGCCGAACACGCCGACCAGGCCCTCGTGCAGGATGTAGTTGCCGGCCGTCACCGGCGTATGCTCGCGCCGGATGCGGCCCCAGGGGCGCAGCGTCACCGGCTCGGCGCTGCTGTTGATCACGCGCTGCTCGACCGTGAACAGGAAATACTCGTCGACCGACAGCACGATCTCGAAGCGAAGCCCGGCGCCGTTCTCCCACGACAGCGTGACCGGCCTGCCGGTGCCGAGAACTGTCGAGGATGTCTGCCACTGCGTCGTGACATCGGGCGCGCGCACGCCTGGCTCGGCAAGCCAGCCGAACTGGGCGAAATGCGGCGTCGGCGTGTCGCGGCCGAACAGGATTCGCACGCGCGGGCTTTCAGGATCGACCGTCTCGCGGAAGTTGCGGAGCTCGACATAGTCGAGCCTCGCGCCGGTGAGGTTGATGCTGCCGACCATGCCGGGGCTGTCGATGCGCACGCGCAGGTCTGGCGTGGTCGTGCCCTGGAGGCGGGCACCATCGCCAGCCTGGCCGGGGGCCTGAGCCGCGACGCTCATGCCGGATGCTCGCTGGCGCGCGGCGGCGGCCTCCGCCTCGGCTGCCTCCAGCGCGGCGATCTCGGCCTGCTGCGCGCGCTCCGCCTCGCGGATCGGCTGGTTCCACAGCAGCTCGAACCCCAGCAGGATGGCGATCGAGATCGCAATGGCGAGAATGAGGCGCTTCTGGTCGACCATCACCCACTCTTCCGTGCGCTGCCAGGCTGGGCCGCGCATTCGCAGGGCGGCACGGGATCGTGGCCGCCCTCGTTCCAGGGATTGCAGCGCAGGATCCGCCGCGCCGCGAGAAAGCTACCCCGCGCCGCACCATGGCGCGTGAGCGCCTCCTTGGCGTAGGCCGAGCAGGAGGGCTCGAACCGGCAATTGGCGCCGATCACCGGCCTGATCGTCCACTGATAGGCCGTGACGCCGCCGCGGAGAAGCCAGGCCATGGGAGAGACAGGAGGCGCCGCCATGCCGGTCACATCACGCCGAGGCGGCCGAGGGCCGCGGCAAGATCGGCGCGCAGCGCCGCGAAGGGGCGTCCGACCGTGGCCGGGCGGCCGATCAGCACAAGATCCCACCCGCCGAGGGTGGCGGGGAGCGAGAGGCGCGCGGCTTCCTTCAGCCGCCGCCGCGCGCGGTTGCGTGCCACCGCATTGCCCACCTTGCGTGAGCAGGTGAAACCGATGCGGAGGGTACGCTGCTCCGGCACGGCAAGCGCCTGGACGACGACACCCGGCATCGCCGATTTCCGCCCTTTTGCTGCAACGTGAAGGAATTCACCCCGGCGCCGGAGGCGCTCCGCGCTGGACGCCGCCTCTGTTCCCGGGCTTGTCCCCTGCCCCGCCGCCATCGGCGGCACACCAGGGGAAGGTCGCCGGCCGCTCAGGCGGAGAGGCGCTTGCGCCCCTGCGCCCGGCGCGACGCGATCACCTTCCGGCCGCCGACGGTCGCCATCCGCGCACGGAACCCGTGGCGGCGCTTGCGGACCAACTTGCTCGGCTGATACGTGCGCTTCGTGGCCAAGACCTTCACTCCTTCCTGCCCATGGCGAGCGGGCGGCCACGAGGGCGCGCGCGAGCCGGGCGTGCAATCCGAGAGCGCGCGTATAGCGGCGGGGGGCAGAAGGCGTCAACCATCGCCCGCAGCATGGGTCCCTCCGCACCGTGTCTTGATGAGCCAGAACTTGATGCGCCAGGGAAACGGGTAGACGGTGGCGTTCCAGGACTTGGGCGGGAGAGGTTGCATGCGTCCCACGCTGCTGCTGATTGCCGGCGCAAGCGTTTTGGTCGGGTCGACCCTTCCCCTCGGCACGGCCGCCGCGCAGTCACCCCCGGCCGGCTGGACCGGTGAACTCTGGCCCCGCGGCGGCCTCGCCGACAGCAACAGCGGCGGCCAGACCGGGGCGGGCCTGTTCGACGGCGCCGTCACGCTTCCCCTCGGCGCAGGCTTCACGGCCAAGGCCGAGGCGCAGACATCGGCCCTCGGAAGCGCGGATTCCAACGGCGGCAAGCTGCAATTCTGGTGGCAGGACCCTGCCCTCGGCCTGCTCGGCGTGATCGCCGAGACGGCCCGCAGCGACGGGCTCTGGCAGCGCCGCTACATCGTGCAGGGAGAGCTCTATCTCGGCCCGTTCACGCTGCGTAGCCAGGCCGGCTACGTGCCAGGTGACCGAGAGGGCAACCGCACCCTGGAGGGCGGGTTCTTCGGGCTTGCCTCCGGCGGGTGGTACCCGCTCGACGCGCTCGGGCTGAACCTCGGCGGGGCAAGCCAGGCTGGCAACAGCGTCGGCTTCGGCAATGTCGAATGGGCGCCTGCCTTCATGCCGCCGGGCTCGTCCTTCACCGCCGATGGCGCCGGCGGGCCGGATGGATTTCTTCTGGCCGTCGTCGGCGTCCGCTTCACCTTCGGCCCCGGCGCCGGCGGGCCGGTGCGGCAGCGCCAGGTGGGGGCGGCCCCCGGTTTTCCGGGCCTCGTCGTCGGTCCCTTCGGGACGCGTGAGGTGACGCCGCTGCCCGTCCGCGATCCCAACGGTAGCTGAGGCGGCGTCAGCAGCCGGTGACTCAGCCGCCCGTGACGGGGGGAAAGAACGCAACCTCGTCGTCGGGCGCGATCGGCGTGTCGGGCGTGGCGAAATCCTGGTTCACGGCGCATCGCACGGAGGCAAGGGTGGCGAAGGCCTTGGCATGCCCCTCGCTTCTCCCGGCAAGCCAGGTGACGAGGGCGCCAACCGTGCGCACATCCTCGGGCGGGGCGATGCTTTCCTCGCCCACGCCCACGGCCTGGCGCAACCAGGCGAAGTAGAGAACCTGCATCGATCGCTTGGCCTCAGCGCGGCGTCGGCACCGTGCGGATCGTGCCGTCGGCGCCCATCAGCGTGGTCGTGCCACCATCGCGCAGCACCGTGCCACTGCCGGCAGGACCGCCGAAGGTGCCCGTGCTGCCGGCCCCGCCTGTGGTGACGGTGCCGGCCGGCGCGCCGGGGATGCCCTGGCCGCGATTGTCGGGCGGCGGGGGCGATGCCAGGGCACGCGGCTCAGTGCGCCGCGGCTGGGTCACATCCTCGCGCGGGATCGCGATGTCGGGGCTTTCGGAGGACGAGCCACGCCTGCTCTGGCCCTGGCGTGGCTGGCCCTCGCGGGCACGACGCTCATCCTCGGTCTCGAATACGCTTGGCCGTTCCTCGTCCTGCTTCGGCCAGGAGATGGTGGTGTCGGGCTGCAACGGCTCGACCGCATCGTCGCGGCCGGTCAGCCGGCGCATCGTGTAGCCGTCAGCCTCCGTCGCGGGCTGGCGGGCGCCGCCGAAGCCGCCGAAGCCGTTGCCCGACCCCGAGAACCCCGTGCCGACAACCGAGCTGCAGCCGGCGAGCAGCACCGCGAGCGAGAGCGTGCCGGCAATCCGCGCGAGCCTCGCACCCTCGGTGCGCCGATGGGACGGACGCTGCATCCTCTGCATCTCCATGCGTTTCGTCCTCTACCTAAGCCTTCGCCGCCTGAACCCGCAAGCGCAGGCTTGCGACATCCGTGCTTGCGACATCCGTGCCGTTACTCGGCCGCGCCCTCGCGCGCCCTCTCCCGCCCCGGGGCAGCATCGCGCTTCACATGGCGCAGGCCGGTGGCGAGATAGTCCCAGCCGGTGATGAGGGTCAGCGCCGCGGCGAGCATCAGCAGCGCCTCGCCGATGAGCGACACGGGCAGGACCCCGATGCCGAGCAGCGCGGCCGATGTGTCACCGGCCACCAGCATGCCGAGGGCGGTCATCTGCACGCCGGTCTTCCACTTCGCGAGCGCCGTGACGGGCAAGCCCGCCGAAAGCCCGGCGAGATACTCGCGCAGGCCCGACACCATGATCTCGCGCAGCATGATCACGATCGCCGCAAGCAGCCCGACATCGGAGAGGCGGGAGAGGCCGGCGAGCAGCATCAGCGTGGCGCCGACGAGCAGCTTGTCGGCGATCGGGTCGAGCATCCGGCCGAGATCGGAGGTGGCGTTGCGGGCACGCGCGAGCTTGCCGTCGAGCCAGTCGGTCACGGCGGCGGCGGTGAACAGCAGGCAGGCGGCGAGATCGGCGCCCGGCACGCGCGCAAGCATCAGCGCGGCGAGCACGGGGATCGCCGCGATGCGCGAGAGCGTGAGCAGGTTGGGGAGGTCGGTCGCCACGGCGATGCGGTCCTGGGGCGTCCTGGCTTCTACCCACGCTCCGGCAGCGCGGGCTTGCGGCGGATGGGATCACCCCTCCGTCGTGCGGGGCACTCTAGCTGGCAGGCTGCCGGGATGGAAATGCTCATAGATGCGGTGCGCCATGGCACGGTCGATCCCGGGGCAGGCCTCGAGCGCGGGAAGCCCTGCCTGCGCCACGCCGCGGGCCGAGCCGAAATGGTTGAGAAGCGCACGTTTGCGTGCCGGCCCGATGCCGTCCACGCCATCGAGGCCGGAGCGGGACAGCGTCTTCTGCCGCGCCGCGCGGTGGGCCGAGATCGCGAACCTGTGCGCTTCGTCGCGCAGCCGCTGCAGGTAGTAGAGCACCGGGTCGCGCGGCGGCAGGTCGAACGGCTCCCGGCCGGGGATGAAGAACCGCTCACGACCCGCGTTGCGGTCGGGCCCCTTGGCAATTGCGACGAGGGGAACATCCTCGACGCCGAGTTCGGCCAGCGTCTCGGCGGCGGCGGCAAGCTGCGTCGCCCCGCCATCGATCAGCACGAGGTCGGGCCATGATTCGCCCCTGGCGCCGTCGGCCTCCTCCTCGCTCTCGCGCAGCAGGCGTCCGAAGCGGCGGCCGAGCACCTCGCGCATCATGCCGATGTCATCGCCCGGCGTGACCTCGGCCTTCTCGCCCTTGATGATGAACTTGCGATAGGCCTGCTTCATGAACCCGGTCGGCCCGGCGACGATCATCACGCCATAGGGCTCGCGCCCGCGCGTGTGGCTGTTGTCGTAAACCTCGATGCGGGCGGGCGGGCTGGCGAGGCCGAAGGCGCGCGCGACCCCATCGAGCAGCGCGCCCTGCCCCGCGCGCTCGGCCAGCCTTCGCTCGATCGCCTCGCGCGCATTGGTCTCGGCATGCACGACCATGTCGTGCTTGCCGCCGCGCTTCGGCACCGCGATCGTCACCGCACCGCCGGCCTTCAGCGACAGCGCGTCGGCGACGAGCCGTGCGCCCGGCACCTCGTGGCTGAGCAGCAGCAGCCGCGGCGGGGGCTTGTCGTCATAGAACTGGCCGATGAAGGCGCCGAGCACCGCACCCGCGCTCTCGCCCTCGCCATGGACGGGAAAGAAGGCGCGGTTGCCGTTGTTCCGCCCGCCGCGGATGAAGAACACCTGGATGCAGGTGAGCCCCGAGGCCTGGTGTGCCGCGATCACGTCGGCTTCCGCGACGTCGTGCGCGTGTGCGCTGTCATTGCCCTGCACGTGGGTGAGGCCGCGGATGCGGTCGCGCAGCCGCGCGGCATGCTCGAACGCGAGCGCGGCGGCGGCTGCCTCCATCTCGGTGGCGAGCTCCTTCTGTACATCGCCCGACCCGCCCTCGAGGAAGCGCCGCGCCTGGGTGACGAGGCGGGCATAGTCCTCCTCCCCGATGCGGCCGACGCAGGGCGCCGCACAGCGCTTGATCTGGAACAGCAGGCAGGGGCGCGTTCGGCTCTCGAACATGGCATCGGTGCAGGACCGCAGCAGGAAGGCCCGCTGCAAGGCCGTCATCGCCTGGTTCACGGCCCACGCCGAGGCGTAGGGGCCGAAATACTCGGCCCCGGGCTTCGGCGAGCCACGGTGCTTGGCAATGCGCGGATAGCCGAGGCCCGGGTTCAGCGCGAGCCAGGGGTAGGACTTGTCGTCGCGGAGGACGATGTTGAACTTCGGCTCGAGCTTCTTGATGAGGTTGGCCTCGAGCAGCAGCGCCTCGGCTTCCGTATGGGTGGTGACGATCTCGAGCGTGATCGTCTCGTTCACCATGCGCCTGAGGCGTTCGGGCAGGCGTGCGGGGCGCGTATAGGCTGCGACCCGCTTCCTGAGGCTGCGGGCCTTGCCGACATAGAGGGCACGGCCGGCCCTATCGAGCATCCGGTAGACGCCGGGCCCGGGCGGCAGCGTGGCAAGTGCAGCGCTGATCACGGCGCTGCCGCGCAGCTTGGGTGCCTCTGCGCCTCCGCCCTCTTCTGGCGAATTCGTGTCAGGAGTTCGCGTCATGCGCGTTATGCTTCCATCCTATGCGCGCAACTTCCACGGATCACACCATCCACCGCTCGTGTGGATAAGTCTGTGAGGAACGTTCTCGCGACAATGCGAGTCGGGCCTTTCCGCTCAAGTTTAACGAAATGCCCAAGCTTTGGGCAGCAACTGGCAAGGCATTGAAAAACTTGAGTCAAGCTGTAATCCGTCGCACGCCCCGCTGTTCGCGTCGTGGCAGCATTGTCACGCGAACGTCGCTTGGGCCTCACACGCGGCCGGTGGACAAGTTTCGCCGTCAGCGTTCGGCGTTGCGACGCTCGATCTCGACGCCAACCGAGGCTGCGTCGGGGATCACGTCAAGCTTCTCAACCCTTACGCGAACGATCCTGACGCGCGGATCGAGCAGGCAGGCCTCGGCGATCCTTTCCGCCAGCGTCTCCACCAGCGCGACATGGCCCGACGCCACGACCGCCCGCGCCGCCTCCACCACCGCCCCGTAGTCGACCACCCGGGAGAGCTCGTCCCGCCCCACCCCTGCCCGCGACAGAGCGCGCGCGCCGTCGTCCTCCACCCCAAGGTCGATGTTGAGGCGGATGCGCTGCGTACCGCCCCGTTCGTGGGCATGCACCCCGATGGCGGCCTCGAGCACGAGGTCACGGATGAACACGTGGCGGAGCGCGAGCGCTGCCTGCGCGATCCGCCTGTCGGCCATGGGGTCCATGCGTCCCGCCTATTCCTCTGGCTCTCCGGAGTGGGCGGCAGACCATTGCAGATGCTGCCCGCCGTCAAGCGCGATCATCTGCCCCGTCATGGCCGGCAGGGACAGGATTGCGAGAGCGGCGCGCGCCACCTCCCCCGCGCTCGTGCCACGGCCGAGCGGGACGGAGGCGCATTGCCGGTCGAACTGCGCCTGGCTCTGCCGCGGGCTCGGCATCGCCGGCCCCGGCCCGATGCCGTTCACGCGGATGCGCGGGGCGAGCGCGAGGGCGAGGCTCTGCGTCAGCGCCCACAGGGCCGCCTTGCTCACCGTGTAGCTGACGAAATGCGGGGTGAGCGACCAGACGCGCTGGTCGAGCAGGTTGATCACCACGCCCTCCCTCCCCGCCGGCAGAGCAGCGGCGAAGCCCTGCGTCAGCACGAACGGCGCGCGCAGGTTGGGCTCCATGTGCTGGTCCCAACTCGCGCGCGTCGCGTCGCCGATCTCGTCGCGCTCGAAGGTCGAGGCGTTATTGACCAGGACGCCAAGCGGGCCCAGCGCCTCGGCCGCGGCGGGGATGAGCGCGGCCACCTCCACCTCGCGCGCGAGGTCGGCGCGGAGCGTGACGGCACGGCGGCCGAGGGAGCGGATGTCGGCTGCGGTCCCCTCGGCCTCTGCCGCGCTGGCGGAATAGTGGATCGCCAGGTCGAACCCGGCCTCGGCGAACGCGAGCGCGATGGCACGGCCGAGGCGGCGCGCCCCGCCGGTGACGAGGGCGGCCCGGGGAATCGTGGTGGGGATGGTGGGGGGGATGGTGCTCTGCATCGCCGCAAGGTAGGGCGCGGCGCCCGCCTGTCGAGTGCGGGGGCGGGACAGGAGGACAGTGCGGCACAGCACCACGCGCCCCCCTCACCCAACCCTCTCCCCCCAGCGGGGGGAGAGGGCTTCTGTCGTTGGTGTCGCCGCAGCGTCCCCTCTCCCGCTTGCGGGAGAGGGACAGGGTGAGGGGGCGGGCCTTGCGGCTCAGCCCCACCGCTGCACAATGGCCGCACAACGGGTGAGGGAGGATGGCATGGGTGTGCCACGCGCCGACAACGCGCGGATCGATCCGCGGCGGCTGTGGGATGCGCTGATGGACATGGCCGCGATCGGGGCCACGCCGAAAGGGGGCGTGAAGCGGCTGACGCTGACCGATGTCGACAAGCGGGGGCGCGACCGATTCCGCTCCCTCTGCGAGCGCGAGGGCCTCACCGTCACGGTCGATGCGATCGGCAACATGTTCGCCACCCGCAAGGGGCGTGATCCCGGGCGCCTGCCCGTCCTGTTCGGCAGCCATCTCGACAGCCAGCCCTCTGGCGGCAAGTTCGACGGCGCCCTCGGCGTCATTGCCGGGCTCGAGGTGGTGCGCACGCTGAACGAGGCCGGCATCGAGACCGATGCGCCGCTCATCCTCTGCAACTGGACCGACGAGGAAGGCTCGCGCTTCGGCCACTCGCTGATGGGCTCCGGCGTGTGGGCTGGCGTCTATTCCCTGCCCAAGGCCTATGCGCTCGCCGACACCGAGGGCGTGACGGTCGAAAGCGCGCTCGACGCGATCGGCTATCGCGGCACGCAGAAGGCGGAACCCTTCCCGGCCGATGCCTATTTCGAGCTGCATATCGAGCAGGGTCCGATCCTGGAGGCAGAGGACCGGACCATCGGCATCGTCACCGGCGCGCAGGCTCAGGTGTGGTACGACGCGGTGCTGACGGGGCGCGACAGCCACGCCGGCACAACGCCCCCTTCGGCGCGCCGCGATGCGCTGGTCGGTGCGGCGCGGATCATCGACCTGGTCGACCGCATGATGCGTGAGAAGGGCGAGAGCGGCCGCGGCACGGTGGGGCAGCTCCAGGTGCTGCCGAACAGCCGCAACGTCGTGCCCGGCGAGGTGCGCTTCTCCGTCGAGTTCCGCCACCCCGATGATGCGACGCTGCTTGGCCTCGCCGAGGCGTTCCCGAAGGCAGCACAGGCGATCGCCGACGAGAACCGCCTCTCCCTCGCGCTCACCGAGCTGTTCCGCATCACGGCCCAGCCCTTCGATGCGTCCTGCGTCGCGCTCGTCGCCGAGGCGGCGCGGCGGCATGGCATGAGCGCGCGCGAGATCGTCTCCGGTGCCGGGCACGATGCCGTCTACGTCGCGCGCAGCGTGCCCACCGCGATGATCTTCGTCCCCTGCAAGGACGGGCTCAGCCACAACGAGGAGGAGAGCATCCTCCCCGACCACGCCGCCGCCGGCGCGCAGGTCCTCTGCGATGCCATCCTCGCCCGTGCCAACAGGAGCCTTTGATGATCCACGTCCTTGCCCGCATCAGCCTGAACCCCGGCACACGGGAGCAGTGGCTCGCCGCGTTCCGCACGGTGCAGCCCGACGTTCACGCCGAGGATGGCTGCATCGCCTATGACGCGACGGGCGACGAGCCTGGCGTTCTCGGCGCGCAGACCCTGGCGGGCGAGGACACGGTGATCATCGTCGAGCGTTGGCGCGATGCCGCGGCGCTGAAGGCGCACAGCACGGCTCCGCACATGACCGCGTATCGCGCGGCGGTGAAGCCCTTCGTGAAGGGCGCGGTGATCGAGGTGCTGAAGCCGCTCTAGAGTCGACTCCCAGCAAGAATAAATCGGAGAGGAAACGATGAAGACAACGTCACTCGCAGCGGCGCTGCTGCTGCTGGCCGGCACCGCATCGGCCCAGGACATCGCCGTCCGCGAGATCGGCAGCTTCCATGTCGGCGGCCAGGTCGCGACCGTCTCTGGGCTCGCGACGAAGGAGATCACCTTCAGCCCGGGCTCCCCGCCCTTCCGCTACGACCCGAACGGCGATTTCCAGGCAGGCCAGATGTACGTGCAGTACGTGCGCCTGGCTGACCCCCGCGCCCGCTATCCGCTGCTGCTGATGCATGGCGGCGGCCTCACCGGCGTGACGTGGGAGACGACCCCCGATGGCCGCCCGGGCTGGCAGATGGCGTTCCTCCGCGCTGGCCACGATGTCTACACCTCCGATGCAGTCGAGCGTGGACGTGCAGGCTGGGCGCGCTTTCCCGAGATCCTGGGTGGCGAGCCGGTGTTCCGCACCATGGGCGAGGGCTGGCACCTCTTCCGCGTCGGCCCGGCCGATGGCTGGGCCCGCGAGGCGGCCGGCCGCCGCACCTACCAGGGCACGCGCTTCCCCGTCGCTGCGTGGGACCAGTTCACCAAGCAATCCGTCCCCCGCTGGGTGACGACCGACCCGATGATCCAGGCGGCCTACGATGCCTATGTCCAGCGCGTCTGCCCCTGCGTGATCGTCGTGCACAGCCAGGGCGGCAACTTCGCCTTCCGCGCCGCGCTGAACGCGCCCGACAAGATCAAGGGCATCATCGCCGTCGAACCCTCCGGCGCGCCGAACCCGGCGAACGACGATGCCGCGAAGGTGAAGGACATTCCCCATCTCATCGTCTGGGGCGACTACCTGGGCGAAAACGCGCTCTGGACACGCATCAAGCCGGCGATCGACCGCTGGGGTGCTGCCATCCGCGAGAAGGGCGGGCGGGCGGATGAGCTCTCGCTCCCCGCGCGCGGCATCACCGGCAACTCCCACATGCTGATGATGGACGACAACAGCGACCAGATCGCCGGGCTGATCCAGGCCTGGATCGCCGAGCGGGGACTCATGCGATAGCGCGAACCAGGCGCCCACATTCGGGTTTCACCAGCCAGGGCGGCGGCGAAGGGGGTTGCCGCCGCCCCTGCCCCTTTCTATAGCCACCCCGTTCCATAGCCACCTCGGCGGGCACCTCCCGCCACGGCTGACCGCGGAGAGCCCTGTCCTTGGCAACGACCGACACGAGCGCACCCCTGATTGCAGCCCAGGCAATGGCCGAGCTGCTGGAACGCACGGCGGGGCCGGAGCGGCGGATGGCCGATGCGCTGCGCGCGCTCGCCATCGATGCGGTCGAGGCCGCCAAGTCCGGCCATCCCGGCATGCCCATGGGGATGGCGGATGTCGCCGCAACGCTCTGGACGAAGGTGCTCAAGTTCGACGCCGCCGACCCCCGCTGGCCTGACCGTGACCGTTTCGTGCTCTCGGCCGGCCATGGCTCGATGCTGCTCTACGGCCTTCTCCACCTCACCGGCCATGCCGGGATGGAGATGGATGAGCTCCGCAATTTCCGCCAGCTCGGCAGCCGCACCGCCGGCCACCCGGAGTTCGGCGAGCACCCCGGCATCGAGACCACCACCGGCCCACTCGGCCAAGGTCTGGCGACTGCCGTCGGCATGGCGATGGCCGAGCGCATGCTCGCCGCCCGCTTCGGCCGCTCGCTGGTCGATCATCGCACCTGGGTGATCGCCTCCGACGGCGACCTGATGGAGGGCATCAGCCACGAGGCAGCCTCGCTCGCCGGGCACCTGAAGCTCTCCAAGCTCACCGTGCTGTTCGACGACAATTCCATCTCGATCGACGGCGCGACCGACCTCTCCTGCTCCGATGACGTGCTGAAGCGCTTCGCGGCCTATGGCTGGGCCACCAAGCGGATCGACGGGCATGACCATGCCGAGATCGCCGGCGCACTCGGCTACGCCATGCGGTCGGGCAAGCCGACGCTGATCGCCTGCCGCACCATCATCGGCTTCGGCGCGCCGACCAAGGCCGGCACCGCGGGCTCGCACGGCGCCCCGCTCGGGCCTGACGAGGCCGCCGCCGCCAAGGCAGCACTCGGCTGGACCGAGCCTCCCTTCACCATCCCGGCCGACATCGCGGCGGGCTGGCAGGAAGCCGGCCGCCGTGGTGCGCGCGAGCGGATGGCCTGGCTCCGGCGCATCCAGAAGAGCCCGCAGCGGGCCGAGTTCGAGCGTGTCACGTCAGGCCGCCTGCCGGATGACTGGCGCGCCGGCCTCGATGCCTGGAAACAGGCGCTCTCGACCGAGAAGCCCAAGCTCGCCACCCGGCAATCGAGCCAGAAGGCGCTCGAGGCGCTCATCCCCGCGATCCCGGAGCTCGTCGGCGGGTCGGCCGACCTCACCGGCTCGAACCTCACCCACGTGAAGGCGATGGGAACGCTCTCGCCCGACAACTGGGGCGGGCGGCACATCCATTTCGGCGTGCGCGAGCATGCGATGGGTGCTGCCATGAACGGCATGGCCCTGCATGGCGGGCTGATCCCGTTCGGCGGCACCTTCCTCGTCTTCTCCGACTACATGCGCCCGGCCATCCGCCTCGCCGCGCTGATGCGCCAGCGGGCGGTGTACGTGTTCACGCATGACAGCATCGGGCTCGGCGAGGATGGGCCAACGCACCAGCCCGTCGAGCATCTCGCCGCACTCCGCGCCATCCCGAACCTGCACGTGTTCCGCCCGGCCGATGCGGTGGAAACGGCGGAGGCCTGGGCGCTTGCCCTGTCGCGCACCGACGGGCCTTCCGCTCTGGCACTCACCCGCCAGGCGCTGCCGACGCTGCGCACCACGCACACGCCGGAGAACATGACCGCCCGCGGCGGCTACGTGCTGGTCGAGGCCTCCGCCCAGCGGCAGGCGACGCTGATCGCCTCCGGCTCAGAGGTCTCGCTTGCGGTCGCGGCGCGCGAGCTGCTCGAGGCCGAGGGCGTGCCCACGGCGGTGGTCTCCATGCCCTGCTTCGAACTCTTCATGCAGCAGGACGAGACGACGCAGGCCGTCACCCTCGGCGGGGGCCTGCGCGTCGGCATCGAGGCGGCGATCGGCTTCGGGTGGGACCGCGTGCTCGGCCTGTCCGGCCTTTTCATCGGCATGACGGGCTTCGGCGCATCCGGCCCTTACGAGAAGCTTTACCGGCACTTCGGCATCACGGCGGAGGCGGTGGCTGCCGCCGTCACGCGGCGCCTCGACTGACCCAACCCAGGAGGAGTTCGACATGGCTGTGAAGGTTGCGATCAACGGCTTCGGCCGCATCGGCCGCCTCGTTCTGCGCGCGCTCGTCGAAAGCGGGCGGACGGACGTGGAGCCTGTGCTGATCAACGACCTCGGCTCGGTCGAGGCGAACGCGCATCTCTTCCGCTACGACAGCGTGCATGGCCGCTTCCCGGGCGAGGTGACCACCTCGGCCGACAGCATGACGATCACCCATGGCGGCCGCACCTGGGGCCCGATCAAGGTGACGGCGGAGCGTGACCCCGCAAAACTGCCGCTTGCGGGCATCGATGTCGCGATGGAGTGCACGGGCATCTTCACGTCGAAGGAGAAGGCCTCGCTGCTGCTCACCGCCGGCGCGCGCAAGGTGCTGATCTCGGCCCCCGGCGAGAACGCGGATGCGACGATCGTCTACGGCGTGAACCACCAGACGCTGACGAAGGAGATGACCGTCGTCTCCAACGCCTCCTGCACCACCAACTGCCTGGCGCCGATGGTGAAGGTGCTGCACGACGCGTTCGGCGTCGAGCGCGGCTACATGGTGACGATCCACGCCTACACCGGAGACCAGAACACCGTCGACACACTGCACAAGGACCTGCACCGCGCACGTGCCGCCGCCGTCAGCATGATCCCGACCTCGACTGGCGCTGCCAAGGCCGTCGGCCTCGTGATGCCGGAACTGAAGGGCAAGCTGGACGGCACCGCCATCCGCGTGCCGACGCCGAACGTCTCGCTCGTCTCGCTCGACGCCAACCTCAGGAAGAGCGTGACGAAGGACGAGGTGAACGCAGCGATGAAGGCAGCATCCGAAGGCCCGCTCAAGGGCATCCTCGCAATCAACGCCGCCCCGCTCGTCTCGATCGACTTCAACCACAACCCTGCCTCCTGCACCTTCGATTCCGGCCAGACGGCGGTGATCGAGGGAACCCTCGTGCGCGTGATGGGCTGGTACGACAACGAGTGGGGCTTCTCGAACCGGATGAGCGACACGGCGGCCCTGTTCGGGTCGCTCTGAGCCATGGGGTTCCGCACGCTCGATGACCTTCAGGCGCAGGGCAAGCGCGTGCTGGTCCGCGCCGACCTGAACGTGCCGATGCATGACGGCCAGGTGGGTGACCTCACCCGCCTGGAACGGCTGACACCGACGATCCTCGAGCTCTCGCGCGCCGGCGCGAAGGTGATCGTGCTCAGCCATTTCGACCGCCCGAAGGGCAAGCGCGTGCCCGAGATGTCGCTCCGCCCCGTCGCGGTCGCACTCGGCCAGGTTCTCGGCATGGAGGTTCGTTTCGCTGACGATTGCGTCGGCGATGCGGCTGAGAGCGCCGTCGCCGCGATGGCGCCGGGCGACGTGCTGGTGCTCGAGAACACGCGCTACCACGCGGGCGAGGAGAAGAACGACGCTGGCCTCGCCAAGGCCATGGCGGCGCTTGGCGACGTGTTCGTCAACGATGCCTTCTCGGCCGCCCACCGCGCGCATGCGAGCACGGAGGCGCTGGCACATCTCCTGCCCGCCTATGCCGGGCGGCTGATGCAGCGTGAGCTCGAGGCGCTGGGTGCCGCGCTCAGCGATCCCAAGCGGCCGGTGGCAGCAATCGTCGGTGGGGCGAAGGTGTCGACCAAGCTCGACCTCCTCGGCAACCTGGTCGGGCGCGTCGACCTGCTGGTGATTGGCGGGGCGATGGCCAACACCTTCCTCGCCGCGCGCGGCGTAGCGGTAGGCAAGAGCCTCCAGGAAGCCGACCTGCACGACACAGCGCGCGAGATCGCGGCGAAGGCCGAGGCCGCTGGCTGCACGCTGTTGCTGCCGACCGACGTGGTGGTCGCGTGCGAGTTCCGCGCCCATGCGCCGTCGGAGATCGTGCCGGTCGATGCCATCCCGGCAGACGCGATGGTGCTCGATGTCGGGCCGATGTCGGTGGCCGATCTCCTGACGCGCCTCGCCGCGGCCAGGACGCTGGTGTGGAACGGCCCGCTCGGCGCCTTCGAGACCGAGCCGTTCGATGCGGCGACCGTGCGCGCGGCCAAGGGTGCGGCGGCGTTGACCGAGGCCGGCAAGCTGCTTTCGGTCGCGGGTGGCGGCGACACGGTGGCCGCATTGCGTCATGCGGGCGTGGCGGAGCAGTTCAGCTACGTGTCGACGGCCGGCGGGGCGTTCCTCGAATGGCTCGAAGGCAAGACGCTGCCGGGTGTTGCCGCGCTCGGCGTTCGCTAGATGTCGGTCCCAACCGCGTTGTGGTGGGATCTCGGCACGGGGTAGCGTTGCTTTCGCGAACCAATCCAGCACGGGGGCAAACGCATGTTGGTCAATCACAGCAAGATTCGTGACCTCGCGCAGGCGTACACGGATGCCTGGAACTCCGGTTCGCCGCAGGCTGTCGCCGCGTTCTACGCAAGCGACGGGCGGATCGTGATCAACAGCGGCGAGCCCTGGGAGGGGCGTGCGCGGGTCGCCGAGATGGCGGCGGGCTTCTACGCCGATGTTCGGGACATGACGGTGTTCTGCGATGAGGTCCGGATCGCCGGCAACCACGTCGCCTATATCTGGACCTTCACGGGCAAGCATGCCGGCACGGGAAACCCGCTGCGGGTCACTGGCTGGGAGGAGTGGGACCTCGACCAGGACCTCAAGGTGGCGGTGTCGCACGGATGGTATGACGCGCAGGACTATGCCCGGCAGGTCGCGGGCGGCGAGTGACCTGATCGCCGCTGTCTTCTGGCGGAGCGATCCGCCGGCAGACGATGTCACTCGCCTAGCAAGGGCTGGACCCCGATCCGAAAGAGCTGGTCACTGGCTAGACGAAGGCGAGTACCGGCGAGCGTTCGCGCGCGACATGCACACGCGTGGATTGCAAAAGATGAGGCGTTTACGCATTATTAACTTATGCGCCCTACAACGCTTCGCATGATCTCGCTCTCATCCCTCGCAGCCTTCTCGCAAGGCGCCACCGCGGCGATGCAGGCGCGCGAAAGCCGCCCCATCTCCCCGCCGAGCACGACGCTCGCGGCAGCCAGCGGCGGCGCGCCCGCGGGCCCTCAGAAGCCGGCCATGCAGGCCCTGCCGCCGAGCCCGCCCTCGGGCCCGCTTCCCCGCGGAAGCCTGCTGAACCTCACGGTCTGATCTGCCCGCCTGCGCTTGTGGACGACGTCGTCGTGCGGGCATGCTCTCGCCATGCTGCGCGCCGCCCTCCTCCCGTTTCTCTTGATCGCATCCGCTGCCTCCGCGCAGCCAACGGGCGGCGGCATGATGATCGACCCGGCCTTCCGCACTCCTGCGCCGCAGCCGCGATCCGATCTCGACCTCGCGCCACCGCTGCCCATGCCGCCGCCAGGCGTGGTGGAGACGACGCGCCGATCGCTGTTCGGCACAACGACGATCGCGCCCTCCATGCTCGAACGGCTCGACGCGCATGACCCGCACCGGCTTCTGCGCGACGACCTCGGCACGAGGTTGCAGACGGGAGAGCGCCTCGAAGACCCCCTCCCCGCCGACAGGCTCGGCGCGACGCTGACCTTCCCGTTCTGATAGCCGAAAGACCGTTCGAGAATTCGCTGCGGTGAGTCGGATGGCGCAGTGTCCGAGAACCGGCGCGCAGCGGCCTTCAGGCCGTGAGCACCGGAAGCGCAGGACAAAGCCCGACGAGCACGACAGTAGAATTCGCGGATGGTCCTTCAGCCGGTACCGCCGAACGCGCGGCCCGCCTCCCACACCGCATCGGGCGCGGTCCAGATCGCGGGGTTGGCCATGGCGGCGGCAAGGGCAGCTGCGACGCCGTCGAGCAGCGCCGTCCCCTTCTCCGGCGTGGCGGCGCGCGGATCGCCCTTAACGCCTGTTCCCGGCGCGCGCTCGGCGAAGCTGCGGAAGCGCTGGATGCCGGCCCCGTCCGTGCTCGCCTGGCCGGCCACCTCGTTCGGCGTCATCACCCCGCGCGCGGCGGCCTCGAGCTGGCCGCGGTGAACGAGCGAGGGCTCGGCCGCCATCATCATGCTCGTCTCCGCCTCGCAGGCATGCTGGACGTTCTTCTGCGTCGTCAGCACCGGCCCGATCGCCTCTGCCCCGATCAGCCAGTAGGTGCCGCCCACCACCGCCATGCCGAACTCATGCGCGAGTTCGCGCGTGCTCACGGCCAGCGGCTCGGTGTTGCCGCCATGGCCGTTGACGATGAACAGGCGCTTGAACCCGTCCGCCTTCAGGCTGCGGCAGATGCAGCGCAGCACGGCGTGGAACGTCGCGTAGTCGAGGCTGATCGTGCCGCCGAAGGGGAAGTGATGCTCCGACATGCCCATCCACTGGCAGGGGAGCACCAGCACCGGCTCGGTGCTGCTGAGGATGGTCGCCGCGCGGATCGACACCTCCGTCGCCAGGCGGGTATCGACCATCGTCGGCAGATGCGGGCCATGCTGTTCGAGGCTCGCGACCGGCAGCACGACCAGCGCGCCCTGTTCGGCCTTCTCCTTGATGTCGGGCGCGCTCATCCGCGCCCATTCGACGGTGGCCATGGTGCTCTCCTCCGGGTCCGTTTCGGCATCGGCATAGGACGCCGCGGCGGAGGTTAGGTCCAGCCTCCCTTAAGCGCCTTGAGCCTCATCAAGCCCGACGAGGGAACGCGCGAAGGCCCTCGCCTCGAACGGCCTGAGGTCGCCCGCCTGTTCGCCGACGCCAACCGCATGCACCGGAAGCCCGAACTCGTGCGCGAGTGCGACGACCACGCCGCCCTTGGCGCTGCCGTCGAGCTTGGTGACGACGAGGCCGGTGACGGCGACCATCTCGCCGAACACGCGCACCTGCTGGATCGCGTTCTGCCCCGTCGTCGCGTCGAGAACGAGAAGCACGCTGTGCGGGGCCGCCGGCTCGAGCTTGCGGATCACGCGCACGACCTTGGCGAGTTCCGCCATCAGGTCGGCCTTGTTGTGCAGCCGGCCGGCGGTGTCGACCAGCAGCACGTCGGCCTTCGCCTCGCGGGCGGCCTTCAGCGCATCGAACGCCAGCCCCGCCGCATCGGCGCCATCGGCACCGGAGATCACCGGGCAGCCCGTACGCTCACCCCAGACGCGCAGCTGTGACACCGCCGCCGCGCGGAACGTGTCGCCGGCCACCAGCATCGGCGACAAGCCCTGCTCCTTCCACAGTGCCGCGAGCTTGGCGATCGTCGTCGTCTTCCCCGTGCCGTTCACGCCGACGACGAGAATCACATGCGGCGCGAGCGTGGCATCGGGCACAAGCGGCAGCGCGACGGGTGCGAGGATCTCGGCGATCTCGTCCGCCAGCGCCTCGCGCACCTCCTGGTCGGTCACCTCGCGGCCGAAGCGGGTGCGGCGGAACGCGGCGATGATCCGCCCCGAGGCAGCGACGCCGAGGTCGGCCTGGATCAGCAGGTCCTGCAGGTCGTCGAGGGCGGCGTCATCGAGCGTGCGCTTGGTGAACAGCGCACCGATACCCTCGGTGATGCGCGCGGTCGAGCGCGACAGGCCCTGGCGAAGCCGCGTGAGGAAGCCGGCCTTCGGCGCCTCCGGCTCCGGTGCTGGGGGCGGCGCCGCCTCGTTGCCACCGCGGCGGAAGAGGTCGCGGAGTGCCATCAGGCTGCCGCCGCGATGAGGCCGTCGGCGTTCGCCGCGGTGATGCGCACGCGGCCGATCTGCCCTGGTGCGAGACTTCCGGCAACGAGCCGAGCGGGCGCGAAATGCTCGGTGTGGCCCTCACCCGCACGCTCGACCAGCATCTCAGCCTCCGCCCCGATGCGGCCCTGGTAGAAGCGCTCGGCCGCCGCGCGGCCAGCCTCTCGCAGCATCGCCGCACGTTCGGCCACCAGCCGTCCGTCGAGCTGCGGCATGCGCGCGGCGGGGGTGCCCCCGCGCGCGCTGAACGGGAACACGTGCAGGAAATCGAGCCCCGCGTCGGCCACCAGCGCGCGTGTGTTCGCGGCCATCGCCTCCGTCTCGGTCGGGAAGCCGGCGATCAGGTCGGCGCCGAAGGCGATGCCAGGGCGGAGGCGCCGCGCGCGCTCGGTCACGGCCAGGACGTCGGCGCGAAGGTGCCGCCGCTTCATGCGCTTGAGGATCATGTCATCGCCCGCCTGCACGGAGAGGTGCAGGTGCGGCATCAGCCGTGGCTCCTCGGCGATCAGCCGCCAGAGATCATCGTCGATCTCGACGGGGTCGAGCGAGGACAGGCGAAGTCGGCGGATGCCAGGCACGAGGGCGAGCAGGCGGCGGATCATCTGCCCGAGCCTCGGCGCGCCCGGCAGGTCAGGCCCGTAGGAGGTGATGTCGACCCCTGTCAGCACGAGCTCGGCATAGCCGGCCTCGGTCAGCGCGCGGGCCTGGTCGACCACCGCGCCGATGGGAACGGAGCGGCTGTTTCCGCGGCCATAGGGGATGATGCAGAAGGTGCAGCGATGATCGCACCCCTGCTGCACCTGCACGAAGGCGCGGGCGCGGCCGGCGAACTCGGTCACCAGATGGGCCGCTGCTTCCTTCGCCGCCATGATGTCGGACACCGCCACGCGCGCGGGTGCCGCCTCTGCCCAGGTGGCAGCCTCGAGCTTCTCCTGGTTGCCGACGACGCGGTCGACCTCCGCCATCGCGCCCCAGGCGTCGGGCCTGATCTGTGCCGCGCAGCCGGTGACGACGATGCGCGCCGACGGGTTTTCGCGGCGCGCCTTCCGCACCGCTTGGCGCGCCTGGCGCTCGGCTTCCGCCGTCACGGCGCAGGTGTTGACGATGATGGTGTCGGCGAGCCCCGCGGCGGCGGCATGCCCGCGCATCACCTCGCCTTCCCAGGTGTTCAGCCGGCAGCCGAAATTGAGCACCCGAACGCTCATGCCGCGCGGACCTGCTGCGGTGCGGGCAGGGCGACGCTGCCAGAGAACACGTCGGAGACCGGGCCGGTCATGATCACGCGGTCATCCTCGCCCCAGGTGATGGCGAGTTCCCCGCCATCGAGCGTGATGGTGGCCGACCGCCCGGTGAGGCCACGCCGATGGGCGTTGACGAGCGCCGCGCAGGCCCCCGTGCCGCAGGCGAGCGTGATGCCAGCCCCACGCTCCCACATCCTCAGCAGGATCCGGTCACGCCCCAGCACCTCGGCGAAGCCGATATTGGCGCGGGCGGGGAACAGCGGGTCGTGTTCGAGCGAGGGGCCGATCGCGGCGATGTCGAGCGCCGAGACGTCGCTCACGAAGAAGGTGGCGTGGGGGTTGCCCATCGAGCAGCCGGCCGGGTCGGCGAGGCCGGCGCGGGTGAGCGGCAGGTGCAGCGTGTCCATCTCGTGGGCGAGCGGAATCTCGGCCCAGCCAAGCCGCGGGGCACCCATGTCGACGGCCACCAGGCCGCCGGCTCGGCGCTCCGCCCGCAGCACGCCGCCGAGCGAGCCGATCGCCACCCTGTCGGTGCCCGCCTCGTCCATCAGCAGGGCTGCGATGCAGCGCGTGGCGTTGCCGCAGGCCTCGGCTTCCGAGCCGTCTGGGTTGCGGATGCCCATCCACGCCGCCGTGCCGGGCTCGCGCGCAGGCTCGATCAGGATCACCTGGTCGCAGCCGATGCCCCGGCGCCGGTCGGCCAGGAACCGGGCCGTGTCGGGGGTCAGCACAGGAGCGGCGGCGCGCCGGTCCAGCACGACGAAGTCGTTGCCCAGCCCATGCATCTTGCGGAAGGCGATCATGGATGGGGATATAGGGGTGCGGGGCCGGTTCCGTCCATGTGCGACCGGGGGTGTTCCGCACTGGTCCGGGTTGCACGGCCGGGGCGGTTCCGCTATACGCCGCGCCTTCTGTGCGCGCCGGGCCTGAAGGGCATGCCCGGCCGCCTATAGCCGTGTTCACACGCGGCACGCTTGATGAAAGGACGACAAAATGCCCAAGCGCAAGACGAAGAGCAGCGTCAAGAAGCGCTTCAAGCTCAGCGGCACCGGGAAGGTCATCGCCGGCCCGGGATTCAAGCGGCACATGCTGCGCCGCCGGTCGCAGAAGGCGAAGCGCTCGAACCGCGGGAACCAGACCCTGCGCCACCAGGACGGGATCACCGTCAAGCAGTGGGCGCCCTACGGGCTCTGATACCCTCGCAACGAAAGGACGCTGACACATGGCACGCGTGAAGCGGGGCGTTACAGCCCGCGCAAAGCATCGCAAGGTTCTCGAGGCCGCGAAGGGATTCCGCGGCCGCGCCGGCACGACGATCCGGATGGCGAAGCAGAAGGTCGAGAAGAGCCTTCAGTACGCCTACCGCGACCGCAAGGTGAAGAAGCGCGAGTTCCGCGCCCTCTGGATCCAGCGCATCAACGCAGCGGTGCGCGAGAACGGCATGACCTATGCCCAGTTCATCCATGGCGTGAAGGCGGCCGGCCTCGACCTCGACCGCAAGGCGCTCGCCGACATCGCCTATCACGATGCGGCGTCGTTCGGCGCGATCGTCGAGAAGGCCAAGGCCGCCCGCGCCACCGCCTGAGGCCGGCCCCGCCGGCGGGATAGGACGTGACGATGAGGGCTGCCGGCCACCGGCGGCCCTTTTCGTATCTGGAGCATGACCCGCATGACCGATGATCTCGCGACCTTCGAAGCCGAGACGCTTGCCCGCATCGCGACTGCCGCCGATCTCGCTGCGCTCGATGCCGTGCGCGTCGCTGCCTTGGGAAAGAACGGCACGCTCACGGCGCTGATGAAGGGCCTCGGTGCGGTCGCTGCCGACGAGCGCAAGGCTCGCGGTGCGGCGCTGAACGCGGCCAAGGACGCACTCGCGGCCGCGATCGAGGCACGCCGCGCCGGCCTCGCCAACACAGCGCTCGACGCGAAGCTCGCGGCCGAGCGGCTCGACGTGACGCTGCCCGTCCGCCCAGAGGTGCCAGGGCTCATCCACATCATCAGCCGCACGGTGGAGGAGATCACCGCGATCTTCGGCGCGATGGGGTTCACCGTCGCCGAGGGGCCGGACATCGAGGATGACTGGAAGAATTTCGGCGCGCTGAACATCCCCGAGCACCACCCCGCGCGGCAGGACCACGACACGTTCTACCTCCCCGGCCGCACGGTGGATGGGCGCGAGAAGGTGCTGCGCACGCATACCTCGCCGGTGCAGATCCGCAGCATGACGGGCGGCCCACCGCCGATCCGCGTGATCGCGCCGGGGCGAACCTACCGCGCCGATCATGACGCGACGCACAGCCCGATGTTCCACCAGGTCGAAGGGCTCGCGATCGACCGTGCGATCACGCTCGCCCACCTCAAGGGCTGCCTGGTCGATTTCCTGCGCGCCTTCTTCGGCATCGCGCAGCTGCCGGTGCGGTTCCGCTCCTCCTACTTCCCGTTCACCGAACCCTCGATGGAAGTGGACATCGGCTGGAACCGCCGTACGGGCGAGCTCGGCGCGGGCGGTGACTGGCTGGAAATCCTGGGCTCGGGGATGGTCCACCCCAAGGTGCTGCTGAATTGCGGCATCGACCACCGCGAGTGGCAGGGCTTCGCCTTCGGCATGGGGATCGAGCGCGTGGCGATGCTGAAGCACGGCCTGACCGACCTTCGCCCCTTCTACGACAGCGACCTGCGCTGGCTCCGCGCCACGGGCTTCCGGCCCGAGGACGTCGCCTCGACCGCCACGGGGATTGCCTGAGATGAAGTTCACGCTGTCCTGGCTGAAGACGCATCTCGACACCGACGCGTCGGTCGAGCGCATCTCCACAGCGCTGTCGCAGATCGGCCTCGAGGTCGAGGGGGTGGAGGATCGTGCCGCAGCACTTGGCGCGTTCCGCATCGCGCACGTGGTGGAGGCGAAGCAGCACCCGAACGCTGACAGGCTTCGCGTGTGCCGCGTCGATGGCGGCGATGGCCGCATCCTGAACGTGGTGTGCGGCGCGCCGAACGCGCGAACGGGGATGAAGGCCGTGGTGGCCCTCCCCGGCGCGTTCATTCCCGGCACGGGCATCACGCTGAAGGCCGGCGCGATCCGCGGCGAGGCTTCCGAGGCCATGCTGCTGTCGGCGCGCGAGATGGGGCTCGGCGAGGATCATTCCGGCATCGTCGACCTGCCGGAGGATGCGCCCGTCGGGGTTCCCTACGTCACCTGGGCAGGGCTCGACGACCCCGTGATCGAGATCGCCGTCACGCCCAACCGCGGCGATGCGCTCTCGGTGCGCGGCATCGCGCGCGACCTTGCCGCAGCGGGACTCGGCACGCTGAAGCCATGGTCGGCGCCCGCGGTGCCGGCGTCCCACGCGAGTCCCTTGCGCTGGGTGACCGAGACACCGGCCTGCCCCTTCGTGCTCGGCCGCCACTTCCGCGGCGTGACAAACGGTCCGTCACCGGAATGGCTGCGCCGGCGGCTGGAGAGCATCGGGCTCCGCCCGATCTCGGCGCTGGTCGACATCACCAACTTCTTCACCTTCGACATCGGCCGCCCGCTGCACGTGTTCGATGCCGGCAAGCTCTCCGGCGGCACGCTGACGATGCGCCAAGGCAGGGGTGAGACCTTCGCCGGGCTGCATGGCCGCGACGTGACGGCGACGGAGGCCGACACGGTGATCGCCGATGCCTCGGGTGCGCTCGCGCTCGCCGGCATCGTCGGCGGCGAGAGCACGGGGTGTTCGGAGGCGACGACCGAGGTGTTCCTCGAGGTCGCGCTGTTCGACCCCGTGGCGATCGCCAATTCCGGCCGCCGCCTCGGCACACAGACCGATGCGCGCTATCGTTTCGAACGCGGCATCGATGCCGGGCTGATGGAAGCAGCGACCGAGGCCGCGACGCGGATGATCCTCGATCTCTGCGGCGGCGAAGCCTCGGAGGTCGTGCGCGCGGGCGGCGAGCCCGCCTGGCATCGCACCGCGACGCTGCGCCTCGCCCGCCTCGCCTCGTTCGGCGGGCATGACGTTCCGCCCGATGAGGTGGTGCGCATCCTCGATCGCCTCGGCTTCCGCGCGACCGCGCGCGATGCGGAGAAGCTCGTCGTCGCGGTTCCCTCATGGCGCAACGATTGCGCGGGCGAGCCGGATCCGCAGGCAGAGTACGACCTGATCGAGGAGGTGCTTCGCATCATCGGCCTCGACACCATCACGCCGGCGCCGATGCCGCCGCTGACCGATGCCGATGGCCGGGCGCGCACCGTGCCGGCGGTTGCCGTGACCCCGGCGATGGGCCGCGCGATCGCCGCGCGCCGCGTGCTGGCCGGCCGCGGCATGGTCGAGGCGGTGAGCTTCAGCTTCATGCCGCGCGCGACCGCGCAGCTTTTCGGCGGCGGCGACGATGCGCGCATGCTCGCCAACCCCATCGCATCCGACCTCGATGCGATGCGCCCCTCGATCATCCCCAACCTCGCCGCCGCCGCCGCGCGCAACGCAGCGCGCGGCCTGGCCGAGGTCGCGCTGTTCGAGACGGGCCCCGTGTTCTCGGGCGGGGAATCGGGTGAGCAGACGCTGGCGGCCACCGGGCTTCGCGCCGGCGCCTCGCCACGGCACTGGGCAGCGCCCGCGCGCAGCCCCGATGCGATGGACGCGAAGGCCGATGCGCTGGCGGTTCTTTCCGCGCTTGGCATGAACCTCGATGCCGTGCAGGTGACGGCCGATGCGCCCGCCTGGTTCCACCCTGGCCGTTCAGGCACGCTGCGCTTCGGGCCGAAGACCATCCTCGGCACGTTCGGCGAGCTGCATCCGCGCGTGCTTGCCGCGCTCGATCTCCCGGGCCCCGTCGCTGCGTTCGAGCTTGACCTCCTGGGGGTGCCGGAGCCGAAGAAGAAGCGCCGCGGCAACCCGAGCCTGTCGGCCTTCCAGCCGCTGGTGCGCGACTTCGCCTTCGTGGTGGCCGAGGATGTGGCCGCCGATGCCGTGCTGCGCGCCGCCAAGGGGGCCGAGCGTGTGCTGATCGAGAGCGTGGCGCTGTTCGACGTGTTCCGCGGCCCAGCGATCGGCGAGGGGAAGAAGAGCCTCGCCATCGCCGTGACGCTGCAGCCGCGCGAGCGCACGCTTACGGAGGCCGAGATCGACGCGGTGGGCCAGAAGGTGATCGCGGCCGTGGCCAAGGCGACGGGGGCGGTCCTGCGCGGCTAAGCAGCAAAACGGGAGGGATGCATGGTCGATTTCACGGCTGAGCTAGAGGACAGGCTCGTCCGCTACTGCCGCATCGATACCGAGAGCGACGCTGCCTCCCCCACCGCGCCCTCGACCGCGAAGCAGTATGACCTGCTGCACCTGCTCGAAGGCGAGCTCACCGCCATGGGGGCCGAGGACGTGACCCTCACCCCCTATGGCGCGCTGCTCGCGACGGTGCCGGGCACGGTCGCTGACGCGCCGACCATCGCGCTCTGCGCCCACGTCGATACGACGCCGCAATTCACCGGTGCTGGCGTGAAGCCGATCGTCCACCGTCGCTGGAACGGCGGCGACATCACGCTGCCCGACGACCCGACGCAGGTGCTCTCGCCCACCGAGCTGCCCTACCTCGCCGCGCGCACGGGCGATGACATCGTCACCGCCTCCGGCACGACGCTGCTGGGCGGCGACGACAAGGCGGGGGTAGCCATCATCATGGCGGTGGCGAAACACCTGCTCGCCCGGCCCGGCATCGCACACGGCACGCTCCGCCTCTGCTTCACGCCCGACGAGGAGATCGGCCGCGGCGTGAACCCGGAGCTTCCGAAGGCACTCGGCGCAGCCGTCGCCTACACGCTCGACGGGGCCGATCGTGGCGAGCTCGTCTACGAGACCTTCTCCGCCGACATGGCGAAGATCGTGATCGATGGCGTCTCGGTCCATCCGGGCTGGGCCAAGGGCAAGCTCGTGAACGCGCTGCACCTGATGGCGCGGATCATCGACACGCTGCCTCAGGCGACCGCGACGCCGGAGGTGACGGAGGGCCGCCAGGGCTTCTGGCACGTCGCCTTCGCCGGCGGGAGCGCTGCCCATGCCGAGCTCACCATCATCCTCCGCGATTTCGAGCGCGAGGGGCTGGCGGCGCGCGGGGCGATGCTGCGGAAAGTGTGCGAGGCGGTGGCGGCGACCGAGCCGCGCGCGCGCATCACCTGCACCATCACGGAACAGTATCGCAACATGCGCTACTGGCTCGAGAACGACATGACGCCCGTGGATGTCGCAAAGGCGGCCTACGAGGCCTGCGGCATCACGCCGAACTTCGTGCCCATCCGCGGCGGTACCGATGGTTCGCGCTTCACCGAGATGGGCCTTCCCACGCCGAACATCTTCACCGGCATGCAGGAGATCCACGGCCCGCGCGAGTGGATCAGCGTGCAGGACATGCAGGAATCGGCCCGCGTGTGCCTGAAGCTCGCCGAGCTCTGGGCGCAGCGGTGACGGGAGCGACCGCGATGGAGTACCGCAAGCTTGGCCGCAGCGGCCTGATGGTCTCTCCGCTCTGTCTCGGCACGATGATGTTCGGCGGCGCGACGGATGAGGCCGAGAGCGTGAGGATCGTCGCCCGCGCCCGCGAGAACGGCGTGAACTTCATCGACACCGCCAACACCTACACGGAGGGGCGGTCTGAGGAGATCGTTGGCCGCGCGATCGCCGCCAACCGCTCCTGGTGGGTGCTGGCGACCAAGCTCGCGAACCCGACCGGCACGGGCCCCAACGCGCGCGGGCTGTCGCGCCGGCACATCATCGCTGAGGTGGAGGCAAGCCTGCGCCGCCTCGGCACCGACGTGATCGACGTTCTCTACCTCCACAAGGAGGACCACGCGACGCCTTTCGCCGAGACCGTGCATGCGCTGGCGGACGTGATCCGTGCGGGCAAGGTACGTTACGTCGGCGTGTCGAACTGGCGCGCCTGGCGTGTGGCGGAGCTCTGCCGCCTGTGTGATCTCGCGGGCATCGATCGGCCCATCGTCAGCCAGCCGCTCTACAACGCGCTGAACCGCATGGTGGAGGTCGAGCACCTGCCCGCCTGCGCGCATCTGGGCCTTGGCGTGTTCCCCTATTCGCCGCTCGCGCGCGGGGTGTTGACGGGGAAGTACCGCGCCAACGTCACCCCGCCCGAGGGCTCGCGCGCCGCCCGCCGCGACAAGCGGATGATGGAAACCGAGTGGCGGCCCGAGAGCCTGGACATCGCGGAGAAGTTCGCCGAGCGCGCCGAGGCGAAGGGCGCGACGCCGGGGCAGTTCGCGCTCGCCTGGCTGCTCAATAACCACCTGGTCACCGGCGTCGTCGCGGGCCCACGCACGCTCGATCAGTGGGACGAGTACGCGGGCGCGCTCGCCGTCACGCTGACGGCCGAGGATGAGGCGCTGGTCGATCGCCTGGTGCCGGCGGGCCACCCCTCGACACCAGGCTACAACGACCCTGCCTATCCGCTGGAGGGTCGCGTACCACGCCTCACGTGATGATCCGCCGGCGGAACATCCCCGACAGCTGCTCCACGATCAGCACGAGAACGAAGATCGCGAGGATGATCGTCGCTGCCTCCGGATAGTTGAAGAAGGTCAGCGCGACCTCGAGCTCCATGCCGATGCCACCGGCCCCGACCAGGCCGAGCACGACGGAGGAGCGCGTGGCCTTCTCCAGGCTGAACAGGCTGGTCGCGATCATGCTCGGCAACGCGGCCGGCAGCACCGCGCAGGCGATGATGGCACCCTTGCGCGCGCCGAGCGCGGACAACGCCTCCTGGGGCCCGCGATCGGCCTCCTCCATCGCCTCGGCGAAGAAGCGGCCGCAGAACCCGACCGTGTCGACGATCAGCGCCAGCGTTCCCGCGAACGGGCCGAGGCCGACGGTGACGACGAAGAACAGTGCCCAGATCAGGTCAGGCACCGTGCGGAACAGCGAGACGAGCGCGCGCGCCAACCACTGCACGACGGGGTGCGGCGAAAGGCGTCGCGCGGAGAGGATGGCGAAGGGAACCGACAGGATGACGCCGATCACGGTGCCTGCGATCGCCATCTGGAATGTTTCGAGCAGCGACCAGAGCACCGGCTCGATCCGGTCTAGGCTCGGCGGGAACAGGCCGGCGGCGAAGCGGCCCATCTGCGGCAGGCCCTTGACGAATTCCGCCGCCGAGAAGCCGACGCCGTTAAACGACGAGACGACGAGGGCAAGTGCTGCCACCCAGAGCAGGAAGGCGAGCATGCCCGGCCTGTCGAACCGCGCCGGGAGGCCGGCGGCTTCGAGCGCTCGCGCGTCAGTCAAAAAACCGCTCCAGCTGCGGCGCGAGGGCTGGGGCTGCGCGCGCGTCGATCGCGATGCGCCCGGCGCGAAGCCCGATCACGCGGTCAGCGTGGCCGAGCGCATGCGCCATGTTGTGCGTCGTGAACAGCAGCGTCAGCCCCGCCTCGCGGGCGAGGCCCGAGAACAGCGTCATCACCTCCTCGCCTGCCGCGGGGTCGAGGCTGGCGACGGGTTCGTCGGCGAACAGCGCATCGGGGCGCTGCATCAGCGCGCGCGCGATCGCCACACGCTGGCTCTGCCCGCCAGAGAGCGTATCAGCCCGCTGGCGCGCCAGATGGGCAAGGCCCACGCGGTCGAGCGAGGCAAGCGCCTCGGCCCGCAGCGTTGCCGGTGCCGTCGCGTGGTGCATCGCGGCGAGCCCGGCGCGGCCGAGAGCGCCATGCACCACGTTGCTCAGCACCGAAAGGCGCGGCACCAGGTTGTGCTTCTGGAACACGAAGCCGACGCGCGTGCGCACGCGGCGGAGCGCGCGCGGCGAGAGCGCCCCGATGCGCTCGCCGAGCACCAGCACCTCGCCGGCATCAGGCTCGACCAGGCGCAGCAGGCAGCGCAGCAGCGTGGACTTCCCCGCCCCGTTCGCCCCGATCAGCGCCACGGCCTCGCCGCGATGCACCGTGAGGTCGACATCCTCAAGCACCGCAGGCCCCGCGCCGAAGCGCTTGGCGATGCCCGTTGCCGCGATTGCCACCGGCCCCCGGTCAGCCTTCCGCGCCGCGGGCGCGGCTGCGTCGGCGGCAAGCGTCGCCGTCGTCAATTCCCGGGGAACTCGCTGAACTGCGCCTGGCCGATGGTGCGGTACATGGCGCGGACGTAGTTGAAATCCTCGTACTTCACCGTGTGCAGGAAGCGCATCCCGTCATACTTCCGGTTCTCGCCGCCGCCCGCCATCACGGCCTTCACCAGCGCGTCGGACTGGTCGACGAAGGCGCGGCGCACACGCTCGACCACTTCGGCCGGAACGTGCTTGCCGGCGATCAGCACATCGTCGGGCAGGTCGCGGCCACGGCCGATCACGCGGTAGCTGACATCGGTGTGCTGCGCGCGGATGCGCGCGACATCGAAATGGTTCATCCCCGCGCCGGCGATGTCGCCGCGGCGGAGGCTTTCGAGCAGCACCGACGTCGAGAGGTTCACCGGCTGGATGTCGCGCCGCGGGTCGAGGCCGTAATCGGCGAAGACCTGCATCGGTGCGAGATGCCGGCTGGTCGAGCCGGTGCTGCCGAAGCCGACGCGCTTGCCCTTCAGGTCGGCCAGCGCCTGGAACGGGCTGTCGGCGCGCACGACGACGGAGGCGAAGTAATCGGGCCGCGAGAAGATCACCACCGGCACCGCCTCGGTGCGCACGCGGAACACCACGTATTCGGCGGGGCCCGTCAGCACGAAGTCGATCCGCCGCGCGCTCAGCGCCTCAACGGCGGCGGTGCGGTTGTTCACCGGGAAGAAGCGCATGCCGAGGCCGGTGATGCGCTCGAATTCGTCCTTGAACGCGGTCCACTCGCGCTGGAGGGTTTCGAGGCCCGCCACGTCGGTGACGGCGAAGCCGATCGTGGCCTGCGGCTGGGCCTGCGCTCCCGTGGCCAGGGCTGCGGCGAAGGCGCCGAGGACGAGCCGGCGCGGCAGGGCGATCGTCATGCCAAGCACTCCCATGAGCATGTTGCGGGCGGGAGTGTGTCGCCGTCTGATGAAGCGGCGATGGCAGTTTCATTGCAGCACGATGACGATCACCGTGCCGGCCGCCCCGTCAGTGGCTGTGCCGGCTCTCCCCACGCTCCTCGACGATGTTGAGGTAGAGCGTCGCGGGCTCGAGGCAGGCGCCGGTGCCGAGCTGGCCGACGCTCGACCGATAGATCTCCTCCCACGGCGTCTTGTGGTCGAGGTCAGGGGCCGTCCACGCCGCGCGGCGGGCGGCGAGCTCGACTTCCGGCAACAGCACATCGACGCGGCGTGCCTTGAGGTCGAGGCGCACGCGATCCCCCGTCCGCAGCAGTGCCAGGCCACCGCCCACCGCTGCCTCGGGCGAGATGTTGAGGATCGACGGTGAACCCGACGTGCCGCTCTGCCGCCCGTCACCCATCGTCGGCAGCGCGTTCACGCCCTGCTTCATGAGTGCTGCCGGCGGCTGCATGTTCACCACCTCGGCAGAGCCCGGATAGCCGACCGGTCCGCAATTCCGGATCACGAGGATCGAGCGGGCATCGACGCCCAACGCGGGGTCCTCGATCCGCGCGTGATAATCCTCCGGCCCCTCGAACACGATGGCCTTGCCCTCGAACACGTCGGGTGCGTCGGGGTCGGAAAGGAAGCGCGAGCGGAACTCGGGGTCGATCACGCTCACCTTCATCACCGCGTTGTCGAACAGGTTGCCCGACAGCACGACGAAGCCCGCGTTCTCCTTCATCGGCGCGGCATAGGCGCGGATGACGTCACGATCCGGCTCGGCCACGGCGGAGAGGTTCTCGGCCACCGTCCGGCCGCTCACCGTCATCGCCCCGCCATGGAGGCGGCCGGCGGCGTGAAGCTCGCGCATCACGGCGGGGATGCCGCCCGCGCGGTGGAACTTCTCGCCGAGCCAGCGACCAGCCGGCTGGCAATCGACCAGCAGCGGCACGTCGGCGCCGACGCCCTGCCAATCCTCGATCGTGAGCTCCACCCCCATGTGGCGGGCGATGGCGATGATGTGCGGCGGGCAGTTCGAGGAGGCGCCGATGGCGGAGGCAACGACGATGGCGTTCTCGAACGCCGCGCGCGTCATGACATCCGATGGTCGCAGGTTCTCGTGCACCATCGCCACGATCCGCCGCCCCGTCTCGTAGGCCATCTGCCCGCGCTCCCGGTATGGCGCGGGGATGGCGGCACAGCCGGGCAGGCTCATGCCCAGCGCCTCGGCCAGCGAATTCATGCTGAGTGCGGTGCCCATCGTGTTGCAGTGCCCGGCCGAGGGGGCGGAGCTTGCGGCGATGTCCATGAACTGCGCGACCGTGATCTCGCCCTTGGCGAGCAACTTCCGCGCCTCCCAGATCACCGTGCCGGAACCGGCGAGGCGCCCATTCCACCAGCCATCGAGCATCGGCCCGCCGGAGAGAACCAAGCTCGGGATGTTCACGGTCGCAGCGCCCATCAGGCAGGCGGGCGTGGTCTTGTCGCAGCCGGTGGTGAGAACCACGCCGTCGATCGGGTAGCCGTGCAGCACCTCGACGAGGGAGAGATAGGCGAGGTTACGGTCAAGCGCCGCCGTGGGGCGCTTGCCGGTTTCCTGGATCGGGTGGATCGGGAACTCGATCGGCAGCCCGCCCGCGTCACGGATGCCGTCCCTCACCCGGCTGGCGAGCTGGAGGTGGTGGCGGTTGCACGGTGCGAGGTCGGAGCCCGTCTGGGCGATGCCGATGACGGGGCGGCCGGATTGCAGCTCCTCCCGCGTCAGCCCGTAGTTCAGGTAGCGCTCGATGTAGAGGGCGGTCATGGCCGGGTCGTGCGGATCGTCGAACCACTCGCGCGAGCGAAGCCGCCGTGTCGCGCCGTTGCCGCCCTTGCCACTGCTGTGCTGGCCGCCGTGCTCGCCCATCGCCCCGTTTCCTTCCCGCGTCGTTTGCGGCAAGGCTCGTGGCGATGGGCGACCAAGTCAACCGATGCCGCGCCCCTCAGCCAGGGGGCGGGTTCAGCAGGCCCTCGCGGAGATGGCCAGTCTTGATCCAGACGCGCGCGCCCTTGGCGCCGACCCGCGCTACCCCGTCGGCCCCCGCTGGAAGGCGGAGCCAGCCATGGGGGCCGAACGTCTCCCCGCCCTCGCTGAAACCGCCCTCGAGCACGAACACCTCCGCCCCGCCTTCGGCATCGATGCGGATCTCGCGATCCGGCAGCCACCGTTCCATGCGCACCGCCTCGCGGCCGTCGCGGAACAGCGAGGCAGCCTCGACCCCGGGGCGCGCAGGATCGGGGAAGACCTCCAGCCGGGTCGTGTCGATGCGCAGCTGGGTGCGGTCGTCGGTGTCGAACTGCCAGAGCTTCACGAGGATGACGCAGCCCGGATCGGAGCCCGGCATGTGCCGCGAGGTCGGCGGGTTGCGGACATAGGTGCCGGCGGGGAAGTCGCCATGCTCATCCTGGAACACCCCCTCGAGCACCAGGAACTCCTCGCCGCCGCCATGGGTGTGGGCGGGAAAGCGGCTCGCCGGCGCGTAGCGGACGATGGAGGTCGCGCGCGCGACCTCCCCGCCAATGCGGTCGAGCATGCGGCGGTCAACGCCCACGGTCGGCGAGGCAACCCAGGGGCTCGCCGCGCCATGCACCGCCGCGCGGAGGGTGAAATCCGCGTTGAGGTTCATCGTACGGACCTCATGCGGCAACGGCGGCCGACGGCCGCGCGCGCAGCCGCTCGGCATACGCGGCAAGCCGCGGGCAGGCATCGGGGATCGGGATGGCGGCGAAGCCGGCGAAAGCGAAGCCGGCGAAGGCGGTGATGTCGGCGATGGTGAACCGGTCCATCACCAAGTAGTCGCTGGCGGCAAGGCGCTGCTCCATCCAATGCATGGTGGCGATGGCCCGCTCGCGCTGGCGCTCGCCCCAGACAGGGTTCTGGTGCGTCTCGATCAGCGGGCCGAGGCCTGGCGTGGCATGGTGGAAATAGGTCGCCACCGCATCGAGGAAGCCGGCCTCGACGCGGCGCTGCACCATGTGGATCATCGCCCGCTCCTTCGCCCCACGGCCGGTCAGCACAGGGTCCCCTGCAAGGTGGTCGAGATACTCGGTGATGGCGGTGCACTCGCAGATCACCGTGCCATCGTCGAGCACGAGGCTGGGCACCACGCCCTGGTCATTGATCGCGAGATACGCAGGCTCGCGATGCGCTCCGCCAGGCACGTCGACCTGGACGAAGGAGGCAGCATCGAACAGGCCCTTCTCGGCCAGCGCCATGCGCACACGCGCGGGGTTGGGGAAGCCCTTGAACTCATGGATCTGCACTGCTCGCACTCCCTGTCTATCGATAGATAGATGAGGACAGCCAGCGGGTTTCTTGTCAACACCTATCGGCTGATAGATAGTCACTTCATGAGCGCGGCGCGGTCAGAGACAGTCGATGGCATCCTCGATGCCGCAGAGCGGCGGGTGCGGCGCGGCGGATTCGCCGCCGCCTCGTTCCGCGACCTCGCAGCCGATGTCGGGATCAGGAGTGCGAGCGTTCACTACTACTTCGCGCAGAAGGCCGATCTTGGCCGCGCCCTGGTTGACCGCTACGCCGACCGCTTCATCGACGCGCTGGGCCCGCCCTCTGGTGCGGATGCGCGCGACAGGCTGATCGGCGCCTACATGGCAGGCTTCGGCAGCACGGGGGCTGCAACGGGCGCTGCCTGCCTCTGCGCCATGCTCGGCGCCGCACGCCGTGACCTGCCGGAGCCTGTCGCCGCCGCCGTCGCGGCCTTCTACGAGCGCCTGGTCGGCTGGGCCACCGAAGCCCTCGGCAGCGCCGAAGACGCGGAGTTCGCGATCGCGGCACTCCAGGGTGCGATGGTGCTCGCGGTCGCGCGCGACGATGCGGCAACGCTGGGCCGCGCCGCCGCGCGGGTTGCGCAGGCACTCGACCAGCGCGGCTAGGTGACGGCATGCCGGGGCAGGGCGCCACGCGGTAGCACTTTGACTTCCGGGCCATCTGCCCTAAGTGGAAGGCGTAGGGGGCAGCGGCACTCAGGCCCGCCCCGACCAGCAGGCACCGATGACCGACACGCCGCTTTCACGCATCCGCAATTTCTCGATCATCGCGCATATCGACCATGGGAAATCCACCCTGGCCGACCGGCTGATCCAGGCCTGCGGCGCGCTGACCGACCGCGAGATGAAGGACCAGGTGCTCGACAACATGGAGCTCGAGCGCGAGCGCGGCATCACCATCAAGGCACAGACCGTCCGCCTCACCTACCCGGCGAAGGATGGCAACACCTACGTCCTGAACCTGATGGACACGCCAGGCCATGTTGACTTCGCCTACGAGGTGAGCCGCAGCCTCGCGGCCTGCGAAGGCTCTCTCCTGGTCGTCGATGCCTCGCAGGGGGTGGAGGCGCAGACGCTCGCCAACGTCTACCAGGCGATCGACGCGGGCCACGAGATCGTGCCGGTGCTGAACAAGATCGACCTGCCGGCGGCGGAGCCCGATCGCGTGAAGGCGCAGATCGAGGAGGTGATCGGCCTCGACACCGAGGACGCGGTGATGATCAGCGCCAAGACAGGACACGGCATCGGCGATGTGCTGGAGGCGCTCGTCACCCGCCTGCCGCCGCCCAAGGGCGTTGCCGATGCGCCGACCAAGGCGCTGCTGGTCGACAGCTGGTACGATGCGTATCTCGGCGTCGTCATCCTCGTGCGCGTGAAGGATGGGCGCCTGAAGCGCGGCCAGCGCATCCGCTTCATGAGCAAGGGGGCCGTGCACACGGTCGAGGCCGTCGGCGTGTTCTCGCCCAAGATGATCACGGTCGACGATCTGGGCCCCGGCGAGATGGGCTACATCACCGCCGGCATCAAGACGGTGGCCGACTGCAACGTCGGCGACACGATCACCGATGACCGCAGCCCGGCGGCAGAGGCGCTCGCCGGCTTCAAGCCCTCGGTGCCCGTCGTGTGGTGCGGCCTCTACCCGACCGACGCCGATGATTTCGAGAAGCTGCGCGAATCCCTGGGCAAGCTTCGCCTCAACGATGCCTCGTTCCATTACGAGCCCGAGACGTCAGCGGCGCTCGGATTCGGGTTCCGCTGCGGCTTCCTCGGCCTGCTTCACCTCGAGATCATCCAGGAGCGGCTGCACCGCGAGTTCGACCTCGACCTGATCGCGACGGCCCCCTCGGTGGTCTACCGCGTGCACGACACGCGCGGCGGGATGAGCGAGCTGCACAACCCAGCCGACATGCCGGACCCTTCGACGATCGACCACGTCGAGGAACCGTGGATCAAGGCGACGATCTTCGTGCCCGACGAGTACCTCGGCAACATCCTCGCCCTCTGCAACGAGCGGCGCGGCCAGCAGGTCGACCTCACCTATGTCGGCACGCGCGCGATGGCGGTGTATCGCCTGCCGCTGAACGAGGTGGTGTTCGACTTCTATGACCGCCTCAAGTCGATCAGCCGCGGTTATGCGAGCTTCGACTATGCGATGGACGGCTACGCCGAGAGCGAGCTCGTGAAGATCTCGATCCTGGTGAACACCGACCCGGTGGATGCGCTCTCGTTCATCGCCCACCGCAGCCAGGCCGACAAGCGCGGCCGGGCGATCTGCGAGAAGCTGAAGGAGCTGATCCCCCGGCAGCTGTTCAAGATCGCCATCCAGGCCTCGATCGGCAGCCGCATCATCGCGCGCGAGACCATCGGCGCGCTGTCGAAGGACGTGACCGCCAAGTGCTATGGCGGCGACATCAGCCGCAAGCGCAAGCTCCTCGAGAAGCAGAAGGAGGGGAAGAAGCGCATGCGCCAGTTTGGCAAGGTGGAGATCCCGCAGACGGCGTTCCTCGCCGCGCTGAAGATGGACGCCTGAGGCGGCGTTCCCCTCACCCTGTCCCTCTCCCGAAGGCGGGAGAGGGGACGCATCGGCGATACCTCGCCCCAGGGTCCCCTCTCCCCCTCGGGGGAGAGGGACAGGGTGAGGGCACCGCACCACCCCGTTCGACAGTCGCTCAGGCACGCAGCGCCTGACCTGCGACGACCCGAGGGGCCGCGACTCGCCTCGTCCCCCCTCGACCCCTCCGCGCAGCAGGTGCTAGAGAAAAACCTCGCAGCTACACCCGCCTCCGATTGAGCTTCACGCACGCGACGGGGACCAGAACGACACGATGCATGCGCGCAGCCCCCTGGATGCCGCCCAGAAGCATGGCCGCGCCCGCGTCCGTGCGGAACGCCTCGCCGCCGCCCTCGTCCTCCTGGTCGGTCTTGCTGCGTGCGCCCAGTTCCAGGGCGGGCAGCAGCTCACCCCAGCGCCGCTGCCGGCCGATGCCGGCACCCTCTCCGCCACCCCGCCACGGCTCGTGCCGACCGGAACCGTGGTGGATGGCCGGGTGCAGCAGCTCGGTTCCGATCTCGGCTCGCTGAAGGGCGGCGTGGTCGACAATGCGCAGGAATTCCGCGTCGTCCGCGCCGCGATGGCCGACCAGACCGCGCGGTACCAGACGCTCGTCGGCAACGTCACCGCACGCCTGCAGGTCGGCACCACACCCGGCAACCCCGAGCTGATCGCCCAGCTCAACGAGGCGCAGGGGCTGCTGGGCCAGCTCGACCAGAACCTCTCGCGGCTCTCCGGCCTCTCGACGCGCGTCGCCTCCAACGCCTCCTCAGCCGGCTTCCTTCAAAACTCGATCCGCTCCGCCTTCCGGCTCTCGGGCGGCATCGACCAGGATCACCGCAACCTCGATGCGCTCGAGGACGATACCTCCCGCACCATCGTGACGATCGACCGCCTGCTGAACGAGATCACCGACGATATCAGCCGCCAGTCGGCCGCCGTGGCCTCGGAACGGCGGACGATTGGCTCGCTCGGGCTTGCGATCAACTCGGGCAGGATGTTCGGCGCGCCGCTGTCGCAGCGGATCGCCACCTCGCCGGCGCTGCAGCCCAGGCCCGCCCCGGCCGCGGCGACGCGGCGGCCCCTCGTGACGATCCGTTTCGACAGGCCTGACGTTGCCTATCGCCAGCCGCTCTACGAGGCCGTGTCATCGGCGCTCGATCGGAACCCGGGTGTCGCGTTCGAGCTCGTCGGCATCGCGCCTGCTCGCGGCGAGCCGGCTGACCAGGCGCGTGCAGCCTCGGAGGCACGCCGCCAGGCAGAGGGCGTTGCCCGCGCGCTGGTCGAGATGGGCTTGCCGTCGGAGAGGGTGATCCTCTCCGCCGCCACCCGCCGCGACGTGCCGGCGACCGAAGTGCAGGTGTTCATCAGGTAGCAGCGGGTCCGGCCGTCAGGCGAAGCCGGCGGCCATCTCCTCGAGCTTGTCGCGATCGACGAGATGCACGTGCGTCGTGTCCTCGAGCTCGATCAGACGTTTCTTTCGCAGGCTGGAGAAGGTCCTGCTCACCGTCTCGATGGTCAGGCCGAGGTAGTCGGCGATGTCGCTCCGCGTCATCGGCAGCGTCACCGGATCGGGGCGGAGGCCGCGGCGCACCTGGCCCTGCGACAACAGGATGAGGAAGGAGACGAGCCTCTCCTCGGCCGTCTTGCGGCCGAGCAGCAGGAGTTGCTCCTGCGCGGCCGTCAGCTCGTCGATCGACAGCGCCAGCAGGCGACGGTTGAGGCCGGGGAAGCGCTCGCGCAGGCCATCGAGTTTGCGCCGTGGGAAGCGGCAAAGCTGGCTCTCGGCCAGTGCCTCGGCGCTGTAGACATAGTCGGTGCCGGCGGAGAGCCCGAGGAAATCGCCGGCAAACCGGAAGCCGAGGATCTGGCGCCGCCCGTCGCCGAGCAGCTTGAACATCTTCACAGTGCCCGAGGTGACGTTCATCACGTAGTCGGCCGGCGTTCCCTCATGGAACAGCATGCCGCCTGGCGAGACGGTCGCCTCGGTCATCACGCGCGAAAATTCGGCCATCTCCGCGGGGTCGAGGGCCGCGCAGAAATTGCGCTCACGGGCGTCGCAATGCGCACAGGGCTCGGGAAGCGTACCGATACGCTGGGCAACGACGCGGAATGTCTCCGCCACTGCCATGGGATTGTCCTACCCGGTTGATTCGCTGTCTTCGTTGTTACGAAGACCTTAGCGCAGGACAATTCCACTTGCATAGGTGTGTCATTCACTCAGTGCACGCGCATGAAAAGATGTGCGCGGCCCGGACGGCGAGGTATCGGCCGGAAAGCCGCGCACGGGGGGCGCGCCGTCCCCCTTCCCACTTCCCTTCTCCCGCTTCCCTTCTCCCGGGCGCGCGGCTGCAGGGCCGAGCGGGTTGATGACATCTGCCATTTCGACAGCCCGGAGCGCTTGCGGTTGCTGCCGCCGCGGAGGTCGGCGCGCGGCCGCGCGCCGAAATCGGGAGGGGCGTGACGCTGCCGCGTTGAGCCACCTCAACGGAACCCAGGCGTGGAAAGCCTAGAAGAAGCGGAACGTTCGCGGTCAACAAGGAGAGCGCTAATGCTCCGTTCCGCCGCTGCACTGATCCTCTGGCTTGCCGCCCTCTCGCTCAACGCACCCGCACAGGCTTCCGAGCGCTTGCACTGGACGTTCGATTCCCACGGCACGGCGGCCTTCTTCCTCCAGGGAGAACTGCAGGACCCGTATCCCCAGGGGATGGTCGGCCCCGACCCGGGCCCTGGCGGGCTCGGGGCCGTTCTCAGCTACTTCATCGCGAACGCATCCGACCCAGCGCTCATGGTCGCAGGCGATGTCCAGCTGTGCCTGTCGCTCGCTCTCTGCGATGTCAGCTCGACCGACATCCTGCGCTTCAACTCCGCCCCCGGTGCGCAGGGCGTGTTCGTCTATTCCAGCCCGTTCTTCCCCCGTATCGGAGAACCCGGCAGCCTGGCGGACACGCCATCCTCGCCGCTCGATTTCTACGCCAACAGGCTGTTCTTCGAGATCACGGCCGATGACACCACGTTCTTCTACAAGCCCGAACCAGGGCAGCCGGGCTACATCAACGCATTCGACGGCCGGGCGTTCGAGGCGAGCTACACCTATGTCACGCGCATCCCCGAGCCTGGTACGGCGCTGCTCGTGGCCTCGGCGCTCGCCATGCTCGGCCTCGCGGGTGCCCGGGGGGCCAGACGGCCACGGGCGAGAGCCGGATGAAGCCGCAATGGTCCTCGCCGTCGTAGCCGGAGCGACGCTGCGATGGATGGTGTTGCGCGACATCCCACCCCACCGTCCCCTCTCCCCCCCCCGGGGGGGGGATCAGGGTGAGGGGCGCGCGCTACTCCACCACCTCGGGCGCCTTCTCCTCGTCGCCCTCGCCGGCATCGCCCTCGGGCTTCGGCAGTGCCGCCAGCGGGGCCTCGACATAGGAGAAGGTGAGGTTCCTGCCCTCCTCGTCCACGCCGACGCGCACCGCACCGCCCTTCGACAGGCGGCCGAACAGAAGCTCCTCGGCCAGCGCCTTCTTCACATGCTCCTGGATCACGCGCGCGAGCGGGCGGGCGCCGTAGAGCTTGTCGTAGCCCTTCTCGGCCAGCCACAGGCGGGCGGCATCCGTCAGCTCCACCGTCACGTTGCGGTCGGCGAGCTGCGCCTCGAGCTGCATCACGAACTTGTCCACCACGCGGCCGACAACGTCAGGCGTCAGGTTCGCGAAGGGGATGATCGCGTCGAGGCGGTTGCGGAACTCGGGCGTGAACAGGCGCTTGATCGCGTCCTCGTCCTCGCCCTCGCGGCCTTCGCGCGCGAAGCCGATGGCGTTCTTCGCAAGGTCGGACGCTCCCGCATTCGTCGTCATGATCAGGATGACGTTGCGGAAATCCACCTGCTTGCCGTTGTGGTCGGTCAGCTTCCCATGGTCCATCACCTGCAACAGGATGTTGAACAGGTCGGGGTGCGCCTTCTCGATCTCGTCGAGCAGCAGCACGCAATGCGGGTGCTGGTCGATCGCGTCGGTCAGGAGCCCGCCCTGGTCGAAGCCGACATAGCCGGGCGGGGCGCCGATCAGGCGGCTGACGGAGTGACGCTCCATGTACTCCGACATGTCGAAGCGCGTCAGCTCGATGCCGAGGATCTTGGAGAGCTGCTTCGCGACTTCGGTTTTCCCGACGCCGGTGGGGCCCGAGAACAGGTAGTTGCCGATCGGCTTCTCGCCGTCGCGCAGCCCGGCGCGGGCGAGCTTGATCGCGGCGGCGAGTGCCTCGATCGCCTTGTCCTGGCCGAACACCATCGCGCGCAGGTCACGCTCGAGGTTGCGCAGCGTCTCCTTGTCGTTGGTGCTCACCGCCTTGGGTGGGATGCGCGCGATCTTGGCGACGATGTCCTCGACGTCCTTCACCGTCACCGTCTTCCGCCGCTTGTTCTCGGGCAGCAGCATGCGCGAGGCCCCGACCTCGTCGATCACGTCGATCGCCTTGTCGGGCAGCTTGCGGTCATGGATGTAGCGGGAGGAGAGTTCCACCGCCGCCTTGATGGCATCGTCGGTGTAGCGAACCTTGTGGTGCTTCTCGTAGTTGGTCTTGAGGCCCTTCAGGATCTTGATCGCATCCTCGACCGAAGGCTCCGCCACGTCGATCTTCTGGAAGCGGCGGACGAGCGCACGGTCCTTCTCGAAGTAGTTGCGGTATTCCTTGTAGGTGGTCGAGCCGATGCAGCGCAGCGTGCCGGAGGCAAGCGCGGGCTTCAGCAGGTTCGACGCATCCATCGCGCCGCCTGAGGTCGCGCCGGCACCGATCACGGTGTGGATCTCGTCGATGAACAGGATGGCCGAGCCGCCCTGGGCCTCGAGCTCCGAGACCACGGCCTTCAGGCGCTCCTCGAAATCGCCGCGATAGCGGGTGCCGGCGAGCAGCGCGCCCATGTCGAGCGCGAAGATGGTGCACTTGGTCAGCACCTCCGGCACGTCGCCCTCGATGATGCGCTTGGCGAGCCCCTCGGCGATCGCCGTCTTGCCCACGCCCGGGTCACCGACATAGAGCGGGTTGTTCTTGGTGCGGCGGCAGAGGATCTGGATCGTGCGCTCGACCTCGGATTCGCGGCCGATCAGCGGGTCGATCTTGCCGGCGGCGGCCTTCTTGTTGAGGTTGACGCAGTAGGTGGTCAACGCCTCCTGGCTGCGGCGGTTGGGCTTCTCCTCGCGTCCCTCGTTCTGCTCGCCCTCGTTGCCCTGAACCGCGCGCTTCTCGGTCCGCCCCGGCACCTTGGCGATGCCGTGGCTGATGAAGTTGACCGCGTCGAGCCGCGTCATGTCCTGCTGCTGCAGGAAGTAGACGGCGTGGCTCTCGCGCTCGGAGAACAGCGCCACAAGGACGTTCGCGCCCGTCACCTCGTCGCGGCCGGAAGACTGGACGTGGATGGCGGCACGCTGGACGACGCGCTGGAAGCCGGCCGTTGGCTTCGGATCGCCCGTCCGGTCGGTGACGAGCCCTGCGAGGTCCTTGTCGAGGAACTCGGTCACCTCGCGGCGGAGGCGCTCGGCATCGACCGCGCAGGCGCGGAACACGCCGGCGGCGTCGCTGTCATCGACGAGGGAGAGGAGCAGGTGCTCGAGGGTCGCGTATTCGTGCTTCCGCTCGCTGGCGAGGCCGAGCGCGCGGTGCAGGGTCTGTTCGAGGTTCCGTGACAACATGCGCAGCGCTCCTTGCCTGGCCGTCCTGGCTACGGCCGTTTCCGGGGCGGGGAACGTGGCGGCGGCGCCGCCTGACAGCCCCAGCCCTGGTCGATGCCCCTCACGCGCAGGACCCCATCGGGAGGAAGGGTCCCATCACGACGATGGGCAATGCAGATATCGTGCCCGCCCGCTGAATCGGAAGGGCGCAACCGGAAGGGTCACTCCTTCTCGATGGTGCACTGGAGCGGGTGCTGATGCTGGCGGGCCAGGTCCATCACCTGCGTGACCTTGGTTTCCGCCACCTCGTAGGTGAACACGCCGCACACGCCCACGCCGCGGCGATGCACATGCAGCATGATGCGCGTCGCCTCCTCGCGGTTCTTGTTGAAGAACCGCTCCAGCACGTGGACGACGAACTCCATCGGCGTGTAGTCGTCGTTCAGCATCAGCACCTTGTACATGCTGGGCTTGCGGGTCTTCGGGCGCGCCTTGATGACGACGCCCGTTCCCGGTGGGTTCTCGCCGCCCTGATTGCCCCGCTTGTCCGTGTCGCTCATGGCCTCGGTGTCGCGCTGTGCCTGTTCGGGGAGTGCCAAGGTGGCCCGGCCCCCTCTCGCCGTGGCGGCCCGGCCCATCGCCGCGTCGCCGCCTGATCATGATATCGGATGCGGCGGCGTCGCGGAAAGGGTGTGCCGTGGCATGCGCGTCGGGAATCGTCATTCGCCGATGCTGCGCCCATCCGGTTCAGGGACCGTAAAGCGATCCCTCGTGCCCGCGGATGCGAAAAGGGCCCGGCAAGTGCCGGGCCCTTCCAGATCACCCTGCCGGTTTTCCCGGCAGGCTGCATCAAGCTGGTGCAGACCATCCTGCTCCAGACCGGCGCTCAGGCCGCAATCGGCTTGCCAAAGGTCGCCACCGCGAGGTTCACGCGCTCGATCACGGGCGCGAAAGCCTTCTCGGCGAGCTTGGCGGAGCTCTCGGAAAGCTTCGTCGTCTCGGCGACAAGCTTCTCCGTCGAGGTCTTGGCGAAGGCCGCCTGCAGGTCGATTGCCTCGCGGACGGACTTCACGGCGGCGAACGCCTTCGCCGTCTCGATGCCCTCGGCGAGCGCGGCCTGGCTCATCGCCATCGACGCGCGGGCCATCTCCTGCATGCCCTCGGTCAGGATCGTCGAGGACTGGATGAACGCCTCGAGGTTGCCACGCCCGAAGGCGAGCGCCTCCTCGATGCCCTTCTGCGCCGCGGCGGCGTGCTTCTGCGCCTCGTCGATCTGCTGCTTCATCGCGGCCTGGGCCTGCTCGAAGCCCTTGGTCGCCGCTTCGGTCCCGGTCTTCACCATCGCGTCCACCGCCTCGACGCCGGCCGCGGGGGCTGCCTTGCTCTTGCTGCTCATGTTCGTTCTCCTTCGCTGCTGGCCCCGGCACCTGCCGGACGCCTGTTCATGACTGGGTGCGGCGAGCGAGAATGCTGCGCTGCAACACGACCGGAAGATGGCCCATCGTATCGCGTGCGTCAAGGGTTATGTTGCGGTGCAACATGGCCATGCCCGGATCATCCTCCGCCCGCCGGTTTGCCCAGCAAGACGTGGTAACGCCCTGCGTTTACGCTTTTTTTGGTGGACAGAGGCAGCGCCCGCGCCTACGGTCAGATCGCAAGGCGGCATTGCGCCAGCGGAAGGCCAACTGTCGAGGAAGGCGGATCACCGATGCAACTGCGCCGTGCACCGCAAATCCATACAACCCTGCGTTCAGCTCTCTCTGTGATCATGCTCGTCCTGGTTGTTTTCGTCGCAACCAGCACTGCCCCTCGCGCCCAGATCGGCAGCGAGCGCTATGCCTCGATCGTGATCGACGGCGCCACCGGCCAGGTCATCTCGGCGGTCGACCCTGACGAGGCCCGCCGCCCCGCCTCCCTCACCAAGGTGATGACGGCCTTCCTGATCTTCGACGCCGTCAGCGCGGGACGGGCCAGATGGTCAGACGAGGTGGTCTTCTCCGCCACGGCAGCCGCCGCCCCGCCTTCCAAGCTGGGTCTCCGCGCCGGTGGGCGCATGACGCTCGAGCAGGCGCTGCTGGCCATCATCACCAAGTCGGCGAACGACGTGGCGGTCGCGATCGCCGAGCATTTCGCTGACTCAGAGCCCGCTTTCGCGCGGCTGATGACGCTGAAGGCGCGCCAGCTCGGCATGCGCGACACGGTATTCCGCAACGCCTCGGGCCTGCCCAACCCCGGCCAGGTGACGACGGCGCGCGACATGGCCACCCTCGGCCGCCGCATGATCATCGACCACCCGACCTACTACAGCTACTTCGCGACCGACCGCTTCGCCTTCCGCGGCAAGGTCCACCACAACCACAACAGCCGCATCCTCTCCGGCTACGAGGGGGCCGACGGGATCAAGACCGGCTACATCCGCGACAGCGGCTTCAACCTGATCGCCTCTGCCGTGCGCGACGGGCGGCGGATCATCGCCGTGGTTTTCGGCGGCTCCTCGGGGCCGGAACGTGACCGCCACATGGTCGCGCTGCTCGACGATGCCTTCGGCACGCCCGGGCGCGCGATGGCCGCGCGGCCGGGCATTTCGCTCGTCTCCCGCGCCAATGCCTCGGTTCCAACTGCCGGCACGGCCGATCGCGCGGCCATGCGCGGGGCCGAGCGCCAGGCGACGCGCGGCCGCAGCGGCCCCGCGACGGACTGGACCGTGCAGGTGGGCGCCTATTCGACGCGCAACCAGGCGCTGTCCGCCGCCCGCGAGGCGGAGCGGAGCATCGGCATCGCCCGCGCCGAGACCGAGGTGGCTCCGACCCGCGGCCGCCGCGGCACGCTGTTCCGCGCCCAGGTGACGAACCTCACCGCGGCGGAAGCCCGTGAGGCCTGCGCCGACCGCAAGAAGCGCAAGCAGCCCTGCCTGACGATCGCGCCCTCGCGCGAAGCCGCGAGCACGCGGACGCGGGGGTAGGGGGACGCGCGAGGCCGTCCCCGCAGCGCCCCTACCGCATCGCCCCGCGGGCATCGACGGGGAACACGCTCTCCACCCGCCCCGCCCTCACCCCGACATACCAATCGTAACGGTCGACCGTCGGGTCGCAGTGGCCTGGCACCAGGCGAAGCTTCTGGCCGAGCTTCAGGCTCCTCGCCCCGCCATCCCATGTCAGCTTGCCGTGCTCGTCCGACGCGCCGACGAAGGCGACATCCCCCATCCCCCACACCAGCGGCATGCCGCTGTCGATCGCCACCCCCTTGTGGCCGACATCGAGAACTGCGAGGCCCGGCTTCGGCGCGCTCATCACGGTCGCGAGCACGAACAGCGCGTGGCGGAAGGTGCTCACCGGAGCGCCGGCCTCGTCGAGGTTCCGCGCATAGTCGGCGTCCATGAAGGCGTAGCTGCCGGCCTGGATCTCGTTCCAGATGCCCGAGGCCGCCTCGAGCGCGAAGGTGCCGGTGCCGGCCCCGCCGACGATGCGGCACTCGAGGCCCCGCTGGCGCAGCTGCTCCACCGTCCGCCGCGTCGCATCGCCTGCGGCACCGATCGCCGCGGCACGCTCGTCCACCGACCGGAAATGCTGCGCCCTGCCGTGATAGGCCTGGATGCCGCCGAACATCAGGTGGCGTGAGCCGGCGATCCGTTCCGCGAGCGCCACGGCATCGGGGCCGGGGGCGACGCCGCAGCGGGCCATGCCGATGTCGATCTCCACCAGCGTCTCGATCCGCCCGCCGGTTGCCTCGGCCGCGTCCTCGAGCATCGCCACCTGCGCGGCATCGTCGACGCACACCGACACGCGCGCGAGCGTCGCGAGCCCCATCAGCCGCCTGAGCTTCGAGGCACCGACCACCTCGTTGGTGACGATGATGTCGCCGATCCCGCCCCAGGCCAGCGCCTCTGCCTCGCCCACCTTCTGCACGCATTGCCCCACCGCCCCGCCGCGGCTGGCCTGGAGCCGCGCGACAGTGGCGGATTTGTGCGTCTTGGCATGCGCCCTGAGCTTCGCCCCCGTTGGGGCCAGCAGCGCAGCCATGGTGTCGAGGTTGTGCTCGAAGGCATCGAGGTCGATCACCAGGGCTGGGGTGTCGATCTCGTCCTCCGGCATGCCGGGGATGGCGGGGGGCGTCTGGAGCATCAGGTCCTCGCAACGTTGCGTCGGGGGGAGGATCGCGCGCGGCGCGACACTGCGCTAGCCTCCGTCGGAACAGGCCAGGGAGGACACCGATGGACACGCACGTCGCCACCAACACCGACGCTGTCATGCAAGCGCGGATCGAGCTCGCCGCCGCCTGCCGCTGGGCCTCGCGGCTCGGCTTCCAGTCGGGCGTGTGCAACCACTTCTCCGTCGCGGTGCCCGGCCGGCCCGACCTGATGCTGATCAACCCCGAGGGCTATTTCTGGGCCGAGGTGACGGCGTCCTCCCTCGTGCTCGCCGATCACCAGGGCAACATCCTGTCCGACAACGGCAACACGGTGGAGCTGACGGCCTTCTGCATCCACGCGCCGATCCACGCGGCCCTGCCGCAGGCCACCGCCGTGCTGCACACCCACATGCACCACGCCACCGCCATCTGCATGCGCGAGGGGGGCGAGATCGCGCCAGCCTATCTCTCGGCGATGAGCTTCTATCACCGCATCGCATATGACCGGGCGTTCGACGGTGCTGCGCTGACGCCGGCCGAAGGGGCGAGGCTTGCCGGCGTGATCGGCAAGGCGACGGTGCTGATGATGCAGAACCACGGGCCGATCGTCGTCGGCTCGACCCTCGGCGAGGCGCTGCTGCGGCTGATCTATCTCGAGGACACGTGCAAGATGCAGCTGCTCGCCGAGGCAGGCGGGGCGAAGCTCGTGCCGATCAACCCCGCCCTGATCGGACGCAGCGAGCCACAGCGCTTCACCAACTACGGCCGCACGCTGATGACGGCCGTGGTGCGCACGCTGACGCGCGAGGAACCAGACTTCCTCGGCTGACTACCCGGAGCGGCGGGCGAGCTGCACCTTGATCGCACCGCGCACGCGGGAGAACACCGGCCAGAACAGCAGCACCACGCCCGCCGTCATGATCGTGCCGACCAGCCAGTTCGACCAGAACACGCCAAGGTCGCCCTGCGAGGAGAGCATCGACTGGCGGAACGCCTGTTCGGTGCGGCTGCCGAGGACAAGCGCGAGCACGAGCGGGGCGAGCGGGTAGTCGAGCTTCTTCATCGCATAGCCGAGCGCGCCGAAGCCGAGCATCACCACCACGTCGAACCAGGCGTTGTTCACCGTGTAGGCGCCGATCGAACAGATCACGAGGATCAGGGCCGCGATCACCGCGAACGGGACGCGCAGGATGGCCGCGAACCACGGCACGGCGATGAGCACGAGAATGAGGCCGACGATGTTGCCGATGTACATCGAGGCGATCAGCCCCCAGACGAACTCCGCCTGCTCGACGAACAGCATCGGGCCTGGCTGCAGCCCCCACATCATCAGCCCGCCGAGCAGCACCGCGGCGGTGGGCGAACCCGGAACGCCGAGCGCCAGCATCGGCAGGAGCGCGCTCACGCCTGCCGCGTGCGCCGCCGTCTCGGGCGCGATCACGCCCTCGATGCGCCCCTTGCCGAAGGGCGTGCCGCCCGGCTTGCTCATCCGCCGCGCGACGCCGTAGCTCATGAACGAGGCGGGCGTGGCACCAGCCGGCGTGACCCCCATCCAGCAGCCGATGAACGAGGAGCGGAGCGAGAGCGCCCAGTAGCGCGGCAGCTCAGCCCAGGTGCGGCGGACAACGCTGAAGTCGATCCTGGCCGAGGCGCCGCGAAAGGCGAGCCCTTCCTCGATCGAGGTCAGGATCTCGCCGATTCCGAACAGGCCGATCACCGCGACGAGGAAATCGAAGCCCCGGATCAGCTCCGTCGCGCCGAAGGTCAGGCGTAGCGAGCCGGTGACGCTGTCGAGCCCGACGCAGGCAAGCAGGAAGCCCGCCATCGTCGCCATCAGCGTCTTCAACGGCGAGCCCGTGCCCATGCCGATGAAGCTCGCGAAGGCGAGGAACATCACGGCGAAGAACTCGGGCGGCCCGAACCGCAGGGCGAAGCCCGCCACCAGCGGGGCGACGAAGGTGATCATGATGATCGCGACGAAGGCGCCGACGAAGGAGGAGGTGAAGGCCGCCGTCAGCGCCTCCGCCGCACGGCCCGATTGCGCCATCGGGTAGCCGTCGAACGTGGTCGCGACCGACCATGGCTCGCCCGGGATGTTGAACAGGATCGAGGTGATCGCGCCGCCGAACAGCGCGCCCCAGTAGATGCAGGAGAGCAGGATGATCGCGCTCACCGGCGAGAGGGTGAAGGTGAGCGGCAGCAGGATCGCCACGCCGTTCGCACCGCCGAGCCCCGGCAGCACGCCGATGACGACGCCGAGCACGATGCCGATCATCATCAGCACGATGTTCCACGGCTCGAGCGCGACCGCGAAACCGTTCATCAACAACCCGAACTGGTCCATCCAGTCAGTCCCCGTGTTCTCTAGATGGCGTGTGGTGTCAGTAGCCGAGCCAGGTTTCGAGCGGACCCTTGGGAAGCGACACGAGGAACCAGATCTCGAACACGATGAAGGCGACCACCGCGGTGGCGATGCCCGAGAGTGCCGCGATGGTGATCCGGAAATCGCCGATCCGCGTCATGAACCATGCGACGAGCAGGGCGGAGGCGACGTAGAGGCCGATGACCGGCATGACGGCGACATGCACCGCGGCCGGAATGAACACCGAGGCGACGCGCCCAAGCTCCTCGCGCGTGGCGAAGGTGCGATCGCGCGCCCGCATGCCGAGGGCAGACGCGAACTGCCACAGCGCTGCCAGCAGCAGGATGAGGCCGATCCAGAACGGGAAGTAGCCCGAGCGCGGGCCGTCATCGCTCCAGCCCGCCCCGATGCGCAGGCTATCGGCGATCGCGAGCCCCGCGACGGCGGCGAAGAGGGCGGCGAGCCCAAGCTCCGCCGCCCGCGTGCTGATCTCGGAGAAACGACGCGACACAGCGCTTCCCCCTCAGCGGCCGGCCAGGAAGCCGGCCTCGGTCATCAGCGTCCTGTGGCGCTCCTCCTCCCGCGTCAGCCAGGTGACGAACTCGGGCCCTGAGATCGCGGTGGTGTTGAAGGCGCCCTGGCGCATCAGCTCCTGCCAATCGGGCGTCTGGCGCACCTTCTCGAGCAGCTCGATGTAGAAATTCACCTGCGCCTGGGTGACGCCGGGCGCCATGAAGATGCCGCGCAGCATCAGGTACTCGACGTCGAGCCCGCTTTCGCGGCAGGTCGGGATGTCGCTCCACGCCTGCGTCTCGGTCATCTTGTCGGTTACCGGAAGGCGGCGGCTGTCGAACACGCAGAGCGGGCGCAGCGTGCCCGAGCGCCAATGCGTCACCGCCTCGATCGGGTTGTTCACCGTCGCCTCGACATGCTTGCCGACGAGGTTCACCGCCACCTCGCCGCCGCCACGATAGGGGATGTAGGTGAAGGGAACGCCGCTGGCCTTGGTGATCGCGGCGGTGACGATCTGGTCCTCCTGCCGCGAGCCGGTGCCGCCCATGCGGAGGCGATTGGCGCGGCCCGCCTCGAGGAAGGCCGAGACGGTGGTGTACGGCGCCTCTGCGTTCACCCAGAGCACGAACTCGTCGAGCGCGAGCATCTTCACCGGCGTCAGGTCGCGCCAGTTGAACGGGATGCCGGTGGCCAGCGGCGTGGTGAACAGGTTCGACAGCGTGATGACGATGGTGTGCGGGTTGCCGCGCGCGCCCTTCATCTCGAGGAACGCCTCGGCGCCGGCACCACCGGCCTTGTTCACCACCACCATGGGCTGGCGCATCAGGTTGTTCTTGCTGACGATGCCCTGGATCATCCGCGCCATCTGGTCGGCGCCGCCGCCCGTTCCGGCTGGCACGACGAACTGCACCGGGCGTGTCGGCTCCCAGCGTTGTGCGCCGGCCGTGGTCGGCATCGAGACGAGTGCGGCTGCGGCGACTGCCAGAACGGCACGGCGCATGGGAACCTCCCTGGATTTTCTTTCTGACGTGAATCGTTATGTATGACGGGTGCGCATGACTGACATGCGTTAAATTGTCACGATCCCGTGAGCGGAACGATCCGGGATCAGCGTGGCGTCCAGGGTCGCGCCGGATCGGCCCGGTCCGGCCGCGCGATCCAGGCGCGCGCGGCAAGACGGTGCCCCTCGCTCAGCACCCTGACCGGAAGGAAGCGATAGAGCGCCCCCTCATAGGCATGCAGGGGAGGCAGGAGTGATGGCGGAAGCGCCACGAGAAGCCCGTCCACCGCGGCGCGCGGGTCGGGCAGCAGCGTCGGGAACGGGGTTCCCCGCAGCGTGACGCGCCGCCAGCCGGCGAGCAGGGCAGGCCGCGCGGCGGCGAGCGGCGCTGCCGTCCCTGTCCGCCGCGCGAAGACGGCCGGGTCCATCAGCGAGCCGTAGACGAAGACCCGCATCGGCAGGGGCGGATCAGTGGCCCGAGGCGGCCCGCTCGAAGTCCAGCGCGATGCCGGAGGCGGTGAGCTGCTGGCCGAGTGCGTCCTTCAGCCGCGCGAGGCCCCCCTCGCCCGTCGTCGCTTCGGCGCGTGCAACCAGCACGGCCTGGGTGTTCGAGGCGCGCAGCAGCCACCAGCCATCCGCGGTGGAGACGCGCACGCCGTCGACGTCGGACACGTTCGCATCGGCCGCCTTCAGCCTGGCGGCGACCTCGCGCACCACGTCGAACTTGCGCACGTCGTCGCACTCAAAGCGCAGCTCGGGCGTGTTCACCACCGGCGGCAGGGCGGCGACGACGGAGGAGAGCTTGCCCTCCATCCGCGCAACGATGCCGAGCAGGCGCACCCCGGCATAGAGCGCGTCGTCGAAGCCGTACCATTTGTCGGCGAAGAACACGTGGCCGCTCATCTCGCCTGCCAGCGGGCAGCCCGTCTCGGCCATCTTCGCCTTGATCAGCGAGTGGCCCGTCTTCCACATCAGCGGCTTGCCACCCGCCGCGGCGATCGCATCGAACAGCACCTGCGACGCCTTCACGTCGCTGATGATCGTGGCCCCGGGATGGGTCTTGAGCACGTCGCGCGCGAGAACGATCAGCAGCTGGTCGCCGAACAGCATGTTGCCGGCATCGTCGACCACGCCGATGCGATCGGCGTCGCCGTCGAAGGCGATGCCGAGGTCGGCGCCCGTCTCGGCCACGCGCTTGATCAGCGCCTGGAGGTTCTTCACCACCGTCGGGTCGGGATGGTGGTTGGGGAAGCGCCCGTCGATCTCGGGGAACAGGATCTCATGCTGGCCTGGAAGCTTCGCGACGAGCCTCGTGATCACGTCGCCAGCAGCCCCGTTGCCGTTGTCCCACACCACCTTCAGCGCACGGTCGCCACCGTCCCAGTCCTTCACGACGCGGGCGATGTACTCCGCCTCGATGTCGATCGGCTCGTCGCTGCCCGTGCTTTCGGCGACCACGTCGCCGGCCGCGGCCATCCGGCCGATCTCCTGGATCTGCGCGCCGAAGAAGGGCTTGCCGGCGAGCACCATCTTGAAGCCGTTGTAGTCGGGCGGGTTGTGGCTTCCCGTCACCTGGATCGCGCCGTCGCATGTCCGCGCGACATTGAGGAAGTAGAGCATCGGCGTGGGCCCGACGCCCATGCGCAGCACGCGCAACCCGCAGGCCTTCAGCCCATCGACCAGCGCCTGTTCGAGCGCTGGCCCCGAGACGCGCCCGTCACGCCCGACGGCGACCACCTTGCCGCCCTTGCGCGCGACGATCGAGCCGAAGGCACGGCCGATCGCGAACGCGTCCTTCTCGCCGAGCGTGCGGCCGACGATGCCGCGGATGTCGTACTCGCGCAGGCTGGTCGGGTCGAAGTGGTGCGAGAAGCTCATGCGAAATCCTTTCGCTGCTCGGCCGATCAGGGTCGGCCGATGGAGGAGTAGCGGAACCCTGCCTGGCGCATCGCCACGGGGTCCCACACATTGCGGAGGTCGACGATCACGTCGCCCGCCATCACCGCTTTCAGGCGCGCGGGCGAGATGGCACGGAACTCATTCCATTCCGTGATGAGAACGAGTGCGTCGGCACCCGTGGCCGCTTCCATCGCGTCCTTGCACCACCGCACCGCGGCGGGCATGTGCGGCCTCGCCTGCTCCATGCCCTCCGGGTCGTAGGCAGCGACGACGGCACCATCCTCGACCAGGCGCGGGACGATGGTGAGCGACGGCGCGTCGCGCATGTCATCCGTCTCGGGCTTGAAGGTGAGGCCGAACACGGCGATGCGCTTGCCGCGCACCGACCCGCCGCAGGCAGCGACCACACGCGAGGCCATCGCCGCCTTGCGGGCATCGTTCACGGCCACCACCGTCTCGATCAGCCGCGTCGGTGCCGCATGGTCCTGCGCGGTGCGCACCAGCGCGAGCGTATCCTTGGGGAAGCACGAGCCGCCGAAGCCGGGGCCGGCATGCAGGAACTTGCGCCCGATGCGCCCGTCGAGGCCGATGCCGCGCGCGATGTCGTGCACGTCGGCGCCCACCTTTTCGGCGAGGTCGGCCATCTCGTTGATGAACGTCACCTTCATCGCGAGGAAGGCGTTGGCCGCGTACTTGATGAGCTCAGCCGTCTCGAGGCCAGTGAAGACGATCGGCGTCTCGATCAGGTAGAGCGGGCGGTAGAGGCGCTTCAGCACCTCGCGCGCGCGATCGCTGTCGGCGCCGATCACCACGCGATCGGGCCGCATGAAATCGCCGATCGCGTTGCCCTCGCGCAGGAATTCCGGGTTGGAGGCGACGTCGAACGCAAGGTCGGGCCGCGTCGCGCGCACGATCTCGGCCACGCGGCGGCCGGTGCCGACCGGCACCGTCGATTTCGTGACGATCACGGCATAGTCGGTCAACGCGTTGGCCACCTGCTCGGCCGCGGCGTAGACGTAGCTGAGATCGGCATGGCCATCGCCGCGCCGGGTCGGCGTGCCGACGGCGATGAACACCGCCTCGGCCCCCGTCACCGCCGCCGCGATGTCATCGCCGAAGGAGAGGCGCCCTGCCGCGACGTTCTCGGCGACCAGCTTCTCGAGCCCGGGTTCGTAGATCGGCATCCTGCCGGCCTTGAGTGCGGAGAGCTTGGCGGCATCGACCTCGACCACCGCCACCTCGATGCCGAACTCGGCGAAGCAGGCAGCGGAGACAAGGCCGACATAGCCGCCGCCGATCATCGCGATGCGCATCGGTGCGTTCCCTCAGGAGTAGCGGGGCAGGAAGGCGCGCACCTTGTCGGCCATGTCGGGGCGCGAGAGGGCGAAGGCGATCTGGGCTTCGAGATAGCCCGCCTTGTCGCCGCAATCGAAACGACGGCCGTGGCAGCGAAGCCCGTGGAAGGGCTGCCGGCCGATCAGCCGCGCCATCCCATCCGTCAGCTGGATCTCGCCACCCGCCCCTTTCTCGAAGCGCGACAGCTCGCCGATCACCTCGGGCATCAGCACGTAGCGCCCGACGATGGAAAGGTTCGAGGGCGCCTCCTCCGGCTTCGGCTTCTCGACGAGGCCGAGCACCTCCGCCGTCCGCCCGTCATCGGCGCCGACCTTGAGGATGCCGTAGCGGTTGGTGTGCTCGCGCGGCACTTCCTCGACGGCGACGACATTGCCGCCCGTCTGGCCATAGACATCGGCGAGCTGCTTCACCCACGAGGTGTCGGCGAGGATCAGGTCATCGGGCAGCATGATCGCGAAGGGATCGTCGCCGATGAAGGCGCGCGCGCACCAGATCGCGTGGCCGAGGCCGAGCGGTACCTGCTGCCGCACCGAAACGATCGAGCCGGGGATGGCGGAGGCACCTTCGAGCTGCTTCAGCGTGTCGAACTTGCCGCGTTCCTTCAGCGTCGCCTCGAGCTCGTAGGCGAGGTCGAAATGCTCGACCAGGGCGGTCTTGCCGCGGCCGGTGACGAAGCAGAACTGCTCGATGCCGGCAGCGCGGGCCTCCTCGACGGCGTACTGGATCAGCGGCTTGTCGACGACGGTGAGCATCTCCTTGGCCATCGCCTTGGTGGCGGGCAGGAACCGCGTGCCGAGGCCGGCGACCGGCAGCACGGCCTTGCGCAAGCTCTTCATCGCGGAGCGCTCCTTCTTGTGGTGGCTTGGATGCCGGCCGGTGGGGGGCGCGGCAGCATCATCAGGACAGGCTTGGTTCCTGCCATAGAGCATGCATGGCCGCAACCAAGGAGCCGTTAACGCTTTCGCGTGGCGATGATGTGGCGCGGCCTCAGCTCAGGAGGACGTCTCGCGCTTCGTTGATCCGCGCGGCCAGCCAGTCGGAGCCGCCACGGTCGGGATGCGCGGCGCGCATCAGCCGCCGGTGCGCGTCGCGGATCTCCTCCCGGCTCGCCCCGTCCTTGAGGCCCAGGATGGCGTGCGCATCGGCGCGCGTGAGCGGCCCGCCCGCGGCGCGCGGCCCCTCCTCCTCGCCGGCTGCCTCGGCCGCGGCATCGCGCCAGGCCTCGCCGAAGCGGCGGTCCATCCACGCCTCGAGCAGGGGAACGCTCTCGGTGTCCTCGGCGCGGAGCGAGAGCCACAGCTGGATGAGATCGGGAAGCGCCAGCTCGGCCAGCTCGCGGCCACGGAACTCGCCGGCCAGAACCGTGCCGCTCATCGTTCCCGTGTCATGGTCGAGCCGCATGCGGAGGAAGGCCGTCGCCACCTCGCTGGCGCTGCCCTCGCCGGGCCTGCCGCCGCGCGAGAAGGTGCGCGCCGCCTTGTGCTGGTTCCAGAACCGCACGGCGAGCGGCCCGAGCACGACGGCGAGCATCAGCGCCTGGCCGCCGCGGCCGGTGACGAGCAGGAACAGCGCCACCGCCCCGCCGCCGACCATGGCGACCCATTTCAGTGCCGATTTCAGTGCCTCGACCCGCGCATTGGCGAAGGCGGACAGGCCGAAGATCAGGAGCCCGAGGGCGCCCAGGCCAAGGAGAAGCCAGGTCATCGTTCCGTCGCTACCGCCTGGGGCCGGACTGGGGCCCGGGAAGCTGGTGCGTCAGCTGCGCCACCGCACCCGCCCGTGCCGAGGGCAGCCGGGCCAGCGCCTCGCGCCCGCCGGCGGCATAGACCGCGACCGCCGTCAAAAGCTCGCGCAGCGCATCCGCCGAGGCGAGGTCGAACGGCACATAGGCGCCGCCCGAGAGGCGCGCGAGCTCGCGGAAGGTGCGCGCGGCCATCGGTTCCCCGCCCTCGTGGAAGAAGAAGCCCGGGCAGTTCAGCATGCCGAGCTCGCCCGCCTTGTGGGCCAGGGCATCGATATCCTCCTCCACCGCATCGCCGACGAAGACCAGCGCGTTCACGCGGTCCTTCCGCGTCTCGGCGATCGCGTGGGAGAGAACGCGTGCGATCTGCGTCTGCCCGCCGAGGCACGAGACGCCCGACATCCGCCGCGCGAGGTCGTTCACGTCCGACAGCCAGGGGGTGGCGGCGAACTCGCCATAGCCGCGATAGTAGCTGAGGCTCATCGACAGCCCGCCGAGCGACCTTGTGGCATCGAACATCGCACCCGTGAGGAAGCAGGCGCGATCCCAGGTCGGCTGGCGCGAGGCTGTGGCATCGACGGCGAACAGCAGCCGGCCGCGCCGCCCCGTGCCCGCGCGCACGGCCGGCATCGTGTCGACGCGGCGGAGGAAAGCCGCCACGTCCGCCCGCTTCGCCTTATCCGGTAGTTGCCTGTCGTTTCCCATCGCCTGTTCATGTGGGGCCGCAGCCCGATCCTTCAAAGCGCCGCCAGCGTGCCGGCGAGAAGGGCGAATAATCCGTCCTCGTCGACCGCGGTCGCCACCGACGCTTCCCCGCCGCGCCCGTCTTCCGCCCAGTCGAACCGCGTGCGGCCCATCCCGTCAACCGCGATCGACGCGCGCCGCCAGGTGTAGAGGCCAGGGTCGATCAGCGCGGCGATGGCATGCGCATCGGGCAGCATGCCGCCGGGCCTGCCATGCTTGACCCCATCCGCCTCGGCATAGGCGGCAAGCATCGGCGCGATCCGCGCCCCGATGCGCGAGGATGCGGCAATGGCAGCGATCCGCGCAGGTGTGGCCAGCGCCATGCCCGCGATGTCGAGCGGCACGAGCCTGACCGGATGCGCCAGCACGAGGCGCGCGGCCTCTGGGTCGACCGCGAGGTTGTACTCGGCACCCGATGGCGTGTTGCCCGGCCCGATCGCGCCGCCAAGCACGACGAGGTCGGCCGGCACCACGCCGCGGTCGATCAGCGCGGCGATGTTGGTCAGCGGCCCGATCGCCGCGACCGTCATGGGCATGGCAGCGGCCAGTGCTGCGACGGCGTCCACCCCATCGGGCCCGCGCGAGGGCGGCGGCAGGGCGAGGCCGGCCAGCCCGTCGGTGCCATGCACCACGGCATCGGGGATCGGCGCGCCGCCGCGCGGGCCGGCAGCGCCACGCTGGACCGGAACGTCGCCACGCCCAGCGAGGTCGAGAACGCGTCGGGCATTGGCGGTGCAGACATCGATCGGGGCGTTGCCACCCACCGTCGTGACGAGGCGAAGCGCGAGCGATGGCGCCGCCGCTGCCATGAGCAGTGCCACGGCATCATCGGCCCCGGGGTCGCAGTCGATGAGAAGCGGGAGTTGCTCAGGCATGGGCGGCAGCGTCGGCCTCCAGCACCGCCAGCGCGGTGACGTTGAGGATGCCGCGCGCGGTGATCGAGGGCGTCACGACATGGATCGGCCGGGCGAGGCCGAGCAGCATCGGCCCGACCGCAAGCCCGTCAGCCGCCGCCTTCAGCAGTTCGAACGAGATGTTGGCGGCATCGAGCGTCGGCATGATCAGCAGGTTCGCGCTGCCCGTCAGGCCTGAGCGCGGGAAGATCCGCGCGCGCGTCGCTTCCAGCAGCGCTGCATCGGCGTGCATCTCGCCTTCCACCTCGAGCGCGGGGAAGTGCTCGCGGATCAGGGGCAGGGCAGCGCGCATCTTCCGCGCCGACGGCGTTCCGGACGAGCCGAAATTGGAGTGGGAGACGAGCGCGATCTTCGGCTCGACACCGAAACGGCGCACCGCTTCGGCCGCAAGCCCCGCCATCTCGCATACCTGCTCGGGCGTGGGTTCCGGGTTCACATGCGTGTCGGCGATGAAGAGCGTTCCCGAGGGGATGATGAGTGCCGACAGCGCATAGGCGCGGCCCACCCCTGGCCGGCGGGGAATGATGTCGCGCACCAGCTCCCAATGCCGCATCCACTGTCCGGTGGAGCCGACGATCGCGGCATCGACCTGGCCCGTGGCGAGCAGCATCGCGGCCGCCACCGTGGTGCGCGTGCGCACGCGCGACGCGGCGCTCTCGGGCGGCGTTCCCTTGCGCTCGACCAGCGCGTGATAGGCCTCGGCGAGCGGGCCGAACACGGCGGTGTCCTCGGCCGGGTCGAGGATCGTGATCTGCTTGCCGGGCTGCATGCGCAGGCCCATCGATGCGATCTTCGCCTCGATCACCGCCCGGCGGCCGAGCACCACGGGCTGGGCGATGCCCTCGTCGACCGCGATCTGTGCGGCGCGCAGCACGCGCTCATCCTCGCCCTCGCCGTAGGCGACGCGGCCGGGCCGCGTGCGGGCCGCCTCGAACACCGGCCGCATGAGCTGGCCCGAGCGGTAGGAGAAGCCGGCGAGGCGGGCGTGATACGCCTCGAAATCGGCGATCGGGCGCGTCGCCACGCCCGTTTCCATCGCCGCCTTCGCAACCGCCGGGGCGATGCGCAGGATCAGCCTGGGATCGAACGGCTTCGGAATGATCGTGTCGGCGCCGAAGGAGGGCGCCTGGCCGCCATAGGCCGCCTGCACGACCTCCGACGCCTCCTCGCGCGCCAATGCGGCGATCGCGTCGGCCGCGGCGATCTTCATCGCGTCGTTGATCGTGGTGGCGCCCACGTCGAGCGCGCCGCGGAAGATGAACGGGAAGCAGAGGACGTTGTTGACCTGGTTCGGATAGTCGCTCCGCCCCGTCGCCACGATCGCGTCGGGCCGTGCGGCACGGGCCAGTTCCGGCGTGATCTCGGGCTCCGGGTTGGCGAGCGCCATGATCAGCGGGTTGGGCGCCATCGTGACAAGCCATTCCGGCTTCAGCACCCGCGGCGCGGAGAGGCCGAGGAAGATGTCGGCCCCCGGCAGCACCTGTTCCAGCGTGCGCGCCTCGGTGGCCCGCGCCCACTTGGCCTTCCACGGGTCCATCAGCTCGGTGCGGCCCTCGTACACCACGCCCTTGATGTCGGTGACGGTAACGTTCTCGCGCCTGATCCCCATCGCGACCAGCAGGTCGAGGCAGGCAAGTGCCGCCGCCCCGGCGCCGGAGGTGACGAGCCGCGCCTCCTCGATCCGCTTGCCCTGGACGACGAGCGCATTGCGGATGGCGGCGGCGACGATGATGGCCGTGCCGTGCTGGTCATCGTGGAAGACCGGGATCTTCATGCGCTCGCGGAGCTTCGCCTCGATCACGAAGCATTCGGGCGCCTTGATGTCCTCGAGGTTGATGCCGCCGAAGGTGGGCTCGAGGGCCGCGACCACCTCGATGAACTTGTCGGGGTCGTCCGCATCCACCTCGATGTCGAACACGTCGATGCCGGCGAATTTCTTGAAGAGCACCGCCTTGCCCTCCATCACCGGCTTGCCGGCCAGAGGGCCGATCGCGCCCAGGCCCAGCACCGCCGTGCCGTTGGAGATGACGGCGACGAGGTTGCCGCGGGCGGTGTAGTCGAACGCGGCGGCAGGGTCGGCCACGATCGCCTCGCAGGCGATCGCGACACCGGGCGAGTAGGCGAGTGCCAGGTCGTGGTTCGAGGACAGCCGCTTGGTCGGCTCGACCGAGAGCTTCCCGGGCCTCGGGAGCCGGTGGTAGTCGAGCGCTGCCTTGCGGAAATCCTCGCGGTCCATCGTCACATCCCTTGCCGTGAAGCCGGCGGGAGAGATGCACAGCACGGCGCCTCGCGCAACTGGATGCCGGCCCGACAGCAGGGGCAAGCCTGCCCCGTGACGCCCTGGCCCCCCTGAAGACTGACCCCCTTCTGGGAAGACTGGCCCCCTTCTGGTATCGCCGGCTTCCAGCGCGCATGCTGATCACGGATGGGCCGGGCGGGCGAGGAGCCAGGCGAGGCGCCAAGCGCGGCGCCAAGCGACGGGGGAGCGGATGCGCGGGGCTTTTGGCTTCGTCAGAATGACGATCATCGGCGGCATCGTGTTCCTCATCCCCGTCGTGCTTACGGTCGTGCTGGTCGAGAAGGCACTCGCGATCGCGATCAGGCTCGTCGGCCCGGTCGCGCAAGCGATGCCGCTGCCCGGCATCTCGGCGGCCTTCGCAGCCACGGCAGGATCGGTCGCGGCACTCGTCGTCCTCTGCTTCGCCGCCGGGCTGGTCGCGCGGAGCCGGAGCGCGAGACGGCTGACGACGACGTTGGAAGAGCGCGTGCTCGCGCGCTTCCCCGCCTATGGGTTGATCAAGAGCACGGCCGAGGGAGTCGTCGGGCGGGAGCGGGAAGGCCAGTTTACGCCGGCCCTGCTCCGCTACGATGACGCGTTCCAGGTCGGCTTCGTCGTCGAGCGTCTGGCAGGGGGGTTCGCGACGGTCTATCTGCCGGGCGCGCCAACGGCGATGTCTGGCAGCGTCGCGGTGATGGAGGAGAGCCGCATCGTGCCGCTCTCGCTCACCGTGCCGCAGACGCTCGCGCTCCTGCGCACGCTGGGCGCCGGAGCGGGCGAGGCGCTTTCGGCGGCAGTCGCCGCAGGACGATGAGGGGGATCAGGCTGGTGCGGTCGAGAAGACTCGAACTTCCAAGGGGTTTCCCCCACAAGCACCTCAAGCTTGCGCGTCTACCAGTTTCGCCACGACCGCGCACCCAGCCAGGGCGGGGGATATAGCCGATGACATCGGCGACGGCAATCGCGTCAGAACGCCCCGCATGGCACGCCTCCGATGCGCCCGTCCCATACCCCGACGCCATCGCGGCGATGGAGGCGCATGTGGCGGCCATGGCGGCAGGCACGGCGGGCGAGCGCATCTGGCTGGTCGAGCATCCGCCGCTGTTCACCGCCGGCACCTCGGCGCGCGACGAGGACCTGTTCAACCCCCTGGGCTTGCCCACCTTCCGCGCCGGCCGCGGGGGGCAGTGGACCTATCACGGCCCGGGCCAGCGCGTCGGCTACGTCATGCTCGACCTCCGCCGCCGCGGACAGGACATCCGCGCCTACGTGCACCGGCTCGAAACCTGGCTGATCGCCGCACTCGACCGCCTCGGCGTGCGGGCGGAAACCCGCGAGGGCCGCGTCGGCCTCTGGGTGCCTGACCGTCGCGCCGGGACGGAAAACAAGATCGGCGCGATCGGCGTGCGCGTGACGCGCTGGATCACCTGGCACGGCTTCGCGCTGAACGTCGACCCCGACCTCGACCACTACGGCGGCATCGTTCCCTGCGGCGTGCGCGAGCATGGGGTGACGAGCCTGTGGCGCCTCGGTGTCACGGCCTCGATGGCAGAGGTCGATGCCGCGCTGATGGCGAGCTTTCCCGACGTATACGGCTGAGCGCCCTCACCCGGCCAGAACGATGCTGAGCATCCAGAGGCCGAGCAGGGTGACCGCGATGCCGGCCAGCGTCAGGACGCTGAGCACCGGCGCGCCGAAGGGGATCGCCACGCGCCCCGGGGTGCGGGGGTGGTGCAGGATCGTCACGCGTTCACCCGTTCCCGTCGTGCTCGAAACGCCCCAGTGGCGGGCGACATGCGGGCGGCCATCGGCGTCGAGATAGGCGAGGTCGGTGTTCCGGCGGTCGCCGGTCCGCTCCACGACGGCGTGCACGCGCCGCCATGTCATCTCGCGCCGGTACTGGCGCAGCGCGACACCGATGAAGGTCACGCCGATGGCAAGGCACCCGGTGCCGATGACGACGCGCAGAAGTGTGATCATCCGTCGGCCGCCTGGCGGAAGCCTCGCCGCCCCTCGGCCGCGGCGCCACTCGCCGCGACCGCATCGACGCGCGACAGAAGCGGCCCGCGCGCGCAGGCCGCGGCAAGCTGGTCCAGCGCCTCCGGAACGCCCTCGGCCAGCACCTCGACACGACCATCCGCGAGGTTCCTGACCCAGCCGGCAAGCCCGAGCCGGCCTGCCGCCGCGGCGACGAAGGCGCGGAACCCAACACCCTGCACCCGACCACTGACCAACAAGCGCCGCGCCTCGATCACGTAGCCGCTGTCCTGGCGAGTGCCAGCAGCCGCGCCGCGGCGGCGACATCGGCAGCGATCCTGGCCAGGCGTTCCGCCGCCTCGGCGTCCTCGCCCCATTCCTCCGCCTGGAACGCCTCGTCGATCACGGCCAGCGCATGCGCCTCCTGCGGCGCCAGCCGCCGGTACGACACGGCCAGCCCCAGCACGAGGGAGCCGGTGGACTGCACGACCTGCCCGAGGCCGGCCAGCGCGATGGGCTCATGCGCGGCCACCGCGCGGGCGAGGGCGGCGAGGCAGGCCGGGTCCTGCCGCACCGCGATCACACCGGCGGTGACGGAAAGGCGAGCGTCGAAGGTCAGTGCCGCCCAGTCGAGCAGGGGCTGCCAGGCCTCGTGCTGGCGGGCGGCGAGCTTGGGGGGAAAATCGGCGCGGTAGCAGAGCAGATCGGTCTCGCCGTACCGCGCGACGGTAGCGACCGCCGCGGCATGGTCAGCCGCGATCCGGTCGATCGCATTGCCGACCAGCCGCGTCAGCGGCAGCGCCTCGAGGGTGAAGGGCTGGCCCTTCCCGCCCCCCGCATGCTGCCATTCGGCGGCCAGTTCCTCGGCGAGCGGCAGCGCGGGTACCGAAAGCTTCGCGCCCGAGGGAAGCCTGAGCGGCCTGGCATCGAGCAGCACGCCGAAGCCGCCCTCCGGCAGCGCGCCCGCGCGCGCCTCTGCCCAGAACCGCTGCATGCCTGCTGCTGACATCAGCCCCTCGTATCAGCGCCCAAGGCGGGGCAGGAGTTGCTGCAGCGGGTTCGCCGGCCGCTGCTGCTGGGCCGGTTCCTGCTGCGCGGGGGCCTGCTGGGCGGGTGCCTGCTGGGGAGAGGCAGACTCTGCCGCGGCCGCCGCGCCGTCACGCCCGCCACGGGCGATGGCAAGCTGGCCGGGGCACTCATCGGGTGCCTGCGCGCCCCCTCCCCCAGTCCGCCCGCCGCCGAGCAGGCCGCCAAGTCCACCGCCGCTCGCGATCCCCGCGACGGCGCCGGCCACCGCCCCGGCAGCCCCCGCGGGATCGACCCTGACGGCAGGGGCAAGGAAGGTGCCGCCGATGTTCACCGGTACGCCGATGCCACCGCCGCCGAACTTCAACGTCGGCACCGCGCGCATGCGCAACTGCTCCGGCCCGAGCAGCAGCGTGCCGTTGCCGGAGACCTTGGCAAGCGCGCTGTCGAACAGGAAGGCGCGCGCATCCGCCACGCCGCCGGCGCTATCGAACCGGATGGCGAGGCAGCGGACATTGTTGGTGCCGTCGCGCGGCGCGCCCGGTACCAGGGCGCGCCAGAGCTCGCCTGCCACGAGATCCATCAGCCGGTTGTCGATGTCGAGATTGGCGCCGGCAAGTCCGAAATGCCCATCGAGGGTCGCTGCGATCGCCGCCGGCGAGTTGCCCCGCCCGCGCAGGTTGACATCGAGCTCGAGGTTGCCGCCGACGCGATAGCCACCGCCGAACGCGGCCAGCAGGTCGCGCAGGTCGATCGCCGGGGCGGCAATGACGATCGCCACCGGTGCGGCATCGGCCGACGCGTCGATCGCGAGGCTGCCCGTGATCGGCGCGCCGGGGGCGGTGACGCGGAACGGATCGAGGCTGAGCCTGCCGCGATCGAGTGCCACGGTTGCCTCGGCATCGCGGTAGCTCGCCCCGCCGAACACGAGCTCCGCGATGGCAAGCTTCACCGCCGCATCCGCCGCCCGCAGGGCGGCGAACGGCAGGGGCGTTTCGGGGATCAGCCGCGCTGGCCGCTGCGCCGGCGACGGGGCTGGCGGCGGCGGCGCGCCGGGGGCCGTG
>NZ_JALHPR010000016.1 GCF_022842375.1 Elioraea sp. | reverse complement strand
GCCCGCGACGGGCGGTGCAGTCACGCTGCAGGCCACGCTCGACCCGGCGCTGCAGGACGCGGCCGAGCGCGCGCTCGCCGCGGCGCTCGCGGCCGATGGCACGCGGCTCGCGATCGGCCAAGGTGCGATCGTCGCGGTGCGCGCCTCGACAGGTGCCGTGCTCGCGATGGTCGGCGGGCGCGATGCGCGGGCATCCGGCTTCAACCGCGCGACGGCGGCCGAACGTCAGCCGGGCAGCGCATTCAAGCCCTTCGTCTGGCTTGCAGCCCTCGAGGCGGGCCTCACACCCGAGACGGTGATCGAGGATGCACCCATCACCGTTGCCGGCTGGCGGCCAGACAACATCGACGGACGCTTCCGCGGGCCGGTGACGCTGACCGAGGCGCTGGCGCAATCACTGAACACCGTCGCGGTCCGCCTCACGCTCCAGGCTGGCCTGCCGCGTGTCACGGCGGCAGCGCGGCGTGCTGGGCTGACTGGCACGATCCCGCGCGATGCAACCGCGGCACTCGGCAGCGGATCGGCGGGGCTGCTCGAACTTGCCACGGCCTATGCCGTGTTCGCCAACGGCGGCGCGCTCGTCGTGCCGCATGGCGTGACGGCAGCGCGTGCCGAAGGCGAAACGATCTGGCGCCGCGAGGGGGAGGCGGTGCGCGCGATCGCGCCCGAGCATGCGGCGGCGATGGCGACGATGCTGGGCGAGGCGGTCGCGCGCGGTACGGGCCGCGCCGCTGCGCTGCCTGGGCGGGCGGTTGCGGGAAAGACGGGAACGACGAGCGAGTTCCGCGATGCGTGGTTCATCGGCTGGGTTCCCTCGCCCAGCGGCGCGGTGGTGATCGGCGTCTGGCTCGGCAACGATGATGCGAGCCCGATGCGCGGCGTCACCGGCGGCAGCGTCCCGGCCCGCATCTTCCGTGAGGTGGCGACTTCCGTGCGATGACGCGAGCGCCACCTCGCGCACGATGTGCCCGTCCCACGCTCACGGCTTTGCTTGATTCTGATCAATGTCGGCCACGGTACGCTGCGGCACTCTGTGACGCGGGCAACAGTCCGCGGTGGGGGGACCTGATGAAGGCGAGCAAGGCGAAGGCACGCGGCGTTGAGACGCAGCCGGACGAGGAGGAACGCCCGCGCCACGGCCAGCGCAGGCCGAAGGCGACGGCGGCACGGCGCGGCACGCCGGCCGATGCGATCTCGCACTACCTCTCCGCCGATGAACGGCGCGCGGCAGGCAAGGCGCTGCGCGACGCGGTGCCGCGCACCTCGCATGCCGGGTGGAAGCTGCCGGAAGGCCGCCGCGATCCCGTCGATCTTCTCGTCAGCACAAACGAGGGGCGCATTCCCGCGCTCGTGCCCATCCGCTTCGGGCGGATGATGCAGTCGCCCTTCGCCTTCTACCGCGGGTCCGCCGCGATCATGGCCGCCGACCTCGCGACGACACCGCGCTCGGGGCTGATCGTGCAGGCCTGCGGCGACGCGCACCTGATGAATTTCGGCGGCTTCGCCACGGCGGAGCGCAACCTGATCTTCGACATCAACGATTTCGACGAGACGCTGCCCGCGCCGTGGGAGTGGGACGTGAAGCGGCTTGCCGCGAGCATCGTCATCGCCGGCCAGCATCTCCGCCTGCTCGACAGCGACTGCGCACGCGCCGCGACCGACGCGGCACGCGAGTACCGCAAGCGGATGGCCGACTATGCCGCGATGCGCGCGCTCGACGTCTGGTACGACCGGATCGACTTCGACAAGTTCGTCGCCGCCAGCGCCGAGATGACGGGCGAGGCGGAGGAGGACGTCCGCCGGCTGATCAACCGTCGCATCGAGCAGGCCAAGGAGAAGAGCTCGTCTGAGTTCCTGTTCCCGAGGCTCGTCGAGGACGCGGGCGCGCTGCCGCGGATCAAGGACGATCCGCCGCTGATCTTCCACCCCCCAGCCGAGGATGCACCGGGCCAGGAGACGGCTTTTGCCGAGGCCCTCTCCCACTACCGGGACTCGCTGCCCGAGCATGTGCGCACGCTGTTCGACCGGTTCCACTTCCGCGACCTGGCGATCAAGGTCGTCGGCGTCGGCTCGGTCGGCACGCGGTGCTCGATCGGCCTCTTCATGGCGGCCGACGACGATCCCCTGTTCCTGCAGGTGAAGGAGGCGCGGCCATCGGTGCTCGAGCCCTACGCGGCGCGGCCGGCGCACGGGAACAACGGCGAGCGCGTCGTGGTCGGCCAACGGCTGATGCAGTCCGCCTCCGACCTGTTCCTCGGCTGGACCAAGGGCATCGACGGGCGCGACTACTACATCCGCCAGCTGCGCGACATGAAGCTCTCGGCGATCCTCGACGACTGGGACGCGCCTCGGCTTCGCAGCTACGGGCGGCTGTGCGCCTGGGCGTTGGCGCGGGCGCACGCGCGGTCGGGCGATGCCGCGCGGATCGCCGGCTACATGGGCTCCGGCGGGACGATGGACGACGCGATCTGCGAGTTCGCCGTGGAGTACGCCGACCAGAACCGGAAGGACTGGCGGGCCTTCGTCACCGCCGTTCGCGAGGGGCGGATCGCGGCGACGCGGGAGGAGGTCTAGACCTGATCCGGCGCTCGGGAAGGTGAACAAACCACTATCACCGGTTCCGTATCGACCGAGATCGAAACGACCTCCGAATCAATGCGTTGCGGCGGCCTGCTCACCGCTTCGTCAGCATCTCCGCGCGAGGGGGCAGCGCGTGTTGACGCTTCCTTAACCTGCATGCGCGAGTCTGCGCCCAGCAGGAATGAGGATGCCGGCGTGCTCGACTTCATCGAAAACACCACGTCCGTGATGGAGCAGGTCGGCCGCGACGAGGCGATCGCGCAATACGCCTCGGTCAGGCGCGCGCTGCAGCTGACCGAGGCGCCGGAGACGCTGACGCAGGAGGAGACGATCCTGCGTTTCCTCGTCTATGCGAACCCGATCCTGCTGCAGAAGGCGCATACCGCGATCGACATCTTCCAGGCGCGCTGCGAGAAGCTGTTCGGCACGACGGCCGACTGGGACTGACGCTGAGCCACGGCGCACGCCTCAGGCGAGCCGGGCGAGCCCCTGCCGCAGCGCGTCCGCCGCCCCCTCGCCAAGCCCGGCATCGAGCTCGGCATGCGTCGCCCGCCACGCGCCTATCGCCTGGCCGAGCAGCGCCACCCCCTCCCGCGTGATCTGGACGCGGCGCGAGCGGCGATCCTCCACGTCAGGGACGAGGCGCAGCAGGCCGCGGCGGGCGAGCGGCTTTACCGCTGCCGTCAGCGTCGAGGGATCCATCGCCAGGAACGGCGCGAGGCGCCCGATCGGCGGCGGCTCGGGTCGGTTGAGGGCAACCAGCAGCGAGAACTGCCCGTTGGTCAGGCCGAACGGGCGGAGTGCCGCATCGAAGCGGCGGGCCAACGCGCGGGCGGCCCGCTGCGTGGCGAGGCAGAGGCATGTGTCGCGGATGTGATGCACGGTCGCGACAGGCAGGGTTGCGTCGAGCGGCGTCATGGTACTTTGATATCAAAGTTCATGGCAAAGGACCAGAGAGTCCTGCAATCCACAACGCCGGAGGAAAACGATGACCGATGCCCCAGTTCACCCCGATGCAGCGACGATGAATGGCGTCATCCCCTATCTCGCCATGGCGGGCCGTGCCGCCGAGGCCTGCGACCTCTACGTCCGCGCGTTCGCCGCTGAGGAATTGGGCCGCATGCCGATGCCCGACGGTGCGCCGGGCCTGATGCATGCGCAGATCGCCATCAATGGCGGCGCCCTTATGATGACCGACCATGGCGGCAGCGGTGCGCCGCCCGCCTACGGCTTCGGCCACCTGCAGCTCGTGGTCGATGATGGCCGCTTCTGGTGGGACCGCGCGGTGGCAGCGGGCTGCGCCGTGCTCGCCCCCTACGAACGCCAGTTCTGGGGCGATGACTGGGGGCTCCTCGAGGACCCGTTCGGGATCAGGTGGGGGATCCTCCAGACGGGGTCGCAGTCATGACGGCCAGGAACACGATCTGCGTCTGGTTCGACAAGGAGGCCGAGGCGGCCGCGAGGTTCTACGCGGCCACCTTCCCCGACAGCGGCGTCTCTGCCGTCCACCGCGCGCCGGCCGATTACCCATCGGGCAAGGCGGGCGACGTGCTGACGGTGGCGTTCACGGTCGCCAGCATCCCCTGCCTCGGCCTCAACGGCGGCCCGGCCTTCCCACACACCGAGGCCTTCTCGTTCCAGATCGCGACCGACGACCAGGAGGAGACCGACCGCTACTGGAACGCCATCGTCGGCAACGGCGGCCAGGAAAGCGCCTGCGGCTGGTGCAAGGACCGCTGGGGCGTGAACTGGCAGATCACGCCGCGCGTGCTGACGGAGGCGATCGCCGCCGGCGGCGCGGAGGCCAGGCGTGCGTTCACGGCCATGATGGCCATGCGGAAGATCGACGTCGCCGCCATCGTGGCAGCGCGGCGCGGGTGAAGGAGGACAAGCGGATGTATGTCGACGGATTCGTCCTGGCGGTGCCGACCGCCAGCAAGGAAGTCTACCGCCGCTTCGCCGGGGATGCGGCGGCGGTGTTCAAGGAACACGGCGCCCTCTCCCTCGTGGAGGCCTGGGGCGACGATGTGCCGGAGGGGAAGGTCAACTCCCTGCACACCGCGGTGCTGCGCAAGCCGGACGAGACGGTGGTGTTCTCCTGGATCACCTGGCCCGACAAGGCGACGCGGGATGCCGGCATGCAGAAGGTCATGGCTGATCAGCGCGTGGCCGGTACGATGGACCGCATGCCGTTCGACGGCACGCGGATGATCTTCGGCGGGTTCGAGGTGATCGTCGATGCGTGAGGCTGGATAGGGCAGTGAGGCTGGATAGGGCAGGCCGGGCGGCGGTGGATGGTGGAGCTGAGGGGAATCGAACCCCTGACCTCGTCATTGCGAACGACGCGCTCTCCCAACTGAGCTACAGCCCCGTTCCACCACCCGGGCACGGCACCGCCGTGTCCGGGAGGCGCGTTTTATCAGCGCGGCCCACGCCGAAGTCAACACGCCCGCGGCCTCACCCCGGGGCCCGCACTCGCGTTGATCGCGGGGCCGGCCACCTGTAGGGTCCGCCCTCCGACGCAACCGCCGGGAACCCCGCATGTATGCCGTGATCTGGCTGATCGATACCGCGCTCAACCTCTACATCTGGGCGCTGATCATCTCCGCCATCCTGTCCATCCTGGTGTCGTTCGGCATCCTCGATACGCGCAACCGCCTGGTCTGGGCGGTGGGCGACTTCTTCGAGCGGCTGACGGAGCCGGCACTGCGCCCGATCCGCCAGTTCCTGCCCAACCTCGGCGGCATCGACCTTTCCCCCCTCGTGCTGATCCTGCTGCTCCAGGCGGCGCGGATCTTCCTCTCGACCACGATCGCGCCGCTGGTGCTGTGACGGCACCGCAGTGACCGCGCAGGTCATCGACGGCAAGGCGATCGCTGCCGCTCTCCGGGCCAGGCTCGCCGCCGAGGTCGCGCTCCTGCCCTTCCGGCCGCGGCTCGTCGTCATCCTGGTCGGCGACGATCCCGCCTCCTCGGTCTATGTGCGGAACAAGCGCAAGGCGGCCGCCGAGGTCGGCTTCGCCGACGGCACCGAGCGCCTGGCGGCCGACACGTCAGAGGCGACGCTGCTGGCCAGGATCGCCGCGCTGAACGCCGACCCTGAGGTGGACGGCATCCTCGTGCAGCTTCCGCTGCCAGCCCACATCCGGGCCGAGGCGGTGACCGCGGCGATCGACCCTGCGAAGGATGTCGACGGGTTCCACCCGCTGAACGCAGGCCATCTTGCGATCGGGCGCCCTACCCTCGTCCCCTGCACCCCGAAGGGGGTGATGACGCTGCTCGCCGCCGCTGGCGTGCCGCTGGCCGGGGCGCGCGCGGTGGTGCTTGGCCGCTCGACCATCGTCGGGCGCCCGATGGCGGCGCTGCTGACACTCGCCGACGCCACCGTCACCCTCGCGCACAGCCGCACGCGCGACCTCGCCGCCGAATGCCGCCGCGCCGACATCCTCGTCGCTGCCGTGGGCAGGCCCGGGATGGTGCGGGGTGACTGGGTGGCGCCTGGCGCTGCCGTGATCGATGTCGGCATCAACCGTACCGCCGATCGCACGCTGGTGGGTGACGTCGCCTACGCGGAGGCAGCGCCGCATGCCGGCTGGATCACCCCCGTGCCAGGCGGGGTCGGGCCGATGACCATCGCCACCCTGCTCGAGAATACCGTGGCGGCCGCCACGGCACGGAGGCGTACGTGATGATCGGCTGGCGCATCCTCCAGGTCGTCGCGGTGCTCGCCGTCATCGCCTGCCTCGACCTCGTGACGAAGGCCACTCCCCTCAGGGGCGATGGCTGGAACGCGGGTCGGCTCCTCTATGCCGGGTCAGGCATCGTCACGGCGCTGACCCTGTTCGCCTTGGCGGCAATCGGCATCGGCCAAAAGAAGCTGGCAGACGCGCTCAGGCGGATCGAAGCCTCGCTTGGCAAGCAGGGCTGAGGCGCGTCCGCGCTCTTTTCCTTGACGCAACGCAGCATCGCAGGCATCTCTCCCCCGTCCGGCGCGTTGCCGGCACCGCGCCACGGCCGCGTGAACGGCGCCCCTCCCGGGGCAGCCATCCTGCCAGGCGCTTGAGGCACTCCCACGGAACTCCCGGATCACGCGGGGCGTTTCACCCCGCAGCCACCAGGTGCTGCGCGTTGACGCGCGCGCCTGATCCGAAAGTGACGATCGAACCATGACCACCTTTGCTGATCTCGGCCTCGCCACGCCGCTTCTGCGCGCGTTGACGGACGAGGGCTACACCACACCAACCCCCATCCAGGCCCAGGCCATTCCCGCCGCGCTCTCGGGCCGCGACGTGCTCGGCATCGCCCAGACGGGAACCGGCAAGACGGCCGCCTTCGCGCTGCCGATCCTGCAGCATCTCGCCACCCATCGCCGGCCGACGCCCAAGCGCGCCTGCCGCGCCCTGGTGCTGAGCCCGACGCGTGAGCTCGCCCGGCAGATCGCCGACAGCTTCCGCGCCTATGGCCGCCACATGGGCATGTCCGTCGGGCTCGTGTTCGGCGGCGTGCCGCACAACCCCCAGGCGCGCACGCTGGCCAAGGGCGTCGACATCCTCGTCGCCTGCCCCGGCCGCCTGCTCGACCACATGTCGACCAACGGCGTCCTGCTCGACCAGGTCGAGTGCTTCGTCCTCGACGAGGCCGACCAGATGCTCGACCTCGGCTTCATCGTGCCGATCCGCCGCATCGTGCCGAACCTGCCGAAGGCACGGCACACGATGTTCTTCTCCGCCACCATGCCGCAGGCGATCTCCTCGCTCGCCGCGGACCTGCTGCGTGACCCGATCCAGGTTGCCGTGAACCCGGTCGCGACGACGGCCGAGCGTGTCGAGCAGCGCGTGATCCTGACCGACCACAACGGCAAGCGGTCGCTGCTGACCGAGACGTTGCAGTCCCCGGACATGGCCCGCGCGCTGGTGTTCAGCCGCACCAAGCACGGCGCCGACCGGATCGTGACGCAGCTCGAGGCGGCCGGCATTCCCGCCAACGCGATCCACGGCAACAAGAGCCAGGGCCAGCGCGAGCGTGCCCTCGCGCAGTTCAAGACCGGCGCCTGCAAGGTGCTGGTGGCGACCGACATCGCTGCCCGCGGCATCGACGTCGATGGCGTGACGCATGTGGTGAACTACGACATGCCGAACGTGCCCGAGCAGTATGTCCACCGCATCGGCCGCACGGCGCGTGCGGGTGCTGCCGGCATCGCGATCAGCCTGGTCGCACCCGATGAGGCGAGCTACCTGCGCGATATCGAGAAGCTGATCCGGCTGAAGATCGCCTCGGTCGACCGTCGCCCGCCCGGCACGCCGTCATTCCTGCCGCCGCCGAAGCAGGGGCAGCGCCAGGGGAATGGGGCACGGCCGGAGGGCCATGCGCGTCCGCACGGTCGCCCGGGCGGCCATGGCGCGCCGAAGCCGGCGCATCGCGGCCAGCCGCATCGGGGCGAGACGCAGCGAGGCGGGCGTTCCGACCGCCAGGGCAGCAGCCGCCACCCACAGCGTGCGTCCAACCACTGACCGCTAACGCCTGACGCCTGACGCGGTATCGCCAATGCGTCCCCTCTCCCGCATGCGGGAGAGGGACAGGGTGAGGGGGAGCCCCGTCAGCCGACCGGCGCGGGAACGCCCAGCTTGCTGTGGATCGCGGCGACGAGTGGGGCTTCGAGCCCCATCGTGGCCGCGAGCTTGCCGAGCCAAGCGAACTCCTCGGGCCTGTCGAGGTCGATCGCCGTCACCGAGGCGATGTAGAGCTCGACCGCGCGCCGGTGGCTGCCATGCGCGCCGGCCGCCACCGCCTCGAGGTCGAGCGGGCTGCGGAACTCGCGCTGCAGCCAATCCTGCACATCCGGGTCGAACTCGGCACAGCCGATGCGATCGAGCAGCCGCTCGCGCTCGTCATCGGTGATGCGCCCGTCGCACTTGGCCGCGGCGATCATCGCGCGGATCAGCGCGAGCGCGTGGTCGGAGGCACCCGGGCCGTGCGGCGTGATGGTGCCGTCATGCCCGTGCGCGTGGTCGACCGTGATGACATGGCGCGCGGTGGCCGAGACGCGATCGAACAGCACCTCGTAGCAGCGTGGATGCAGCTTCATGCCGTTCCTCCCATTCTGACCGGGAGGCTACGGGCGTGTGACAGCCGGCGCCTTGACGTGGATCAGGGGCCCTACAGTGCCCCACCCTTCCGCCCCGCCATCGCACCGAGCCTGAGGCGCAGGGCGTTCAGCTTGATGAAGCCCTTGGCGTCGACCTGGTCATAGGCGCCCTGGTCGTCCTCGAACGTCACGTACTTCATCGAGTAGAGGCTGTGCGGGCTCTCGCGGCCGGTGACGATCACGTTGCCCTTGTAGAGCTTGAGTCGCACCCGGCCCGTGACATGCGCCTGGGAGGCATCGATCGCGGCCTGGAGCATCCGCCGCTCGGGGGCGAACCAGAAGCCGTTGTAGATGAGCTCCGCGTAGCGGGGCATCAGCTCGTCCTTCAGGTGCGCCACGCCACGGTCGAGCGTGATGCTCTCCATCGCCCGGTGCGCGACGTGCAGGATGGTGCCGCCCGGAGTCTCGTAGACGCCGCGGCTCTTCATGCCGACGAAGCGGTTCTCGACGAGGTCGAGACGGCCGATGCCGTTCTCCTTCCCCAGCGCGTTCAGCTTCGTCAGCAGCGTGGCCGGCGACAGCGCCTCGCCGTTGATCGCCACCGCATCGCCGTCCTTGAAGTCGATGCTGATCTCCGTAACCCGGTCGGGGGCTGCCATCGGCGAGATGGTGCGCTGGTAGACGATCTCGTCCGCCTCCTGGCCAGGCTCCTCGAGGATTTTCCCCTCCGACGACGAGTGCAGGAGGTTGGCATCGACCGAGAACGGCGCCTCGCCGCGCTTGTCCTTGGCGATGGGGATCTGGTGCTTCTCGGCGAAGTCGAGCAGCGCGGTGCGCGAGGTGAGGTCCCACTCGCGCCAGGGGGCGATCACGGTCACGTCGGGCTTCAGCGCGTAGTAGCTGAGCTCGAACCGCACCTGGTCGTTGCCCTTGCCGGTCGCGCCATGGGCCACCGCGTCGGCGCCAACCTCCTCGGCGATCTCGATCTGCCGCTTGGCGATCAAGGGCCGCGCGATGGAGGTGCCGAGCAGGTACACGCCCTCATACGCCGCGTTGGCGCGGAACATCGGGAACACGAAGTCGCGCACGAACTCCTCGCGGAGATCGTCGACGAAGATCTGCTTCACGCCGAACATCTCGGCCTTCTTCCGCGCGGGCTCCAGCTCCTCGCCCTGGCCAAGGTCGGCGGTGAAGGTGACGACCTCGCAGCGGTAGGTCTCCTGCAGCCACTTCAGGATCACGGAGGTGTCGAGCCCGCCGGAGTAGGCGAGGACGACCTTCTTCACGTTCTTCTTCGACATCTTGGTGCGGTCCGCTTGGTGGGTCAGGAGGAGGCGCCATCAAGCACGGGCCGTGCGGTGCGGCAAGACCGTGCCGGGTGGCCCTCACCCTGTCCCTCTCCCGCACGCGGGAGAGGGGACGCCTCCCGACACCCCTCGGGGGAGAGGGTCAGGGTGAGGGGGCGGCCGGGAGATCGTGAGGGGGCGGCCGGGAGGTCGTGAGGGGGCAGCCCCCCGCGGCTCAGGCCGTGAACCCCCGCCCCAGCCCCATCCGCGCGAGCAGCTGCCGATACGGCACCGACATGCGATCAGCGGTGATATGCGCCTCCATCGCGAGGTCGAGCGGCAGGTCCTCGGGCTTCTGGTTCTCCACGATCGCCTGGTCCTCGGCGAAGATGCGCGCATTGAACGCATGCACCGGCTCGACCGGCTGGTCGGTGCCGAAATTCTTGGCAATGGGCACGAAAAGCCGCGTCCGCCGCGCCGCCACCGGCGAGGCGGCGTTGAGGATACAGAGCCGGTCGTCCCCAGGGAAATGGATCGTCAGCAGCGCCGAGAACGGCGGGAACACCTCGAAATGCCTGAGCCAGAGGAACCCCTCCGGCGTCGGCCGCTCGAGCCCCTTCGGCCAGTTCGGCACCGTTGACCAGTACTGCGCCTCGACCCCCCGCCCGGTCGGGCTCACCTTGTACGGCGGCACCACCTGGTTGTCGGGATCGGCGAAGGTCTCCGTATGCACCCAGGCGAAATGCGCGACATCGAGGAACCCTTCCATCTGCCGGCCAGGCGAGCCGGCGATGTCGACGAAGGGCGGCGTGATGCGCTGCCACGCCGGATCGTCCCAGGCGGGGAACACGGGAAGCCCCTCCTCCGCCGGCATCTCCCCGGCAAGCCTGGTCCAGACGAGGCCGTACCGCTCGACCGCGAGGAAGGAGGCAAGGCGAAGCCGCGGCGGGATCGGCCTGTCGGGATGCGCAGGCACGAGGCGGCAGGCACCGTCGGGCCCGTAGCGGAAGCCGTGATACGGGCAGACGATCGCCCCATCCTCCACCCAGCCCATCGAGAGCGGGGTGCCACGATGCGGGCAGAGGTCGCGCGCGACCGAAACGCCCGAGGACGTGCGCCAGATCACCAGCGCCATGTCGAGCAGGCGGGCACCGAGCGGTTTCTCACCGACCTCCTGCGCATAGGCGATGGGAAACCAGCAGCGGCTGAGGGCGTGCCAGTCGGCATCCGCGAAACTGCAATCTCGTGGTGGGCTGGGATCGGCCATGATCGCTCATCGGTTGCGGTTACCGTTGCGACGCAGCATCGGCGCATGCGAGCCTCCGACGCCGGCGTCACGCTATCCTGGACCAACCATGCAGCGCATTGCAGCACTCCTCCTCGTCCTCCTCGTGCCCAGCGCGGCCGTGGCGCAGGCCCAACAGCAGCAACGGCAGGCGAGGCCTCCTGCGCTGGCAGCCGCGCCGCAGGTGCAGGTGCAGGTGCATGCACCGCCGCCACTCCCCCTCCTCGCCCCGCCATCACTCGCCGGGATCACACCCGAGAACGCCGCGTTCTACGCACGCTGGACCGGCTATAATGTCGGCCGGGCCATCGCCTTCGGGCCGAACGGGGCGCAAGGCGGCGCCTGGGGCATCCGTGATGTCGAGGCAGCCAAGACGCAGGCATTGGCCAACTGCAATCAGCGCGCCCGCGGGGCAGGCTGCGCGCTGTACGCCGTCGAACTCTCGGTCGTCGCGCCGGGGCGGGAATGGGCGCCCAGCCAGACACCACCGGCGAGCATCGGCATCGGCAGCACGATGCGGTGGGAGATCGTTCCCGATGCGCGCTTCCTCTGGCGCGGCCCGGGCACGGGAGCCACGGCAGCGAAGGGTGCGATCGTGTTCGGCCACGGCCGCGGCGCATCCGACCAGGACAATCGCGGCGTCCAGCCGCACAGCTGGGTGCGGCACTTCAACAATGCAGGGTTCGACGTGTTCCGCTTCGACCGCCACCCGAGCACGGATGATGCAGAACGTGCCGCGGGCTGGCTGCGGGACGGGCTCGCCCAGCTTCGCGCCAGGGGCTACGGCACCGTCATCATGGCCGGCCAGTCGCGCGGCGGCTGGAACAGCCTGCAGATGCTGGCCACGCCCGGCCTGGTCGATGGCGCGATCGCGATCGCCGCGGCTGCGCACGGATCGGGTGCAAGCATGAACCTCTCCGGCCAGACCGATCAGTTCCGCCGCATCGCCCGCGAGGCGGCAAGCCCGCGCGCCCGCACGGCCTTCGTGCAATTCGCACTCGACCCGTTCGTCGCCGATTTCGAGGGCCGCGCCCGCATCATGACGGAGGAGATCGGCCCCCGCGTCGGCGCGGTGCTGGTGGTCGACAGGCCGGAGGGCTTCACCGGCCATGGCGCTGGCAACCAGTGGCAATTCGCCGACCGGTTCGGGCCATGCCTCGTCGCCTTCATGACCGAGCCGACGCCCCGCCAGCGCTGCTGAGTTACTTCGCTGGCGAGAATCGCGCGGCGAGCGCCAGCGCCGTCATCACCACCGCCGCGGCAGCGAACAACCCCCTGAACCCGAGCGAGGGCAGCGTGAGCCCGGCAATGGCCGCCCCGATCGCCTGGCCGACGAACAGCGAGAAGGCGAAGGCGGCCATGCCCGTCGCCCTGCTCTCCGGCGCGATCTCGGACCCGCGCGCCTGCAGGACACCGTGGAAGCAGACCAGCGAGAACCCGCCGAGGAAGCTCACCGGGCCGAGCCACGACGCCGGCGGGGCGGCGGCGATCGCGCCCAGCCAGAGAACGAGCCCGACGCCGCCCCACGCGAGCAGGCCACGTTCCCCGAACCGCGCGACCAGCCTTCCGGCGATGCGGGTGTAGACCAGCGCGCCCAGCCCCGCAGCGCCGAGCACCAGGCCGGTGATGGCGTAGGAAAGCCCGTATTCCTCCACGAGGAAGGCACCGAGGAAGGGTGGTGCGCCGAAGGCCACGCCACCCTCGACGCCGGCGAGGAGCAGAAGCCGCCGCGCCGCGGGCCGGCCGAGCAGGGCGAGGTAGCGGGCGAGCGCGCTGGTTGTCGCCCGCGGGGGCGGCTGGCCCATCGCGCGCGCTGCCCGCCACAGCGGGATCGCTGCCGCCAGCGCCATCACCCCGAGGACGGCGAACACCGGCCGCCAGCCGACGATGTCGCCCGCCACTCCGGCGAGCGGGGCTGCCATGAGGTTGGCGAAGACCATCCCGGTCATGAAACGGCCGAGCGTCGCCTGGCGGTCGGCATAGGGGGTCGTGTCGCCGATCAGCGCGATGGCGACAGGGATCAGCCCACCGGCGAAGGCACCGGCCAGCGCGCGCAGCGCGATCAGCGCCTCGAGGCTCGGCGCCGCCGCCGAGGCAACGGTCGCGGCGCCATAGCAGGCCATGCAGACAGCAATGAGCGTGAGCTTGCCGAACCGGTCGCCGAGCGGGCCGAGGACGAGCTGGGCAATGCCATAGGCGAAGGTGAAGCCAGCGACAGTGGCGGCGGCAGCCGAGATGGTCGCCCCGAAGTCGGTGGCAACGGCGGCGAGCAGCGGGTCGGCGATCCGCATCCCCGCGCCGGAGAGAAAGGCGGCAAGGATCAGGACGGGCAGCGGCGTCTGGGAGGGCACGCGCGATCCTCGCCCGCCAGCCGCCAGCGCGCCAGCCCCTCGGGTTCGCTCGCAGAACCGCGAGGTTACGCGCGTTCACCGCAACCCTTGCATGACGGCGAGGGACGCATCCTGCCGCCGTTCTGCGGCGAACCCTGTTCAGTGACGCGCTGCGGACCACCGGATCGGACCGAGGACGCGCCACGCTGACGGAACGGTCCGGCCAGCACCCAGCGATAACGACGCAACCAGGAGATAACGACCATGAAGACCGCCCTTCTCGCCGCCGCCCTGATCGCCTTCGGCACCCCCGCCTTCGCCTCCGCAGAGGCGCCCGTCCATGGCGGCGCGGCGACGGTGACCGCTCCTGCCTTCACGACTGCCGGCAGCGAGGGTTCGGCAATGTTCCGGCCCGCGACGCCGCAGATGACCCTGACGACCGCCAGCCAGCGCCTTGGCAGCAGCGCGGAGGCCTATATCGGCCCGCGCGGCTGACCCGAGAGCAATATCCGCTTACGTTGAATCGCGGAGCGATCCGTAAGCGGATGAAATTGCTCGCAAGGAACGGCTGGACCGTGATCCGTCAGAACGGATCACGGTCCAGGCCAGGCTCCGGATGACGAAGGGGACCGCCAGCGCGGTCCCCTTTTCGTTTGTTTCAGTTGCGGCGCGTACGGCCGTCGCAGCGCGACACGGACGAAACCCTTTTTGCCGCGCCGCGAAACACGCGTGCAAACGGAGGCGCCGATAACTCCTTTCCGTGGCGGGCGTCATCCCGGCGCCTGCGGAGAAAGGAGACCATGACCATGAACACCGTCGACACCATCGCAGCCTCTGCCTACCGGGCTGCACCGGCCATCCTCGCAGCGGCGCTCGCGCTGATGCTGGGCTCGCCTGCCTTCGCCTCCTCGGAGGCGCCGGTCGAGGGCGGCATCACCGTCATGACCAACCCGGCCTTCACCACGGCCGGTGCCGAGGGTCCTGCCGTGTTCCTGCCCGCGCCCTCGGGCCGCGTGATCGTGGGCGGCGGCACGCAGGTGTCGTCCGGCAGCGAGGGCTATGTCGGCCCGAAGGTCTGAGCGTAGCAGCCAGGATGTCGGCGACGTGACGGGGACCGCGGTGCGGTCCCCGTTGACGTCGCCGGTCGCGCGTCAGGCCGCTGGCCGCGTTGCCTTCCGCGCCCGTTCGCTCGCCGTTTTCAGCTGGCCGCAGGCAGCGAGGATGTCCCGCCCGCGCGGGTTGCGCACCGGCGCGGCGTAGCCGGCGTCCATCACGATCGCGGCGAAGGCGCGGATCGAGGCCTGCGTCGAGGTTTCGTAGGACGAGCCTGGCCAGGGGTTGAACGGGATCAGGTTCACCTTCGCCGGCATGCCGCTGATCAGCCGCACGAGCTCGCGCGCCTCGGCCACGCTGTCGTTCACGCCCTTCAGCATCACGTACTCGAAGGTGATGCGGCGCGCGTTCGATGCACCCGGATAGCGCCGGCACGCGGCCATCAGCTCGGCCAGGGGATACTTGCGGTTCAGCGGCACGATCTCGTTGCGCAGCTCGTCGGTCACGGCGTGCAGCGACACGGCAAGGTTCACGCCGAGCTCGGTCCCGCACCGATCCATCATCGGAACGACGCCGGAGGTCGACAGCGTGATGCGCCGGCGCGACAGCGACAGCCCCTCGTTGTCCATCGCGATGGTCATCGCCTTCGCGACGTTGTCGTAGTTGTAGAGCGGCTCTCCCATGCCCATCAGCACGATGTTGGACAGCAGCCGCGCCTCTCCCTTCGGGCTCGGCCACTCGCCATAGGCATCGCGCGCGGCCATGAACTGGCCGACGATCTCGGCCGCACCGAGGTTGCGCACCAGCTTCTGCGTGCCGGTGTGGCAGAAGCGGCAGGAGAGCGTGCACCCCACCTGGCTCGAGATGCAGACCGACCCGCGCGGCTCGCCGGGGTCGGGGATGTAGACGGTCTCGGCCTCCTGTCCGTCACGGAAGCGGAACAGCCACTTGCGCGTGCCGTCAGCCGATTGCTGGTCTGCCGCCACGTCGGCGCGGCCGATCACGAAACGCTCGGCGAGCCTCGCCTGCATCGGGCGGGCGATCGTGCTCATCCGCGCGAAGTCGGTGACACCCTGGTGGTAGATCCAGTGCCAGATCTGCTTGGCGCGCATTCGCGCGGCCTTCGCATCCTCGCCCAGGCCCTCGATCGCGGCGGCGATCTCCTCGCGCGTCAGCCCGACGAGGTCGCGGCGGCCATCGGCGAGGACGGCATCGGGGGGTGAGAACAGCGCCGCCTTGGCGCCGATCCGCGTTGCCTCGTCAGCCGTCAGTGCGGCATCACTCACTTGCACGCCTCGTTGATCGCCCGGCGTGCGGCGGAGAAGCCGCGCAGGCTGAACATGTCGACGACATTGCCGCCGCGCGGCCCGGGGCTCGTGAGCCTGAGCGCGCGGCCGCGCTCGAACGCGTTGACCGCGGCTGCACGATCGCGCGCGAAGGCAGCCTCGCCCGCCGAGAAGAAGGCGAGCGCGACATTGCCGCCCGAGGCCTCGACCGTTCCCGAAGGCTCGGCATTGGCGGGGAATGTGTAGCCGGCGCGGATGGCCACCTCGTCGCGCGACCGGCCGCGATGGGTCAGCACCAGCACGACCTCGCCACGGCCCTGCACCGCTGGCGCCGAGGCAGCCGCGCGGGTGAAGGCGTAGCAGACCTTCTGCCCGCGCTCGGACAGCGTGGCCGCCTCCCAGTCGTCGAAGCGGCCGATCGAGGTCGGGCCGCCGGCCTGGGGCTGGGCCTGGGGTTGGGCGGGGCGCTGCGGTTGGCCAGATTGGGGCTGGGCTGGCTGCGCGGGGCGCTGTGGCGCCTGTTGCGCCATGGCTGGCAGGGCCAGCGCAAGGAGCAGGGCGGCGAGAAGTGGTCGTGTCGCGATCATGCCGCCCTGCATAGAACGCGCTGGCCCCCTTCTCAAGCGTATCGGGCCTGGATCACGTCACGACTCGCCATCGCGGAACAGGGGCGGCAGGCCGCGACGGAAGATCGGCTTGCCATGGGCATGCTTCGGCGGCGGTTCGGCCGGCCCGCCGGGCATCACCGGCCGGTCGGCGTAGCGGCCATGCGTCACCTGCCGGTCATACATCACGATCGCAGCAGCGACGGCGAGGTTGATCGCGAACCGCGTCGGAATGCGCACCACGAAGTCGCAGGCGGCCAGCATGGCGGGCGAAAGGCTCGCGCGTTCCGGCCCGAACACGTAGGCCGCCTGCAACGGGTGGCGGAACGAGGGCAGCGGGATCGCGCCATCGACCACCTCGACGCCGACGAGCCTGGTGCGCGCCGGCAGGCCCATGGCATCGGGCGAGGGCCACCGGTAGAAGGGCAGGTGCCGCGTCGCATCCGAGGTATCGGCGATGCGCGTGGCGGCAAGGCCAGGGCTCTCGCCGACCGTGAAAAGGAAGGCAGCACCGAAGGCGTGCGCGGTGCGAAACACCGCCCCCGCGTTGCCCGCCTTGCTGACGCCCTCCATGCCGATGCCGAACCAGCCGCGCGCCGCGTCCATGCTCTCCGAAGGCCCCTCGATGCCAAACCAACCGATGACAGATCCAGCAGACGACGCCGTGGCCGCCCAGTACGAGGCCTATCCCTACCCGGCCCGCGACGCCAGGGACGAGGCGAAACGCCTCATCCTCGGCAGCCCCTCCTTCCTCGCCGAGATCGACCACTGGGTGTTCGCCGCCCGCAGCGATCCTGCCCGCCCGCTCGCCGTTCTCGTGGCCGGCGGCGGCACCGGCGACGGGCTCGTCATGCTCGCCCAGCAGATGGAGCAAGCCGGCAGGCCAGGCCACATCACCTATCTCGATCGTTCCGCCGCAGCCGCGGCGATCGCCCGCAAGCGCATCGCCGCCCGCGGCCTCGGCCATCGCGTGACTTTTGTCCAGGGTTCCCTGCTCGACGCCTCGCGGATTGCCCCCGGCCCCTTCGACTACATCGATTGCTGCGGCGTGCTGCACCACCTGCCGGACCCCGCCGCCGGCCTCGCGGCCATTGCCGCCGTGCTCGCCCCTGGCGGGGGGATGGGGCTGATGGTCTATGCGCCGCACGGCCGCGCCGGCGTCTACATGCTGCAGGAGGCACTCGCCACGCTTGCCCCGGCGTCGGAGCCGCTTCCCGCGCGAATCGAGGCGGCGCGGCGGCTGGTGCGCGGGCTGCACCCTGGCCACCCGCTCGGCCGCGGCGCGTTCCGCGACCATCTCGACGGCGGCGATTCGGGGCTGGTCGACCTGCTGCTGCACCCGCGCGACAGGCCCTACACGGTCACGCAGCTGATCGCGCTGCTGGCCGGTGCCGGGCTTCACGCGACCACGCTGGTCGAGCCGCTGCGCTACGACCCGGCGACCTATGCGTCAGACCCGAAGCTGCGCGCCCGCGCCGCTGCCCTGCCCTGGGCGGAGCGCGCGGCGCTGGCCGAAGCCCTCTCCGGCACGATGGTGGTGCACATCGCCTACGCCGTGCGCCGGGCCGATGGATGGACAGCGCCCGACCCGAGCGACGAGAGGCTGATCCCGACGCTGCGCGATCTCGACGGAAAGGCGCTGGCCGCCTCGCTCGGGCCTGGCCAGCGCATCGGACTCGACCTCGATGGGGTGCGCACGCAGCTGGTACTTCCCCCGCTCGGCCCTGCCCTGCTCGCGCGCATCGACGGGCGGCGGAGCATCGGCGCTGTGCTCGACGCGGTGGGCGCCTCTGCCGGGCAGCCCGGGGCCGGGCGCGACCGCGCTGCGCGCGACTGGGCCGCGCTCTATGCAACCCTCAACGCGGCGAACAAGCTCCTGCTCGCCGCGCCACCAGGAGGCTGAGCCGGCTTACCGCTCCTCGTCGCCGTCGGTGGGCTCAACCTCGATGTCGGCGGCGAGCTCGTCGGCATCGCCCTCGAGCTCGTCGGCGTCCTCGAGAACCGCATCGTCCTCGGTCTCGTCCGCCTCGACCTCGACCTCGACATCCTCCGGCACCACGACGGCAGCAGGCCGCTTCGCGCGCGTGTCGGCCGCCGGGGCCGGGCGGCGGGGGCGCGGCTGTTCTGCCGGCTGCTCCGTGCCGCACTTGGGGCATACGGCAGGGGTTTTCGTCAGGTCATAGAACTTCGCGCTGCACGCGACGCAGACACGCTTCAGACCCAGCTCCGGCTTCGCCATCGCGACACTCCTGCGGGCAGCACTCGACAGGGGCGGCGCGATGCCACAGCCGCATGGGCCTGTCAAATCCCGCATCCGCGGCAGAGCGTGCATCAGCCCCCCTGCCCAGCCGCCGCGGCCTGTGCGATATGCGCGCCATGAGCCACGCAAGCACCCTCAGGATGACAGCCACAGGCGCGGACGGCCCGCTTTCGGGCAGCATCCGCGTGCCGGGCGACAAGTCGATCAGCCATCGCGCCGTCATGCTCGGCGCGCTCGCTGTCGGCGAAACGACCATCACCGGCCTGCTCGAGGGCGAGGATGTGCTGCGCACCGCCGCCGCCATGCGCGCCCTGGGCGCCACCGTCACGCGCCACGAGGACGGCACCTACACGGTGGCGGGCCGCGGCATCGGCGCGCTGGCAGAACCCGCCGACGTTCTCGACATGGGCAACAGCGGCACGGCGGCACGGCTGCTCGCCGGCATCCTCGCCGGCCACCCGATCTTCGCGGTGATGACGGGCGATGCCTCGCTTCGCCGCCGCCCGATGAAGCGGGTGATCGACCCGCTCTCGGCCCTCGGCGCCAGCTTCTGGGCACGCGAGGGGGGAAGGCTTCCGCTCGCGATCAGGGGGGCGGCGAGCCCGCTGCCGGCCGACTACACCGTGCCGGTCGCCTCGGCGCAGGTGAAATCCGCCGTGCTGCTCGCCGGCCTCTCCGCACCCGGCATCAGCCGCGTGGTCGAGAACACGCCGACGCGCGACCATACCGAGCTCATGCTCCGCGGCTTCGGTGCGACGGTCATGGTCAACGCCATGAAGGAGGGGGGGCGCGAGATCCTGCTCACCGGCCAGCCGGAGCTCACCGGTCGCCCCATCGCCGTGCCGGCTGATCCATCCTCCGCTGCCTTCCCCGCCGTCGCGGCGCTGATCGTTCCGGGATCGTCGATCACGCTCGAGGGCGTGGGCATGAACCCGCTCCGCGCCGGGCTCTACGCGACGCTCGCCGAGATGGGGGCGGATATCGAGATCCATGACGAGCGTGACGAGGCGGGCGAAATCGTGGCCGACCTCACCGTCTCCTCCTCGCCGCTCACCGGCGTCGACGTGCCGGCCTCGCGCGCCGCCTCGATGATCGACGAGTTCCCCATCCTCGCCGTCGCTGCCGCCTGTGCCTCGGGCACCACCCGCATGCGCGGCCTTGCCGAGCTGCGGGTGAAGGAGAGTGACCGGCTCGCCGCCATCGCCACCGGGCTTGCGGCCTGCGGCGCGCGCGTGTCGATCGAGGGCGATGACCTGCTGGTACACGGCACCGGCGCCCCGCCGCGCGGCGGGGCCACGGTCGAGACGCACATGGACCATCGCATCGCCATGAGCTTCCTCGTGCTGGGCCAGGTGACGGCGGAGCCCGTGGCGATCGATGATGGCGGCTTCATCGACACCTCCTTCCCCGGCTTCGCCGACCTGATGCGCGGCCTCGGCGCCGCGATCACCGAGGGATGAGCGGATACGTCGTCGCAATCGATGGCCCTGCCGCGGCGGGGAAAGGAACGCTCGCGAAACGGCTCGCCGCAGCACTCGGGCTTCCCTATCTCGACACCGGGCTGCTCTACCGCGCCGTCGGCCGCCGCGTGCTTGACCATGACGCCGACCCTCGCGATGCCGTCGTCGCAGCCGCCGAAGCCGAGGCGCTGGGCGCCGACGATCTCGCGCGCACCGACCTCCGCGGCCCGCAGGCGGATTTCGCCGCCTCCGCCGTCGCTGCCATCCCGGCGGTGCGCGCGGCGCTCATCGCCTTCCAGCGCCGCTTCGGGGCGGAGCGCGGTGCGGTGCTCGACGGGCGCGACATCGGCACGGTGATCTTCCCCGAGGCCCAGGTGAAGCTGTTCGTCACCGCCTCGGCCGAGGAGCGGGCGCGGCGGCGCTTCCTCGAACTTCGCGCGCGCGGCATCCAGGCTGACCCGGACCAGGTTCTTGCCGAGATCCGTGATCGTGATGCGCAGGACGCCAATCGCCCCGTTGCCCCGCTTCGCCCGGCCGAGGATGCCGTGACGATCGATACCACCATGCTCGACGCAGACGCCGCCTTCGCTGAGGCGATGGCGATCGTGCGCGACCGGTTGGGAGAGAGCGTCCCTTAACGGTTTGGTGACATCTCGGCCCTGATGATCGGGGCATGCAGAACGCATCCCACCCGCAGAAGGCGGGCCGGGGCGGCGCGAGCCGGAGGCTGCGCACCGCTCCCCTCATCGCCCTTGCCGCCGCGATCGCGACGGCGGGAGAACCAGCACACGCGGCCGAGCCGGAGGCCGCCATGAACGCGCCTCAGGCAACACCGGACCACGGCTGGCTCGCCGCCGTGTGGGAGGCGGGCGAGACCGACAATTTCGTTCCTGCCGCCGCACAGCCGAACTGGGCACCAGCGGCGGCGCAAGACCCGCCACCGGCACCACCGCCGGCGCCCGCAGGCGCGCGAAACTCCGAGGCAGCCCCGGGCGAGCCTGCTGCCGGCGAGGATGCAGCGGGCGGCACGCCGGGCCGCGTCACCGACCTCGTCTCGCCGCGCGAGCAGGACCTCGCGAACATCCCCTTCGCGCCATTCGTGCCGGTCGACGCTCCCCCTGAACCGCAAGCCTTGCCTGGCGAACCGCCGCCGCCACCCACCATCCACAACGGCGCGAGTGCCGCCGGCGTGATCGCGACACTCACCATCACACGGCGCATCGCGCCAGACTGGGTGACCGATGCGGTCGGCGACGATCCGGGAACGGTCCAGTTCATTGCAGCAACGACGGCAGCGCTGCCGGCGGATGGGCAGACCCGCCAGGTGTCGATCGCATGGGCCGACCTCGACGGCGACGGCGTGCGCGACGGGCATCTCTACCGCATCGACAACGCCAACGATGCGGCCGTGACGGTCCAAATTCGTTTCGCTGGTGGTGCGCTGCTGCCGGGCAGTGCCACGGTGGCCGGCGACAGCGCAGCGTTCATCTGGGTTCCGCTCGATGCTGCCGCGACGCTCGCCTTCCAGGGCACGGATTCGGCGGGCGACTCGATCGCCTGGACGCGCGACACCAACACCCAGAATACGACTGACATGACCGTGGCAACCGTCCGTCGCGCTGCCTGGGCGGGCGAGACACACCAGGCAGGACCGGGCGAGGACGTGTTCCTGTTCGGCGCCGGCCAGGGCGTTGACGCCATCCTCGGCTATGATCCAGCGCAGGACAGCGTGCGGCTCGCCGCAGGCACGGCGGCGCGCGTCGTCGATGTGGCGGGCACCGCCGCGCTGCTGGTGGGCACGACCAACCGCGAGGGCATCGTGTTCGACGCCATCACCTACTCCGCAGCGCTCACGCTCGACGATCTCAACGTGGTCTTCGTGTAGCCCCTATCGGGCAAACGCGATCGTCGCACCGGCGTGGGTGAGCGTGCGGGCAGCGATGTCGAAGCTCATCAGGTCCTCGCCCAGCACCAGCGGCCCTGGCCAGTGCGCGCGCACCTCCGCCACCAGGGCGGGCGCGTCGAAGCGCGTCGGCACGAAATGGTTCAGCACGAGCATCGCCACGTCGGCTTCCGCGGCAACCCGCCCCACCTCGGTCGAGAGCGTGTGGTAGGCGGCGACGGCGTCGATCGTCTCCTGCGGGCGGTGAGCGGCGTCGGGGCGCATCTCGCGGCGGATGAACACCTCGTGCAGCAGAAGGTCAGCCCCCCGCGCGGCTGCGATCAGCGGTGGCCACACCGTAGTGTCGGAGGACAGCACGACGCGGAGCTGATCCTGTTCGATAACGAAACCATACGTCTCCGGAAAGGGATCATGGTTCACCTTCACGGCGGTAACGGTGACACCACCACCGCGGAAGGCCTGGCCATCGGCATACTCCGTCACCTGCACGTCAAGCCCTGCCTCGTTCGGCCGCTTCTCATGCGCGATGCGGAAATCGAGCTCGGGCTTCCAGAGGGCAGCCGAGCGTTCGACGAAGCCGATCGTGCCGGGCGGGCCGAATATCTTCCACGGCTTCTCCCGCCCCTGGTGCCAGGAGGAGACGATCAGCTGGTGGAAATCCACCACATGGTCGCTGTGCAGGTGCGTGAGGAACAGCGCATCGACCTCCGCCCCCCGCGTGCCGGCCTGCACGAGGCGCTGCGTCACGCCGGAGCCGCAGTCGAACAGCAGCGCTCGGCCGGCGGCCTGGACCAGGTTCGCCGGGCCCATGCGCAGGGGATCGACCTGCGGACAGCCGGTGCCGAGCAGCGTCAGCCGCATGAAGGTGGCGCCCACGCCCTGCCCCACCTAGACCCTGCCGCGGAACGAGGCCTCGATGTCGGCGAACACGGCGGCGAGCGCGACGTTGAGGCCGGCGACGATCGCCTCCGGTGCGAGCGAGGCGATGGCCACGCGCCGGTCATGGTCCCCCTGCGCGATCACCCGTGGCGGTGTCCGGTCGAGCCCCAGCACGAGCGACTGGATCTGCGCGCGCGCGACCGCCGGCGTTTCCGTTGCGTCGCCGAACAGGCCGCCGAGCACCGTTTCGAGCGCGAGGTCGGGCCGCGTGCGCGTGCCCTGGTCGACCACGGCCGCGAACAGCCCGCTGTCGGCGAGCCACTGGCGGAGCTGGTCCTGCACGAGGGAGGCAGGGGCGGCGAAGAACTCGTTCCAGAAATCCGCGCGCTGCTGCCCACCCGGCAGGCGGGTGACGATGCCGCGCAGCTCCGCCCCAGAGGCAGGGGTAACGGAGCGCAGCACGAGCACCCTGCCGCGCGGGTTCGCCGGCAGCCGCTGCGGCCGGCGCGCATCGAGCACGTAGAGCCTCTTGTCGGGGAAAGGCTGCGTCAGCGGGTTCGCGCAAGCCGCGAGCAGAGCGGGTGCCGCGAGCAGAAGCGTGCGCCGTGGTGTCATTGTCATCGTCCGCCTCCCTGCGCGGCGGGAACGGGCTCGCGCGGCGGCGGTGCGCCGAACAGCACCTGGCTTGGGAATTGTCGCATCTGTTCCGTGATCGCCTTGAGATTGTCGGCCGTGATGCGGAGGTCGCGCAGCAGCGGGCCGAGGTCGCGATTGGCATCGGCCATCGAGGCATCGAGCCGGCGCGCCGCCTGGTCGATCGAGGCTGCCGTCTGCGGCAGGCGCGCGCTCGCCGCCGCGGCCCCGCTCGTGATCGTGCGCATCTCGCGGCTCTCGAGGATCTCGCGCAGCGCCTGCACCGCGCCGCGCGCATCCGCCACGGTGGCGGTGAGCTCGGGCGAGACGGTGGCCGTGGTGGTGCGAAGCTGGGCCAGCAGGTCGCCGGCCTCGACCAGCAGGCGGTAGGCATCGCCACTCGTCATGCTGCCCGCCAGCGCCTCGATCAGCGTGTTGGCGTTCTCGACGAGCCCGGGCAGGTTCGCGCCCTCGAGCCGCGTCATGATGCGCTCCGCCGCCGTCTGGAACTGCGAAAGCGTGCTCGGCACCGAGGGGATGACCGTGTAACGCGGTTGCCACGGCACGGCCAGCGGCACGAAGCGGGCGGGGTCCACGAAATCGGCCTCGAGGTAGAGGACACCGGTGATGCCCTGGCTCGACATACGGATGCGCAGGCCGCCACGCACCATCTGGTTCAGCTCGTCCATCTCGCGCGCCGCGATTCGGTCGGTGAACACCTCGAACCTGACGACGACGAAGCGGAAGGCAGGGTTGGTCAGCACATTCATCTGCGCGGCGTCGTTGCCATACTCTGCCGCCGCCATCGAGATCTGCGTGACACGGCCGATCGGCACGCCGCGGAAGCGGACCTGCGCGCCCTGCTCCAGCCCCTGCACGCTCTCGGCGAAATAGGTTTCGAACGGGCGGCCGGCACTGCGGAAGGCCTCGGCGCCCACCCAGACGATGAGTGCTGCGATCATGGCAAGGCCGGACAGGATGACCAGCCCGACGCGGAAATAGATCGCCTTGGACTCCACGCCCTTCCTCCCCGCCCTCTCAGGCTGCCTCAGCGATGCGGTTGAAGAACGCCCGCACCGTGGGCTCCGTGCTGGTTGCCCTCAGCACCCTCGGGTCGCCCTCGGCGATCATGCCACGTGCCGCCTTGTCGAGCATGATGATCCGGTCCGCAACCGTCAGGATCGAGTCGAGCTCGTGGGTGACGATCACGAAGGTCACGCCGAGGTCACGCGCGAGCGTCAGGATCAGCTGGTCGAGCCCTGCCGAGGTGATCGGGTCGAGGCCGGCGGAAGGTTCGTCGAGGAACAGCAGCGGCGGGTCGAGCGCCATGGCGCGGGCGATCGCCGCGCGCTTGACCATGCCGCCCGAGATCTCCGACGGCAGCTTGTGGGTGGCATCGCCGAGCCCGACCATGCCGAGCTTGGCGCGGGCGATCTCGAGCACCGCCTCGCGCGGCAGGTCGGTGAAGCTCTCGAGCGGGAGCCTGACGTTCTCGAGCAGCGTCATCGAGCCGAACAGGGCGCCCAGCTGGAACATCACGCCGAAGCGCTGCAGCAGCCGCCGCCGCGCCGCGCCGCGGGCACCGATCAGGTCCTCGCCGAGCACTGTGATCGCGCCCTCCGTCGGTCGCCGGAGGCCGACCAGCAGCTTCAGCAGCGTCGACTTGCCACAGCCGGAACCACCGAGAATGACGAAGACCTCGCCCTGGCGCACGTCGAATGTCACGTCGCGGAACACCGTGTTGGTGCCGAACCGCATCGTCAGCCCCCGTCCCTGGACGATCGGGGGTGCATCGGGGCCAGGGCCGATGCGGTCGCCGCGTGCGGGGGGGATTTCGGGAACCATCACCAGCCCATGAGGAAGAACAGGATCGCGAAGATACCGTCGAGCACGACGATCGAGACAATGCCGCCGACGACGGCGGACGTCGCGCTGTCGCCAACCGCGCGCGGGCCCGCACCCGTGCGCATGCCGCGCGCGCAGCCGATGCCGGCAACGACCGCGCCGAACACGAGGCCCTTGGCGAGGCCGCCGATGACGTCGCCCGCCGTTGTCCAGGCGACCACCTGGTTGGAGATGGCGATCAGCGAAAAGCCGAGCGACGTCATCACCGTCGACATGCCGGCCACGGCCGAGATGTTCATCACCGCGATCAGCACCGGCATGATGACGATGGCAGCGAGCATGCGCGGCACGACGAGGAAGCGGAACGGGTCGAGCCCCATCGTGGTCAGCGCGTCGATCTCCTCGTTCACCTTCATCGTGCCGATCTCGGCGGCGAACGCGCTGCCCGACCGCCCGGCGAGGATGACGGCGGACAGCAGCGGCCCCAGCTCGCGGAACACCGAGACGGCGACGAGGTTGGCGACGAAGATCTCCGCCCCGTACTGGCGCATCGGGATCGCCGACTGGAACGCGAGGATCAGCCCGAACAGGAAGCCGAGCATGGCGATGAGCGGCAGCGCGCGCGTTCCCGCCTCCTCGGCGTGGCGCATCATGTCGGGCCAGCGCAGCGTCCACGGCCGCAGCACCGATGTCGTCACTGCCGAGATGGCCTCGCCCAGGAAGGCGATGCTGTCTCCCATGCCGTGGATGGTGGCGAAGGCCCCGCGGCCGACCGCCACGGGGACCGAATCGGTGGGCGGCACCGGCGGCGGGTTGGAGGCAGCCTTCGCCCCCTTCCGCGCAAGCGCGATGACGGCGGCGACATCGCCCGACGCGCCGATCACCGCACCGCCACCGGCGGCCGCCGCGCGCCGTTCGGCCGCGAGAACGAGGGCGGCGCCTGCGCCGTCGCAGTAGGTGACGGCGGAGAGGTCGAGCGAGACCGGGCCGGCGGCACTGCGCATCGTCGCGTCCCAGAGCCTGGTCGCGGCGGCGGCATCAAGGCGGCCGGAGAAGGGCAGGCTGCGCGCGCTCATGCCGCCTCCGGCACGGGTGCACGGGCGCGGGCGGTGCGGGCCGACAGCACGCGCACCAGCACCATCAGCACGAGGGAGAGCAGCGTCAGCATGGTCGCGGCGGCGAGGATGGTCAGTTCGATCGTGTCCTTCAACCCCGCGAACATCTGCCGCGGCAGGGTACGCTGGGACGGACCTGCGAGGAACAGCACGACGACGCTTTCGTCAAGCGAGGTGGCAAAGGCGAACACGGCACCCGCGACGACGCCAGGCAGGATGATCGGCAGCATCACGCGCAGGAACGCCGCGACCGGACCCGCCCCGCACGCAGCGGCGGCGCGAAGCAGCGTGCGGTCGAACTGCGACAGCGTGGCCCCCACGGTGACGACGACGAAGGGCGAGGCCAGCAGCGCATGCGCGATGACGAGGCCCGCATGCGTGCTGGCAAGCCCGAGCGGGGCATAGGCGAAGGTGAGCGCGACGGCCGTGATGATCGAGGGAACCACCATGGGCGAGAGCAGGATGGCCATGATCGCCGCACTGCCGGGGATCGCCGCGCGCCAGAGCCCGATGGCCGCGAGTGTGCCCAACGCGGTGGCGAGCGCGGTCGCCGCGAGCCCGATGCCGAGGCTGTTCCAGAGTGCGGCGAGCCAGAACTCGGAGGCGAACAGGGCGCGGTACCAGCGCAGGCCGACGCCGGGCAGCGGGAAATGCAGGAAGCTGCCCTCGCTGAACGAGAGCGGGATGATCACGCCGAGGGGCGCGACGAGGAACACCACGACCGCGAGCGACACCACCCACCAGCCGAGCCTGATCGCGCTCATGACGTGCGCACTGCGGAGAAGCCGACGAGCCTGCCGTAGAGGCCGACGATGAGCACGGTCGCGGCCAGCAGGATCAGCGACAATGCCGCGGCAAGCCCCCAGTTCACCGTCTGGTTCGCATAGAAGCCGATGAAGTAGGGCAGCATCTGGTCAGCCCCGCCACCAAGCAGCGCGGGCGTGATGTAGAAGCCGAGCGCCTGGATGAACACCATGAGGCATCCCGCGCCGATGCCAGGCAGCGTCTGCGGCAGCCACACGCGGCGGAACGCAGCGGCCGGGTGCGCGCCGAGACTCGCCGCGGCGCGGAGATGCAGCGGCGGGATCTGGCGCATCACCGCATAGAGCGGCAGCACCATGAAGGGCAGCAGGATGTGCACCATGGCGATGACGACGGCGAACCGATTGAACAGCAGTTGCTGTGGTGCACCGAAGATGCCAAGCGCGACGAGCGCGTGGTTCACCACCCCTTCGCGCGCGAGCAGCACCATCCATGAAGCCGTGCGCACCAGAAGGCTCGTCCAGAACGGCAGCAGTACGGCGAACAGCAGCACAGCGGCGACGGCGGGCCGCGCGGTGGCGATCAGCGCCGCGAGCGGATAGCCGGCCAGCAGCGTGATCACCGTCACCATCCCCGCGATCCAGAAGGAGCGCACGAACACGATGCGGAACACCGCCTGTTCCTCGGCGACGGGAAGGATCGTACCGGCAGCGTCACGCTTGAGGTCGAGCGCGGCGAGGAGGAAGAAATCGGTGTAGGGACCACGCGCGCGCGCGATCGCCCCCCATGTCTCGACATTCCCCCAGGCGGCATCGGCGCGCAGCACGGCCTCGCGCGCCGAGCCCTCGAACGGTGCGGCAAGCCTGCGGCCGGAGGCGACCAGGGTGGTGCGAAGCCCTGCCGTGTCGTGGTTCAGCCGCCCTGCCGCCAACGGCAGCGTGCCGGCCGCGCGCGCGGTGCGGAGGTCCTCGACCAGCGCCGCGAAGGCAGGCTCGTCGGGCAGCGCCGTACCGTTCCAGCCCTGCAATGCAGCAAGTGTGCGCGGCAGCACGGGCGCGACCTCGGGGTCCGCCACGCCGCGCATGAGCATGGACCCGATCGGCGCAGCGAAGGCGATGAGCACGAACAGCAGCAGCGGCGCGACAAGGAGGGCTGCGGAAATCTTCGGGCCGTGGCCCGCCTTCCGCGCCCGCCGCATCAGCGCCGCCGCCGCCTTCCCCGTCTCGATCGCGGCCACGTGTGCCATCGGAGAATGCGCGGGGGCCGGTCAGGCCCCCGCGCCGTCACACCTACCGGGCGAGCCACGCATTGAAGCGCTGCGACAGCTTGTCGAGGTTGTCGAGCCAGAACTGGTCATCGATCATCAGCGACACGGAGAGATTCGCCGGGTTGGTTGGGCTCGCCGCGAGAAGTTCGGGCGAAAGCCCCGCATTCGCTCCCTTAGAGGCACCGCCGTAGGGGATCAGCGGCACGAGCTGCGCCTGCACGCGCGGGTTCGAGGCGAAGTTCAGGAAGCGGTACGCGTCGTTCGTGTTCGGGCTGCCCTTCATGATCACCCAGCTGTCGATCGTGTAGAGGCTGCCGGCCCACTGGATGCCGAAGTCACGACGCTCGGTCCGGTTCGCGTTGGTGATGCGGCCGTTCGGAGACGAGGTCATCAGCACCTCGCCCGCACCCAGGATCTGCGGCGCCTGGGCAGAAGACTGCCACCACACGATGTGCGGCTTCAGCCGGTCGAGCATGCGGAAGGCACGCTCCACCCCCGCATCGGTGCGCAGGGTGGCATAGACCTGGTTGGCGGGAACGCCATCGGCCAGCAGCGCGTATTCGAGGTTCATCTTCACGCCGCGGCGAAGCCCGCGCTTGCCGGGAAAACGCTCGACATTCCAGAAATCGGCCCAGGTCGGCGTGCCCTGGAACTTCGTCCGGTCCCAGGCAAGGACAAAGTTGTAGAGGATCGCGCCGACGCCGCACTCATGCGCCGCTTCGGGAAGGTAGAGGTCACGCCCGCCGATGCGGGAATAGTCGAGCTTCTCGAACAGCCCCTCCTCGCAGCCGAGCAGCAGTTCCTCGCTCTCGACCTGAACGAGGTCCCAGGTGTTGTTGCCCGACTGCATCCGGGTGCGCAGCACGCCGATGCCGCCATCCCAGTTGTCCTCGACGAAGCGCACGCCGGTGGCCTGCGAGAACGGGCGGAAATACACCTGCCGCTGCGCGTCCTGGTAGGCGCCGCCCCAGGACACGATCGTCAGGTCACGCGAAGCTGCCGGGGTCGCCCCTGGGGCGGCCGCAAGCATCAGGCCTGCCGCCGCTGCGGCAAGGATGGAACGTCGCATTTTTCTCTCCCGATCGGTTCGAAGCCGGCACTGCACGGTAACGCCGCGGTGGGGCGTGTTTCAACGGCGCGTGGCAACGGAACGCCGCATGGATCACGGACGCCCGCTCAGGGCGCGAAGGCGACGGCGTGTTCCGGCTGCCACGCGACGGCGACGGCAGCACCGGGGACGAGGCCGGCCATCGCGGCCGACGCCGGGCGCTTGGCGGTGATCTCGGCGCCGTCGGCGAGTGAGAGCCGAACGCGGACATGGTCGCCGAGATAGATCACCTCGGCCACCGTGGCGGCCAGCGCGTTCTCGCCCAGGTCATCGGCCGCGGCGGCGGCAACGGCGATGCGCTCGGGCCTGACGGAGAGGATGGCGGGCGAGCCTTCCGCCCCGGCATCGGCCCGGCGTGCCCAGAGGCGACGTCCATCGGCCAGCACGATCGCGGCCATGTCGCCGTCACGCTCGGCCACACGGCCGGCGAGGCGATTGTTCTCACCGACGAAGCCCGCGACGAAGGCATCGGCTGGGCGTTCGTAAAGTGCTTGGGGCGTGTCAAGCTGGCGGATCGCGCCGTCGCGGAACACGGCGATGCGGTCCGACATCGTCAGCGCCTCGGATTGGTCATGCGTGACATAGACCATCGTCACGCCGAGCCGCTCATGGATGTGGCGGATCTCGAGCTGCATCTCCTCGCGCAGCTGCTTGTCGAGCGCACCCAGCGGCTCGTCGAGCAGCACGAGCGGTGGTTCGAACACCAGCGCGCGGGCGAGCGCGACGCGCTGCTGCTGCCCGCCCGAAAGCTGGCTCGGCCGCCGCGCGCCATAGTCAGGCAGCCGGACCATATCAAGCGCGCGGGCAACGCGCCGGTCACGCTCCGCCCTTCCGATGCCGCGCACGGACAGCGGGAAGCCGACATTCTCGCCGACCGTCATGTGTGGGAAGAGGGCATAGGACTGGAACACCACGCCGATGCCGCGCTTGTGCGGCGGCAGGCGGGCGATCGGGCGGCCCTCGAGCAGGATCTCGCCGGCCGTCGGCTGCTCGAAGCCGGCGAGCATCATGAGCGTGGTGGTCTTGCCCGAGCCCGAGGGGCCCAGCAGCGTCAGGAACTCGCCGCGCGCGATGTCGAGGTCGAGATGCCTGACGGCGAAGCGCACCCCGTCATAGCTCTTCTCGACGCCCTGGAACCGGACAAGGGTGTCACTTCCTGCTGCCATGCAGCATGGAGACTGGCAGCGTGACGGTCACGCCGCAAGCCGGGGTGCCGTAAGTCGGGGTGCCGCAAGTCGGGGGACGGGCGTGGTGAGGCGCACGACCAGGCCTTGGATGCCAGCCGCGCCCGGACCTTAGTATCTCGTTAGTATCCGGATGGGATCGTGCCAGCCATGGCCCACTCATCCCGAGCACGCCCGGCCGTGGCGCGGGAGGCGGCGTGCTGCGCGCCGGACGCGGCGATGCCCGCCGCCTCCGTGGCCGATGCCGCTTCGCCCGATGTCGCGACCGACGCGGCAGCGGCCGGAACCGGCACGCCACCTCGCCTGCTCGCGACGCTCCGGGGCAGGATCATCCTGGCCTTCCTCGCCGTCGGCCTGCTCACCGCCGGGCTTGGCGCCTTCTCCCTTGCCGCCATCGACCACGCGGGCCGGCTCGTGGTCGCGACCTACGATACCGCGCTGATGTCGATCAGCTCCGCCCGCGCGGCGGCCGGGAGTTTCACCGCGCTGAAGGCGCTCGAGGCACGCAAGCGCGCGACGACAGGCATGCTCGACCATGCCGCCGACCGCTTCGCCCGCCTGGTCGATGCGACGCGCGGCAGCCTCGTGGTGGCAGCCGAGCGTGCGCAGGGGAAGGGATCCCAGGGAGAGGGCGCCCGCGCGGCAGCCGCTGCGGCACATGCTGTCGAAGCCTGGATCGCTCTCGCGGCCACGCCACCACGGCAGGATGAGGACGCCTTCGCGCGCTGGCGCAGCCTCGATGCAGCAGCAGCAGCAGCGGAGGAGGCGCTCGCCGTCCTGGTCAGCCTCACCGCCGGGGATGGGGTGCTGCATCGCCGCCGCGCCGTCGACGCGGTGGCCGACATCGGCAAGGCAACGGCGGTCGCCACCGCCGTTGCGCTCGTGCTCGGCCTCGTCGTCGCGGTCGTTCTGTCGCGCCGCATCATCGGGCCGGTCGCCGCGGCGTCCGCCGCCGCACGCGGCATCGCCGGCGGCAGGCTCGACACGCCGATCCCGCGCGCCGACGGTGACGAACTCGGTGCCCTGCTGGGCGCGATGACGGTGATGCGCGACACGATCCGTCGCATGGTCGAGCGCGAGGAGGCGGATCGGCGCTCGGCCAGGTCGCGCGTCGGCAGCACGATCGGCACCGCGCAAGACGGGTTCGTGCTGGTCGATGGCGCCGGGCGGATCACCGCGGCGAACACGCCGATGGCGGCGTTCTACCCCGAGGCGGTGGCGCTGCTCGCTGCCGGCACGCCAGCCACGGCGCTCGCCGCGGCGATCGGCGGCGGCGTGCTCGCGAGCGACGAGGTGATGGAGACGCGCCTCCGCGACGGGCGCTGGCTCAGGATCAGCCGAAGCCCGACGCAGGAGGGTGGCTTCATCGCCACCTTCACCGACATCACGGTGCTCAAACGCAACGAGGCCGCGCTGTCTCAAACCGCACTCCGGTTCGACGCGGCGCTGAACAACATGTCGCAGGGTCTCTGCATGTTCGACAGGGAGAACGTTCTCCTCGTCGTCAACCGCCGCTTCTGCGAGATCTACCGCGTCGATCCGGCGAAGGTCGTTCCCGGCATCACCTTCCGCCAGATGATGGGTTTCTCGATCGCCGCCGGGAACCACGCGCGCACCGATGCCGACGCGCTGGTCGCACGCAGGCTCGCCTTCATCGCCAGGCGCGAGGCCGCCACCGCGTTCCAGGAGCTAGCCGACGGCCGCGTCATCGCGATTTCGCACGAGCCGATGCGCGATGGCGGCTGGGTCGTCACCTACGAGGACATCACCGAGCGGCGCCGGGCGGAAGCGCAGATCACCCACATGGCGCGGCATGACGGGCTGACCGGCCTGCCGAACCGCGCGCAGTTCCGCGAACGCATCGATACCGCGATCGCCGCTGGCCGCCCCTTCGCTGTGTTCTCGATCGACCTCGACGATTTCCGCGCGGTGAACGAGGGCTTCGGCCACCCGGCCGGCGACGAGGTGCTGCGCGAGGCGGCCGCACGCCTGCTTTCGACAGTTCCGGAAGGCTGCACCGTCGCGCGGCTCGGGGCTGACGAATTTGCTGTCATCCAGTCCGGCATCGCTGGCGCTGACGATGCCGCGGCGCTTGCCGCACGCCTCTCGGCAGCCCTCGCGGCACCCTGGCGGATCTCGACCGGCGATGCCGCGATCGGTGGCTCGATCGGCATCGCCATCGGCCCCGGCGATGGCGCGGCTGGCAGCGCCGCCGAGAGCGAGGGCGCCGATACGCTCGTGACGCAGGCCGATCTCGCGCGCGAGCTTGGCCGCCGCGAGGGGCGCGGCGCGGTGCGCTTCTTCGAACCGGGCATGGATGCCCGGCAACAGAAGCGGCGCTTGCTCGAGGCTGACCTTCGCCAAGCGCTGGGCAACGGCGAATTTGCTCTGCACTATCAGCCGCTGGTCGAGATCGCGACGGGCCGCGTCACGGGGTTCGAGGCGTTGCTGCGCTGGCGGCATCCGCGCCGCGGCCTTGTCTCGCCCGGCGACTTCATCCCGCTGGCGGAACAGCTCGAGCTGATCGCGCCGATCGGTGCCTGGGTGCTCGGCCAGGCCTGCATGGACGCGGCGGCATTCCCGGGTGGGCAGAACGTGTCGGTGAACGTCTCGCCGCTGCAGTTCCGGCGCCCAGGCCTCGTCGAAGCCACCGCCGAGGCACTCGCGCGCTCAGGCCTGCCGCCCGGGCGACTCGAACTCGAGGTGACGGAGAGCGTCCTGCTCGACGACAGCGAGGCAACGCGCGAAGTGCTGCACCGGCTGCGGGACCTCGGGCTGCGCATCGCGATGGATGATTTCGGCACGGGCTACTCCTCGCTCTCGACGCTCAGGAGCTTCCCGTTCGACAAGATCAAGATCGACCAGACCTTCGTGCGCGACCTTGCCTCGAGCGCCGAGGCACGCTCGATCGTATCGGCCATCGTGGGCCTTGGCGGCGCGCTCGGCATGCGCACGACGGCAGAGGGCGTGGAGACGGACGGACAACTCGCGGCGCTCGCAGCGGAAGGCTGCGTCGAGGCGCAGGGCTACCTGTTCAGCAAGCCGCGGCCGGTCGAGGAGCTTCCCGCCCTGCTGCGCAGGCTCGGGGCGCGGGAGGACGGGCAGCCGCAGCCGCGCCTACCAAGAGACCAGCCAACGGAAGATCAGCCAGCGGAAGATCAGCCAACAAAAGATCTGCCAACGAAAGATCAGGCGGCCGCCTGAGCGCTTTCCTTCGCGGCCGAGGCATCGTTGGTGCCGAAATCGATCGGGCATACGCCACCGGCGCAATCGACATGCTCGCGCCCGACATCCTCTGCCGCTGCCTCGGCGATCGCTGCCGCGATCATCTCGTACTCCGCCTTCGTGACCGACTGCTCGGGCTGGTACTCGTACGCCGTCGCATCGGTCTGCGGCATCACGGCGCAGGCGCGCACGGTCGGCTGGAGTTTCAGGATGGCATCTCGGAACCCTGCATAGCCGACCGTCCGGGGGTCGTACTTCAGGGTGTAGCTCACCTGGTTTCCGGTATCGGTGGCGAGCGGCACCCCCGCCTCGTCGACGCCGCGGATCCAGTACTTCTCCAGCAGCTGGAGGTAGCGATACTGCTCCTCCGGCGTTGCCTCGCCCGCGGTGACGAGCTTGTCGCCGAGGCCGAGTTCATCGGCCGTGCGCACGATCTCGGGCTTGGTCGGGAAGCCGACGACAGTGGTGCCGCGATAGGTGGTGAGGCTGCGCACCGGATAGCCCTTGGCGCGATACTCCTTCACCATCGGGTCGTCGTTGCGGAACTGCACCCAGCGCAGGTACTCGCGCATCGAGGGCAGGTGGGCACCCTCGGTCAGCCCGAACAGCTTCGATGTGGTGCCAGCCGGCTTCATCGTCGTGTCGGTGTGGGGGCGGACGACGCCGAGCGAGGCGGAATAGCGCGTCGCCTCATCGGCCACCGCACGCTTGAAGCGGGCGAGCATCATCCAGAACGGGCGCGACTTCGCCTCGTCCACCAGGTCGGCCCAGGCGAAGCCGAAGCGCTTCAGCGCGTATTCGTGAAGCCCCGTGATGCCGACGCCGATGCGGTTGGTACGCTGCGTTTCCGGCTTGTAGAGGCAATCCATCAGGTTCACGCGGATCAGCGCGCGGGCCGCCGCACGGAACGCCGCCTCCGCGTCATCATCGTCGGCGGCGTGGTAGGGCACCACGTCGGCGATCACGCAGTAGCCGCCGAGCATGAACAGGCTGATCTCGCCGCAGGGGTTGGTGATCTGTGTGTAGCGGCTGGCACGCGCGCGGGCGACGAGGTCGCCCAGCAGCGCATGCGTCTCGCCATCGGCCTGGTACTTGTCGCTGCCCATGAACAACGTGCCGGAGGCATAGGCGTCGAGCCCCTCGCTGTTGGCGACGAGCTTGTCCTGGTTGATGAAGCCAGGCTCACCCGTGCCATCGTCATAGGCAGCGCTGACCGCCGCCTCGAACACGGCATGCGCGTGCGCCCATTCATCGCGCACGGCCTCGTCCCACGCGGGATCGGCCTCGGCGCGCTGCACATGCGCCCAGAAATCGGCATCGACCGTGATGGAGTTGTTCGACGACCAGAGGAACCCGCCGCGCTTGACCGAGATGAAGCCGAGAACGGAACGATCGCGCCATGTCTTGGTGCTCATCCGCGCCGACCGGCGCGCGCCGCCGACGAGAACGCATTCGGCGAGGTAGTGATCGACGAACAGTGCCGCGCGCCACGGCTCCATGCCGGAACCGCGCACCATCGCCACGCGGGCAAGTGCCTGCATGTAGGGACCGGGGCCGGAGGCAGGGCGGCCTTGCATGCCCATGATCGGCGCGCCCTTCGGCCGCACCTTGGTGAAGTCGAGCAGCAGCACGTCCTCGCGCCGGCGCTCGAATGCCATCCGCTCGACCACCTCGACCGCCTTGGCCCAGCCCTCGCGCGAATCGGCAACCTCGTGCACCACGATGCGGCCATGCGTCGCGTAGAGATGCTCGGCGTCACGCCGCGTCAGGAAGCCGGTGATGGTGCCCTGCTGCACATCGGCGTGCGACCAGTCGATGACCGGAACGACCAGCGGCATGTCGTGCGACCAGTCCACCGCCATCATCGCATCGTCATAGGCACGACCGACGCCGGAGCCGTTCAGCAGCAGCAGGTAGCAGAGGAAACTGGTCGCGGCGGTGGAACAGTTGGTGAACACCTCCATGTTGCGCTGCGGCTGCGTCGCGTCGCCATGCTGGAGGTGCCGCCCGCTCATCAACAGCGAGGCCTGGCGGATGTGGTGGCGCAGCGTCGCACGCTCCGCCTCGCGCCATTCCGCGCGCGGCTCGAGCAGTGCATTGCCGAGCGAGACGCGCTCGGCAACGTCGGCCCAGCTCTCCGTCTCGATGCGCCCGACCGCCATGATCCAGCCCGAGACGCTGACATCGTCGCCATGCTCGACGAAGAACTGCCCCTCATAGGCCCAGCCCTCGCGCCGCGCCCAGGCTGCGAGCTGGCTCTCGAGCGAGGAGCCGTCATCGCGCGACACCACGAAGGCGACGCGCTGGCCGACCGGGAAGCGACGGACGATTCGACGATTGATCGTACGATCCGCCACCGCCTGGCCCATCCCCGGCGCATAGGTGCGCGCAGGCGTCTCGCCCCAGGGCAGCAGGGGCTGCGAGAGGTTCTGCGGCGTGACGGGCTGGATGAGCGTCATGTGGCGTGCCTCGGCGGTCGGAATCGGGTTGCAGAGGATAGGCGGAGTCGGGACGGATTCAATCGTGAAAACTACATCAAGCGTTAACGTTCTCAGATTACCGCTAGATGTTGCGTCCGCGCCACCCTGGGCCTGGCCCCCGTGTCCATGTTGCACGGCAGCATCGGCGCTGCTACCGCTGCCTGCAGCAGGGGACGGGAGCCCAACGCCATGACAGACGCCAACGCAGAACCGACCGTCCTGGCCTCGGTTTCCCGCGGAACGGGCAGCCTCGTGCTCAATCGGCCGCGTGCGCTCAACGCGCTCGACCGCGGCATGATCGACGCGATCGCTGTCGCGCTCAACGCCTGGCGGGACGATCCGGCCGTTCGCCTCGTCACGATCGAGGGGGCCGGCGGACGGGCCTTCTGCGCGGGGGGCGACGTCCGCGCCGTCCGCACATTGGCGCTGGCCGGCGCGCGCGAGACGATCGAGGCCTTCTTCGTCGCCGAATACGCTGTCAACCGCATGATCGCCGAGTATCCGAAGCCCTATGTCGCACTGATCGACGGTGTCTCCATGGGCGGCGGCCTCGGCGTGTCGGTGCATGGCAGCCACCGGGTGGTGACCGAACACGCCACCATGGCGATGCCCGAGACCGCGATCGGCCTGTTCCCCGATATCGGCGCGACCTTCTTCCTGCCGCGCCTGCCGGGAGCGAGCGGGATGTACCTCGCACTCACGGGCGCGCGGATTTCGCCCGGCGATGCGCTGCACACGGGGCTTGCGACGCATTACGTGCCGCGGGCGGGCCTCGTCGCGCTGAAGGATGCGCTCGCACGCGAGGGGGTGTCTGCACTCGACGCCCATGCCGTGCCGCCGCCCGACAGCCTGCTGGCGGAGGATCGGCCGGCGATCGACCGCTGCTTCGCCGCCGACAGCGTCGCCGGCATCATCGCCGCACTGGAGGCAGAGCGAAGCGAGTGGGCGCGGGCCACCCTCGCGACACTGGCGCAGATGTCGCCGACCTCGCTCACCGTCACCTTCGAGGCGCTCAGGCGCGGTGCTGCGATGAGCCTTGCCGATTGCCTCACGACGGAGCTTCGGCTGACGCGCAGCGTCACCTTCCACCCGGATTTCGCCGAAGGGGTGCGCGCGCAGGTCGTCGACAAGACGCGTGATCCGCGATGGACACCGGCGATGCTGGCCGAGGTGGACGCTGCCGACATCGCGGCGCTGTTCGACGGTCGCTGGCCGCGCTGAGGGTCAACCGACCGGTTTCCGCGCCCTCGCCGAACCGGGCGAGGCGAGTGCCAGCGCCAGCAGGTCGGCCATCGCGTTGTCGGAGGAGGCGATCGCCAGGTCCGTCGCCCCTGTCGCATCGCGCCGGCGCAGCGCGCCAAGCAGCGCACGATGGCTCTCGACCGACCGCGCCAGCCGCCCCGGGCCGAAGCCGAGCCTGAGGCGCAGCGCCTCGACGAGAGCCCAGCTCCTGTTCATGACTGCCGCGGCATCGCGGTTGCGCGCGGCGGCCAGCAGCGTGCGATGGAAATCCTGATTCACCGCCATCGCGCCGGCTCCGTCGCCGGCCTCGGCAAGCGCCTCGAACCGCGCCTCCAGTGCATCGAGCGCATCGAGGTCGGCTTCCGTCACGTGGCGGACGACATCGGGCATGAGCACGCCGAGCACGGCCGCGCGCAGCCGGTAGATGTTGCGGATGTCCTGGGGGGTGAGCGCGCGCACCCAGGCCCCGCGATTGGCCTCCGCCTCCACCAGCCCTTCGCCCTCGAGCAGCTTCAGCGCCGCGCGCACCGGCGTTGCTCCTGCCCCGAGCCTGGCCGACAGCGCAGCGACGGTGAGCCGCTGCCCGGGCGCGAGCGTTCCGTCCACGATCAGGCGTCGCAATTGGGCGGTGACGGCATCCTCGGTCGTGTCCATGGTTGATTCTATCAAATTTTCCTGATCAGATAAATTCATAAACGGAGGAAACAACGTGCGCGTTGCCGCCGGTCAGTTCCGCGAATTGACGCAGGGTGATCTCGCCTTCGCACGCCAGATCGGCTGCGCCGGCATCACCGTGAACAAGCCCGATTTCGACAGCCCGGGGTGGACCACCTTCCTCGGCCGGCAGTTCACCGCGTCCGCCGGCCCGCGGGCGCCGACGCGGCGCTGGTCCGCCCTCGATCTCGCCCAGCTTCGCGCGGCGGTCGACGCGCACGGGCTGGCGCTCGAATGCATCGAAGGCGTGCCGGCGAACCTGCTCGCCAAGGCGATGCTCGGCCTTCCCGGGGCGGATGAGCAGATCGAGGATTTCAAGGCGACGATCCGTGCCATGGGCCAGGCCGGCATCGGCGTGCTCGGCTACAACTGGATCCCCGACGGCGTGTGGCGCACCACGAAGGCCGACCATGGCCGCGGCGGCGCGCTGGTCACAGGCTACGACCACGCGATCGGCCAGCGCATCGAGACCGGAATATTGCCGATCCGTGACGATAGCGCGATGTGGGCGAACTGGGAACGCTTCATGGCCGCGGTGCTGCCGGTTGCGGAGGAGGCGGGCGTGAAGCTCTCGCTGCACCCGGACGATCCGCCGGTGCCGATGCTCGATAGCGTCGCACGCATCTTCCGCGACGCGACCGCGTTCGATCGTGCACTCGCCTTCGCCGACAGTCCCCACCATGGGCTCGCCTTCTGCACCGGCACGATGGCAGAGCGTGGGGCGGACACGATGATGGCGGCGCTCGCCCGCTTCGCGCGGATGGGGCGTATCCACTACGTCCATCTCCGCTCGGTTTCCGGCGCGCTGCCGCGCTTCGCGGAGGCGTTCATCGACGAAGGCACGGTCGATCCCGTCGCGGTCCTGCGCACGCTGCGTGACGCAGGCTTCGACGGGTTCGTGATCGATGACCATGTTCCCCATGTCGAGGGCGACACGGTCTGGGGCCACCGCTCGCGCGCCTACGCCACCGGCTACATCGCGGGGATCATCCGCGCACTCGGCAACGAATACGGGAGGTCACCATGACGAACGCTTTCTCGCGTCGCGCCGCACTCGCGCTCCCTGCCCTGCTTGCAGCCGGAGGGGCGACAGCGCAGCCGCTGACCCGCCCGCTCAGGATCGTCGTTCCCTTCCCGCCTGGCGGCAGTTCCGACCTGATCGCGCGGCTGGTGCAGAACGACCTCGCGCGCCTGGTCGGCCAGCCTGTCGTGGTCGACAATCGCGGCGGGGCGGCCGGGAACCTGGGCGCCGACCATGTCGCGAAGTCAGCCCCCGATGGTGCCACCGTGCTGCTGACCGACCCGGGCATCCTGACGACCGCGCCCGCCCTCTTCTCGAAGCTGACCTACAATCCCGCGACCGATCTCGCCCCGGTGACGATGCTGATCTACGCGCCCTACATCATGGCGGTTCACCCCTCCGTGCCCGCGAACACCGCAGCCGAGCTGGTTGCCTACGCGAAGGCCAATCCGGGGAAGATCAACTTTGCCCATTCGGGCGTGGGTGCCGTGAACCACCTCACCGCGATCGTCGTCGTGCAGCACTGGCACACGGAGGTGACGGAGGTGTTCTATCGCGGCGGCATGCAAGGCATCCAGGCAGCCGTCGCGAACGAGAGCCAGATGATCGTCAATGGTGCCACCGCGACGCTGCCCTTCGTGAAGGACGGGCGGCTGCGCGCCATCGCCGTCACCGGCCCGCGGCGGCTGGCGGACCTGCCGGACGTGCCGACCTTCGGCGAGCTTGGCTGGCCTGCTGCCGAGAGCGGCATCTGGCAGGGGCTTCTCGCACCGGCCGGAACGCCGGAGGCGATCATCAACCAGCTCCACACCGCCTTCGCCACGGCGATGCGCGAGCCGGCGACCGCGACGCGGCTTGCCAATCTCGGCGCCGACATCCGCACTGACGGGCCGGCAAGCTTCCGGGAATGGCTCACGCGCGAAACGGCGCTCTGGGGCGGGGTGATCACCGCGCGGGGAATAAAGCTGGACTGATCCTTCTCACCGCCCGAGCAGGATCAGCACCACGCCGAACACCACGAGGACCAGGCCGCTCACATCCGCGCGGCGGACCGCCTCGCGCAAATAGAGGCGCGAGAAGGCGAGCGTGAACACCATCTCCACCTGCCCCAGCGCACGCACCATCGCCACAGGCGCCATCGCGAAGGCGGAGAACCAGCATGACGATCCGGCAGCGGAAAGAAGCCCGACCCAGCCCGCGCTTCGCCATGAGGCGAAGGAGAGGCGAAACTGTTCGGGCTCGGCCCGCGCCACCCAGGCGCCGAGCATCAGCGTCTGCAGCACGTTCGTCACCGTGAGCGTCGCAAGCGCGCGCAGGATCGGGTCATCGCCAGGCAGCGCGAAGTTCGCCATCTTGAAGAAGATCGATGCGATCGCGAAACCCGCGCCGGCGCCGAGGCCGCACAGCGCCGCGGGCTGCGCGGCCGAGCGCAGCACATCGCCGATCGCCATCCCCTGCTTCGGCAGCGACAGCGTCAGCACGCCGGCCGCACCAAGCGCGACCCCGCCCCAGGCGAGCGGCGACAGCGCCTCGCCGAGGATGATCCAGGCAGCGACAGCCCCCTGCACGGCTTCGGTCTTGGAATAGGCCGTGCCGACGGCGAAGTTGCGATAGCCGAAGGCGCGGATCAGCAGCGAGGTGCCGATGATCTGCGCGAGCCCGCCCGTGGCACACAGCAGCATGAACCACGCGTTCGGCGCGGGGATGGACTGCCCCGTCGCCCCGCTCCACAGCAGCAGGAACAGGAGCGCGAAGGGAGCGCCGTAGAGGAAGCGCACGAACGCCGCAGCGTTGACTGAGAGCGCCCCGCGCAGCTTCTGCTGCAACGCCGTGCGCCAGGTCTGGAACAGCGCGGCGGCGACCGTGATCGGGATCCAGAGATCGGCCCCGAACAACATCAGATGCTGGCGATCAGAACCGCACGCGGCCCCAGCCCGGGTCGCAGTGGATCATGGCGCGCAACCCCGATCGTTCCAGCATCGTCTCCGTCTCCGCGGCGGCCTCGGCCAGCACCTCGGTCTCGTCCACGGTGGCGACCACGCGCTCGCGCATCAGGATGCGGCCATCGACCACCACGTCGCGCACATCCGACCCACCGGCGAAGAACACCAGCCGGTTCACCGGCATGTTCGGCGGGTAGGCATGCGGGGTCGCGAGATCGACCGTGATCACGTCTGCCTTCATGCCCGGTGCCAGCGAGCCGACGCGATCGGCCATGCCGAGGCCCTTGGCGGCATCGGTGGTGATCATCTCGAGCAGCTTGCCGGGCGGCATCAGCCGCTCGTCGCGCGCCGCGCGCTGGTGCAGCCGCGCGCACATCACCATGTGGCGGAACATGTCGGTGCCGCGATCGGGTGCGGTGCCGTCGGAGCCGATCATCACCGTCACGCCACGTTCCATCAGCAGCGGCACCGGACAGTGGCCGCGCACCTGGGCGATGGCGGTCGGGTTGTGCACGATCGACGTGCCGGTGCGCGCCGCACTCTCGATATCCTCCTCGGTCAGGTCGGTGCAGTGGCTGTAGAACGCGTCCGTGCCGTTGAGGCCGAACATCCGTTCCGCCATCGCGATGGAACCCTTCTGGTGACCGTCCTGGTGGAACAGCGTGCCGGCCTTGCGACCGAGATCGCGCACGATGCGCCCCTGTCGTTCGATCAACGCCACCTGCGCCGCGTCGTGCGTCGCCTCGCGATAGACGGGCATGAGCGTGGCGATCGCCATCCGCCCATCCTGCGTGCCGTGAAGCAGCTCGATCAGCGTGCCGATCACCTCGGCCTGCTGCTCGAAGCTCACGGGATAGTCGGTCCGCCGCGGCCCGTCCCATGACGCGTAGGGGCGAGGGTGCGGCGGGCGGGTCGGCCCGACCGCGACGATCGCGCGGATGCCCACCTCGCCGACGCCGGCCGCATGCGCCTCGCCATGGGCAGGGTCATCGACGCGCATCACGCTGTCGCCGCCGCCCAACAGCGAGACACCGGTGGTCACGCCGTTCTTTAGCCGCTCGAGCGCCGCGAGCCGCGCTTCCGCGCGCCAGAAGCCGGGCGAGGAGGCGGTGGTGTAGATGATGCGGCACGCCTCTGACCACGCCGCGCTGTCGCCGCCGCCCATCGTCTTGACGAGGGCATGGCCGGCATGGGCGTGGCCGTCGATCAGGCCAGGCAGGATGGCGCGGCCCTTCGCCTCGATCACGGTCGTCGCCCCGCCATGCGCGGCCTCGACCTCGGCGCGCGGGCCGACGGCTGTGATGCGGTCACCGGTGATGGCGACGGCACCGTCCTCGATCACACGGCGTGCCTCGTCCATCGCGACGACGGTGCCGCCGCGGATCAGGATGTCAGTCATGGGTGTCCTCTGGTGTCAGGGCATCCGAACGAGCCACAGCCGCAGGCGGTTGTCAGGCCCCTGCGCCAGGTCGATGCCGCGCTTGGACGCCCACACGATCGGCTGCTGGTGCAGCGGCACGTGCCCGATGTCGCGGCGCTCGACCTCGAATGCCTCGCGCATCAGCGCGCGGCGCTTGGTTTCGTCCGTCTCGCGGCTTGCGGCCTGGGTGAGCTCGTCGATCTTCGGATTGGAGTAGCGGCCGCTGTTCAAGCCGCCGGTGGTGGCCGACTTTGTGTGGATCACCTCCGATAGCACGTACCACGCATCGGCGAGCGGCAGCCCGGCATGGCCGAGCATGAACATCGACACGTCATGCTGGTTCACGCGGCGCGACCAGACGTTCAGCGGCTCGATCTGCGGCTGCACGCGGATACCGATCCGCCCGAGCATGGCGATGGTGGCGAGGCAGATCCGCTCGTCATACACGTAGCGATCATTCGGGCAGGAGAGGCCGACGGTGAATCCATCCGGATAGCCCGCCTGGGCCAGCAGGCGCCGCGACGCCTCCGGGTCGAACGGGAAGAGGCGCTGGTTCAGGTCCTGCGGCGCGCCGGTCAGGAACGGGCTCGCCATCATGCCAGCCGGCCAGGCCTGGCCGCGCATGACCTGGCGGCGGATCGCCTCGATGTCGATCGCCTGGTACACCGCCTGGCGGACGCGGATGTCCTTGAACGGGTTCCGGCCCTTGATGTCGCTGTAGAGCAGCTCATCGCGATACTGGTCGAAGCCGAAATAGATGGTGCGCAGCTCGGGCCCCTGCACGATCTGAAGGCGCTGGTCGCTCTCCACCCGCGCCATGTCCTGCAGCGGCAGTTCCACGGTCGCATCGATCGCGCCCGAGAGAAGGGCCGCCGTGCGCGTCGCCGCACTCCGGATCGGCTGGTAGGTCACCTCCGTCAGGTTGTGGGCCGGCCGGTCCCACCAGCGTGCGTTGGCTTCGAGCACCGTCCGCGTGTCGGCTTCGCGCAGCCTGAGGCGGAACGGGCCTGTGCCGTTGGCGCTGCGGCTCGCAGGGCTTTCCTGGCGTTCGGAGAGGTTGGAAGAGGTTGTCGCGTTGTTCTTCTCCGCCCAGTCCTTGCTCATGACGAAGAAATGCGTGAGCGAGGAGAGCAGCACGGGGTACGGCTGCGATGTGACGAACTCGACGGTGTGGCTGTCGACCTTCCGCACCTCCGTCACCGGCCCGATGGTGCGGCGGACGAGCGCGCCCTGCGTGTTCATCCGCGCCCAGGAGAACACCACGTCATCGGCCGTGAAGGGGGTTCCATCGTGGAACACCACGCCGCGGCGGAGGTGGAAGCGCCACAGCGTCGGCGAGACGATCTCCCACCGCTCGGCCAGCGCGGGCTCGATCTCGATCTTTGCGTTATGCCGCGTCAGGCCTTCGTAGATGTTGTTGGCGAAGGCGTTGGTGAAGGTGTTGTTGGATGCGTGCGGGTCGAGCGTGAGGATATCGGCGTTGAACGCCCAGGTGAAACTCTTCGCATGCAGGGGGGCGGCCGCCAGCATGCCGGCCACCATCGCAGCCCCGAAACCGATCATGCGCATCGCCCGTTCTCCCCGCTCGTGAAGGGGCAGCGTGCTGCGGCGCACGCGCGGCGTCAATCAACCAAGTCGCCTTATCCGAGGCCCTTATCCAAGGCGGGGATCGAGCCAGGCGCGTTCCATCGGAACCCACGGACGTTCTGCCTCGATGCCCGCGCGAAGCGAACAGCCGAGGCCAGGGGAGCAGGGCAGCGTGGCGCGCCCGCCTGTTGCTGCCGGAACCTCGCCATCCATGATGCCGTTGAACAGCGGGGTTTCGCCGAACTGGACCTCGAGCATCGCAGCATTCGGGATCGCCGCCGCCGCATGCACCGAATGGGCGTGGCAGACAGGCCCCGTCGGGTTGTGCGGCGCGATCTCGATCCCGTGGACCTGTGCCAGCGCTGCGATGCGCCGCATCTCCTCATGCCCGCCGCAATACTTGATGTCGGGCATCAGCACGTCATACGCCTCCGCCGCGATCACGGGCGCGAAGCCGGCAAGCCCCGCGAGGGTTTCGGCGCCGGCGAGCCGCATGCCGCGATCATTCGCCATGCCGCGCAGGCGTCGGATCGCGGCGAGGTTCGCCTCGGCCACGGGGCATTCCACCCAATGCAGCGAGAACCGCGCGAGATCGGCAATTGCCGCTGCAGCCCCGCCTGCGGAAAAGCGCCAGTGGCAGTCGACCATCACGCCGATGCCAGCGCCCACCGCCTCGCGCACGGCAGCCACGCGGTCGAGCCCCTGTGCGTAGCTCGCACGGAAGTGCGGGGAGGACGCATCCTCCCACACCAACGGATCGAACGGCGCGAGCTTCACGGCAGCGAACCCATCAGCCACCGCGCGGCGCGCGGCGACGGCAAAGCCCGTGGGCGTCCGCTCGGCAACGCCGCGGTTGATGTTGGCGTAGAGGGCAACGCTGTCGCGCACCGCGCCGCCGAGGCGGAGGTGGATCGGCTCACCCGCACGTTGGCCATCGATGTCCCACAGCGCCTGGTCAAGTGCGGATAGAACCGCATGCCGCACCAGGCCTGCGGGCGCGTGGGGCAGCACGCGGGTGAGCGTGTTGCGCACCCGCGCATCCGCGCCGACGAGCGCGCGCGGCAGGCGTTCGGCCTCTGCGGCAAGGGCGCCCTCGTGGTTGGCGAGCGTCGCCTCGCCGATGCCGCTGAGCCCATCCTCGGTGGTGACGCGGAGGAACGACCAGTTCGTCTTCGGCGTGACGTTGACGCCGGCGAAGTCGATGCGGGCGATGCGCAACCGTCCTACTCCTGCGCCAGGTTCTTCTCCGCAACGAGGCGCCGCCACTTGGCGATGTCGGCGACGATGCGCTCCTGGAACTGTTCGGGTGTGCTGGCGCGCGGGAAGCCGCCGATCAGCCGCACCTTCTCGACCACGTCGGGGATCCCCGAGATCTCGACGCAGGCGGCGTGCAGCGTATCGACCACCGCGCGCGGTACTCCCGCAGGTGCCAGCAGCCCGAACCAGGCGATCGTCTCGAAGCCGGGAAGTCCGCTCTCGGCCACCGTCGGAACGTCGGGCAGATCGGGCGTGCGCGCGGCCGAGGTGACGGCAAGCGCCTGGAGCTCGCCGCGGCGGATGAAGGCCATGGCGGGGGGAAGGTTCACGAACATCACCGGCGGCTCTCCCGACACCAGCGCCTGGAGCCCGGGGCCCGCGCCGCGGAAAGGCACGTGCTGAAGGTCGACGCCCGCGAGTGACTTGAACAGCTCCATCGTCAGGTGCGCCGAGGTGCCAGGACCACCGGAGGCGTAGTTGAGCCCGCCGGGATCGGCCTTAGCCTTGGCGATCAGCGCGGCAACGTCAGCGACCGGCAGCTTCGCCTTGTTCACGACGAGAACGTTCGGCGCCTCGACCAGCAGGCTGATCGGCTGGAAGTCGCGTGCGATGTCGTAGGGAAGGGTGCGGTAGAGCGCTGCGTTGATGCCATGGCTGCCGGCATTGCCCATCACCAGCGTGTAGCCGTCGGCCGCCGCGCGCACGGCAGCCTCGGTGCCGATGCGCCCGCCTGCTCCCGTGCGGTTCTCGATCACGAAGCCCTGGCCGAACCTGCGCTCGAGGGAGTGCGCGTAGAGGCGTGCGATGCTGTCACCGCCATCGCCGGGAGCGGAGGGAACGATGATTCGCACCGGCCGCGTCGGATAGGCCTGCGCGAGGGCGGGGCAGGCGAGGCCCATGGCAGCGGTGCCAAGCAGCGTGCGTCGTCGGATCATCGGTCATTTCCTCCGCGTTTCGGGCACTGTCGCGCCGCGGGAGAGGAACAGCAAGCCTACGCGGCCTGCGCGACGGCGGCCGCGGCAGGGCTCGCGATCACGGCAAGCGGCAGCATCCATGCGCCGAAGCGGTGCATCGCGACCTCCTTCGTTCCGCGCTACTCTGCCCCGACGAGCGACGGAACAGAAGCAGGCACCCCATGAGCGACACGACAACCAGCAGTGTGACAACCGGGGCCGACGACATCGGCATCCTGCGGCAACGCGCCATCGAGGCGGCCTTCGCCAAGGAGCTGCACGCCGAGATGTCGGCCGAACTCGGCGAACGGAAGGCAACCGAGATCCTCGCCCGCGCGGTCATCCGCATGGCGCGCGCCGCCGGTGCCGCCTGGGCCGAGAAGGCGCCGGGCGGGCAGACGTCCATCCAGAGCTTCGTCGACACGCTTCCGGCCTGGACGAAGGATGATGCGCTGCGCATCGAGGTGCTGAAGCAGACCGAGACGGAGTTCGCCTTCAACGTCACCCGCTGCCGGTATGCCGAGACGTACAAGGCGATGGGTATCGGCCATCTCGGCGCGGCACTCTCATGCAACCGCGACGGAACGTTCTGCGAAGGCTACGATCCGCGGCTGAAGCTCACCCGCACGCAGACGATCATGGGCGGGGCGCCGCATTGCGATTTCCGCTACAGCCTTGAAGGCAGCGCGGGCGGCGGCGCATGACCGCCTACGCCGCCAATGCGGAGGCCTATTCCCGTGCGATGGGGCGGCTCTCGCGCCGCCTGGCCGATCCGTTCCTCGCCTTCGCCGACATCCCGCGCGGTGCTGCCGTGCTCGATCTCGGCTGCGGCACCGGCAACCTGGCCGTCGCGCTCGCCGAGGCCGATCCATCCGCCCGCATCACCGGGATCGACATCGCGCCCGGCTTCGTCGCCGCTGCGCAGGCAGCGGTGCCCACGGCCCGCTTCATCGAGGCCGATGCGATGGCGCTGCCGTTCGAGACAGCGTCGTTCGATGCGGGGCTCGCGATGCTCGTGCTCCCCTTCCCGCCGGAGCCTGATGTTGCGGCAGCAGAACTGGCCCGCGTCGTCCGCCCCGGCGGCGTGGTCGCTGCCGCGATGTGGGACGTGACGGGCGGCATGCCGATCTTCCGCCTGCTCGCCGACACGGTAGCACTCGCGGTGCCGGGCGGGGGAGAGATGCGCGACAGGCTCTACCGCATCCGCCTCGCACGGCCCGGTCGGATCGCGGCGACGCTTGCCACAGCCGGCCTCACCGTCATGGTCGAGAGCGAGATCACCATCCGCGTCGAATACCCCGATGGCGCGACGTTCTGGTCAGCGTGGAGCGGCCATTCCGGCGTGCTCGGCCCCTACCTTGCAGCACTGCCCGATGAGCAGCGGGTGATCGCGCGCGAGGCGGTGCTGGCCGCCTATCGCAGCGGCAGCCCGGATGGCCCGCGAAGCTTCACCGCGACCGCGATCGCCGTTCGTGCAACGAAATCCGCATGAGCGTCACCTCGGCTTCAGGATCGCGTCGCCCTCGACCGTGGCGGTGATCGGAACATCGGAAGGCTCTGCTGCCGGCGGCGGCGCGGCCGAGGCAGCCATGGGCGAGGCCATCGCGCGCGGCATCGGCGGCACGTAGCGGGAGGCATCGACACGGACCTCGCGGAAGCCCGCAAAGGTCATGCCCATCACGCCGGCCAGGCGCTCCGCCCGCTCCTTCAGCCCCTCCAGCGCCTCTGCCGTCACCGCCTCGCGCTCGCGACGCGCGAGTCCGCGCGACACCTCGTAGGAGAGGCGCGAGACCGCAAGCCCCTGCGCCTGCAGCGCGCCGGCAAGATCGAGCAATGCGGGCGAGGCGTCGGTCGCGGTCAACCTGATCTCCTGGCTCGACTGCCATTGCTCGCGTCGATCGCCCGTGCGCCCGGTCCAGTAGCTGCCGGTCGCGACCGTGATGCCGGGAACCCCGCGCGCCTTCTCCAGCGCTGCGGCAACCTGGCGGTTCACCTGCTCCTGCACGGCAGCGACCGACCCGCCCGTCGCCTGCGCACGCATCACGGCGACGAGCTGGTCCGCGCGCACCGTGCGCTCCGCCGTCTCGGAGAGGCGGAGCAGCGTCTCCTGCGCGAACGCAGGCCCAAGAGCAGGTGGCGCGGCGAGCAAGGTGACGGCAAGCGCGAGATGTCTGATCACGGAACCCTCCTGGTGTTGGATGAAGCCGTCGCACGAGGCTGCGGCACCATGATGGCGGCCAAGGATTCAGCACGTCATCTCGCAAGCGCGCAGTCATGCCAGTGCAACCGCCTCGGCAAGCGTCAAGGCGCTGTCCTCCACCCAGGCTTCGGCGAGCGCCGCTTCGGCGACGAGATCGCCGCGCGCCAGCGGGTCGCGCGCCGAGAGGCGGTGGTCGAGCACGATGCGCGCGAGCGTGATCCGCCGCGCATCGCCGCCGCGCGCGGCCAACATCGTTCCCTCCCACGCGAACAGCACCGCCGTCGCCGCATGGTAGAGGCCGGAGGCAGCCTGCCGGTTCAGCGTGCCATTGCCCTCGGCCGCAGCTTCCTCGGCGAAGGCGGCGGCGCGGTGCAGCGCCTCCGACACCGGCCCGGCGACAGACAGCGGCACTTCGGCGAGCAGCGCGCTGAGCGTGACGACGAAAGGCCCGAGGCAACCGGCGCGGCCGACGGCACGCGCGATCGCATCCTCCGCCACGACGTTGCTGGTGCCTTCCCAGATGGAGCCGAGATGGGTGTCGCGCACCAGCCGCGCCTCGACGAAGTCCTCGATGTAGCCATTGCCGCCGCGCATCTCCATCGCGTCGCCGGCCACCTTGCGCGCATCGCGGCAGGCGCGGAACTTCAGCAACGGCGTGGCGAGGCGAAGCACCTTCGCGGCACCCGCATCGCCGGCATCGGCCTTCGCCATCACATCGGCGGTGAAAAGGGTGAAGCTCAGTGCCTGCTCCGTCGGCAGGCGCAGCTTGAGCAGCTGCCGTCGCGCGCTCGCATGATCGGCCACGCTGCGGCCGAACGCCACACGCCCCGCGGCAGCGACCGAGGCCTCGATCACCGCACGCCGCATCATGCCGGCCGCACGTACGCCGTTGGACAGGCGGGAGACGTTCACCATCTCGAGCATCTGCGCGAAACCGCGCGTGACGTCACCGACCGGATAGGCGACGGCCCCATCGAGCACCACCTCGCCTGAGGCCATCGACCGTGTGCCGAGCTTGTCCTTCAGCCGCACGATACGCCAGCGGTTGCGCCTGCCATCCGGCAGCATGCGCGGCAGCAGGAACAGGCCGAGCCCTGCCGTTCCCGGCACGCCGCGCGCACGCGCCAGCACCAGAGCCGCATCGGCGCCGGCGTTGGAGCAGAACCACTTTTCGCCCGAGAGGCTCCACGTGCCATCGGGCATCGCACTCGCGATCGTCTCCGTCGCGCCGACATCGGAGCCCGCGCGCTTCTCCGTCATGAACATCGCCCCCGTCGCCCACGCATCCGGGTCCTGGCTCGTGAGCGCGGGAAGCCAGGCGGCGGCGAGCACCGGGTCGAACCGCGCCAGCGTGCGGGACATCGAATCGGTCATCGAGATCGGGCAGAGCAGCCCGAACTCGGCCTGCGCGAAGAGATACTGGAACGCGTATTTCGCGATCGGCGGCAGCGGCGCGGGCCAGCCCAGCACACCGGCGCGGTGGCTCATCGCCGCGAGCCCGAACCGGCCGAGACCGATCTCCTGCATCTCCCGATAGGCGGGGTGGTGCAAGACGGCATCGATGTCGTTGCCGAACCGGTCACGCGGCACGAGCGTCGGCGGGTTGCGATCGGCGTCACGCGCCAGCGCATCGAGCCTGCCACCGGCGAGTGCGCCGAGCGCATCGAGATGCGGTTCGAGATGGGCACGGAGCGGTGCCTCCATCCAGAGATCGAGCAGGGGCCCGAGCGCGCCGTCGGCCCTGTAGAGGTTCAGCCCGGCGGCATCGGGCGCGATCCCACCGGCCTGGCCGGGCCCGGTCGCGGCATCGCCGCCTGCGTCATCCGGCATCGGTCGGTCTCCCTTCCGTGGGCCGCATCGTGCACGGCGGCCCTTGCGATATGTCGGCATCAGCGAATCCAGTGTAGCAACCCTGGCCGCAATTGCGCGTTAGGATCGCAGGGCCCCAAGGGGCACATCATCCGAAGCGAGGGGAAACGACACTCATGTCACACATCAGAAACGTCATGTTCGGCGCCGCCGCAGCACTGCTTGCAGGCGCGATGCCGGCCGTCGCCCAGGTCCAGTGTGCTGCAGTGTCGCCGGGCGATGCCGGCCGCGAGGAGTTCGTCGTGTTCTTCGGCGTCGGTTCCGCGGCCCTCGACCAGGCCGCGCAAGCCGTGGTGCAGCGCGCGGCCCGCCAGGCGACGGCAACGTTCAAGAACGAGGTCTGCCTGATCGGCCGCACCTCGCCGACCGGCTCGCCCGAGGCGAACCGCCGCCTGGCCGACCAGCGCATCACCGCCGTGCGCAACGCGCTGACCCAACGTGGCGTGCGGCGCGAGACGCTCGGTTCATTCACGCCAGCCGCTGCCTTCGGCATGCAGCGCGACCGCGCCGAGAACCAGGCCGACCGGAGCGTGACGATCATCTTCGTCCGCTGAGACTGCCTGACAATCCTAGCTGCCGTGGCCGTCTGGCTTTGGTTTCCTGTGCTTCCGGTGCTCACGGCCCTTGGGGCCGCTGCGCGCCGGGCCTCGAAAACCGCGCCACACGACTCACGGCAGCGGGTTCTCGGACAGCCTCGGGCGGCGCCGCCCGCGCTTGACGAGGCGGTCCGCGCGGCGGACGCTTCCTCCCGCAACGAATTCCCCGGGAGGAAGGAAATGGATCGCCGCACATTCATCGGCGCGACGGCAGCCCTGACGCTGCCGTGCGCAGCATCCGCGCAGGCCCAGTTTCCGACACGACCGCTCCGCATGATCGTCCCCTTCGCGCCCGGCGGATCGTCGGACGTGATGGCCCGGCTGGTCGCCGACCACATGGGCCGCACGCTCGGCCAGACGGTAGCGGTCGACAACCGCGGGGGTGCGGGCGGCAATATCGGCGCCGAGGCCGTCGCCCGCGCCGCACCCGATGGGTATACGCTCGGGACTGGCTCGGTCTCGATCCTCTCGATCAACAAGCATCTCTACGCCAGGCTGCCGTTCGACCCCGACAAGGACTTCGCCTTCATCGGCCTCGTCGGCGTGCTGCCGAACATCCTCGTCGCGCACCCATCCGTTCCGGCAACTGACCTTGCTTCCCTCATCGCGTACGTAAAGGCGAACCCGGGCAAGCTCTCCTACGCGTCGACCGGCTCCGGCACCTCGCAGCACCTCGCGATGGAGATGCTCAAGACCGCTGCCGGCCTCGACATCCCCGCCGTCACCTATCGCGGCTCCGGCCAGGCGATCCCGGATCTCGTGGCAGGCCGGGTCGAGCTCATGGTCGACACGATGGTGACGGGGGCTCAACTCGCCCGCGAGGGCAAGGTGCGCGCGATCGCCGTGACGACTGTCGAGCCATCCCACCTCGCTCCCGAGCTGCCGCGCGTGTCGCAGACCATCCCGGGCTTCGACGCCGGCTCATGGCTCGGCATCATCGGACCTGCCGGCCTTCCCGCCCCAGTCGCCGCCAGGCTTGAGGCAGCGGTTGCGGCGGCAGTGAACGACCCCGCCGTGGCGCAGCGGCTGCGCGACCTTGGCGTAACGCCCACCCCGTTGGTGGGCGAGGCGTTCGCGCGCTTCGTCGCGACGGAAAGCGCGAAGTGGGGGCCGGTGGTAAGGGCTTCAGGCGCGAAGGTGGAATGACACGATGACCGATGCAACGACGGCGACGGTCACGACGCTGCTGATCAAGAAGCACGGCATCCGCAACGCCCATTGCGGCGGGCTCACCGCGCTCGACCCCTCCCGCTGCCGGTTCGTCGGCCGTGCCGTCACCGCCCGCTACGTCCCGCTGCGCGAGGACAGGCTGGCGGAACAGAGCCTCTCGAACACCAAGGCCCTGATGCACACGGTGCTCGCCACGCTCACGGCCGGGGACGTGCTGGTGCTCGATGGCATGGGCGTTGCCGACACTGGCCTGATCGGCGACGTGATCGCGGCACGGCTGAAGGCGCTCAGCGTCGCCGGCGTGGTGATGGACGGCGCGGTGCGCGATGCCGCCGAGATCCGCGGCCTGGGGCTGCCCGTGTTCTGCAAGGGCGCGGCCCCCCCGCCCTCCTTCACCCGCCTCATGCTGGCCGACATGAACTGCCCCGTCGGCATCGGCGGGGCCGCGATCTTTCCCGGCGACACGGTGATGGCGGATGAGGACGGCGTCGTGGTCCTGCCGGCCACGCTGGCCGGCCCCGTGCTCGCCGAAGCGGCCGAGCAGGATGCGGTGGAGAAATGGATCAGGCTTCGCGTCGAGCGCGGCGAGGCGCTGGCAGGCCTCTATCCCGCGAACGAGGCGACGATGGCGCAGTACCGCGCCTGGTTCGCCGCTGGCAGCGATGAGAGGAAGCTCATTCCATGAAGCGAATAGCCGGTGCCCTGCTTGCCCTGATCATCGCGGTACCCGCTCTGGCGCAGGACTACCCGACACGCCCGCTCACCCTCATCGTGCCGCTGCCGCCGGGCGGCACGACCGACGCGATCAGCCGCGCGGTGGCGGACCGCATGGCGGCCGATCTCGGCAAGCCGATCGTGATCGACAATCGGCCCGGCGCGGGCGCGAACGTCGCCTACCAGCACGCCGCGCGCGTGTCGGCGGATGGCTACACGCTGCTGATGGGCATCAACTCGCTCGCGGTGAACCCGGCGCTGCAGGCCACGCTCGCCTATGCGCCGCAGCGGGATTTCGCACCCGTCTCGATGGTCGCGCGCGGCGCCTTCATCCTCGCGGTGAACCCCGCCACGCCCTTCCGTACGGTGCCGGAGTTGATCGCCGCCGCGCGCGCAGCCCCCGGCAGCATCGACCAGGCGAGCACGGGCGTCGGCTCGCTGAACCACCTCGCGGGCGCACTGTTCGCCGCACGCGCGGGCATCCAGTTCGGCCACATCCCCTATCGTGGCGGTGCCCAGGCCTCCGCTGACGTGATCGCCGGCCGCGTGCCGGTCATCTTCCTCGCCATCCTCGAGGCGCTACCCTTCGTGCAGGAGGGCAAGCTGCGCGGCCTCGCCGTCACCTCTCCCGCCCGCAGCCCGGCAGCGCCCGACCTGCCGACGGTGGCCGAGGCCGCCTCCCTCCCCGGCTACGCGGTGGAGTTCTGGCAGGGGATCTTCGTTCCGGCAGCGACGCCTGCGCCCATCGTCGCGCGGCTGAACCGTGCCGTGGTCGCGGCCATGGGCGATGCCACGCTCAAGGCCGATTTCGCGCGGCGTGGCATCACGCTCGAAGCCTCCTCGCCCGAGGCGCTTGGCGCGCTGCTCGCGGCCGAGACCGAGACCTGGGCGCGGGTGGTGCGCGAGGCTGGCATCAAGCCGGAATAGCCCCTCCCCCGGTCACGGAGTCGTAACCGCGGGGGCCTTCCCGGCGCGTGGAGGCGCGCCCATCTGATGGGCAACCCCAAGGAGGGACCCGACATGACGGAAAACACGATGCGCGCCCTGGCCACGGTCGGCGGTGGCTGCTTCTGGTGCCTCGAGCCGCTGTTCCGCGAGCTCCGCGGCGTCTCCGAGGTGACCAGCGGCTACGCCGGCGGCCACGTGCCGGACCCGACCTACGAGCAGGTGTGCGGCAAGCGCACCGGCCACGCGGAGGTCGTGCAGATCGTCTACGACCCGACGATGATCGACTACGCCGACATCCTGCGCGTGTTCTTCACCATCCACGACCCGACGACGAAGGACCAGCAGGGGGCGGATGTCGGCCCGCAATACCGTTCGATCGTCCTGACGCATGACGACGCACAGGCCGAAGCGGTGAAGGCCGTGATGGCGGAGGTGGACGCAGCCGGCATCTGGCCCGCGAAGCTGACGACCGAGGTGGTCCCGCTGGCCACCTTCTGGCCAGCCGAGGCCGAACACCAGCGCTACTACGAGCGCAACCCCTGGGCCGGCTATTGCCGCGCGGTGATCGCGCCCAAGGTCGCCAAGTTCCGCAAGGCGTATGCGGCGCGTTTGAAGGCGGCCTAAAGGCCGGCGGCCTCTGGCCGCTGCCTCCTCGCGCGGCGCGAAGCGCGCCGCTGCCGGAGGCCGGCAATATCTACCAGCGGCGCTCCACGGGCCAGCGGCTCGTGGAGCGTCGCTGGCAGTTTCCTTACTTTACCGCGATTGCTGCAATCTCAATTTTGACGTCGCGGGGCAGCCTTGCGACCTGCACCGTGGCGCGGGCGGGTGGGTTGGCGGGGAAATACGTCGCGTAGACGCCATTCATGCGCGGGAACTCGTTCAGGTCGGCCATGAACACCGTGGTCGAAACCACGTTCGCCATCGTCATCCCCGCCGCCTCGAGAACGGCCTTGAGGTTGTCGAGGACGAGCTTCGTCTCCTCCTCGATCGTGCCGGCCTTCACCTGGTTCGTCGCCGGATCGATCGCGATCTGACCGGCGAGGTAGAGCGTGTTGCCCGCCATGATGGCCTGGCTGTAGGGGCCGATCGCGGCAGGCGCGCGCGGCGTCGAGACGACGCTGTTCTGCGCAAGCGCGGGAAACGCCACGAGCGCTGCGGCAGCGAGAAAGGCGATGCGTGTCATGCGGATGGTCCCCCGGTGATGGTGCCGTCCGTCATGATACCGGATCGATCGGCGCCGTCACGCCCGCCCGCGCCTCGATGATCTCGCCCAAGGTCAGGCAGATGTCCTCGCGGAACCGGGCGGCGACGATCTGCACGCCAAGCGGGATGGCCTCATGCACGGTTGCCGTCGGCACAGAGAGGCCAGGAAGGCCGAGCAGGTTGAACACGTAGAGCGGCGCCTGCGCGCGAAGGATGCGCGCACCACCCTCCGCCCCAAGCTGGTCGAGGTCCTGCGGGAAGGGTGGTTCGAGCGAGACGGGCAGCAACGCCGCGGCATAGGCCGAGAGGAACACGCTCCACTCCCGCCAGATCGCCGTGCGCTTCGCGAGCCCGACCGCGAAGGCCGTGGCGTCGAGCGGCGACACGTTCGCGGCCCACCCGCCATAGGCCGCCTTGAGCCCCGCATCGCCGTATTTCTCGATGATCGGCACCATGGCACGATCACCCTCCGTCATGATCAGGCCGCGCCAGAGTTCAGCCGCCTCCTCGAAGCGCGGCAGCGAGATCTCCTCGACCGCACAGCCGGCATCAGCGAGCCAGGCAGCAGCCTGGCGGAGCGCGGCAGCGACGGGGGCATCGGCGCCGAGCGTCGAGAAGGCGATGCGCCAGGGCCGCGGCGGGAGTGGAAGATCGAGCGGCGCGGGAGCGTACCAGGGGTCGCGCGCATCAGGCTGCGCCATCGCGTCAAGGCCGAGGCGAAGGTCGCCAACCGTCCGCGCAAGCGGGCCCTGCACGCTCATCATCTGTAGCGTGATCGGCCGCTCCTCCGGTGACGTGCCGTTGAACGCCGGCACGCGCCCGAAGCTCGGGCGGATGCCGGCAACGCCGACCGCATAGGCAGGATAGCGGATCGAGCCGCCGAGATCGTTGCCATGCGCGATCGAGCCGACACCGACGGCAACCGAGGCCGACGCACCGCCCGACGATCCGCCAGGCGTGAGCGCCGGGTTGCGCGGGTTCAGCGTGCGGCCGTGCAGCGCATTGTCGGTGAAGAAGCGGTAGCTGAAGGCGGGCGTGTTCGTCCGTCCCATTGGGATCGCGCCGGCGCGGCGGAGATTGGCGACGACGGGGCTGTCGCCCGCCGCGATCTGGTCCTTGAACGCAACGACACCGTTGGTGGTGGCGTAGCCTGCCTGGTCGATATTCACCTTGATGGTGACGGGAACGCCATGCAGCGGCCCCAGCATCTCGCCGCGCGCAACGGCCGCGTCCGCCGCATCGGCGGCGGCGAGTGCCTCGTCGGCGCGCATCTCGATGACGGCGTTGATCGCGCGATGCGTCGCCGCATGCCGCGCCAGGACGGCAGAGACGACCTCGCGCGCACTGACGCTGCGCGTGCGGATGGCGTGCGCCTGCGCGGCCGCGGATAGCGCCCAAAGCTGTGTCATGATCGTTCCTACCCCGGCAGTCCCAAAACGTTCTTGGCGATGATGTTGCGCTGGATCTCGTTCGATCCGCCATAGATCGAGACGACACGGCTCTGGATGAACGCGGCCGCCGGGTTCAGCGCGCGGTTGCCGCCGATCGGGTTCAGCATCACGCCCTCCTCGCCGGCGATCTCGAACGCCGTCTCGGCGATGCGCTGGTAGAGTTCGCTCTGCCACACCTTCAGCATCGAAACGTCGGGGCCAAGCTCCTCGCCGCGGCGAAGCTTCGCCACCTGCGTCTCGTAGAGTGCCTTCAGGTCGTCGAGGTCCATGCGCAGCCGCGTGAACCGGTCGGCGAACACGGGGTCGTCGGCCACGCCCATGTGCTCGGCCACCTGCGCGAGCTTGGCCAGCGCGTAGGTCGATTGCTTGGGCGAGCCAAGGAAGATGCGCTCGAAGCCGAGCAGCGCCTTGGCCATCGACCAGCCCTTGTTGGGCTCTCCCACCAGGTTCCCGGCCGGCACGTGCACGTTGTCGAAGAACACCTCGCAGAACTCGTCATGCCGGTCGAGCGTGACGATGGGGCGCACGATGATGCCGGGGCTGTCCATCGGCGCCAGCAGGAACGAGATCCCGTCCTGCTTCTTCGCGGCGCGGTCGGTGCGCACGAGCAGGAAGATCCAGTTCGCGTCATCGGCAAGCGTCGTCCAGATCTTGGACCCGTTGACGACGTAGTGGTCGCCCTCCAGCACGGCCTCGGTCCGCAGGCTCGCGAGATCGGAGCCTGCGTTGGGCTCGGAGTAGCCCTGACACCAGATGTCCTCGCCGGCGAGGATGCGCGGCAGGAACCGTTCCCGCTGCGCATCGGTGCCGTAGCGGATGAGGAGCGGGCCGATCATCGTCACACCCATGTCGTTGGTGCGGGGCGCGCCGTGACGCTCGATCTCCTCGATGAAGATGATCTGCTTGGCGGGCGACAGGCCCAGGCCCCCATGCTCGCGCGGCCAGCCAGGCGCCAGCCAGCCTTGCTTGGCGAGCGCCATGTACCAGGGCTTCGTCTCGGACCAGTGCAGCCGCTTCGGCGGGTGGCGCAGCTCGGGCGGGCAGCTCGCCTGCACCCAGGCGCGCACATGGGCGCGGAAGGCATCGTCGGGAAGCGCGTCCAGGTCGCCTGGCTCGGAACGTATCATCTCGTTCATGCTACGATCCTTCTCCGAAACGGGGTGGGCGCTTCTCCAGGAACGCCGCCTTGCCCTCGGCATGGTCAGGCGTGAGATAGAGCGCCGATTGCAGGTCACGCTCGCGCGCCAACGCCTCCTCCAGTCCGTCGGCCAGCACCGCCTTCGTCAAGGCCAGCGTCATCGGCGCCAGCGCACCGAGCACCGCGGCTCGCTCGCGCGCGACCGCGAGTGCCGTGCCCGACGGCACCACGCGGTCAGCCAGGCCGACGGCTTCGGCACGCGGCGCGTCAAGCGCCTCGGCGAACAGCAGCATCTCACGCGCCCGCGCCTGGCCGACGCGCGCGGGCAGCGTGTGCAGAAGCCCGAGGTCGGGCAGCAGGCCGACCTTGCCGAAGCTCGCGAGGAACTTCGCCTCTGCCCCCGCAACGACATGATCCGACGCGCAGGCGAGCGAGATACCGGCCCCTGCGCACCACCCCTCGATGGCAGCGACGATGGGCATGCGCGCGCCGACCATCAGGCGGATGAGCCGGTGCGCATGGCGCATCCGCTCCCGCCCCTCGGCGACGCTCTCGACATGCATGCCGGTGAGGTCGCCGCCGGCGCAGAAATGCTCGCCCGTGCCGGTGAGAATGAGCGCTCGCACCGACCGGTCAGCCTCCGCCTCCTCGATCGCATCGGCGAGCCGGTGCCGCATTGCGACGGAGAGGGCATTGCGCCGCTCAGGCCAGTTCAGCGTGAGCGTGACGATCGCACCGTCACGCGACACGATCACGGGCTCCGTCGCGATCATGCGTCAAGATCCAGCGGCGGTGCGGCGGCGGCATAGCGGCGGCGATGCGCCGCGGCCGTACCGCAGCTCGCGGCCAAAACCATGGCGCGGCGGAGGAACAGGCCGATATCCGCCTCGTCGGTATAGCCGATGCCGCCATGGAGATGGATCGCCTGCCGGGTGACGAGCATCGCCGCATCCGATGCCCGCGCCTTCGCGAGCGATACGGCGGCGGATCGTTGCGCCGCGGGCGCGGACGCATCGCACACCGCCGCTGCATGGCCCACCGCCGCACGGGAGAGCTCGATCTGGATCTTGAGGTCGGCCGCGCGGTGCTGCAGCACCTGGAACGACCCGATCGGCTTGCCGAATTGCTGGCGCGTGCCGAGATAGTCGAGCGTCAGCGCGAATGCACGGTCCATCACGCCGACGAGCTCGGCGGCCGTCGCCACCGCCGCCTCGTCGAGCAGCCGCGCGATGCGGGGCCCGGCATCCTCGGCCACGCGCACGCAGCGTGCCGCCTCGAGCGTGAGCGTTCCCATGTGCCCGCCATCGACGGTGGCTTCGACCGTGAGCGTGACGCCAGGCGCGCCGTTCTCGACGATGACGACGGAGAGCGCATCGCCCTCCCGCGCCGTGACCAGGAAGCCATCCGCCCCCGCTGCCATCGGAATGGCGATCTTTCGCCCTGTCACGCGCAGCGTCGCGCCATCGATCGCGGCCATCGTCGTGCCGGCGGGGTCAAGCGTGTGCGGCCGCTCGGCCCAGGCAGGCAGCAGCACGCGCACGCCGGCGATCACATCCTCCTCCGGCACCAGGGGGGCGGCGATGGCAGCAACCGCGACGAGCGGCTCCGGCGCCAGCCCGTGTCCCATCTCCTCGGCCAGGGCGCAGAGCTCTGCCATGCCAAGCCCGACACCGCCCGCCTCATCCGCCACGCGAAGGCCGAGCCAGCCAAACGCCCCCATCTCGCCGAGAACGGCGCGGTCGAACCCCGCCTCGGTGTCACGCAGCGCGCGGATGCGCCCGAGCGGGCCACCGCGCGGGACGATTGCCGCAGCGCTGTCGCGCAGCAGGCGGATGCCGTCGGCGCGATCATCCGCCACGCCCATCGCATCTGGGGCCGTCATGCCGGAAGGTGGAGCTTCGCGTCGCTCCGCGCCTGCAATGCGTCGAGCGTCATGCCCGCGATCATCTCGCGCACGACGAAACCGTGGGGTGCTACGTCGATCACCGCGAGGTTGGTGTAGATACGCTTGACCGCACCGAGCGCGGTCAGCGGGTAGGAGCAGCGCTGCACGAGCCGCGCGCGGCCATCCTTCGTCGTGTGCTCCATCACCGCCCAGAGTCGCCTGGCACCAGCGGCGAGATCCATCGCTCCACCGACGGCCGGTGCCTTCTCGTTTGCGCCGGTCGACCAGTTCGCGATGTCGCCGTTCACCGCCACCTCGAAGGCGCCGAGCACGCAGAGGTCGAGATGCCCGCCGCGGATCAGCGCGAAGCTGTCGGCGTGGTGCATATAGGCGCCGCCCGCGCGCAGCGTGATGTGCTGCTTGCCGGCATTGATCAGCCACGGGTCGCGCGCATCGTCCGCCGGCGCGGCCCCGACACCGATGACGCCGTTCTCGCTGTGGAAGATCACCTCGCGATCCTCGGGCACATGGTCAGCCACCAGGGTGGGGATGCCGATGCCGAGATTGACCACCCAGCCCTCGGGAATGTCGGCGGCCACGCGCGCTGCCATCTGCGGGCGGTTCAGCGGCTTTGCGTCAATGATCGCGTCCATCGGTCCACTCCCATCAATAGAGGGGCTTGCCGAGATCCGGCTCACCGTAGGGGATATGCACGACACGGTCCACGAACACGCCAGGGGTGACGATCGCCTCGGGGTCGAGGGCGCCGAGCTCCACCACGGTTTGCGTCTGCGCGATCGTGAGGTCGGCGGCCATCGCCATCACCGGGTTGAAGTTCCGGCCTGCGCGGCGATAGGTCAGGTTGCCCCACCGATCCGCGCACCAGGCCTCGATCAGCGCCACATCGCCCTTCAGCGCGTGTTCGAGGACGTAGGTGCGTCCATCGAACTCCCGCGTCTCCTTGCCCTCGGCGAGTGCCGTGCCGACGCCGGTCGGCGTGTAGAATGCGGCAAGCCCGGCCGACGCCGCGCGCAACCGTTCCGCGATCGTTCCCTGCGGCACGATCTCGAGCGCGATCCTGCCCTCGCGGTACAGCTCCTCGAGCACGACCGAGCCTGCGCTGCGCGGATAGGAGCAGATGATCTTCGCCACGCGGCCCTCGGCCATGACGCGCGCAAGCCCGTGCGTTCCCGTGCCCGCGTTGTTGCAGACGACGGTGAGGTCGCGCAGGTCAGCCTCCGACAGCGCCTCGATCAGTGCGTTGGGCGTTCCCACCTGGCCGAACCCGCCGATCAGGATCGTCGCCCCGCTCCTCACGCCCGCGAGCGCCTCCGCTGTGGAGCGGACGAACTTGTCGATCACGGCGACACCTCGCAGAGGCCATTGTTGATGACCATTGTCTCGCGCTCGGCCACCAGCGCGGTGAAGGCGAAGCGGCCAGGCCCCTCCTCCCACACCTCCGTCACGATCGTTTCGCCCGGGAACACGGGGGCCGAGAAGCGAAGGTCGAGCCGTCGCATCCGTTCCGGAGCGCCGGCGCAGCAGAGCCGGACGAGCGCGTGGCCCACCACCCCCATGGTGCAGAGCCCGTGCAGGATCGGGCGCGGGAACCCCGCCTTGGCAGCGACGGCGGGGTCTGCGTGCAGGGGGTTGAGGTCACCGTTGAGCCGGTAGAGCAGTGCCTGTTCCGGCCGCGTACCGAGCGAGAGCGTCGCGTCCGGCGCACGATCGGGGATCGGGTGCGGCTGCTTCACCGGGCCCGCGGCACCACCGAAGCCGCCATCGCCACGCAGGAACGTCGTGCTGTCGAGCGTGGCGAGCGCGTTGCCATCGCCATCGAACACCTCGCGCGTGGAATAGAGCAGCGCGCCCTTGCCCGCGCCGCGATCGACCAGGCCGGTCACGCGCGAGCGGCCAATCACCGCTCCCTCCACCGGCAGCGGGCGGTGCAGGATGATCGACTGCTCGCCATGCACAAGCCGCGTCGCATCCACCCCCGTGTCGGGCCTGCCGAGCCAGAAGCCGGGATAGCCGAGCACGACGGCCATGGTCGGCAACGCCAGGAGTTTCGGTTCTGTCACGAAACGGCGCTGCCAATCGTCCATCGGGTCGTGCCCGAGGCCGATGGAGAGCGCGTAGAGCATCGTGTCCTTGCGCGTGCGCGTCTCGCTCACCTCGGGGATCGGGTAGCGGAGCAGCCAGTCAGGATCGAGTGGCATCGTGCTCCTCCAGCGTGATGACGGCATCGAGTGCGATGGCGCCGCGCCCCTTCGGCAGCACCATGATCGGATTCACCTCGACACCCGCGAGCCTCGGCCCGGCAGCGGCGGCGAAGCGCGAAAGGCGCGAGAGCGCGTCAGCCAGCGCAGGCACATCCATTCGCGGTCGCCCGCGCGCGCCATCGAGCAGCGGGAAGCCGCGCAAGGAACGGATCATCGCCTCCGCGTCCGCCTCGCCGAACGGGCAGAGGCGCAAGGCAACGTCGCGCATCACCTCGACGAAGATGCCGCCAAGCCCGACCATCGCAACGGGGCCGAACACGGGGTCGCGAGCAACACCGATCACGCATTCGACGCCGCCGGTGAGCATGGGCGAGACGAGAACACCGGTGACGCGGGCCAAGGGCGCGTGACGCGCGGCAGCGGCGATGATTTCATCCCGGGCGGAACGAACCGCTCCCGCATCGGCAAGCCCGAGCTTGACGCCGCCGATCTCGCTCTTGTGCAGCACATCGGGCGAGACGAGCTTCAGCACCACCGGATAGCCCAGGCGCCCGGCCGCCGCGACTGCGGCGTCGGCAGTGGTGCACACCTCCTCCTCAGGGCTGGCGATGCCGATGGCGGCGAGAAGCCGCTTCGCCCCTGCCTCATCCGGCGATGTCGCGGGAAGTGCCGGCTCGTCGAGCGACGGCAGCGGTGCCGCGGGCAGGCGGCAGAACGCCTCGCCGAAGCGGCCCATCGCGGCGAGTGCGTTCACCGCCCGCGTCGGGTCCTCGAACACCAGGTAGCCGCCATCCTGCCAGGCGCGGATCGTCTCCGGCGGGCCCGTCACGGAGAGAACGAACAGTCGGTCAGGGAACGCGGCGATGGTGCGATCGAGCTGCTCGCGCAACGAAGGCGCGATGGAGCGCGAAGCGCCGACCTGGGTGAAGAAGGCGATCGCGCTCGCGTATCCCCCGTCGCCCAGCATGCTGCCGGCGAAGCGGCCGATCACCGACATGTCGTTGAACGCCTGCGCGGTGCAGTCGACCGGGTTGGACGGGTTGCAGAACGGCACCAGCGCCTTCAGCCGCGCCTGCGCCTCCGCCGGCATCGGTGGCATGGCAAGCCCAACCGCCTCCGCCGCATCGGAGATCAGCACGCCGGCCCCACCCGAGATGGTGACGACGCCAAGCGTGTTGCCCACGGGATAGATGCGACGCGCCGCCACCTCGGCGATGTCGAGCAGCTCCTCGGTGTTGCGCGCGCGATGCACGCCCGCATCGCGCAGCACGGCATCGGTCACGGCATCGTCGCCGGCGATCGAGGCGGTATGGCTCTGCGCCGCCCGCGCGCCGAGGGCGGAACGGCCGACCTTGATCATCGCCACGGGCTTGCGCGCCGCACGCGCCGTCTCGATCGCGGCGAGGAAGGAGGGCGCGTCGCGAACGCCTTCCGAATACGCAACGATCACGTCGGTGTCGGGGTCTTCGACGAGCCAGCCGATCGCTTCGCCCAGCGTCACGTCAGCCTCGTTGCCGGTGGTGACGAGGACGGGCGTGCCGAGGCGGCGGTCACGCGCGATGGCGAAGAGATGCGTGCCGTAGGCGCCCGACTGGCTGGCAATGCCGATACGGCCCAGGTTCGGCCAGCCATTCTCGAAACTGGAGGAGAAGATCGGGTAGTAGCCCAGCCGCGCGTTGAAGAGGCCGAGCGAGTTGGGCCCGAGCAGCCGCATGCCCGCCGCCTTCGCCGCGGCGGTGAAGCGCGCCTGCACCGCGGCTCCCGCCTCGTCTACCTCGGCGAAGCCAGCGGTGAACATGATCGCGGCCTTCACGCCGCGGGCGATGCAGTCGGCCACCGCCTGTTCCGCAGCCGCCCCCGGCACGGCGATGACCGCGGCATCTACCTCGCCGGGTGCATCGGCGAGCGTCGGGTAGGCGCGCAGCCCCTGCACCGTGTCGCGGTTCGGGTTCACCGGCAGGATCGGGCCCGAGAAACCGCGGGCCAGCATGTAGGCAATCGGCCGACCGCCGATGCGCAGCGGGTCCTGGCTCGCGCCAAGCACCGCGATGCTGCGCGGGGCAACCAGGGGGTCGAGCGATGCGAAGTGCCGCACGCTCAGAGCGTGGCGTCGGAGCCGAGCAGTGCGGTCACCTGGCTCGAGAGCGTGCCGCCGTTGCCGTGCACGAGCGCGACATCGCAGGTGGGCAACTGCCGCTCACCCGCGCGCCCGCGCAGCTGCTGCACCGCCTCGACGATAAGAAACATGCCGTACATGCCGGGATGGACGCAGGACAGCCCACCGCCGTTCGTGTTCACGGCCAGACGTCCGCCAGGCGCGATCGCACCATCTTGCACGAACCGCCCGCCCTCGCCCTTCGGGCAGAAGCCGAGATCCTCGAGGAACAGGATCGTGTTGATGGTGAAGGCGTCATAGAGCATCGCGAGATGCACATCGGCCGGCGTCATCCCGGCATGGGCGAAGGCGCGCGGGCCGCTCTCCGATGCCGCGGTGATGGTGAGGTCGGGCATCGAGGAGATGGTGCGGTGCCACTGCGCGCCGGCGCCGCCGAGGAAGTACGCGGGCTTCTGCTTCAGGTGCCGCGCACGATCGGCCCGCGTCATGATGCAGGCAGCCCCGCCATCGGTGACGAGGCAGCAATCGAGGACCGACAGCGGGTCGCTCACCAGGCGGCTCTTCAGCACGTCCTCGAGGCTGAGCGGGCCGCGGGCGAAGGCGTGCGGGTTGAGGTTTGCCCAGGCACGCGCCGCCACCGCAACCTCGCCCAGCATCGCGCGCGTGGTACCAAATTCGTGCATGTGGCGGGAGGCGGCGAGCGCGTAGGCCGTGATCGGGTGGCGCGGCTTGAACGGCGCCTCCCAGACCTGTTGCTCCGACATCGAGACGAGCTTGCCCCCCGCCGTGCGCTGGTTCGAGCCATAGGCGATCAGCGCGACGTCACACAGCCCCGCATCGAGTGCGAGGGCTGCGTGCAGCAGGTGCGCCTCGAAACTGGAGCCGCCGACATTGGTGCCGTCGAAATACTTCGGGCGGATGCCGAGATATTCACCGACCGACAGCGTCGGGAAGGCGTGAACCGAGGTCGCGGTGAAGATCGCATCGACATCGGCGAGCGTGAGGCCGGCATCGGCGACGGCCGCGATCGATGCCTCGGCGAGGAGCTCGATCGCGCTCCTGCCCGGCGCCTCGCCGGTACCTGCCGTGCCGATGCCGACGATCGCCGCCTTGCCGCGGAGGGTATGCGCCATGGATCGTTCCCCCTCAGGCCGGGTCGAACAGGAGGTTGGGCGCGCCGTCGACCTCGGCGATCCGCGCCTTCACGCGCAGCCCAATCGTCACCTTGTCGGGTGCGATGCCCTCGACGCGGCTCATCATCCGCGGCCCTTCGTCGAGCGCGACGATGGCGATGTTGTAATCAGCCGGCGTGCCGTCGGCGTTGGGGCGAAGCCGCGTTACTGTGGTCGCATACACCGTTCCCATGCCGGACGCCTCGACCCAGGCGAAATCGGTCTCGCCCGTGCCGGGGGCGGCGACGCGCGGGTAGAACACGTGCGTGCCGGTCGAGACACTCCGCTGGATCATGAACCGGCCCTCGGCGAGGAAGGCACGGAAGCGGGCCTCGGGCCCGGGTCCGGTTTTTGTTTCTGACACGAGTTGTTTCCCCCGCTGTCACCTTGTCTTGGCGCGCTGCGTCATGCACGGGCCGCAGCATGCCGCGCACGCGCCAGCGGAGCAACCGGGGGCTGCACAACCGGGGAGGGGAGGCGCTAGCCCTGCGCGTCGGGCGAGAGGGCGACGCAGTTCTGGTTGCTGCGCTCGAGGCGCTGGCAGGCAGCGATCGCGGCCTCTGCGGAAAGCCCGGCAAGGCGGGCGCGGGTGAGCGTGCCGCCCGACGTCCGCACGGGGCGAAGATCATGCCGCGCGGTGGCGAGCAGGTCCGGTGCTGCGCGGCGGGCGGCGTCGGCCGCGCTGCGGGCCTGGGACTCGGCCTGGAACGCGCCGACCTGGATCGCCCAGGCTCCAGTCAGCGAGGCAGGGCGCGGCGCCGAGGGGGCGGCGTTTGCCGAGGCGATCAGGCGGAAGCCGCCCTGCTGCTGGGGCTGGGGCTGCAGCGGCACGCGGGCGGAGGCGACCAACACGGCCGGCTCACGCACCGGCGCAGTGACGGGTGCCAGTGCGGGCGCGGCGGCGATGCGCTGCGGCGGTGACGCGGGCGGCCGGGGCGGGGTGTAGGCGGCGAGTTGTGTCGGCTGGCGCCCGGCGCGACGTGGGCCGGCGGGAATGTTCACCGGCAGCGCGGCGTGCTGGTACACGGCTGCATCGGCACGGTTGCGCGGGTGGGTGCCCGCGATCGCCGGCGCGATCTTGGCGACGTAGTTGCGTGTCTCGTTCGGCAGGCCGCGGCGCCCGGCGAGGTAGCCATCGAGCGTGCCAGGCCCGCCATTATACGCGGCGAGGAAGGCCGGGTTGCCGAAACGGTCGTACATCTCGCGGAGATAGGCGGTACCGGCGAGGATGTTGTCCTTCGGATAGTACGGGTCAGGCCCGAGCCCGTGGCGGTTGGCAAGCTCGGCATATGTCGCGGGCATCACCTGCATGAGCCCCATCGCCCCAGCGCCGGACAGCGCCATCGGCCGCCCGGCACTCTCGACGCGCATGACTTCGCGGATCCAGGTCTGCGGCACGTCGTAGCGGGCTGACGCCTCGACGATGTAGGGGCCCCAGGGGTCGTGCGCCGGGCCGGGGGGCGAATAGTCGCGCGGGCTGGAGGAGTGGACCGTGGGCTGCCCACCACCGCCGCCGCAGGCCGACAGGGCGGCGAGCGCCAGGCAGGTGGCGAAGACGCGGAGGCCCCGGACGACCGGAAGACGACGCCAGCCAGCCACGCGATCCATGCCACCCCTCTCCTCGCCACGCCGCCGGTTTTTGCAGCGCAGCAAATACACTCTGACGCAACCTTCATGGTCACGTTCAAAAACGGCCGATAAATGGCTACAACCAATGGCTGGACCCTGCCAAGCGTGTGAAGGCATCAAGGGTCGCAATTCCGCCACGGCGACGCTCTCCTGTTGCTCATGGGCCACAGAGTGCCATTGCGTGGTACGATCCCCTGGCTCGCCATGGTGAGGCATGACATGCGTGCGACTGCGAAACCGCTTCTGGCCGTTCTGCTGCTCGGGCTCGCCACGGCAGCATGTGCCCCCGCCAACACCGGCAGCACCTATTCGCGCGAGCAGATCAACCGGGCTTCGAGCGTGAGCACGGGAACGATCGTCTCGATGCGCAGCGTGCAGGTCCAGGGCCAGGGGAACACCGGCGCGCTGGTCGGCGCTGCCGCGGGCGGCGTCGGCGGCAGCTTCATCGGCGGCGATTGGCGCTCGAACCTTCTCGCCGGGGTTGCCGGCGCGGTCATCGGCGGCGTTGCCGGCAGCGCGGCCGAGCGTGCGGCGACGGGCGGCACCGCGACGGAGTTCATCATCGAGGTCGCTGGTGGCGGCACGATCGCGGTGGTGCAGACCAATGACGAGGGCTTCCGCGTCGGCGACAAGGTGACGATCCTGCAGGGCGACCGCACCCGCCTGACGCCGCTCAGAGGCTAACTGCCCTCCAGCGCCCTCGCCCGGGCCAGTTGCGCCTCGCGGCGGGCAATGTAGGCGACCGAGAGCGTCATGAGCGCTGCCCCGGCAAAGAGCGGCCAACCCGGCCTCTCGCCGAACGCCGCGAAGCCGATTGCTGCACCGAGCGGCACCTGCACGAACTCCACCGGCGCGAGCAGGCTCGCCTCGGCCCGCCTTGCGGCAAGGGAGGCACAGAAATCCCCCGCCATCGCCGCCACGGCCGCAACCACCAGGTAGCCTGCCTGAGGCAGCGTCGGCGTCTGCCACACGGCCAGGCTTGGCACCGTCCACACCACGAGGCTGATCACGGCGTAGAGGAACACCACGCGGAACGGCGGCTCGCCCGACGCCGCCAGGCGGCGGACGAAGGCGCCGACGCCAGCACCGGCGATCGAGCCCGTGAGGGCGGCGATCGTGCCTGCGTTCAGCCCCATGCCCACCCCCGCGCCACGGTCACCGAACGCCACCACCATCACGCCCGCGAAGCCGACGATCGCCGCGAGCGGCCGACGCCAGCCCACCTTCTCGCCGAGGAACAGCACAGCGATCACGAGCAGCCAGAGCGGCCGCGCCTGGTTCAGCGCGATCGCATCCGCAAGGGGAATCAGCGAGAGCGAGAGGGTGGAGAGCCCCATCGAGAGAACGCCGCAGATGCCGCGGCCGAGATGCATCCACGGCCGCCGCGTCGCGAGCAGCCCGGCGCCGCCGCGGCGGGCAAGCCAGGGCGAGAGGAACAGCAGCGTCAGCACCGCGCGCGACAGCATGAACAGTGGCAGCGGCAGGCCGAGCGACAGCACCGCCTTGCCGCAGGCGCTGACGACAGCGAACAGCCCCATCGCCACCAGCATCAGCCCGATGCCGGAGAGTGGTGACATGCTCCTCAGCCTCATCGGCGCGCCCCTCCCCGGCGCCCCGCCAGCGCGACGCCGGCGACGATCAGCGCGAGCCCGACGCCGTGATAGGGCAGCACACGCTCACCCAGCAGTGGCACCGCAAGCAGTGCCGAGAAGGGCGGCATCAGGTGCAGGAACGGGCCGGCCGCGGCGGGGCCGATCAAGGCGACGCCGCCGTTCCAGCAGAGATAGGAGGCGATCGAGGCGAACAGCGCCGTATAGGCGACGAGGGCGAGCGACACGCCATCGACCGGCATGGCGATGCCGCCAAGCAGCAGCTCGAGCGCATGTGTCAGGCCGATGATGGGCAGGCCGAACATGATCGTCGCCGCGAGCAGCCCCATCGGCCCGAGGGCGGCGCGAAGGCCAGCCGGCACGCGGCGCAGCAGCACCGTGTAGAGGCCCCAGGCGATGACGGCGACGAGCATGATGAGATCGCCGCTGTTCACCCTGAGGGCCGCGAGGGCGGTGACGTCGCCACGCGCGACGATGACGGCCACACCGGTGAGCGACAGCACCAGCCCCGCGACCTGCACGCCGCGCGGCCGCTCGGCATCGAGCAGGAATGCCGCGACGATGATCGCAACGGGAATCAGGCTGTTGGTCAGCGCCGCGTTGATCGCCTCGGTGTAGCCGAGTGCGAGGTAGGTCAGCGAGTTGAAGCTCGCGACGCCGAAGAGGCCGAGAGCGGCGAACAGGCCACGATGGCGCCAGAGCTCTGCCCGCGATGCCCAGAGCGATTGCGCGGCGAATGGTGCGAGCACCGCCCCCGCCATGGCCCAGCGCCAGAAGGCGAGGCCGACGGGCGGCACTTCGCCGGCAGCGGCGCGGCCAAGCACGAAGTTTCCCGCCCAGAACAGGCAGGCGGCGGAGAGCAGCGCCGCGGCACGCAGCCGCGTGCGCGCGGGGCAAGCGTCATTGGTCTGTGCAGCGTGCTCCCTCACCCAAGCAGGCTTACCCCGTCCTGCGCCGGAGGACCATGTGGGGGAGCCATGTGGGGGGGAGCCATTGCGCAGTGGGCGCGGTTTCGCTATCCGCGCGCTCTCACGATGACGCTGCGGGGCGAGCGGACGCGGCCGTTCCCGGCACGGAACATTCGCCGGCCGCGCAGAGGTGACACGATGCTTCCCTGCTTCGCCCCAACATCCACTCCGGACGCAGAGAGCCGCCCCCTGCACGCCGTGGCGGCATCGGACCTGAACCAGGTTCTGGCGTCGTTGCCCGACTCGGCGCGGCACTTCGTGGGAGCGACAGGATTTGTCGCCAAGCAGGGTGAAATCGCCCTTGTGCCGGGCGAGGGTGGCATTGCCGGCGCACTGCTCGGCCTCGGCGACGGCACCTCGCCGCGCGCCGCGTTCGCCGCCGCGGCAACCGCGCTGCCGGAGGGAACCACCTGGCGGCTCGCGCCAGGCCGTGATGGGGCGGAGGCAGCAGCACTCGGCTGGGCGCTTGGCGCCTATCGCTACGGCCGCTTCAAGCCGGCGAAGAACACAGCGCGCCTCGTCGTGCCGGCAGGCGCCGGCTTCGCCGTGGCAGAGGCAGAGGCCGTGTGGGCGACGCGCGACCTGATCAACCACCCGGCGAACGTTCTTGGGCCGGCGGAACTCGCCGAGGCGGTAGCCGGGGCTGGCAGGGCCGAGGGGGCGACAGTGTCGCTCATCACCGGCGATGCGCTGGAGGCTGCCTATCCGACGATCGCGATGGTCGGGCGTGGCAGCGCGCGTCCGCCCGTGGTGGCGGACCTTGCCTGGAACGGCGGTGAAGCGGACGCGCCGCTCGTCGTCCTCTGTGGCAAGGGCGTCGTGTTCGATACGGGCGGTTACGACCTGAAGCCGCCAGCCGGCATGTTACGTATGAAGAAGGACATGGGGGGTGCTGCCGTCGCACTCGGCGTTGCGCGGCTGGTGATGCAGGCGAAGCTTCCAGTCAGGCTGAGGCTCCTTGTCGGTGCCGTCGAGAACGCGATCGGTGCGCATGCGATGCGGCCTCTCGATGTCGTGCGCACGCGGAAGGGGCTGACGGTCGAGGTCGGCAACACCGATGCCGAGGGGCGCCTCGTACTGTGCGACCTTCTGGCGGATGCCGATGCGTCAAATCCTGCCGCGTTGATCGATTTCGCGACGCTGACGGGCGCTGCGCGCGTCGCCCTCGGACCCGATCTCGCGGCGCTGTTTGCCAATGATGACGGCCTTGCCGATGCGCTGCTTGCAGCCGGCAGGGCGGCGGAGGACCCCCTCTGGCGCCTGCCGCTCTGGCAGGGCTATGCGCCATGGCTCGACAGCCGCGCGGCGGATCTGAACAACGTCGCCGGCAACGCGCATGCCGGTGCGGTGGTGGCCGCTTTGTTCCTTCAACGTTTCGTCTCCCCTGCCATCCCTTGGGCGCATATCGACCTCTACGCATGGAACGATCAGAGTCGCGCGGGCAGGCCCGAGGGTGGAGAGGCAACGGCCTTGCGGGCCGTTTTCCATGGGCTCGCGGCGCGTTTTGCCGCGAGGTGAACACTGGTCATGACGCCCAAGCAACACTGTCCTGACGCAGGCGTGACCTTTTTTGGCCACGCACCGGGAACTTTTTCGTTCCGGGGACTGTTTTTTCCGGTGCAATGGAATACATGACAGTCACGCGGTGGCCCGTAACGGTGCCGCCACACTTGCATGAGGACAATGACATGGCAGCCAATCCCGCCAGCGAGCACCTGCTTTCCGTTCTGCGTGAGACCATCGTGTCGCTGGTCCGCCGCGATGGGCCGGATCTCTCCGCCCGCCAGCTCGGCGTGTTCCTGACCGTCTACATGACGGAAGGCCCCCACACCGTGCGCGGCCTCGCGCAGGAGCTGAACGTTTCCAAGCCCGCCATCACCCGCGCGCTCGACCGGCTCGGCGAGCTCGACCTCGCCCGCCGCAAGGTCGATCCGCAGGATCGCCGCAGCGTCATCGTGCAGCAGACCCTGAAGGGCGCCGCCTTCCTTCGCGAGATGCGCAAGATCATGGGCGAGGCGAACGGCACGGGCCGCGGCTACATGAAGCGCGCCGGCTGACGCCAGCCGCCAAGGCATGTGAGAAGGCCCGGCACCGTGAGGTGCCGGGCCTTTTCGTTAACAGATTCCGTCATCGCCTGGGTTTCAGCTGCGTCGTCGTGAAAACAGAACGATACAAATTCGCAAGCACCCCATGCAGCGATGCATTGCGCTGCCGCGAGCGGCATCCTGTATTCAGTATCCGACCGAAACATCCACCACGTTGGCCAGCGGCCGCCCCTCGCGCAGCCGCGCGAGATTGTCCACGACCTGCGGCGCGACGCTGCGCGGGATCGTGATCGAGGCCGCGTGGGGGGTGAGGATCACCTTCGGGTGCGCCCAGAAGCGGTGGTCCTGCGGCAGCGGCTCGGTGCGGAACACGTCGAGCGTCGCCCCGCTGACGTGCCCCTGGTCGAGGGCGGCGAGGAGGTCCTCCTCAACGACATGCCCGCCGCGCGCGGGGTTGATGACGTAGGCCCCGCGCGGCAAAGCGGCCAGCGTGCGCGCATTGACGAGGCCCTCCGTCTCCGGCGTCAGCGGCAAGAGGCAGACCAGGATATCGGTTCGCGCAAGAAACGGCAGCAGCGCGTCCTGTCCTGAAACCGTCTCGATGCCGGGAAGCTCCTTGGGCGTGCGCGACCAGCCGGCGACGCGGAAGCCGAGGGCCGCAAGCTTGCGCGCCGCATCCGCCCCGAGATTGCCGAGGCCCAGGATGCCGATGCGCGTTGCCTCGGTGTCGGGTGCGGGAAGCTCGTCCCACACGCGCGCGGCCTGGAGAGCGCGGTAGCCCTCGTCCTGCCGATGGTGGCGGAGGACGGCGAGCATCACGTACTCGCTCATCGCTGTCGTCAGCAGCCGATCGACCAGGCGCACCACGGCAACGCCAGGCGGCGGCCCCGGCGGGCGAAACAGGTGATCGACGCCAGCACCCATGCTGATCAGCAGCTTGAGGTTGGGATAGCGGTGGAGATCCTCCGGCGGGTGGTTCCACGTCACCGCCGCGGCGATGTCCTCGACCGGCCCGGTGTCGGGGAAGAGGCGGATGTCGAGGCCCGGGTCCAGTGCCAGCAGTTCCTCGCGCCAGACCTGCATGGTCGCCGGTTTGGTCGAGACCAGAAGCGCGTTCATGCCAGACGCCTCATGACAACCCGTCCTCCTTGTCCTGTTCCTCGCGCGTCCTGCTCTGGCGCACGAACTCCATCCAGTCGCCGTCAGGTGGCCGGCACTCCTCGCCGTCGCGCGAGAGCGTCACGGCGCCGGCATCCCACACCTTCACGAAGGCATCAGGCTCGCTCGTGGCATAGCCGACGGTGCGCTCGTACACCTGGTCCTTCATCCGCGGGAGGATGACGAGGAACCAAACGCCGAGCCCCGCCATGAGCGCGACGATGCCGAGCGGCAGGCCGCCGATGGCGACCCCGCCGATCGTGCCCATGATGCCGATGAAGATGGGCAGCGCCGTCTCGATCCGGCGGAACACGGGGCTGCCTGGCCGGCTCATCAGCCCGATGTTGACGCCGAGCATGAGCCGCTTCTCGGCAACCAGACGCACGAGCTTGGCATGCGCATCACGAACACGACGATCCGCCACCGCCCTAGCTCCGCACCACGCCGCCCTCGGTCGCCTTCAGCGAGAAGGCGGCATCCATCAGCGCGCGTGTATACGGCTCGCGTGGCGCGTCCATCACCGTATGCGTCTCCCCCTGCTCGACCACCCGGCCATCCTTCAGCACCACGACGTGATGCGCCATGGCGCGCACCACCTTGAGGTCATGGCTGATGAAGAGATAGGCGAGGCGATACCGTTCCTGCAATCCGCGCAGCAGCGCGACGATCTGCGCCTGCACCGACATGTCGAGCGCCGAGGTCGGTTCGTCCAGCACGATGAAGCGTGGCTTGAGCACGAGCGCGCGGGCGATCGCGACGCGCTGGCGCTGCCCGCCGGAGAATTCATGCGGATAGCGATCGGCGGAACCCGGGTCGAGCCCGACCTCATCGAGGGCTGCCCGCACCGTGCGGCCGCGTGCCGCCGCATCAAGCCCCGGCTCGTGGATCGCCAGCCCCTCGCCGATGATCTCGGCGATCGACATGCGGGGCGAGAGGGAGCCGAACGGGTCCTGGAACACGATCTGCATCCGCCGGCGCAACGGTCGCATCGCGGAACGGTCGAGGCCCTGGATCGGGCGCCCCTCGAAGCGGATCATGCCCTCGGACCGTTCAAGCCCGAGCAGGGCGAGCCCCATCGTCGTCTTGCCCGAGCCGCTCTCGCCGACGAGGCCGACCGTTTCGCCCTCGCGCACGCGCACCGAGATGCCATCGCACGCCTTGATCACCGAGACGGTGCGGCGGAGAAGGCCGCGGCGGATCGGGAAATGCACCTTCACATCCTCGCCCGCCATCACCTCGGGCGCATCCGCGGCCACCGGTGCGGCCATGCCCTTGGGCTCTGCCGCGAGCAGCATCTGGGTGTAGGGGTGCTGGGGATTGTCGAACACATCCGCCACGCGCCCCTGCTCGACGATCCGGCCCTTCTGCATCACGCAGACACGATCGGCGTAGCGGCGGACGATCGCGAGGTCGTGGCTGATGAGCAGGAGCGCCATGCCGAGGCGCTGTTTCAATTCCGCAAGAAGCTTCAGGATCTGCGCCTGGATCGTGACGTCGAGCGCCGTCGTCGGCTCATCCGCTATCAGCAGTGCCGGGTCGTTCGCGAGCGCCATCGCGATCATCACACGCTGCCGCTGCCCACCGGAGAGCTGGTGCGGAAAGGCGCCGAGGCGGTTGGCGGCATCGGCGAAGCCGGCCATCGAGAGGCACTCCACCGCCCGCGCGCGGGCGGCCGGGAGCGAGAGAGGCCGGTGCAGCTGCACCGCCTCGACAATCTGCCGCTCGATCGTGTGCAGCGGGTTCAGGCTCGTCATCGGCTCCTGGAACACCATCCCTGCGATGCCGCCGCGCGCCTCGCGCAGCGTGCCGAGCTCCGCACCGATCATCTCCTGCCCTGCGAGCCTGATCGACGATCCCTCCGGGTGCCGCGCCGCGGGATAGGGCAGGAGCTGGAGCACCGAGAGTGCCGTGACCGACTTGCCCGACCCGCTCTCGCCGACCAGCGCCAGCGTCTCGCCGCGATCGAGGGTGAACGAGGCACCCTCGACGCCGACGATGTCCTTCGTCCCCGCGCGGAAGGTCACGCCGAGATTGCTGACCGTCAGCAACGGTTCGGTCACCCGCTTGTTCATCAGCGCCCGCCTCCCGGCAGTTTGCGCGGGTCGAACGCATCGCGCACCGCCTCGCCGATGAAGGTCAGCAGCGTCAGTTGCAGGGCCAGAACGATGAACCCGGTGATGCCGAGCCACGGTGCCTGGAGGTTATTCTTGCCCTGCGAGAGCAGCTCCCCGAGCGAGGGAGAGCCTGGCGGCAGGCCGAAGCCAAGGAAGTCGAGGCTGGTCAGCACGGTGACGGAGCCTGCGAGGATGAAGGGCATGAAGGTCAGGGTCGCCACCATCGCGTTCGGCAGGATGTGGCGCAGCATCACACGCACGTCCGACATGCCCATCGCCTTGGCGGCCCGCACGTAGTCGAAGTTCCGCCCGCGCAGGAACTCGGCGCGGACGACGCCGACGAGCCCCATCCACGAGAACAGCAGCAGGAAGATCAGCAGGATCCAGAATGTCGGCGTGATGATCGAGGCGAGGATGATGAGCAGGTAGAGCGTCGGCAGACCCGACCAGATCTCGATGAAGCGTTGGAAGCCGAGATCGACCCACCCGCCGTAGTAGCCCTGCACGGCACCTGCTGCGACGCCGATGATGGAGGAGACGATGGTCAGCGTGAAGCCGAACAGGATGGAGATGCGAAAGCCGTAGATGATGCGTGCGGACACGTCACGCGCCTGGTCGTCGGTGCCGAGCAGGTTGTTCCAGGAGGGCGGTGCGGGTGCCGGAACGGGCAGGTTCTTGACCACGGTGTCGTAACGGTACGGGATGGCGGGCCACACCATCCAGCCCTTCTCGTTGATCAGGCTCTGCACCTCGGGGTCATGGTAGTCGGTCGTGGTCGGAAAGAAGCCGCCGAAGGTCGTCTCGGGATAGTCGACGAGCACGGGAACGTAGAACGACCCGTCGAACCGCACGAGCAGCGGGCGGTCATTGGCGATGAGTTCCGCGAACAGGGTGAACAGGAACAGCGCGGCGAACAGCCACAGGCTCGCATGGCCACGGCGGTTGGCCCGGAAATTCGCGAGCCTGCGCTGGTTCAGCGGTGAGAGCGGCATCGCCCCTCAGCGCCTGGCCGAGAAGTCGATCCGCGGATCGACGATGGTGTACATGATGTCGCCCACGATCTGCATGACGAGGCCGAGCAGCGTGAACATGTAGAGCGTGCCGAACATCACCGGATAGTCGCGCCTGATCGCCGCCTCGAAGCCGAGGAGGCCAAGCCCGTCGAGGCTGAAGATGATCTCGATCAGCAGCGCGCCGGTGAACAGGATGCCGATGAAGGCGGACGGGAATCCCGCGATGATCAGCAGCATCGCGTTGCGAAACACGTGGCCGTAGAGAACGCGGGTTTCCGACGCCCCCTTGGCGCGCGCCGTCATCACGTATTGCTTGTTGATCTCATCAAGGAACGAGTTCTTGGTCAGCAGCGTCAGCGAGGCGAAGCCGCCGATCACCATCGCCGTGATCGGCAGGGCGAGGTGCCAGAAATAGTCCACCACCTGCGCGCCGAAGCTCATCTCGGCAATGCCGGGGCTCGTCAATCCTCGCAACGGGAACCATTGCAGGAACGACCCGCCGGCGAACAGCACCACGAGCAGGATCGCGAACAGGAAGCCGGGGATGGCATAGCCGACCAGCACGACGGCCGATGTCCAGAGGTCGAAGCGCGAGCCGTCGCGCACCGCCTTCTGCACGCCGAGCGGGATCGATATCAGGTAGACGAGCAGCGTGGTCCAGAGCCCGAGCGAGATCGAGACGGGCATCTTCTCGAGGATGAGCTCGATGACGGACCTGTCACGGAAGAAGCTGCGCCCGAAATCGAAGGTGAGGTAGCTCGTCATCATGTCGACGAACCGCGTCAGCGGCGGCTTGTCGAAGCCGAACATCGCCTCGATTTCCTTCACGATCGCAGGGTCGAGGCCACGCGCGCCGCGATAGGCGCTCTCGGTCGTTCCTCCCCCGGCGACATTCTGGTCCGGTGCGCGCAGCGTCTCGCCCTGCCCGCCGGTGATCCGTTCCGTTGCCGACACGGCCGTGCCGCGCAACTCGGCGATCATCTGCTCGACCGGCCCGCCCGGCGCGAACTGGATGACGGCGAAGTTGATCACCATGATCCCGAACAGCGTCGGGATCACGAGCAACAGGCGCCGGAGAAGATAAGCCCCCATGCTCGGCTTGGGTGCCTCAGCCGCCGCCCGAGCGACGTTCCGATGCCACCCGCGCCTCGCGCACCGGATCCACCCACCAGGTGTCGAAGCCGAGGCCGTAGCGCGGCGGTGTCGCCGGGCGGTCGAACTTGTCCCAGAAGGCGACGCGGAACACGCGCGAGTGCCAGTGCGGCACCACGTAGTGGCCCCAGAGCAGCACGCGATCGAGCGCACGCGTGCGGGTGATCAGCGCCTCGCGGTCCGGCGCGCTGATCACGAGCTCGACCAGCTCGTCCACCACCGGGTCGCACACGCCGATGGAGTTACGCGAGCCTTCCATCCTGGCTTTCTCGCAGGTCCAGTAGTCGCGCTGCTCGTTGCCGGGCGACAGGCTCTGGCCGAACACGTCCACGGTCATGTCGAAGTCGAACGCGTCGGTGCGCGCCTGGTACTGCGCGGTATCGACCGTGCGCGTGCGCATCTCGATGCCGAGGCGGTTGAGGGACTGCGCATAGGGCAGTGCGACGCGCTCGAACGAGGGCGAGGAGAGCAGCATCTCGAAGGTGAAGGCCTGGCCCTGGCTGTTCACCAGCTTCTGGTTGCGCACCGTCCAGCCCGCCTGCTGCAGAAGCGTCAGCGCACGGCGGAGATTGTCGCGGTTGTTCCCCGACCCGTCGGTCACCGGAAGCTTGAACTCGGTGGTGAACACCTCCGCCGGAACCCTGCCGCGGAAGCGTTCGAGCAGTGCGAGCTCCTCGCCCGCGGGCAGGCCGGAGGAGGCGAGCTCGGAGTTGGAGAAATAGGAGCTCGTGCGCGCATAGGCATCGAAGAACAGGTTGCGGTTCGACCATTCGTAGTCGAAGGCCAGCATCATCGCCTCGCGCACGCGCCGGTCCTGGAACAGCGGGCGGCGGATGTTCATCACGAAGCCCTGCATGCCGGTAGGCAGCTCGTGCCGGATCTCGTCGAGCTTCACGAGGCCGCGGCGGCGGGCGGGGAAATCGTAGCCGGTGGCCCACTCCTTCGCGATGTTCTCGGAGCGGAAATCGATCTGCCCCGCCTTGAACGCCTCGAACGCGACCGTTGCGTCGCGGAAATATTCGTAGCGCATCAGCGCGAAATTGTCGGTGCCCTTCTCGGTCGGCAGGTCCCGCGCCCAGAAATCGCGCACCAGGCGGTAGTTCACCGTCCGCCCCGCCTCGAAGCCATCGATGCGGTAGGCGCCGGCGCCGAGCGGCGCCTCGAGCAGCGGGCGGGTGAAGTCGCGCCCGTCCCACCAGTGCTTCGGCAGCACCATGAGCTGGCCGAGGATGAGCGGCAGCTCGCGGTTGCCGCCATCACGGAAGCGGAACAGCACACGGCGCTGGCCTTCGGCAGCAACCTCCGTCACGTCGCCCCAATAGGCGCGATAGAAGGGCCGGCCGGATGTGCGCAGCGTCGTGAAGGTCCAGACCACATCGTCGGCGGTGATGGCGCGGCCGTCATGCCAGCGCGCATCGGGGTGAAGCTCGAACGCCACCCAGGTGCCGTCATTGGCGATCTCGACCTCGCGGGCGAGGTTGGCGTACTCCGTCGAGGCCTCGTCCTGAGAGCCCTTCAGCAGCGTCATCCACAGCGCACCGATGCCGGCCGCCGCCACGCCGCGCACGATGAAGGGGTTGAAGCTGTCGAAGCTGCCGATCGCCGCGAGCGTGACCTCGCCGCCCTTGGGCGCGTTCGGGTTCACGTAGGAGAAGTGCTTGAAGTCGGGCGGATAGCGCGGCTCGCCGAGCAGGCTCAGCGCATGCGTGCGGCGGGAGGCACCCTGCGCCCGCACCAGGCCGGGTAGGGGAAGGGCAGCCGCGAACGGTGCCGCCAGCGAAGCGGTAACGATCTCACGCCGACGCATCGGAAGCCCTCCTGCCTCGAAATTCCGGAGGCGAATAGATCATGCCAGACAATGCGCGCCGCAAGGGAGATTGCCGCGCCCGCGCATAACGCTCACGCCAGTTTCCTCACCGGCATGACAGGCTCCTCACGCTTCCGCCAGCACCCCGAGTGCCGCGCCGTGCAGCGCCGCGGAACCCGCCGCGAGCACCGAGCCATCGGCGCCTGGCCTGAGTGCCGCGCCGTTCCAGTCCGTGATGACGCCGCCCGCCCCCTCGATGACAGGAACGAGTGCCGCCCAGTCCCAGATCTTGTAGGTTGTCTCGGCGATGAGATCGACGCCGCCGAGGGCGAGCAGCCCATGCGCATAGGCGTCGCCGCCCCACGTCACCTGGCCGACGCGGGCGGCAAGACGCTCCCAGCGCGGTCGGGTCTCGGGGGTGAAGAGGTCGAGCGTGGTGCAGGAGAGCTGCGCCTCGGCCAGCACCACCCCCTCTCGCGTCCGTGCCCACGAACCAGGAGGGGGTGCGCCATAGCCGGCAGGCGCGGTAAACCGCGTCTCGCGGCCCGCGAGGCCGAGCCAACGCTCACCGGTGATCGGCTGGTTGATCAGCCCAAGCACCGGAATGCCGCGATCAAGCAGCGCGATCAGCGTGGTGAAGCACGGACGGCCGGTGATGAAGCTTTTCGTACCGTCGATCGGGTCGAGCACCCATTGAAAGGAACGGTCGGCCCGCTCCGCCCCGAATTCCTCGCCGATCACGCCATGATCGGGGAAGCGCTCCGCCAGCACCGCGCGAATTGCCTGCTCGGCAGCACGGTCAGCCGCCGTTACGGGGCTCGAATCGCCCTTCCGGGTGATGCCGATGCGCTCGCGGAAGAAGGGGCGGATGACAGCGGCCGCGACATCGGCCGCAGCCTCCGCCACCCGGGCGCAGGCGTCGAGATCATGCGTCACGGCCCGCCTCCCTCAGGGAAGCGGCTTCGGCTCGGTGGCGAGGCTGCGGAGATAGGCGATCAGGTCAGCCCGCTGGCTGGCGGACGCGATGCCGTTGAACGCCATGCGTGTGCCTGGCGCATAGGCACGCGGGGCGGCGATGAACTTGTTCAGCTCCTCGTAGTCCCAGGGCGTGGCCTTCATGCCGGCGATGACGGCGGAGTAGTTGAACCCCTCGGCATGCGCATGCGGCGCGCCGACGATGCTCCAGAGATTGGGGCCGACGCCGTTGCGCCCACCCTGGTTGAAGCTGTGGCAGGCGGCGCACTGGCGCTGGGCGATGGTCTGGCCGTTCTGCGGGTTGGCGGCAGCCAGCAGCGGGCCGATCGGCTCGATCGCCGCGGCGGCGGGGGCGGCTGCCGGTGCCTGCGCGGCCGGCGCGGCAGCGATCTGCAGGACCGACTGTTCGAGACGCTTGGGGTGGACCAGCGCATCACCCAGGATGCCCGTCACCATGAACAGGATACCCGCCAGCAAGAGCGCGGCGAAGGCCTTGTTCACTTCCATGCTCATTGGTTCACACCATCCCTGCTCGGCGGAGACGCAGCCTTGCCCCGCCACGTGGGGGGCTTCCCAGGATCGCGCCTATCGATTACCGCATTCCATTAGGGCATCGCCCCGATGGTCTCAACCCTTCTCGCTGCCGAAAGCGCCCACCGGTGAACCCGATCGTCCTCATCCCGGCCCGCATGGCCTCCTCCCGCCTGCCGGGCAAGCCGCTTGCCGCCATCGCGGGGCGGCCGATGATCGCCCATGTACTCGACCGTGCCCGAGAGGCCGGCGTCGGCCCCGTCGCGGTGGCGTGCGCCGAGGCCGAGATCGCCGACGCGGTGCGCGCCGCCGGCGGCGTGGCGGTGATGACCGACCCTGACCTCCCCTCCGGCTCCGACCGCTGCTTCGCCGCACTCGCCGCACTCGACCCTGCTGGGGAACACGACGTGGTGGTGAACCTCCAGGGCGACCTGCCGACGCTCGACCCGGCCGCGATCCGCGCCGTGCTCACCCCGCTCGCCGACCCGGCCATCGATATCGCGACGCTCGTGACGGCGATCCACGACGCGTCGGAGGCGTCGGCGCCCAATTTCGTCAAGGCGGCGGTGGTATTCGCCGAGGGAGCGGAGACGGCGCGCGCGCTCTACTTCTCCCGCCTGCCGGTGCCGTTCGGCTCCGGCCCGCTCTGGCACCACATCGGCATCTATGCCTGGCGGCGGGCAGCGCTCGCACGGTTCGTGGCGCTGCCGCCCTCGGGCCTCGAACTCCGCGAAAAGCTCGAACAGCTCCGCGCCATGGAGGCGGGGATGACCATCGCCTGCGCGCGCATCGCCACCGCCCCCTTCGGCGTCGACACGCCCGAGGATCTTGCCCGCGCCCGCGTTCTTCTTGAGGGACACACCGCGTGACCGACCGCATCGCCTTCCAGGGCGTTCCCGGCGCCTATTCCGACCTCGCCTGCCGCAACGCCTATCCCGGCCTCGACACCCTGCCCTGCCCGAGCTTCGAGGATGCGATCGTGGCCGTGCGCGAGGGCCAGGCGAGGCTGGCCATGCTGCCCTGCGAGAACAGCCTCGCCGGCCGCGTGCCGGACATCCACCGCCTGCTGCCCGACAGCTTCCTGCATGTGATCGGCGAGCAGTTCCAGCGTGTGGAGCACTGCCTGCTCGCGCCGAAGGGGGCGACGATCGCCGGACTGAAGCGTGCCCGCAGCCATGCCGTTGCGCTGGGCCAGGTGCGGAACGTGATCCGCGAGCTGAACCTGACGCCCGTGATCGAGGCCGACACGGCCGGTGCCGCCGAGCATGTGGCGCAGATGGGCGGGACGGAGGATGCGGCCATCGCCTCCTCCCTCGCGGCAGAGATCTACGGCCTCGAGATCCTGCGCAGGAATGTCGAGGACGCGGCCCACAACACGACGCGCTTCTACGTGATGGCGCGCGAGGCCGCCCCGCCGCCACCCGAGACGCCGGGGCTGATGACGACCTTCGTGTTCCGCGTCCGCAACGTGCCGGCAGCGCTCTACAAGGCGCTCGGCGGCTTCGCGACCAACGGCGTGAACATGACCAAGCTCGAGAGCTACATGGTCGGCGGCGCCTTCACCGCGACGCAGTTCCTGTGTGACGTCGAGGGCCACCCCGAGCAGGGCCCGCTGCGGCGTGCGCTCGAGGAGCTGCAGTTCTTCTCGCGCGAGACCCGCATCCTCGGCGTCTACCCGATGCACCCCTACCGCGACGAGATGGGCGCGGGCGACTAAGCACTGAAATGCGACGAAAAATCGGGGTTCGACCCGGAGCAGACTCCGGCGGTGGCCCTGGCCGCTAAGACGCGACGCCTCGCCAGATGAGTTGGCCCCCAAGCGCCAGCAGCCCCACGAAGAAACAGACCCGGAAGGTCTCCGGCCGCACCCGTGCCCGCAGCCAGCCGCCGAGCGCCATGCCCGCCAGCGCCGGCAGCACCGCGAGCAGCGAGGCCGCCGAGGCCGCAAGCGGGAGAGCCCCATGCAGCGCGAGGCCGCAGGCGAGCGCCAGGGTGGAGACGGTGAAGGACAGGCCGAGCGCCTGCACCAGCTCATCCCGCGCCAGCCCGAGCGAGCCAAGATAAGGCACGGCGGGGATGACGAAGACACCGGTCGCGCCGGTGACCAGCCCTGTTGCCGTGCCGACGAGCGGCCCTGCCCAGCGCTCGGCCGCGGGCGGCACCCGCAGCCGCAACTTCGCCAGCCCGACCATGCCATAGGCCGCGAGCGCCGCGCCGAGGAATGCCGTCGCGGTCCCCACCGCCGTGCCCGCAATCACCCCGGCCCCCGCCAGCGTACCGGCGACGACGCCTGCCATCATCGGCCATAGCCGGCGCAGTAGGGCACCGAAACGCGGGCCGGCCAGCAGCTGCCAAACATTCGTCACGAGCGAAGGCACCAGCAGCAGGGCGGCCGCCTCGACTGGCTGCATGGCGAGCCCGAGCAGCCCCATCGCCACGGTCGGCAGCCCGAGCCCGATCACGCCCTTCACGACCCCGGCCAGCAGGAAGGTCGTGGTGAGCAGGGCGGCATAGGGGATCGGGTCAGCCATGTCCTCGCAAGGAACGGCTGGAGCATGATCCGTCCAAACGGAGCAGGCTCTAATACCCGACGGGTGCTGGCCGTGGCGCCTGGCCGAGTGCGCTGCCGGGGCTCTCGGCAGGCCGCGGGTCGAAGGACGGGGCGCGCACGCGCTCGACGCCGCTCGCGGGCCGGGCGATCGCGCCCGTCCTCACCATGCAGTCGTTGAAGGCGTCAAGTTCGGCGTTCCGTAGGTCCTCGAGCGCGCGGGCATAGGCGTCGCCGAAGGTCGGTGGCGGCATGCTGCGGCCGATCTCCTTCGCGCGTGGCGAGGACGCCGCCTCGCGCCGGCATTCGGCAAGGCGGGGATCGCTGGACGCCACGCCCTCGGGCGCGGGAAACGCACGCGTCGTGCACCCGGCAAGCGCGAGCAAAAGCAGGACAGCCGCGCCCCTCATGCGATCCAATCCTCGATCAGGCGGCGGGCGATGCTGTCGATCCGCGGCAGGCGAAGGCCGAGCGCATCGATGTCGCGCAACTCCGCCCGCGTGAACCAGCGCGCATCCTGCAACTCCTCACCATCGACCGTCAGCGTCGGGTCATCGGCCACGGCGTAGAAGCCGAGCATGATGGAGGAGGGAAACGGCCAGGGCTGCGACGAGTGGTAGGTGACGTCGCGCACGCGCACGCCGGCCTCCTCGAACACCTCGCGCGCCACCGCCTCCTCCAGGCTCTCGCCTGGCTCGACGAAGCCGGCGAGCGTCGAATACATCTTCACCAGCGGGAAGCGATGGCTGTGGGCGAGCAGGCAACGCTCCTCCCCGCCAGCGTCGCGGTGGGAGACGAGCATGATGACGGCCGGGTCGGTGCGCGGGAAATGCGCTGCCCCGCACTGCGTGCAGACCATTGCATTGCCGGCGGAGCGGGGCGCGCACACCCCGCCGCAGACGCCGCAGAACCCGTGCCGCGTGCGCCAGTGCATCAGCCCCCGTGCATGCGCGAGGACGGAGGCCTCGAGCGGGTCGAGCTGCCCCGCCACCTGGCGCAGATCGGTGAAAGCGACGCCGCCCAACTCCGCGAGCAGGGGGGCGGGGTCCTCCTCAGCGGAGAGGTCGAGCGCGAACACGGCACGTTCGCCCCAGAGGCCGAGGAAGCCGTGCGGGCGCTGCTCGATCCCCATTGTCGCTGCCGCGAGCGTGGTCACGAGAACCGCTTCGGGCGCGCCCGCCTCGACGCCGCGAAGCAGTGATTTCGCGCGCCATACGGGGGCGAACAGCGTTGCAGGGTCAGCCAGCGCAGCAGCGATGAATGCCGCATCGTCGCGCCGGTTCGCGGCGCGGTCGATCGGGCTTCCGGTGTAGGCGTTGGGGCGCGTGGCGGGCGGCATGTGTGTGAGACGACCGTGCCACGACCGGCAGCCGCCGTCCATGCGCTCGGGCGCGCGGCGTCACCGGCGCGGGGCGCGTGGCGATGGTGGGTGTGCTGCAGGCGGTGGCGCATCCTCGCGCTTCTCGTCCTCCGGCAGGCCCTCCTCCAGCACCTCCTCGGTGACGAGGCGGCCGCTGTCCGGACGGCCCGGCGCATCGGGGGGACCGGCGGGATCATCCGCGCCAGGCTTGGGCTTCGGGCGTGGCGATGTGGTCATGGCCATCCTGTCCCTGCTGTTCGCATGAACGCCTCCTGTTCGCATGAACGATGATCAAACGCGGGAGAGGCATGGCGGTTCCCGCCTTGTGCGCCGGGCGGGGGTGTTCCGGGACGGGCATGGCATGCTACATCCGTTGTGGGAGGTTGGTGGCGGACGGGCTCCTCGCCAACCCGGTCAGGTCCGGAAGGAAGCAGCCGTAACGGGTTCTTGCCCGGGTCGTTCGCCAATCTCCCACCCTATGGGCCTCCCACCTTTTCCCTCGCGTGCGGGATGCGATGGCCAACCTGTTCGGAGAGACGCCGGAGGAAGAGGCGCCGTCGCCCCAGGATGCCCCCCCCCAGGATGGGCCGGGGCTGTTCGGCGATGCGCCTGCATCCATTCACCCAGCGGCGCCCCTGCCGGCAGCGGCAGCGCCGACGCCCTATCGCGTCCTCGCGCGGAAGTACCGGCCCCAGGATTTCGACGCGCTGATCGGCCAGGAGGCGATGGTGAGGACGCTCACCAACGCCTTCGCCTCCGGCCGCATCGCCCATGCCTTCATGCTCACAGGCGTGCGCGGCGTGGGGAAAACCACCACCGCACGCATCATCGCCCGCGCACTGAACTGCCTGGGCGCCGACGGAACGAACGACCGCCCCACCATCACGCCCTGCGGCGTCTGCGCCAATTGCCGCGCCATCGCAGAGGACCGCCATACCGACGTGATGGAGATGGACGCCGCCTCCCGCACGGGGGTGGACGATATCCGCGAGATTATCGAAGGCGTCCGCTTCCGCCCGCTCTCGGCGCGGCAGAAGGTCTACATCATCGACGAAGTGCACATGCTCTCGCGCAACGCCTTCAACGCGCTGTTGAAGACGCTCGAGGAACCGCCCGCGCATGTGAGCTTCATCTTCGCCACCACCGAGATTCGCAAGGTTCCCGTCACCGTCCTCTCGCGCTGCCAGCGCTTCGACCTCCGCCGCATCGCGGCCGACCACCTGGCGGCGCATTTCGGCGGCATTGCGGTGAAGGAAGGTGCCAGCGTCGAGGATGGTGCGCTCCGCCTGCTCGCCCGCGCCGCCGACGGCTCGGTGCGCGACGGGCTGTCGCTGCTCGACCAGGCGATCGCACTCGCCGGCGACACGACCGTCACCGAAGCCTCCGTCCGCGACATGCTCGGGCTCGCTGACCGCGAGGCGGTGTTCGACCTGTTCGAGGCGGTGATGACGGGCCGCGTGGCCGATGCACTCGCTCTGCTGGCGGAGGGCAACGCCGTCGGCGCCGACCCCGGCATCATCATCACCGACCTGCTCGGCATCACCCACACCGTCACGCGCATCAAGCTCGCGCCTGCGCTCGCCGAACGCGCGGCGCTGTCGGAAGCCGAGCGTACGCGCGGTGCCGCTCTCGCCGCTGCCCTGCCGCTGCCGCAGCTTGGCCGCGCCTGGCAGATGCTGCTGAAGGGCACGGCAGAGGTGAACGAGGCGCCCGACAGGCTGGCCGCGGCCGAGATGGTGCTGATCCGCCTCGCCCATGTCGCCGACATGCCGACGCCCGGCGACATCATCCGGCGCCTCGGCACCGAGGGCAGTGCCGGTGCGGCGCCGGCACCGCGCGGTGGTGGCGGTGGGGGTGGCGGCGGTGGGGGTGGCGGGGGCCTTCGCGCCATCGCCGGCGGGGGTCGCGTCGAGGCGGTCGCTGCCCCGCAACCTGCACCCGCGCCGGCAACCGACGCGATCGCCATCACAGGCTTGGCCGACGTCGCCGCACTCGCCATCGCCAGGCGCGAGGCGACACTTGCGGCCATCATCACCAGCCGCGTGCATCTCGTGCGCGTCGAGGACGGGCTTCTCGAGATCCGCCCCGATGCCGATGCGCCGCGTGACCTCTCGCCGCGCCTCGCCGCCCTGCTCAGCGAAGCGACAGGGCGGCGCTGGACCGTCGCCGTCTCGACCGAAGCCGGGGCGCCGACGCTCGCCGAGGTCGAACAGGCCAACGCGGCCAGAGTGCGCGCGGAGGTGGAGCAGGATGCGCTCGTGCGTGCCATCCTCAGCACCTTCCCCGGTGCGACGATCGAGGCGATCCGCGACGCCGCACCCTTGCCTGACCAGAACGACCCCCACCTTGATTCAGGCATCGACCCAGAGCTGAGCGGAGACGAGGACGCATGAAGAACCTGGCCAACATGATGAAGCAGGCGCAGGAGATGCAGGGGCGCATGCAGGAGATGCAGGAGCGCCTCGCCCAGGCAGAGGTGCAGGGCGCCTCCGGCGCCGGCATGGTGCAGGTGACGATGAACGGCAAGGGCGAGGTCAAGCGCCTCAAGATCGACAAGGTGCTGGCCGACCCGGCCGAGATCGAGGTGCTCGAGGACCTCGTCGTCGCGGCCCTCGCGGACGCCAAGGCGAAGGCGGAAGCGATGACGGCGGAGGAGATGGGCAAGGTGACGGGCGGGCTCAACCTCCCCGCGGGGCTCAAGCTGCCGTTCTGATCCCGTGGCGCCACCCGGTCTCATGGGGCCAGAGCTCGAGCGGCTGATCCTGCTGCTCGGCAAGCTGCCGGGCCTGGGGCCGCGCAGCGCGCGGCGGGCAGCGCTCGCGCTGCTGCAGAAGCGCGACAGCGTGATGCGGCCGCTGGCCGAGGCGATGGCAGCGGCGGCGGAGGCGATCCGCCCCTGCTCGGTCTGCGGCAATCTCGACACGACCGACCCCTGCGGCCTCTGCGCCGATGAACGGCGCGACAGGGCGACGATCTGCGTCGTCGAGACGGTGGGCGATCTCTGGGCGCTCGAACGCGCCCATGCGCACCAGGGCGTCTACCACGTGCTCGGCGGCACGCTGTCCGCACTCGCCGGCCAGCGGCCGGATGATCTCGCGATCGAGGGGCTGGTCAGGCGCGTCGCAGCCGGTGGAGTTCGCGAGGTGATCCTCGCCACATCGGCGACGGTGGACGGGCAGACGACGGCGCATTACGTCGCCGAGCGACTGCGTGAGAGCGGAATAGCGCTGTCGCGCCTGTCACACGGCGTGCCCGTCGGCGGCGAGCTCGGCTATCTCGATGACGGAACGCTCACGGCAGCCCTCGCCTCGCGCCGGCCAGCCTGAAGTGGGCCAGCCTGAAGCGGGCCAGCGTGAAACGGGCCTACCTGACGTTCAGCGGCGCCGGCGGACCCGCAAAGGCGCTGCGGGGCGGCGCAAGGCCGCCGCGGCAGCGGCCAATCCAAGCAGCCCAGCGAGAATCAGTTCGGTCATCGGCCACTCTCCTGCTGCGTTCGGACATGGAGTGTCGGCCCGGAAGATGAACCCCCCATGTACGGGTCCAAGATGCAGGCTCACGCAAGCGTGTGATCAGGCAGGGATCAGAATTCCCACCGCGGCCCCGGTCATGCAGCAGGCGAGCGTGCCGCCCACCAGCGCCGGTGGCCCGAGGGCAGCGATCTCGCCACGCCGCTCCGGCACCAGCGTGCTCATGCCGCCGACGATGATGCCCATCGAGCCTGGGTTGGCGAAACCGCACAGCGCCCAGACGAGAATGATGCGCGATCGTTCCGACAGCGCCGCTCCGGACGTTCCGAACTCGAGATAGGCCACGAACTCGTTGATCACGAGCTTGAGGCCGAGCAGCCGCCCCGCCTCCACCGCATCCGCCACGGGGATGCCGATCAGAAGTGCCATGGGCCGCATCAGCCACGCCGCCATGGCCTGGAGCGTGACGCCCGTCAGCGGCACGAGGGCCGCGTTGGCAAGGGCGACAAGGGCGATGAACACGATGAGTGCCGCGATCACGCCGAGCATGATGGCGAGCCCATCGGCGGTGCCGCGCACGATCGCCTCCATCGCCCCGGCATAGAGCCTGGGCGGTGGCTGTTCCGCCGCAACCGTCGCATCGGCCTCCGCCGGCAGCATCAGCCGCGCGACCAGCACCGCGGCCGGCGCGCTGACCAGGCTCGCGGCGAGCAGCTGCCCGGCGGCATCGGGCAGCACGTCACGCAGGAACAGCGCATAGACCGCAAGCGTGTTGCCACTGATCGTCGCGAGCCCCGCGACCATGACGACGAAAAGGTCCGCGCGCGGCAGCGCGGCGAGGTAGGGGCGCACGAGCAGCGGCGCCTCCACCATGCCGACGAACACGTTCGCCGCCGTGGCGAACCCCGCCGCACCACCAAGCCCGAAGCCGCGCGACAGCAGCGCCGCCATCCCCCGCACAAGGAGCGGCAGGATGCCGAGATGGTAGAGCAGGGCCGCGAGTGCGCCGACGACGAGGATGAGCGGCAGCGCCCGGAAGGCAAGGATGAAGGAGGCGCCCGGTGCGGTTTCCACGAACGGCAACGGCCCGCCGCCGAGATAGCCGAAGACGAGCGACGTTCCCTCCGTCGTCGCCCGCGCCAGCACATCGACCGCCCCGCCGACCGCGCCGAGGGCGGCACGCAGCGGCGGCAGGTGCAGCATCGCCGCCGCCAGCACCACCTGCGCGGCCAGCCCGATGATGACAAGCCGCCAGGGAATCGCGGCAGGCCCCCGCACCCGCCCCCAGGCCCAGGCAAGTGCAGCGAGTGCAACCAGCCCGAAGGCCGAGACGGCCTGCGCGCTCATTCCGCCTTCGGAAGCGTTGGAGGATCGTCGAATTCGACGGCAACGATCTGCGCGGCCCGGCGCGATGCGGAGGTGGCGGAGATGTCGATCTGCTCGATGTCCTTCTCCGCCTGCTCGAAATGCCGCTTGAGATTGGACACGCGCTCGGAGAGGCGCGACACGTCGCCGGCCAGCTTCCCCACATGCGCCTGGATCGTGCGGGCCTCCTTGCGCATCCGCACGTCGCGCATCACGGCCAGCATGGTGTTGAGGATGGCCATCATCGTCGTCGGCGAGACGATCCACACGCGCAGGCGGAACGCCTCCTCCACCACATCCTCGAACTCGGCGTGCAGCAACGCGTAGATCGCCTCCGACGGCACGAACAGCAGCGCGCTGTCGGCCGTCTCGTTCGGCACGATGTACTTCACGCCGACATCCCGCACGTGCTTCAGCACATCCGCCCGGAACTGCCGCGCGGCGACGAGGCGCTGGGCATCATCCTCCGCCGCGCGCAGCCTGCGGAAGCCTTCCAGCGGAAACTTGCTGTCGACCCCGATCGGCCCCGGCGGATCGGCGAGCCTGAGCAGGCAATCGACGCGGTTGCCGTTGCCGAGCGTGACCTGGAACGCATAGTCGGAGGGGGCCAGCATGTCGCGCACCAGCGCCTCGAGCTGCGCCTCGCCGAAGGCCCCGCGCGCCTGCTTGTTGCCGAGCAGGTTCGTGAGCCCCGTCACCTGGTCGGCAAGTGCCGTGATCGTCTCCTGCGCGCGGTCGATCACCGCCAGCCGTTCGCCGACCTTGCCGAGGCTCTCGAGAGTCGCCTCGGCCGATGACGAGAGCTTCGCATTCAGCCGTTCGTTCAGCGTATCGACGGCGGCACCAAGGGCCAGCTGCTGCGCGGCCAGGCGATCGGCGAGCGCGGTCTCCTGCGCGCTGATCGCCATCGCCTGCACCTGCTGGTCACGCCCGATCTGGTCGAGCCTGCCGCCCTGCATGGCCTGCTGGTCGCGCAGCGCGGCAAGGGCTGCGAGCAGCTCTGGTGGAACCGTAGGCCGGCGCAGCAGCGCGAGCACGAGAACGGCAAGCAGGAGGCCAAGCGCGAGCGGCGCCCATTCTGGCCAGCGCGCGAGAAGCTCATCCACGCTCAATGGCGGAAATGCCGCATGCCGGTGAACACCATCGCCAGGCCCCGCTCGTCAGCCGCCGCGATCACCTCGGCATCACGCACCGATCCGCCAGGCTGGATCACCGCTGTCGCACCCGCTTCCGCCGCGCTGATCAGCCCATCCGCGAAGGGGAAGAACGCATCGGATGCGACGACGGAGCCCTTGGCCAGCGGCTCGGCAGTACCCGCCGCCTTCGCTGCCTCGGCGCTCTTCCACGCAGCGATGCGCGCACTGTCCACCCGGCTCATCTGCCCGGCGCCGATGCCCACCGTAGCTCCCGCCTTAGCGTAGACGATGGCATTTGACTTCACGTGCTTGGCGACGCGGAAAGCGAAGACGAGGTCCCCCATCTCGCCCGGCGTCGGTGCACGTTTCGTCACCACCCGCAACGATCCGACATCGACATGGCCGCCGTCGCGCGACTGCACGAGGAAGCCGCCGGAGACGGTGCGGAACGCCATGCCAGGCGAGGCGGGATCGGGCAGCCCGCCGGCGAGCAGCAGGCGGAGGTTCTTCTTCCGCGCGAAAACGGCCTTGGCCGCAGCGGTCGCGTCGGGTGCGATCACCACCTCTGTGAAGATCGCCGCGATCCGCTCGGCGGCGGCTTCGTCAAGCATGCGGTTTGCGGCGACGATGCCGCCGAAGGCCGACACGGGATCGCATCGAAGTGCTGCATCCCACGCCGCCGCGAGGGTGCGTGCGGTCGCCACGCCGCATGGATTGGCGTGCTTGACGATGACGATCGCAGGTTCGGCGAACTCGGCGACGCATTCATAGGCCGCATCGGTATCGGCGATGTTGTTGTAGCTGAGCTCCTTGCCCTGCACCTGCGTCGCCGTTCCAACGCCGGGTCGCGAATCGGTGCGGTAGAAGGCAGCGACCTGGTGCGGGTTCTCGCCATAGCGCAGCGTCTGCCCCAGCGCGCCGGCAACGCTCCACCGCGGCGGGAAGGTGACGCCGTTGGCGGTGGCGAACCACTGCCCGATCGCCGCGTCATAGGCCGCCGTTCGCGCATAGGCCTCCGCCGCCAGCCGCCGGCGCGTCGCCAGCATCGTGCCGCCGCGCCCGGCGATCTCCTCCCGCACCAGGGCGAGGTGCGAGGGATCGGTCAGCACCGTGACGAAGGCGTGGTTCTTGGCCGCCGCGCGGATCAGCGCCGGGCCGCCGATGTCGATGTTCTCCACGCACTCGTCGAAGCCGGCGCCGTGCGCCACCGTCGCCTCGAACGGGTAGAGGTTCACGGCGAGCAGGTCGATCGGCCCGATCGCGTGTTCGGCCAGGGCCGCCATGTGGTGCGGATCATCGCGACGCGCGAGCAGGCCGCCATGGACCTGCGGGACCAGCGTTTTCACCCGGCCATCGAGGATCTCGGGGAAGCCGGAGAGCTCCGCCACGTCGCGGACCGGCAGGCCTGCCTCGCGCAGCGCCCGGGCGGTTCCCCCGGTCGAGACGAGCTCGACGCCAAGGCCGGCGAGGAAGGCCGCGAAGGGAACGATGCCCGTCTTGTCGGAGACGGAGAGGAGCGCGCGGCGGATGGGAAGGGGCGTGTCTGTCATCGTGTTTCCGGCATGGCGGGTCGTTGCGGAGGCAGGGTCAGCGCATCATAGGCCGAGAAGGGCAATCTGGCGCGCGATCACCTGCGCCTCGTCATACTCCGCCCGGGCGCGGGCGAGCGAGGCCTCGCCCATCGCCAGGCGCAGCGGCGCATCGTCCACCAGCCGCGCGAGCGAAGCAGCAAGGGCCGCTTCGTCGCGCACCGGCACGAGCAGGCCCGTCGCGCCGTCGGCCACGATCTCACGCGCCCCACGGATGCGCGTCGCGACCACGGGAAGCCCCGTCATCATCGCCTCGATGATCGCGCGCGGCATGCCTTCGCGGTGTGAGGGCAGGACGAACAGATCCGCCCCGCGCAGCAGAGCGGCGACATCGGTGCGGTAGCCGAGCAGGCGCAGCCGAGAGGCCGTCGCAGGGTCACTCTGCGCGGCGGCCAGCGCGGCATCGACCGCTCCCTCATGATCGCTCTCGAGCCGGGTGCCGATGCAGGCGAGCACGAGCCGAGGCGTGCGGGAAAGTGCGGCGAACAGCTCCGGATAGCCCTTCTCCGCCACCATCCGCCCGACCATGATGGCGACGACCTCGCCGGGGGACACGCCGAGCGCGACGCGCGCGGCCTCACGCTCCGCCGCCGTGCCGGGGCGGAACAGGGCGGGGTCGACGCCATTGCCGATCACCGTCACGGCCCCGCCAGGTGCGATGCGCTCGGCGACGGCCGTCTCGGCATCCTCGGCACTCTGCGTCATCAGCACATCGGTGAAGCCGCGGCCGAACCGTTCAAGCAGCACGTGTGCGCGATAGGCGGAAGGGCGCATGCGTTCGTGGAAGTAGAACCCGTGCGCCGTGTAGGCGATGCGCGGGATGCCGGCCATGCGCCCGGCGATGCGGCCGACGAGGCCTGCGAGTGGCGTGTGCACGTGCAGCAGGTCGAACCTCTCGCGCCGGAACAGGCGCAGCAGGGCGAGGAAGGCGGGCAGGTTGGCGGCGGGGTTGGCGCTGCGGGCGAAGGGGATCGGCTCGATCCGGAAGCCCTCCTCCCGCGCGGGTGCGAGCTTCGGCCCATCGGCGCAGAGGCCGACCACCTCGTGCCCGCGCGCGCGCAACTCGCGCATCAGCGGCAGCAGGAAATGCGTCAACGAGAAGTCGACGTTTGTCAGCTGCGCGATCTTCATCTGCGCTCCTCGAGCCAGCCGGCGAGCATCGCGATGGTCCAGAGCGCGGGCGCACGATCACGCCGCGCTGCCTGGTGCTCATCCCACGCCGCGCGGATCGTTGCGGTATCGACCAGCCCCGATTGCGCGAGCGCGCGCGAGCCGATCAGGTCACCGGCCCAGCCGCGCAGCGGGCCGCGCAGCCAGGCGCCGACGGGGAAGCTGAAGCCGGTCTTCTCGCGCTCGAACAGCGGGCGCGGGATGTGGCGGGCAAGCGCGTCACGCAGCACCGCCTTGCCGCCATCGGCGCGTACCAGCAGTGGTGCGGGCAGCGAGAAGGCGAGCGCGATCATCGCCGGCGACAGCATCGGCACCCGCACCTCGAGCGCCACAGACATCGAGGCGCGATCGACCTTGGTCAACACGTCGTCATGCATGTAGGTGGCGGCATCGCGCGCGCGCATCCGTGCGAGCGGCTCGGAGGGCAGGGCAAGCGGAAGGTCGGGCGGGGCCGCATGCGTGGCGATCGTCTCGCCCTCGTCCCACGACGAGACGAGCCGTGCATAGGCCGCATCGAGGTCGCGCGAAGCCAGCACGGCTGCGGTCTTGTGCAACGTCTCGCCCGGCCGGCGCGGCGCACCGGGAAGCCAGCCAAGGGCTGCGTCCCACGCACGCGGCGGCACCGCACCGATGGCACCGGCAAGCGTGCGGCGGAAGGGGATGCGCGCGGCGCGCTGCCAGAGGCCGGCGGCAAGGCGGTGGCGCCGATAGCCGCCGAACAGTTCATCCCCGCCATCGCCCGACAGCGCGACCGTCACGTGCCCGCGCGTCAGGCGCGACAGCAGCAGCGTCGGCAGGGCGGAGCTGTCGGCGAAAGGCTCGTCGTAGAGGGCGGGCAGCTCAGGCGCGAGGGCCACGGCCTCGGCGCCGGTCGCGCGCAGGATGGTGTGGCGAACGCCCAGCCGGGCCGCGATCGCGGCGGCCTCCGCACTTTCGTCGTACGCCGCATCGTCGAAGCCGATGGTGAAGGCATGCGCCTTGCCCGGTGCGGCGCGCGCCATCGCGGCGACGACGGAGGAACTGTCCACTCCACCCGAGAGGAACGCGCCGACGCCGACATCGGCGACGAGCTGCGCACGCACGCTCTGTTCCAGCAGCGCATCGACGCGCGATGCCGCTTCGGTACCATCGATCGCGAGCGGCCCGGCATCGCGGGCAAGGGCACCAATGTCGAACCAGCGCCGTTCCGTGACCGTTCCGTCCATGCCGAACGTCACGTATCCACCCGGCGGCAGCTTGCGCACACCCTCGAACACCGTCATCGGCGCAGGCACGCAGCCAAGGCGGAGATAGGCGGCGACCGCGCCACCATCGATACCGGCGCGAACCCCGCCAGCCGCGAGCGCGCGGAGCTCAGAGCCGAAAAACACGCCCTCGGGCGTCGCGGCCCAGGCCAGCGGCTTGATGCCGGCATGGTCGCGCACGAGCGTGAGCGCCCGCTCGCGCCTGTCCCACAGCGCGAAGGCGAACATCGCGTCCAGCTTCGGCAGCGTTCGCGCAAGACCCCATGTCGCGATGGCGGCAAGCAGCACCGCCGTGTCGGAGGCACTTTCCACCACCACGCCCTCGGCCACGAGCTCGTTGCGGAGTGCGATGTAGTTGTAGAGCTCGCCGTTGTAGCTGATGACGTAGCGGCCGCAGGCCGAGTGCATCGGCTGCGCCCCACCTGGCGAGAGATCGATGATCGCCAGCCGCCTGTGCGCGAGCGCCAGCCCCGCCTCGGCCTCGGCCCACTGGCCATCGCCATCGGGCCCGCGATGGGCGATCGCGTCACCCATCGCGAGGGCGCGGGCAATCAGCGCGGCATGGTCCTCCGCCCGGCGCAGGAACAGCCCCGCGATGCCGCACATCGGCCGCTCTCCGTGCTCACCCGAGCTTGCTGATGGCCCATTTCACGAGGCAGGGCCCGTCATCGGGCGTGCCGGAGAGAACCACCTGCTCGCTCCGCCGCGGCTCTGCCCCACCGGCATAGATGCTCTCCTCGAGCGCGAGCTTGGCTCCTTCCGCACGCAGGACAAAGCCGATGCCCGATGGCGTGCGCAGCAGCACGCCCGAGCCATCCTGCTGCAGGCTCGCATCGACCGTGGGGTGGAGGTGGAAACGGATGGCGTAGGGCTGCGGCGTCGCTGCCTCGATGCTGTCCTCGCCGCGCACATCCTCGCCGCTTTCGCCGAGATAGAGGCGTCGGCGGTGGATCGCGCCGAAGGGCTTCTTCCAGCCATCGTGGCTGGCGTCCAGCCAGTGCGCGCCGTTCGCCTCGTGGCGCTGCACCGACACCTGCTCGGGCCGTCGGCCAAGCCCGTCTCCCTTCAGCTCGGACGAGTTGACGTCGGCGATCACGAGCGTCGAGTGCGCGGCCGTCGCGCGCAGCGCATCGCGCCAGGTCGCCGTCGCCGCCGGTGCCGCGCCGCAATTGACGATCAGCCTGTCGCGCCCGATCGACATCTCGAAGGCCAGCGTGCCGGCATGCGCCAGCCGGTCGAGCCCCTTCCCGGCCGGAGCGCCGGTGTCGATCACCAGCACGGTGCGGCCAGCGGCAAGGCGCTGGAAGCCCATCTCCGGCAGGCGCTGTGCCGCGCGGGCACGCGAGGCGGCCTGCGCAAAGGCAGCGGTCAGCGGGGCCATCAGCTCATCGCGCGCGCCGTTGAACAGCGCAGGCCCGCCATCGCCATGCCTGAGCGCCGCGAGCGCGGGTGCGATGCGATCGATCGCGGCAGCGAGCGTCTCCGGCGCTTCCTGTCGCACCGCGCCGAGGAGGCCGCGAATCTCCAGCAGGTCCTGCAGCACGGCGAGCAGCGCGGCGGGGCTCCGCTCGACATGCCCGCCATCGGGCAGCACCTGGCGGGCGATCTCCTGGTCGAGGAAACGCATCGCGCGGGCGAGATAGGCCTCCGCCCCAGGCAGCGCGACACCGGCCACAGCGAGGCCGCGCAGGGCGGCGAAGGCGCGCGCGTCCATCTGCTCGGCCGGCAGGGCGGCGGCGAGTGCGCGCGCATCCTCCACCACCTGCGCCATCACCGCCGCACGGAACGCGTCGTCGGCGCTCTCGGCGAGGAAGTCCCAGTGCGACAGGAGCTGCGAAACGCGATTGCCCAGGACATCGGCACGTCCTGTGACGGCCACAGCCCCCGGCGCATTCCGCCCAGCCCCCGCGATCCAGGCCGAGGCGAGCGCGCGGGCCTTCATCCGTGCGGCATCGGAGCCGACGGCGCGAAGCTCACGCAGCCAGAGGAACCCATGCGCCGACGCTGCCCAGACGGCAGCGCCCTCGCCGCCCCACTGCGCGGCATCGAGCGGCCGGGCGGTGCCTTCGACGGCGTATTCGCCCTTCAGGATGCGCGCGCCGGCCTGCGGGTCGCCGACCCAGGGGTCACGCACCGGAATGGCAGGCGCGTCGGGCAGCTTGCCCATGCGGACCGGCATCTGCGGCAGCCGGCCGAACAGGCGCGAGGCGGCCCGGAGCCAGTTGCGCGGGTCGAGGCTGTCGGGGCCCGTCATCACGCGCCCCCCATCAGGCGACCACGGTCAATGGCGCCTTGAGCGCGGCGATCGCGGCGGCGTAGTCAGGTGCTGCGAACACGGCCGTGCCGGCGACCAGCACGTCGGCCCCAGCCTCGCGCACGCGCGGCGCCGTCGTGGCCGTCACCCCACCATCGACCTGGAGGTGGATGGCGCGTCCGGTGCTGTCGATCAGCCGGCGGAGGGCAGCGATCTTGCCAAGCTGGTTGTCGATGAAGGCCTGGCCGCCGAAGCCTGGGTTCACCGTCATCGCCAGGATCAGGTCGGCGCTGTCGAGAACCCATTTCACGGTCGAGATCGGCGTCGCAGGGTTCAGCGCCACCCCCGCCTTGCAGCCGAGCGCCCGGATTGCCTGCAGGGTGCGGTGCAGGTGCGGCGAGGCTTCGGGGTGGACGGTGATGACATCCGCTCCGGCTTCTGCGAAGGCGGCAAGGAACGGATCGGCGGGGGCGATCATGAGGTGGACGTCGAGCGGCTTCGTCGCCACCCGCTTGATCGCCTTCACGAGAGCCGGCCCGAAGGTGATGTTGGGGACGAAGTGCCCGTCCATCACGTCGAGGTGCAGCCAGTCGGCGCCGGCGGCCTCGACCGCGCGCACCTCCTCGGCCAGCCGCGCGAAATCGGCGGCGAGGAGGGAGGGTGCGATTCGGACCGGAGGCTCTTCCATCGCGAGGTTCTAGCGGCAGGGGCCCCATGCATCAAGGAACGGGGCGGTTTCAAGGAACGGGGCGGCTGCAAGAAACCGGCGGTTCACGATCGCCGCCACGCTGCCCCAGCCTACTCGCAGGCGATCACCTCGATCTCGACCTTGTACTCGGGCGTGGCGAGGCCGGCGATGACCAGCAGCGTCGTCGCGGGGGCGTTGTCAGACCCCATCATCTTCAGCCGCGCCTCGCGATAGGCAGGTATGTCAGCCGCATCAACGAGATAGGTCACCATCTTCACGATGTTGGCCTTCCCCATGCCCAGCTCGGCCAACAGCGCCAGGATGTTGGCGAAGGCAGCCTCCACCTGCTCGCCCGTCGTGGTGGGGATTGTCTCGTCAGGCCGCTTGCCGACCTGACCGGCGAGGTGGACCCAGCGCGCAGCCCCGCTCACCTCGGCGATGTGGCTGTAGCGGCCCCCTGTGGAATGGACCGATGGCGGGTTGCGGAACACGGGAAGCGGCATGGCGACGTTCTCCTTCTGGATCAGCGCTGGACGGGCATGGTGCCGAGCGTGCCCATGCCCGGCGTTCCGCCAGGGCCCGGCTGAAGTCCGGCCGGCGGCGCAGCAGGGTTTGCGGGGGCAGGCGACGGGGCGGACGGCGTGAGCTCGCGCGGGCCTGACGAGGGCTGCGCCCCGGCAGGCGCCGGCCGCGACCCCGGCGCGCCAAGATCCTGCACCTCGACGGCAGCGGGGTTGGGGCGGATGGTGCCCTCGGGCACCAGCAGGCTGCGCAACGCCTGGCGCACCTGGAACTCGAACTCGACATTCATGCCGCGCGGATCGTCCATCGCCTGGCGCACCATCTCGTCCCACGCACGCTCGCGGTCGGCCAGCGTCGCATCGTCATTCAGCGTGCGGGTGCGGCTGATGCGCGCCTCGGCACGGCCGTTGATGCCGCCGCCGCGCAGCGCCCCGCCATTCTGCACGTCGAGCGTGATGGCGAGGCGGAGCGTGTAGCGCTCCGACGGCTGGGCGGCGAACAGGCTCGCGATGCCGCTGGACCGTTCCAGCCTCTCCTCGACCAGGGCGGCATCGGTGATCGTGACGGTGGCCACCCCATCGGTGCCCCAGGCCTGGACGCGATCACGTGCCATCTGCAGCAGCGCCACACGCGGCTCGATCGGGGCGCGGTGGTCCATGTTCGGTGGCATGCGCGGCGCGCGGTACGCCTCGACCACCTCGACGCGGGCGACATCGAGCTTCAGCGGGGTGAGGTGCGAATAGTCGAACGGTCGCGGCGTGAAGCTTTGCGGCGGCGCCTCGTCGGCGCAGGCGGCGAGCAGCGCGACAGCCGCGAAGGCTGCAACGAGGCGTGCTGCGGTGACAGGTCGCTGCATGGTCCCCCCCGGAACGGTTCTCGGCACGGCACGTCGACCGGCAACGCGGCAACAGGGCTCAGGCTGCGTCGCCAGCCTCTTCGACATCGCCGCGGGTGAAGCGGAAGTCAACGTTGCAGAACTCGCAGGTGACGGTGATGGCGCCATCCTGCTCCATGTGATCGAGGTCATCGGTGCCGAAGCCGGCGAGGATCAGGCCGATGCGCTCACGCGTGCAGCGGCAGCCGAACGACACGGGCTTCGCCCCCTGCGCCTTCGGCCCGAGCTCATGGAACAGCCGCCACAGCAGCCGCTCCGGGGCCAGCGCATCGTCGAGCATCTCGGCCGCCGTGGCGGAGCCGGCGAGCGTCACGGCCGTGCGCCAGGCCTCCTCCTCCTCCTCCGGCGAGCCGACGAAGCGCTGTTCCCCGCCCTCGAAGGCGATGCGCTCGAGCAGGAGCGCCGTCGCGCGCCAGCCCTGCGGCGTCGGCGCGGCGGCAAGCTTCACCGCGGCTTCCACCTGCTGGCTGGTGCGGAACCAGGTGTGGGTGAGATCCGACAGGCTCGCGCCCTCAAGCGGCACGATGCCCTGGTAGCGCTCCATGTCAGGTCCCTGGTCGACCGTGAAGGCAAGATGGCCCGCCCCGAGCAGCCGCGCGGCGGAGGGGTTGGCATCGAGCGCGGCAACAGCGGCGGCATCGAGCTTGGCGTAGCCGCGGAGCGCGCCGGCCGCCGTGCAATCGGCCAGCAGCATCGAGACGGGCCCGTCGCCGCGTGCCTGGAGCGAGAAGCTGCCCTCGAACTTCAGCGCAGCGGCCAGCCCCGCGGTCAGCGCCAGCGCCTCGCCGAGCAGGGCGGTGACGGCATCGGGCATCGGGTGGCGCGAGAGCAGGGCATCGGCAAGCGGGCCGAGGCGGACGAGCTGGCCGCGGGCCGGAGCGCCCTCGAGGTAGAAGGGACGAACCGCGTTCGGAACGGTCAGGTCGGGAACAGGCTTCTCGGCGTGATCGGGAATATCGTGCGGGCTCATCGGGCCGCGGTTGCTGGCGCCGCATCCTCGACGCCAAGGCACCAGGCCAGCACGCCGGCCTGGGCATGCATGCGGTTCTCGGCCTCGTCGAACACCACGCTCTGCGGGCCGTCGAGCACGCCGTCGGTCACCTCCTCGCCGCGATGGGCGGGAAGGCAGTGGAGGAACACGGCACCGGGCGCTGCCTTGGCCATCAGCGCCTCGTTCACCTGGAATGGGCGAAGCAGGTTGTGGCGGTTGGTGCCAGGCGCATCGTTCATCGACACCCAGGTATCCGTCACGACCGCATCGGCGCCGGCCACGGCCTCCTCCGGGCTCTCGGTCAGCACGATCGCGGCGCCCTCCGCGGCGGCCCAGTCGAGCACCTCCTGCGGCGGCTGAAGTCCAGCGGGCGTGGCGAGGCGGAGGGTGAAGCCGAAGCGCGCGGCGGCGTGGATCCAGCTCCGCGCGACGTTGTTGCCATCGCCACACCAGGCCACGGTGCGACCGCGGATCGGGCCACGATGTTCCTCGAACGTCATGATATCCGCCATCAGCTGGCAGGGATGCGACATGTCGGTCAGCCCGTTGATCACAGGCACCGTCGCGGCAGAGGCAAGCTCCTGCAGCTTCGATTCGCTATCGGTTCGAAGCATGATCGCATCGACGTAGCGCGACAGCACGCGCGCGGTATCGGCCACCGTCTCGCCGCGGCCGAGCTGCATCTCGCGCGCCGACAGCACCACCACATCCCCGCCGAGGCGGCGCATCGCCACCTCGAAGCTCACACGCGTGCGCGTCGACGGCTTCTCGAAGATCAGCGCGAGGGTACGGCCGGCCAACGGCCGATCGGCGAGAACCCCCTCCCGCGCCTTGAAGGCCGTGGCGAGGGTGAGCATGCGGCGGAGCTCGGTTTCAGGCAGGTCAGCCAGGTCGAGGAAATGGCGCGGCGGCAGCAGGGTCGGGGGAGCCGAGGCCGGCTCTCCCTTTGGCTCCCCCTTTCCTGACGCGGCCGGCTTGAGCCGGACCGCGCGCTGCAGGTTCATTGCGCCGCAGCCTTCGGTGCCGCGGCAGCGGCGCGAAGGCGGTTCAGCGCCCGGTCGAGGCAATCGATCGCCTCGTCAGCCTCTGCCTCGGTGATGATGAGCGGCGGAGCGAGGCGGAGAACGTTCTGACCGGCAGCGACCGTGAGAAGCCCCTCGGCCACCGCCGCAGCCTGGAGGTCGGCGTTGAGGAAACCCTCGCGCAGCTTGATGCCGAGCAGCAGACCGGCACCGCGCACGTCCTCGACCATCTCGCCCCGCTTCGCCGCCAGCGCGAGCAGGCCGCGCCAGAGATGTCGCGCGACACGGTCGACGCCGTCGAGGAAGCCGGGGGCGAGAACGATGTCGAGCACCGCGTTGCCGGCCGCGCAGGCGAGCGGGTTGCCGCCATAGGTCGTGCCGTGCGTACCGGGCTTGAGGTGCTTCGCCACATGCTCCTTCGCCAGGATGGCGCCAAGCGGGAAGCCACCGGCGATGCCCTTGGCCGACGACATCACGTCAGGCTCGATGCCGGCCCACTGGTGCGCCCAGAGCTTGCCCGAACGCCCCATGCCGATCTGCACCTCGTCGAGGCCGAGCAGGAGGCCGTACTCGTCGCACGTCGCCCGCAGTTCGCGGAGGAAGCGGAGTTCGGCGGGGCGAACCCCGCCCTCGCCCTGCACCGGCTCGATGATCACGCCGGCGGTGGCTGGGCCGATCGCGTCGCGCACGGCGTTCATGTTGCCGAAGGGAACCTGGTCGAATCCGTCGACCTTCGGGCCGAAGCCTTCGAGGTACTTGGCGTTGCCGGTGGCTGCGAGGGTGGCGAGCGTGCGGCCATGGAAGGCGCCCTCGAAGGTGACGAAGCGGAAACGCTCACCACGGCCCGTCTCGGCCATGGTCTTGCGCATCGCCTTGATCATGCCCTCGTTCGCCTCGGCGCCCGAGTTGCAGAAGAAGACCGAGTCAGCGAAGGACGCCGCCACATGGCGCGCCGCCAGCCGTTCAGCCTGCGGAACCCGGTAGAGGTTCGAGACATGCATCACCTTGCCCGCCTGCTCGGCGATGGCGGCGACGAGGTGCGGGTGCGCGTGGCCGAGGCTCGAGGTCGCGATGCCGGAGCCGAAGTCGAGGAATCGTCGGCCATCCTCCGTCCACAGACGCGCACCCTCGCCCCGCTCGAAGGCTAGGTCGGCGCGGTTGTAGGTCGGCATCAGGGCGGCGATCACGGCTCTGTCCTCTGTCCTTGTTCAGGTCCCACGGTCCATTCCGGGGAAGCGGAGAGAGTGAAGAGCGGTGCGGCCGAAGTCAAATGAACCGCTTGCACGGCCCTGCAGCGCTCCCGGCGCAGCGATGCAGGCGGTTCCCCGCCCTCCCGAACGGAAGGGCAGGGTGGCGTCAGCGCGTGTTGTCGTCGTAGTCGGTGGAGCCCGGCTTCCTAGCACCCGGCACGACACGCCAGAGCCCCGTGTCGCCAATCAGGAAAAAGGCGATCCCGCCCACCATGGTGAAGGCGAACAGCAGGGCAAGCATCTCGACGGTAGTCATCTCTCGTGTCCTCCGCGTGTGGCGTTGCAGGCCAAACCCGCCGCTTCCGCCAAGGTTCCTGCACGCATGGCGGCCCCACGCCGATGCCGGGCATGGGCGCTGGCCTTGGGATTCCGGCCTTGGCATGCTGCCGCCATGCCCCCGCGCAGCCAGAACAGACATGGGCGTCTCCCCGCACGCCCCACCGAAGCCACGCTGCACGAGGCAGCACTCGCGCATCTCGCGCGCTACGCCACGACCGAGGCGGGCCTCGCGCGGGTGCTCACCAACCGCGTGACGCGCTGGGCCCGTGCCGCTGACCTGGTGGACGACGAGGCGGCAGAGGCGGTCGCCGCCGGTCGCGCCGCCGTCGCGCGCGTGGTCGCACGGCTCGCCAAGGCAGGAGCGGTCTCGGATGCGGCCTTCGCCACGGCACGGGCGCGCAGCCTCGCGCGCGGCGGC
>NZ_JALHPR010000015.1 GCF_022842375.1 Elioraea sp. | reverse complement strand
CCTGGTGCTCCTTCAACACGCCAATGATCTGCTCCTGCGTGAACCGCGATCGCCGCATCGTCCGTCTCCCTTTCGACGGACCCTACTTCAAACCGAGGGCACCCCAGGGGGCAGGGTCAACATTCCAATGGTTTCCATCGTCCGACCCCATAGCCGTGAGGGGGGCATTGCAAGTTGCTGGCGTCGAGCACGCTCACGATCGCCACCGTGACGTTCTCGATCCTGATGGTCGTCATGACCATGACCGCGTCGACCTTCTCACCGCGGGTTCTGTCCGGATTCATGCGTGACCCTGTCGACCAGAACACGATTGGCCTGTTCCTCGGCGGGTTCGCGTTCGGTGCAGGTGGCATCGTGCTGCTGCAGCCGGAGCAGGCATACTATGACCCGCGGCCGCTCGGGCTCGTGCTGTTGATCACCGTGATCGGCGCATCCGTGGTTGTCTCTCCGCTTCTCCACGCCTCAAGCGTCTGCGGGGCCTCACACCCTACGAAATCATCTGCAAAGCGTGGGCAGATCAGTCCAAACGCTTCATCCTCAATCCGCTCCACCAAATGCCGAGACTAAACACCAATGTGGTCTATGCGAGGCTCGCTGCGACAGACATGGCGTACCCCGTGCTGGTCGCGCGCACCGCGACCGTGGCGGCCGAGTTGGCGAAGGTGCGCGAGGGTCTCGTATAGAGCGCTACGCTGCGGTGACGGTGCAGGCCTAGGATCCGGTCGGCGCGGCATGACGACCCGTCATGGCAACACCGCCGGACGATGCCCGGCGAGAATCAGTGAAGAGAACAAATGTCCGCATTCGAACGCTATCTCTCGGTCTGGGTCGCGCTCGCCATCCTCGCCGGCGTGGCGGTCGGCCAAGTCGCTCCGGGCTTCATCGGGGTTCTTGCCAGCCTGCAATACGGCTCGATCAACCTCGTCGTCGCCGTTCTGATCTGGTTCATGGTCTATCCGATGATGGTGGCGGTGGATTTCCGCGCGCTGGCCCGCGTGCACGAACGCCCCAAGGGAATGATCATCACGCTCGCCGTGAACTGGCTGATCAAGCCCTTCACCATGGCGGCTCTCGGCGTGCTGTTTTTCGAGTGGGTCTTCGCGCCGTTCATCGAACCTGGCGCCGCCGGGCAATACATCGCGGGGATGATCCTGCTCGGCACGGCGCCCTGCACGGCGATGGTGTTCGTCTGGTCACAGATGACAAAGGGCGACCCGAACTACACGTTGGCGCAGGTGTCACTGAACGACGCAGTGATGGTCTTTGCCTACGCGCCCATCGTGGCGCTGCTGCTGGGCGTGACCGACATCATCGTGCCATGGGAAACGCTTGTTCTTTCGATCGTGCTCTACGTGGTGATTCCGCTTGCGGCGGGCGTGATCACGAGGGTGCAGATGACGCGCGGTGCCGCAAGTCCCGGCCAGGCTGAAGCAGCAGTCGGCGCCTTCACGGCCAGGATCAAGCCATTCTCGGTGGTTGGCCTGCTTGCGACGGTGGTTCTGCTGTTCGGTTTCCAGGGCGAGGTGATCCTGAGCCAACCGCTGGTGATCGCGATGATCGCCGTGCCGCTGCTGATCCAGTCCTACGGGATGTTCGCGGTGGCCTACTGGGCCGCCAAGGCGTGGCGGGTGCCGCACAACGTGGCCGCGCCCTGCGCCATGATCGGCACCTCGAACTTCTTCGAACTGGCCGTCGCGGTGGCCATCGGGCTCTTCGGCCTGAACTCAATCGCTGCCCTCGTCACGGTCGTGGGCGTGCTGGTGGAAGTCCCGGTGATGCTGTCGCTCGTCTGGGTCGCCAATCGTACCACCCATTGGTTTCCGGCGGAGGAACCAGCCACCGGCATCGCCAGGACAGGGGAGCAGGCTTGACGCACCGCACCACGCTCATCGCTCTCGACCAGCCGAGCGCCGAGGCTCCGATGCTCGAGTGCCTGGCGAACCTGCGCGACATGGGGTGGATCGGGTCATCCTCACCCACGTGATCGTCCTGGGCTAAGCGCAGGGCGCGGGCTATGGACACGAGGCGGAGTACCGGGCCTGGCTTGAAGGCCGGGTGACCTGCGCCCCTCGGGTCCCTCATTCATATCGAGAGTCCGGCCCTTTCATACTGCATGGTGGTTGGAGTGGCGAGCGCGCCGGGAGCGATGCCCCTCGCGAGCTCGAGCGACCGGCGCGCTGCGGGCGTCAGCCCGCCCAGTGACGAGTGAGGCCGGTGGTGGTTGTAGTCGTGCCGCCAGCGGGCGAGCACGCGCCGGGCGTGGGCCAGGCTGTCGAGGACTTCCTCGTTGAGGCATTCGTCCCGCAGCTTGCCGTTGAAGCTCTCCACGAAGCCGTTCTGCTGGGGCTTGGCCGGCGCGATGTAGTGCCAGCCGATGCCGGTCTGGTTCTGCCATTCCAGGATCGCCCGGCTGGTCAGCTCGGTCCCGTTGTCCGACACGATGGTCTCAGGCCTTCCGTAAAGCCGGATGCAGCACTCCAGCTCGCGCACGACACGCGCGCCGGACAGCGACGTGTCCGCCACCAGAGCGAGGCACTCGCGGGTGTAGTCGTCGATCACGCACAGCATGCGGAACCGGCGGCCGACCCCGAACACGTCCGACACGAAGTCCAGGCTCCACCGCCTGGACGGCGCGTCCGGCGCAGGCAGGGGCTCGCGGGTTCCCGTGGCGCGCTTGCTGCCCCGGCGGCGCTTCACCGACAGACCTTCGTCCCTGTACAGCCGTCTGAGCTTCTTGTGGTTCATCACGATCCCCTCGCGCTCGAGCAACAGCCCCACGCGCCGATAACCGAACCGGCGGCGTACCGCCGCGATCTCGCGCATGCGGGCGCGGACCGCGGGATGATCCGGGGGCGGGTCCCGCCTGACGGTCTTCGGATCGACGCTGACCAGCCGGCAGGCCCGGCGCTGGGAGATCGCGTAGGTCTCGATCACCCGGCGCGCCGCAGCCCGCCTGGTCTGGGGCGTCGTCAGCTCTTTCCCAGCAGGTCTTTCAGGATCGACACGTCCAGCATGCTGTCGGCCAGCAGCTTCTTGAGCCGCGCGTTCTCGGCCTCCAGCGTCTTCAGCCGCCGCGCCTCCGACACGCCCAGCCCGCCGAACTTCGCCTTCCACTTGTAGAACGTCGCCGTGCTGACCCCGTGGCGGCGGCAGACCTCCGCCGTCGCCATGCCGCTCTCCTGCTCGGCCAGGATCGCGATGATCTGCTCCTCGGTGAACCTGCTCTTCCGCATCGTCTGTCTCCTTGTGACAGACTCTCCATTCAAATGCGGGACCAAATGGGGCTCAGGTCACCGCCAGCATTTTCCAGCTTGTTCGGGTTCCAAAGCATTTGATAGTTGAAAGAAACGTTTTCGCTATGCGCTAACAATGCGGTCGGTACATATTTGGGAGGTGGGGGCGCGTGACCATCCGTGTCCGCCAATCTGCTTTTTCTACTTATAAGTGTGAAGGCGGGGCTCGCGGGGGTGTAAATGGCGGACAAGCCAACCTACGAACTATTCGAGATCGTCACGGCTCTGCAGACTAGCTGGGGCGGCGGCGTCGAGGGGTTCGGCCCGTACCGCAAGTGGGAATCGGGGCCGATCACTTGGTCGATGCCAGCCGAGGCGCCCGAGCTACCGTACGACTTCGCTGCCAGCCTCTTCCTCGACGAGGCCCGCGGCTTCGTAGTTCCGGCACCAGCCGCGGTCGTCGCCGCGCGTGAGGCCGTGCAACTGTGGGCCGACCTGATCGCCGTGCCAATCCACGAGGTCGCCGACAACCGAGCCGATATCGTCCTCGCCTACAGCGACTTCACGGAAGGAAGCACCTTCACGCGGGCACTGCTGCCAGAGGATGATTTCCTCAAGCACCTCGCACTCACCGCTGACGGCGCCGACTTCGACCTGGTGCTGCTGGCGCTGAACCCCGTGGCGTTCCTGACGTATCAGGCTCTGAAGCTCGCGGGCGGGATCGATAAGCCGTACGACGACGGCTGGTACCTCGATGCGGCCCATATCTGGCTCAGCACCACGGGCAACTGGACGGCCCTGCAGCCGCCGGCGCTCGGCGCGCCGATCCCATACCAGGCGCCGGGGGGGTTCAGCACACTGGTGCACGAAGTCGGCCACGCTCTGGGGCTGTCGCACCCCGGCAACTATGACGCTTCGGAGGGCGATTCGACCTATCAGGCCGATGCGGCGTTCGCGCAAGACCAGCGCAAGTTCACGCTGATGTCGTATTTCGGCGGTTGGGACAACAACACCGGCGCGTGGGTGACCGACAACACCTACACCCACCGTCCAGCGACGCCGATGGTGTATGACATCGCCGCCATCCAGGCGAAGTACGGTGCCAACCCCAACACACGCACCGGCGACAGCACCTACGGCTTCAACGCCACCGCCGATGCGCCCGCCGTGATGGATTTCGCGCGGAACAACGCGCTCTTCCAGGTGCCGATCTTCGCCATCTACGATGCCGGCGGCATCGATACGCTGGATGGCTCTGGTACTGCCGCCTCGATCAACCAGGTGATCGACCTCACGCCCGGCGCCTATTCCAGCGTCTTCGGCCTGATCGAGAACATTGCGATCGCGTTCAATACCACGATTGAGAACGCAAAAGGCGCTGGCGGCAACGACAGGCTGATCGGCAACGATGCCTCCAACCGGCTGGAGGGCAACGCCGGCAACGACGTGCTGCAGGGATTGTTCGGCGCCGACACGCTGGAAGGCGGCGACGGTGACGACACGCTCGAGGGCGGCGCGGGCGACGATACGCTGCTGGGCGGCAGCCAGAACGACATCCTGCGCGGCGGGCAGAACAACGACACGCTTGATGGCGGTGATGGCGACGATTTGCTGCGCGGCGACGAAGGCAACGACACGCTCGCCGGTGACGTGGGTAAGGATACGCTCCACGGCGATGACGGCAACGACGTCATTGTCGGCGGCGGCGGTGACGACATCATCATCGGCGGCAGGGGCAATGACATGCTGACCGGGGACGGCCCCTTCGCGCTGGGCGCGGATGTCTTCTTTTTCGCGACCGGTGACGGCGCCGACATCATCATCGATCTCGACTGGGATCCCTCCACTGCGCACGGCCTGCTGGATGTCGTGGATTTGGGCGATGCGGGCATCCACAGTTTCGACGAGCTGCTGGCGCAGGCGACCGCCGTGCCGGGCGGCGTGTTGATCGACCTGCGCGACGGCGACAGCATCACGTTGCAGGGCATGACGGTCGAGGATCTGTCGCCTGTGCTGTTCCGCTTCGGCGAGGCACCGCTGGAAGGGGGGGACTTCACCTTCTTCCAGAACGACTTCCCCGTGCAGCAGGCGGCGACCGCGCTGCCCGATGGCAGGTTCGCGCTTGCCTGGACCGGCCTCGGCGACGGCAGCGGCTTCCGCATCATGGCCCGTATCTACGAGGCGGACGGGACGGCCGGCGAGGCGTTCCAGGTCAATACCACCGCCGCGGGCGACCAGCGCAGCCCGATCGCGACCACCCAGGCGAACGGCAATTTCGTCGTGGCCTTCTCGTCCGACGAGAACGCCGATGGCGCTGCTACGTGGCTGCGCGCGCGCCTGTTCGCGCCCGATGGCACGCCGCTGGGCGATGATTTCCGCCTGAACGATGTGCCCGCGCTGGATTCTCCCCGCATCACGGGGATTGCACCCTCGGGCGCGGATGGTTTCGGCGCGGTCTGGGCGGCAATCGCGCAGTTCCCCGGCGCCAACTCGCAATCGATCATCGAGCAGCAGGTCGTCCGCTCGGTGACGGTTTCTGGAAACGGCACGGCCTTCGCCGGCGAGGGGATTGCCGCGGCACCAAGGCCGCTGGGCTACACCGGCACGTTGTACCAGGGCAGCGCCTATTTCGATCCCCACCTCGGCATTGATGCGGGCGGCAGCGCGCTGGTGACATTCGGATCGCTGAATTTCCCGACGAGCGCGGGCAGCCAGTCGCTCGTGGCCAAGCAATTCCCGTCCGGCGCGCCGCCCTCGCCGGTGACGGAGCTGATCGCGGGCACCAGCAACGCAGTGCCCAACCAGTACATTCGCACGGTGTCGGAAGGCGACCTGACGCCGTTCGGCGACGGTGCCCACCTGGCCACGGCCCTGGTCACCACCGCAGGCACCTTCCTTGCACCAGCACAAGACCAGGGCAGGCAGGGGTGGGCGATCGAGACGGTAATCGTCGGCGCCGGAATCAGCGAGCCCATCGTGGTCGCCTCGGCGCCCCTGGCAGCGGCGGGCGAGTACATCACCTACCAGCTGGTCGAGCATACTGCCACGCGCCTGGCGGATGGCACCGCGCTGGTGAGCTGGAACGACCGCGGCGCGGACGGCGCGGCCGAGATGCGGGCGGTACGGGTCGCCAGCAACGGCTTTGCCGACCTGTCGCGCGAGCTCACCGGCTGGTCCGACCGGCCCGCGACGCAGCCCAATGCTTTTACGGAGGCGCAGGATTCGGCTGGGCTGTCGAACGGCAACGTGGTGGTGACCTGGGCGGGCGCGGCGCCCGGCGACACCGGTTTCACGGCTGGGCGGGCCATCATCCTGCGACAGGACCTGAAGGGCGTTATCCTGGGCGGCACTGATGACGACGACCGCCTTCTCGGGAGCGGCTGGGATGACCGGATTGCCGGCGGCGATGGCAACGACGTCCTCATCGGGCGCGCCGGGGCCGATTTCCTGGATGGCGGCGAGGGGGTCGACACCGCCGACTACGGCATGTCGCTGTTCGGTGTGGTCGTCGACCTGAATGCCGCCGTGCAGCCCGATACCGGCAACGCCGCGCACTCGGTCGGCGACGTGCTGGTTGCCGTCGAGAACGTGCGTGGCAGTGCGTACAACGACCTGATCTATGGCGACGCTGCCGACAACATCCTGGACGGCAGCTGGGGCAACGACCAGCTCGCGGGAGGCGAGGGCGACGACACGCTGATCGGCGGGCCAGGGGCAGACGATCTGATCGGCGGTGACGGGATCGATACGGCCAGCTACGCCGCCTCGCGCCGCGGCGTTACGGTGGACCTCTCCAGCACGGCCCCGCAGTTCAGCGAGGGCGACGCCAAGAACGACCGGCTGAGCGAGGTTGAGAACCTTGTCGGCAGCGCGTTCGACGACTTTCTGAAGGGGGATGCCGGCCCGAACGTGCTGACCGGCGGCGGCGGCAACGACGTGCTGGATGGCGGGCCGGATACTGCATTTGCGCGCGCTGCGTCGCCTGTGATTGACCGCGCGGTCTATGCCGGTCCCTCGACCCGCTACGTCGTTTCCGCGCAGCCGGACGGATCGGTCACCGTGCTCGACCTGTTCAGCCTGGAGCCCGACTGGTCTGGCCTGGATACGCTGTGGAACATCGAGGAGGTCGTTTTCAGCGACGGCACACTGGACATCAGCGGGATCGCCGGCAACGGGCAGCCGCCCGTTGCCAACCCGGACGAGTTTCAGGTGAACGGCTCGCGCACGTTCACGGTGGCTGAAATTCTCGCCAACGATGTCGATCCGGATGGCACCACGCCGGCCTTCGTTCAGTTCTTCAACCCACTGCAGGGCACGCTGGAGGAGATCGATGCCGCCACGGGCACCTGGCGCTACACGCCGAACGCAGGCGCCACGGGTACCGATACCGCAATCTACCAAATCACCGACACGGCCGGGAACTTGGCCGTTGCCCCCGTCACATTCGTGCTGGGTGCGACCAATCCCAACAACGCCGCGCCGGTGGCGGGGGATGACGTGTTCACGGCGCTTCCGAACCAGTTGATCGGGGCGGATGCGCCCGGCCTGCTGGTGAACGACAGCGACCCTGATGGCGACAGCCTGTCGATCGACGTGGTCGTCGACGATGCGGACAGCGGGACGCTCATGGTGCTCCCCGACGGCACCTTCAGCTACTTGCCGTTCCCCAACTTTGTTGGCGTCGACCGGTTCATCTATCGCGTGACGGATGGTTTCGGCGGCTTCGACGAGGCGACGGTGACGATCACCGTGGGCAATCCCAATAACGCCGCGCCGGTGCCGACGTCGTCATTCACCATCAGTCAGGGTGGTGGCGGCAACCCGCCGGGGAGCATCCCGACCGGCCCGCCGCTGACGCCGGCGCAGCTCGCGCTGATCGACACGACGCCAGCAGTGGTGGGGGCGGTGGTGTTCACGCGGCTGGAGAACGAGGACACCTGGAACGGCTTCAAGAATGTCGCGTTCGGGCCTGGCGAGTACACGCCGGTGTTCGGCGAGAACATTCTCTTCACCAACTTCGTCGACAACCGGATCGACCTTTCCGATGCGGCGGGCGTCGACCTCGACGTCATGATCGTCGGCGGCAAGCGCGGCCTGCTGAAGACCGCCGATGGCGATGACACCGTCACTTGGTACTTCCACTCGAACGAGGGCACCTGGTCGAACTTGGCGACGATCGACACGGGCCTTGGCGACGACACGATCTTCATCAGCAGCATCAACCTCACGACGCTCGACAACGACTTGCTCGCCGACAACCCCGTGCCTGGTAACGGCAGCTTTTGGAACGCCGGCTATGACGGTCGCTTCTCCGTCGCGCGCGTTGATGCGGGCGAAGGCAATGACACGATCACGGCTGCCGGTCGCTCGCGGCTCGAGGCGTTCGGCGGGGCGGGCGATGATGTGATCACCGGCGCACTCGGCAACGACCTGATCGTCGGCGGTGACGGCAACGACATCCTGGCCGGGGGTGGCGGTGCCGACCGGTTCCGCTTCGACAACGCCGACGGTTCGGACACGATCATCGACTTCTTCGCAGCCGAAGGCGACAAGGTGCAGCTCTCGTCCGGCGGCAGTTACACGCTTGCTGGCACGAGCTTCGCCTACGGCACGACGACCGTGACGGCCGACAACGGCCATGTCTGGACGGCGGCTGACTTCCTGTTCGTCTGAGACGCGAGACAGTCGAAACGCAGAAAGGCCCGCCCAGGGTTCTCCTGGGCGGGCCGATGCAGCGTGATGAGGGTGGTGCGTTTACCGCGGCCGCAGCACCACCTCCGGATCCGCCCCCGCGGCGCTGATCAGCGCGCGTGCGACAGCACCATGAAGTCGGCGAGCGCGGAGCGGTTGGGAGGATCGAACACGAGCGCGACGATCGCCTCCCAGACGCCTGCGGCCTTCAGCCGTTCCGCGACCGCCGAGAGCGGCACGAGCGCATCCGGCGGCGGCGCAGGTTCGGCATAGGGCTCGGGCGCGACGCCCGCGGCGACCAGCGCATCCCAGACGGCATCCCCATGCACCGCCTCCGCTGCCAGCGGCGCACCGTCCATGCCGCTGAGCACGAGCACAGAGCGCCGCTCCAGATCGCCCCAGCGTGCGACGATGCTCATGGGCGAAGCTCCGTCAGCACGAGCGTGGTGCGCGCCGCCCCTCCGTAGAGCCGGCCAGTCGTCGTGCCGTTCATGGCCCTCGTGCGAGCAGGAGAACGATCAGCGCGATCTGGCCGATGAGCTGGCCGATGGCGTGGGCGGTGCCGATGGGGTCTCTCTCGTATTCGTGGCTGATCTGTTCGACGAGTGTTGGCCCACCACCCTCGGGGCGCATGACCCATTGCGCGTCAGGCGCCCCCGCGCAGGCGGCGAGAAGCGCGGCGAAGGCCAGGAGCAGGAGCGATCTTGGCATCCCCGCATCCTGCGCGCGCGGTGCGTCGGCCTCGGTCGCGCATGGCGGTGGCATTGATCATGCGATGCTCGTCCGGCGGCGAACATCGCAACTAGTTTGCTCTTGGTTTCGCTTCACTTCTGCTGCGCACGGAGCGACGTGTTTGGGGCGCAGAGGATGGAGAGAGCGATGCGGGCTGATCGGGTGAAGAGAGCAGCGGCGAACCAGCAGCGGAGCCTGGAGGCGTTCCTGGCGGCGAAGGCGGCGTTCGAGGCGCAGGTGGCGGAGCTTCAGGCGATGACCGCGGACCATTTCGGCGCTGGCCCGGAGGCGGTGATGTGGGGCCACGCGGCGAGCCTCGTCGACTGGACCCGACGGCTGCGCGAGGTGACGGATGCCTGCCACCGGCGTGGTGAGTTGGCGCCCGGCTGAGCCAGGGGCTCCGCCGCGCTCACGTGCCGCCCCGGGATCGGGGCTTGGGCTCGTAGGAGCCCGTTGGTCGGGCTTCGTGACGAGGAGACCCGACGATGATGATCCTTCACGGATAGCAGCGTCGATGTCACGCCTGCTCCTTCCCTCCCACCGCATGGCCCAGTCCTTACCTGCTTTGTCGGGGATTGCTGGCTACCATCCAGGCAGCAGTCGCCCGACCGGGAATTGACGTAGCGCAATCCCCTCCGGGCCACGCTGCGAACGACATCGGGCGATGAGCGGCTCAGGCAGGCATCGCTTCTGTCATCATTCCGTCACCTGCCAATCGCCTGACCCTTTGCTATCTCCACTGTGGTTGCGGCGCATGCCGCGTGAACAGGGGGATGGGCATGTCTCGTCGCATGGTGTTGTCCGCTGCCTTCGTCGCCAGCGTTGTGGCGTCCACCGTGTCACCTGCCCGGGCGCAAGGCGAACTCACCGTATACTGCACCGTCCAGGAGGAATGGTGCAGGCCGATGATGGCGGCCTTCGAGCGTGCGACAGGCATCAATGTCGCGATGACGCGGCGGAGCTCCGGCGAGACGCTGACGCAGATCAGGGCGGAACGGCAGAACCCGCGCGGCGATGTCTGGTGGGGCGGCACCGGCGACCCGCACCTGCAGGCCGGCGAGGAGGGACTGACCGAGGAGTATCGCTCGCCCAATCTCGCCCTGCTGCACCCTTGGGCGGTCCAGCAGGCCGAGCAGTCAGGCTTCCGCACCGTCGGGATCTATGCCGGCGCTCTCGGCTACAGCTACAACACGCGGGAACTGGAGCGCCGACGTATCGAGGCGCCGCGCTGCTGGGCCGACCTGCTGAAGCCTGCCTTCCGCGGCGAGGTGCAGGTGGCAGACCCGAACACCTCCGGCACCTCCTACACCATGCTGGCGACGCTGGTTCAGCTGATGGGCGAGGAGCCTGCCTTCACCTTCCTCAAGGGCCTGCACGCCAACATCAACCAGTACACCCGCTCGGGTGCCGCGCCGGCGCGCGCGGCGGCGACCGGCGAAAGTCTCGTCGGCATCACCTTCCTCCACGATGCCGTGACGCAGAAGGTCGGCGGCGCGCCGGTCACGATCGTGGCACCCTGCGAGGGCACCGGCTACGAGATCGGCTCGATGAGCATCATCAAGGGGGCGCGCAACCTCGAGAACGCGCGCCGCTTCTTCGATTGGGCGCTCACGGCTGAGGCGCAGGAGATCGGCGCGCAGGCCCGGTCCTACCAGCTCCCGTCCAACCGCGAGGCAAAGATTCCGGCCGAGGCGCCGCGCTTCGAGGACGTGAAGCTGATCGCGTATGACTTCGTGAAGTACGGCAGCGCGGCGGAGCGCAACCGCATCCTCCAGCGCTGGGACCGCGAGGTGCGCGCCGCCCAGCGCTGATCGCCCTGGCGCTGCTGTCGCAACGGCCCTGATCGGTTGACCGCGCGAGGGATTGCGCGCGCCGCTGCTGGCGTTGCCCTGCTCGCCGCTGTGCTGCTGCCGTGGCACGCTGGCGCGCAGGCATCGCCGCTTGCTGCTCTGCTCCCGTCGCAGCCCTGGCTTTGGCCGGGCACACTCGCGCTCGCCATCGGTGTTGCCACGACGCTGCGCCCTGGTCATGGCCGGCTGCTCGTTGCGGCAGTGTGCGTGGCGATCCTGCTCTTCGCGCTGCAGGGCTTGGCGATCGGCCTGCCGGCGACGAGCTGGGGCGTCGCGCAGGACATCTTCGGTGACGGCGTCCGCCAGGCGGCGTTCGGGCCCGGCGCCGTCGTGGTGCTCGCTGCCGCCGTGATCATGCTCGCGACCGGCCTTGCGATGGGCGGCGCGATGAAGGGCGACGCATCGGTCGCCATCATCGCCGTCGGTGGTGCCGTGGCCATCGCTGCGTTCGTAATCCTCCCGCTGATCCGCGTCCTTGCCGATGTCTTCGTCGCGGACGGCGGGTTCTCGCCCGCGGCCGCTCTGTCACGGATCGGCGCGGCGGAGGCGTGGACGCTCGGCTGCCTCGCCGGGGCGCCGCGCTGCGGCGTCGTCTGGAACACGCTTCTTCTGGCGACGCTGACAGGCCTTCTCTCGACGGCGATCGGCCTGGCGCTCGCGCTGCTTGAGAGCCGCGGCGGGCTCCGCCAGACGGGGCTGTTCCGCGCGATGGCCGTGCTGCCGCTGATCACGCCGCCCTTCGTCGTCTCGCTCGCGCTGATCGTGCTCTTCGGCAGGACAGGCCTCGTCTCGACGGCGCTGTGGGAGCTGTTCGACATCCCGCGCTCCCGCTGGATCTACGGGCTCCCTGGCGTGCTGATCGCGCAATGCCTGTCGCAGGCGCCGATCGCCTTCCTGCTGCTGTCTGCCGCGCTGCGGGCCATCGCGCCGAGCCTCGAGGAGGCAGCCGGCACGATGGGCGCGCAGCCTGCCCGCGTCTTCGCGACTGTCACGCTGCCGCTGCTCCGCCCGGCGATCGCCAACGCGGTGCTGCTCGGCTTCGTCGAATCCCTCGGCGATTTCGGCAACCCGCTCGTGCTCGGCGGCGAGTTCGACGTGCTTGCGACCCGCATCTTCTTCGCCATCGCCGGCGCGCGCCACGAGCCGGGCCGCGCCGCCGCTCTCGCCATTCTCCTGCTCGGCCTGACGCTGGCGGTGTTCTGGCTGCAGGAGCGTTGGGTCGGGCGCCGCCAGTACGTGACGGTCGCCGGCAAGGGCGACCAGGGGCTGCCGGCGCTGCTGCCACCCTCGCCGCGTCGCGCCGCTGCCGCGTTGGCCTACCCCTGGGTCGCCTTCACCTTCCTGGTCTACGCGATCATCCTGTTCGGCGCCTTCGTCCATGACATCGGCCGCTTCGACCTGACGCCAACCTGGCGGCACTTCATCGAGGGCTTCGCGGTCGAGCGGACGGCGTTCGGTCTGTTCTTCCGGGGTGCCGCGTGGGACAGCCTGTTCACCACGCTGCGCGTGGCCGCGATCTCCGCCCCGATCACCGCCTTCGTCGGCATCCTGCTCGCCTGGCTGTTCGCGCGCGCCGAGTTCCGCGGCAAGTCGGCGCTCTCCTTCGTCACGCTGCTGACCTTCGCTATTCCTGGAACCGTTCTCGGCGTCGCCTACATCACCGCGTTCAACGTTCCGCCCATCGAGATCACCGGCACCGGAATGATCCTCGTGATCTGCTTCGTGTTCCGGAACATGCCGGTCGGGGTGCGCGGCGGGCTCGCCGCGCTGGCGCAGATCGACCGCTCGCTCGAGGAAGCCTCCGCCACGATGGGCGGCGACGCGGCGACGACGCTGCGCCGGGTCGTGCTGCCGCTGCTGCGGCCTGCCCTGGTCGCGGCACTTGCGTACGCCTTCGTGCAGGCGATGACGGCGGTCTCAGCGGTGATCTTCCTCGTGTCCGCGCGGCACAACCTCGCCACGGCCTATATCGTCGGCCGCGTCGAGGCGGGAGAGATGAGCCTCGCGATCGCCTATTCCTCGGTGCTGATCCTGATCATGCTGGCGGTGATCGTGGTGATCGACCGTCTCGTCGGCAAGGCGAGGCTCGGGCGGCGCGCGGCGGCGCCCCTGGTCCGCGTGGGGGGATGATGATCCGGTTCGAGTCTGTGACGAAACGCTTCGGCAGCGTTCGTGCCGTCGATGCGGTGTCATTCGCGCTGGAGGAGGGCAGCCTGACGACGCTGCTCGGCCCCTCCGGCTGCGGCAAGACGACGACGCTCAGGCTCATCGCGGGGCTCGAGCTGCCCGACGAGGGCGGGATCGTGATCGATGGCCGCGACGTCTCCGGCGTGCCGGCAGCGGAACGGCGCGTCGCGATGGTGTTCCAGTCCTACGCGCTGTTCCCGCACATGAGCGTTGCCGAGAATGTCGGCTATGGCCTGGTGATCAACGGCATGCGCGGCAAGGAGGTGGCGACGCGCGTGGGCGAGATGCTCGAGACGCTCGGGCTTGGCGGCCTCGGATCGCGGCAGCCCGGCGAGTTGTCGGGCGGGCAGCAGCAGCGCGTGGCCGTTGCGCGTGCGCTGGTGCTCCGCCCACGCGTGCTGCTGTTCGACGAGCCGCTGTCGAACCTCGATGCGCGGCTCCGCCGGCGCGTGCGCGAGGACATCCGCGACCTGCAGCGGCGGCTGAACCTCACCGTTGTGTACGTGACGCATGACCAGCAGGAAGCCCTTGCCGTGAGCGACACGGTGGTGGTGATGCGCGATGGGCGCATCGCCCAGATTGGGCCGCCGGAGGCGCTCTACGATACCCCTGCAGATGCTTTCGTCGCCGATTTCATGGGGGAGGCGAACGTGATCGAGGGCGAATGCGTGGATCGCGGCGCGGCGGGCATCGCATTTCGGGTCGGGTACGTAACGATCGACCTTCCCCTCTCGCGCCATCCGCCCGGAGCCCTGGCGATCGCGGTGCGGCCCGAGGCGATCCTGCTCAGCCCGCACCGGGCGGAAGGCTTTCCGGGCCGGATCGTGCGGGCCGTCTTCGTCGGAAGCCATATGGAGTATGAGGTGTCGACGACGGCAGGGGCGCTGTTCGTCGTCGCTCCTGGTGCTTCGGCACAGTTCCGCGCGGGCGATGCGGTCTCTGTCACCTTGACCAGGGTGATCCCGCTTCCGGCCGGCTCCGCTGCTCGCCAGCCACCCTGATTTAATGCTTGATGCATAGAGGGTCGATGGGTAAGGTCATGGCATGAAAGCCGTCCGTGCCGCTCCTGCCCCTCGCGTCGACTATGCGTCCCGCGCCTACTGGGCGGGCACGATCAAGATGGGCCTCTCCAAGTTCTTCATCCTCCGTGTGCTGCACGAAGGGCCGATGCACGGCTATGACATCGCCCGCACGGTCGAGCGCGCCACGGGTGGGTGCTGTTCGCCGACCGAGGGAACGATCTATCCCGTTCTCCGCGAGTTCGAGACGGGCGGCTTCGTCACCGTCGAGGAGGAGGTCGTGCAGGGCCGCCAGCGCCGCGTCTATGCGCTGACCGATGCCGGCCGCGCGGCGTTCCGCGTCGCGCTGGATGCCTGGATGGAGGCGACCGCGGCGCTGCAGGACACGCAGCGCGCGTTTGCCGCCGCCGATGCCGCGCGGAAGCCGCGCCGCCCCCGGTCCGGAAAGGCGTGCTGCCCATGACCGCCGACGCCCATGATCGTGGCTAAATACCTCAATCGTTGATGCATCAAGGAGCGTGGCAATGAGCGCACCCCCTCTCCCTGTCGTGGTGATCGGCGCCGGCCCCATCGGCCTTGCGGCGGCAGCGCAGCTCGTGTCGCGCGGGCTCACGCCGCTCGTGCTCGAGGCCGGCGACACGATCGCCGTCGCCGTGCGCGCCTGGGCCCATGTGCGCATGTTCTCGCCGTGGGAGTTCAACGTCGACAGCGCCGCGCGCGCGCTGCTGATCGCGGAAGGCTGGCGCCTGCCGCCGGCAGCGGTCTACCCGACCGGGGCGGAGCTCATCGCGCAGTATCTCGCGCCGCTTGCCGCGTCAGCGGCCTTGCAGAGCCGGATCCGCACCGGTGCGCGCGTTATCGGCGTCGCGCGGCGCGACCTTGGCCGGCTGCGCAACGGCCATGACCGCGAGGCATCGCCATTCGTGCTGCAGGTCGAGACCGCGAGCGGGATCGAGGAGATCGAAGCCAGCGCGGTGATTGACTGTTCCGGCACCTGGTCGGCACCGAACCCGGCCGGCAGCCATGGGCTGCCTGCGCCGGGCGAGGCGGCGCACGCACACCGCATCGCCTACGGCATCCCCAACGTGCTTGGCGCCGCGCGCCCACGCCAAGCCGGCAGGACGACGCTCGTTGTCGGCGCTGGGCACTCGGCGATGAACGCCGTGCTCGATCTCGTGGAACTGGCCAAGGATGTTCCCGGCACGCGTATCCTCTGGGCCTTCCGCCGGCCGCTGGCCGCGGTCAATTTCGGCGGCGGCGCGAATGACGGGCTTGCCGAGCGCGGCGCGCTGGGTGCCCGCGCCATGGCCCTGATCGAGGAGGGTGCCGTCACCGCGCTTGCGCCGTTCCTGATCGACCGTATCGGAGGTGAGGGCGGCGCGCTCGCCATCACCGGCCGACAAGACGGGCGCAGCACCACCGTCATGGCGGATGAGATGATCGTGGCCACGGGCTTCCGGCCCGATCTCTCCTTCCTGCGCGAGGTGCGCCTCTCGCTCGACCCTGCGGTGGAGGCGACGCCTGCGCTCGCACCGCTGATCGACCCGAACGCGCACTCCTGCGGCACGGTACGCCCGCATGGCGAGGCGGAACTCCGCCAGCCCGACAGCGGCTTCTACATCGCCGGGATGAAGAGCTACGGGCGCGCGCCGACCTTCCTGCTTGCGACGGGGCATGAGCAGGTGCGCTCGATCGCGGCCTATCTTGCCGGAGACATCGAGGCGGCACGGCGCGTCGAGCTCGTCCTGCCCGAGACGGGCGTGTGCTCGACCGATCGCTCGCGCCAGGCGGCGACGGCTCCCTGCTGCACGCCTGCGACGCCGCAAGGCGTCTGCTGCGATGCGAAGCCGGATCTGCCCGCGGATGCGCCGTGCTGCGCAGCCCCTGCTTCTGCTGCGCCACGTCCCGTGCTCGCACCCCTGTCGGCGCAGCCGCGCAGCGGTCGCTGCGGCTGACGCGCGTGCCTCACGTTGAACGCGGCGCTCCGGCGGCGGTGCGCCGCGTCGTCATCTCGCTCGGCACAGCGCAGACGCTCGCCTGGGCCTCGACCTACTACCTGCCCGCCATCCTCGCTGGGCCGATGGCGCGCGACCTCGGCATCACGCCGTCTGCCGTGTTCGGTGCCTTCTCCGCGGCACTCGTGCTGTCTGCCCTGCTCGGGCCGTTGGTGGGGCGTGCCATCGATCGACGCGGCGGCCGCCCAATCCTGGCGCTGTCCAATTTCGTCTTTGCGGCAGGGCTCGTCGCACTCGGCAGCGCGCAGGGTGGCTTTACGATGCTTGCTGCATGGCTTCTGCTTGGCGTCGGCATGGCAATGGGGCTCTACGATGCGGGCTTTGCCACGCTCGCTGGTCTCTATGGCCGCAATGCGCGCGGGCCGATCACCGGCATCACCCTGATCGCGGGCTTCGCGAGCACGGTCGGCTGGCCCCTGTCGGCGGTGATGGAGGAGGCGTTCGGCTGGCGCGGTGCCTGCATGGGCTGGGCCGCGCTGCATCTCTGCCTCGGCTTGCCGCTGAATGCACTGCTGGTGCCGAATGCTCCGCCCCCGGAACGGCAGGCGGCAGCGGGCGGCGATGCGGCTCCGCCGTCACGGTTTGCGATGCCGCTGCTGGCCTTCGTGTTCGCGGCAACCTGGTTCGTCACCGGCGCCATGGCGGCACATCTTCCTGTGCTGCTGCGCGAGGCCGGCGCGAGCCCGGCCGGTGCCGTTGCCGCAGCAGCGCTGATCGGCCCGGCTCAGGTGGCCGCGCGTCTCGCGGAGTTCGGCCTGCTCAGGCGCTTCCATCCGCTCGTCTCGGCGCGGTTGGCGACACTCGGCCATCCGCTTGGCGCCCTTGTTCTGCTGCTTTTCGGTGGTGGTGCTGCAAGTGCCTTCGCGGTGTTGCACGGCATGGGCAATGGCGTGCTGACGATCGCCAAGGGAACGCTGCCGCTCGCGGTATTCGGGCCGAGCGGATATGGCGCGCGGCAGGGTGTTCTCGCGGCCCCTGCGCGCATCCTCCAGGCCGCCGCGCCGTTCCTGTTCGGCGTGCTGCTGGAGCGTTCCGGCGTCGCACCTGCCCTGGGCCTTACAACGGGGCTGTCGCTGCTTGCCGCCTTGGCGCTTCTGGCACTCAGGCCGGCTCAGCCAGGTGACGCGGCCGCGCTCGCGCAGGCGCGGGGAGAGTAGCGCCAAGCTTACGTCGCGGTCGGATCGCGGTACGCCAGGAGCCGCAGTGCGTTCGCCACGACCAGCAGCGTCGAGCCTTCATGGAACACCACCGCGGCGCCGAGTTGCAGGCCGAGCAGCGTCGCCGGTACCAGCACTGCCACCATGCCCAGGCTGATCCAGAGATTCTGCCGGACGATGCGGTTGGTGCTCCGGCTCAGCCCGATCACGAAGGGCAGGCGTGTCAGGTCATCGCCCATCAGCGCCACGTCGGCCGTCTCCAGCGCCACATCCGACCCGGCAGCACCCATGGCAATGCCCACCGTCGCATGCGCCATGGCCGGTGCATCGTTCACGCCGTCGCCGACCATCGCCACCTCCTGTACAGCCCGGAAGCGCTGGATGGCAGCGACCTTGTCCTCTGGCATCAGGTCACCCCAGGCCTCGTCCAACCCGACCTGCTGCGACACCGCCTCGGCGACTCGGCGGTTGTCGCCCGACATCATCACCATTCGGGAGATCCCGAGCGTGCGAAGGCGCTGGATCACCCCGGCTGCGGCCTCGCGCGGCGTGTCCATCAGGCCGATGGCACCGAGGTACTGGTCGCCCCGCCGCACGACCATGGTGGTGCGGCCGCGCTCCTCCAGGTCAGCGCTCATGGCCCGGACCTCGGGCGTGACGGGCGGCCCCTCGATGTCCGCGAACAGTGCGATCTTGCCGACGAAGACCGCATCGGCGCCGATCCGCGCCGCCAGGCCGCGTCCGGTGATGCTGCGCAACTCCGTGGCGTCAGCCACTGTGACGCCAGCGCCAAGTCTGGCCTGCCCATCGCGAACCACAGCGGCGGCGAGCGGGTGGTCGCTCAGCGCCTCGACGGCCATCGCAACCCTCAGCAGATCCCACTCATCAACGCCGGATGCCGCCAGCACGTCGGTCACCCGTGGCTTGCCCTCGGTCAGTGTGCCAGTCTTGTCGAAGGCGATCGCTTGGAGCTTGCCGAGGTTTTCCAGCGGCCCGCCGCCTTTCACCAGCACACCACCGCGCGCGGCGCGTGCGATGCCCGAGAGCACGGCGCTCGGCGTCGAGATGGCGAGCGCGCAAGGGCTGGCCGCAACGAGCACCGCCATGGCGCGATAGAAGCTTTCGCCGAAGCCCTCGTCGATGACGACCCAGGCGAACAGGAGCACGATGACCGAAGCCAGCACCACCGGCACGAAGATGCGCTCGAACCGATCGGTGAAGCGCTGCGTCGGCGATTTCTGCGCCTCGGCCTCGTTCACCATACGTACCAAACGCGCGAGCGAGGTGTCGGCGGCCAGGCGAATGACCTGCACCTCCAGCACGCCGGCGCCATTGATGGTGCCAGCATAGACACGGTTCTCCGCCGGCAGCCCGTCAGGGCGCAACGCCGCGCGTGCGGCATTCTCCACCGCACGCTTGTCGACCGACACGCTCTCGCCGGTGATCGGCGCCTGGTCGACGCTGCTTTCGCCAAGGGACACGAACCCATCGGCGGGGATGCGGGTGTTGGGCCGCACGATGATGGTGTCGCCGATCACCAGTTCGGCCACCGGCATCTCGCGCACCGCGCCGTCACGGCGCAGCTCGGCGGTGGGTGGGGCGAGGTCTGCCAGGGCTTCAATGGCCCGCCGCGCGCGGCCCATGGCATAGTGTTCCAGCGCATGGCCGATGCTGAACAGGAACAGCAGCAGCGCGCCCTCTGCCCATTTGTCGAGCGCCGCAGCGCCCGCCGCAGCGACGAGCATGAGCGTGTCGATCTCGAACCGGCCAAGTCGGAGCGTGTCGATGGCCTCGCGCAGGGTGTAGTAGCCGCCGAAAACATAGGCGCCAATGTAGAGCGCCATGGGAAGCCATGCTGGAGCGCCAGACAGCCACGAGGCCAGATAGCCCGAAATCAGGAACGCCCCGCTCAGCAGCGCGAAGATCAGTTCCGAGTTCGCGCCGAACGGCCCGCCATGTTCGTGCTCGTGATCATGCTCAGGTCCGGGTTCCACGTGTGGCGCACCACCGCCGTGCACCGACACGCCCATGCTGCCCAGTGCGCTGCGCAGGGCGCCCTCAGACGTGGCCGTGCGGTCGAACTCGATCCGCACAGGCCCGGCCGCCGAAGCATCCGCCTCCATGACCCCAGGCAGCCGCGACAGCAGGTCAGTGACCGTGCGTGCACGACGCTCGTTCGCAAGCCCCTCCACGTCCCACAGCACGTGGCCGAAACGTTCGGTCAGCGCCGCGCCTGCCGCCTCGGTGATCTCGCGCACGCGGGCGAGGCTTGCAACGGCAGGATCGTAATGGATGCAAAGCTGCGCGGGTTGTTCACCGGCTGCGGGCAGGACATGCACCTGCCCGATCCCCTCCCGGGCGGAGATGTCGTTGATCAGCCGCCCGACACAGGCATCGGCTTCGCCGGGAGCGTCAGGCAGCACGATGGCGAGATCAAGCCTGAGGTGCGGCGCCTGCGTGTCGCTCATCGCAGTGCGGCCGTTGCGCGCCGCACCGCCGCTACCGTCCTGCTGTGATCCAGAGTACCAGATCCTCCGGCGTCCGCGGGCCGCTCGCGTGCATGACCGTGCAATCGACCGCCATGCACGGCGTCCAGGCGAAGCCAGAGCCGGCGATCACTGCGACGTCGGTCACGTTCTCGACAGGGACCTCCACGCCAACCGTCGCGGCGGCAGTTCCTCGCCACAGCCACCGCGGCATCGCAGCAATTGCAGGCCGAGCCGACGACCTGCACGTCGTTCATTCGATCCTCCTCAGCCGAGCGCCATTCTGCATAGGAACTCAACCGCGAGGGGTCCGGTTCCGACCATGCCAGAACAGCGGCGGCCCGATGCTCGTCACGCCGTCAGGCGGCTCAGCCTGTGGATCCCGGATGGTGCGTCGATCTGCATCGGCAGCACGAAGCTTCGTGTCGCGAGGCCAGACTGCACCCGCTCGATCTGAGCTGCCTCTGCCTCCATCCTGCGCAGCAGGAGCGGGTCTGCCGTGCCGCTGCCGATCAGCGTGCGGTTGACGATCCACGCATAGGGTTCGATCCCGGCGCGGCGAAGGTCGTCCTGCAGTGACGACGCTTCCGAGACGGGCGTGGTCTCGGCGAGCGTCACGAGAAGGATCCGGGTGTGTTCCGGATCGCGCAGGCGCATCAGTGGCGTCACGATGCGCCCGGCTGCGTGCGCATCCTCGAGGTCGTGCAGCATCTGGCGGTGATAGGCGCCGGCCGCGTCCATCAGCAGCAGGGTATGGCCCGTCGGTGCGGTATCGAGCACGACGAAGCCGCTGCGCGCCTCGGCCACGATGCGCGAGAAGGCGTGGAACACGGCCACCTCCTCGGTGCAGGGAGAGCGCAGGTCCTCGCGCAGCAGTGCACGGCCGGCCTCGTCCAGGCCACGACCGCGCGTGTCCATGATCCGCGCGACGTATCGGTCGGTCTCCGCCTTCGGGTCGATCCGGTCGACGCGCAGCCCAGGCATTTCTCCGTCGAGCGCCATCGCGAGATGCGCGGCCGGATCGGTCGTGCTCAGGTGCACGCCGTGGCCGCGCGCGACGAGGCCGACGGCGATCGCCGCCGCAAGCGTCGTCTTGCCGACACCGCCCTTGCCCATGACCATGACGAGGCCGCGGCCTTGCGCGGCGAGGTCGTGGACGAGCGCGGGGAGGGGGGGCGGGCTGACGCGCCGTATGGCAGAAGATGAAGGCGCTGGCTCAGGTGCAGGCTCGGGCTCTCGCCCCGAGAACAGCGCGCGCAGAGGGGCAAGTCCGACCATGTCGAAGCCACGCAGGGGCAGTTCGTCACGCGGGAGGGCGCGCAGCGGTTCGGGCATCGTCGCCAGCGCATTATGCGCGCGGGCCTCGAGCGCGGCTGCGACGGCATCGTCAGCTCGCTGCGCATGGAACACGCCGTTGACCATGAGGCTCTGATTGGCGAGGCCGAGGGCATTCAGCTCATCCGCGCTGCGCGCGGCTTCGGCAAGCGCACCCGCTTCGGGACGCGTGACGAGGATGATGGCCGTCATGCCAGCATCGCCCAGCGCACGCATCGCATCGCGGAATCGCTGCTCCTGCGTCTTGAGGCCTGAATGGGGCCCGAGACACGAGGCGCCCGCCTCGTTTGCTTCGAGAAACCCGGTCCACGCGGCAGGCAGGCTCAGCAGGCGCAGCGTGTGGCCGGTCGGCGCGGTGTCGAACACGATGTGGTCATACGCACCGTCCTGGCCAGCCAGCAGGGCTGCGAACTCGTCGAAGGCAGCGACCTCGGTGGTGCAGGCACCGGAGAGCTGTTCGATCACCGTTGCCCGCTCGGTGTCGCTGGCCCCCGCCATCTGCGCGAGCACGCGTGCCCGATAGGCCTCCGCCGCGGCGTCGGGGTCGATGTTGAGCGCGGAAAGCCCAGCTGCTCCCGCCACCGCGCGCGGCGTTCGCGACAAGGCCGTGCCGAGCATCTCGTCGAGATTGGAGGCGGGGTCGGTGCTGACGAGCAACACGCGCTTGCCGGCATCGGCAAGAGCGAGGGCGGTGGCACAGGCGATGGACGTCTTGCCGACTCCACCCTTGCCCGTGAAGAACAGGTGCCTTGGCGGACGCCGCAGGAAGCGAGGAAGGGATGCGCTCGTGCGGTCGTGGCCGTCGATCGCTGGCGATGCGCTGCTCACGCGATGCGCTCGAGGCAGAGGGCGATGCCCTGGCCGCCGCCGATGCAGAGCGTGACGAGCCCGCGCCTTTGGCCTGCGCGCTCCATGCCATGCAGCAGGCGGACCGTCAGCACCGCACCGCTTGCGCCGATCGGATGGCCATGCGCGATGGCACCGCCTTCCGGGTTCACCGCCTCCTCGCGCAGCCCGGTCTCGCGCGTCACCGCCAATGCGATCGCGGCGAAGGCCTCATTCACTTCCGCGCGCTCCACGTCAGCCGCGCGCCAACCGGCCCGCGCGAGTGCCTTCGCGACGGCCGGCACGGGGCCGAGCCCGAACAGGCCCGGCTCGACAGCCGCCACGGCAGCCGAGACGAGCCGGGCGACCGGTCGCAGGCCAAGCCGTTCCGCAGCGCCGCGCTCGGCGACGATCACCGCTGCCGCGCCTGAGTTCAGGCCTGGTGCGTTGCCTGCGGTGATCGTGCCGTCCTTGCGGAAGGCGGGGCGCAGCTTGGCCAGGGTCTCGACCGTCGTCTCGGGGCGGTTGTGCTCGTCGCGCACAAAGCTGGTCGGTCCCTTCCGGCCAGGAACCTCCACGGCCACGATCTCGTCATCGAACGTTCCGTCCGCCTGGGCCTTGGAAAAGCACGTTTGCGAGCGCAGTGCCCAGGCATCCTGATCGGCACGGCTGATCTGCAGCTTCGCCACGAGGTCCTCTGTGTGCCAGCCGGAATGCTCGCCCGAGAAGGCATCGTTCAGGCCGTCGAGCAGCATGCTGTCGACGACCTGGCCATCGCCCATCCGCATGCCCCAGCGGCCGTTCGGCAGCAGGTAGGGCGCGCGATCCATGTTCTCCATGCCGCCGGCGACCATCACATCGGCCTCGCCGAGGCGGATCTCCTGCGCCGCCGAGGCGATGGCCTGAGCGCCGGATCCGCAGACGCGGTTGACCGTCATCGCCGGCGCGGCAACAGGGAGGCCGGCCCCGATCGCTGCCTGTCGGGCGGGGTTCATCCTGTTGCCCGCCTGGATCACGTTGCCCATCACCACGCCGTCGACGCTCGCCGGATCAAGGCCCGCGCGGGCGATGGTTTCGCGGATCGCGACTGCGCCGAGCCCGGTGGCCGGGATGTCCTTCAGGGCGCCATTGAAGGTGCCGATGGCGGTGCGCACCGGCGCGCACAGCACAACCTCTCGCATCGTCATCGAAGGCCCCCCTTGTTCGCGCAGCGTTGCGGAGCATCGGCATCAGACGCGCATGCCGTGTTGGGAAGGACGCTAGCCCCCCCGACCACCCGACACATTGATCGGGATCAAGCAGGTCGCTCGTCGCTGCGTTGCGCTGGTGTCACGAAACGGACGCCGTCCCGACATTGCTTGGTAACCGAGCGTGCGTAGGCATGGTGCATGAAAGCGAGCGTGTCCCTGGCGCTGATGGAGCTTGGTCGTCGCTTCGGTGAGGTCGAGGCCGTGCGGCGCGTGTCGTTCCGTGCCGCGCATGGCGAGATGATCGCCATCATCGGCCCATCTGGCGCGGGCAAGTCGACGCTGATGCGCCTCATCAACCGCCTGGTCGAGCCGACAGAGGGCCGTATCCTCGCCGGCGACCGCGACGTCACGGCACTGACCGGGCGTACGCTGTGCGCCTGGCGCGCCGAATGCGCGATGGTGTTCCAGCAGTTCAACCTCTCGCCGCGGCTCAACGCGCTCACCAACGTGCTGATGGGCAGCCTGCAGCGCCACCGCTCGTGGCGGACCTTGACGGGGCTGTTCCCGCATGAAGAGCGGCTGCGCGCGATGACGCTGCTTGACGAGTTCGGCCTTGCCCACAAGGCCTTCGTCCGCGCTGAGCGCCTGTCGGGCGGGCAGCAGCAACGCGTGGCGCTCGCCCGCGCGTTGATGCAGCGCCCGTCCATCATGCTCGCCGACGAGCCCACCGCGTCGCTTGATCCACGCAACGCCGCGCAGGTGATGGCGGCACTCAGAACCATCAACCGCGACCGTGGCCTGACGGTGATCTGCAACCTGCACAATGTCGGCCATGCCCGGGAGTACTGCGACCGGATCATCGGGCTGCGCCAGGGTGCGATCGTGTTCGACGGCCCGCCAGCGGCGCTGACCGACGCGGCGGCACGCGACCTCTACGGCGCCGAGCAGGACGAGGCCGACATCACCCAGGCCACGCCCGAGCTCCAGACAGCCTGACACGACAGCAAGGGAGAACGATCATGCATCGACGCAATGTCCTCGGTGGCTTTGGCCTCGGCGCCGTTGGCGCTGCGGGCTTCTCCGTCCCGGCGCGCGCGCAAGGGGCTGGCTGGCGGACGCAGATCCGCGAGCTCGGCTTCGGCGTCATCCCGGTCGAGACCCAGACGCAGACAACGGACAGCTTCAACGCCTTCATCCCGTATGCGAGCGAGAAGCTCGGCGTGCCGGTGAAGCTCTTCACCGCGTCCGACTTCATCGGCGTGAACAACGCGATCGTTGCGAGGCAGATCCATTTCGCGTGGACGAGCCCCTCGGCGTTCTCGGGCTCCTACCTCGAATGCGGCTGCGTCGAGCCGATCGTCGCCGCGCTCGATAAGGACGGCAACCTCGGCTACAACGCCGTGCTGATCGTGAAATCCGAGAGCCCCGTGCAGACGGTCGATGACCTCCGGGGCAAGATCGTCGCGCGCACCGAGCCGAACTCGAACTCCGGCTACCTGGTGCCGATGGTCGAGTTCGCGAAGATGGGCAAGCCGGTCACGACCTTCTTCAACAGCCCCGTTTCAGGTGGCCACACGCAGTCGGTTCTCGGCGTGCTGAACGGCACCTACGATGCAGCCTTCACCTGGACGACGCGCGGCGATGGCTATGGCCAGATCCGCACGATGATCGATCGCGGCATGCTGCGCCGCGACCAGATCCGCGTGATCTGGGAAAGCGACATCGTGCCTGCCCCGCCGGTGATCGTACACCGCGACATGCCGGCCGACATGAAGGCCGACCTGATCGACTTCTTCCTCCAGATCAACAGTGACCGACCCGACCTCGCCCGCGCCGTGGCACATGGCGAGACCAAGGGCTTCGTGCGCGTCTCCGTGAAGGAGTACGAGAGCACGATCGAGGCGCGCCGCGAGCTGCGCGACAGCCGCCGCCGTCGCGGGTGAACACGGCGACGCCAGCACTCGCCGACGCCGGGTTCGCTCCGCTCCTGCGTGAGCGGGCCCGGCGCGACGCGGTGCGTGCGGCAACCGCGATCGCGGGCCTCGCCGGGGCGGTGCTGCTCACCGCTGACGTGGCCGGCTTCGAGCCTGGCAGGCTGGTCGCAGGGCTGCCGCGCCTCGGTGAGTTCCTCGTTCTGATGGTGCCTGAGCTCGCCCTCCGGTCCATCGTGGAGGACGTCGGCCACTGGTACTGGAACATCGGGCACTGGCTCATGCTGTTGCTCGACACGGTGCTTATGGCCGGCCTTGCCACGGCGCTTGGCACGATCGGTGGGGCGCTCCTCTCGTTTTCGGCCTCGCGCAACCTCACGCGTGGGCCGGTCGTCTACTGGATCGTGCGCCGGGTGCTCGAGTTCGCCCGCGCGGTGCCTGACCTCGTGTTCGCGATCATCTTCGTGTTTTCCTTCGGCCTCGGGCCGCTGGCTGGCGTTCTTGCCATCGCGGTCCATACGCTCGGCGCGCAGGGCAAGCTGTTCGCCGAGGCGAATGAGAATGTCGACATGGGCCCGCTGTTCGGCGTTCGCGCCTGCGGCGGTGACCGGCGCGAGGAGATCCTCTGGGCGGTCGTTCCGCAGGTGCTGCCGAACTGGGTCTCGTTCACCTTCTGGCGGTTCGAGATCAATCTCCGCTCGGCGACGATCATCGGCTTCGTCGGCGCCGGCGGCATCGGCGTCGAGCTCTATGATGCGCTCAGGCTCAACTACTATGACGACACGGGCGCGATCCTGCTGCTCGTCGCGCTCTGCGTCTTCGTGATCGACGATGCGAGCGAGCGGTTGCGGCTGCGCATCGCGGGTGGGGCACGCCAATGACGTCGCGGGCGGAGCTCGAACGGCTGCTGGCCGACGGCACCGGCAACCCCTGGCCGATGCGCATCGTCTGGCTCGCGCTCGCCGGTGTCCTGGCCTATGCAGCGGTGGCGTTAGGGCTGCTTGGGCCGCAATTCGTCAACGGCCTGCCGAAGCTCGCCGGCGCGATCGGGATGATGTTCCCGCCGCGCGGCATCGAGCACATGCCCGAGTTCCTCTGGGCGTTGGCCGAGACGATTGCGATGGGACTGCTGGGCACTGTCCTCGGTGCCGTCGTCGCGTTTCCCCTCTCGCTGCTCTGCGCCAGCACGACGTTGCCGATCCGCGGTCTGCAGTTCGGTTTCCGCCGTTTCGCCGACAGCCTGCGCAGCCTTGACCACCTGATCTGGGCGATCGTCTTCGTCCGTGCCGTTGGCCTTGGCCCGCTTGCTGGGGTTCTTGCGATCGCCATCGTCGACGTCGGCAACCTGTCCAAGCTCTACAGCGAGGCGATCGACAACGCGGCGAAGGGGCCGCCTGAGGGCGTGCGTGCGGCCGGCGGGCAGGGGGCGGAGACCTTCCGCTGGGGCATCCTGCCGCAGGTGCTGCCGAACATCGCCTCGACCACGCTCTACATGTGGGAGAGCAACACGCGCTCGGCGACGATCCTCGGCATCGTCGGCGCCGGCGGCATCGGGTATCAGCTGTCGGACCGGCTGCGCGTGTACGAATGGGGGCAGGCCAGCCTGATCATCCTGCTCATCCTCGTTGCGGTCTATGCGATCGACCTGATCTCGGGCCGGCTGCGCCGGATGCTGATCGAGGGACGATAGCGCGGAGGTCATCGCGCCGCCCTCACATGGGGTGTGTGCGCCGGCTCAGCCTCGCGGCCCGCACCGGGCACCGATGCCCAGGTTCATCGCGAGCTGCGGGGCGCGTCACCGCAGGTGTTCGTGGCGCTCGTCGGCCGTCGCGATGACAGAACCGTCAATCGGAGGATGATCAGCCGCGGCCCCAGAAAACACCCGCATGTGCGATTGGCGAACGCAACGAGCGACAGCATCACCGGCACCTCGACGAGAACGCCGACCACCGTGACGAGCGCCGCGCCGGAGTTGAGCCCGAACAGCCCGATCGCGACCGCGACCGCGAGTTCGAAGAAGTTCGACGTCCCGATCAGGGCGCAGGGTGCTGCGACGTTGAACGGCACCCGCCACAGATAGGCCGCACCGTAGGCGAGCACGAAGATGCCGTATGACTGGATGAGCAACGGCACGGCGATCAGTGCGATCAGAAGTGGCTGGTCGAGGATCACCTGGCCCTGGAAGCCGAACAGCAGAACGACGGTCGCGAGCAGCCCCGTCACCGCGAGGGGCTTGATGCGACTGGTGAAGCGGCCGACCTCTGCCTCAGCGACCGCTCCTGCTTCCCCGCGCCGCGTCAGGAGCATGCGTGTGGCAACACCCGCAGCGAGCGGGATCACCACGTAGAGCACGACGGAGAGCAGCAGCGTTTCCCATGGGACGGCAATGTCGGTCACGCCGAGTAGGAGTGCGACGAGCGGCGCGAACGCGAAGATCATGATCACGTCGTTCAACGACACCTGAACAAGCGTGTATGTCGCGTCGCCGCGCGTCATCTGTGACCAGACGAAGACCATCGCGGTGCATGGAGCCGCGCCGAGCAGGATCACCCCCGCGATGTACTGCTCGGCATCCGCCGGATCGATCCATGCAGCGAACACGTGTTGGAAGAAAAGCACGCCGAGTGCAGCCATGGTGAAGGGCTTGACCAGCCAATTGATCACCAGGGTGATCACAAGCCCCTTTGGCCGTTCATGGATGCGGCGCAGGCTTGAGAAATCCACCGCGACCATCATCGGGTAGACCATCAACCAGATGAGGCTCGCGACGACAAAGTTCACTGAGCCGTATTCGAGCGCAGCGAGACGCGCAAAGACACCGGGCAAGGCATTGCCGAGCGCGATTCCCGCGACGATGCAGAGGGTGACCCACAGAGAGAGGTAGCGTTCGAACGATGTCATGCGTCTCGTGATCCGGTGGGGGTGAAACGCGGCGACACGAACCGCGGGTTTGGATTGCCGAGCTTGGTCGACGTCTCTGCGCCGTGCAACGACCGGTCGAGGCGCTACCGCGCGCGCGCACTCACCATCGTGTCGAAGGAACGACGGCTCCGATCGACTGTGTTCAACGTATCGACGACCGCACGGTTCCGCCGCGCTTAACTCAAATGACAGGGCCGGGATGAATCGCTCTGCGGCGCCTCCATCCCCAGCGGGGCCGCCTGTGCTGCCGTTGCGCAGCTTTCGCTGAGCATGCCAGAGCCCGTGGCACTGCAGCTTCGGGGATTTAGGTGTTTGGTCCCGGAGTGTGATGGTGCAACGCTGACCCGCGAAGGGGAGGATGCACTGTGGCAGCATTTCTTCACGGCAGCGCCCGAACAACGCCGCGTGTTCGAGCCGAGCTCCAAGCGTCGCAAGCGAGCACCCGCGCCCTTGCCGCCCAATACGGCCTGAACCCGAAGAGCGTCGCCAGGTGGCGCACCCGGCAAACCACCGCCGACGCCGCGATGGGGCCGACCGAGCCCCGCAGCACGGTGCTGTCAGCGGCTGACGAGGCGATCATCGTCGAGTTCCGGCGCCGCACCCTCCTGCCGCTCGATGACGTTATGGGTTGCCTTCGTGACGCCATCCCGAAGCTTTCCCGCAGCGCCCTGCATCGCTGCCTCCAACGTCATGGCATCTCCCGGCTACCCGCCAACGAGGAGAAGGCGTCCAAACGCGGCAGCTTTGCCGAGACCACGATCGGCTATGACGGCATTGTCGCCGCCTACCGCCGTGACCTGCCGCAGCCGATGATCACGCTCGCGCAGTTCTGGCATGCTGTCGCAAGGGAAGTGCCGCGCGACGGACGGCTTGTTGCACATCCGTATCGCCGTTGGCGCGAGATTGCCGCGGACCAGCCCGACTGGCCGATCCGTGTGATCGGTCCGCCGCCGACCTCGGGCACACGAGACAGCTTCACCGACCTCGTGCTGCTGGCCGGCTGCCAGCGCGTGCCGGAGGTGCGGGCCATCACCGACACCGCGCAGCGTCGGCGCGTCTGCGCCACCGTGCGCGAGGATGGCTCCTGGATCGACGGTGGAGAGGATGACGAGGTCATCGTCCGCCGGATCGTCACTGAGGAAACTGGGACGATCGGGGTCTTCGGCTACAGCTTCCTTTCCGGCCACGGCGACGCCATTGCTGCAGCACGGATCGAAGGCGTGGCGCCGACAACCGAGGCAATCGCCTCACCGCAGCTACCCGGTCGCGCGTCCGCTCTTTATCTACGCGAAGAAGCCGAACCTGCGCACTGTGCCCGGGTTGGCAGAATTCCTTGCCGAGTACGTTTGCGATGCGGCGATGGGGCCTGGCGGCTAGATGCTGCGGCTTGGCCTCGTGCCCCTCGACCTCGTTCGGCTGCGGCGCGTTCAGGAAGCAGTCAAGGACCAGGCAATCTTGCTGCGCTCGCCAGAAGGCTAGTCGCGTGGACTCTTGGGACACCCGAAGGCGGGGAGACGTGATTCAAGGCTGCCTTGGGGGAGGTGGCCTCGGGTGTGTTGGATCGTTTGGTGCTGAGCGACACGGCGTTGGAGCGGATGGCACCGCTGATCATCGGCTGGCCTGACCAGAAGGGCTCGACCGGACGCGACAACCGGATGTTTCTCGAGGGCTTGCTGTAGAGGTGAGGACGGGTTCGCCCTGGCGCGACTTGCCGGGAGTCTTCGGCAAGTGCAACAGCGTAGGTTTGCGCTTCAGTCGTTGGAACGACAAGGGTGTGTGGCGGTGTATCTTCCAGGCGATGTCGGATGATCCCGACCTCGAATCCCTGGTCGTCGACCGCACCATCGTGCGCGCCCACCAGCACGCGGCGGGCGCCAAAAAGGGGGGCCTGAAGATCAGGCCCTTGGCCGCTCTCGCGGTGACCTGAGCACCAAGATCCACCTGGCCGTCCGGGGCCTGGGCGCGCCAGTGCGCTTTGCCCTGACCGGCGGACAGCGCGGCGACTGCCCGCCGGCCTACGGCCTAATCGAGGGCCTGCCCGCCGAGGTCGTCATGGCCGATGCCGCCTACGATGCCGACCCGCTGCGCGGGGCCATCGCAGCTAAGGGCGCCGTCGCGGTCATCCCCAACAACTCGTCCCGTGCACGCAAGTACCCGCTCGACAAGCACCTCTAAGCACAGCGCCACCTGATCGAGTGCTGCTTTTCCAAGCTCAAGCAGTTCCGCCGCGTCACAACACGCTTCGAGAAGACCGCCCACAACTCCCTCGCCGTCGTCGTGTGGACATTTATCTGAGCCACAGGATGGTGGCGGCGAGGCTGGGATCGGTGTCGAGGGAGAGGCCTGCTTCGTCGAGCAGCGCGTTGGCCTCGCGGATCAGCTCGACCACCTGGCGGAAGTCGTAGCCGAGGGAGCCGGCCGCTTCCGGCCGCGGAACGAACCCCGCGCGCACCTGGGCGATCAATGCGGTGGTGTCCTTCAGAAGGTCGATCGTCTCATGCGCGGGCGGCGCGTGGCTGCCGCCATCCGGCATCTCGGCAAGCCACAGGCCAAGCAGCGCGCCCTGGGCGTGGAAGCGCTCGGCGATTGGGCGCACCAGCATGGGGATCAGCGTGCCGTACCCCACCTGCTCGCAGAGCCGCCTGAACTCGGTCGTGCCGGCTTGCAATGAGGAATAGTTCGCCTGGGTGAGGTCGCCTGAGACCTGGTCGTAGGTGAGCCCAGCCCCGACTGCGGCCGCCTCGAGCACGCGCCGCGCGAAGGCTGCGTGACTGCCCCCGCCCGAAGAATTCTGCGCCTGTAGCTCGGCGAGGCGCGGCGCGCCAGGTAGCCGCGCCATCGAGCGCGTAGGCGCCGCGCGGTCGTCGCTGAGCTCGAGCCGCGTCGCGCGGGCGCGGGCGAACCAGTGCTGCCAGGAAAGCCGCGGGTGTGCGGCGAGGCCAACCAGATCGGCGTGCTTGGCGAGGTCGTAGGGCATGCGAGGCGTCTCCGTGCGAGGCGCGGGGCCAGTCCCCTGTGCGTGACGAACGCTTCGCGCTGTGCTTCGGCACAGCCAACTCGAGAGTGCGCCGGGGATCGCGATGATCCCCGGCGCGCGCGATGTTCTTCCGCGCTGTGGCTCGGCTGCGTCAGCCGGCGATGCGGTAGATGCTGTGGGAGCCCTTGGCGCCGTCCTTGTTCGGCCCGACCTGGCGGATACGCTCCAGCACCTCGACGGTGATGCCCTTGCGCTTCAGCCCGGCGAGGAAGCCGCGGACGGTGTGGCTCTGCCAGCCGGTGGTCTCAATGATCTGCGCGATGGTCGCGCCCTCGTCGCGGCGCAGGAGGGCGAGCACCGTCTCCTGCTTCGTCCCCTCGCGCGGCTTGCGCGGCGCGCTCGGCTCGCGCGGGGAGCGGGGAGGCTTGCGTGCGGCGGCAGTGCGCAGCTGGGCGACCAGGTCCGCGTGATCCGCGCAGAAGCGTGACCAGGCGGGCTGGTCAGCGGCGTGCGCTGTGATCGTGCCGATGGCACAGATCAGCGCCTGCTCGATCGGCTGGTAGCTCTGGTCGTCTGGCCCGTCGATCAGCGCCGGGTCCACCCCAAGCCGTTCGTGCCGCAGGCGGTCGTCCTCGGGCTCGGCGGCGTCGTCGCCCTGGGGCGCGTCCTGGTTGGCCTCGGACGCCCGGGCGTCCTCCTGCTGCAGGGGCTGCTCCTCCGCGTCCGTGCGCGCCGTGTCGGCTGCGACGTCGCCCTCATTCGGGTCGATGCCGATGGCGCGCAGCCCCTCGTCGGTGATGCGCGCCACGATCCAGGTGCCGTCCTCGTCCTGGCGCCAGCCGAGCCCCACGTGCTCGGGCTGCGCGTTGATCTCGGTCAGCAGGTTGTTCTTGATCAGGCTGCGGAACACCGCGTTGCGGGCTGCCGCCGGGAGGCGCTTGGGCGCACGTGCCAGCCCTGCCTCGTGCTTCGCGGCGGCAGAGAGGATCACAAGCTGGGTGTCGGAAAGCTTCATCGTCGTGGCTCCTTCATCGAAGCCCGACCACCGGGCTTCTACGAGCCCGAGCCCCGCCGGGGCCACCGGTCGGGGCAGTGCGGGAAGGGCCCGCGTCAGGGGGCGAATTCGCCTCGCTTGAAGTAGGCGTCGGTGACCTGGCGCAGCCGGCTGTTCCAGTGATCGAGGTTCGCTGCCTCGCCCCAGAGCACCGCCCCCGGGTCCGCGCCGAAATGATCTGCGCTCATCTGCTGCAGGTCGGCGAGCAGGGCGTCGAACTCCGCCTTCTTCGCGAGGAAGGCCTTGAGGCTCTTCTGCTGGTTCAGGGCAGCGCGGGCTTCGCGGTCGGTCATCGTCGTCTCCGTCTGGTGCTGCGCGATGCTCTGCGCGTGACGCACCATTCGCGCTGCGGCGCAGACGAGCCAAGCGGATCAGACGATCAGAAGATTGCGTTCTTAAGGCCGCGTCGATCATTCCATGATCACTGGATGGGGCGTCATCACTTGGCGTTTGCTACGCACCAGCTGGCGGCCGCATTGCTACCTCACCCTCTCCCTGCGGTGGATCGAACCGATCCGCAATCTCCGCGAGCAGCGCGGTGATCTGCTCATGGAGCAGCGTCTGCACGAGATGTGGGTCGCGTCCAATCTCCGCGGCGATCTGACCAGAAACGCGGGCCGGCCAGTTCAGCAGCGCATCGCGCATGGCCCCGGCGACCTCGTCGATGCGCGCGTTGGCGGAAGGCATGTCGATCAGCTTTCCCTTGGCCTGATCGAGCGCGAGACGCTGAGCCTCGACGCCGAGCGCAAGCCTCGCGATCGTCAGGCGAGCGAGCGGCGAGGTCTCGCTCTGTTGCGCAAGGCGCGAGCGACTGGGGTCTGCCGTCGCCGCGAGATCACGCCGCACCCGCTCGAGATCCCACGCACCATCGTGCTCGCGAGTGATTCGTCCGACCTGCTCAGCCTTCTGGATCGCGGTGTGCGAGAGCCCAAGCCTACGGGCAACCTCCCGCGCTGAAGCAATGCGCTCAGGCATCGCGGGCCGCCTCCGAGACGATCATGCGCTCTCTGCGCAATCCTGGGTCAGCGCTGCCTTTGGAAACCTGGCAACCTGGCAACCTGGCAACCTCGTTTTGCGCCTGACGCTAGCGAAGTCCCGCGCTCCTGCCCCCCGCATACGACAGGCCCAGGAAGGAACCATGGCCTCGCGGCCATCAAGCCCGCCAGGCCGGGCCAGAACGGGAGGAGGGGGACAAACTGCTATTATAGGGATGCCTACAATAGCAGTTTGTCCCCCTCCTCCTCGTCTGGCGAACCGCTGTGGTTAGCTCAGCGAAGCGCTAGCAGGTTCAGGCGATGGTGCGGGCGCCGAGGGGGCGGGTGGGCTGAATCCACGCTTGGTGCGCGGGGTAAGGCCGTAGTGCTCAGCGAGAGCACCGAGTGCGCAGACGAGGATGCCCTGGCCGTGCGCTGGCACGAGCGCCCTGCCATTCCATCCCTCCTGCATCGCCCACTCACGGATGGAGCACTCGAGCCCGACGACGTGCCACAGGCACATGCCACCGGGGCTCATCATGCCACCGACCTGTGCGATGGCTGCCGAGACCTTCTCCCGCGCGCTCACGCGACGCTCGGTCAGCGTGTCGCTGGTGCTGCGAGGGATCCGGATGAGCGGCATCGTCCGCATGCCGTCGAGCGCGGCCGCGCGAAAGTGGGCGCGGAAGATCGCGGCAGCGTCGTGCATCTCAGGCGTGATGGAACCGTTCTCGAGGAGCATGCCGAGCGTATCGACTGCACGTCGCCGCAAGACGGGCATCCCCGTGTCCGGGTCGGCGCCACGCTCTGGCGGGGTGACGGCCCCATGCTGGAGCCGCCACCGTGATGGCTTGGAGAGATCCTCGCGCGGCGTGGTCCCGCGCTTGCGCTTGTTGGTCATGATCAGTTCCCTTCAGGTGTTCGAGGCGACGGATGCACGCTCGGCTGCCTGCTCACGCTTGCGGCGTTCCCAGTCCTCGCGATGGTCGATGCGTGACTCGCCCGTGTCGCGATCGATGTGCTTGCCCTCGCCATGCCGCGCGAATGCGATCAGCGCGTTGCCAAGACGATCGATCTTGTCCGCCTGATGCAGCGTTGCGCGCGTCAGCATGAAGGGCTCGATGTAGGTTGTGCTGAAAGGCAGCCAGTCTGCTGGGTCTGGCACCCAGACCTCCGCGAACATGGCTTCACCGTCGCTGAGTTGCACGTACTGCCCGCCGCAAGGCGTGTAATCCGCGTGCAGCTCGCCGAGAGGGAAAAAGTCATAGCCGATAACCAGATGCGCAGTGACACGCGGCAGGACCGCGCGCACTGCGGCTTTCCAATCCCGTCGCTCGTTGGCAATTCGATGGATCTCGATCAGCCAGGGCGGATGGGGCTCGGTTGTGAAGGCGCCGGCTCGGTACACGACGATGCGATCGTCGATCATCATCTTCTCCTTGCTGGTGATGGATGCGCCGCGCGAGGCGACGCTGGTCAGGCCGCGGCCGGGTGTGGACCCGCGGCTTCATGTCTGAAGGCGAGCAGCGCGAGGCGGGCGCGATCTCGGTCGAGGCGCTGCTTCAGGGCCGCATCGAGGCGCTCGCCGAGTGCGATGAGCCGGACACCGAGGTCACTGGCGCTGGCCGCATCCGTCGCTTCGCCTACCGCCTCGGCACCGAGCATCTCGACGTGGGCGAGCGGCCCAAGGCGCGCTTCGAGCCAGGCATGCGGATCGGGGATGAGCGAGAGATCGAACCGCGCCTGCCGGTCCTTCTGGCCGGCCCCGGCCGGCCGGTAGGTCACAACCGAGGAGGAGGGGGACAATCTGCTATTAGAGAGATCTCTATAATAGCAATGTGTCCCCCTCCTCTGGTTCTGCCTCTTGGCCGCCTCCCTGGTCGGCCACAGCTCAGGGAACGCTTTGGCCATATCGGCTGCGTTCTCGAGGGCCACCCCGGTGGACGCCATGATGTCGTGGTCGGTTGGCCGAACCTCGTCCCACGTCAGCACCTCATGGACCTCGATCGGCAGCACGACGTCGGTCAGCAGATCGATCTCAAGCGGCGTCTCGGCCGAGCGATTGACGCCGCGGCCGCGCCCGATGGCCTGCACAAGCTCGCCCTCGCAGATGGCCCAGCGTGCGGCCTCGGCAGTGGGGTCCTGATGCTCCTCGCCCGCGATGCTGTGAACACCACCTGCCGCGAGCGCGATGCGCCGTTCCACCCGGGCGTACCACCACGCGCCATCGCCGTCGCAGGTCACTGGCGGGCGGTTAGTCAACGCCGCCGCCAGCGCCTCGACCGTCACTGGTGCGGGCAGTGTGCGGCCGAACACCATCATGCCCGCAACATCACGCCAACGATCGAGGCCGCTGAGTGCGTTGAAGTGCACGGCCTCGGCATTGGTTGGCAGCCTACGGGTCCGCAGCGCATCCATCGCAGCCTTCTGCCCGATCACCAGCAGGTCCGTGCCGGATCGCCCCTGGCCGCGCAGCGCGCGTGCACGGAGCGCGATCAGGGCGCCGATTTCTCGCAGGCGCAGAACAGCGCTTCTCTTGTCACGCTCCGGCGCGTTGTCGTCGGGTGTCAGCGCCTTGGCACTGGTGGGGGCGCCAAGCACCTGGCGCACCCGCACATGCGGCTCTCGCGCGTGCACAGGGTCAGCGATGGTGATGTCCGGCAGGAAGGGTGTGACGAGTTCCGGGCGCAGCGTCGCATCCAGATGCAGCACCGGGCCTTCTCCGCCCCAGGACTTGAGCAAGCCTGCCCGCCATTTTAGTCGCAGCGACCGAACCGTCCCATTCTCGGTCGGGACGTCGCAGACAACGGCACCGGCAACGTCGTGATCATTCTCCAGCGCTTCGGCGATGAGCATCCAGATTGCGGCCGCACGGTTCGGCGGCGCCCAGGGCTCGTTCTCTTTCGGAAGGACGCTGGCGATCCGCCGACGGCGCTCAGCCGGATCCATCCCCGGCAGCAGGCCGGGGTTCCTCAGGCGACGATGCTCGTTCGCCGCGGCTTCACGGCAGATTTCTGGTGTCAGCCCGGCTGCCCGCAGGGCCGCGACTGACAGCGGGCCGTTGGGGGCGGCGACGAGCACGCCCGTGAGCTTCTCGCGCGCCGCATAGAGGTCTGAGGTGGCATCCCAGTTCTCCGTGTTGCGCGGCGTCCAGCAGAGCACCGTGCCGAGATGCGGGCGAAGCCCGTCCAGGGTCAGCAGGGCCTTGCCGTCCATGCCGCGCAGGCCGGCTGACCAGAAACTCTCATCGAGCACCAGCAGGCCCACGCCGCCGAGTTCGCGCGGCGCCTGGTGGAACAGCGTGTCGTGGGCGGTGATCACCACGTCAGCGCGACGCAGCGGCCCCTTCTGGGCCTGGTATCCGCACTGGTCGAAGAACGCACACTTCTTGGTTTCGCCGTTGCGCGTGACCTTGCAGCTCGTGGTCTCGACGACGCGTTCCACCTCCATCGCGTCAAACGGTGCCGACGGATCAAGACACATCAGCCGATCCGGCTCGCCTGGCCGCGGGTCTGGCGCGTTACGTCCCTTCCAGACACAAGCTTCGACGCCGAGCTTCTCGAAGGCCTTGCGCAGCTCCTCCGCGAGATCATGCCGCGGCACGCCGATCACCACCGTCCTGCCGCGCAGAGCCCCACTCTGCAGCAGCGCCACGAGGCCACGCTGCATGGCGGTGGTCTTCCCGAGGCCGACGCCAATCGGCAGGGCCAGGCGTGGCGGGAGCGGAGCGGCGTTGAAGTCTAGCAGCATGCCGCCTCTGGCACGGCCTCCGCGCCGATCAGCGCCGCCCAGGCGGGAGGTCCAGGATCCGGCGCAAGCTCAGCGTCCAGTGGATCGATGCTCCAGTACGCCGCGACCTCGGCCATGAACGCGGTGATCTGGTCCTCGAGGCGTGCTCGCGCCATCGCCACGTCCAGCGTCGCGCGCGGATAGCTCGGCATAGGCTCAGGAGGCGGCTCTGCGGCCGCGATCACAGTGCGCACCGCCTCCAGGCCGTGCACGGCGGCGAAGTCGTTGAAGTCGCCGGGCTCAGGGGGAACAGCGACGAGCGCCTTGCTGGCGCGCGCAGCCGCCATCGCAGCCTGCACGCCCGGGTTCGCCACGCGACCAGGCTTTACGTCGTTGTCTGCCAGGATGATCAAACGCGTCGCTGGGAAGCGCTCGCGCAGGCTTGCGGCGACGCGTTTGAGATTGCCGGCATCCATCGCGGCGACGACCGGCAGGCCAGTTGCCTCATGCGCCGTCGCGCCCGTTGCCCATCCCTCGCAGATGAGGATCGTCTCTGCATCGGCGAGCGGGCCGCCGATCGGCGTGAAGTGCCCGGCCTTGGCGCCACCAGGGAGGAAGCGCTTGGTGCCGTCCTCGTAGATGCGCTGCAGCGTGTGGATGGTGCCATCGAGATCCACCAGCGGCACGATCAGCACATCCATGGTCTCGATGCGCGCCCCGTGTGGGCCGATGCCCTTGCGCTGCAGATAGCCATGCGAGGCATCCGCTGGTGTCGCGCGTTCCCAGGCTGCGGAGGCAAGACGCCGGGCGCTGTACCGGCGCCGTTCTTCCAATGACTCGGCGGCGCTGATCTCGGTGTCAGCAGCGATCGTGAGCTCGGTCGTGGCGTCACCGCGTCCGGCACGCGGGTTCGCCCGCTCCCACGCCGGCATGCCAAGCCAGCGACGCGCCCAATCTGCCGCTTCACGCCAGTCACCACCGCGCAGGCGCGAGATCAGCTCGAGTGGCCCCCCGCCGCAGGCCGACTCGTGGTCGAACCACGTGCCGACCTTCGGGCCACCGACGACGGCCGAGAAGCTGCCTCGTCGGTTCCACCGCCACTGCCGCGCTGTGCGTCGCGTCGGCTCGCCGAGCAGATCGCGCAGCAGCGCAGGCCAGTTGCTGATCAACGCAAGCCGGAGCTCACGCAGATCGTTCTGAGGACCGACGATTGCGGCGTGCGGCGATGCGCGCATGCAGGGTCGTCCGATGGGATTGTCTGGAGGCCTCGATCAGGTGGGCTGTGTTCATCACCCAGCGATGCGAGGTTCCCAAAAGTAGGCCGCTTATGGGTTTAAGGCAAGTATCATTGTGCTTGTGTAGTGGAGTGCGTGGGTTCGTGACTTGTATTGCTTAGCAAAAGCGACTGGGTGCGAAAACGAATTTGCTGTTGTTGGAGAATATTCGTGAATTGAATTGGGGGAGCAATCGAACACACGAACCGCCTCTCTCTGGTCACAAGGTCTGCGGTATGCAGCGCACGGCCGCGCAGCGACGACGCCAGGTGCGTGAGAAGGTTGCGCCGCCAATCCGTAAATAGGAGTCAGGAGATCACGCGCCGGAGGTCACATGCCCAAAGCCTTGCTGGCACCGCAGCCGCACATTGTGCCGTCGCGCAGCGCCGAGTCGGATCGGAACGCCCCTCTGCGTCGTTTCCGCTCCACTACGCACGGCTACCTTTGTTTTCGCATCCCTTCGCGCGCTACAAGATCGCGCTCCCCAAGCGCGCTGCGTCTCGTCATCGTCTCTCCCATGATCACGATGACGCACATCGCAGAACGAACCCCGCGCGCGGCGATAAGCATCTGCGCCGCCGCGCCGATCGGTGCTGATCATGATCCGTTGGCTCTCCACCGCCGGGACACACTGGCGCGCGGGATGGTGCGGCTGCGGAGCCGCAGCATCGCCGAGATCGACGCAGAGCCTTGGTGGACGGGAGAGAGTTCTCTCCACTCCACCGCCCGGCAGCGCCGTCATGCGAACCCTCAAGAGACGGAGGACGCATGACGAAGCGATCGACGAAGCAAGTGCCGGAGGCACTGGTGATCCCGGCGATCCCGAAGACGCAGGTGCTGCCGCGACTGGCGGCGCTGAAGACCGCGCCGATTGGTGACCTGAAGCAGCAGTGGCGGGAGCTGTTCGGCAAGGAGCCACCGCCCTTCAGCCGCAGCTACATCGAGAGCCGGCTGGCGTATCGGATCCAGGAGCTGGCCTATGGCGGGCTGAAGCCGGAGACGCGGGCGAGGCTCGAGGCGCTCGGCGAGCAGCTCGACGGCGGCAACGTGGTGCTGCGCCGGATCCGCGCCGACAGCCGGCCGCTGCCAGGCACGCGGCTGGTGCGCGAGTACGACGGCGTCGAGCATGTCGTCACCGTCCGCCCCGATGACTTCGAGTACCAGGGGCGGCCCTACCAGAGCCTGTCGGCGATCGCTCGGCATATCACCGGCACGCGCTGGAACGGGTGGGTGTTCTTCGGGCTGCGGCAGCCGGGCGGGCGCGCATGAGCCGGCGCACGCTTGCCGACCTGCCGGCCTCGGTCACGCGGAAGCGCTGCGCGGTCTACACGCGGAAGAGCACCGACGAGGGGCTGGAGAAGGAGTTCAACACCCTCGACGCGCAGCGTGAGGCCTGCGAGGCCTATATCGCCAGCCAGCGCGCAGAGGGATGGACGCTCGTCCGCGATCGCTACGACGACGGTGGCTTCTCGGGGGGCACGCTGGAACGGCCAGCGCTAAAGCGGCTCCTCGACGACATCCGTGCCGGATTGGTCGACGTCATCGTCGTGTACAAGATCGACCGTCTCAGCCGCTCCCTCATGGACTTCGCCAAGCTGGTGGAAGTGTTCGACGCGCACGGCGTGACGTTCGTGTCCGTGACGCAGAGCTTCAACACCACCACGAGCATGGGGCGGCTGACGCTGAACATCCTGCTGAGCTTCGCCCAGTTCGAGCGCGAGGTGATCGGCGAACGCATCCGCGACAAGGTCGCTGCGTCGAAGGCGCGGGGGATGTGGATGGGCGGCAAGGTGCCGCTCGGATACCGCGTCGAGAACCGCAAGCTGATCCCTGACGAGGACGAAGCGGCGCGCGTGCTCCGGGTGTTCACCCTTTTCGTGGAGACGGGCTCTGGCGTCGAGACGGTCCGGCAGCTGCGGGCGGAGGGCATCACGGCGAAGTCTGGGCGGGCGCTGGACAAGGGCGATGTCTACAAGATCCTGAACCTCCGCACCTATCTCGGCGAGGTCGTGCACAAGGGGAGCATCTATCCCGGCGAGCACGAAGCAATCGTGCCGCGGGAACTGTGGGACCGGGTGCACGCCATCCTGCAAGTGAGCCCGCGCAAGCGCGCCGCCGCCAACCGCCAGCAGGAGCCGGCGCTGCTGAAGGGGCTGATCTTCGGCACGGACGGCCGGGCACTCTCGCCAACCCACGCACGCAAGCGAGGACGACTCTATCGCTACTACGTGGCGCAGCGCGCGCTGAAGGGCGACCCCGACGACAGCATCGTTCGGCGTATCTCGGCGGCGGAGATCGAGGGGGCGGTGATGACACAGCTTCGCGCGATGCTGCTGCAGCCTGAGATCGTGGTAGGCACGTGGCAGGCGGGTCGAAGGGATATCCCTGACCTCACCGAGCGCGAGGTTCGCGAGGCGCTGAGCCATCTCACGCCGCTCTGGGACGAGTTGTGCCCGTCCGAACAGCAGCGGATCGTTCGCCTCCTAGTAGAACGCGTCACGGTCGGCCACGACGGTGCAGACATCACGCTCCGTGTCGAGGGCCTGGACGGACTCGTCCGCGACCTCGCTGTCGAAACGTCTGCAGCGGCGAGGGCGGCCGCATGATCATTGCCCGACATTACGGCCGTGAGCGTTCGCCACTCGTCGGCTGCGCCACGGCGCGTCGCGCGGTCGCAGCCAGCGTCCGCTCAATCTCGCTTGTGTCCCTCCATCGTTCTCGCAAAAGGAAACCGACCAATGATGTACCGTCGCACAGTTGGCCGAATTGACGTCACCGTCGCGCGTGGCACGGATCGCACGATGATCTGTGCCTGGGATAGCCTCGGAGAGCGCGTGGCCTTTGAAGAATGGCACCGCTGCGCAAAGGATGATGAGGTCGCGAACATTCTGCAGCGTCCGGAAGCCTGGATCGAGAAGCACAAGGATGACCTAAGTCACCTCGATTATCTCGACGAGATGGACGCCCTCAGACGGGCACATTCGTGAGGTGGCTGGGGCCTGACGTGGCCCCCGCAATTACGTCGAGCCCGTCACATCGGGGGCGTCATCCGTGGTCAAGCAGGAGCGCATAGCGTGAGCGGTCCCAGCCACGTCACCGTCCGCGTACCGCTGAGCATCAAGCGGCGCGCGGGGCGCAAGACCGTCGTGATGCCGGTCATCAATGGGCTGCCAACACTCACCTCCGCGCGCGCGGATCCGACACTGCTGAAGGCGCTCGCACGCGCCTTCCGTTACCAACGGATGCTCGACGAGGGTCGCTACGCGTCCATCAGCGAAATGGCAGCGGCCGAGAAGATCGAGCGGGGTTATCTCGGATCGCTGCTTAGGCTGACGCTTTTGGCCCCGGACATCGTCGAAGGCCTTCTGGACGGAGCCGGCGGCTATCACCTTGATCTCCAGCGGCAACCTGCTGCGGTTCCCCTATCCTGGACTGATCAGCGCCACGTGCTGGAGCCCGCATCCCCCAGTCGCGAGGTTCTTGAGCGGTCTACGGCAGCGATCGGAAACAAGCGTTGCTCGGCCCAACGTGATGGCCGACGAATTGATCAATGTTGACTGATTGCCGGAGCAGTCGGTTCTTCAACTCCCAACGAGTTTGCCGTGCGAAAAATCGTTCCCGATCAATGCACTAAACCTTGTTGGCCAAATCGCCACACCCTCAAGGTTCGGAGAGTTTTCCGCCTCTGCGGAGAGAAACGGGAAGCCGTTGCGCGAGCGCACCATCAAGGTCGCCCGCGAAAGGCCCAAAGACCCTGCGGTCCCTCACGCTCGGCAGCGTCGGAGAGACTGAGTTGTGTGAGGTGACTGGAGCGGGCGAAGGGATTCGAACCCTCGACCCCAACCTTGGCAAGGTTGTGCTCTACCCCTGAGCTACGCCCGCGCTCCATCCGGCTGGCTGGGCCAACCGAAGGCCGCGGACTATACGCAGACCGATCCGCATTGCAAGAGACCTTCAAGCAGCCCAGCAGGATGGCCCACCGAGGCCCCCACCCCTTGCTGCACCCACACGACACCCCTAGCGTGCCGCCCATAAACATCTGTCGCAAGAAACGGCAAGGCTCTGGAAGGACCGCGTCCATGACAACCCGTCGCACCCTGCTCGGCGCCCTCGCAGCCGCGCCCGCCCTCTCCCTCGGCGCTCCGGCGCGCGCCCAGTTCAACCGCCCGCTCCGCCTCGTCGTGCCCTTCGCCCCGGGCGGCACCAGCGACATTCTCGCACGGCTCATGGCGCCGAAGCTGACAGAGGCACTGGGCCAGAACGTGGTCGTCGAGAACAAGCCGGGGGCGAACGGCAACATCGGCGCCGATTTCGTCGCCAAGGCGCAGCCCGACGGCCACACCCTGCTGCTCACCGATGTCGGCAGCCTCGCCACCGCGCCGGCGCTGTTCAGCAAGCTCTCCTTCGACGTCACGAAGGACCTGGCCCCCGTCACGATGGTGCTGTTCGCGCCCTACATCATGGCGCTGCACCCCTCCGTCCCGGCAACGACCGTGGCGGAACTCGTCGCCTATGCGAAGGCGAACCCGGACAAGCTCAACGTCGCCCACAGCGGCGTCGGTGCGGCGAACCACCTGACCGCGATCGTGTTCGCCAGGCATTTCGGCATCACCTGGTCCTACGTTCCCTACCGCGGCGGGGCGGCGGCGATCCGCGCAGTTGTCCAGAACGAGTGCCAGGTGCTGCTGAACGGTGCCACGGCCACGCAGCCCTTCGTGGTGCAGGGGCAGATGAAGGGCATCGCGGTCTCCGGCACGCCGCGGCTCGCCGCGCTGCCGGACACGCCGAGCTTCGGCGAGATGCGCCTGCCGCCCACGCTGGTCGACAGCGGCACCTGGCAGGGCATCGTGACGACGGGCGGCACGCCCCCGGCCACGGTCGCCGCGCTGTCGGAGGCATTCCGCCGCGTCCTCGCCCTGCCTGACATCGCGCCGCGGATCGTCGAACTCGGCGGCGTGGCCCGCGCCGAGGGGCCTGCCGCCTTCGCCGCGTGGATGACGGACGCGATCAAGAGCTGGGGTGACGTGGTGCGCGCCGAGCGCATCGTCCTCGACTGACGCGGCCGCATCCCCATCTGACACGAGACCCACACCGAAGAGAGAGACGATATGTACGCAACCCTCGAGATGCTGATCGATGGCCAGTTCAGCCGCGGCAGCGGCACCGCGGCCGAGCCCGTGGTGAACCCAGCGACCGAGCAGTCGCTCGCCGACCTGCCGCACGCCTCGGGGCATGACCTCGAGGCCGCGGTCGCTTCCGCCGAGAAGGGCTTCGCGACGTGGCGGGCAATGAGCGCCTACGAGCGCTGCCGCATCATGCGCAAGGGCGCTGACCTGATGCGCGCGCGGCTCGATGCGATCGCCACCGTGCTGACGCTGGAGCAGGGCAAGGTCCTCGCCGAGGCCAAGGCCGAGGTCGCAACCGCGATCGACATCCTCGACTGGTATGCCGAGGAGGGTCGCCGCGGCTATGGCCGCATCGTCCCCGGCCGGGTCGCGGGCGTGCGGCAGATGGTGCTGAAGGAGCCTGTGGGCATCGTCGCCGCCTTCGCGCCATGGAACTTCCCCGCCGTGTCGCCGATGCGGAAGATCGCGGGCGCGCTGGGTGCCGGCTGCTCGATCATCCTCAAGCCGTCGGAGGAGACGCCGGGCACGGCCGTCGAGATGGCCCGTTGCCTGCAGGAGGCGGGGCTGCCGCCTGGCGTGCTGAACCTCGTGTTCGGCGTGCCGTCCGAGGTGTCGAGCTACCTCATCAACCACCCGAAGGTGCGGAAGATCTCGTTCACCGGCTCCACCGCTGTCGGCAAGATGCTGATGAAGATGGCGGCCGACACGATGAAGCGCACCACGATGGAACTCGGCGGCCACGCGCCCGTGATCGTGTTCGATGACGTCGACGTCGAGGCGGTGGCCAAGATCGCGGCGGGCGGCAAGTACCGCAACGCGGGCCAGGTCTGCATCAGCCCGACGCGCTTCTTCGTGCATGAGAGCAAGTACGCGAAGTTCCTCACGGCCTTCACCGAGATCGCCGCCGGCCTGAAGCTCGGCGACGGGCTCGACCCCTCCTCGCAGATGGGCCCGATGGCCAACGCACGGCGCCTCGAGACGATGGACGCGATGGTGGCGGACGCGAAGGCGAAGGGGGCGAAGGTGGCCACCGGCGGCGAACGCCCGGCCAACCAGGGCTTCTTCTACAAGCCCACCGTGCTGGCCGATGTGCCGCCCGATGCGAAGGTGATGAACGACGAGCCGTTCGGCCCGATCGCGCCGATCGTGCCGTTCAAGAGCTTCGACGAGGTTGTCGAGCGTGCGAACGGCGTCGCCTACGGGCTCGCGGCCTACGCCTTCACGAATGACGAGAAGCGCGCGACCGCGATCGCCGATGCGCTGCACTGGGGCATGGTGGGCGTGAACAGCCTCGCCGTGTCGACGCCCGAGACGCCGTTCGGCGGCATCAAGGACAGCGGCCATGGCAGCGAGGGCGGCATCGAGGGGCTGGACGCCTATCTGAACGTGAAGTTCGTCAGCCAGGCCTGAGGCCGCGCAGCGTCCGGGGCGAGACAACGGCACGGGCCGGTGGCCCGTGCCGAGCGCCCGAATGGGCGCCGCGGCTTATGCCGCGGAGCCAGGCGAACCGGAGGTTCGCACCCGGCGACGGAGGGCATGACCGGAAGGGGCGGCGGGGACACCCGTCGCCCCTCTCGTTTACGTGGCTTGAACCTATTTCCCCTATCCTATATCAAGATTTCAGGAATTACTGAAATCACAGGAAGGGCGATCCCCGGTGAACCTCCCCCCTCTGGTCCAGTCCTTCGTGCTGCATTTCGGCGAGATGGGCCGAAGCTGGGGCATCAATCGCACCGTCGGGCAGATCTACGCGCTGCTCTACGTCTCGCCGGAGCCGCTGAACGCCGACCAGATCGTCGACGCGCTCGGCGTCTCGCGGTCGAACGTCTCGATGGGCCTGCGCGAGCTCCAGACCTGGAACCTCGTGCTGCTGCGCCACATCCCCGATGACCGGCGCGACCATTTCACCACGCCCGACGACGTGTGGCAGATCCTCCGCGTGCTGGCCGAGGAGCGGAAGAAGCGCGAGGTCGACCCCACCCTGTCGGTGCTCCGCGAACTCCTGATGCAGAAGCCCGCGACGGCCGAGGAGCGGCACGCCCAGGCGCGGATGGCCGAGATGCACGGCCTGATCGAACAGCTCACCACCTGGTACGACGACGTGAAGCGGCTCGAGACCGAGCGTCTCGCAGCACTGCTCGCCCTTGGCGCGAAGGTGACGAAGCTGATGGAGGTGAAGGACAGGGTCATCGCCCTCGCGCGGCCCCGGCGGAAGGAGAACGTGTGATGGACGCAACGATTCTCGCGCGCATCCAGTTCGCGGCGAACATCTCGTTCCACATCCTGTTCCCCGCCATCACCATCGCGCTCGGCTGGGTGCTGCTGTTCTTCAAGCTGCGCTTCAACGCCACCGGTGATGGGAAGTGGATGGATGCCTACCGCTTCTGGGTGAAGGTGTTCGCGCTTTCCTTCGCGCTCGGTGTCGTCTCCGGCATCACCATGAGCTTCCAGTTCGGCACCAACTGGCCGGGCTTCATGGAGAAGGTCGGCAACATCGCAGGCCCCCTGCTTGCCTACGAGGTTCTGACGGCGTTCTTCCTCGAGGCCACCTTCCTCGGCATCATGCTGTTCGGCTTCCGCCGCGTGCCTGGGTGGGTTCACACGGGCGCGACAGTCCTCGTCGCCTTCGGCACGACGATGAGTGCGTTCTGGATCCTCGTGCTGAACTCCTGGATGCACACGCCGCAGGGCTTCGAACTGCGCGACGGTGTCGCGCACGCAACGGACTGGTGGGCGATCGTCTTCACTCCGTCCCTGCCGTATCGCCTCGCACACATGCTGATCGCCTCGGCGCTCACGGTCGCATTCCTGATCGCCGGCCTCTCCGCCTTTCGCTGGCTGAAGGGCGACCGCGGGCCCGATGTGGCCGCCGCACTCCGCACCGGCGTGGTGATGGCCGCCGTTCTCGCCCCGGTGCAGGCCTTCGTGGGTGACCTGCACGGCCTCAACACGCTGGAGTACCAGCCGGCGAAGGTCGCGGCGATGGAGGGCAACTGGGAGACACGCGGGCACGTGCCGCTGATCCTGTTCGCGATCCCGGACGAGGCAGCGCGGACCAACCATTTCGAGATCTCGATCCCGTCGGGCGCCTCGCTCATCCTCAAGCACGACCCGGCCGGCGTGGTGCCCGGCCTGAACGATTTCGTCGGCAAGCACCCGCCCGTGGCACCGGTGTTCTTCGCGTTCCGCATCATGGTCGGCATCGGCATGCTCATGATCGCGATGGGGCTTGGCGGCGCCTACTTCCTCTGGCGCCGCGGCGAGCTGCCGCGGCCGATGCTGTGGGGCTTCGTCGGCACCACCTTCGCCGGCTGGGTGGCCACGCTCGCCGGCTGGTACGTGACCGAGATCGGCCGCCAGCCCTGGCTCGTCACCGGCGTGCTGACGACATCGGAGGCTGTCGGCCCGATCGCTGCCGGCACGGTGTTCTCCACCCTCGTGATGTATCTCGTGCTCTATGCGCTGCTCCTCTCGGCCTATGTCGCGACGCTGTTCCGCCTCGCGAAGAAGGCCAAGGCGCTGCCGGAAGGCGAGGGCGGCGGCAACCCGATCTCGCTCGCCCGCCCGGTTCCCGCGGCCAAGGCCTGAGCCGGTGACACCCTTCCTGCCGCCGGAGCTTCTGCCCGTCGTCTTCGCCGCGCTGATGGCAATCTCGGTGCTCGCCTACGTCGTGCTCGACGGGTTCGACCTCGGCGTCGGTCTTCTCCTGCCGCAGGCGGCAGACGAGCCGGAGCGCGACAGGATGATCGCCTCGATCGGGCCGTTCTGGGATGCGAACGAGACGTGGCTCGTGCTCGGCGTCGGCCTGCTGCTCGTGGCCTTCCCCACCGCGCATGGCGCGATCCTCACCGCACTCTACCTCCCCGTGGCGCTCATGCTGCTCGGCCTCACGCTGCGCGGCGTGGCGTTCGAGTTCCGCGCAAAGGCCTCGACACTCGCCGACAAGCGGCGCTGGGACCATGCGTTCTTCGGCGGCTCGCTCCTCACGGCGCTGACGCAGGGCTGGATGCTCGGCCGCTACGTGATCGGCTTCGACGAAGGCATCATCGCGATCGGCTTCGCTGCCCTTTCAGCGATCGGCGTTGCGGTGGCGTACTCCTTCATCGGCGCTGCCTGGCTGATCTGGCGCACCGAGGGTGCGCTGCAGCGCCGTGCCGTGCTGTGGGCGCGGCGCGCGCTGTGGGGCGTCGCACTCGGCATCATCGGCGTGTCGCTTGCCACCCCGATCGCGTCGGAGCGGATCTTCCATCGCTGGTTCGACTTCCCCAATATCCTGCTGCTCGCGCCGATGCCGGTGGCGACCTTCGCGCTGATCGCGGGCCTTGCCGCGCTGCTGCGGCACATGCCGCTGCCGGAGGATGCGCTGCGCCGCCTGCCGTTCTGGGGCGCGGTCGGCCTGTTCTGCCTCTCCTTCGCCGGGCTTGCGTGGAGTTTCTTCCCCTACATCGTGCCGGAGAAGATGACGCTGTGGCAGGCCGCGGCCTCGCCTGAGAGCCTCTCGATCATCCTCGCCGGCGCGCTCGTGGTGCTGCCGATCATCGCGGCCTACACCGTTCTTGCGTGGCGCATCTTCGGCGGCAAGGCGATGGATCTGCGTTATGATTGACTAAGGATCGCCTCCGCCGCGTCGGCGAGGACGGTGCAGCCACGCACGATGTCCTCCTCCTTCGTGTCCTCGGTCCAGTGGTGGCTGATACCGCCGATCGAGGGGACGAACAGCATTCCCGCCTTCATGCGCAGCGCGAGCATCTGCGCGTCGTGGCCTGCGCCCGAGGGCATGCGCTGCCACGACCCCGGGGCGCGATGCCCAGCGGCAGCGGCCAGCGCGTCCTGGAACCCGCCATCCATCACCTTGGGAATGGTCTTCGCCGCGACCGCGATGCTCACCCGGCACGGCCCCGCCGCGTCGGCCTCGGCCACCAGCGAACGGAGATGCGCCTCGAGCCTGTCGAGGACGGCGGGGTCGGCATCGCGGAACTGGACGTTCATCTCCGCCCCGCCAGGCACGATCGACGGCGCGTTGGGGTCGAGCGACATGCGCCCGATCGTCCAGACGCTGCGTTCGGCGATCACGGATGGGAACGTGTCGTCGATCCGGTTGGCGAGCCGCGTCATCGCCACGCGCGCGTCCTTCCTGATCGCCATGCGCGTCGTGCCGGCATGGTTCTGCACGCCCTCGAAACGGATACGGAAATTCCAGATGCCGACGATCGAGGTGACGACGCCGATGCCGAGCCCCTTCGCCTCGAGCTCATCGCCCTGTTCGATATGCGCCTCGAGATAGCCGACGTAGCGGTCAGCGTCATCGAGCGTCACGCGGGGCACCCCGGCAAGCCCCGCGCGGGCGAGCCCGTCGCGCATGCTCTCGCGGGTTGTGCGGTTCGCGGCCGCATCGATCTCGCTGTCGGTCACCTCGCCGAGGAAGGAGCGTGCGCCGAGGAAGTTGCCGTAATGCCCCTCCTCGTCCACCCATGCGGCAACGTCGATCGGCAGATGCGGCAGCGCGCGCGCGACCTCGAGGCCGAACATCACGCCGAGCGCGCCATCGAGCCAGCCCGACTCGTTCTGACTTTCGAGATGGCTGCCGATGAGCAGCCGCTTGCCGGCATTGCGTGTGAAGCCATAGACAGAGGCGATGCCGTCAATCCGCGCCTCGAGGCCTGCCGCCTCGAGCCGGGAAGCGAGCCAGCGGCGGCTCGCGATGTCCTGGTCAGACAGGGTCGGGCGGTGAACGCCCGTCTTGAACCGCCCGAAATCGCGCAAGCTGTGCAGGTCAGCCAGAAGCCGCGCGCCGTCGATCAGAGCCACGATCGTCTCTCCCCGTCAGTGACGGGGTGATGCTGCTACGAACGGTGGCGACTGGCCAGCCTGGTCATGCGGCGGCGGTGCGCGCGCCCGATCCCGCGCCGCCGACGGGCTCGTACACGCCGCGCTCGCCGCTGATGGCGGCAAAGCGATCGGTGATGCCGAGCACCGTCTCGGCGCCGCCGAGATAGAGCACGCCGTCAGCCGGCATCTGGCCGGCGATCGTTGCCAGCACGCGGCCCTTCGTCGCCTGGTCGAAGTAGATCAGCACGTTGCGGCAGAACACGATGTCGAAACGGCCGAGCGCGCGCAGGTCGCCGAGCAGGTTGCCCTCGCGGAAGCTCGCCATGTTGCGGATCGTGTCGGAGAGCCGCCAGTTCTGCCCCTCCTGCTTGAAGTACTTCATGAGCAGCTGGATCGGCAGGCCGCGCTGCACCTCGAATTGCGAGTAGACGCCCTCGCGTGCCTTGGCGAGAACCTCGCGCGACAGATCGGTGCCGACGATCTCGACCTTCCGGTCGCCGAGCACGGCCTTCGCCTCGGCCACGATCATGGCGAGCGAGTAGGCCTCCTGCCCGGTCGAGCAGGCGGCCGACCATACGCGGATCGGCTGTCCCGGCGGCCGTGCGGCATGAATGCGCTTGATCGCCGCGGTCTTGAAATGCTCGAACGGCTTGCCGTCACGGAAGAAGAACGTTTCGTTAGTGGTCATGAGCTCGACCACCTCGCGCGCCAGCACCTCGCCGGCGGCCGTCGAGATGCGCGACACGAGGCCGCCGAGATCGGTGATCTTCTCGCGCTTCATCAGCGGCCCGAGCCGCGTCTCGACCAGGTACATCTTGTCCGGCCCGAGCACGAGGCCGGAGCGGGTGTGGAGCAGGCTCGCGAGAGCGGAGAAGGCAACCTGGCTCATGCGCGTGCCCCTTTGGCGATGCTTGACGTGACGGATGCGGCGATGTCGCCGATCGGAAGGATGGCCGAGGCAACGCCGGCCTGGGCAACCGCGCCGGGCATCCCCCAGACGATGGAGGTTGCCTCATCCTGGGCGATCACCCGGCCGCCGGCAGAGACGACGGCCTGCGCGCCCTTCAGCCCGTCATGGCCCATGCCGGTGAGGATGACGACGAGCACGCGCCCGCCATAGGCGGCCGAGGCGCTGCGCAGCATGGGGTCGACGGCGGGGCGGCAGAAATTCTCGGGTGGCGATTTCGACAGGTGCAGCCGGGGAGAGCCACCTTCGGTGCTGACGATCAGGTGGGTATCGCCAGGGGCGAGGTAGGCGCGGCCTGCCACCGGTACCTCGCCATCCTTCGCCTCGGCGCAGGGCGGGCCGCCGACCTTGGTCAGGTGCTCGGCCAGGATCGGCGTGAACGCGGGCGGCATGTGCTGTGTCACCAGGATCGGCAGCGGGAAATTGCGGCCAAGGCCGGCGAACAGCGTGAACAGGGCCTGCGGCCCGCCGGTCGATGACCCGATGGCGAGGACGGCCGGCGGCAGCGTGGACCCGGCGCGCGCGAGGCTCGGCGCCGGCCGGATGAGGACGGGCCGCGCAGCGGTTGGCGCCATGCCGTGGGGCGTTGCGCGCCGGCGCTGCCGGCCGAGGCCCTTGACCTTGGCGATGATCTCCTCGCGGAACGACGCCGCGCCCGCGATCTCACCCGTCGTCGTCGGCTTCGGCACATAGTCGGCCGCGCCAAGCTTCAGCGCGCGCATCGCCACATCGGCGCCGCGCGTCGTCAGCGTGCTCGCCATCACCACGCGCAGGCTGGGGTCGACCTTCAGGAGCTCGGGAAGGGCGGCGAGCCCGTCCATCACCGGCATCTCGATGTCGAGCACGCACACGTCAGGCCTGTTGCGCCGCACCGCCTCGATCGCATCGCGCCCGTTGCCCGCGCGCCCGACCACGGCGATGTCGGGGTCAGTCTCCAGCATGCGGGTGATAAGGCCCCGGATCACGGCGCTGTCGTCGCACACCAGCACCCGCACGACCGAGGCATCGCGCGGTGCGGCAGACGCCGTCGACGCGCCGCTGCCGGGGGGGGAGAGGGGGAGTCTCACAGAAGGCCGGCCTGCTCGAACTTGGAGGCGAGGATTTCGGCGTCGAACGGCTTCATGATGTATTCGGTGGCACCAGCGCCCATCGCTTCGAGGATGAAACTCATCTCGTTCTCGGTGGTGCAGAACACGACCGGGGCAGCGGTGTCGCCGAACTCGCTCTTCAGCGCGCGCAGGAATTCGATGCCGTTCATCACCGGCATGTTCCAGTCGAGCAAAATGGCATGCGGCATCTCGGCCCGGACGGCCTCGAGCGCCTTCTGCCCGTCCTCTGCCTCGACGATCGCGAAGCCCTGCGCCTCGAGGATGCCGCGGGCGATGCGCCTGACCACGCGGCTGTCATCGACCACGAGGCAGGTGCGCTGCGTCCCGGGCGATACCTCGGCGGTGGGCACAACCGCTACTTGGGCCTCTGCTGGCTGGGACATCGGGGGAACTCCGTGCGCGGAAAATCGGTGGGCGGGAATGTGCGCCGGTGATTGCGTATGCTTCGTTAAGGCCGGAGAACACACCCATGGCCGGCCTCATGACCCCTGACGCCTTCCTTGCCTGGCTCAGCGCCATCGGCATCGCGCATGAGACGATCTGGCACGACCCGGTCTTCACGGTCGCCGAGAGCAAGGCGGCCGCGATCCATGAGCGCCTGCCTGGCGCGCATGTGAAGAACCTGTTCCTGAAGGACCGTGACGGGCGGTTCTGGCTTGCCACCCTTCTCGAACACAGGCGCGTGCCGATCGGTGCGCTCGCGCGCAGCCTCGGCCTGCCGCGGATGAGCTTCGCCGCCGCCGAGGAGCTGATGCACTGCCTGGGCGTCACGCCCGGCTCCGTCACGCCCTTTGCGCTGGTCAACGACAGGGCCGGGGCAGGCAGGGGCGGGCGCGTCGGCTTCATCCTCGATGGGGCCCTTGCCACGGCGGAGGGGCGCATCACCGCCCATCCGCTGACCAACCGCGCGACCACCGCCATCGCGGCTGCCGAATTTCCCCGCTTTCTTGCCGCCACCGGCCACGTGCCACTGATCGCCGATCTCGCCGATCTCGCCGGGCTGGCCGAGGCCGCCGGCTGAGGGTCGGGCGCCCGGGCAGGGCTGCCCTTGTTCGCGTCCCATCCGTACGCATGTTATGGGCAATCCCGACCCCCGGCCGAGCGGGGGCACGAAGGACGAGAGAAGGCCGATGGAAATCATCTTCGACCCGCCGAAACCCCAAGGCGCTACCCCTCAAGGTGCAGGCGTCGGGTCCGGGAAGCCTGCCGCGACACCCGAATCCGGTCTCATCGGTGCGGGCCATGCCGCCAGCGACGCCCCCGATCCAGTGATCGACGTCACCGAGGCCAGCTTCATGGCCGACGTGATCCAGGCGAGCCAGCAGGTGCCCGTCGTCGTCGATTTCTGGGCGACGTGGTGCGGCCCCTGCAAGCAGCTCACCCCCGTGCTCGAGAAGGTCGTGCGCGGGGCGGGCGGCCGCGTCAGGCTCGCCAAGATCGACATCGACAAGAACCCCCGCCTGATCGCCATGCTGGCCCAGCAGGGGCTTCGGGTTCAGTCGGTGCCGACGGTGGTTGCCGTCGTGCAGGGGCAGCTCGTGCCGCTGTTCCAGGGCGCGCTGCCCGAGAGCCAGGTGCGCCAGGTCATCGAGCAGGTGGTGCAGATGGCCGGCGGCACGATGCCGACCGAGGACCTGATGGCGGCCGCCAAGGAGGCAGCTGCCGAGGGTCGCCATGATGAGGCAGCCGAGATCCTCCAGGCCGTACTCGCCGAGGCGCCGGAGAATGCCGAGGCCATCGGCCTGCTCGGCCGCGCCCTGATCGCGCTTGGCCGCGAGCAGGAGGCCGCCGCGCTCGTCGCCTCGCTGCCCGCCAATGTCGAGAGCCATGCCGAGGTGCAGGGTGTGAAGTCCGCCCTCGAGGTCACCGCGAAGGGGCGCGAGGCGCAGGGCCGGATCACGGCGCTGCAGGCACGTCTTGCCGCCGATGCCGGCGACCATGCCGCTCGGTTCGACTATGCCGTGGCGCTGAACGGCATCAGCCGGCGCGAGGATGCGGCTGATCAGCTGCTCCAGATCATGAAAGCCCAAAAGGGGTGGAACGACGATGCCGCCCGCCTCCAGCTTCTCAAGTTCTTCGAGGCCTGGGGCCTGACGGACGAGGTGACGGTGGCTGCACGCCGCCGCCTCTCGACGCTGCTGTTCAGCTGAACGGCCGCGATGGCGGCGCAGGAAGGATACGCGATGACGGCTGATGCCTGGCTTCCGGAAGCGGCGACGCTGCCGGCAGAGATCGCGGTCTTTCCGCTGACCGGCGCCCTGCTGCTGCCCTTCGGCCGGCTGCCGCTCAACATCTTCGAGCCGCGCTATCTCGCGATGATCGAGGACAGCCTGGCTCATGGGCGGATGTTCGGCATGATCCAGCCAAACGCCGCCGACCAGGCCGGGGCCTCGGGCCCGGCTCTCTATCGCGTCGGCTGCCTTGGGCGCGTCTCCTCGTTCAGCGAGACCGATGACGGCAGGCTGCTGGTCACGCTGACCGGCGTCATACGCTTCACGGTCGCGCAGGACCTGCCGATGCGCCACGGCTATCGCCGCGTGCGGGCGGATTATGCGGCATTCCTGGGCGATCTCGACGCCACGATCCGCCCCATTCTGGACCGCGAGCGGCTGGAGGACTCGCTGAAGGCGTATTTCCGCGCCAACCGCATCGATGCGAACTGGGATGCCGTGCGCGAGACGCCGGATGCGATGCTGATCACCACGCTGGCGATGGTCTGCCCGTTCGAGCCGCGCGAGAAGCAGGCGCTGCTCGAGGCGCCGTCGATCCAGGACCGGGCCGACATGCTGCTCGCCCTCGTCGAGATCGGCGCGCATGGTGGGCCTGATGAAGGAGGGGCGCGACTGTCATGACAGCGACACCGGAGAACGCGATGGCCGCCGCACCGGTGGACCCGCGGCTGCTCGAAATCCTCGTCTGCCCGCTCACCAAGGGGCCGCTCCGCTACGACCGCGCCCGGGGGGAGCTCATCAGCGACCAGGCGGGCCTTGCCTACCCGATCCGCGACGGCATCCCCATCATGCTCGCCGACGAGGCAAGACGGCTGGACGACGCTGGGCGGCTGGACGAGGCCGGGCAGCAGGCTGGCTGAATGGCGACGCCAACCGAGATCAGGGTCAAGCGCGCCGAGAAGGCGCTCGTCGTCACCTTCGACGATGGGCTGAGCTACACCCTGCCCGCCGAGTATCTTCGCGTCGAAAGCCCGTCGGCCGAGGTGCAGGGCCACGCGCCCGACCAGAAGGTGCTGGTCTGGGGGCGGCGGCATGTCGGGATCATGAGCGTCGAGCCGGTGGGCAACTACGCGATCAGGATCGTGTTCGACGACCTGCACGACACCGGAATCTATGCGTGGGACTACCTCCGCACCCTGGGCGCGGAACACGAGACTCGCTGGGCCCGCTATCTCGAGGACCTCGCCGCGCGCAACCTCTCGCGCGAGCCGCGCAAGGCGCCGCCCGGCCGCAACGGCTGACGGGCCATGGTCCTGGTCCGCTCGGTCCTCTTCAACCTCGCTTTCTTCGTGTTGACGGCCGGGTGCCTCGTGCTGCTCTCGCCCGTGCTGCTGCTGCCGCCGGAACGGGTGATGGCCGTCCAGCGCTTCTGGGCGCGCGGGGTGGTGGTGCTGCTCAGGGTGCTCGCGGGCGTCACCGTGAAGGTGACGGGCGCGGAGCACCTGCCGGCATCGGGCCCGGCGCTGGTCGCGGCGAAGCACCAGTCGGCCTTCGACACCCTCATCTGGTTCGCGCTGCTGCCGGCGACCGCCTACGTGATGAAGGCGGAGCTTCTCGCCATTCCCTTCTACGGCTGGTTCAGCCGCCGTGCGGGGATGATCGCCGTCGACCGTGGCGCCGGCGCGTCGGCCATGCGAGGCCTGCTGCGTGGCGCGGCGGCAGCACTCGCCGCGGGGCGGCAGGTGGTGATCTTCCCGCAGGGAACCCGCGTCCCTGCGGAGCCCGGCACGACCGCTGCGCACCCTTACCAGCCGGGGATCAGCGCCCTCTACGCGCGGTCCCGGATGCCGGTCGTGCCGGTGGCGACCGATTCCGGGGTGTGCTGGCCGAGACGTGCGTTCCTCAAGCGGCCGGGAACGATCACGATCGCCGTGCTGCCGCCGATCCCGCCCGGGCTCGACCGGGCGGGATTCGAGGCACGGCTTGTGGCCACGATCGAGGAGGCGAGCGATGCACTTCTCCCTGTGCTTGTGGACAACTCTGTGGGGCCACGGGGCGGGTGAGCTTGACCGTCACATGAAGGCGAGGGCGCAACCCCCTCATCAGGCAGGGATCAGGCCAGGATTTCGGCCGGTTTCAGCGTTGATCACGATGCGCGGCCGAGCGCGCGGGACGGTGCCGTGCGCGTGTGGATAAGCCCGCGGTGACGCGATGCTGGGGGCTCATCGGCGGTGCCGTCGTTGCCACCCTCGTGGCAGCGCACGGCGCCCTCTGGTGGGCGGCAACCGGCAGGCTCGCGACCGAGGTCGATGCCTGGGCGGCGGGCCAGGCGCAGGCAGGCGCCACCGTCGCGTTCGGGGAACCGCGCCGCGCCGGCTATCCGGTCGAGGCGCGGCTCGTCGTTCCCGGCTTCCGCTATGCCGGCGTCGTGGTCGCCCCCGGCGGAAGCGCCGTGCCCATGCGGGCCGAGGCGCGCGCGATCGACCTCGTTCTGTCGCCGCGCAAGCCCCGCGAGGTGGTGGGGGAGATCAGCTGCCCCTGTTCCATCGCGGTCGGGCAGGAGGCGCCGGTTCCCATCACGGCCGCTGCGCTCCGCGCCATCGTGCCGCTCGGCAACGCCGCCGCACCCGTGATCACGGGCCGTGAGGTGGTGCTCGCCCTGCCGCAAGGACCGCTTGCGATCGCGGAGCTTCGCGCGACCCTGCCGACCGACGCGTCGCGCGCGCAGCTCGACCTCGCCGGCATCGTGCTGCCGCCGCCGGAATCGCAATGGCCGCTGGGGTCGCGCATCGCGTCGCTCTCGGCTGAGCTCACGCTCCGCGGCCGCCTGCCTGCCGCGGGCGGCACGGCGCGGGCGCTCAGGGCCTGGCGCGATGGCGACGGGCGGCTGACGCTCGACCGCCTCTCCCTCGCCTGGGGGCCGCTCACGGTGCAGGCGGCAGCGACCATGACGCTCGACCGCGCATTGCAGCCGGTGGGCGCGGCGACGGCTCGGCTTGCCGGCTATGGCCCCGCGCTCGACCGGTTCGTCGCGGCAGGGCTCATCGGCCGCGGCCAGGCCTCTCTCACCCGCCTTGCGCTCAACGCCGCCTCGCGCCAGCCGGAGGGTGGGGGCGAGCGCATCGTCGAGATCCCGATCGCGATCGAGGACAGGACGCTGACGGCAGCACGCATCCCGCTGATGCGCCTGCCGCCAATCGCCTGGTCACCCTGACGAGGAGAGAGCCCGATGCCCGAGGCCGTGAACACGCAGGTGCTGCTCGCCCGCCGGCCAGAGGGGGTGGTGCGGCAGGACGACTTCGCGATCGCGCGCACGCCCATCCCCGCGCCGGGTGCTGGCGAGGTGCTGCTGCGACACCTGTTCCTCTCGCTCGACCCCTACCAGCGCGGGCGGATGAGTGCCGCGAAAAGCTACGCCGCCCCCGTGGCGATCGGGGCGGTGATGGAATGCCGTGCCGTTGCCCGCGTCGAGGCGAGCAATGATCCGGCCCTTTCGCCTGGCGATGTCGTGCTCGGCGCGTATGGCTGGCAGGAATGGTCCGTCGCGCCGGCGAAGGGGCTGATGAAGCTCGACGCGGCCGAGGCGCCGGTGCAGACGGCCCTCGGCATCCTCGGCATGCCCGGGCTGACCGCGCATGTGGGGATGAGCGACATCGGCCAGCCGAAGCGGGGCGAGACGGTGGTGATCTCGGCTGCGTCCGGGGCGGTGGGGGCGGTCGCGGGGCAGATCGCCAAGGCGGCGGGGGCGCGCGTCATCGGCATCGCGGGCGGGGCTGAGAAATGCGCCTACGTCACGGGCGAGCTCGGCTTCGATGCCTGCCTCGACCATCGCGACGGCGATTTCCCCCAGGCGCTCGACGCTGCCTGCCCCGATGGCATCGACGTCTACTGGGAGAATGTTGGTGGCGCCGTGCAGCGCGCTGTGTTCCCGCGGCTCCGCGATTTCGCGCGCATGGTGATGTGCGGGATGATCGCCGAATACAACGATCCGGTACCGCAACCAGGGCCCAACCTCATGTCGGCGGTGCGCAAGCGCCTGCGCATCCAGGGCTTCATCGTCTCCGACAGCTGGCAGCGCCTGCCGGAATGGCGGGCGGTGGCGGTGCCGCTCATCCGGGCCGGGAAGCTGCGCTACCGCGAGGACGTGGTGAGCGGCATCGAGAACGCACCGGCGGCGTTCATCGGCCTTCTGGCGGGGAAGAATTTCGGCAAGCTGCTCGTCAAGGTCGGGTGACGAGCGCCGGCGCGAGAGACGCGAGCACGGGCGAGGGCGGCAGGCCGAGGGCGCGGGTGAACGCCCAGGCGGTGGCCACGTTCGAGGAGATCACCGGGCCCTTGCGCGCGAGCGAGCCTGCGATGGCATCGAGCGTGGGCATGCCGGTACCGCTGAGGATGACGGGAACGCCCGCGCGATCGGGAACGCGTGCTAGTCCGTCCGTAACCTCCTCGGCCGTCATCTCATAGGCACGGAACGTTCCGTCGCTGACGCTGATTTCGGTCACCGTCAGTCCAGCGGCGCGCCAGTAGGCAGCGGCGCGGGCCGAGAGCCAGTCGGGATAGGGCGAGAACAGCACGATCTCGCGCGCGCCCAGGGCCGTGATGGCAGCGGCGATGGCCCGGCTCGCCAGCACGACGGGGATGCCGCGGATGCCGCCGAGCCGCGTGGCGAAGGCCTCGTCCTCATCCGGCGTCATCGCATAGCTCGCGCCCGTGAGCGCGACGGCGGCTGCTTCGATCGGCAGTTCGCCGAAGCTCGCGAGCCCTGGCGCGAAGCTCTCGAGATAGGCGGCGTTGCGCTCCGCCAGCGTGGTGCCGGGCATGACCGGCAGCCGCGTCGCGTGCAGCGCGACCGCGTCGGGCATCAGGGCGCGGAACTCTGGTTCCACCGCCGGGTTGGCGGAGGGGACGAGAAGCCCCGCGCGATGGGCGGGCACGAAGCGCGGCGTCACGGCGGCGCTCCCGCATCGCAGGTGTCGAGCATCGCGGCAGCGACCAGCCAGGCATCGGCGCGCGCCGGGTCGGCCGTGGCCGCGACCGCCTCGTCACGCCATGCGGTGGCGGAGGCGACGGCACGGTCGGTGCGGGCGAGCAGCACCTCGGCCGTCACGCGCAGCCGCGCGGCTTCCCACGCATCGAGCAGCGCATCGTTGCCGGAGGCGATCGTTGCCGCGAGCGTCGCCGCGTCATGGATGCCGGCATTCATGTTCATGCCGCCGCGCGTGTTCGTGACATGCGCCGCATCGCCGATGACGAGGATCCTGCCGGCCCGCATCCGCGCCGCGATGCCGCGGGCAACGCCGTAGACATCGGCGGACGCGAGCGGAAGCTCGGCGGGCAGCGAGGGCAGGAAGCGGCGCAGGATGGGAGCGAAGAATGCCGGGCTCAATGCCGCCTCATCGGCGACGCTCGCTGGCACGCGGATGATGATGCGCCAGAGCCCGGGCATGGCCAGAAGGCTGATGCTGTCGGGCCCATCATGCACATAGGCGATGCCCGCGCCCGCAAGCCCGGGGACGAGGGCGTCGAGCGGCAGCGTCGTCATCAGCCTGAGCACGCGGTGGCCATAGGGTGCCGTCTCGACGGCGATGCCCGCCGCTGTGCGCAGCGCGCTGTGCGCACCATCGGCGGCGATCGCGAGGCTGCCGCGATGTTCGTTGCCATCGGCCGTCACCAGCGTCACGCCGTTGCCGTCCTGTGTCGCGGCGATCGCCTCGGCGCCGAACGACACCGTTCCGGGAGGAAGGGCGGCGAGCAGGAGCGGCGTCAGCTCCGCCTGCTCGGCGTGGAGGCGGAAGGGAAACGCCGTGCGGGCGGCGAGGTGGTGCATCGGCATCACCGCATCCGCCCCGCGCCCGGGGCTGAGCCAGGCGAGCGCATCGACACGACGGCCACGCGGCAGCAGCGCGTCGGCAACGCCGAGCCTGGCGAGGATGCCAAGCGTGGAGGGGTGGAAGGTGCTCGCGCGGCTCGCGGCGGTCAGCGCGGGGCGCTTCTCGAGCACGCGTACGCCGATGCCGGCGCGGTGGAGGGCGAGTGCGGCGGTGAGCCCGACGGGGCCGGCGCCTGCGACAAGAACGGTCGTGGTCATCACCATCCATCCTGTCGCGTCGCGCGTCCGCCGCATAGAGTGTGCGCATGACAGAAAGCAACGAAGCCCTGGTGCTCCGCGCGACCGCGTTCGCGGCCGAGGTGCACACCCACCAGCGCCGCAAGGGCGCTGCGCAGGAACCCTACGTGAACCACGTGATCGAGGTTGCCGCCGCGCTCGCCGCCGCCGGCGCGCCGGTCCCGGCCATCCTCGCCGGCCTGCTGCACGATACGATCGAGGATGGCGACACGGTCGGCCGCCCGGTGACGGAGCGTGAGCTCGCCGAGCGGTTCGGCGCCGAGGTCGCTGCCATCGTCGTCGAGGTGACCGACGACAAGACGCTGCCGAAGGCGGAGCGGAAGCGGCGGCAGGTCGAGACGGCGACGAAGAAGAGCGAGGCGGCGCGGATGGTGAAGCTCGCCGACAAGGCGGCGAACCTGCGCGCCATCACGGTGAGCCCGCCGCCCTCGTGGGACCTTGCCCGCAAGCGCGACTATCTCGACTGGGCGGATGCGGTCGCGGCCGGCTGCCGCGGCGTGAACCCGAGCCTGGAGGAGGCGTTCGACACCGCACTCGCGCTCGCCCGCACCGCGCTCGAGGATCAGACGCTGGACTGAGCTTCCGGTCCTTCCCGCGCCTCCAGCCGCGCGAGCACGTCGCGCAGCAGGGCGGTGAGGGCGATCAGCTCACGCTCGCGCGGCAGGTCGATCTTCTGGTGCAGCAGTTCGATCTCGAGCGCCGCCTTCCGCTGCTACTCCGCCGCGGCGGCGATTGTACGCCCAAGCAGCGTCGCCCACGCAGCATCGAACGGATGGAGTGCGGGAAGGGCAGGGCGCCGACGCTCGGCGACCCAGCGGAACAGCCCGCCGGAGAGGTTCGCCACACCGAGTGGCCGGTAGGGCACGATGGCGCCGGCGACGGCCTCTGCCAACCGCGCACTGCGCAAGCCCACCGAGCAGGCGAACAGCACGACGCGGCCGGTACAGTCAGGCCCGTGCGCGGCGGCGAAGCGTGCGGGCGGTACCGCTGGGTCGACGCGCACAGCCCCCGGCAGGTGGCCCTCGGCGAACTCGGCGTGTGCGCGCACGTCGAACAGCGCGGCACTGCCCTCGGCGATCAGCCCCTCCGCCTGCTCCGGCGTCAGGTGCGGCACGGGGTGCAGCACGCGGATCGCACGCTCCACATCGGCCAGCGTCACGCCAGGGTCGCGCGGATCGGGCAGGGTGGTGCGAGGGCGCTCAGGCAGGAAGCGCATCGGGGACTCCTTCATCCGGGATCTCGCGCCGTACCGCGCCGCCAGCGAGCAGGTGCAGCACCGGGCCTGATGCGGCTGCGGCATCGTCAGGGTCGTGCGTGACCATCAGCACCGGCAGGCTGAGTTGCCGCGTGCGTTCGAAGACGAAACGACGCATCCGATCGCGCAGAGCGACGTCGAGCCTGCCGAACGGCTCGTCGAGCAGCAGCGCCTGGGGGCCCGCGAGCAGGGTGCGCATGAGCGCGATGCGCGCGCGCTGCCCGCCCGAGAGCGTTGCCGGGTCACGCCCCTCGAAGCCGGCAAGTTCGGCATCTGCGAGGGCCGCGGCGATGCGCGCACGCCGCTCGCCACGCGAAAGCCCTGGCGGCAGGCCGAAGGCGAGGTTGCCGCCGACGGAGAGGTGCGGAAACAGCATGTCATCCTGAAACAGGATGCCGATGCGCCGCCGGTGCGCGGGAAGGGCGGTGACGTCCGCCCCGTTCACAGTGACCTGGCCCTCCGCGCGAAAGGCCGGGTCGAGCGTGCCGCAGATCCACGCCAGCAGGCTCGACTTTCCGGACCCGGAAGGACCCATCAGCGTCACGACCGCTCCGGGGGCAACGGTGAGGTCGAGCGGGCCGACGAGCGCACGCTCACCCAGCGTCACGGCAGCGCCGCGAAGTGAAAGCCCCCTCATGCGACCGCAAGCCCCCGGCGGTTGCGCCAGGCGATTGCTGGCGTTGCTATGGCGGCGGCGTAGACCGCGAGCGGCAGCAATGCCTGCACGAGCGCATAGGCGCCGACGATGCGGCGATCGGAGCCGCCGGCGAGCGTCACGGCCTCGGTCGTCAACGTGGTGATCCTGCCAGCGCCTGCGAACAGCGTCGGCAGGTACTGGCCCGCGCTGACGGCGAAGCCGATCCCGGCAGCGATCAGGATCGGGCGCAGCATCACCGGCAGCTTCACCGCGAGGAACACGCGCCACGGCCCCGCACCCAGGGAGGCCGCGTTTCGCGCGAGCCGCGGGTCGATCGCCCGCCACGGATCGGCGAGCGTGAGGAACACGTAGGGCAGCACGAACAGCAGATGCGCCCAGATGACGGCGCCATGCGTGCCATCGATGCCGGCGCGCACCAGCAGCACCTGGAGCCCGAACAGGAACGCCACCTGCGGCAGCAGCAGCGGCAGGTAGAGAAGCCACAGCGCCGTCCGCCCCGGTGCGAGGCCGAAACGTTGCTCCGCCTCGAGGCAGAGCAGCGCGAGCGCAAGTGCGATCACGGTCGCTGCCGCACCGACCATGAGCGTGGTGCGGGCCGGATGTGCAAGCTCCTGCACCTGTCCCGCCCAGGTCGCGAGCGTGAATGTTCGCGGCAGCGCATCGGGGAAGCGCCAGGGGCCGGCGAAGGACCAGAGGGCGAGGACGAGGACGGCGGCGAGCGACAGGGCGAGGGTGATGGACAGCGCACCGGTCATCGCGCCGGCGAGCGCCGCGCCGCTGCCGCCGCGTGCCCCACCGGTGAGCCACGGCCGCAGCGTGCGCGCGACCGCTCCCTCGCCCAGGCGCCAGAGCAGGATCGATCCCAGGACGATCGCCGCAAGCAGCAGCGCACCGGCGCTCGCCGGAAACCACATCGCGAGGTCACGGTCGGAGAACCAACGGACGACGAGGACCGCGAGCGTCGGTGGATTGCCGGGGCCGAGGATCATCGCGACATCGACGACCGAGAGGCTGAAGGCGAGAACCGCGTAGACCGGCAGCCTGATCTGCGGATGGACGAGCGGATACACCACCTTCAGCCAGCCCGTGACGGGGCCGTAGCCGAGGGTGCGGGCCGCGCGCATCAACGGTGCTGCCTTCACCTGGTTCAGCGCGGCGAAGGTGACGAGCAGGAGATACGGTACTTCCTTCAGCATCAGCCCGGCGATGAGCGCGAAACCCGCCGCATCATTCACCGTGCCGATATCGGGCGGGCGCATCCAGCCCGTGGCCCAGGGCGAGAGCAGGCGCGCCACCATGCCGGAGGGGGCGGCGAGGAACGCGAAGCCGATGGCAAGGGCCGCGTGCGGCGTCGCCAGCATCGGTGCCAGCATCGCCTGGGTGCGGCGGAACAGCGCGGTGCCGTGGCAGGACGCACAGAACAGCACCACGATGCCGAGCGAGAGCAAGGTCGCCGTGAAGCCGGTGGTGATGGTCACGCGCAGGGTCGCGGTGAAGCCAGGTGTGGAGAACAGCGCGTGCCAGGGGGCCAGTGTGATCGCCTCGCCGCCGATCGCGGGAAGCCAGCCGAAGGCCGGTGCCAGTGTTCCCCCGAGCCCGGCCGCGATCGGCCCCAGGAAAAGGGCGAGCGTCACGGCCGGCACGGCACGCAGCACCGGCGCTGCGTGCCGCGCTGGCTGGCTCAGCGCGAGACCCTGCGTTCCCATTCCGCCGTGATCCGCGTCATCCAGGAGGGGTGCGGCTCCGGCAGCGGGCGGCCGAGCTCGGCGTTGGTGAGCGTTGCTGCCCCGCGCGGCAGGCGCTCGAACCGCGCGCGATCCTCCGGTGCCAGCCGATCGAGCGCGAGGACGGTGAAATTGCCCATCACGCGCGGGTCCTGCCCATGCGCCTGCGCCTCCGGGCTCAGCAGGAAATCGGCCAGCACCATCGCGGCTGCCTGGTGCGCGGCGTTGAACGGGATGGCAACGAAACTCGCATTGCCGATCGTTCCGCCCGCGAGAACGTAGGTGCGCACGCTGGGCGGCAGCTGGCCGTTGGCGATCGCGGTCGAGGCTTCCGACGGGTTGAACGAGATCATGATGTCGATCTCGCCATCGTTCATCAGCGTGCGCTGCGCTGGCCCGTTCTCGGGGAACTGCCGCCCCTGGCGCCAGAGATGCGGGCGGAGCGCGTCATACCAGGCCCAGAGCGGCGCGGTGGCGGGGCCGAACCCGTCATCGGTGACGGGCCTGGCCAGCAGCGACGGGTCGGGCGTGAGCTCGTAGAGGGCCTGCTTGAGGAAGGTCGCGCCCAGGAAGTTTCGCACCGTCGGGTGGGCAAGGCGGCCCGGGTTGGCGCGCGCCCAGGCGAGCATGGCGGGGATGGTGCGCGGCGGATCCTTCACCGTTGCGCTGTCGTACACATAGACGATCTGCGCCATCCGCCACGGAGAGGCGAGGCCATCGACCGGCACGGTGAAGTCGGTCACGGTCGCGGGCTTGCCCTCGCGGTCGATCAGCCGCGCGTTCGGCAGGCGGTCGACGAACGGGCCGAACAGCAGGCCGGCATCCTTCATCGCCAGGAAGTTCGGCCCGTTGATCCAGATGAGGTCGACCGACCCGCCCTCGGTCCGCCCCGCCGCCTTCTCCGCGACGACGCGGGCGACGGCCTCCGCCGTGTCGCGCAGGCGCACGTGCTGGATGCGGAATCCGTAACGTTCCGTCACGCGATCATTCGCCCAGGCGATGAAGCCGTTGGTGCGGTCATCCCCACCCCAGGCGTTCCAGAACACGGTCTGCCCGCGCGCGGCGGCGACCACGTCGGCCCAGGGCCGGCGGAGCAGCGGATGATCGGGGGTCGCTGCCTTCGCCGCGAATGGCAGCGCGGCGGCGGAGGCGAGCAGCGTGCGGCGCGCGATCATTCCGCGGCAACCTTCAGCTTGCGGCGCCGCGCGGCGGCAGCCTCGATGCGGGGCGCGAGAACCTCCTCGTGGAAGCGGTCGCAGCCGATGCAAAGGTTCGCATACGGCTTGCCCTTCGGATCGGTGGTGCGGGACTTCTCGAGGAAGGTCTCGATGGACCATCCATCGGCAAGCCCCATGCGCTGCGGCTGGCCAGCGTTCAGCGCCTCGTACACCGCATCACCCGCCAGGCTGTCGAGGATCTCGATCAGCCCTTCCTCGGTCAGGTTGCCGATCGGCAGTTTCGTTTTGAGGCAGCAGGGATAGACCGCGCCATCAGGCTCGATGCTCACCTCGGACCCCGAATAGCCGTGGTTGAGGAAGTTCGCGGCACCCGACCAGCGGGCGCAGAAATTGTCCGCGATCGTCGCGGTCGAAAGCCCGTTCGCCCAGCCGCGGCCGCGTGGCCAGATCTTGCCGATCCACGCATCCGGGCTCGCGCCGAAGAAGGAGAACAGCGGCCCGGGCTCGTCGAGCCATTTGCGCGTGTGCGAGGCGATGCCGCTCTCGCTCATGCCGGCTGCCTCGAACATCGCGGTGAGCTTCGCGATGAAGGCCTTCTGCTTCGCCTCACCCTCGAGCCCCACGTGATAATCGTCGATCGAGGCGACGGAGATCATCCAGACGCCGCGCGCCAGCAGGTCATCGACGATCTCCGGCGTCAGCAGGTCGCCCGTCGTCTGCACCACGATCTTCACGCCGCCGGCATCGCGGTACTTTGCCATGAGCTGTTCGATCACGGGGTAGGTCACGCGCTCGCGCACCGGGTCCATCAGGCTCTCGCCACCCGAGAGGATGACGCGGCCGACCTTGCGCGGCAGTGTGCCGTCCGCGCGCGGGTCGGTCATGTCGAGATAGGTCATGGTCTCGGGCAGGTTGGCGATGATGCGCGGGGCGTTGCGCTCGGCCTCAGCCAGCACCGCCTCGAGCGCGCCGCGGACATAGGGGCGGAACCGGTCCTCGTAGCAGTGCTTGCACTTGCGGTGGCAGGCCCAGGCCATCACCCAGTAGATCGATTCCACCCGCACGCCTCCGACTGTCCCGGTGCGGCTGTTTCGCACGACGCGGCCCGGCGGTTACATCACTTTCGCCGAATTTTTGCCCGTGCTTCCCTCCACCACATGGACATCCCCACGATCCCCGACATCGAACGCGCCTGCCTCACCGCCGTTCCCGCCCACCGCGTGGCGCTCGACGGTTCCGCCATCATCCGCGCCGGCGCCGGCCCCGGCGGATCGGGCCGCGCCAACAGTGCCTGCTGGCTCGACCCCGGGGACGACGCCGATCTGGGGGCGAGGCTCGCGCGGATCGAGGACTGGTACATGCGCCTCGGGCGTGTGCCGCGCATCAGGGTGACGCCGCTCACCCCGCCGGCGCTCGAGCGGCTGCTCGCCCATCGCGCCTGGGCGAGAAGCGTTGAGACGGTGGTGATGGCAGCCCCGCTCGACAGCCTGCCCTTGCCGGACGGCGACACGCTGATGGAGGAGGGGCCGTCAGAGGAGTGGCTCACGGTGCGCGAGGAGGGGGGCACCGCCAGCCCCGCGCGGATGATCGAGAAGCGTGACACGGCGTCGCTGCTGCTCGTGCCGGGTGCGTGGATCAGCGCCTCGGCCGAGGGGCGGGTGGCGGCCGTTGCCTTCGCCGCCGCGGTCGGGCCGATCGCGATCCTGGGCGATGTCACGACGATGCAGGCCTTCCGTGGCCAGGGCTTCGGGCGGCGCGTGTGCGTGGCTGCCCTCGGCTGGGCGCGGTCGGAGGGGGCGCAGTGGGGCGCGCTCCAGGTGGAGGCGGACAACGATGCGGCGTTGAGCCTCTATCGCCGCCTCGGCTTCCGCGAGGTGTATCGCTACGTCTATCGGGAGCTTGGCTGATCGGAGGCGGCCATGGCCGCCGGAGATCGGCGCGCGGGGGTGGTGGGGCGGCCGCGCGCCAGTTATCTGGCTGCTCCACCCGTCCGCGGGAGCAACGCGGTCGCCAGCCCAAGCATCGGCAGGAACGACACGATGCGGTATACCGCCTCGATGCTCGTCGCATCCGCCAGCCACCCGAGCGCTGCCGCCCCAAGGCCGCCGAGGCCGAAGGACAGGCCGAAGAACAGGCCGGAGACGAAGCCGATGCGCCCCGGCATCAGGTCCTGCGCATAGACGATGATGGCCGAGAAGGCCGATGACATAACGAGCCCGATCAGCACCGCGAGAACGCCGGTCCAGAACAGGTTGGCGTAGGGCAGGACGAGGGTGAACGGCAGCACGCCGAGGATCGACACCCAGATGACGGGGATGCGGCCGATCCTGTCCCCCACCCAGCCGCCCGCGAGGATGCCCGCCGCGAGGCCCGCCAGATAGGCGAAAAGAAAAAGTTGGGCCGTCTGCACCGACACGCCGAACTTGCCGATCAGGTAGAAGGTGAAATAGCTGGTGAGTGCGGCGCTGTAGAAGTTCTTGGAGAACAGCAGCACGATCAGCACCGAGATGCCGAGCAGCACCTTGCCGCGCGACAGTGGCGGGGGGCCGGCCGCCGCCACCTTCCCCGGCGCGCGACGCACGCGGGCATACCAGGCGCCGACGCGGGCGAGCACGAGCGAGGCGAGCAGCGCCGCGCCCGAGAACCAGATCACGCGCCCCTGCGCCATGCCCGCGCCGGCTGGCACCACCACGAAGGCCGCCAGCAGCGGGCCGATTGCAGAGCCCGTGTTGCCGCCCACCTGGAACACCGACTGCGCGAAGCCATAGCGCCCGCCCGCTGCCGCCCGCGCCACGCGCGAGGCTTCCGGGTGGAACACCGCCGACCCGCAGCCGACCAGCATCGCGGCGAGCACCAGCAGCGGATAGGTGTCGGCGGTAGCGAGCAGCAGCAGCCCGGTCAGCGTCGCCCCCATGCCGGCCGCCATCGAGTAGGGCATCGGGTTGCGGTCGGTGTAGAGGCCGACGGCGGGCTGCAGCAGCGAGGCCGTGCACTGGAATGCGAGGGTGAGCAGCCCGATCTGCGCGAAGTCGAGCGCGAACTCGTCCTTCAGGATGGGGTACAGCGCCGGGAGGAGGGATTGCATCGTGTCGTTCAGCATGTGGCAGAAGCTGAGCGACAGGATGATGCCGAGATTCGTCCGCGCGCGCGGTGCCTCGGCAGCCAGTGTGGGAGATGTCACGAACGGGCTCGTTTCCGCATCGGGACAGAAACGCTAGGCTTGGCGCATCACTGCGGCAAGGTCACGCCTCATCGGTCGCAAGCAGGGCAGCATTGCCACCGGCAGCGGCGGTGTTGACCGACACCACATGCTCGGTCGCGAAGCGGATGAGGGTGAGCGGCCCGCCCGCCTTCGGCCCGGTGCCCGAGAGCCCGTGGCCGCCGAAGGGCTGCACGCCAGGCACCGCGCCGATCTGGGCGCGGTTGATGTAGGTGTTGCCGACGGCGAGCCGCTCTGTGATCCGCTCCGCCGTCGCCTGCACCCGGCTGTGCACGCCGAGGGTCAGCGCGAAGCCGGACGCGGCAAGGTCGTCGCAGAGCGCGTCGAGCCCGTCCTCGCGCCACCGCACGACATGCAGCACCGGCCCGAACACCTCGCGGTCGAGCGCACGCGCGTTCGGCAGCGCGATGGCGCGGGGGGTCACGAAGCTTCCGTTCGCGCAACCGTCTGGCAGGCTGAGCGAGAACAGCGTGCGGCCCTGTGGCGGCGACCAGGCGGCAAGCGTTCGCTGCGCCTCGGCGTCGATGACCGGGCCGATATCCGTTGCCGGATCGAGCGGATCGCCGAGCGTGAGCGTGCGCGCCGCCCCCTCGATCATCGCCAGGACACGATCGGCCGTATCCTCCTGGAGGCACAGCAGGCGGAGCGCGGAACAGCGCTGCCCGGCGCTGCGGAACGCGCCTTCCAGCACATCCGCCGTCACCTGCTCGGGCAGGGCGGAGCTGTCGACGATCATCGCGTTGATGCCGCCCGTCTCGGCAACCAGCGGGATGGGAAGCCCGGGGCGGGCGACGATGGCAGCGGCGATCGCGCGTGCGGTTTCGGTGCCGCCGGTGAAGGCAACGCCCGACACGGCAGGGTGGGCGACCATCGCGGCACCCACGCCAGGTCCATCGCCCGGCAGGAAGGCGAGAATGTCGAGCGGAACGCCGGCTTCGTGGAGCAAGGCGACGGCCCGCGCGCCAACGAGCGGCGTCTGCTCGGCCGGCTTGGCGAGGACGGCGTTGCCGGCGGCAAGCGCTGCAGCGATCTGCCCGACGAAGATGGCAAGCGGAAAATTCCACGGGCTGATCGCCGCGATCACGCCGCGGCCCGAGAGAACCCAGGTGTTGCGCTCGCCCGTCGGGCCGGGAAGCTCGCGCGGCACGCCGAACCACTGCCGCGCCTGGTGCGCGTAGTAGCGGCAGAAATCCGCTGCCTCCCGCACCTCGGCGATGCCGTCGACCAGGGTTCGCCCGGCTTCGCGTGCAATGAGTGCGAGCAGCGCCTCGCGGTTGGCCTCGATCAGGTCAGCCGCACGCTCGAGCACGCCGGCGCGATGCTCTGCACCTGTATCGTTCCAAGATCGCCACGACCTTGCGGCGAGCCGTGCGGCCTCGTCGACCATCGTCGCATCGGCCCAGACGACGTGGCCAATGGCTCGACGATGATCGGCCGGGTCGCGGACATCGACGCGCGTGCCCCCGATCCGTCGGCCGCCGATGAGCGGCGTGGCATCGGTGCTGCGCGACGCTGCCGCGCGGATCGCCGCGAGCGCGGGCGGACCCTCAATGGCATCGCCGAGATCGAGGCCGCTGCTGTTGGCCCAGGCGCCGTAGAGGTCGCGCGGGAGCGGGATGCGCGCGTTGCGCGGCGCGCGGTGCGCGATCGCGGCAACAGGATCCTCGGCCAGCGCTTCCGCCGGAACGTCAGGGTCGGTCAACCGGTGAACGAAGCCTGTGTTCGCGCCGTTCTCGAGCAGGCGCCGCACCAGGTAGGCGAGCAGGTCCTCGTGCCCGCCGACGGGGGCGTAGATGCGCACCGGGCAGTCGGTGCCGGCATAGAGCGCCTCGCCCATGCCGTGCAGGCGCTGCATCTCGAACATCCGCCCCGCGGCGTTCTCGATGATGAAGGCGAGCGAGGTGGCGTTGTGGGTCGCGAAGGCGGGCTGGATGTGGGGCGAGGCATCGAACATCCGCCGCGCGCAGGCGAGCCAGGAGACATCCGTCGCCGCCTTGCGGGTGAACACGGGATAGTCGGCCCGGCCCTGGATCTGCGCGTGCTTCACCTCGCTGTCCCAGTAGGCACCTTTCACGAGGCGCACGGGAAGCGCGCGGCCGTTGCGCGCGGCAAGCGCGGCGGCCCAGTCGATCAGCGGCAGCGCGCGCTTCTGATACCCCTGCACCGCCATGCCGAGCCCGTCCCACCCGCCAAGCGCCGGATCGCCATGCACGGCGGCGATGATGTCGAGGGAGATGTCGAGCCTGTCCGCCTCCTCGGCATCCACTGTGAGGCCGATGCCGCCCTTCTTCGCGGCGTGGGCCAGCGCTGTGAGGGAGGCGATCAGGGCGGGGATGCATTCCGGCTTCGTCGGTTCGTAGCGCGGATGCAGGGCCGAGAGCTTCACCGATACGCCAGGTCCCGCGACGGGTCCGCGGCCTGCGCTCGCGACGCCGACGGCGCCGATCGCATCGCGGTAGGAGGCCATGTAGCGATCGGCATCGGCCATGGTGCGCGCAGCCTCGCCCAGCATGTCGAAGCTGTAGCGGGCACGCCGCGCCTCGGCACTCTCCGTGGCGCGCTTCAGCGCCTCGGCGATCGTCCGCCCCATCACGAACTGGCCGGCGAGCACCTTCATGCCCTGGCGGAGGGCTGCGCGGATGACGGGCTCGCCCAGCCGCTTGACGGTGCGCGAGAGCATCGGCGCATCCGCCGCGGGGGCGAGAACGCGGCCCGTGAGCATGAAGGCGAAGGCGGATGCATTCACCAGCATGCTGTCGGCCTGGCCGAGATGGCGTTGCCAGTCGGCGCCCGCGAGCTTGTCCTCGATCAGCCGATCCGCCGTCGCGGCATCGGGGATGCGGAGCAGGGCTTCGGCGAGGCAGAGGAGGGCCACACCCTCGCGCGTGCCGAGGCCGAATTCGGCGAGGAAGGCGGAGACATCGGCGCCCGGCTTGTGCGCACGACGTGCGCCCTCCACCAGCGCGATGGCGCGCGCGCGCACCCTGCCCGCGGCCTCCGGCGGCAGGGTCGCGAGCGCAAGGAGGGGGGCGAGCACGGCATCGTCGGGCGCACGGTGCAACCGGCGGATCGCGGCGCGGTGCGGGTCGGGCGCGAGGGCTGAACCTTCCGGCATGCTGCGCATCGTGCCCGAAACCTGGGCCGGCGCGCCATCGTTCCTTGTGGATGGGCGATCACCTCCCTAGGATCGCCCGGGGAGTGGACCGGGGGGCTGCAAGCGCGTGACGACGATTGCCGCGACAGCGGTTGGATCTGCTTCGCCTGCGCGCGGGACACGCCGCCGCGCTGGCCGCTACGCGTTGCGTGCGATCGCCACGCTCGTGTTCTGCTTCATGTTCCTCCCGGTGTTCTTCGTCGCCTGGATCAGCCTGTTCGACCAGCAGATCGTCAGCTTCCCGCCCGATGGCTACACCTTCGCGTGGTACGCCAACGCACTGTCGCGCCCCGAATTCGCGCGTGGGTTCGTGACGTCGCTGCAGGTGGCCACGGTGGCGACGCTGGTCGGCGTCAGCCTCGGCGCGGCGGCGTCCTATGCGATGGTGCGCTACCGTTTCCCCGGCCGAGGGGCGCTGAACACGCTGCTGCTCGGGCCGCTCGTCGTGCCCGGCATCGTCGCGGGCACGGCGCTCTACGTGTACTATGTCGCGCTCGAGAACGCGTTCGACCTCGACATCCGCGCAACCCTCGGCGGGCTCGTGCTTGGCCACGTGCTGCTGACCATCCCGTGGACGGTGCGCCTCGTCTCCGCTTCGCTGATCGGGCTTGACCGCGCGATGGAGGAGGCAGCCGCCAATCTCGGCGCACCGCCGCTCGTGGTGTTCCGCCGCGTGACGCTGCCGATGATGCGCCCTGGCCTCGTGGCGGCAAGCCTGTTCAGCTTCATCCAGAGCTTCGAGAACCTCGAGCTCTCGCTGCTGCTCGTCGGCCCTGGGCGGATCACGCTTCCCGTCGCGATGCTGAACTATCTCGAGTTCCGCATCGACCCCACCATCGCCGCGGTCGCGACGATGCAGATCATCCTGATCGGCGCGCTGATGCTGATCACCGACCGTTTCGTCAAACTCTCCCGGATCGTATGAGCGAACTCGTCCTCACCTCCCTGCGGAAGATGTACGGCCCGACCGTCGCGGTCGATGACGTGAGCCTGACGGTGCGGGAGGGGGAACTCGTCGCCCTGCTCGGCCCCTCCGGCTGCGGCAAGACGACGACGCTGCGCATGGTCGCCGGCTTCATCGAGCCGACGGCGGGGACGATCACGATCGGCGGGCGTGATGTGACGTACCTTCCGCCCCATCGGCGCGACACGGGCATGGTGTTCCAGTCCTACGCCCTGTTCCCGCACATGACGGTGGCGCAGAACGTCGCCTTCGGGCTCGAGATGCGGAAGGTCGGGCGTGCGGAGGCGGCGCAGCGCGTGGCCGATGCGCTCGCCCTCGTCCGCCTCGGCCATTTGGGCGACAGGCTGCCGCGGCAGCTCTCGGGCGGGCAGCAGCAGCGCGTGGCACTTGCCCGCGCGCTGGTGGTCAATCCGGGCGTGTTCCTGCTCGATGAGCCGCTGTCGAACCTCGATGCCAAGCTGCGCCTCGAGGTGCGCGTCGAGATCCGCGAGCTGCAACGGCGGCTCGGGCTCACCACCGTGTTCGTCACCCATGACCAGGAGGAGGCGCTGACGCTCGCCGATCGCCTGGTGGTGATGGCCAACGGCGTGGTGCAGCAGGTCGGCACGCCGGAGGAGCTCTACGAGAGCCCGGCGAACCTCTTCGTCGCGGGCTTCATCGGGCGGTCGAACGTGCTGCACGGCAGGCTGGTTTCGCCGGGACGGTTCGAAAGCCGCGGCGGGCTGGCCGTCGAGGTGCCGGTGACGGACCGTGCGCCGGGGCCGGCAGCGCTTGCGCTGAGGCCCGAGCGTCTCGCGCTCGCGGCCCCCGATGCCACGCTGCCGGCGGGCATCAACCGCGCCGGCGGCCGCCTCACGCTCGTGACCTATCTTGGTGCGACCACCGAGTATCGTGTCGCCCTCGGGGCCGACGACGTGCTGACCGCGACGCTTCCCACCCCGCCCGTTTCCGATCCGCTGCGGCGGCTTGCGGCGGGCGATGCCGTCACCCTCATTTGGCCGGCCGACCAGTGCCGGCTGCTCGCGCCTGATCCCGTTGGAGACGGCGCAACGGACGAAGGAGTCTGAGATGATCCACTCTCGCATCAATCGTCGCGCGCTGCTGGCGGGTGCCGCAGCCGCGCTTGCCGCCCCGCATGTCGCGCGTGCCCAGTCCGGCGGGCGCGTCATCGTCGGCACCTGGGGCGGTGACTACCAGGACCTGCTCAAGCTCAACATCGAGGATCCGCTGATCAAGCCGCGCGGCATCGAGACGCTGTATGACGTCGCGGTGGCGCCACCGCGCAGGACAAAGCTCTCGGCCGAACGCTTGAGCCGCCGCGGCACGTTCGACGTCGCCTGCCTGTCGGACATCGACATGTTCACGATGTCGCAGCAGAACCTGTTCGACCCGCCGACCGAGGCGCTGGTGCCGAACATGAAGAACGTCATCAAGTCGCTCGCCAAGCCCTACGCGCTGCCGCACATCTATTCGGGCAAGGTCATCCTCTACAACCCGGACAAAATGAACCCCGCACCCCGCAGCTACAACGACCTGTGGGACCCGCGGTGGCGCGGCCGCATCGGCTTCGCCGACGGGCTCTACATGCAGGTGATCGAGAGTGCGGCGATCATCAACGGCGGCAGCCCGAACAATTTCGAGCCGGCCAAGGCGAAGCTCATGGAGCTCAAGAAGCTCGAGCCGCGCGTCTACCCCTCGAACGAGGCGCTCGCCGCCGCGCTCAAGAGCGAGGAGGTGTACGCGACCATCATGTGGCTCGCGCGGGGCTACATGTGGAAGAAGGGTGGGCTCAACCTCACCCATGCCGTGCCGACGGAGGGCGCGACGCCGATCATCTTCGACAAGGCCGTGCCGCGGAACGCGCCGAACAAGTCCAATGGCTGGATCTGGATGAACGCCATGCTCGAGCCCGCCGCCCAGCTCGGCTTCGCCGACCGCATGGGCTACGTGCCGACGGTGACCAACGCAACCATGCCCGAGGCGATCGCGCGCGAGATCAGCTTCACGCCGGAGCAGCAGGAGAAGTTCGTCAAGATCGACTACGAGTACATCGCGGCCAACAACGACCAGCTACTCGAGTGGTGGACGCGCGAGTTCAAGGGCTGAGCGGCAGCGCCGCAGGCGCGACGGGAGAGCGCGGGCAATGACGGCGGCGGCAGCGTCGATGGGCGTGGCGGCGCGGCGGGGCGGGGCGGGGTTCAGCCTCGGCCCCGCCCTCGTCATTCCCGCGACGCTTCTCGTGCTCGCCTTCCTCGGTGCGCCGATGGTGCTGCTGTTCCGCTACAGCCTGAACCGCTACAGCCCGCGCGACTTCATGATCGATGCGGTGACGTTCGAGAACTACGTCCGCTTCTTCGCCGATCCGTATTTCATCGGCGTTCTCGGCACGACCGTGCAGGTCGCGGCGCTGTGCACGCTGGTCTCGGTTCTCGCGGCCTTTCCCGTGGCCTACCTGCTCGCGCGTACCGACAGCCGGTGGAAAAGCGCGCTCGTCATTGCCGTCGTGTTCCCGCTGATGGTGGGCAACGTGGTGCGCGCGGCTGGGTGGATGGCGCTGCTCGGCAATGACGGTGCGGTCAACGCCACGCTGCGCTGGCTCGGCATCGTGTCGGAACCGATCCGGCTGATGTACACGCCGTTTGCCGTGATCCTCGGCATCGTCGCGGTCGTGCTGCCCTACATGATCCTGACGCTGCAGAGCGTGATCGAAAGCATCGGGCGGGATGTGGAGGAGGCCGCCGCCAATCTCGGCGCGGGGCCGATGACGACGTTCCGCCGCGTGCTGCTGCCGCTGTCGCTGCCCGGCATCATCGCCGGCGGTACGCTGGTGTTCATCCTGTGCATGAACGCCTATGCCACGCCCGTGCTGCTCGGCGGGCCGCAGTTCAAGATGATGGCGCCCGCCCTCTACGACCAGTTCGCGCGCACCACGAACTGGCCCTTCGGGGCGGCGCTGGCCTTCATCCTGATGACCTCCACCCTCGTGCTCACTCTCGTCGGCACGACGCTGCTCGCGCGGCGGATGCATTACCGGAAGCTCGACGCCGCCGCGCGCTGACCCGCGTGGCACGGGCGTTGCCTGTTCGGGCCCGAGAGGCAGCATTGCCACCGGGGGCCGTGCTGCGATGCACAATAAGGGGGCATCGCGCGCATGTTTCGTCGTCATCTGCTCGGCGCACTGGCAGCATCCGCGGCATTGCCGGGTGCCGCCACCGCCTCGTCCTGGCCGTCGCGGCCGATCCGCCTGGTCGTCACTTTCCCTCCTGGCGGGGGCAGCGACATCATCGCCAGGCTGATCGCGCCCGCCATGCAGGCACGCCTTGGCCAGCCCGTGATCGTCGACAACCGGCCGGGGGCGGGCGGCACGCTGGCCGCGGCCATGGTGGCGAAGGAGGCGGCCGATGGGCACACGCTGCTCGTTGCCAACAACGCCCCGATCGTGATCTCGCCGGCGATGTTCCCCTCCGTCGCGTATGATCCGCTCGGGAGCTTCCGCCACCTCGCCTATGTCGGTGCATTCCCGTTCGTCCTGGTTGTCCGCCCCGACGTTCCGGCGAGGACGCTCGATGAGCTGATCGCGCTCGCCAGGGCGCGTGGTGGCCTCTCCTACGGCTCCGGCGGCACAGGTTCGGTCGGGCACATTGTCGGGCTGATGCTCGCGCGCGACAGCGGTGCGGCGTTCGAGCACGTGCCCTATCGCGGCTCCGGCCCGATGGTGACCGATTTCCTCGCCGGCGTGTTCCCGATGGCGATCGATGCGCTGCCGCAGCAATTGCAGCACATGCGCTCCGGCGCGGTGCGCGCGATCGCCGTCACCGCGCCCGGGCGCGTCGGCCTGATCCCCGATGTGCCGACGATGGCCGAGCTCGGCCGCCCGGGGCTGACTGGCGAGAACTGGGTCGGCCTGTCGGCGCCGGCCGGCGTGCCCGATGCGGTAGCGGAACGGATCGCCGCGGTGGTGGCGGAGGCCGCCGCCCTGCCGGAGGTGGTGGAGAAGCTCGACGCGATGGGGCTGAACCGCGCGCCGATGCCGCCCGCCGCCTTTGCCGCGATGGTGACCCAGCAGGTCGCGAACTGGCAGCCTGCCATCCGCGCCGCCGGCCTGACGGCGAACTGACATGACCTTCCGTGTCGCAGGCGTCCTGTTCGGGCCGCGTGGCTTGGGTGGTTTCAACGCGGCCGGCGAGCGCGGCCTCCTTGCCGCGTCGGATGAGACCGACGCCGCTCTCACCATCCACTGGGTCGAGGAGAGGGGGGCGCGCGAGGCGACGCTCGCGTCGCTGTGCGGGGCAGGGTACGACTTGATCGTCTGCCACGGCGGCCAGGCGGAAGCGGCGCTGAACGCCGTCGCGCCCCGCTTCCCTTCCCAGGCGATCGCCGCGACCCAGTGCCGGGCCGTGCCCGACCACGTCGCCCGCTACGAGGTGCTGCAGGAGGAGAGTGCCTTCCTCGCCGGCGCCTTCGCCGGCTGGTTCAGCCGGACCGGCACGGTCGCGCATCTCTCGGGAGAGCCTGTCGCGCCCGGGCTCCGAGGGCGGGCTGCCTTCGTGGCCGGTCTCCGCCACGCGGCACAGGATGCGCGATTCCTGACCCGCTTCACCGGCGACCAGCATGACCCTGCCGCGGCGTTCGTTGCAGTGCAGGAGTTTGCCGATGCCGGGGCGGATCTGCTGTTCGCGATGCTCGATGGCGGGCGGGAGGGGGCGATCGCCGCCTGCCGCGCGCGTGGCCTGCGCCAGATCGGCAACGTGCGCGACTGGACGACGGACGGTCCTGTTTTCGCTGCCTCCGCCGTTGCCGACGGCGCGTGGGCCTGCGCCGAGCCGATCCGCGATTTCGCTGCCGGCCGCTTCACGCCGGGGCTGCGGCGGATTGCGGGACTTGCCGAGCAGCGGGTGGTTCGCCTCGCCCTCGCCGGCGACGTGCCGCGCGACATCACCCGCCGCGTCGAGGCGCTGGCGGACGCCATGCGCGCCAGCGAGGTGGACGTGCCGGAGGCGTGGGACGAGGACGACGCGGTGCTGGCGCGCGCAGCGCAGTAGTTCCGCAGTTCCCTGAACGCCAGAAGGGCCGCCCCCTTGCGGTGGCGGCCCTTCGTGTCAGGTGGTCGCGGGGTCGTTCAGGCGCCGCGCAGGTTCGTCGCGGCTGGCTTGCCGCGCTCCATGCTCACCTCGAAGCTGACCTTCTGGCCTTCGTTCAGGCCCGTGAGCCCTGCTGCCTGGACGGCGGTGATGTGCACGAACACGTCCTTGCCGCCCTGGTCGGGAACGATGAAGCCGAAACCCTTGGTCGGGTTGAACCACTTGACGATACCGGTGGCCATGATCGGGCCCTCCTTTCTCCACGTACCGCCGCACGACCGTCGCGCGGCGGGCAGACAACCGGGTGTTCGGGAAGCGAGCCTCTGGCATTCCGGTCGCCTGACGGTCCGGAGAGCCGATCGGGTCATCGAGCCAAACGCGATTGCGCCATTTAGACATGCAGGTTGCGCCGCCTCGGTCAACCCAAATCCCGGTGCCCGTGCATGGTGCGTCGCAGCAGTGAAGTCGTTGACCCAGAAGGAGAAAGGGCCGCCTGGAGGCGGCGGCCTGACACGAGAAAGGGCCGCCCGAAGGCGGCCCTGGTAGGCAAAAAGCAAGGGCCGCCCGAAGGCGGCCCTGGTAGGCGTAGCAAGGCGCTTGGATCAGATGGCGCGGAGCATGCCTGCTGCCGGCTTGCCACGCTCCATGCTGACCTCGAAGCTGACCTTCTGGCCCTCGTTCAGCTGCGTCAGGCCAGCGGCCTGAACGGCAGTGATGTGCACGAACACATCAGCGCCACCCTGATCGGGGACGATGAAACCGAAACCCTTGGTCGGGTTGAACCACTTCACGGTGCCTGTGGCCATGAGGCCCTCCTTTATCGAACACATCACGTCATGCGGAGATCGCAGGACGGTAGGATAACCGGGCTTTTCAGGAGCGATGGTCTGAGACGCCCGGTGTGATCCGGAGTGCCGACAAGGCCAAGCACGAAAAACGCGCGATCAACCACTAAGACGACAGTTCCGTGGCCTCGCGTCAAGCACAATCGATCAACGGGGTGGCGGAGCCGCCGATCCGGCCGATTGCCGACGCAATGAAAAAGGGGGCCGCCCGAAGGCGACCCCCATCCAGGAAATCCCGAACCGCGGTGCGGCTCAGAAATCCATGTCGCCCATGCCGCCGCCCGGGCCGCCCGACGGGGGGGCCTTCTTCTCCGGACGCTCGGCCACCATCGCCTCGGTGGTGATCAGCAGCGATGCGACCGACGAGGCATCCTGGAGCGCCGTGCGCACGACCTTGGTCGGGTCGATGATGCCGGCCTTCACCAGGTCCTTGAACTCGGCCGACTGCGCGTCGAAGCCGAAATTGTACTCGTCGTTGTCGAGGACCTTGCCGAGGATCACGGCACCGTCCTCGCCGGCGTTCTCGCTGATCTGGCGCAGCGGCGAGGTGATCGCCTTGCGCACGATCTCGATGCCGAAGCGCTGGTCGTCGTTGTCGCACTTGATCTTGTTCAGGATCAAGCTGGCGCGTGCCAGGGCGCAACCGCCGCCCGGAACGATGCCTTCCTCGACGGCCGCGCGCGTTGCGTGCAGCGCGTCATCGACGCGGTCCTTGCGCTCCTTCACCTCGACCTCGGTCGAGCCGCCGACGCGGATGACGGCGACGCCACCGGCGAGCTTCGCCAGGCGCTCCTGCAGCTTCTCACGGTCGTAGTCCGAGGTGGTCTCCTCGATCTGCGCCTTGATCTGGCCGCAGCGGCCCTGGATGTCGGCCTTCTTGCCGGCACCCTCGACGATGAGCGTGCTCTCCTTCTCGATCACGACCTTCTTGGCCTTGCCGAGCATGGCGAGCGTGACCGTCTCGAGCTTGATGCCGAGATCTTCGCTGATCACCTGGCCACCGGTCAGGATCGCGATGTCCTCGAGCATGGCCTTGCGGCGATCACCGAAGCCGGGGGCCTTCACGGCGGCGATCTTGAGCCCACCGCGCAGCTTGTTGACGACGAGCGTGGCAAGCGCCTCGCCCTCGACGTCCTCGGCGATGATCAGCAGCGGCTTGCCCGTCTGCACCACGGCCTCGAGCAGCGGCAGCATCGGCTGCAGGCCCGAGAGCTTCTTCTCGTGGATCAGGATGTAGGGGTTCTCGAGGTCGGCGATCATCTTCTCCGCGTTGGTCACGAAGTACGGAGAGACGTAGCCGCGGTCGAACTCCATGCCCTCGACGACTTCGAGCTCGGTCTGGATGCCCTTGGCCTCCTCGACCGTGATCACACCCTCGTTGCCGACCTTCTGCATCGCCTTGGCGATCATCTCGCCGATCTCGCTCTCGCCGTTGGCGGAGATCGTGCCGACGGCCGCGACCTCGGCCGAGGTCGAGATCTTCTTCGACTTCTTCTTGAGGTCCTCGACGACCACGTTCACGGCCTTGTCGATGCCGCGCTTGAGGTCCATCGGGTTCATGCCGGCGGCAACCGCCTTCGCGCCCTCGCGCACGATCGCCTGGGCGAGCACGGTCGCGGTGGTGGTGCCGTCACCGGCGATGTCGTTGGTCTTCGAGGCCACTTCGCGCACCATCTGGGCGCCCATGTTCTCGAACTTGTCGGCGAGCTCGATCTCCTTCGCCACCGTCACACCGTCCTTGGTGATGCGCGGCGCGCCGAAGCTCTTGTCGAGCACGACGTTGCGGCCCTTGGGGCCGAGCGTCACCTTCACGGCGTTGGCGAGGATGTCGACGCCGCGGAGCATCCGCTCGCGCGCGTCAGAGCCGAACCTCACGTCCTTAGCTGGCATGTTCTCGTATCCTTGGATTGTTGAAAGGGTCTTGGAGCGGAGGGGAGGAGATCAGGCCGCCTTCTTCTTGGCAGCGGTGACCTCGACGATCCCCATGATGTCGCTCTCCTTCATGATCAGCAGGTCTTCCCCGTTGATCTTGACCTCGGTGCCGGACCACTTGCCGAACAGCACGCGGTCGCCGGCCTTGACGTCGAGCGAGACGAGCTCGCCCTTCTCATTGCGGGCGCCCGGGCCGGCCGCCACGATCTCGCCCTCCATGGGCTTCTCCTTGGCGGTGTCGGGGATGATGATGCCGCCCGCCGTCTTCTCCTCGGCGGTCACGCGGCGCACCACCACACGGTCGTGCAGGGGACGAAACTTCATTGGAACTCTCCTGGCGTTGGCTCGTCTTCCCCGGGTCGTGGCAGGCCGCCGCACTGGCTGCTAGCACTCGCTCCCGAGGAGTGCCAACGATCTAGGCTCTTCGGCCCGTCAAGTCAAGGATGGCAGCACTCTCGTGTGAGGGCTGCTAATCGCCTGATAATACAACGTTTTTTCTTCCTGTTCCACGATCGTTCCTGCCATCCTTCCACCTTCAGGGAAGGGGTGCAGTCACGAAAGGAACGGAGGAACCACTGCAATGACCGGCTCGATCGCGCGACAGTTGAACGGATACAGGCTCACCACCGCGAAGATCCTGTATCACCTGCCCGATCATCCCGCGCTGCTACAGACCTTCGTCTGGCAGCAGCTCGACATCGCCCCGCGCTTCCCCGAACTCAATCGCTTCCTCGCCTTCTGGGAGCGCGAGATCGAGGGCAAGCTCCACTCCGTCAGCGTCGCGTCCGTGGGGCTGATCCAGCCAGCCGAGCTGCGCTACGCCCAGGGTGAGTTCGGGCTGCACTGATCGGGCCTGGGCCTGGGCCTGGGCCTGGGCGTGGGTTTGGGGCCTGCGCTTGGGGCCTGCGCTTGGGGCCTGGGCGCCTCAGCCAGCCTCGTCAAGGCCGGCTGCCTCCGCCGCCTCGCGGGCGTTGCGGGCCCGCCTGAGCAACCACAGGCCGAGCAGCGCGGAGACCCCGAACAGCACGAGGCCGACGCCAAGCTGGATCGCGCCGTCCACCCGCACGCCCTTGCCGAGAAGGGCGAACACCACCGTCTGCGGCACGTAGCCGAGCGCCGAGCCAACGATGAAGGGCAGTGCCGCGATGCCGGACAGGCCTGCGAGCAGGTTCAGCGCCAGGTTGTTGCCGACCGGCAGCAGCCTGAGCGTCAGCGTCGCCGCGAACGGGTTGGCGGCAAGGAACCGATCCACCCGCGCCAGCCTGCCGGAGAAGGCACGCTCGATCCGCCGCCGTGCCCAGCCGCGCCCGACCAGTCGTGCCCAGAAGAAGGTGAGCGCGCAGGCCAGGACCATCGCCGCCAGCGCAAGCCCCGACCCCAGCAGAGCGCCGAAGGCGGTGCCGCCCGCGAAGGCCACCGCCTGCCGCGGCACGCCCACCGAACAGGCGGCCGCGCCGAGGGCGATGAACAGCAGCTGCCCCCGCACGCCCTGGCCGACGATCATACGCTCGAGAAAGCCGGTCTCGAGCACCCCGGCGGCGCGCAGTTCGCGCACCACCACGCCCGCGACGATCAATCCCGCCAGCAGCAGCAGCGGCTTGGCGAGCTTCGCGGCGCGCAACGCCTCAGCCTTCCGCCGACGGCGGCGCCATTCGTTCTGCCCCAATTCTCTCGACCTGGGGCCGCTTCCACCGTCGCTGCAGCCACATCACGCCCACGAGGTCGGCCACCGCCACGGCCAGGCGGTCCAGCGTGCCGTAGTTCGATTGGCCCCGGAGCCGGGGCCGGTGGTTCACCGGCACGGAGACGACACGCCCGCCAGCCCGCAGGAACAGCGCCGGCAGGTAGCGGTGCATGTGGTCGAACTGCGGAAGCTCGAGGAAATCGGCCCGGCGGAACAGCTTGAGGCCGCAGCCCGTATCGGGCGTGGCATCGCCCAGCAGCCAGGCGCGGAAGCGGTTGGCGAAGCGGCTGGTGAAGCGCTTCGTGGCCGTGTCCTTGCGGTTGACGCGGTGGCCCGCGACCAGCACCGGCCCCGGCCCTGCCGCCGCCTCGGCGCCGGCGCGGGAGAACAGGGCCGGGATGTCGGCCGGATCGTTCTGCCCGTCGCCGTCCAGGGTCGCGATCCAGGCCCCGCGCGCCGCCTTCACGCCCGAGACGATCGCCGCACTCTGCCCGCACGACCGGGCGTGGCGGAGATGCACGACATCGCCCTGCATGGCCTCGCGCGACAGCGCCGCGCCGGTGTCGTCAGTCGAGCCATCGTCGACATAGACGATCTCAGCGCCGCCGAGCGGTGCCGTCGCTGCCCTGATCTCGGCGATCAGCGGCGCGATGTTCGGCCCCTCGTTGCGGACCGGCACGACGACCGAGAGCGGGGGCACGCCGCCTCCCCACGCCAGACCCGGCTCCGGACGCTGCTCCAGACGCGGCGGATCGACTGTGGCAGGGGGCATCGCCATGGGGAAATCGGGTCCGATCCGGCGCGCGCTGGCCCGCCATGCTGGCGGGGGCACGCGCCGTTGCTTGATTTTGCCTGGGCGCGCGCCATACCAGAGGGCGTAGGGGCGGGCAAGCGAGCCAGCGCCGAGGTCGTCCCTGCCGCCGCCTGCCATGCGGCCGCCTGCCATGCCGCCCTGCCATGACACGGGGAGACGATGCCGTTCGACACCACCTGGCCGCCGCTCGACGCCGACACGGCCGAGCGTGAACGCGCGGGCGATGCCGCCGTCGCCGCGTGGCTGTTCGTCGTCGCCGGCATGATCGTCGTGATGGTGGCCCTCGGCGGCGCCACGCGGCTGACGGGCTCAGGCCTCTCGATCATGGAGTGGCGGCCGCTGACCGGCTGGCTGCCGCCGTTGTCGGAAGCGGAGTGGAACCGCCTCTTCGCGCTCTACCGCACCATTCCGCAGTATCTCGAGGTGAACCGCGGCATGGACCTGGCCGGGTTCAAGGAGATCTTCTGGCTCGAATACCTGCACCGCGTCTGGGGCAAGCTGATCGGGGTGGTGTTCGCCGGAGGCGCGCTCGCGCTCGCCCTCACGGGTCGGCTCAGGCGGGCGCTGTGGCCGCGCGTCGGCGTGCTGTTTGCGCTTGGCGGGCTGCAGGGACTGCTTGGCTGGTTCATGGTCGCATCGGGCTTCTTCGCCCATCGCACGACGGTCAGCCCCTACCGGTTGACGATGCATCTCGGCCTCGCCTTCGTGATCTTTGCCGCGGTGTTGTGGACGGCGCTCGGCCTGCTTTCGCCACGCCCGAGCGAGGCGCCGCCGCGGCCAGTGAAGGCAGCGGTTCACGCAGCAGGCGCGCTCGCGCTGCTGACCATGCTCGCGGGCGGGTTCGTCGCCGGCATCCGCGCCGGGTTCTCCTACAACACGTTCCCGCTGATGGATGGCGCCCTGGTCCCGGCCGGCTATGCCGACCTCCAGCCGTTCGTGCTCAATTTCTTCGAGAATATCGCCGCGGTGCAGTTCAACCACCGCCTGCTGGCGACGGTGACGCTCGCCGCAGCCCTTGCCGCCGCCGTGCTCGGCTGGCGGGCGGGGCGGCCCTGGCGCGGGCCGGTCCTGATGCTCGCCGGGACGATCGCGCTGCAATACGTGCTCGGCGTCGCGACGCTGCTGGCGGTCGTTCCCGTCTCGCTCGGCACGCTGCACCAGACCATGGCGGTGCTGGTGCTTGGCGCCTTCGTGATCGCTGCACACAGGCTGCGCCGGGTTGTGGCATGATCGCCGCCTGATGGAAGGGGCGGACCACGGAGCATCCGGCGACAGGAGCCGGGCTGAGATCGAGGCGCTGAGGATCGCCTGCGCGATGCTGGAGGCGCGCGAACGCCGCCTGCGCGACTTCGCCTATGCCTCCGGCGACTGGTTCTGGGAGCAGGACGCCTCGCTCCGCTTTTCCTGGCTGTCGCAGCGCGAGGTCCCGCCCGGCGGCGACGTTCTCGCCCCCCGCCTCGGCGACCCGATGCTCGGTCGCACGCGCGACGATAACGCCATCCGCGCGCCCGGCGACGAGGCGATGTGGGCCGCCCATGCCGCGGCACTTGCCGCCCGCCGTCCGTTCCGAGACCTCACCTACCGCTCGCGCCGCGCGACCGAGGCGCCGTTCTGGGTGCGCATCAGCGGCGTGCCGGTGTTCGGGGCCGACGGCACGTTCGCGGGCTATCGCGGCATCGGCCGCGATGTCTCGGCCGAGATGGAATCGGCAGAGACGGCGCGCCGGCAATCGGCGCTGCTGCGCGACACGCTCGATCGGCTGCCCGTCGGCATCATCCTCTACGACGCCGACCAGAAGCTGATCTGGGCCAACGCCTCCTATGCCGCGACTGCCGGCGTCGAGAAGGCGATGCTGACGCCCGGCCGGTCGCTCGCCGAGATCATCCGCGCCTTCGCCGAGCAGGGCGCCTATGGGCCCGGCGCGGCGGAGGACTTCGTCGCCTCGGCGCTGGCGATCGACCGGACCCGGTCGAGCCGCCGGACCCGCCGCCTGCCCGACGGCCGCAGCATCGACGTGCGCTACGAGCCGCTGCCCGATGGCGGCCACGTCATCTGCGCGATGGACGTGACGCCGCTGATCGAGGCCGAGAGCCAGGCGCGGCTGCGCGCGCTCGAGATCGACACGGTCCTTGCGCGACTCCGCACGGGGGTGTGCGTCTACGGCGCCGATCATCGCGTCAAGCTCAAGAACCGCCGCTACGAGGAGCTGCTCGGCCTGCCGCTCGATGCCGTGCAGCCAGGCATGCAGGTGCGCGACGTCATGAGGCTGCTGCGCGAGCGCGGCGAGTTCGACGCGCTCGACCCCGAGGCCTATCTCGCCCGCGTGCTCAGGATGGACCGTGCGCGCCCGCACGTCACGCGTCGCGTCCGGCCGAACGGCACCGTTCTCGACATCGCCTCCGACCCGCTGCCGGACGGCGGGTTCATGATCAGCGCCAACGACATCACGGCACTCTCGCGCGCCGAGGACGAAGCCCGGGGCCGCGCGGCCATGCTCGACGCCATCCTCGCCAACCTGCCGCACGGCGTGGCCGTGTATGATCGTTTCCGTAGCGTTACGATGTTCAACCCTGCCTATACCGAGATCATGGACGGTGCACCGATCGCGCTCGGCGACACGATCATCGACGTGGTCCAGCGCCGCGCCGAGGCCGGCGAATACGGGCCCGGCGAGGCGCAGGAGATGATCGCGCGCGAACTCGCCCGCGACATCGGCGTGCCGCAGCGGCGGCGGCGCATGCGCCCCAACGGCACGGCGATCGACGTCCGCTCCGCGCCGCTGCCCGATGGCGGCCATGTCTCGGTGGTCACCGACATCACGCCGGTGGTCGAGGCGGAAGCCGAGGCGATGCGCCGCGCGGCGATGCTCGACACGATGCTCGAGCATATCCGCCACGGCATCTGCATGTTCGACCGCGACCGGCGGGTCGTGTCCGCCAACCGCATGGCGGCGCAGCTGCTGCAGCACGCGCCGGATTTCCTCGCCCCAGGCCGGCACCAGGCCGAGCTCGTCGCCGCGCTGCTCGCCCGCGGCGATTTCGGCGAGGGCGAGGAGGCAGCAAGCCGCGCCCGCGAATACCTCACGCGCGACCGCTCGATCTCCACCATCCACCGCCGCACGCGCAGCGACGGGCACGTCCTCGATGTGCGCTCCGATCCCACGCCCGATGGCGGCTTCGTCGTCACCTACACCGACGTAACCGACCAGACGGAAGCCGAGCAGGGCCTCCGCGCGGCCAAGGAGCAGGCCGAAGCCGCGAGCCGTGCGAAAAGCCAGTTCCTCGCGACGATGAGCCACGAGCTGCGCACGCCGCTCAACGCCATCATCGGCTTCTCCGATGCGCTCATGCACGACCCGGCGCGCGCGGGTGCCGCCAAGATCGCCGAGTACGCGGCCTCCATCAACGAGGCCGGCCGCCACCTTCTTGCGCTGATCAACGACATCCTCGATGTCGCGCGCATCGAGGCGGGGCGGATCGACCTTGCCGAGGACCGCGTCGATCTCCGCAGCCTTGCCGAGAGCTGCCGCCGCCTGATGGAGCCGACGGCGCGCACGACCGGCGCGACGCTGACGCTCGCGCTCCCGGCCGACCTGCCGCGCGTGCGTGGCGATGAGCGGCGCCTGCGCCAGGTGCTGCTGAACCTCGTGTCGAACGCGGTGAAGTTCTCCGGCTCCGCCGGCCAGGTGCGCATCGGCGCCCGCGTCGCGGCCGATGGCGGGCTTGCGATCACGGTCGCCGACAACGGCATCGGCATCGACGGGCCTGAACTCGAGCGCGTCTTCCAGCCGTTCACGCAGCTCGACAACTCGCTGTCGCGACGCTTCCAGGGCAGCGGGCTTGGCCTCTACCTTTCCCGTGCGCTCGCCGCCGCCCATGGCGGTTCGCTGCATCTCGAAAGTGCCGGCCCCGGCACGGGCACGACGGCGGTGATGACGCTGCCTGCCTTCCGCGTGCTCGGCGTGCAGCCGACGCCTCCCGATTCTCCCGCCGGCACGCCCGGCCGCACCGCATGGAGCAGCACAAAGTGAGCCATCTCGACACGACGGACCGGCTCTTCTTCGGCCGTCCCGACAGCCTGCTCGACCGTGACGGTGCGGCGCGCATGACCGCCGCCGCGCTCGCCGGCATGGATGATGGCGAGCTCTTCCTCGAATACCGCGAGAGCGAGGCGCTCGCGCTTGAGGATGGCCGCATCCGCTCGGCGAGCTTCGACACGGCGCTGGGCTTCGGGCTTCGCGCGGTGGCCGGCGAGGCCGTCGGCTACGCGCATGCGGGCGAGGTGAGCGAGGCAGCGCTCGCGCGTGCCGCCGAGACGGTGCGCGGCGTCAGGAGCGGGCAGGACGGGACGATGGACCTCGCCCCGCGATCGACCAACGCACGGCTCTACGCCGACGAGAACCCGGTCGCTGCCGTCGATTTCGCGGCGAAGGCGGAACTTCTGGCGCGGATCGATGCGCATGCGCGTGCGCGTGACCCGCGCGTGACGCAGGTGATGGCCACGCTGGCCGGCGAGTGGCAGGCGGTGCAGGTGATCCGCGCCGATGGTGTGCGGGTCGCCGATCTCCGCCCGCTCGTGCGGCTCAACATCACCGTCGTCGTCGGTGCGAACGGGCGGCGCGAGAGCGGCACCCACGGCACCGGCGGGCGGCACGGCTATGCGCTGCTGCTCGACCCGACAACGTGGCAGGGCGCTGTCGACGAGGCGCTGCGCCAGGCGCTGGTCAATCTCGACGCAGTCGCCGCACCCGCCGGCGAGATGGAGGTGGTGCTCGGCCCCGGCTGGCCGGGCATCCTGCTGCACGAGGCGATCGGCCATGGCCTCGAGGGTGATTTCAATCGCAAGAAGACGTCCGCCTTCTCGGGCCTGCTCGGCCAGCGCATCGCTGCCCCGGGCGTGACGGTGGTCGATGACGGCACGCTGCCCGATCGCCGCGGCAGCCTCACCGTCGATGACGAGGGAACGCCGTCGGGCCGCACCGTGATGATCGAGGACGGCATCCTCAAGGGCTTCATCCAGGACCGGCAGAACGCGCGGCTGATGGGCGTTGCCCCCACCGGCAACGGACGTCGCCAGAGCTTCGCGCACGCGCCGATGCCGCGGATGACGAACACGATCATGACCGGCGGTGCGCATGCGCCCGAGGAGATCATCGCGTCTGTCGAGCGTGGCCTCTACGCCGTGAATTTTGGCGGCGGGCAGGTGGACATCACTTCGGGCAAGTTCGTGTTTTCCGCGTCCGAAGCGTATCTGATCGAAGGTGGAAAGATCGGTGCTGCGGTGAAGGGTGCGACGCTGATCGGCAACGGCCCCGATGCGCTGACGAAGGTGACGATGGTCGGCAACGACCCTGGCCTCGACCCCGGCATCGGCACCTGCGGCAAGAACGGCCAGGGCGTTCCCGTCGGCGTCGGCCAGCCCACGCTGAAGATGCGTGGGCTGACCGTTGGCGGAACGGCGGTACGCTGAGGGCTACTTGGTCCTACGGAAATCCGTTGGGCCGCCTGTGAGCACGCGGCCCTCGCGCGTCAGCACCATCGACTGGTTGTTGACGGTCACGGTGACGCGCCCGTCGCGCTCCTCGGTATAGGTGCCCCCTGCCGTCTGGCCGCCGGTCTTGAAGAACACGCGCGTGCGGTCGACGAATTCGAGCGCGAGGCCGGCCTGGCTCTCGTAGGTGCGGCCGCGCAGGCTGCCGCGCTCGGCACGGTCGACCACGGCGAGGATGGCCGTGCGCCGCGAATCCGCTGCCTCGGCGAAGCGCTGGCGGTAGGGCGCGGCACTCTGCGGCCACGCGGCCAGCGCGGGCTTGATCTCACCGTCGATCCTGTCGATGCCGTCCTGAGTCTGCGGCAGGCCGGACAGCTCCCGCTGGAAGGTGGTGAAAATCGCATCCGCCGCGGCCTTTCGTTGCGCATCCGCAGCGGCGCGGACCTTCTCGGCATTCGCCGGCGGCAGGATGCGGAACAGCGGCTCCGGCACCTGGCGGTCGATCTCGGCGAAGGCCTGCGGGCCAGGCGTGACGGCTGCCAGCTGCGCGACGATCTCCTTCTCCGCATCGTCCCCGATGGCCGTGCGCCGCGATGCGATTGCCTGGTCGATGGCGCGAAACTCCTCGGGCCCGAGAGCGGCGCCGTAGCGCTGCCGCAGCGCCTGGGGTGCAGCAGCCAGGGCCTGCAGCGACTGCGCGGAGGCCGGCACGGCGCCGATCTCGGCGACGATCTGGTCGCGCACGGCCCCGCGCATGGCGCCGGCCCTGGCGGAGGCCTTCTCCACGACGGCAGGCCCGATCTCGGCCTGCGGCAGGTTGCGCACACCGGCGAGCAGCGCACGCGCCTGCACCTGCACATCGCCCTGGAGCTGGCCTGAGGCCTGGCTGGCCGCATTGAAGCCCTGCTGGCTCGTCGCCCGCGACAGCGCGCTCCAGAGCTGCAGGAGTTGCGGTGAGGCGGGCGCGGGTTCGAGAGCCGCCAGCGCCTGGGGAACTGCCTCGCGGGCGGCGGCGATGTTGCGCAGCATCGCGGCGACGTTGGTGCCCAACCAGCCGCGCATCGTATCGATCGGGTTCCGCTTGTCGAACTGACGCGCCTGGGCGAACTGCCGCTCGCAGCCCTGCATGTGCTGGAACAGCGCCCGCACCTCGGCCTCGCTCCAGTCGATCACAGGCTTGCCGAGGAGCTGCGCTGTCGCGGGCGCGGCGTAGAGGCTCGGGATGGCACTCTGCGTGCCGATCTCGTTCGGGCGCCATTGCGCGCCGCGCTGGTAGCCGGTGGCCCAGCCCGCCAGCGCCTCGCAGTCAGGCAAGGTGAGTTGCGCGTTGGCGGGCGTTGCAAGCCACGACGCGCCGAGGATCAGCACGGCGGCCAGGTGTGTCGATCGTGTCATGGGCAGTCTCCCGGTCTGGCCCGGCGCACAGCGCGGAAGACCGCACCGGCCGGGGAAACGCCGAGAGGCTCACGGAACATTCCGGACAGAGTATGGAATTGCCCGGACAGAATTGCGGCAGCCCCGACGATGCCGCGCCGTATGCTGGTGGTCGGGCAGCACCCTCCCAGATGCCGCTGCGCAAACGATACGGTACGATGCGGGACCTGTCGACCCGATACGGCAGCGTTACGGAGTGCTGCTAGAGAGCGCCTTCGGCGAAGATGCGCGAGACATCGCCACCCCAGGTTGTCTCGTTCCGCTCCAGCCAGCGGTCGGCGAGTGTGCGGCCCGTGGCGGCGATCTCCTCCAACGGCGCGAGATAGACCTCCTCGCCAAGCCCGCGCGCGACGAGGCCCTTCCTGGCGATCGCCACCGTCTCCTTCGCCAGCATCTGCACCGTGCCGTCGCACCAGGGTGCGGCGAGGCCCAGGCGCGGCGTGTCACGGTGCAGCGCCTTCCAGTCGCCGCATGGATGATCGGTGATCAGCGCCAGCGCCTCAGCCTGCGCGGCCTTGTCGTAAAGCAGGCCGGTCCAGAGAGCGGGCAGCGCCATCAGCATCTCGGGCGGGCCGGAATCCGCACCCCGCATCTCGAGATAGCGCTTGAGGCGAACCTCGGTGAAGGCGGTGGTGATATGATCGGCGAAGTCGCCCATCGTCGGGTGCTCGCCGGGCAGGCCCGGGAGCTTGCCCTCCATGAAGGCGCGGAACGACTGGCCGGCGACGTCGACGTACTGGCCCTCGCGCATCACGAAGTACATCGGCACGTCGAGCAGGTACTCCACCCACCGCTCGTAGCCGAAGCCCTTGTCGAACACGAAGTCGGGGATGCCGCACCGATCCGGGTCCGTATCGGTCCAGACATTGGCGCGGAAGCTGCGGAACCCGTTGGGCTTGCCTTCGGTGAAGGGCGAGTTGGCGAACAGCGCGATCGCCACGGGCTGCAACGCGAGCGAGATGCGGAACTTCTCGACCATGTCCGCCTCGTCGGCGAAGTCGAGGTTCACCTGCACCGTCGAGGTGCGCAGCATCATGTCGAGGCCGAGCCTGCCCTTGAGCGGCATGTAGCGGCGCATGATGGCGTAGCGGCTCTTCGGCATCCACGGCATGTCCTCGCGCCGCTTCAGCGGGTGGAAGCCGTGCGGGAGAAAGCCGAGGCCGAGCTTCCCGCCCACCGCGCGGCAGGCATCCAGATGCTCGTCGAGTTCGGCCTTCGTCGCGTGCAAATCGGGCATCGGTGCGCCGGAGAGCTCGAACTGTCCGCCAGGCTCGAGCGAGACGTTGCCGCGCCCGCGCTTCAGTCCGATGACGTTGCCCTTGTCGGTGATCGGCTCCCAGCCCATCGCGCCGATGCCGTCGAGCAGCGCGCGGATGCCGGCCTCGCCGCCATAGGGCGGGGGTTCGAGATCGGCCTTCCGGAACACGATCTTCTCGTGCTCGGTGCCGATGCGCCACGCCGCGCGCGGCTTGGCGCCGCCGGCGATATGCTCGACCATCTGGCGCACCGAGGTGATGGGCGTCGCGTCGCCTTCGGATGGTCCCGACATGCTGTGCTCGTCTCTGAGGGTCGCGGTGCTTCGGTGGCGTGAGGTGACGCGTGTCGCCCTCAGGCAAGGTGGTGATCGCGCCAATCCCCTGCCAGGGCCTGCAGCACGGCCAGCGCGGAGAGGGCGGCCGTCTCTGCCCGCAGGATGCGCGGGCCGAGACTGGCCAGGCGACAGAACGGGAGTTTGCGCAACCCGTCAAGCTCACGGGCCGTGAAACCTCCCTCCGGCCCCACGAGCACGGCCCAGGGACCTGGCGCCTCGCCAGCGATTGCATCGGCGATCGGGGGTGACCGGCCGCGCTCGTCGCCCACCACGAGGCGACGATCGGGATTCCAGCCTGCCAGCACGGTCGCGAGCGGTTGCGGCGCGTCGACGACGGGAACATCAAGGCGTTCGCATTGTTCCGCCGCCTCGGCAGCGATCGCGGTGAGACGCTCCGGATTCGTGCGGGTGACGGCGCTGCGCTCGGTCGTGACGGCGAGGATGCGCGCCGCGCCAAGCTCGGTTGCCTTCTCCACCATCCACTCCAGCGTCTCGCGCTTCAGCACGGGGGCGAGCAGCCAGAGATCGGGAGAGGACGTCTGCGCCCGCGTGCGATGGCCGATGGCAAGGGTTGCGCGGCCCTTGGCGAGCGTGGCGATGGCGGCCTGCCACTCGCCGTCGCGGCCGTTGAACACCAGAACGGCATCGCCGACGCTGCGCCGCATCACCGCGGCGAGATAGCGCGCCTGGGCCTCGCCAAGGGTGAGCGTGGCACCTTGCGCCAGTGCATCTGCAACGTGGAGTCGAATGAGGCTCATGGTGGCTGGTTGCGTCCCCCCTGCGGTGGCCAGAGTATAGCGGCGATGTCACACGCACAGCCCACCCAGCCGCCCGGCCTTTCCGACATCAGCCACACCGGGCTGGTCGCGCGCCTGCCCGCGCGCCTCCGCCCCTATGCGCTGCTCGCCAGGCTCGACCGGCCGATCGGCACGTGGCTGCTGTTCCTGCCGGGCCTCTGGGGCCTCGCGCTCGGCGGCGCGCCGTGGCCCGATGCGCTGCTCGTGGTGCTGTTCGGCATCGGCGCCATCGTGATGCGCGGTGCCGGCTGCGTCGTGAACGACCTGTGGGACCGTGACATCGACCGCCGCGTCGCCCGCACCGCGGGGCGGCCGCTGGCCTCGGGCGCGCTGTCGGTGCGCCAGGCGCTCGTGTTCCTCGCGGCCCTGCTGCTGGTGGGGCTCGTGATCCTTCTGCAGCTTCGCCTCGCGGCCATCCTGCTGGGTGTTGCCTCGCTGGTCCTCGTCGCCGTCTATCCTGCAATGAAGCGCGTGACGTGGTGGCCGCAGGCCTTCCTCGGTATCACTTTCAACTGGGGCGTGCTGATGGGCTTCGCGGCGGCGACGGGCGAGGTGGCGCTGCCCGCGCTCGTGCTCTACGCGGCGGCGGTATCCTGGACGCTCGGCTACGACACGATCTACGCGCACCAGGACCGCGAGGATGACGCGCTGGTCGGCGTGCGCTCCACCGCGCGGCTGTTCGAGCGTACGACGCGCCCATTCCTCGTCGCCTGCTATGCCGCCACGATCGCTCTCGCTGCCGGGGCGGGGGTGCTGGCTGGGCTCGGTTGGCCCTTCTTCGCCGGACTCGCGGTCGCGGCCGCCCTGCTGGTGCGGCAGGTGATCGCACTCGACATCGACGATGCGCCGCTCTGCGGGCGGCTGTTCCGCGCCAACCGCGATGTCGGCCTCGTGATCGCTGCCGCCATCGTCGCCGGCCGCCTGGCGTGAGCCCCGAGGAGGCAGCACGTTTCATCGCCGCGGAGACGATTATCGCAGCCCCGCCGCTCGTGCCGGAGGTGAGGCTGCATCTCGCCACCGCCATCACCCCCATCTGGCAGGCGACGGAGGTGACGCTGGCGCAGTCGGGCGTTGAGCCGCCTTACTGGGCCTTCGCCTGGCCCGGTAGCCAGGCCCTTGCCCGCCACGTCCTCGATGACCCCGCGCTCGTGCGCGGGCTCGCGGTGCTCGACTTCGCCGCAGGTGGCGGACTTGCCGCAATCGCTGCGGCGCGGGCCGGTGCTGCGCGTGTCGTGGCGGCAGAGCTCGACCCGCTCGCCTCCGCCGCGACGGCGGCGAATGCTGCGCTGAATAATGTCAATATCGAAACGATCACGGGGGATCTCTGTGCTGCCCCGCCTGCGGCGTGGGACGTGATCCTCGCCGGCGATGTCTGCTACGAGGCGCGGATGACGGCGCGCGTGATGCCGTGGCTGCGCGACGCGGCGCGGGCGGGCGCTGTCGTTCTGCTGGCAGATCCCGGCCGCGCCTATCTGCCGCGCGAGGGCCTGGTCGCGCGCGCCAGCTACGATGTCGCGGTGACGCGCGAGCTCGAGGACCGTGACATGCGGCGGACGATGATCTACGCCGTCAGCGGTTGATCAGACCCCAGCGTCAGCGGTTGATCAGACCCCAGCGTCAGCGGTTCATCAGGAGCGTGACGTTCGCGTGCTCGAGCACGTGTCGCGTCACGCCGCCGAGGATGAGCTGGCGCAACCGCGAATGGCTGTAGGCGCCCATCACCTGGAGGTCGGCGCCGAACTCGGCTGACGCGGCGAGCAGCCCCGCACCGACGCTGTTGCCCAGCGGCTTGAACAGCGTGCTGTCGGCCTTGATGCCGTGCCAGGCGAGATAGTCGAGCAGACCTGCGGCTTCAGGCCCACGGCGCTGGTACTCGTCGGCGTAGAGAACGCGCACGGCCTCGGCGCGCTCGAGCCAGGGCATCGCACCGGCAACCGCGGCGGCCGATTCCGCCGTGCCATTCCAGGCCACGCAGATGCGCGTGCCGAGCGTCGCGGGCGTCTTCTTGGGCGTCACCATCACCGGGCGGCCGCTGTCGAACAGCACGGCGTGGAGTGCATCGGAGGTTGAGATCTCATCGCCCGAATCGGGGTGGGCGATCACGACCATGTCGGACAGCCGCGCCTGCTGCGCGACGATGTCCTCCTCCCGCCCGACGACGGAGCCGAAGGACGCCGTCACGCGGCCCGCACTGAAGGCAGCGACCGGGTCGGACGTGGCTGGGATGTCATGCTCGGCGATGAAGCGGGCGAACATCGCCTGGACGCCCTTGGCGCGCTCGCTGCTCTCGCGCTCTGTGGCACTCATCATTTCCTCGATCATCGCGCCCGAGAGGCCTTCGCCGGCGAGCGGGGCGACGTCACGCGGGTCGATGCGGACATGCAGGCCGTGGACATGCGCCTGCCAGATGCGCGCGGCCATGAAGGCGGTGGCGAGAGCGGCTTCGCCCGCCTCGGTGCCGATGACGGGAAGCAGCAGCTTGCGGTACGGCATGGTGAGCCCCCTGTTCCTTCAGCCTTTGCAGTGTTCGTTCAGCCTGTGCAGATCGATCCGTCACCAGACTATCACGCGGCCATGGCCGCATTCACCACAGCTTCTGCGCGCGCGGCAAGGCCTTCCGCTGCCGCATCCAGCCTTGCCCAGGCGATCGCGCCGGTGTCGCGCTGGGCCGTCTCGGCCAGCACGGCGGCATCGGCGTCGGACGCATCGCCCCGGCGCGCGGCGAGCCGTGCCTCCAGCACCGCGCGCGGCGCCTCGAGCCAGAGGCCCGCGAACGGAACATGCGCCGTGCGCGCGACCTGTTCGATCGCGTCTCGTTCCACCGGCGTGAGGAACATGCCATCGACGATCGCGGCGTGGCCATTGGCGAGCGCGGTCGCTGCCGCATCGAGCAGCGCCACATAGACGGCCGCCGACGCGTCCTTCGTATAGGCCTCCGCCGGCAGCCTTTCCTCCGGTGCGATGCCCGCCAGGCGCTTGCGCGTCTCGTCGCTCCTGAGCACCAGCGCGCCGGGGGCGGGGCCGAGGCGGGGGCTGAGTGCGCGCGCGAGCGTCGTCTTGCCGGTTCCCTGCAAGCCGCCGATCGCTGCCAGCACAGGCGGGGGCGGTGAGAGATAGGCGTGCGCTGCGTCGAGCAGCACGGCACCCGCCGCCGCATCGCCGATGCGGGCTGTGACATGCGCGCGCACCATGGCGCGGATGGAGAGATGCAGCGGCAGCGCGGCCACGAGGGCAACGTCGCCGGTGCGCGCGACGTAGCGCGACAGCACGCGGTTGGCCGCCGCGCGACCGGCGCGCTGGTCGATGTCCATCAGCAGGAAGGCGAGGTCGTAGCCGGTGTCGATGGTGGCCAGCGCCTCGTCGAACTCCAGCGCATCGAACGGCACGGTGCGGCCCCGCCAGAGGCAGAGATTGCCGAGATGCAGGTCGCCATGGCAGCGGCGCACGAAACCCTGCGCCGCCCGCGCGGCGAGGCGGGCCGAGAGCCCCGCGATCGCTGCCATCGCCGCTGCTTCCCACGCCGCGACACGATCTGCGTCAAGTCCCGCGTCGCGCGCGGACGTTGCGTTGCCTGCAACGACGCGCGCCATCGCCGCCGGCAGATCGACGCCACGGATGGGCGGGAGGGCTGCGTGGAACGCGGCCACCGCGTCGCCGAGCTGGTCGCACAGGGCTGGATCGAGCCCGCCGCGCGCGGCGATGCGGTCGAGGAAATCACCCTCCGGCACGCGGGCCATGCGCAGCACCCAGTCGACCACGGCACCACTGCCGTTGAGCGCGAGCGTGCCATCACCCTGCCGCGTCACAGGCACCACGTCACGGTAGAGGCCTGGTGCGGCGGGTGCGTTCAAGGCGAGCTCGCGCCGGCAGAAGCGTTCGCGCGCCTCGAGGCGGGTGAAATCGAGGAAGGAGAGGCGGACGGCCTTCTTGAGCTTCCACGCCGTGTCGGGGCCGAGGAACACGGCGCTGATATGCGTCTCGACCGGCTTCGCACCGGCAAGCCCGGTCATGAAGGCGACGACCTCTGCCTGGTCGTCACCCTGCTCGGTCACGGGTAGAGCATCTCCGTCCGCCACGGTGCGTCCTGGGTCTCGCGCAGGAACACGAGGCGTTCGTGCAGGCGGAACGGCATGTCGCGCCAGAACTCGATGCGCTGGGGCAGCACGCGGAAGCCCGACCAGAACGCCGGGCGGGGGATCTCGCCCACCGCATACTTCATGCCGAACTCCGCCACGCGCTTCTCGAGCGCGAACCGGCTTTCGAGAGGGCGTGACTGCTTCGAGGCCCAGGCCCCGATTCGCGAGCCGCGGGCACGCGAAGCGTAGTAGTAATCCGCCTCCTCGGCCGAGACCGGCTCGACCGCGCCCTCGACGCGGACCGACCGTGTGAGTGTCTTCCAGTGGAAGCAGAGGGCGGCGTGCGGGTTGGCGGAAAGCTCGCCGCCCTTGCGGCTTTCGAGGTTGGTGTAGAACACGAAGCCACGCGGATCGACGCCCTTGAGCAGCACCATCCGTGCCGAGGGGCGGCCATCGGCGGTGCAGGTGGCGAGGCACACCGCGTTGGGATCATTCACCTCCTTCTCGGTGGCTTCGGCCATCCAGGCCTCGAAGCGCGCGATCGGGTCCTCGGTCGTCTCGACTGTGTCGGGCATCGGGTGTCACTGCTCCTGCTGCGCCGCACTTTGGCCCGGTTGCCGGCGCTGTCCAGGGGGCTTCTTCTCCCTCTCCCGCCTGGGCGGGAGAGGGTCGGGGTGTGGGTGGGGGCAACGACGCGGGCCTCCCGTCGCAGGTGTTCTGTGCAACGCCGCCCCCCTCACCCAACCCTCTCCCCCCGCCAGAGCGGGAGGAGAGGGAAGCAAGGTGGGCGCATGCGATGGCTCCGGGGAAGGATGCGAAGCCTCTTGCCGCCGCGCGCGGGCGATGCCACCAAGGCAGGCCACATGAGTCGAACAGGGCGAGACAGGACCACATTGGCATGAATGACAGCGGGGCAGCGGAAACCACTGCCGCGACGCAGACGGGAACCCTGATGCGAGGCCGCCGCGGCCTCATCATGGGGGTCGCCAACGACCGTTCCATTGCCTGGGGCATTGCAGCGTCATGCGCCGCACAGGGTGCGACGCTCGCGTTCACCTATCAGGGCGAGGCGTTGCAGAAGCGTGTCGAGCCGCTGGCGGCCTCGGTCGGGTCCGACCTCGTGGTGCCGTGCGACGTGACCGACGAAGCCTCGATGGACGCGACCTTCGCCGCGATCGCCGAGCGCTGGGGCGGGCTCGACTTCCTCGTCCACGCCATCGCATGGTCGGACAAGGACGAGCTGAAGGGCCGCTACCTCGACACGAGCCGGGACAACTTCCTCCGCTCGCTCGACATCTCCTGCTACAGCTTCACCGCCGTCGCGCAGCGCGCCGTGCCGCTGATGAAGCCGGGCGCCTCGCTGCTGACGCTCACCTATCTGGGCGCCGAGCGTGTGACGCCGCACTACAACGTCATGGGTGTTGCCAAGGCAGCACTCGAGGCCTCGGTGCGCTACCTCGCGGCTGACCTTGGCGGCCAGGGCATCCGCGTGAACGCCATCTCGGCAGGCCCGATCAAGACGCTGGCGGCCTCGGGAATCGGCGATTTCCGCTACATCCTGAAGTGGAACCAGTACAACGCGCCGCTGAAGCGGAACGTCACGATCGAGGATGTCGGCGGGGCGGGCGTGTACCTGCTGTCGGACCTCGCCTCGGGTGTCACGGGCGAGGTGCACCATGTCGATTGCGGCTACCACGTCGTCGGCATGAAGGCAGTCGACGCGCCGGACATCTCGACGGTCTGAGCGCCTTGGCGGGCAACACCTTCGGCACGCTGTTCCGGTTCACGAGCTTCGGGGAAAGCCACGGGCCGGCGATCGGCTGCATCGTCGACGGCATCCCGCCGCGCATCCCGCTGACCGAAGCCGACATCCAGCCCTGGCTCGATCGCCGCCGGCCGGGGCAATCGAAATTCACCACCCAGCGCCAGGAACCCGACCAGGTGCGCATCCTCTCCGGCACCTTCGAGGGGATGACGACGGGCCACCCCGTGATGCTGCTGATCGAGAACGTCGACCAGCGCAGCAAGGACTACGGCGAGATCAAGGACCGGTTCCGCCCGGGCCACGCCGACCTGACCTATCACCTGAAATACGGCATCCGCGACTATCGCGGCGGCGGGCGATCATCGGCCCGCGAGACCGCTGTCCGCGTCGCGGCAGGCGCGATCGCGCGGAAAATCCTGGGCGGGACGATCACCATCCGCGGCGCCCTGGTGCAGATGGGCACCGAGGCCATCGACCGCGGGCGGTGGGACTGGTCGGCCACCGACGACAACCCCTTCTTCTGCCCCGACCGCCAGGCGGCGCAGGCCTGGGAGGGCTATCTCTCCGACGTGCGCAAGCGCGGATCCTCCGTCGGCGCCGTGATCGAGGTGGTCGCCGAAGGCGCCCCGCCGGGGCTGGGCGAGCCCGTCTACGGCAAGCTCGACGCCGAACTCGCCGCCGCGATGATGGGCATCAACGCGGTGAAGGGTGTCGAGATCGGCGAAGGGTTTGCCGCCGCTGCTCTCTCCGGCGAGGAGAACGCCGACGAGATGCGGATGGACGGTAACCGCGTGACGTTCCTCGCCAACCACGCCGGCGGCATCCTGGGCGGCATCTCGACCGGGCAGCCCATCGTCGTCCGCTTCGCGGTGAAGCCGACCTCGTCGATCTTGACGCCGGTCAAGGGTGTCGATGCCTCCGGCGCTGAGGTCGACGTGACGACGCGCGGGCGGCATGACCCTTGCGTCGGCATCCGCGCGGTGCCTGTCGGCGAGGCGATGATGGCCTGCGTGCTGGCCGACGCGCTGCTCCGCCGCCGCGCGCTGACGCCTGACGCACCCGACGCGCCGATCCTGCCACGGCCCTGAGAGCCCGCCTGCGAATGCTGCTGCTCCAAAGAGTCTTCTGGGCCGTCTGGCTTTGGTGTGCTGCGCTTCCGGTGCCCACGGCCCTTGAGCCGCTGCGCTCCGGTTCTCGGAAACCGCGCCATCCGGCTCATGGCAGCGCCTTCTCAAACAGGCTCTGAGCGCGTCTGCTCACGATTGTTTGATTGCGCATTGCAGCACGGCGGCGCCCATTGTGGGCCCGGGGAAGTGCTTGGCCGTGCACACGCATCCAGGCCAGGATCAAACCATGACAAAACCAGCGAACAGGATGCCGGCGCACAAGGCGACGGTGCCAGCGGCCGCCGTGCAACGCTTCATCGCGATTGCCGGCAAGCCGGCGTGGCGCGCGCGCATCGTAGCGCTGCGCAAGCAGGCCGGCGCGCAGCCGATCGCCGGCCGCGTGGTGGCCGAGCGCCATGCCATCGAGTTCGCGGTCGATCGCCTGGCGTCCCAGCCTGCCGCCACCACCACGCGCGCTGAACGTGCCGTTGCCACGCTGGCCGATGCCGCTGCCCTGCTGCACGCGAGCCTCTCGCCCGAGGGCCGCTTGCGGTTCGAGGCGATGCTGGGCGCGGGGCTTGTCGGCGAAGGAACGCTGGTGAAGCTGTTCCACCTGCTGCGCGTCGCCGCACTCCAGCGCGCCCGTGGCTTCACGGTGCGCTTCTCGGGTTTCGAGGATGGCGCCTCGCATGACCTGCTGATTTCGCGCGACGGGGCAGAGGCAGAGATCGTCTCGGCCGTCATCTCGGCCGACGAGGGGCGCTGGGTGCACCGTGGCGACTGGTTCGGCCTGGTCGATCGCATCAACCCTGATCTCGAGCGCTGGCTCGCCTCCCATCCTGGCCGCTACCTCCTGAAGCTCACCTTGCCCGAGGGGCTGTCGGGCCAGGAGGGGCAGTGCGTGGTGCAGCAGCGCATCACCGCCCTGCTGGCCGAGGACAGGCGGACAGACCATTCCGAGGCCGCCATCCTGCGGCTCGACCCGCTTCTGCTCGCGCGGAATGAGGCCAACCAGGCAGCGTTGATGGAGCGGCTGAAGGCCCAGTTCGGCCCCGAGGCGCATTTCGCGGTGATGGGCGGCGAGCGCTCGGTGTTCGTGATGGCCGCGCGTGCGGGCCGCGAGAACGAGGTGGCCATCGTGCTTGGCCGCCGCCTCTCGGAGCTTCCCGCCCGCCTCTCCGGCGGGCGCCCCGGCATCCTCGCCGTGTTCATCGAGGACACCGACCGTACCGAGTGGCGCGGCCTGCGCGAGCGGCTGGAGCTCGAGGGTGCGACGCGCAACTTCCTCACCGCCCCCGAGGCCCGCCCCGTGGTGGCCGTGACGTGTGCGAGCCGGTTCGAGCTGCTCGACAGCCCCGCGCCCGATGGGGCGGAGGGCGGCGAGCTCCGCTTCCGCAACCCAGCCCACCCGCGCGCGAAGGATGCGGCCCTGGCCCCGGCGGTGCTCAGCGAGGGGTAGGCTAGGCGCCCGCCCGCTCAGCGCATGAGCGGAATCGGGCGCAGCGCCGCGACGCTGCGCAGCACCCACTCAGCCGGGCCAAGCCGGAACCACTGCTGCCACGCCACGGCGAAGCAGAGCATCGCCGCATAGACGGCGAACGACAACAGCAGGACGCGCGCTGACCCCACGGTCCCGAGCAGGCCCAGGCCCCAGCCGTTGAACACCGCCGACAGCAGGACGGAGTGGAGCAGGTAGCCGCTCAGCGAGGTCCGGCCGAGAGCGGCGAGGGCGGCGACGGACGCGGCGTCGGGGTCCTGCGTGGTACGCCTCAGGCAGGCCAGCACCAGCGCTGCCGACAGGATCGGCGCGGCCAGGCTGACCGCGGCAGCAGAAGCGATGCTCACGCCAAGGCCGATGCTGCCCGGGTCACGCATCGCGAGAACGATCACGAGGCCAGCGACCGCGGAGACGAGCGCGGCCGCGATGGCAGCGCGGCGCATCGCCCGGCTGTGCCGTGACGCCAGCCCGATCACCGTGTCGACTCCGCCGCCCCTGTGCCAGAGCAGGCCAAGCACCGCCATGGCGAGGGCACTTACGGCGTTGAACATCAGCACGCCGATCTGCGCGATCGGCAGATCGGCCGCCCGCGCCGCTGCCGCATCGAGGAAAGACCCGAGATAGCCGGTTTTCGGCACGAGGTCCGCCCCTTCCGGGACGAGGGTCGCGCCAAGGGTGAACACGACGTTCTGGCTCGCGACGCCGAGAATCAGCGCCGTGATCGTGACCGTCCGGAGCGCGGGCGGCGAGGCGCGTGACAGCGGCAGCAGCGCAGCGCCGATCACGGCGTAGAGCATCAGGATGTCGCCGTAGAACAGGAACACGCCGTGCACCACGCCGATGATGAAAAGCGCGGCCAGGCGGCGTCGGAGGGCGGCCGTCGATCGCTCCTGCTCCTTCGCCCGGGCGGCAAGTTCAGCGATGCCGTAGCCGAAGAGCAGCGAGAAGATCAGGAAGAACTTGCCGGCCCCGAAGGCGATCACGATCCATTCCGCCAGCGCATCGGCAACCCCTGGGCCGATGGTGGCGCCGCCGAGCGGTGATGCGAAGAACGGCGCGTTGACGACGACGATGCCGAGCAGGGCGAAGCCGCGCAGCGCGTCCAGGCCGTTCTCCCGCTGCGGCTGGACGCCGGGCCGGGCCGGCATGGCAGCGCGATGAGCCACGGTCATCATTCCGCGAGCCTTCAGAGGCGGAGGAGTCGCAGCAGTTGCGCGGTCGCCGCCGCGCCGTCGCCGATGCCAAGGGCCACGTGTGCGAACAGCCCATCCGCGACGATGTCGAGCAGTCGGGCAAGACCTGCCGGGTCCAGTGACGGGTCAAGCTCGCCCCGCGCCTGGGCGGCGGCGAGCGTGTCGGCGAGTGCGCCGAGCAACGCCTCCTGCGCCTGCCGCAGCATCGCGGCAAGGCGTGGGCTGCGCAGCGCCTCGGCGGCGATCTCGAGGTGGAGCGCCAGCGCATCGGCGCGCCGCGCCTCCTCCGCGATGGCGTCGAGCACGTCGCGCAGTCGTTCGGCAAAGGGGCCTGGCCCAGCGAGGCGGCCGACCAGGGCGATGCTTGCCCGCGTCTCATCCTCGGCGATGGCGAGGATGAGCGCGTCCTTGGAGGGGAAGGACTGGTAGAGGCTCGCGATGCTGATCCCCGCCGCGGCGCTGATGTCAGCGACCGATGCGCCGTGGAACCCCTTCCGCGCGACGCAGGCGCGGGCGGCGGCGAGGATGGCGCGGGAGCGTTCGGCGCGTGCGACCGGGTCGACCGGACGGCCGGGGAGGCGGCGAGGAGGTGACATTCGTATTATATAACAGAGCAATCATTCATATAAAAGACGAGAGTTCTGCATGCCTTTGCGCGCGCCCCCATCCCTCCACCGCGTGGTCGCTTTCCGGTCATCTTTGCCGGTGCACACTCGGTCATTGACCTGTCATGGAGCCGGACGATGGACGATGCCGCCGCGACCAGCGACCAGAGCTACGAAGCAGCCCAGGCAGAGCTTGACCGCCTGCTGAACGACGCCGAGGCGAGCTTCGACCCCGAGCGGGTGTGGGACCTGCTGGCCACCCTCACGGCGCACGACGTGCCGCCGCCCGCCGAGTAGCGCTTAGGGCCCCTTCCGCGCGGCGATCAGGAACTCGCGGTTGCCCTCGGGGCCGGTGATCGGGCTTTCCGTCGTGCCGAGCACCGTCCAGCCAGGTTGATCGGCGAACCAGGCGCTCACGCGCGCTACCACGGCGCGGTGCTGTGCAGGCTCGCGCACCACACCGCCCTTGCCCACGGCCCCTGGCCCCACCTCGAATTGCGGCTTGATCAGTGCCACGGCCCAGGCGCCGGGGCTCAGCAGCGCCAGCGGGGCGGGGAGGATGGTGGCGAGCCCGATGAACGAGGCATCGCACACGAGCGCGGCGGCCGGTTCGCCGATCTGCTCCGCCGCCAGGAACCGCGCATTGGTCTTCTCATGCACCACCACGCGCGCGTCCGACCGCAGCTTCCACGCGAGCTGCCCGTGGCCGACATCCACCGCATGCACCCGCGCGGCCCCGTGCGTCAGCAGCACGTCGGTGAACCCGCCCGTGCTCGCCCCAATGTCGAGACAGACGAGCCCCTGCGGCGAGAGCCCGAAATGGTCGAGAGCGTGGGCGAGCTTCACGCCGCCGCGGCTCACCCACGGGTGGTCCTGCCCGCGCACCTCGAGGGCGGCGTCCTCAGGCATCGGCTGGCCCGGCTTGTCGAGCCGCCGCTCGCCCGAGAACACCTTGCCGGCCATGACGAGTGCCTGCGCCTTCGCCCGGCTTTCGACGAGGCCGCGATCGAGGAGCAGCTGGTCGAGGCGGCGTTTCACGCCACGTAGCGTGCCAGCGCCGCACGGTCAGGCGCCACACCGAGGCCGGGGGCTTCCGGAATCGTGACCGCGCCATCCACAAGCGCCACGGGCGGGGTGAGCGCGTCGCGCACCGGGTGGGGAGAGCGGTCGAGCTCCAGCATCGGGGCCTGCGGGAACAGGCCTGGCGGATTGTCGGGGATCACCGCGATCAGGTGCAACGAGGCGGCGAGCGCGATGCCGGTGCCCCACACATGCGGGTTGGTGCGAAGCCCGAAGGCGGTGGCCATGTCGGCGATCTTCTTGGCCTCCGACAGCCCGCCGCAGGCAGCAACGTCAGGCTGCAGGATATCGGCCGCGCGGCGGGTGATCATCTCGCGGAAGCCCCAGCGGGTGAACGAGGCCTCGCCGCCCGCCACAGCGATGGGCTGGCGCAGCTTCACCTCGCAATACCCGTCGATGTCCTCTGGCGGCACCGGCTCCTCGAACCACAGGATGTCCTGGTCGGCCACCGCGTTGCCGTAGCGGATGGCGGCCGCCGCGTCATAGGCGTGGTTGCAGTCGACCGGCATGAGGATGCCGGGGCCGAGGTGGCGGCGCATCGCGCGGGTGAGTGCGATGTCCTCGGCCAGTCCCCACCCGGTCTTCAGTTTGATCGCGCCGAACCCCTCGCCGAGTCGCAGGTCTGCCTCCTCGCGGAGATAGGTTTCGTGGTCCTCGCGCTCGCGGCGATAGAAGCCGGTGGCGTAGGCGCGGACGGAGGTGCGCAGCGGCCCGCCCATCAGCCGGTGGATCGGCAGCCCGGCCACCTGGCCGCGAATGTCCCAGAGAGCGATGTCGACCGCGCTTAAGCCCTCGATGGCCAGCCCGCGCTGCCCGTGATCACGCAGCGCGTTGTAGAGGCGCTGCCAGATCACCTCGCCCGCCAGCGCATCGGCGCCGACGAGCAGGGGCGAGAACCAGGTGACGATGGGGGCGGTGAGTGCTGCCGGGCCGAAGGCCTCGCCCCAGCCGACGATGCCATCCTCGGTCTCGATCTCGACGAGCATGGCCCCGCGCGTGCGGTACCACGCCTGGCTGTAGGCGAAGGGCTCGTCGAGCGCGGCCATCAGCACATGCGGCGTGACGCGCCTGATGGCGGTCCCACGCCGCATGCGGGGCGGCCTTAGGCGCGGGAGGGCTGTGCGGCCTCGGCCGTATCGTCCACCCCGAGTGCGCCTAGGGCGGCAGCGACCATGTGGCGGGCGGTCATGCCGGCCTGGTCGTGCTGCTTCTCCGGCTTGTCGTGGTCGATGTACCGGTCAGGCAAGGTGAGGGGGCGGAACTTCGTCGCACCATCGAGCAGCCCGGCATGGGCAAGGTCGTGCATCACGAAGCTGCCGAACCCGCCGATGGAGCCTTCCTCGATCGTGAGCATCACCGCGTGGTTGCGGGCGAGGTTGCGCACGAGGTCGGTGTCGAGCGGCTTGGCGAAGCGGGCATCGGCCACGGTGGTGGAGAAGCCGCGCGCGGCCAGCGCATCGGCTGCCTTCATCGCCTCGGCCAGCCGTGTGCCGTAGGAGAGGATGGCGATCGAGGAGCCTTCGCGCAGCACGCGGCCCTTCCCGATGGGCAGCACGCTGCCCCTGGCCTCGCGGGCGACGCCCGTTCCCTCGCCGCGGGGGTAGCGCAGCGCGATCGGCCCGCCGTCATGCGCGGCGGCGGTGGCCACCATGTGCGAGAGCTCGGCTTCGTCGGCGGCCGCCATCAGCACCATGTTCGGCAGGCAGCCGAGATAGGCGATGTCGAAGCTGCCGGCATGCGTCGCCCCGTCGGCGCCGACGAGGCCGGCACGGTCCATCGCCAGCCGCACCGGCAGGTTCTGGATGGCGACGTCGTGCACCACCTGGTCATAGGCGCGCTGCAGGAACGTGGAGTAGATCGCCACGAACGGCTTGAATCCCTCGGTGGCGAGGCCGGCCGCGAAGGTCACCGCATGCTGTTCGGCGATGCCGACATCGAAGCAGCGGTCCGGGAAGCGCTTGGCGAAGGCGTCGAGCCCGGTTCCGGCCGGCATGGCGGCGGTGACGGCAACGACGCGCGGGTCAGCTTCCGCTTCCGCGATCAGGCTCTCGGCGAACACCTTCGTGTAGGTCGGCGGGCCCGGGGGCGCCTTGGTCTGCTCGCCGGTGACGACGTTGAACTTCGAGACGCCGTGGTACTTGTCGGCCGATTCCTCGGCCGGCGTGTAGCCCTTGCCCTTCTTGGTCACGACGTGGAGCAGCCACGGGCCCGTCCGGTCGCTGTCGCGGATGTGGCGCATGACGGGCAGCAGGTGGTCGAGGTTGTGCCCGTCGATCGGGCCCACGTAGTAGAAGCCGAGCTCCTCGAACAGCGTACCGCCGGTGAGCAGGCCGCGGGCGTACTCCTCCGCCCGTCGCGCCGCGCGCTCCATCGGCGCGGGCAGGCGCTTGGTCACCTGCGCGGCGAGCTGGCGCAGGTTCACGTAGCTGCGCGAGGAGAAGAGGCGCGAAAGATAGGCGCTCATCGCCCCCACCGGGGGCGCGATCGACATGTCGTTGTCGTTGAGGATGACGATGAGCTTCGACTTCATCGCCCCGGCGTTGTTCATGGCCTCATAGGCCATGCCCGCGCTCATCGCGCCGTCGCCGATCACGGCGATGACGTGGTTGCCGTCGCCCTTCAGGTCACGGCCGACGGCCATGCCGAGGCCGGCGGAGATGGAGGTGGAGGAGTGCGCGGCGCCGAACGGGTCGTACTCGCTTTCCGACCGCCGGGTGAAGCCCGAGAGCCCCCCGCCCTGGCGGAGGGTGCGGATGCGGTCGCGCCGTCCCGTCAGGATCTTGTGGGGATAGGCCTGGTGGCCGACGTCCCAGATCAGACGGTCATCCGGCGTGTCGAACACGGCATGGACCGCGACGGTGAGCTCGATCACCCCGAGAGAGGCACCGAGGTGCCCCCCGGTGATCGAGACCGCCTCGATCGTTTCCTGCCTGAGCTCGGAGGCGAGCTGTTCGAGCTGGCCTTGCGAGAAGTTGCGCAGGTCGGCCGGGATGCGGACCCGGTCGAGCATGGGCTTGGGAGCGGCTTGATATGTCATGGCGGCTTGACGCTCATGTGTCATGGAAGGTTTACAGTGCCCCACTACATCCGTCTTGTCACGACAAAGGCGACGAGGTCGCGCAACTTCTCCGCGGGCGGCCCGAACGGGTCGAGATGGCCGACCGCCTGGTCAGCCAGCATCCGCGCCTGAGACCGTGCCCGCTCTAGCCCTAGAAGGGCGACCAGCGTGGCCTTTCCGGCCGCTGCGTCCTTCTTCGGCGTCTTGCCCAGCTCCTCCGACGTTCCCGTTTCATCCAGGATGTCGTCGGCGATCTGGAAGGCAAGGCCCAGGTCACGCCCATATCCCGCCAGCGCGTGGCGGAGCGAGGAGGGCGCCTTGCCGAGGATGGCACCAGCCTCACAGCACCATGTGATGAGCCTCGCGGTCTTCAGCAACTGCAGCCGCGTCACCTCTGCCTCGGTCAGCGCCGTGGCCTCGGCGATCAGGTCGATCATCTGCCCGCCGGCCATGCCCCGCGCCCCGGCCGCCTGGCCGAGGGTGCAGATCAGCTCGCACCTGACGGCAGGGTCGGGGTGCGTGTCGGGCTCGGCCAGAATCTCGAAGGCGCGGGCCTGGAGCGCGTCACCGGCGAGGATGGCGGTCGCCTCGTCGAAGGCCTTGTGGCAGGAGGGGCGGCCGCGGCGAAGGTCGTCATCGTCCATCGCGGGCAGGTCGTCATGGACCAGGGAATAGGCGTGCAGCATCTCGACCGATGCCGCCACCCTGTCAGCCGCCCGGGGGGAGACGTGGAACAGCGAGGCCGCCTGCATCACCAGGAAGGCGCGCAGCCGCTTGCCGCCGCCGAGGCTGGCATAGCGCATCGCCTCGTAGAGGCGGCTCTGCGCCTCGTCGCCCTGCGGCAGCAGCCGGTCGAGCGCCTCCTCGGCACGCTCGGCCGCCTCGGCGAGAGCGGGGGCGAGCGTGCTGTCGACCACCGAGAGCGCCATCAGGCCTGCTCCGCGTCAAACGGGGTGGCGCCTGTTGCGGCCCCGCCGCGGGCGACGATCGCCTGCACCTTCGCCTCGGCTTCGGCGAGCTTGTCCTCGCAGTGCTTGCGCAGCGCAGCACCACGCTCATAGGCGGCGATCGCGTCCTCGAGCCGGCCCTGCCCACCCTCGAGCTGCTTCACGATGCCCTCGAGTTCCGCCAGCGCGTCCTCGAAGCTTAGCTTTCCCACCTCGGGGGCCGCGCCTGTGGGCGACCTACCTTCATGCACCGGTGCTGCCGCGCGCCGTCCATCGGCCATGATGTCCACTCCTGAACGCGAGGGTTGCAGTGTATGCAAAGCGTTCGGTTGCGCCAATGCCGCCAGTTGCGCCGATGACGGCCGAGGCGGATCATCCGGCGCCGGGCCTCTGATCGATGGGAGAGTGTCATGCGCGCCTCCGCTCGCCTCGCCGTTGCCGCAGCGCTCGTCGCTGCCCCCGCGGCCCTCTTCGCCCAAACACGCGCCTACGCGCCGGGGCCCGACAACATCGCCTTCCCAGGCAATTTCGAGCGTGAGTTCATCCGCTACGCCACCGTCGACAAGCCTGACCGCAAGATCGTCCGCTTCCTCTATGTCAACCGCGAGGCGTTCGAGGCGGCGAGGCCCGGCGAGCCGTTGCCCTATGGCAGCGTGCTCGTGATGGCCGACAAGCGCGCCAGGCTCGACTCCGCCGGCAGCCTGCTGAAGGACCTCGACGGGCGGCTCATCACCGAGCCCGACTATACGGTGGTGGCGGTGCAGCAGAAGGAGCGTGGCTGGGGCGAGGGCTATGGCCCCGACCGGCGCAACGGCGAGTGGGAATACGCCTCCTTCACCCCCTCGGGCGAGCGCCGGAACGTCAGCCTCGACGGATGCTTCTCCTGCCACCTCCAGGCTCGGCCGCAGCAGGACTACGCCTTCCAGTTCTGGGACTACGTGCAGCAGCGCCGCACCGCCCCCAGATAGAGGGAATGGAGGATCGCCGATGACCGAGTACGCCGTTGCCGAGAGCCGCGCCCTCTTCATCCCCGAGAAGCGCGAGCCGCTGGCCGAGCGCGCGACCTTCCGGATCGCGTCCGACTTCGCCCCGGCCGGCGACCAGCCGGCCGCGATCGCCACGCTGACAGCCGGTGTCGAGGCGGGCGAGCAGGACCAGGTTCTCCTCGGCGTCACCGGCTCGGGGAAAACCTTCACCATGGCGCACGTGATCGCCAACACCGGGCGGCCCGCGCTCATCCTCGCGCCGAACAAGACGCTCGCGGCCCAGCTCTACAGCGAGATGAAGAGCTTCTTCCCCGACAACGCGGTGGAATATTTCGTTTCGTACTACGACTACTACCAGCCCGAAGCCTACGTGCCGCGCACCGACACCTATATCGAGAAGGACGCGCAGATCAACGAGCAGATCGACCGCATGCGCCACGCCGCCACGCGCGCCCTGCTCGAGCGGCCTGACGTGATCATCGTCGCGTCGGTCTCCTGCATCTACGGCATCGGCTCGGTCGAGACCTACAGCCAGATGGTGGTGAAGCTCACCGTCGGCGAAACGATCGCCCGCGAGAAGCTGCTCAAGGCGCTGGTCGAGCTGCAATACCGACGCAACGACATCGCGTTCGCGCGCGGCAGCTTCCGCGTGCGCGGCGACGGCATCGAGATCTTCCCCGCCCATTACGAGGACCGCGCCTGGCGCATCTCCCTGTTCGGTGACGAGGTGGAGAGCATCGTCGAGTTCGACCCGCTGACCGGCGAGAAGGCCTCCAGCCTCGAGAGCATCACCGTCTACGCCAACAGCCACTACGTCACGCCCCGTCCCACCTTGCAGCAGGCAGGCGTGCGCATCCGCGCCGAGCTGAAGGGGCGGCTCGAGGAACTCCGCGCGCAGGGCAAGCTCCTGGAAGCGGAGCGGCTGGAGCAGCGCACCCAGTTCGACCTCGAGATGATGGAGACCACGGGCTCCTGCCGCGGCATCGAGAACTACAGCCGCTACCTCTCCGGCCGGAACCCGGGCGAGCCGCCGCCCACCCTGTTCGAATACCTCCCCGCCAACGCGCTGCTGTTCGTCGACGAAAGCCACGTGACGGTGCCGCAGGTGGGCGGCATGTTCCGCGGCGACTTCAACCGCAAGCAGGTGCTGTCCGAGTTCGGCTTCCGCCTGCCCTCCTGCACCGACAACCGCCCGCTCAAGTTCGAGGAGTGGGACGGGATGCGGCCGCAGACCACCTTCGTGTCCGCGACCCCGGGGCCGTGGGAGATGGAGCGCACGGGCGGCGTGTTCGCCGAACAGGTGATCCGCCCTACCGGGCTCGTCGATCCCATCACCATCATCCGCCCCGTCGAGCTCCAGGTCGATGACCTGCTGGCCGAAATCCGCGAGGTCGCCGCGAAGGGCATGCGGACGCTCGTCACGGTGCTCACCAAGAAGATGGCCGAGCACCTGGCCGAGTATCTCGGCGATGCCGGGGTGCGCGTGCGCTACCTCCATTCCGATATCGATACGCTGGAGCGCATCGAGATCATCCGCGACCTCCGGCTTGGCACGTTCGACGTGCTGGTGGGCATCAACCTGCTGCGCGAGGGCCTCGACATTCCCGAATGCGGCCTCGTTGCCATCCTCGACGCCGATCGCGAGGGGTTCCTCCGCTCGACGACGAGCCTGATCCAGACGATCGGGCGTGCCGCGCGCAACGTCGATGGCCGCGTCATCCTCTACGCCGACACGATCACCCAAAGCCTCAGGCGCGCGCTGGATGAAACGGAACGGCGCCGGAACAAGCAGATCGCCTGGAACACCGCGCACGGCATCACGCCGGCTTCGGTGAAGAAGCAGATCGCCAACATCGTCGCCTCCGTGTTCGAGCAGGACTATGTGACGATCGCGCCCGTCGACGGGGCCGGGCCCGCCGAGTTCGTCGGCAAGGACCTGCGCAAGACGATCGCCACGCTCGAGAAGGAGATGCGCGAGGCGGCGGCGAACCTCGAGTTCGAGACGGCCGCGCGGCTGCGCGACGAGATCAAGCGGCTGGAGGCGAAGGAGTTGGGCCTCGACGCGCCCGGCATGCCGCGCCGCCAGGCGGAGGAGTGGAAGCCCAAGCCCATGGGGCCGGGTGGTGGCGGGTACGACCCGAAGAAGCGTGGGCGCGGGCGGCCAAAGCGCTGAACAGATCGCGGCGTAACCTCGGCGCCCCGCTGCGCGAATTGGGTCATATGACCCAAGGGAGAGCAGCACCATGACCGACGCCTCGACTGTTCCCGCCACGCCCAGCCGCCGTGCCATGCTGATCGCCGCCGGGCTTGTGTTTGCCGCCGCCGCGCCCGCCGCTGCACAGGGGGATGCCGGGCTCGTGACGGTGCCGAGCCCGCATCCGGTGCGCGCCACGATCGACCGGTTCGGCGCCGCGGTGCGCGAGGCGGGCTGGGTGGTGTTCACCGAGATCGACCATGCCGCGGCGGCGCAGTCGGCCGGCCTCACGCTGCGCCCCCGCACGGTGGTGGTGTTCGGCAACCCGCGTGCCGGCACCCCGCCGATGGCCGCCCGCCCGACGCTGGCACTTGACCTGCCAATGCGCATCCTGGTGTGGGAGGATGACCAGGGCCGCGTGTTCGTGACGCGGAGCACCGGCGAGGATGTGGCGACGCGTGTGTTTGCCCGCCACGGCATCGCCCAGCCGCCCGAGGCGCGCGCCGGCACCGAGGCGCTGTTCGCACGGCTCGTGGCGAAGGCGGTGGAGTAGCGCATTGCGCCGATAGCCCTATCCCCCGCTGGGGGAGGGGGTTGTGAGGGGGGAACGTGGAGCCTTGCGGCGCGGCCCCTCACCCTGTCCCTCTCCCCCGCCGGGGGAGAGGGGACCCTCGATGGTGAATCTGGAGCGGCTAAACCCGCATCAGCGCCCGTACATGAACCGCTGCACTAGCCGCGAGCCCTTCGAGGTCGTAGCCGCCCTCGAGCAGGCTCACCACCCGCCCGCCACAGGCACGGTCGGCGAGCGCGACAAGCTCCTGGCTCAGCCAGGAGAAATCCGCCGTCGAGACATTCAGCGAGGCCAGCGGGTCGCGCCGGTGCGCGTCGAAGCCGGCGGAGATGATCAGCAGGTCGGGCCGGAACGCTTCCACCGCCGGTATGATCTCGTCACCCCACGCGGCGCGGAACTCCGGCCCACCCGACATCGGGTCGAGCGCGACGTTCAGCACGTTGTGCGCCACGCCATGCTCGTGCGGATGGCCGGTGCCGGGAAACAGCGGCATCTCATGGCTCGACGCATAGAAGAATGCCGGGTCGTTCTCCAGGATCGCCTGCGTGCCGTTGCCGTGATGGACGTCGAAATCCACCACCGCCACACGCTCCGCCCCCCACCGGCTCCGCGCGCGGTGGGCCGCAATCGCGGCATTGGCGAAGAGGCAGAACCCCATCGGCCGCGCGGCCTCGGCATGGTGGCCAGGCGGGCGCACGGCGCAGAAGGCGTTGCGCACGGAACCTTCCATCACCGCATCGACCGCGGCGATGGCCGCACCCGCCGCGCGCAGCGCAGCCCCGCGGCTGCCATGGCTCATCACCGTGTCGCCGTCGAGCATCAGCCGCTCATCAGGCTCCGGCCGGATGGAGAGGATGCCATCGACATAGGCGCGGGGGTGGGCGAGGGCGAGCACCTCCGCGTCTGCTTCGGGCGCATCCTCGCGCAGCAGCATGGCGAACTCCTCCGCCTCCAGCGCGTGCAGCACCGCGCGGATGCGATCGGCCCGCTCCGGGTGGCCGGGGCCGGTGTCATGCGCGAGGCAGGCCGGGTGGCTGAGGAGGAGGGTGCTCATCGGCCTCTCATTCCGCCTTGGCGGGCGCGTCCGCCTTGCGCTGGATCACGAAGGAGTAGGTGCCGCGATCCTCGCTGAAGGCGACGAGAGCGTGGCCGGTCTGGTCGCAGTAGTTCCGGAAATCCTTCACCGCGGCAGGATCGGTCGCGAGCACGCGCAGCCGCTCCCCGCCCGCCATGCCGCGCAACGCCTTGTTGGCGCGCAGCACGGGCAATGGGCAGGACAATCCCTTGAGGTCGAGCATGGTCTCGGTCATGGGGCGGAGAGTGCGCGGGGCCTGCGGGTTGGGCAAGGGCGCCGTTGAGCAGGAGGGCCGCATCGGCCACCATGGGCGCATGCGCATCGGCATCGACCTCGGCGGCACCAAGATCGAAATCCTCGCGCTCGACGACCAGGGCGTCGAGCGCTTCCGCACCCGGACGCCAACGCCGGGCGACTATCGCGGCGTCGTGCACGCGATCGCGGACCTCGTCGCGGCGGCAGAAGCGGCGACAGGGGCGGGGGCCAGCGTCGGCATCGGCATGCCTGGCTGCCTCTCGCCGGCAACGGGGCTGGTGAAGGGCTCCAACACCACCTTCCTCAATGGCACCACGCTCGACCGTGACATCGAAGCCGCGATCGGGCGGCCAGTGCGCATGGCGAACGATGCGAACTGCTTCGCGCTGTCGGAGGCGTCGGACGGCGCGGGGGCGGGCAGGCGCGTGGTGTTCGGCGTCATCCTCGGCACCGGCTGCGGCGGCGGCGTGGTGGTCGATGGCCGCATCCTCGAGGGGCCGCACGGCATCGCCGGCGAATGGGGCCACACGCCGCTGCCCTGGCAGGCGCGGCACGAGAACCCGGGGCCGCGCTGCTGGTGCGGGCGCATGGGCTGCCTCGAACTCTGGCTGTCCGGCACCGGCCTCGCCCAGGACTGCGACGGGCCCGGTGCGCGCGACGCCACGCGCATCCCGGGCCGTGCGGCGGCCGGCGACCCGG
>NZ_JALHPR010000014.1 GCF_022842375.1 Elioraea sp. | reverse complement strand
CGCCGCCCGCCACTCCAGCGCCGCAACGACAGGCCGCCGCACGGCCGCCGCCGCCCCCGGCGGCACCGGCAGTGCCGGAGCGTTTCGCCGGCACGGGCGAGGTGGTGCGCGTGCTGACACGCCAGATCCCGCTTCCCGCAGGCCCCTGGCGCGAGGCGGCGCGCTGGACCGAGCAATCCGACCCGACGCTCGGCTCAGGCTTCCGGCAGATCTTCCCGGTGCAGAACGTGATCTTCGTCCAGGAACAGGCCGGCCGCGCGGTTGCCGCCATCAGGGTAACGGCGACCGACAATGGCGGCGAGATCTCGGGGTGGAGTGCGCCCACCGCATGCCGGCCCGAAGGCTCCGTCGCGCGCGGCATCGTCAGCACCGCTGGCCTTTTCCTCGATTGCTGGCAGGTGCGCCGGCGCGAGGTCGGTGCCACCGCCTTCGCCCGCGTGCTGCCCGCTGGTGCCGTCATCTCCTCGCTGCATGCGCTGGGTGACAGCCGCAACATGATGGAGGTCGAGTACGCCTTCGTCACGGTGCCGGCAGACCGCGTCGCGGCCTGGTCGGCCGGGGCGCAGGCAGCGGTGAAGCGGGGGTATCAGGGCGGCCTGGGCGCGGGGCTTTCCGCCCCCTGAGCCTCAGCGCGGAGCCTCAGCGCGGCTGCTGGCGCGGCGGCGCGCGTGGCGGTGCTGGCGGGGGCAGCGGCGGTTGCGCCTCTGCGCCGGGAAGGCGCAGCGCGTTCTCCGGAATGACAGTCGGCATCACGTCGAGCAGCACGATGTTGCGTGCCGCGAGCGCTGCCGTCGCCGTGTCAGGCGCGATCCTGACGGTGCGCTCCCAATCGGCCCTTGCCCCGCGCGCATCGGCGGCATCGCGCCGGAGGAAGCCGCTTTCGAGCCAGGCCTCCTGGTTCTCCGGGTCGCGCGCGAGGGCGCGCACCAGGTCGTCACGCGACAGCGCCGGCTGGCCAGCCTGCCGCCAGGCCGAGGCACGCAGCACATAGGCCTCGGCGCGGAAGGGGCGAAGGTCGATCACCCGCGTCAGGTCCTCGATCGCCTCCTCGAACCGCCCGGCCGAGGCGGCGATCACGGCGCGGTCGGTCAGCAGGTCAGGCTCCTCGGGGCGGAGGACGAGGGCGAGGGTGGCAGCGCCGTAGGCGCGGTCGAGGTCGCCCGCCTCGAGCCAGATCTGGCCTGCCTGGGCGAGTAGCGAGGCGCGCGCCTCGCGGGGCGCGAATCCGTCACGGCCGAGCTGCTCGAGTTGTGCGGCAGCGCCCGTGCCGTCGCCGGCCCGCAGCCTGGCAATGGCTTCGCAATGCAGCGCCGCATCGGCGCCGCCGCGCTGGCGCCAGCGCGCTGCCTCGGCAACTGCGGCCTCTGGGTTCGTCATCGCGAGCGCCATGCAGCGGTCATAGGCGTCGTTCTCGGCCCGCTCGACGTCGGCCGGTGCCGGGCGTGGCGGCGGCGGGACGGCGATGCCCGACGTCTGGGGAGGGCGCGCGTCCGGTGCGGCCTCGCGCCTCACTGGTTCCGGATCCTCGGTCCCGAGGAACCAGAACCCGGCAGCAGAGGCAGCGCCGAGTGCGAGCATCACCATCACAGCAACCGCGGCCCTCGACACCGCCACCGCACTCCATGATCCTGGGGGTTCACACCAGATGAGAGTGTAGCCGGGAAACGCGGCCATGGAGAGGCAGCGCCATCACGGCCCAGGTGCGCCGGTCAGGGGAAATACATGACGGTACGGTTGCTCGTGTTCGGGCTCGGCTACAGCGGCAGGGCGATCGCCCGCGAGGCGGCGTCACGGGGCGCCGATGTGACGATCGTCACCCGCGATCCCGCCGGTGCCGCGGCGGCATCCCTCGCGCGCGATGGCTTCGGCATCGCCGGCTTCGACGCGCCCCCGATTGGCGAGGCGACGCACCTCGTCGCCACCGCCGCACCGTCCGACGAGGGAGGCGACCCCGTGCTTGCCGTCCATCGCGCGGCGATCGTCGGGGCGAAGGCCCTGCGCTGGGTCGGCTATCTCTCGACCACCGGGGTCTATGGCGATCGCGGCGGGGCGTGGGTGGACGAGACGACCGCACCTGCCCCCGGCCAGTCGCGCAGCATCCGCCGCCTCGCGGCCGAGCGCGCCTGGGCGGAGGCGGCAGGCGAGGCGGGGGGAGCGCTCGACGTCATCCGCCTGGGTGGCATCTACGGCCCTGGGCGGAGCCCGTTCGATGACCTCCGCGCCGGCACGGCACGGCGCATCGCCAAGCCTGGCCACAGCTTCAGCCGCATCCATGTCGCCGACATCGCCGGCCTCGTCACGGCAGCGATCGCCCGCCCGCCGGCCGTGCCGGTGCGGGTGCTGAACGGCGTCGACGACACGCCGGCACCGGCGTCAGACGTGGTGGAGGAGGCCGCGCGGCTGCTCGGCATCGCCGCGCCGCCGGCCATCGACTTCGACGCCGCGCAGGCCGCCATGTCGCCCATGGCGCTCTCCTTCTGGTCGGAGAACCGGAAGGTCTCAAACGCGCTCTCGAAGGCAGCGACCGGCTGGGCGCTGCGCTGCCCGAGCTATCGCGAGGGGCTACGGGCGATCCTCGCCGAGCGTTGAGAGCGTCTGCGCCAGCAGCGCGAGATCGGCCTCGCGCGAGAGGCGGTGGTCGCCATCCTTGATGAGGGTGACGGCGACATCCTCCCCAGCCAGCCGCTCGGCCAGGCGCAGCGAGGTGTCCCACGGCACCTCGGCGTCACGCTGGCCGTGGAGCAGCCGGGCGGGGCAGGTGAGCGGAATGGTGCGGCGAAGCCTCAGCCGCGTGCGCCCATCCTCGATCAGCGCGCGGCCGATGGGGTAGCCCGCCGGGTCGTAGGGGTTCGGCAGCGTCACGATCCCGTCGCGCGCGAGCGCCTCGCGCTGGTCATCGTCGAAGCTGTCCCACATCAGCTCCTCGGTGAAGTCCGGTGCCGCGGCGATGCCGACCAGTGCGGCGACGCGATCGGGGATGGCCAGTGCCGCCTCGAGCATCACCCACCCGCCCATGGAGGAGCCGACGAGGATGAGCCTCCCCGTCGTGACGGCGCCGATGACGGAGAGCGCATCGGCCGCCCAGGCACCGATCGAGCCCTCCTCGAACCGGCCTTCCGAGGCGCCGTGGCCGGTGTAGTCGAAGCGGAGGAAGGCTTGCCCGCGCGCAGTGCACCAGTCGCGCAGGAACGACGCCTTCGTTCCCGTCATGTCGCTCCTGAGCCCGCCGAGGAACACGACGGTGGGGCCGTGCCCGGCGAGCCTCTCGTAGGCGATGGCCCCGTTCGGGCCGCTGTGGATGGCGGGCTGCATGGATGGCGTTCTCCCCCTTCGCTCCGCCCGGTGCTATAGCGCGCGGCGCATGTCCTCCCCAGCCCCCGCGATCCTTCAGGTTCTTCCCGCGCTCGACACCGGCGGGGTTGAGCGTGGCACGATCGAGGTGACCGCGGCGCTGGCCGCAGCCGGGTTCCGCGCCTTCGTTGCCTCCGCCGGCGGGCGGTTGACGGGTGAGATCGCCCGCGCCGGCGGCACCCACGTCCAGCTCCCCCTCGCGTCCAAGGACCCGCTGGTGATGTGGCGGAATGCAGGGAAGCTGGCCGACCTCGTGCACGCCGAGGGTATCGCCGTCCTGCATGCGCGGAGCCGCGCGCCGGCCTGGAGTGCGAGGCTCGCCGCCCGCCGCACGGGGGCTGCGTTCATGACCACCTATCACGGCACCTACAACGAGGGCTTCCCCGGCAAGCGCGCCTACAACGCGGTGATGGCGTCGGGCGTGCGGGTGATCGCGATCAGCCATTTCATCGCCCGCCACCTGATCGCCCGCCACGGCACCGACCCTGCCCGCGTGCGCGTGATCCCGCGCGGGGTCGACCCGCTGCGCTTCGATCCGGCCATGGTGCAGGGCGACAGGATGCGGCGCCTGGCGGAAGCCTGGCGCCTGCCGGATGGCGCGCCCATCGTGGTGCTGCCGGGCCGGCTGACGCGCTGGAAAGGCCAGGCCGTGCTGATCGAGGCGCTGGCGCTGATGCAGCAGCGCGATGCGGTGGCGGTTCTTGTCGGCGATGCGCAGGGGCGGGAGGGGTATCGCGATGAGCTTCTGTCCCTCGCCCAGGCGCGCGGCGTCGCGGAGAGGATCAGGCTGGCCGGTGACTGCGCCGACATCCCGGCAGGGCTGATGCTCGCCGATGCGGTGGTCAGCGCCTCGACCGACCCGGAAGCGTTCGGCCGCGTCGTGGTCGAGGGCCAGGCGATGGGCAGGCCAGTGGTTGCGACGAACCACGGCGGGGCGGCAGAGACGGTCGAGGATGGGGTGACGGGCTGGCTCGTGCCGCCAGGCGATGCGCAGGCCCTTGCCGCACGGCTCGACGCGGTGCTGGCCCTCGGGGCGGAGGAGCGCGCGGCACTGGCCGAACGCTCCCGCGCCTCGGTTCTTGCGCGCTACACCACGCCGCTGATGTGTGCCGCGACGCTGGATGTGTATCGCGAGGTGCTTGCAGGGGAGGCGGCGTGACCGCCCCCATTCTCGTGATCAAGCATGGCGCGCTGGGCGATCTCGTGCAGGCATTCGGGCCGTTCGCCGCGATCCGCGCGCACCACCTCGGGGCGGCGATCACGCTGCTGACGACGAAGCCCTTCGCCGGGCTGATGGCGAAGGCGCCGTGGTTCGATGCCGTCATGGTCGATGACCGGCCGCCCTGGTGGAACCTTCTCGCCTGGCGGGCGCTCGGGCGGCGCCTGGCTGCGGGGGGATACGCCCGCGTCTACGACCTGCAGACGTCCGACCGTTCCTCGCGCCTCTTCCTCACCATGCGCGTGCACGGCGCGCGGCCGGAGTGGAGCGGCATCGCCCCCGGCGGCTCGCACCCGCATGCGAACCCGGCCCGCGACGCGATGCACACGATGGACCGCCAGCGCGAGCAGCTTGCGGCAGCCGGCATCGCGGCGTTTCCGCCGCCCGATCTCGGCTGGCTCGCAGGCGACATCGCGCGGTTCGGCCTTCCACCGCGCTATGCCGTGCTCGTTCCCGGTGCCGCGCCGCACCGCCCGGCCAAGCGCTGGCCGGCCGAGGCCTATGGCGCGCTCGCGGCGCACCTGGCCGGCCAGGGCCTTACCCCCGTCATCCTGGGCACGGCCGGTGAGGCGCCGCTCGCGGCCGCGATCCGCGCTGCCTGTCCCGGCGCCATCGACCTCACCGGCCGGACGGCGATCGCCGACATCGCGGCCATCGCGGCGGGTGCGGCACTCGCCGTCGGCAACGACACGGGGCCGATGCACCTCGTCGCCGCCATGGGCACGCCATCGCTCGTCCTCTTCAGCGGCGACAGCGATCCGGCGCTGTGCGCGCCGCGCGGGACGGGGGCGAACGTGCGCGTCCTGCGCGTGGCCGACCTGCGCGCCCTCGCCCCCGCCGGGGTGATCGCGGACCTCCCCGCGCCTTGACGCCGGCAGGGCAGGGGCCGCATAGCAACCGGCTTCGCCACCCCACGAGGATGGACCAGAGGTTCGACGATGCCAGCGCTCACCCTGCCTGACGGTTCAGTCCGCCGCTTCGACGGGCCGGTCACGGGTGCGACGCTCGCTGCGTCCATCGGCCCCGGCCTCGCCAAGGCTGCGCTGGCGGTCATGGTCGACGGTGCGCTCTGGGACCTCTCCCGCCCCATCGAGGCCGATGCCGCCGTGCGGCTGATCACCCGCCGCGACCCGGAGGCGCTCGAACTCATCCGCCACGACACCGCCCACGTGCTGGCCGAGGCCGTGCAGGAGCTCTTCCCCGGCACGCAGGTGACGATCGGTCCCGCGATCGAGAACGGGTTCTATTACGACTTCGCCCGCGACACGCCCTTCACGCCCGAGGATTTCCCCGCCATCGAGGCCAAGATGGCCGAGATCATCGGCCGGGGTGCTGCGTTCGAGCGCATCGTCACCACGCGGCACGAGGCGATCGACCTCTTCACCGCCAAGGGCGAGAAGTACAAGGTCGAGCTCATCCAGGACCTGCCGCGGGGCGACACCATCACCCTCTACCGCCAGGGCCAGTGGGTTGACCTCTGCCGCGGCCCGCACATGCCGACGACGGCGCAGGTCGGCGATGCGTTCAAGCTGATGAAGGTGGCCGGCGCCTATTGGCGCGGCGATCACCGCAACGCGATGCTCTCGCGCATCTACGGCACCGCCTGGCGCGACCGGAAGGAGCTCGACGCCCATCTCCACCAGATCGCCGAGGCCGAGAAGCGCGACCATCGCCGCATCGGCCGCGAGATGGGGTTGTTCCACCTCCAGGAGGAGGCGGTGGGCTCGGTGTTCTGGCACCCGAAGGGCTGGCGCCTCTATCGCGCGTCGGAGGCCTATATGCGCCGCCGCCTCGACGACGCCGGCTACCAGGAGGTGAAGACGCCGCAGCTGGTCGATCGCGGCCTCTGGGAGGCGTCCGGCCACTGGGAGAAGTACCGCGAGCACATGTTCGTGGCCGAGGTGCAGGACGAGAAGGAGAAATCCCGCGTCCTGGCGCTGAAGCCGATGAACTGCCCCTGCCACGTGCAGATCTTCAACACCACGATCCGCTCCTACCGCGACCTGCCGCTCAGGCTTGCGGAGTTCGGCGCCTGCCACCGCTACGAGCCATCTGGCGCGCTGCACGGCATCATGCGCGTGCGCGCCTTCACGCAGGACGATGCGCATATCTTCTGCGAGGAGAGCCAGATCGCCGAGGAGACGGTGCAGTTCGTGGCCCTGCTCTCCTCCGTCTACCGCGACTTCGGCTTCGAGAGCTTCCGCGTGAAGTTCTCCGACCGCCCCGCCACGCGTGCCGGCACCGACGAGACGTGGGACCGTGCCGAGGGCGCGCTGAAGGAGGCCTGCCGCACCGCTGGCGTCGAATACGAGCTGAACCCCGGCGAGGGCGCATTCTACGGGCCCAAGCTCGAGTTCGTGCTGCGCGATGCGATCGGGCGTGACTGGCAGTGCGGCACGCTGCAGGTCGATTTCGTGCTGCCCGAGCGCCTCGATGCGCTCTACGTCGCCTCGGATGGCTCGCGCAGGCGGCCGGTGATGCTGCACCGCGCGATCCTTGGATCGTTCGAGCGTTTCCTCGGCATCCTGATCGAGCAGTATGCGGGGCGCTTCCCCCTCTGGCTCGCGCCGCTGCAGGTGGTGGTCGCCCCCATCACCTCTGATGCGGATGGCTATGCGAAGGAGGTCGCGCAGGCCTTCGCGCGCGCCGGCATGGTGGTCGAGACCGATCTCTCCACCACCAAGATCAACGCCAAGATCCGCGAGCATTCGGTGGCGCACGTGCCCGTGATCGCCGTCGTCGGTCGCAAGGAGGCGGAGGCGAGGACGGTGGCGCTCAGGCGGCTTGGCGGCGAGGCGCAGACGGTTCTGCCGCTCGACCAGGCGGTGGCGATGCTGGCCGCCGAGGCCTCACCGCCCGACCTGAGGCCCGCGATGGCTGTTGAAGCCGCAGCCTGATATAACCACACTCACTATCCCGGAAACGTCTAGGAGGCCTGAGCCATAGCCCGTCCGACCACCCTGGCGCCGCCGACCCGAGAGGGCCCGCGCGTCAACGAGGAGATCCGCATTCCCCAGGTTCGCCTGATCGGGAGTGATGGCGAGATGATCGGTGTGCTGACGACGCGCGATGCCCTCTACCGCGCGGCACAGGAGGGCCTCGACCTCGTCGAGATTTCCCCCGGCGCCGACCCGCCGGTGTGCAAGATCCTCGATTTCGGCAAGTTCAAGTACGAGCAGCAGAAGAAGAAGAACGAGGCTCGGAAGAAGCAGAAGGTCGTCGAGATCAAGGAGATCAAGGTTCGCCCGAACATCGACGACCATGATTACGATGTGAAGATGCGCCAGATGAAGGGTTTCATCGAGGAAGGCGACAAGGTGAAGGTCACGCTTCGCTTCCGTGGCCGCGAGATGGCGCATGTCGATCTGGGCATGAAGGTGCTGGAGCGCGTGCGCGCCGAACTCGACCCCGTCGCGAAGGTCGAGCAGATGCCGCGGATGGAAAACCGCCAGATGATCATGGTGCTCACCCCTCGGTGAGAAACTGAGGTTGCAGGCCGGTCTCCCGCCGGCCTGCTTCCGGCCAGCAACCACATAGCAACCACGGGGCGCGATCTCGCCCACCGCAACCAGGCTGCTGGGGAACGCACTCTCGACCCCGTTTCAAGTGCACGAGCGGTGGAAGACCCCTCGGTCCATGCCCGCGTGGCGGTGTTCCGCCTCGGCCGGAGGGTGATGCACTCCCTCGGTAGGGGAGACGATGCCGCCTCCGAGCATCGATGCGGTAACCCGTTACCGTCACGCACACCCGGAGAACGCGGATCAATACCGCTGAAATACGTGCGCGACGTGTGCCCCGGTGCCCCAGTGCCCCACATGTGTCCATCCATCAAGTAAGTGATTGATATATAGGGGCTGCTTCAGCCGAAGCCCTGGGGCACTAGGCTGGGGCACTCGTCTTCGCTCAGTGCCCCAGTGCCCCAACACTTCAGGCCGGACATAGCGACAGGCGAAATCGAGTGCCGATCGCCGATGCCGGCGCCGTCAGCCGATCCGCGCACGGGCCCGAACGGAACAAGCGGCCGGCTTGCGCCGACCGCTGTCCCCAAGTTGCCAAGCCGAGTTTTCGCTGGCCTCGAACGGCGACGGTGCTATCTTCCGTCTGCATGGCGTCGAGCCGCACCCGCCCAGGCTCATTGTCGCGGGTTCCACTGCCGGTCCGCGAAACCGGGAGTGGCCGATACGGGCGGCGGTTCTGGAACCCCGAGTCGGATCGCCGGAGCCGCCGCCCTCGCCCTTCTCCAACAATTACCGGTTTGGCCGCAAGTGAACGGGCAACTTTTTTTGCGCCTCAGCCTCCTCCACCAAGGCCAAGGGGGGCGCGTGTTGGAGATGCCTCGCCCGGCCGCCACCAGAACTCCTGTCCGTAGTCCTGCCGCGCTTGGTTCTCGAGCCTGCGCCACTTCCGCGCATGGTCGGGGTCGGCCATCTCCTGCAGCCGGTCCCACATCAGCCGGTCGAGGGCGAGGCGCGCATACCAGAGAGACGTGCCCGGCGCGTTGAACCGGGCGAAGCGGGCAAGCTCGGCGCCGAAGTTGGTGTCTTTCGCCTCTGCTAGGCCCTGGATGTTCCCACCCGTCAGCCTCGACAGGTCATCGATCAGCCCGCCGGTCGGCCCGCCGATCGCCGTCATGTAGAAGCTGCGCTCGGAGCGGGTGAGTGACGAATAGAGGAAGTCGCCGAAGATGCCGGCGCCGCCGCCCTGCATGAACGCCGCACCCCAGAAGGTCGGCGTCGTCATGTCGCGCGGGTCCTTGCCGGCGGCGATCTGCTTGAGCTGCATCGAGAACGCGCCGGCGATGGTGAGCGACACGCCCAGCGCGACCATGTAGCGCCCGCGATCGCCGCCCCTGTAGGCCTCGAGGCCGCGGAGCAAGTGCGTCGTCATCATCGTCACGGGGAAGGCCTTGAGCTGCGTGGTCGAGCGGATCAGCTCGCCGACCAGCGTTCCGGCCTGCGTCTTGCCCAGCATCAGCGCCCGCTCGCGCGCGCCAGGCTGGGGGATGGCGAAGTCCGTCTCGATGGTGATCCACTGCATCAGCCGTGCGGCGGCATCGGCCTCGCGGCGGCCCTGCTTCGCGATGCTCTCGGGGTGCAGCACCTTGCCGCCGTCGCCCAGGTCGAACATCGGCGCGGCGCGCATCACGTCCCAATCCTCGGCCGTGATCCCGTTGCGCTCCATGCCGCGTCGGAAGCCAGGGCGGAGGCGATCGAAGGGGAGCGCGGCATCGTCGGCGAGCTGCGCCAGCGTCTCGATCTGGAAGGCCCAGCGGCCGGCTTCGGTGTGCGCCGTCAGCCCCGACGCACGAAGCACCGTGTCGGCGACGCGCGAGCCGAGCCCGGCGCCAACGATATCCGCCTGATTGCGCTGCGTGGCGGCGGCGACGCGCGCCCAGCCTTCCGCGATCAGGCCCGTGCGGATGGCGTCCTTGCGGTCGGCCGCGCTCGTCAGCAGGCTCATGTAGCGCCGCATCACGTCCGATGCGGGGATCCCGTTCCACGCGGCGGTGAGGCGCAGCGTGGCGAAGTCCGATGCGGCCGAGAGGACGGCGCTGCCCAACTTGGCCGCCGTCAACCAGGCGCGGGTTTCGCGCATGAAGCCAGCCGCGGCACGGTTCACCGCGCCAGTGCTCGCCCCGCTCACGGTGTCCCACAGCGCCTCGAGGCGGTAGGCCTGCCCATCGGTCGCGCCAGCCTTGCGAGCGGTGTCGATCACCACGCGCGCCTGATGATGCGCCGAGGGCCCGAGCACCTCGATCATGCCGATATCGCGCGCGAGCCCGTCGAGGTGCTGCGTCATCAGGCTGTAGATGCCGATGCCGTCGCCCGCCCCGAACCGTTCGTTCGCCTCGAGCCAGGCATCGGCCGAGGTCCACTCAAACGCGCGCCGTTCCTGTCGGCTGTTCGCCAGGCGGCCGGCGGTCTGCTGCCCGGGCACAAGCCGGGAGAGGCCATCGGTGACGATGGCGTCGTACGCGTCAACGAGGATCTCCTGAGCCCGCGCGCGATCGACCGGCTTGCCGGTCTGCCAGTCGAGAACGCGAAGCTTCCCGGCGCCGATCGCGTCGAGCATCGCATCGGAGAACTGCACGCGGGTCAGCCGCGCGACGGCATCGCGATCCCACACTTGGGGCAGCCGCCAGTCATCGAGCTTCCACGTGCGCCCGCCGCCATCGACCCATCGCTTCCGCGCATACTCGGCCGCCTCGGTGAAGCCGCGTGCCGCGGCACCGGCCACGCCATCGCCTGTCGCCTCGCCGTAGAGCTCGCGCACCACGTTGCGCAGCCCCATCGTGTCGCGCGTGAGGCCCACCGCCTTCGACCGGTAGGCGTCGAGGAAGTCGACCACCTTGCCATGCAGGATGGCGAGGACGGCGCGCTGCCGCCCCTCCACGTTCGATCCTGCCGCCTCGGCGATGCCGGCCGCGTCGGCGGCCAGGTCACGCGCGAAGATGGAGGCAGCGCCGGCGTAGGGGCCGCGCGGGTGCGCGGCGAGGCGGTCCATCAGTTCGGCGTGGCGGAGCACCTGAATGGCGTTCTGCCGCTTCTTCAGCCGCGCGTCGGCTGCAAGCTCGGCGGCAGCGCGGGCGAGCGCTTCCTGATCGCTGAGCGGCACCGCGCCGGCAGCGTTCTCGGCCTCGATCTCGCGCACCTTCTGCGCGATCGCGTCAGCCTGCTCGCGCGTGAGTGTCCCGCCGCTCACGCGATCGTCGAGACACTTCCGGAGCCTGTCGCTGCTCGTCATCACCCTCGCCTTCTTCTGCTCATGCCTTTGGGGTCATCCCTCGTCGCCTTCGTCAGCGAAGATCGAGGGCAGGATCGTGACGAGCTCGGGGCGCCCGACCCCCTTCACCGACTTCGGCAGGGTGAAGCGGAGCTTGCCGCCTTTCATCTGGGTTTTCAGCACACCCGCCGCGGCGAGCATCCGCTTGGCCTCGAGCTCGCTCATGCCAGCGGGCACGACTTCCTTCTCGAACGTCTCGGGCTGGATGCCGTAGACCCACAGCTTCGTCCCTTCGTCCGCTTCTTCCCCAGTCCACTTCCACCCTGCGCGCTCGATGGTGCGAGTGTCAGGCGGCGCGACGGTGCCAGCGAGGTCACCGGGCGGGAGCGGTTCCTTCAAGGTTTCGAACCGCGACGCGCCGTGCTGAAGGAGGAACCCTCGAACCGCTCGCAGCACGTTGCGCAGCTCGAGCGGTCCGACGCTGCCGCGGCTTTCAAGCCAGGCCGTGAAGCATGCCTCGGCCGCACGCTCGGCCTCGCCCAGTGGCCAGCCGGTGACATTGGCCTCGGTCGCGAGCTCGCCTGCGAGTGCGATCAACGCGAAGCGGCCGGCGGCGCGCTGCACCTGCCCATCGGCCCCGTGCGGCAGCATCGCTGCTGCGATCGCTTGCAGCCTCGCGCGCGTGGCATCGAGCCAGGCGGGGTCGGCCACGCGCGCAGCAAGCCAGGCAACGAAGGCAGGGCCGGCATGCCCATGGCAGTCCTGCGCCGCCTGCTTCAGCTGTCGCGAGAAGAGGGCGCCGCTGTCTGCATCGTGCAGCTTCTCGAACATGCCGAGGCCGCGGCCGGCATCTGCCGGGATGTCGAGGAAGCGCGTCTCCTGCCCGGCCTTCGCGGCAACCTTGCCGCGGTTCATCAGGCTGACGATGCCTTCCTCGCCGCTCGACACGAACAGCAGGCGCCAGGTGTTCATGGTCCGCAGGCCGCCCCTGTCGCGCATGCGCGCGCTGCCCGCTTCGTTGGCCAGCATGTAGACCATGTCTCCCACCTTCGTGGGGTCCGCCTGCCCGATCTCGTCGAGCGGCAGCACGCAATCCGAGTAGGTCTTCGCCATCTCCTCGACGCCGTTGATGGTCGCGCGCCACTGCCGCACGAAGGCATCGGGGCCGGACGGTGCGCCCCAGGCGGAGGCTGTGAGATGCAGCGCCGTCGTCTTGCCGACGGAGCTGCCGCCGCGGAAGTGAATGCCGCCGGTCTCTTCACCCAGCGGCGTCAGCAACGGGCCGGCGAAGGCGACCGCCACCGCGAGCACCAACCGACTGTTGCCGACGCACCGCGCGGCAATGTCCTGCTTCCAGTCATCGAGCGATCCCCGCTCGCGGAACACCCGCGGCGGCGGGTCAATGTCGAGGAAGAGCTCTTCGCCATCGGCAGGTGTGCCGCACACCCGACGTGGCAGGACGTAGGCCGCTCCGCCATCGGCGGGCAGCACCCATCCGATGCGGGACACGGTGCGCGCCTTCTTTGTCGAGCGCACGAGCGATAGGTAATTCACGAGGGCGGTTCGTGCCGATCGGCTCGCGTAGAGCCGGAGCCCACGCGCTGAGAGCCGCTCGAACACGGATCGTTCGTCTCCCGTCAGCATCGCCTGTGACACGATCACCCGATGCTCGAGCTCGTCATCGTCGTGCCAGGCGAGCATGACGCCCCAGTTGTCGCCGCCCTCGGGCCTCGTCTGTGCAACCACGCGGAACGGATCACAGATCCACTCGCCGTCGCACTCAAGGCCGGTGGCCGTCATCGTAAACCCAGCCGGGCATATCACCCCATGAACGTCAGGGAGTGCCGATGCCGCATGGCCGCCAGCAGTCCCAAGGGGCTGCTTGCGCCGGCGCTTCCGCCGCGCCTCCTCAAGGCTGATCGGCCCTTCCGGTTCGCCGCTCATGCGCGACGATCCGCGATGGTGGCGAGCGTGCTCACGCCGCGCTCGTGTGCGGGCGCTTCCGCTCCGCCACCCAGGCATCAAGATCAGCGAGCTCGTACACGGCAACGCGGCCAAGCTTGGCGTAGGTTGGCCCTCCGCCTGTCACGCGGAGCTTGTCGAGGGTGCCGGGCGCGAGCCCGAGATACTTGGCCGCCTCTGTCGTGCGGAGATACCGGAGTGGTGCTGTAGCAGTGCCGTGGGTGCTCATGGGCTTTGCGCTCTCCTGTAGGGTGCTCAACGCGAATGGCGCGACACTGCGTGTCCGGAGGATGCCGCCGCAATGCACTGCGGCGAATATCGCGTTCTGCGAAGGAAGGTGCCTTAGCGGCCGGACATCCGCGGCGGCTGGGCCTTGCCTGGATACAGCCGGGCGAAGCCGTCAGTGACGCGCTTCATCACCTTCGGGTCGCGATCCCTCCAGTACGCTGGCGTGGCCATCAGCTCATTCAGCGTCGCGACATCATCAGCCGAAGCGCTGCCGCCGATCGGCGCGAAGCCAGGCCCGTCACCGAGCGCAACGACCCTTTCCATGGCGGTCACCAGCTCGGGCGTGTCGACGCCGCGGAAGAACGCCGCCGCATCGTGGTCGCCGACCTTGGCGCGGAGCTTTCCGTACAGATGCGCGACGCGCGCCTCTCCGTTCTCGCCGAGGGCCTCGTAGAGCGCCGCCTGCCGCGCCTTCGCCGCGCGCCGAAGCTCGCGCGTCGAGGGGACGGTCTTTGTCACAAACTCCGCGATCGTCTCGTTCACCTGCGCCGGCGTAAGGCCCCGCTCGTGCGCAATCTCAAGGAACCCGGCAAGCTGCGGGTCATCGCGGTTCAGCTGGATGTATTCGGCACCAGGCTCGGGCCGGAAGTCTGGGCCAGGCGGTTCCGTCAGGATGTAGCGCCCGTCGGGCAGGCGGCGCGGGAGCGCCGCAAGGTAGGCATCGGGGCTGCCCGGCAGCCCCTTGCGCTGCTCCGCCTCGAGCTGGGCGCGGACCTCCTCGCGGAGGCGCGGTGCTTCGGTTTCGCGGTACGCGGCCTCGGCTTGGGCGATGCGCTGCCGAAGGTCGGTCGTCTCGCGCACCATGCGCTCGACTTCCGCCATATCGGGCGTGCCACCGGTGGCGGGCGCGCCCTCAGGCGCGGCGGTCGCGGGCTGCTCTGGCATGGTCCATCCTCTGCATGATCTGTGCGACAAGCTCGCGCCTGCCCTCGTGTTGACGAAGCTCGGCATCGGAAGCGCCGGGGCCGAGCACCCGGTTAAGCGTGACAGCGCGAAGATGGGCGAGCACGCGCGCGCCAGGCCCGTCGCTGAAGGTGGCGAGCATCGCTTCGCTGATCTGTTCTTCATGCTCCGGCGAGCGCCGTATGCCGTCGATGCCAACAACCGACGGCGGCGCCTTGGTTTGTGGCGTGCCCATCAGATGCGCTCGCCGCTGCCGCTCTTCGACGTGCCGGGGTAGAGCTCCTTGAAGCCGGCTTCCACGCTCTGGATGAACGCCGGATCGCGATCGCGCCAATAGCGCGGGTCCTTCATCGCAGTCTTCAGCTCACCCTCGCGCTGCGTCCTATAGGCAGGATCAGCCGCACGCCCCGTCACTCCGGCCGGCACGGCAGGCTTCTCGAAGGATGGCAGCGGCGCCGTCTTGATCGTCACGGGTGCGCCGCGGATCTGCTGCACCGGCGGCAACGTCGCCGGTAGCCAGTCGCCGCGCATTGCCGCTCGCACCTCGGCGGCCGAAGGCTTGTCGCGGTGGTAGAGAAGCGCCTCGAGGCGCAGGAATTCCTCCGGCTTCGAAAGCGTGCGATCGATGCGCTCCGCCTCGGCGTCGCCCAGGGCACGCCGAAGCTCGCCGAACACCTGATGCGCACGCCGCACGCCCCCGTGGCCGAGCTGCTCATAGAATTTCGCTGCCTCAGTGGGGTCAGGGGGCTGTGTCATGAATGGGTCTCCTTTCGCTGGGAGGGCTGCGTCACGAACCGCTCGCGGACGGTCATGTCCCGTTCTTCCCCGAGCACTGCCGCGCCGCCGATCGCGGCAACCGCAGCCGCCGCTACGCGAACGGCGGTGATCATCTGCCGCGGGCTGGGGCGTTTCGTGTCGCCGTTCCAGTGTGTGCCTGAGCGCCACCGCAGCTCGTCTGCTCGACGCATCGCGCGATCGGCGTCCCACCACCGCGCGATGTGGCGCAGTGCCGCCACCGCGGCCCGGCCTGCCCGCTTCTCGCCAGGCGTGAGGCTCCGCACCCCCTCGATTTCGGCAAGCACGTCGACCGTGCGCTCGAGGCCGAACATCGCGAGATATGCGAGCTCGCCCTCGACGCGATCATCTGGCGCCGTCGCGGTCTCCGCCATGGCTCAGGCCAGCTCGCTCGGCAGCTTGCAGAGGACGGAGGCTGCCGGGCGCTCGACCCGCCCCTCCACCACGTCAAGCAGCAGCGCGCGAAGCGACGGCAAATGCACCTCGATCGGTCGCAGCTGGTCCGTCAGACGCCAGCGCCCATCGACAGTGGCAGGCACAGCAGCGCGGAGGATGCCGCCCGCCCCCTCGCGATCGGCGCCGCTGCCATCCTGGAAGCCGCTCACGACCAGGTGCGGCGTGACCACGATCGGCGCGCGGACATCGCTGGTGATCGGCTGTGCGACCGGAACGAGATTGAGGAGGATCGCGTGTGAGATGAACGCCATCGCCGCGTTGACCGTGAACACTTGCGCCATGGGCGGCGACTGCTTCAGCAGCTCCCACGCAGCGTCCCCCTGCCACGGATGCCAGGCTCGCTTGTCCGCCAGCTCCTCGGCCGTGGCGGCGCGGAAGGGAGCGCGGGCGATCCATCGTGCGGCGAAGGCAGCGTGGACCGCGCCTGCGTCGACCAGCATCTCGCCGAGCGGGAGCCAGGTGTTCGCGCGCCGATCGAACGCACGCGCCGTGAGCTGCCGCGAGCCGAGCTCGACCGGTGGCGCGAGGCATTCGCCGCTGCCGTCGGGGAAGAAGCAGCGAAGCTCAGCGCGGCGAACAAGGGCGATGATCGACGTGAAGACCGTTTCGCCAGTGAGGGCGAAGGTCGCCATCGTCTCGGCCATCACGCTGCCGCACGGGCGGAAGTCCGCACGGTCGTCGGGCGGGAAGGGAAGCCCCGCATGCGGTCGCGGGGCGTCGAGGGCAAGGGCTGCGTCGGGCATCGGCTTCTCCTGTTCGCGCCCTCTGGCAGGAGGGGCGGTGGAGCCGATAATCCACAGCCGAAACCCGACGGCCTAACTGAACAAAGTGGCGTCAGACTTAATTCAGTTTGTCGACTTCTCGCGCGCCCCGCGCGGTCTCTCGGGTTTGAGGCTTAACTCGGGCCGATGCCGTTTGACCTCGGCCCAAGGGCCACTCCATCGCCCTTTCGGCCCGTCCGGCTCGACTTTTTCCTGTGCAGAAATTTGCGGCAGTATCTTCCCCGTGGTGCGAAGCGCTTCTTCCTGCACGCGGATCAACGAACGCGCGCGCTCGCTCAGCGGCGCGTGAGCACTGCGAGGCTCAGTCCTAACGCCGCCACGCGCGAGAGGCTCCGGGTCCGCCCCCGGCGCACCTGTCAACACTGGCTCTCGGCCATCGAGCCAGGCCCGCACGTCGCCCGCGCTGACGATCGGCCGTCCTCGCGGGGCGTTGACGACAACCGGCAGCGTTGCACTCGGCAACATGCGCGCGGTGAGGGGTCGGGAGGGAACGCTCACCCTCTCACCCGGCCACATGGCGCGGGCGCCGGCGGTGCTTCGCCAGAACTCCGGCGGAATAGGCTCTGTGATGCCATCATCGAACAGCGCCTCGGCACGAAGCACGCCATCGGCGAGGGCGCGGCGGACCGCGTCGCGGGCCGGCTGCGGCGGCGACGGCGCGATCGCACCGCGGATGACGGCGGGGAGCGTCACCCCGTCGTCGTCCGGTGTGGCGGTCGTCGATCCATGGCGCGCCCACCAGGCAGCAACGGCCGCGTCCAGGAACAACCGACCAGCCGGCGGGATGAGCGACATGGCGCGCCCCCCGTCAGTGCAGCCGGGCGGGCGCGGCGATCGACGCGTCGGCCTCCGCATCCTCGCGTGCCGCCGCGGCGCTGGCTCCCGTCGGTTCTGGCGTGACCCTGACAAGGGGATGCCCCGTGTTGATGCCGCTCGTTCGGTCATAGGCGGTTGCCAGGGCGGCCTCGATCTCCCTCGCCGTGCGCAGCGCGAGATGCACAAGCGGATGCTTCCGGTTCGGCATCCGATAGCGCAGCGCGCGCACAAGGGTGCGCAGCGTCGCCGCGCCATCGGCCAGGTTGGCGAGGGCGCTTTCGGCGCGATCGTCGACGCCCCCGCCCCGCTTCGGCAGCCTGCGCCGCACGGCTTCGATCTGATCGACCATCGCATCGGCCGCCCATCGCACGCTTTCGCAGGGGGATGTTCCCTCGTCGTCGCGCATCGGCGGGTCCGCGTTGATGTCGATCAGCGTCGCCGCAACCTCGGAGATGCCGCGCGCGAGCTGCGCGGCCTCCTCGAGCTCGGCACGCAACGCGCCGGCAGGCGTGATATTCGTCTGGGTAGCCATCATGTCGCAGTCCCTTTGCGCTTGGTCGGTCAGGGCCGGGTGGTGTTCGCTGCACCACTCGGCCCGCCCTATGCCCGGAACCGCCGGGCGCGGCCGTCTCTATGTCGCCGCTTTCGCGAGCCTCCGGCGGCGTCGAGCCTCGGTGATCGTCACGACCTCGCTTGCCGGGGCCGGCTCCGCAGCGCCGCCAGGCATCGGCAGGCCGAGCGCTCGGGCGGCTTGGTCACCGACAAGTGCAGCCGCCCGCTTCACGGGATCGTCGGCCAGGTGCGCATAGGCAGCCGTCGTGCGCGGCTGGCTGTGCCCGAGCAGACGGCCGATCACGGGCAGGCTCAGGCCTGCGGCAGCGCCCAGGCTGGCGTGGGTGTGCCGCAGGTCATGCAGACGCACCGGCTTCAATCCGGCGCGCACGCGCACATCGTTCCAGGGGCGGTTGAGGCAGGAGAACGGCGCGCCGGCCTTCTCCCCCGGGAAGACGTAGGGGTTCCGGTCGATGCGGGGGAGCGCCCCGAGGATCTGCATGGCCGCCGGCGGAAGGTGGATCACCTTCGCGCCCGTCTTGCTCTTCGGCAGATGCAGGCACGCGCGGTCAATGTCGACGTTCTCCCAGCGGAGCGTGCGGATTTCGGACCGGCGCGCGCCGGTCAGGATCAGCATGCGGAGCGCCGACGCCGCATAGGGGTTCAGCTTCCCCTCGGCCTCGAGCGCGGTCATGGCTTCGCCAACGGTGCCGAGCTCGGCCTCGCTCAGGAAGCGTTGCCTCCGCTCCTCCTTGAACCGCTGCACCCCCTTGCACGGGTTGCCCGACGCCTCGGGGCGGCGGTGCTGCGAGACGCACCACGCCATGAGCGCGGCGAGGGCGGCGAGGCCGCGGTTCGCCTGATAGGGGGCTGCCTTCTGCCGCGCGTGCCAGGCGGCGACCTCGGCGCGGGTGAGCTTCGCCACCGGCTTCTTGCCGAGCTCGGGGAGGATCACGCGGTCGAACAGGTCACGATAGAGCGCGATCGTGCTGCCCTCCCGCTTGCCCTCGCTCTCCGCGATCCAGGCGGCGAAGGCATCGGCCAGCGTGTCGGCCGCGGCGGCGTGCTCCTCGAGACGCTCCGCCTGCGGATCACCGCCGGCAGCAATCCTGCCCAGCGCCCGCTCGGCGAGGGCGCGCGCCTGCTCGGCCGTGATCGCGCCGAAGGTGCCGAGCGTCAGCCACCGTTGCGGGCCGCTCGGGCCGCTTGGCCGATACTTGAGCACGAACACCTTGCGGCCGGACTTGTAGGCGCGAAGGCCATAGCCGGGCAGCGTGCCATCCCAGATCAGGCGCGGCTTCTCGCCGTCGGCCTCGGCTGCCTCGACGGTCCGCTTCGTCAGCTTCGGCATGGGTTCCTCCGCTCATGGTGCTGCCCTGGGGCACTCGGGGCGCGGTGCCCCAGGGGGGTGACCGCCGGTGCCCCAAGGTAAGGCCCTGATCGCACACGGGAATTCGCCGTGTGGGGCACTGGGGCACGTGGGGCACCACTTTTAGGCTCTATACGAATGCGCACGTCGCGTCGGCCTCCGGCGCGCGCGTCACATCCGATCATTCGGCCTGGGAAATAGCCGCGATCCACGGCAGGGGGCGGCGTCGCCATTTTTTGACCCCCCCTCCTCTCCTGGGCGATCGAGCGAGCCCCCCGGGGGGTGCTCCATGGCTGCTGATCCGGCCCATCCGCGATCCAGCAACCAAGCAGCAACCACGATAGCGGCAATCGCTGCCCATGTCAGCACCCTTGATAGGGCTACATTCGGCCTTTCGGTAGGGTTATGCTTGGTTGCGGCAACCCCGTCAGGGATGCATTAGGAGATGATCATGGTGCTGACGCCGCGCTGAGCGCGGCGTCGGTTCTCAGCCCCGCCGGGCTGCCACAGCCCGCCGCACGTCGGGGTCCTCGCGAATGAGCACTGCGAGCCGCTCCCGCCTGTCGCCATGGGAAGGGTGGGTCGAGAGGAAGGTCGGGCCTCGGGCCTGGCCCTGCTGCGCCTCCATCCTGTCCCAGAATCGCTGGGCCGCCTGCGGCTCGTAGCCCGCGCGGGCGGCGTAGACCAAGCCCAGCCTGTCCGCCTCGAATTCGTGGCTGCGCGAGAACGCGGCACCGCCCATCGCGGCCCCGAGGCCGAGTGCTGCGCCGATCGCGGGCGAATACCGCCGCGCACCAGCGCCTGCCGCCACCGCGGTGCCGAGCACTGCGGCGCCGAGGCCAAGCGCGAGTTGCTGGCTCACCCGCTCCTGCGCATGCCGGCCGGTGAGGTGGCCCATCTCATGGCCCATGATGATGGCCAGCTCGTCCTGGTTGCCGCCGACGAAGCCCCACATCCCATCGAAATAGCCCGAGTAGCCGTTCGGCAGCACGAAGGCGTTCACGCTGCGGTCAGCCAGCAGCTCCGGCCGGAAGCCCTGCGGCGGCTGCGGCGCGCCCTCGACGTCCGATAGCCTGCCCGCCACGCGCTCGAGCGCGCGCTGCCGCGCCGGATCACGCAACGGCCCGCCCGAGCGGCGGCGGATGTCAGCCTCCGCGATGTTCGACATCTGCTCGAGCTCGGCGTCGGACACGAGGATGAGCTGCGAACGCCCGAGCTGTTCGTTCTGCGCGCAGCCGCCGAGGGGCAGGCCAAGTGCAAGCGCGGTCAGCATGCCTGCTCCTGCTGAGAGCAGGGCGCGGCGGCGGTGGCAATAGGCGGGGCTCGCCAGTGGCAGGCGCCCCTCGGTCGCGGCCATGCCGGTCTCCCCCGTGATCGCATGTTGCCGCGGCAGGATGCCGCAAGCCGGCGGCACCTTTCCAGGCGGATCGGGGGAGGCGCGCTCAGGGCGGCCGCGACAGGGAGACGCGGGCGACCTTCTCCTTCGCGTCCTGCTTCGGATTCTTGCCAAACATCAGCTTCAGCCCCGCGACCAGGCTCGTCTCGTTCAGCCAGATCTCGGCCTCGGTGGTGTCGAAGCGCAGCAGCACCAGCGTGGGGTCTGCCCTGCCATGCTCGTACCAGACGGCAATCTGGCTGTTCCAGAGCCGGTCGATGACGGCGGGGTCGTCATCCCGCACGAGGGTGCCCTCGATCGTCGCGAACAGGTCGTGACCGGACGAGACGAAGGCCGCCGTTGCCCGCGCGCCGCTGCCGAGCTTCTGCACCAGCACGGCGTCGGTCGAGGTGAAGAACCAGATGGGCGGCGCATCGCGGTCGAACTGGGCGGTCATCGGGCGGGTATGCCCGCCCTCGGCCCCGACGAGGCCCAGCATCACGATCTTGTCCGCGCGCAGGGCCGCCCAGAGCCTGGTTTCCATGTCGTGGTCGTCGGCCATCGGTCGCTCCTCCCCGGTCCGTCTGGGAGGCTGCAACCGCTCGGCGGGCCTGGAGTTGCACCCGCCACCCCCGCTGCTCCGCTTGACGCAACCGCCGGGTCCGGCCATACACCGCCGACCACGGCAGACCCTGCCGCTCGTCCCACCCGGTGTGGGGCACCGCCGCTCCGCGAAGGCTCGCGCAGCGGCGCATTCGCGTTTGGGGCCCGCCTGGATGATGGAGCGAGCATGTTCGACGCCCTTTCGGGCCGGCTGACTGGGATTTTCGACAAGCTGCGCCGCCGCGGCGCGCTGTCGGAATCCGACGTGACCGAGGCGCTGCGCGAGGTGCGCGTGGCACTTCTCGAGGCTGACGTCGCACTGTCCGTCGTCAAGACCTTCATCGACGACGTGCGCGAGAAGGCCGTCGGCGAGAGCGTGCTGAAGTCGGTCACGCCAGGCCAGCAGGTCGTCAAGATCGTCAACGACGCGCTCGTCGCCATGCTCGGCCCGGCGGCCCCTGGCATCGACCTGAACGCCCCCGCGCCCGTCGTCATCCTCATGCTCGGCCTGCAGGGCAGCGGCAAGACGACGTCGGCCGGCAAGATCGCGCTTCGCCTGCGCACGCGCGACCGCAAGCGCGTGATGCTCGCCTCGCTCGACACGCAGCGGCCCGCCGCGCAGGAGCAGCTCGCCACGCTGGCTGACCGTGCGGGCGTGCTGAGCCTTCCCATCGTCGCCGGGGAGCGGCCTGTCGCGATCGCCCGCCGAGCGATGACCGAGGCGCGCCAGGGCGGCTTCGACGTCCTGGTGCTCGACACCGCGGGCCGCCTCGCGATCGACGAGGCGCTGATGGAGGAGGTGGCCGAGATCGCCACCGTCGCCTCCCCGCACGAGAAGCTGCTCGTCGTCGATGCGATGACCGGCCAGGACGCGGTGACAGTCGCGCGTGCCTTCCACGAGAAGGTGGGCGTCACCGGCATCGTGATGACGCGGATGGATGGCGATGCCCGCGGCGGTGCGGCGCTCTCGATGCGCGCAATCACGGGCGCGCCGATCCGCCTCGTCGGTGTCGGCGAGAAGCTCGACGCGCTCGAGGATTTCCACCCCGATCGCGTGGCCGGCCGCATCCTCGGCATGGGCGATGTCGTCTCGCTCGTCGAGAAGGCGGCTGCGACGATCGAGGCGGATGACGCCGAGAAGCTCGCGGCCAAGCTGCAGAAGGGCACGTTCGACCTCGACGACTACCGCAAGCAGCTCGGCCAGATCACCAAGATGGGCAGCCTCCAGGGCCTGCTCGGCATGCTGCCTGGCGCGTCGAAGGTGAAGGCGCAGATGGCCGAGGCGCGGGTCGACGACAAGATCCTGAAGCGCCAGGTCGCGATCATCGACAGCATGACGAAGGCAGAGCGCCGCAAGCCCGAGATCATCAAGGCTGGGCGCAAGAAGCGCATCGCTGCCGGGGCCGGCATGAAGGTCGAGGACGTGAACCGCCTGCTGAAGCAGTTCGACGACATGACGACGATGATGAAGCGCATGCAGAAGATGGGCCAGAAGGGCATGCTCCGGCAGGGCCTCTCCGGCCTGATGGGCGGCGGCGGGGGATTTCCCGGCATGCCCGGCGGCAAGCGGCCGTTCTGATCGGCCAACGACACCCTACCGAAACGACACACTCTTCTTCCGACAGAAGGAACCTGATGGAATGAGCCTCAAGATCCGCCTTTCCCGCGCCGGTGCCAAGAAGCGCCCCTACTATCACATCGTCGTGGCAGACAGCCGCAGCCCGCGTGATGGCCGCTTCATCGAGAAGGTGGGCGCGTACAACCCGATGCTGCCGGCCGACCACGCCGACCGCGTGAAGCTCGAGGCCGAGCGCATCCAGGACTGGATCGGCAAGGGCGCGCAGGTGACCGAGCGGGTCGAGCGTTTCCTCGCCAAGGCGGGCCTCGTTCCCGCCCCGGTGATGCGCGAGCAGTCCAAGCAGCACCTGCCGAAGAAGAAGGCCCAGGAGCGCGCCGCCGCCGCTGCCGCCGCCGCAGCCGCGGCGAACGCCTGAGCCTGCGCGCAGCGGAAATTGACGCGCGATGCCTGATCCTCGAGTGCTGATGGGGGTGATCGGCCGCCCGCACGGCGTGCGGGGACTCGTGCGCGTGCAAGCCTTCACCGCGCGGCCAGAGGACATCGCCGCCTACGGCCCACTGAGCGACGAGACGGGCGAGCGGACATTCCGCCTCGAGATCGTCACGCCTGGCGAGATGCCGGTCGTGCGCATCACGGGTGTGGCGGATCGTGATGCCGCCGCGCGGCTGACGGGCACGCGGCTCCATGTCGCTCGCGCCGTGCTGCCGCCGGCCGAGGGGGACGAGTTCTACCTCGCCGATCTCGTCGGGCTTGCCGCGCTCGATGCATCGGGTGCGGCGGTGGGCACGGTGACGGCGGTGCATGACCATGGCGCTGGCACCTTCCTCGAGATCGTGCGGGATGGCGCCGCGGCGATGCTGCTGCCCTTCACGCGCGCGGCCGTTCCGGTGGTCGACATCGCGGCTGGGCGCATCGTGATCGATCCGCCAGCCGAACAGATCGTGCCGCCCTCTGCGGATGTGGGCGAGGGGGCGGCGGCATGAACTGGACCGCGCGCGTCCTTACCCTGTTCCCGGAGATGTTCCCCGGGCCGCTTGGCCACTCGCTCGCCGGCCGTGCGCTCACGCGCGGCGACTGGGCGCTCGAGACGATCGACATCCGCGCGCATGCGACGGGGCGGCATCGGTCGGTCGATGACACGCCCTTCGGCGGCGGGGCGGGCATGGTGATGCGGCCCGACGTGCTCGATGGCGCGCTGACCGCTGCCGAAATAGCGGATGCGCCGCTCGTCGTGCTGACCCCGCGCGGGCGGCCGTTGACGCAGGCGCGCGTCGCCGCGCTCGCCACAGGCCCGGGCGTGGTGCTGCTCTGCGGCCGCTACGAGGGGATCGACCAGCGCGTGATCGATGCGCGCGGGATGGAGGAGCTCTCGGTCGGCGACTATGTGCTGTCGGGCGGCGAGCCTGCGGCGATGGTGCTGCTCGATGCCTGCGTGCGGCTGCTGCCAGGCGTGATGGGTGCTGCGGAGAGCGCGTCGGAGGAGAGCTTCGCGGGCGGCCTGCTGGAATACCCGCACTACACGCGGCCCGCGCTCTGGAAGGGGCATGCGGTGCCTGAGGTTCTGATCGGCGGCAACCATGCGGCGATCGCCGCATGGCGGCGTTCCGAGGCGGAGAGGATCACGCGCGAGCGGCGGCCCGATCTGTGGGCTGCCTATCGCGCAGCGCCCAGCGCCGTTGCCCCGGAAACAGCAACGACCGCGCGGCCCGAAGCCGCGCGGGTGACATGACCAACGCGACATAAGAGGAACGCGCCGCGGGGGGCTTCACGCCGCGGCCATGAGGTGACAAGGAGAACGACGATGAACATCATCCAGCAGATCGAGGCCGAGCAGGTCGCGAAACTCACCGCCGAGCGGGCGGTGCCCGCCTTCGCGCCCGGCGATACGCTGCGCGTCATGGTCAAGGTGGTCGAGGGTGAGCGCACCCGCCAGCAGGCCTTCGAGGGGGTGTGCATCGCGCGCAAGAACGCGGGCATCAACTCCAACTTCACCGTTCGCAAGATCAGCTATGGCGAGGGGGTGGAGCGTGTGTTCCCGCTCTATTCGCCGAACGTGGCCGAGATCAAGGTGATGCGCCGTGGCGATGTGCGGCGCGCGAAGCTCTATTATCTCCGCGGCCGCACCGGCAAGGCAGCACGCATCGCCGAGAAGATGGGGCTGACGAACACCGCTGCCGCCGCCGTACCGGCGGACGAGGCGGTGGAAGCAAAGCAGGACTGAGCGAGTAAGGTTTGGGCCGGCCGCGCCGGCTGCCGCAAACGGGGGGAGAGAGGGACATGGCCGCAGGGCGCCCGCGCACGCTGTTCGACAAGATCTGGGACAGCCATGTTGTGGAACGGCTGCCGGACGGCACATGCCTTCTCTACATCGACCGTCACCTCGTGCATGAGGTGACGTCGCCTCAGGCGTTCGAGGGGCTGCGCATCGCGGGCCGGCCGGTGCGCCGTCCCGATGCGACCTTCGCTGTGGCCGACCACAACGTGCCGACGTCGGATCGCAGCGCCGGCATCGCCGAGCCCGAGAGCCGCATCCAGGTCGAGACGCTCGAGAAGAACGTCGCCGATTTCGGCGTTCCGTACTTCCCGCTGCGCGATGCGCGCCAGGGCATCGTGCACATCGTCGGGCCAGAGCAGGGCATCTCCCAGCCGGGCATGACGATCGTCTGCGGCGACAGCCATACCTCGACGCATGGCGCGCTCGGCGCACTGGCCTTCGGCATCGGCACGTCGGAGGTCGAGCATGTGCTCGCCACCCAGACGCTGCTGCAGAAGCCAGCCAGGAACATGCTGGTGCGCGTCGACGGCGCGCTGCCGCTCGGCTGCACGGCGAAGGACATCATCCTTGCCATCATCGGGCGCATCGGCACGGCGGGCGGCACGGGCCACGTGATCGAGTTTGCCGGCGAGGCGATCCGCGCGCTCGACATGGCCGGGCGGATGACGGTCTGCAACATGTCGATCGAGGGCGGCGCGCGGGCCGGGCTGATCGCGCCTGACGAGACCACCTTCGCCTACATCAAGGGCCGCCCCCACGCGCCGCAGGGTGAGGCGTGGGACCGTGCCCTCGCCTGGTGGAAGAGCCTGCCCTCCGATGAAGGTGCGGCGTACGACACGACGGTGGTGATCGATGCCGCCACGATCGTGCCGCTCGTCACCTGGGGCACGAGCCCCGAGGACGTGGTGGCCATCACCGGCACCGTGCCCGACCCTGCGAGCGAGACGACCGACGCGCGCCGCGCGGCCAAGCAGCGCATGATCGAGTACATGGGCCTCACGCCGGGCCAGCGTATGCAGGACCTCGCGGTCGATGTCGTGTTCATCGGCTCCTGCACCAATGGCCGGATCGAGGACATCCGCGCTGCCGCCGCCGTGGCGAAGGGCCGCAAGGTGGCTGACGGCGTGCGCGCGATGGTGGTGCCCGGCTCCGGCCTCGTGAAGGAGGCGGCGGAGGCAGAGGGGCTCGACAAGGTGCTGCTCGAGGCTGGCTTCGAGTGGCGCGAGGCTGGCTGCTCGATGTGCCTCGGCATGAACCCGGACCAGCTGAAGCCAGGCCAGCGCTGTGCCTCGACGTCGAACCGCAACTTCGAGGGGCGCCAGGGCCCGGGCGGGCGTACGCACCTGATGAGCCCGGCGATGGCTGCGGCAGCGGCAATCGCCGGCCGGCTGGCCGACGTGCGCGACCTCGCACGCTGAGGGAGAGAGCGATGCAGCCCTTCACGACGCTGACCGGCATCGCGGCCCCACTGCCGCTGCCGAATGTCGACACCGACAAGATCATCCCCGCGCGCTTCCTCAAGACGATCCTGCGCACGGGCCTTGGCAAGAACCTGTTCGACACGCTGCGCTTCAACGCCGATGGGTCGGAGAACGCCGATTTCGTGCTGAACAAGGAGCCGTACCGGCGCGCCGAGATCCTGGTCGCGGGCCCCAATTTCGGCTGCGGCTCCTCGCGCGAGCATGCGCCCTGGGCGCTGCTCGATTTCGGCATCCGTTGCGTGATCGCACCTGACTTCGCGGATATCTTCTTCAACAACTGCTTCAAGAACGGCATCCTGCCGATCAGGCTGCCGCAGGCGGTGTGCGATGCCCTTGCCGCCGACGCTTCGCTCGGCCCCAATGCGCGCATCACCGTCGACCTCGAGCGCCAGGTGGTGGTTCGGCCGAATGGCGACGAGATCCGTTTCGAGGTCGATGCATTCCGCAGGCACTGCCTGCTGAACGGCCTCGACGATATCGGGCAGACGATGGCGCATGCGCCGAAGATCGATGCGTTCGAGGAACGCCGCAGGGCGGAGCAGCCCTGGCTTTGATGGATTGCGGCTCTGATTGACTGGAACGCGCCGATCCGCTTGCGCGCGGGGGTGCGCGGCGGGGCGTTGGCAAGGGGGAGGTTGGGTGATGGCATCGAACAAGAGGCTTCTGGTTCTTCCCGGCGACGGGATCGGCCCCGAGGTGATGCGCGAGGTGCGCCGCGTGATCGACTGGATGGACCGCCGCCGCGCAGTCACCTTCGATCTCGGCGAGGCTCTCGTCGGCGGTGCCGCGATGGACGCGCAGGGGCTGCCCATCACGGACGAGACGATCGAGAAGGCGAGGTCGGCGGACGCGGTGCTGTTCGGTGCGGTCGGCGGCCCGAAATGGGACACGCTCGGCTTCGACAAGCGGCCAGAGATCGCGATCCTGCGCCTGCGCCGCGAGCTCGGCCTGTTCGCCAATCTCCGCCCCGCGACGGTGCTCGACCCGCTGGTCGATGCATCGACGCTGAAGCCCGACGTGGTGCGCGGCCTCGACATCATGATCGTGCGCGAGAGCACGGGCGGCATCTATTTCGGCGAGCCGCGCGGCATCGAGACACTGCCCGACGGCACCAAGCGCGGCGTCAACACCGAGGTCTACACCACCGGCGAGATCGAGCGTGTGGCGCGCGTGGCGTTCGAGCTGGCACGCAAGCGCAACAATCGCCTCTGCTCGGTCGAGAAGGCGAACGTCATGGAGAGCGGCCTGCTCTGGCGGCAGACCGTGACGGCACTGCACGCCCGCGAGTTCGCCGATGTCGAGCTCAGCCACATGTACGCCGACAATTGCGCGATGCAGCTGGTGCGCAATCCGCGCCAGTTCGACGTGATCGTGACGACGAACCTGTTCGGCGACCTGCTGTCGGATCTTGCCAGCATGCTCACCGGCTCTCTCGGCATGCTCCCGTCGGCCACGATCGGCGGGCTGTCGGCCGATGGTCGCCGCCATGCGCTGTATGAGCCCATCCACGGCTCGGCGCCCGACATCGCCGGCCGCGGCATCGCCAACCCGATGGCGCAGATCCTCTCCTTCGCCATGCTGCTGCGCTTCAGCTTCGACATGGTGGAGGATGCGCAGCTGATCGAGCGCGCCTGCACCAAGGTTCTGTCGAGCGGGCTTCGCACCGCCGACATCATGCAGCCAGGCATGGCGCGCGTCTCGACCCAGGTGATGGGCGAGGCGGTAACGCGGGAGCTCGATAAGATCGCTGCCTGATCGATCCACCTCCGCCGGTGCAGGCCGGACTTCTCCGGTCCGCACTTGCGGGGGGGCGGGCGTTCCGTTAGAACGCCGCCTCCGTCGCTGAAAGGCGACCTGCGCGCCCGTAGCTCAATTGGATAGAGCGTCTGACTACGGATCAGAAGGTTGTGGGTTCAAGTCCTGCCGGGCGCGCCATTCTCCAAGTGAACTCTCTGTGACGTGCTGAGCTGCCCATGAGGGATTTCCATGGGCGCGAGCCGCTTCAGGCCGCATGCGGTCTGCGCTAAAGTGAACGCCCGCCGTTGAGTCGGCATGGCTTTGGCGAGGGGCGATCGATGTCGATCTCATCGCGTCATGACGCCTGGAGCGCCGGCACGAGCTACGACGCCTACATGGGGCGATGGAGCGGCGAGGTCGCGACCCGCTTCCTCGCGTGGATCGACGTTCCCGCGAGCGTCGACTGGCTCGAGGTCGGCTGCGGCACCGGGGCGCTCTCCGCCGCCATCCTCGCCACCTGCGCGCCGCGGAGCCTTCTGGCCATCGATCCGTCCGATGGTTTCCTGGCCACCGCGCGGCACAAGCTCCCCGACCCGCGTGCCACGTTCGCGCCCGGCGGGGCGGATGCCCTGCCTGCCGCCGACGCCAGCCGCGATGCGGTCGTATCAGGCCTGGTTCTCAACTTCGTGCCGGACCGGGAAAAGGCACTCGCCGAGATGCGCCGCGTGGCACGCCCGGGGGCGCGGATCGGCTTCTATGTCTGGGACTACCCCGGCCGCGGCGTCGCGTTCATGAGGGAGTTCTGGGACGCAGCGACCGCGCTCGACCCCGCGGCGCGGGATCTGACGGAGGACAGGCGCTTTCCGTTCTGTACGCAGCCGGATTTGGTGGCGCTCGCGCATCGCGCGGGGCTCGTCTCGGTCGCAGCGATCCCGATCGAGGTCGCGACCGGGTTCGCGGACTTCGACGATTTCTGGACACCCTTCACCCTCGGCGCCGGCCCGGCGCCCGGCTACTGCATGAGCCTCGAAGCCGATGCGCGGGCAAGGCTGCGGGAGAGGCTCCGCCACACCCTGCCGCGCTCGGCGGATGGCGCGATCGCACTGACCGCGCGCGCCTGGGCGGTCAAGGCGGTCGTGCCTCCAGCATCCGGCTGATCAGCGGCAGGCGACGGCTGCGCCAACCGCGCCGCAGCGGATCGCTGCGTCAGGCACGAGCGGCACCAGGGCCGGCACGGACGCGGGCAGGATCAGCCGGAGTTCGCCCGGCGCGAGCGGGGCGGCGGCGCGTGCCGCGTCATCGCAGCGCGGCGGCGTGCGCCAGCGCGCGAGATGCATCGTGCTCGCGGGCAGCGCGCGCTCGGCACCGAGGGCCAGGGCCTCGTGCGCGGCGACGAAGGTCGCGGTCGCATCGGCCGGAATGCACGGCCATGAGGGAAGCAGCGTCAGCGCCCGCGCCTGCATCATCATCGGGCGCAGGGCGGGGGCGTCGAGCGTCCAGGCCGGGCGCGCGTTTGCCCAGTCAGCAAGGTCGCGCCGGATCGGCGCGGCATCAACCGCCTGGACGATCCCGAACGCCAGCACGAGAACCGGCCCCGCGCGCCCGCTCCGTGCCAGCAGCACGGCAGCGCCGATCAGCAGCGCGTAGGCCACCGGCCAGAAGAACCGCCCCGAGGCGCGGAACTGCTCGAGGACGCCAGGCACGGTGCCGAGGTCGAGCACGATCCGCTCGCCGAGCCCGACCCGGTGGCTGATGGCGAGAACCGTCAGCCCCGCGAGGGCGAGCGCGAGCCCGCCGTGGCGGCGGACCAGGGCGACCAGCGCGGCGGGCCGCAGCACCGCCGCGAGAACGAGCCCGCCGATCAGCCCCGCGCCGAGCCAGTTGTAGCCTTCCCACCCGCCATGCCCCGTCGCGTCGATCTCGCGCGCGATGCCGCCACCGAACAGGGCCGAGCGGTAGGGCCAGACCGGCGACAGGAGGTTCAGCGCGAACTGCCCGTAGCCGCCATCCCCCGTGGCGCCGAGATAGCCGAAAGCCCCCATCGTCACCGCAACGGCCGCGACCGACGCCACGACGCCGAGCGCAGCCCCGGCCCAGCGCCGATCGCCCCGCAGCAGCAGCGTCAGCGGCGCGGCGGCGATCAGCGCGCTCGCCATGGCCGCGAGATAGGGGTGGACGAGAAGGGACGCGACCAGGAACGCCCCGGTCACGATCCAGAGCCTGCGCGAAGCGTCGCGGACGAGGCGGAGAGAGACGCCGAGAGCGAGCAGGATCACGGCATGGCCCGTCAGCGCCGCATGGCCATAGCGAGCCAGGAAGGCGGGCATGGCGAGTGCCGCGAGCACCACGCCGATCGCAGGCAGCAACCGCCGCTCTCCCGCACTTCTCAGCGCGAACACCGCGGCGAGCGCCTGGCCCAGTGTTGCGATCGCGTACCAGAGGCCGATGCCATGGAACCCTGCCGGCAGCAGCGGTGCGGCGAGCTTCAGCGGCAGCGCGAGCAGCGGGATGCCATCGGCGAACGCGATGTTGGTTCCCTCCGGCGTGTTGAGGTTCAGCGCGAGCAGCGGCGGCCAATGCCATGAATCACGGATGAAATACGCCTGCGCGATCGCATGCTGCGCTGCATCACCGGAGGGCGCCCAGCCACGGCCGGCTTCGGGAAACAGGAACGTGAACGGAAAGATGAACAGCACCTGAAGGAGGCCGATAAGGCCGGCGCCGAGATACGCCGCCGTCGCAGGGATTCCCTGGCTCTCCTTCGTGTTCCGCCGGTTCATCGATCCACCTGCATGCTGTTGCCCGGCGCGCACGGGTGACGCTCTACCCCCGACCCCGTCGATCGACAAGCGATGCGCGCGCAGGTTGTTGCGGTGCCACAAATCCGCCCCAAGCCCGTCGTGATGCCGCCCATGAGCAGCGTCATAACCGCGCCGCTGGTGATCCGAAACCGGTCTTGGTGTGGCGGTGTCTGCGGCGTGCAGCGCCCTGCAAACAGAAGCCGGAACGACGGGTCAGGCGGGAATAGAGGATGGTCATGTCCGGTCTTCGGGCTTCCGATGCGTTGCGTCCCGGCTCGTTTCTCGTCTTCGGCGGCGGCCGTCGGGCTGCCTCCGTGCTGCGTCCTGCTGCCAAGCGTACGCTCGATATCGCGGTCGCGGGCACGGCGCTGGTCCTGCTCGCCATCCCGATGCTGCTGCTCGCGCTGATCGTGCGCATCGATGGTGGCCGGGCGATGTTCTCCCACGCCCGCGTCGGCCTGGGCGGGCGGCTGTTCGGCTGCCTCAAGTTCCGCTCGATGGTGCCTGACGCCGAGGCGCGGCTGAACGCGCTGCTCGCGTCCGACGAGGCCGCCCGCACGGAATGGGCCGAGACGCGGAAGCTGAAGAACGACCCGCGCGTGACGCGGATCGGCCGTTTCCTCCGCGCCACCTCGCTCGACGAGCTGCCGCAGCTGATCAACGTGCTGAGGGGCGACATGAGCATGGTCGGCCCCCGCCCGGTGCAGGCGGCGGAGCTTGCCACCTACTACGGCGCGGCCGCCGAGCATTACCAGTCGGTCCGCCCGGGCATCACCGGCCCGTGGCAGGTGAGTGGCCGCAACGAGACGAGCTATGACCGCCGCGTCGCACTCGACGTCGCCTACGCCACCCAGCCCTCGCTGATCGAGGACGTGCGGATCCTGCTGCGCACGCCCGCGGTTGTTCTTCTCCGCCGGGGTGCCTACTGAGGGCTGCATCTCCCGCCACGGGAGAGTATTGGTCCCATCCATGACTGACGATGCCGCCTCCCGCGCAGGGGGGCGGCGGCTCGTCTCGGGCGTCGCGTGGAACGCGCTCGGCCGCGGGCTGCCGCTCCTCCTTGCCCTCGCGCTCACCCCCGTGCTGGTCAGCCAGCTCGGGATCGAGCGGTGGGGCCTGTTCACCCTGGCGCTGGCACTGGTCGGCGTGTTCGGCATGCTCGATCTCGGCGTCGGGCCGGCACTGACCCGTGCCCTGTCGGAGCGAATCGGCGCTGGCGAGAAGGAGGGTGAGGGGGCGCTGGTCGCGAGCGCGCTCGCCGCGCTGATCGCATCATCCGCGGTGTTCGCCGCATTCGCCTGGTGGGGAGTCGGGCCGCTCGTGCGGCACGTGCTGAACGTACCCGATGCGCTGGTGGCAGAGGCGGTGGCCGCGATGCGCGTGCTCGTTGCTGCCGCACCGCTGGTCGTCGCCAACGCGGCCCTCTGGGGCGTTCTCGCCGCGCACCAGCGGTTCCGCGCGGCGAACCTGGTCACCATCCCGGTCAGCATCTTCTACTATCTCGGGCCGGTGCTTGCGCTGATGGCGTGGAACTCGCTGGTCTCGGCCATGCTGGCGCTGGTCGCCTGCCGGCTGGCCAACACGATCTCCTATGCCTGGCTCGTGCGCCCGCTGGTGCCCGGCATCAGGTTCGGCGCGATCAGGCCGGCGCTTGTCGTGCCGCTGCTGCGCTTCGGCGGGTGGATGACGTTCTCGTCCGCGCTGACGCAGGCGCTGCTCTACGCCGACCGGTTCATCATCGGCGCGCTGCTCACCCTCTCGGCGGTAGCGTTCTACGCAACCCCGCTCGACCTCGTGCTGCGGTTCTGGATCCTCCCCGTCGCAGTGGCGCAGGCCTTGCTGCCAGCGCTCGCCTCGAGCTTCCGCACCATGAAGGCCGAGACGGTGGCGCTGCTGCGACGCGGCACGCTGCTGATCACCGCGATCGTGCTGCCGGCCGCCATCATCCTCGTCACCTTCGCGCGGCCGTTGCTGCATCTCTGGCTCGGGCCGGCCTTCGCGGAGGGGGGCGGCGATGTGCTGCGCATCCTCGGCGTCGGCATCCTGTTCAATTGCGCTGCCTTCGCCGCGACCAGCCTGATCGAGGCGGTGGGCCGGCCCGATCTCACCGCCCGGTTCTCGCTCGCCCAGGCGGTGGTGTTCGTGCCGCTTTCCGCCCTGCTCGTGACCACGGTTGGCATCGAGGGGGCAGCGATCGCCTGGACGCTGCGGGCAGCACTCGACTGCGCCGGCCGCTTCACGCTTGCCGCGCGCGTCTATCCGGAGGCGGCAGAGGCGGTGCGCGCGCTCGCGCTGCCGCTTGGCCTTTCCGGTGCGGGGCTCGCGCTTGCCGCGGCGCTGCCGACGATCACGGCCGCGCTCGCGGTCGGTGCCGTCACGGCCGGGGGCTTCGCCGTGCTCGGCTGGCGCGGCCTGCCGGCGGAGGATCGCGCGGCACTGGCGCTCGCGCTGCGCTCGCCTGCCTCGGTGCTGCGCCGATGAGGCCACTCGTGCTCAACGGCCGGTTCCTGACGCAGGGGCTGACCGGCGTGCAGCGTTTCGCGATCGAGACGACACGCGCGCTCGATGACCTGGTGGGCGAAGGTGCCGCACCGCCGATCCGCCTGCTTGCGCCTCCCGGGGCCGAGGCCACCTGGCTGTCGCACATCCGGGTCGAGACCGTCGGCTCCCGCGGCGGGCAGGCGTGGGAGCAGATCGACCTTCCCCGTGCGGCGCAGGCTGGGTTCATCGTGAACCTCGGCAACACCGGGCCGATCATCGCGGGCCGCAACCAGGCCGTGGTGATCCACGATGCCGGGGCCTTCGACACGCCGGAGAGCTACTCCTTCACCTTCCGCACCTGGTATCGCGCGTTGCACCGCATCCTCGCATTGCGGGGTGCGCAGATCGTCACGGTATCGAAATTCTCGCGCGGCCGGATCGCTGCCAATCTCGGCATCCAAGAGGCGCGGATCGGCGTGATGGCCGAAGGTGGCGAGCACATCCTGCGCGAGACGCCAGACATGTCGGCTCTGCAACGGAACCGGCTCGTCCCTGGCCGCTTCGCTCTCGCCGTCGGCACGCGGGCGGCGCACAAGAACCTCGGTGCCCTCGCTGCCGCTGCGGAGGCGCTGGCCGCGCGCGGGCTCGTCATCGCTGCCGCGGGCGCTGCCGATCCTGCCGTGTTCCGCCCGGCAGGCCAGGCCGGCGGCAAGGGGGCGGTGGCACTCGGGCGCGTGTCGGACGCGGCACTCCGCGCGCTCTACGAGAACGCATTCTGCCTTGTGTTCCCCTCGCGCTACGAAGGCTTCGGCCTGCCGCCGGTCGAGGCGATGGCGTCGGGCTGCCCCGTCATCGCCTCGCGCGCCGGTGCTGTGCCGGAGGTGTGCGGCGATGCGGCATTGTGGTTCGACCCGGCCGATCCGGCGAGCCTTCCGACAGCGCTCGCACGCCTGCTCGACGAGCCCGGCCTTGCCGCCACGATGCGCGAGCAGGGCCTTGCGCGGGCAGCAGAGTTCACCTGGGCGAAGGCAGCGGAACGGCTGCTCGCGCTCATCGGGGAGAAGGCCGCATGAAGGTCGCGATCGTGCACGAGTGGCTCGATACCTATGCGGGATCGGAACGTGTTCTCGAACAGCTCCTGCTCGCCTGGCCGGACGCCGACCTCTTCGTGGTGTGCGACTTCCTGCCCAGCGATGAGCGCGGCTTCCTCGGCGGCCGGGTGCCGCGGACCACGTTCATCCAGCGCCTGCCCTTCGCGCGGAAGCATTTCCGCAAGTATCTCTCGCTGATGCCGATGGCGGTCGAACAGCACGACCTTTCCGGATACGACCTTGTGCTCTCCTCCAACCATGCGGTGGCCAAGGGCGTGCTCACGGGCCCGGGGCAGCTGCATGTGAGCTACATCCACTCGCCGATGCGCTATGCCTGGGACCTGCAGCACCAGTACCTTCGCGAGAGCGGGCTCGACCGCGGCATCAAGGGCGCGATGACGCGGCTGATGCTGCACAAGCTCCGCATCTGGGACCGTGCGTCGGCCGCAGGCGTCGACATTCTCGTTGCGAATTCGAGCTATATCGCCGAGCGCATCAGGAAGGTGTGGCGGCGCGAGTCGGTGGTGGTGCACCCGCCCGTCGCGGTGCAGCGCTTCACACTCAGGCGCGAGAAGCAGGAGCATTACCTCGTCGCCTCGCGCATGGTGCCCTACAAGCGGATCGAGCTCGTCACCGCCGCGTTCCGCCGCATGCCAGGCCGCAAGCTCGTGGTGATCGGCGATGGGCCCAACATGAAGACGGTGCGCGAGGCAGCGGGCGATGCGGGCAACATCACCTTCCTCGGCCGCGTCAGCCAGCCTGAGCTGATCGCGCGGATGCAGGGCGCACGCGCGGCGCTGCACGCGGCGGAGGAGGATTTCGGCATCGCCATCGTCGAGGCGCAGGCCTGCGGCACGCCGATGATCGCCTATGGCCGTGGCGGTGCGCTCGACATCGTGCGCGCGCCGCCGGCGAACGACCCGACGGGCGTGTTCTTCGCCGACCAGACCGCTGACAGCATCATCGCGGCGGTGGAGGAGTTCGAGGCGCTCGGCGACGCGATCACGGCCGAGGCTTGCCGCGAGAACGCGATGCGCTTCGGCGAGCCCGTGTTCCGCGATGCGATGCGCGCCCTCGTCGCGCGGCAGATGGGCGAGCGCTGATGCGCTTCAGCCTCGTCGTCGCCACGAAGGGGCGCAGCGACGATGTCGGCGCCCTGCTCGCCACACTCGCGGCGCAGGGTGCCGTCGGCGCCGAGGTGATCATTGTCGACCAGAACGAGGATGAGCGCCTTGCGCCCGTGCTCGCGCCCTGGCTGCCGAGGCTCGCTGTCATCCATCTGCGCTCGCGCATCGCCAATGCGAACAACGCGCGCAACCTCGGCCTCCGCCACGCCAGGGGCGAGATCGTCTGCTTCCCGGATGATGACTGCCTGCTGCCCGAGGGTGTTCTCGCGCGCGTCGATGCCGCCTTCGCGGCCGATGCGTCGCTGATGGTGCTGACGGGCCCCGCCGCCTCGCCCGAAGGTGGCCTCGGCTCCGGCCGCTGGCGGGAGGAAGGCGGGCCGATCACGCCCGGCAATGTCTGGACAAGCGTGATCGAGTTCAACCTGTTCCTCCGCCGCGAGGTGGCCCTCGCGCTCGGCGGGTTCGACGAGACGCTGGGCCCCGGCACGCGTTTCGGCTCTGCTGAGGGCAACGACCTCGTCGCGCGCGCGGTCCGCGCCGGCCATGCGGCGCGCTACGATGCCGGCTTGCGCATCATCCACCCCGACAAGCGGCTGACGCCCGTTGCCGTCGCCCGCGCGGCACTCTACGGGGCGGGGCTCGGCGTGGTGCTGCGGCGGCACGCGCCAGGGTTGGGCACGGTGCTGCCCTTCGTCATCCGCCCGCTGGGCGGCATCGTGGTGAGCCTGCTTCGCTTCCGCATGCTCGCCGCACGATACTATCTCGCAACGGTGCGTGGCCGCATCGAAGGCCTGCTCGCGGGCGATGCCGCGCGCCGGCCTGTGCCTGCGCCGCTGGAACCTCGGCTGTGAGCCTCTCGATCGCCGTCGGCATCGCGACGCGCGGGCGGCCGGCCATCCTGGCCGAGACGATCGCGGAGCTCGACCGGCAGGTGCGCCGCCCCGATGCCGTCATCGTCTGCCACGTGGCGCCGGACGATGTGGGCGACCTTCCCGCACGGCGCCCCGACATCACCTTCCTCACCGCGCCGGCCGGCCTGCCGCGGCAGCGCAACACCATCCTCGATGCCGCGGCCGCGCATGACGTGGTGCTGTTCCTCGATGACGACTTTCTTCCCGCACCGGAATGGCTCGCCGTTCTCGAGGCCGTGATGCTCGCGCGGCCCGACTGCGTGGTCGCGACGGGAACGGTCATCGCCGATGGCGCGAAGGGGCCTGGCATCACGGTGGCGGAGGGTCGCGCGATCCTCGCAGCCGATGTCGCGCCGCCCGATGCGCTTGCCGCCGTGCCGCATTTCAACGGCTATGGCTGCAACATGGCGTTCCGGATGGCACCCGTGCATGCCTACGGCATCAGGGTCGACGAGGCGCTGCCGCTCTATGCCTGGTACGAGGATATCGATGTCTCGCGCAGGCTCGCCGCGCATGGGTCGATCCTCCGGCTCGCCGGTGCGCGCGGCGTGCATCTCGGCGCGAAGGCAGCGCGCACGCCCGGCCTCAGGCTCGGCTACAGCCAGGTGGTGAACCCGATCTACCTCGCCCGGAAGGGCAGCTTTCCGTGGAGCCACGCGATCCCCTCCGCCGCGCGGCACTGCCTGATCAACCTCGTGCGCTCTGCCTCGCCCGAGCCGCATGTCGACCGGTTCGGCAGGTTCCGCGGCAACATGCTGGGGCTATGGGACCTGATCCGCGGGCGCGCGCATCCGGGTCGCATCCTGCAGCTTTAGGGCGCGGGGAACACCGCGTCCGTCCGGCCCATCAGCCAGTAGGCGGTCAGCCCCACCCACTCGCGCAAGGCCCCCTCGAACTGGCCGATGCGCTCTGGGAACGGCGCGTCGTAGAGGGCGGCGAGGCTTCGTCCGGTGCGGTAGTTCACCGGCCACGGCACGATCGGAAAGCCGGCCTCGCGGAACACGCCGACGGACCGCGGCATGTGGCTTGCGGAGGTGACGAGGAGCCACGTCTCGCCGGGTGCCGGGTTGATCAGCGCGCGCGAGAGCACAGCGTTCTGGTGCGTGTTGCGGCTCTCGCTCTCGTAGGTCACGCGCGCCTGGTCGAGGCCCATCGCGGTCCAGAGCGCGCGGGCGACATCGGCCTCCGTCAGCCCGCCATGGATCAGCGAGCCCTGCCCGCCGGTGAAGACGATGCGCGCATCCGGATAGCGGCGGGCGAGCACGACGGCCTCCGTCATCCGCTCGGCAGCCCCATTGAGTGCCGGGATGCCGCGCGCCTCGGTGAGGTTCTGGTCGACCGCGCCGCCGAGGATGATCACGCCATCGACATGGGCGGGCGGGTTCGCAGGCCGTGCGAACCGTTCCTCGAGGGGGATGAGCATCAACCCGCCGATCGGCGTCACGATGACCATGACGAAGAAGCCGAGGCCCGCGGCGAGCGGCCAGCGGCCCCAGCGCCGGCCGCGCCACATCAGCACAAGGCCGATCAGCGCGAGGATCAGCGCGAAGGTGCCGGGCCGCAGCACGAACCAGAGCAGCTTGGAGATGACGTAGCTGATCGTCGTCATGGCGTCTCTCTCAGGCGGTAGATCTCCACCGGCCCGTTCGCTTCCAGCACCCGCGCGGCGAACACATAGTCACGCGCGAGGGCGGCCTCGATCACGCCGCGGATGGGGGGGCGGATGGCGGTCCACCAACCTCGGTCGACCACGATGGCGGCAGGGCGGCTGGCGAGAACGCGATCGATCTCGGCATCCGCGTCGATGCCGGTCACGCCGCTGTACCAGCCGGCAAGGTGGGCGGGAAACGCGAACCGCGTCGGCACCGCGACGTCAGCCAGAACGTAGACGACGGGGTGGTAGTTGGCGATCCAGACCGGTGCGCCATCGGGCACCGTCGCGCGCACCGCCTCCGCCACCAGCCGCACCGGATCGGGCCTACGGAAGCCGGGGCCGAGCTCGATCCGCCGCGCGGCATCGGCCACCCAGGCGTTCACGGTCATCGCGCCGACGATGAGGCCGAGCAGCCACACCGGGCGCGCCGGCATGAGAAGCTGCGCGAGCGCCCAGGCGCCGGCCGCGGCAAGCAGCGACAGCGGCGGCAGGATGATCAGGAAGTAGTGGTTGAAGAACATGCCGGGTGCCGCGACCGCGACCGCGGCGACGACGAACCACACAGCCCCGAACCGTGCGGCGCGTGCGACGCCGGCGCCCGGCAGCAGCGTTGCGCTGGCGAGCGCGAAGGGCCAGGCAAGGAAAAGGATGACGGAGACAGCCATCCATGCCGCGTCACGGAACGCGATGCGCGCGCCAACGTAGCGCAGTGGGGCGATGAACCAGACATCGACGAACACATCGAACGCGCCCTGCGCGGCGTAGGCGAGCGCGATCACGAGCGTCGGCAGTCCGCAGGCGCCGGCATAGACGAGCGCGAGCACGATGAGCCGCCGGAGCGTCAGCGTGCGTGCGGCAAGCCCCGCGCCCGCGATCACCGCGAAGGCGAAGCAGCCTTCCAGCACCACGATCGACTTGATGGTGAGCGCGATGCCGATCAGCAGCCCGGCGCTGATCACGGCGGCCATGCGCGGCGGCTCGTCCTCATCGAGCGCTCGCCGCGCCTCGATCGCCGCGATCAAGAGCGCGGTGACGGCGAAGGGTGCGAACAGGATCTCGGTATTCGTCGCGAGCCCGCCGAAATTCGTCGTCATCGCGATCGAGAGAAGCCCGGCCGAGAACGCCGCGAACGTCGGCAGCCCCAGCGCGCGCGCGAGCAGGGTGAGCGCAGTGGCGGTCGCGGCAACGGCGATGGTGCCGATCAGGCGGACGGCGAAGATTACCGGCAGCGGCAGCAGCATCGCCAATGCGGCCAGTGCCGGCGCGCCGATCGGGTGCATGTCCCACACCCCGATCAGCGGCCAGGTGCCGGCGAGCCAACTGCGCGCCTGGACGATGTAGAGCCCCTCGTCGGTGTCGATCACCGCCGGCACGAAGGAGAGCGAGCGCAGCGCGAGCGAGGCTGCGAGCATCGCGAGCGGCAGCCCGATCGGGCTGGTGATCGCGGCGGCAAGGCCCCTCATCGTGTTCCCTCCGTGATCGTGCCCTCGGGCAGGCCGGCGAAAGGCGGCGCAAGGCGGCGGATGTTCGCCGGTACCTCGCGCTCGCCCCAGCCGGGGGCGAGAACCACGAGCCCGTCGATCAGCAGCAGCGCATCACGCGCCCTGTCACGGCCGAACTCGGCGCGGATCAGGCTCTCGCGGTCGCGCAGCACGTAGAGCGTGCCCGGCTCGTGCCTGCCGGAGAACAGGTCCGCCGCCACGCGCCCCCGCAATGCGTCCACCTTGCCCGGATCGATCCGCGCGAGATAGACGGCATCGGTCGTCATGCCGTGGCGGATCGCGAAGCGCGCGGCCGATTCCCAGTGCAGCCCGCGGTCGGCGGCCGGCACCGCGCGGATGCGGCTGTAGGCACCGCCGAGCGTGTCCCAGAACGGATCGGGCAGGCGCTCGGGCTGGATGCGCGGCTGCTTGATCGCGAGCGATTCGTAATGCCGCATCGAGGGCAGGAGATCGGCGAGCTGGATCGCGGCCAGCGCCACGAACAGCCCCGCTGCAACGCGGGCGCGTCGCTCGCCGATCGCGCGCAGCACGACGATGGCGGCCCCCGCGAGCAGGGCGTAGCCGAGCGGCCAGGCAAACCGCGTCGAGGCCCTGAGCGTACCGGCAAGGCTCAGCATCCAGTGCGGCGGCTCGAACAGCGTGATGCGCACGCCCAGCACCGAGGGCTCGTGCGTGGCCGCGAAGGCGATCATCGCGATGAGCGCGAGCACGAGCGGCCAGCGCGCGAGGATCGTCCGCCCAAGTCCGGTATCCCGCCGCACCGCCACGGTGCCGAGGCCGACCAGCAGCAGGATGATCCCGCCCAGGCCCAGATAGTCGCTGCCCGACTCGCCGTGGCCCACGTCAGGGATGGCTGGGATGAGTGAGCCCCAGAGGCTGCTGTCGACCCAGGCGAGAACGTTGAAGCCGAGATCGCCGTAGCCCGGCGCGCCGAAGCCGGCGCTGATGGCGAAGAACCCGGCGAGCCAGAGGCCGCTGATGGCAAGCCCGGGCACCACGGCGGCCTCCGCCACGCGCGCCAGCGCGGGGGAAGCGATCGCCCGCCTCAGCCAGTCGGCCCCCCAGAGGGCACCGACCATGACCAGCAGGTAGGAGTGCACCAGGCTGGTCGCGAGCACGAGCAGCCCCCAGCCCACCGGCCGCCGCCAGCCGCGCCCCTCGGTGAAGCAGAGGAGCAGGGCGGTCAGCACCGTCCACTGCCCCGCCAGCGCGAGGTGGCCCTGCATGCGCATCAGCATCATCGGTTGCAGCGTGATCAGCGCCGCCGCGCCCAGCAGTGCGACGCGGCCCCACCCGGTCGTGCCGATACCCGAGAGAGCGGCGAGGCGGAGACCGAGCACAGCCTGCGCGATGCCGCAGGCCAGCAGCCAGGCGCCCCAGTACTGCTCGACCGTGATGAACGGCGAGAGCGCCTTCAGCGGCAGCGCGATCAGCGGGATGATGTCGGCGTAGAAGATGGTGCTCGAGAGCTCGAGCCCGTAGCCGGGGTTGAGCCCGGGCGGGAAGCGCCACGCATCGCGGCGGAACCAGGACCAGCCGAGCCAGTACTGGACGGGGTCAGGCCCCATGGGCCCGGCGAGCATCCAGCCCGTCGCGGTGGGGGAGAGGACGCCGTGCCAGAACTCCCACGGCGTCGGCCCGAAGGAGAGGATCACGACGGCCGCGCCGAGCAGGGCGGCGGCGAGCATCGTCACCGCATCGGGGCGTGCGGAGTCTGGCCGCGTGGCGTGGTCGGATGGGTGACGCATGGCTGGGTCCCGCTCTCTGCCCTCTGATTGCGGCGCGCGTCGGGCACGGTTAGCGTCGGGTTGGGAAAACGCCGGCACGCCGGGTGCGCGCCGCTTGCATGAGGCAACGAAGGCATGGATCGCGCGGCCGCGTCTGCGGAGGCCGGGCTCCGGGCGGCGGCGTGGCGGGCTGGCGGCGTCGAATCGCGCTATGCCTGGATCAGGCTGGTGGCGGTGCTGCTGCTCGGCATGATCGGCGGCGTCGGCATGTGGTCGGTCGTCGTGGTCCTGCCCTTCGTGCAGGCCGAGTTCGGCACGGCGCGGGCGGATGCGTCGCTTCCCTATACCTTTGTCATGCTTGGCTTCGTCGGGGGCAGCGTCATCCTCGGCCGCGTGGCTGACCGCTACGGCGCGATGGTGCCGGCGCTGATCGGCGCCTGCTCGCTCGGTGCGGGCTATGTCGCGACGTCATTCGCGCCGTCGATGTTCAGCTTTGCCCTGCTCAGCGGCGTGCTGATCGGGCTGTTCGGCGCATCCGCCGTGTTTGCGCCGCTGGTGGCCGACAGCTCCCGCTGGTTCGACCGCAACCGCGGCATCGCGATGGCGGTGGGTGCCAGCGGCAACTACCTCGCCGGTGCGGTGTGGCCGCCGATCCTCCAGGCGCTCGTCGCCGCCTTCGGCTGGCGCCAGGCGCATCTCGTGGTCGCGGCCGTGTGCGTCACGACGATGATCCCGTTGGCGCTGGTGCTGATGCGCCGCGTGCCGGTGCTCGCCCCGCTCGCCGCGGGGCCGGGCACGGGGGCGGAGCATCCGATGCCGCTCGGCCTCAAGCGGAACACGCTGCAGGGGCTGCTGATGCTCGCGGCCGTATCGTGCTGCGTGGCGATGTCGATGCCACAGGTGCACATCGTCGCCTACTGCGTCGATCTCGGCTACGGCCCCGCGCGGGGGGCGGAGATGCTGTCGCTGATGCTTGGCTTCGGCATCATCAGCCGGCTCGCCAGCGGCGTGATCATGGATCGCATCGGCGGGCTCGCGACGCTGCTGCTCGGCTCGGTGCTGCAGGCGGTGGCGCTCGCGCTGTTCCTGCCGTTCGACGGGCTGATCGCGCTCTACGTCGTCTCTGCCGTGTTCGGGTTGTTCCAGGGCGGCATCGTGCCGGCCTATGCGTTCATCGTGCGCGAGTACCTGCCCGCGCGGGAAGCGGGGCTGCGCGTCGGGCTTGCCATCGCCTGCACGCTCGCCGGCATGGCGCTCGGCGGCTGGCTGTCGGGCGTGATCTTCGACTTCACCGGCTCGTATGACGGCGCGATCCTGAATGGGCTCGCGTGGAACGCACTCAACATCATGATCGTCGCCTGGCTGCTCCGCCGCGCGCTGGGCCGGGCGGAGCCTCGCGTGGCTATAGCCTGAGGCTGTTGCCGCCTTCGACGGCGAGCACGGTCCCGGTGATGTAGGCGGCCTTCTCAGAACACAGGAACATCACCGCGTCCGGCGCATCGCGCCACGCCGTCAGCCGCCCGAGCGGGATCGCGGCCGTGGTGTCGGCGATGTGCTTCTCGCTGAGCGGGCTCACCTCGCTGCCCGCCGCGAAGCCGGGCTCGACGATGTTCACGCGGATGCCGTGCGGGGCGAGCTCCAGCGCGAAGCCCTTGGTGATGCGTTCGAGCGTCGTCTTCGACGTGCAGTAGAGAACCCGCGAGGGGCGGAGCTTGCGCGCGGCCCCTGAGCCGATGGCGATGATGTTGCCGCGCACGCCGGCTGTTATCATCAGCTTCGCCATCTCTCGCGTGACGAGGAAGGGCGCGCGCACGTTCACGCCCATGATCGTGTCGAACTCCTCCGTCGAGGTCTCGACGAGGAGCTTGCCGGGATAGATGCCGGCGTTGTTGATGACGATGTCCGGCGCGCCCCAGCGTTCGGCCACCAGCCGGGCGAGGGAGAGGATCGACGTCTCGTCGGTCAACTCCGTCACGTGGGTGAGTGTCGTCGCGCGGTCGAGGCCGAGTCCGGTCTCGGTGGCCGCGAGCGCATCGGCGCGATTGTCGGTCAGGCACAGCACCGCGCCCGCTTCGGCGAAGGCGCGGGCGAACCAGCGCCCGTAGATGCCGCCCGCGCCCGTGATCAGGACGCGCTTGCCCTGGAACTCGCCCTCCACGTCTCAGGCCTCGCTCTCGAACGCCGTGAGCTTGGCCACGCGGCGGACGTGATCGTCGGTGGCGTTGAACTTCGCGTCGAGGAAGCTGCGCACCAGGTCCTCAGCAAGCCAGGCGCCGACGATCTTGGCCCCGATGCACATCACGTTCACATCGTCATGCTCGACCGACTGGTGCGCCGAATGCGCGTCATGGCACACGGCCGCACGGATGCCGCGCCGCTTGTTCGCCGCGATCGAGGCGCCGACGCCGGTGCCACAGACGAGCATGCCGCGATGCGCGCGGCCATCGGCCACGCGGTCACACACCGCGCGGGCGATGTCAGGGAAATCGACCGGCCTGTCGTCGAAGCTGCCGACATCCTCGACCTCGTGGCCGGCCGCGCGGATGGCAGCGATGACATCGGCCTTCAGCGAGAACCCGGCATGGTCAGAACCGACGACGATCTTCATGGCAGGGCTCCTTCAGCGGATCAGGTGGGGAATGGTGAGGGAGAGAGCGGGAATGTACGTGATCGCGGCGAGTGTGGCGAACAGCGGCACGTAGAACGGCACGAGCGCGCGCAGCAGCGACCGCATGGACACCTTCGCGATGTCCCCGATCAGGAACAGCGCGAGACCCATCGGCGGCGTCAACAGCCCGATCATCAGGTTGAACACGATGGTGAGGCCAAGGTGAACGGGGTCGACGCCGGCCGCGACCACGGGGGGTGCTACGATCGGCACGACGAGCAGTGTGGCCGTCGTGCTGTCGAGGAACATGCCGGTGACGAGGAAGATGACGTTGACGAGCAGCAGCAGCGTGTTGGCATCGGTCGAGAGGCCTGACAGCCAGGCGCCGAAGGCTTGCGGGATCTCCTCGATCGCGAGGATCCAGCCGAACATCGCCGCGGCCGCGACGATGACGAGGATGGCGGCGGTGTTGCGCGCCGAGAGAAGGGCGGCATCGAGCACGTGCGCCACCGTCATCTCGCGGTAGACGACGAAGCCGACGAACAGCACGTAGCAGGCCGTCACGGCCGCCGCCTCGGTCGGCGTGAAGGTGCCCGACAGCATGCCGGTGACGATCAGAACGGGCGCGGCCAGCGCTGGGGCGGCCGGCAGGAAGGCGCGGATGATCTCGCCGATGCGCGGCCAGCGGTCCGATCGCGGATAGCCGGCGCGAAGGGCGACGATCGCAGCCGTCACCATCAGCGCCAGCGTGCAGACGATCGCCGGCAGGATGCCGGCGAGCAGCAGCTGTATGATCGAGACGGAAGTGACCGAGCCATAGACGATCAGCGGGATCGAGGGGGGGAAAATCGGGCCGACCAGCGCGCTCGCCGCCGTCACGGCAGCGGAGAAGGGCGCATCGAAGCCACGCTCCTTCATCGCCTTGATCTCGACGCGGCCAAGGCCGCCCACATCGGCGAGTGCTGCGCCGGAAATGCCCGAGAAGATCAGCGAGGCGACGATGTTGACCTGCGCGAGCCCGCCATGAATGCGCCCAACCAGAACGTCAGCGAAACGAAAGATCCGCTCCGTGATGCCCGAGAGGTTCATCAGGTTGCCGACGAAGATGAAGATCGGCACGGCAACGAGGGGGAAGCTGTCGAGAGCGTAGGTGACGCGGCTGGCGAGCAGCGAGAAGGGCAGGTCCTCGACCACCACGTAGGTGATGGCCGGGATCAGCACGGCGAACACGACCGGCACGCCCGCGATGAACAGCGTGCCGAAGCCCGCGATGACGAGATAGCCGAGCATGCGTGAGGGTCAGACCATGGTCGGGTTTTCGGGGCGCGGGCGGAACAGGCGGTAGAGATGCAGCAGCCCTGCCCCGGCGAAGCCGATGAAGGCCGCTGCGAGGAAGATCCAGAACGGGATGCGCAGCGTTGGCGTCTCGTTGCGCGGGTTGGCGGCCAGCGCCTCCCACACCGCCCAGGCCATCACGAAGGCCGCAATGGTGCAGGCGATGCCGATGGCGAGGTCAGCCGCGCGGCGTCCTCGCCGCGGCAGCATGCCCTTGGCCTCGGCCATCACGATGTCCTCGCCCTTGTCCACCACCAGCGGGTAGGCGAGGAACACGAGCAGGATGAGTGCCATGCGCGCGACCTCCTCTAGCCCCACGATGGGGGCGACGAAGAGATCGCGCAGCACGATCTGCAGGCTCGGCAGGAGCACCAGCGCCGCCAGGCAGGCGACGGAGGCGACCTGCAACGGAAAGCGGACGAACTTCATGCCGCTGACCTGCCGTATCAGCCTCAGCTGATCTGGCCGATCCGCGCGATCAGTGGCGCCCAGGTCGGGAAGTCGGCATTGACCTGCTTCAGCACCGCCTCGCGGAACGCTGCCTGGTTCAGGCCGTTCTCCGGGGTGATGAAGGTCATGCCACGGCCCTGGAGCTCGCCGACCAGCCTGGCCTCGTCGGCCTTCGCCCACGCGAAGCTCTCCGTGCCCTTCTCGCGCAGCGCCTCGGTCACCGCCGCGCGCTCATCGGCCGGCAGGCGCTGCCAGGCGCGGTCGTTGGCGAACACCGCGAGCAGGCTGATCATGTGCCCGGTCATCGACACGTGGCTCTGCACCTCGAACAGCTTGTTGGCGCTGATCATGGTGAGCGGGTTCTCCTGGCCGATGACGAGGCCCGTCATCAGCGCGGTGGGGAGTTCAGCGACCTCGACCGGCGTCGGCACCGCGCCGAAGCCCTTCACCATCGACACCCAGAGGGCGAGCGGCACCGCGCGGAACGGGCGGTTGGCGAGATCGGCCGGCGAGCGGACGGGGAACTTCGACGAGATGTGCCGCGCGCCGCGATAGATGCGCCCGACGATGCGCACGCCGGAGGCAGCGACGAGCTTGTCGTTGATCTCCTTCAGGACCGGCGAGGTGTCAGGGTCGGTCGCGCGCAGCGCATGCTCGCCGTCGCGGTAGATGTACGGTGCGTTGAACACGCCGATCTCGGGCACGAATTTCGCGAGCGCGGCGAAGTCGTGGTGCCCCATCTGGATGGAGCCCTGCTGCACGCCGTCGACCATCTCGGAGACGCCGCCGAGCTGGCTGTTGGGGAACACGCGGATGTCCGTCTTGCCGCCCGACTTGGTGCGCGCGAGCGTGGCAAGCTCCTCGGCGAAGCGCGTCTGCACGTCACCGGCCGCACCCACATGGGCGTAGCGCAGCGTGGCGGCGAGCGCCTCGCTCGGGCTGAGCAGGGTTGCCGCCCCGGTGGCGGCGGCGGCGGCGAGCGCGGTGCGGCGCGTGATGGCGAATGACATGGTGTTTCTCTCCCTTTCGTTGGCAGGCGCGGTAGCAGGTCAGCCCGCGGCGGGCCGTGGAACCTCCGCGAGGCGTTCGCGGCGCAGTTCGTCGCCGATGCGGAAATGGGCGCGCAGCGTCGCATCCGCCCGGTCAGGCTCGCGCGCCATCAGGGCCGCGAACACGGCCCGGTGGGCATCGGCGAGGCTGGCGCGGATGCGCTCCGTCGCGATCGTCTCGCGCCGTCGCGCGACGTGGGAGGCGAGCAGCAGTTCCGCCAGCGTGTCGTGCATCGCGATCAGTGTCGGGCTGGCGGACGCGGCAACTAGGGCAGCGTGGAACGCGGCATCGGCGTGCCCACCGGCCTCGGCGTCATCGAGCGTGGCGAGGATGCCGTCGAGCCCTGCGCGCACGCGGGCAAGCTCTGCGGGGCCGGCGCGGGTGCAGGCGAGCCTGATCGCCTGGCACTCGATGGCGACGCGCGCCTCCATCACGTCCTCCACCGCACCGGCATCGGCGGCGAGGGTGAAGGTGAATACGTCGCGCAGCATCTCGGGCGAGGGGCGGCGGATGACCGAGCCCGAGCCCTGCCGCGTCTCGACCAGGCCGAGCTGCACGAGGCCGCGCAGTGCCTCGCGCAGCACCGGGCGGCTGACACCCAGCGCCGCCGCGAGGTCACGCTCCGGCAACAGGCGATCACCGGGGCGGAGGCGGCCGGCGAGCATCGCGTCCTTGATGTAGCCGATCACGCGGCCGACGCCGGGTACGCCCCGGTCGGGCTCTCTCAGGATCAGCACGGGCTCAGCTTCCATGGCCATGGTCTGACCAATTTCCGCCGTGCCTGCCGTGCCGTCAACCGGGTTGGTGTGCAGTGCACAAAGCGTCCTGCATTGCAGGGCGGGATGCGGCGTGCCTATCGTGCGAACCGTTTCGATTCCGCGAGGAACCCATGGCCAGGACGAAACTCTTCGCTGCGCTCCAGCGCGCCGTGCGCCTTGCCGATGCCGCGGGAAAGCCGGGCGCGCCGCCGCTCGACGAGCTTGCCGCCATGCCTCTCACCCGCCGCGCCGTGCTCGGTGGCGCCGCGGCGCTCGCCACGGTCCCCGCCTTCGCGCAAGCGCGGCGTGACCTCAGCGTCGCGGTCATCGGCGGTGGGCTCGCCGGCCTCGTCTGCGCCGACAGGCTGCGCGGTGCGGGCATCGCCGACGTCACGGTCTACGAGGCGAACCGGCGTATCGGCGGGCGGGTGATCACGGGGCGGGGATCGGCCGGGCCCGGTACGCTGGTGGAACTCGGCGGCAGCTTCATCAACACCGACCACCCGGTCATGCTCGGCCTCGCAAGCCGCTTCGGCCTCGCGCTGGAGGACGGTGCCGAGGGCGCCGATGCAGCACTCACCACCACGTACTGGATCGGCGGGCAGAAACGCAGCCTGGCCGAGATCGCCGCGGCGTCGTCGGATCTCGTCGTGCGACTGGCGACGCTGCGCGATGCGTCCGACGATGCGAAGGCGGTGACCGATCGCCAGTCGGCCGCGGCGCTGCTTGACGCGATGGGCGTGTCGGGCTGGCTGCGCACGCTGCTCGACATCGGGCTCATGCAGGAGATGGGGGCCGAGCCTGGGGCGATGTCCTCGCTCTACCTGATCGAGGCGTTCGCGCCCGATCCGGCCAACCCGAAGCTCGGCCTGTTCTCGTCCGACCAACGCTTCCAGGTGGAAGGCGGGAACGACCGCATTCCCGCAGCCCTCGCCGCCACGCTCGGCGATCGGGTCAGAACCGGCCAGCGCCTCGAGGCGCTGCGGCAGCACGGGCGGCGCTATCGCGTCACGCTGAACGGGCGCGACGTGGTTGCCGATGTCGTCGTGATCGCGATCCCCGCGACGACGCTGCGCGCCGTCACGCTCGACCTGCCGTTGCCGGGACTGACGCGGCGGGCGATCCGCGAACTCGGCTACGGCACCAATGCCAAGCTGTTCGCAGGCGTGTCGTCACGCCCCTGGCGCGATGAGAGCGTGAGCGGGGAATGCCTGAACGACCTCGGCTTCCAGACGGTGTGGGAGGATCATGCCGGCCCTGGCGCCGGCGGGGCGGGTGCGCTGACCATCTTCGCCGGCGGCGAGGCGGGCCGTGGCTTCGGCCGCGGTGCGCCGGCCGCGCGCGCGAAGGATATCACCGCGCGTCTCGACACGGTGTTCCCCGGCACGGCAGCAGCCTTCACCGGCGGGGCGGAGCGGATGCATTGGCCCTCGAACCCCTATGTCGGTGGCTCCTACTCCTGCTTCCGGCCTGGGCAGTGGTATGGGTTCTCCGACGCGTTCGTCTCTTCGGGCGGGGTGTTCTTCGCCGGCGAGCATACGAGCGGACAGCATTCCGGCTACATGGAAGGCGGGGCGGAGAGTGGGCTTGCGGCGGCGGAGGCGATCCTCGACAGGCATGGCTAGCGGGGTTTGCTTGCGGCGCAATCGGGCCGCCAGTTAAGCTCCCGCCAATGCGCACGAAGCGCTGATCCCTGGGAGACGCCCTGGTGCAGACCACGCCGATGCTGGAGGCCGCGCATGTCTCGCTGCGCTTCGGTGGCGTGCGTGCGCTGACCGATGTGTCCTTCGCCGTCCGCCCGGGCGAGCTGTTCTCGATCATCGGCCCGAACGGGGCGGGCAAGACCTCGATGGTGAACTGCATCTCCGGCCGCTACCGGCCGACGGAGGGCAGCATCAGCTTCGAGGGCGCCGACATCACCTCACTCAGGCCCAATGCGCGCGCGGGCCTCGGCATCGGCCGCACCTTCCAGAACCTGGCGCTGTTCGGGCACATGACGGTGCTCGACAACATCATGGTCGGCCGCCACCACCTGCTGAAGCACGGCTTCCTCACCGGCATGGTCTACTGGCTCGGCGGCGCGCAGAAGGAGGAGCTCCGCCACCGCCGCGAGGTCGAGGACATCATCGATTTCCTCGAGATCCAGCACGTGCGGAAGGCCCAGGCCGGAACGCTGAGCTACGGCCTGCGCAAGCGCGTGGAACTCGCCCGCGCCGTTGCCCTCCGCCCCAAGCTGATCCTGCTCGATGAGCCGATGGCGGGCATGAACCTCGAGGAAAAGGAGGACATGGCCCGCTTCATCATCGACCTCAACGAGGAATGGGGGATGACGGTGATCATGATCGAGCACGACATGGGCGTGGTGATGGACATCAGCCACCGCGTCATGGTGCTCGATTTTGGCAAGAAGATCGCCGAGGGCGCGCCGGACGAGGTGATGGCGAACGAGCATGTGCGTCGCGCCTATCTTGGCGAGGCCGACGAGGTGCTGGTCGATCCTGACGAGGCCGCCCCCGTGTCATGACCGTACTTCCCGACCCGCGGCAATACGATACGCTGCCGAAACTCCTCGCGCTGCATGCGCGTGAGCATGGCAGCGACATCGCGCTGCGCGAGAAGGATTTCGGCATCTGGCGCACCATCACCTGGGGCGAATACCATGCGCGCACGCGGTCGATCGCGCTGGGGCTTCGCGCGCTCGGTGTCACGGCGGGGGAAACCGTCGGGCTGATCGGCGACAACAGGCCCGATTGGGTGATGGGCGAGATCGCCACCCATGCTGTCGGCGCGATGAGTCTCGGCATCTACCGCGACGCGCTCGACGAGGAGGTGGCCTACCTGCTTGCCTACGCCGAGGCGTCAGTGGTGCTGGCCGAGGATGAGGAGCAGGCCGACAAGCTGCTGGCGATGGGCGATCGCGTGCCCGGCCTCCGCCACATCGTGTTCGCCGACCCGCGCGGGATGCGCAAGCATGACGATCCGCGGCTGATGTCGCTCGCCGACCTGATTGCCCGCGGCGAGGCGCTGCACGCAGCAGAACCCGGGCTGTATGAAGGGATGGTGGCCGCAGGTGACGGCGAGGCGATCGCCATTCTCTGCACGACATCGGGCACCACGGCGCGGCCGAAGCTCGCGATGCTGACATCGGGTGCGCTGATCCGGCACTGCGCCTCCTATCTCGGCGCCGATCCGAAAGGGCCGGAGGATGAGTACGTCTCGGTCCTGCCGCTGCCCTGGATCATGGAGCAGATCTACGCCCTCGGCTTTGCGCTGCTCTCGCGCATGAAGGTGAATTTCGTCGAGGAGCCCGAGACGATGCTCGCCGACTTCCGCGAGATCGGGCCCAGCTTCGTGCTGTTCGCGCCCAGGCTCTGGGAACAGATCGCGGCCGATGTGCGCGCGCGCATCATGGACGCCTCCCCCTTCAAGCGGCGCATGTACGAGTACGCCATGAAGATCGGGCTCGCCGCGCTCGACCAGGGCCGCCGTTCGTGGCTTGCCGATGCGCTGCTGTTCCGTGCGCTGCGCGATCGCCTCGGCTTCTCGCGCATCACCTCCGCCGCGACCGGCGGGGCCGCGCTCGGGCCCGAGACGTTCCGCTTCTTCCTCGCCCTCGGCGTGCCGCTGCGCCAGCTCTACGGCCAGACGGAGCTGCTCGGCGCCTACACGTTGCACAAGGCGAACGAGGTCGACTTCAACACGGTGGGCGTGCCGTTCGATGCCTCGATCGAGGTGACGATCGACCAGCCGGACGCGAACGGCGTGGGCGAGATCGTCACGCGCCATCCCAACCGCTTCTCCGGCTACTACCGCTCCGACGAAGGCGCGGGCGACCTGCGCGATGGCTGGCTGCACACGGGCGATGCCGGCTATTTCGATGCCAGGGGCCAGCTCGTGGTGATCGACCGCATCAAGGATATCGCGATCACGGCGGGCGGTGACCGGTTCAGCCCGCAATTCATCGAGAACAAGCTGAAGTTCAGCCCCTATGTGGCCGAGGCGGTGATCCTCGGCGATGCCCGCGACTTCCTCGCGGCGATGATCTGCATCCGCTACCCCGTCGTGTCGAAATGGGCGGAGCGCCAGCGCATCTCCTTCACCACCTACAGCGACCTCGCCGCCAAGGCCGAGGTGGCGGAACTGCTGCGCCACGAGGTCGAGACGGTGAACGCGGGCCTGCCCGAGGCGCAGCGCATCCGCAAGTTCCTGCTGCTCTACAAGGAGCTCGACGCCGACGACGACGAACTTACCCGCACGCGCAAGGTCCGCCGCGGCGTGATCGGCCAGAAATACGGCGACATCATCGACGCGATCTATGGCGGCAGGCCTGCCATCCCCGTCGATACCGTGATCAAGTTCCAGGACGGCACGACGCAGCGCATCCGCACCACGCTTGCGGTGGTCGAGCTTCTGCCCGTGCCGTCGCCGGCGCACGCACCGGCCACAGCATGAGGCATCCATGAACTGGGAATTGCTGTTCCAGCTGACGCTCAACGGGCTGATCGTCGGTGCCCTCTACGGCGTCGTCGCGATGAGCTTCGTGCTGATCTACAAGGCGAGCCAGGTGGTGAACTTCGCGCAGGGCGAGTTCCTGCTCGTCGGCGCCTGGGCGTGCTGGTGGCTGCTGACCACCTTCCAATTGCCCTTCATCGCCGGCTTCCTGCTCACCCTCGTGTTCATGACGCTGTTCGGGTTGATCCTGCAGGTGGTGGTGCTGCGGCCGCTGATCGGCGAGCCGGTGATCAGCGTGATCATGGTCACGATCGGGCTGTCGATCTTCTTCCAGGCGCTGATGAAGTGGCTGTTCGGCGTGTTCGCCCAGCCCTTCCCGCCGATCTTCGAGACCAACAAGGTGAACATCGCCGGCCTTGAGGTGCAGACGGTGTATCTGCTCTCGCTCGCGATCTCACTCGTCATCATGGGCGGCTTCGCCTGGTTCTTCACCGTCTCGAAGCACGGGCTTGCGATGCGCGCGACGGCGTTCGACCAGCAGGTCGCGCAGTCGCTCGGCATCTCGGTGCGGCAGGTGTTCGCGATGTCCTGGGCGATCTCGGCCGTGGTGTCGTCGGTCGCGGGCGTCGTCGTCGGCGTGGTGAACGGGGTGTCCTCGGCGCTGTCATTCTACGGCATCAAGGTGTTTCCCGCCGTCATCCTCGGCGGGCTCGACAGCGTGGTGGGCGCGGTGGTGGGCGGGCTCATCATCGGCGTGCTCGAGAACGTCGCGCATTTCGTCGACAGCGAGTTCCTGAACTGGGGCAACATGTTCCAGATCGCGCCGTTCTACGTCCTGATCATCATCCTCATGATCAAGCCCTACGGCCTGTTCGGCACAAAAAACATCGAGCGGGTGTAGACCAGCATGGCCGGCATCTCCCTCACCCCCTGCGGCGATTTCCGCGAGAGTTACCGCGCCGACACGACGATCTTCCCGACCCGGCTCTCGCGCGCCTTCGCGATCGCCGCCGTCGGCCTCGCCTGCCTCGCCCCGCTGACGGGCGACCGCTACATGCTCAGCCTGCTGATCCAGTCGGGGTATCTCGGCATCGCCGCGCTCGGGCTCAACGTTCTCGTCGGCTTCACCGGGCAGATCTCGATCGGGCATGCGGCATTCTTCGGCGTCGGCGCCTTCTCCTCGGCCTTCCTGGTCGAGCATGGCGTGCCGGTGTTCTTCGCCATCCCGCTTGCCGGCATCATGACGACGGCGGTCGGCATGGTGTTCGGCCTGCCGGCGGCGCGGCTGAAGGGACTCTACCTCGCCATCGCCACGCTCGCCGCCCAGTTCATCATCGAGGATTTCTTCGCCCGTGCACGCTGGTTCACCGGCGGCGTCGCCGGGCGGGTGACGGAGCCGTTCAGCGTGTTCGGCTTCCGCTTCGACACGAACGAGACTTATTTCTATGTCGTGCTGGCCTATGTCGTGCTGATGTTCGTCTCGGCCGCGAACCTGATGCGCACGCGTGACGGCCGCGCACTCATCGCGGTGCGTGACCATTATCTCTCCGCCGAGATGATGGGCATCAACCTCACCTACTACCGGACGCTCAGCTTCGGCATCTCCTCGTTCTATGCCGGCATCGGCGGGGCGCTCTACGCCCACTACCTGCTGTTCGTCTCGGTCGAGGCGTTCAACATCCTGTTCTCGATCCAGTTCCTCGCCATGATCATCATCGGCGGGCTCGGCTCGGTGATGGGCTCGCTGATGGGGGCGGTGTTCATGACGATGCTGCCGGAGATCGTGCAATGGCTGGCCGACGGGCTGGCCGGCAGCCCGATCGACCGTGCGCTCGGCCTCGGCTCTGCCGTCAGCTACCTGCGGGAGATGACGATCGGGGCGGCGATCGTGCTGTTCCTCATTTTCGAGCCCGATGGCCTCGCCCGCCGCTGGCGGCTCATCAAGGCGTACTGGAAGCTCTATCCGTTCTCGCACTAAGCTCGCGGCATCGCCGCGGGGAACCGGGGGCACGAGCCCCGCAACGGCAAAGCACAAGGAGGGAGTCGATGCGTCATTGCAATGGAATGAGGGCCCTGCTGCTCGGAGGCGCGGTGGCGCTGGGCCTTGGCGGCGTGGCGGAGGCGCAGACGCGCATTCCCGTCGGGCATCTGATGGACAATTCCGGGCCGACCTCCGACGTGGGCGTTCCCTATGGCCAGGGCGTGGCTGACGCGCTCGCCTGGGTGAACCGCACGCGCGGCGGCGTCGCCGGGCGACAGCTGAACGTCTCGGGGTTCGACTACGGCTACCAGGCGCCGCGCGCCATCGCGCAGTACCAGGCGTGGGTGCAGCGCGAGCGCGTCGTCGCCATCCAGGGCTGGGGCACGGTCGACACCGAGGCGCTGATCACCTTCGTCACGCGTGACCGCATTCCCTACATCTCCGGCTCCTACTCCGCCGCGCTGACCGACCCGACGGGCCGCGCCCCGCGGGCGGACAAGGCAGCGCCGTTCAACTTCTTCTACGGTCCGTCCTATTCCGATGCGCTGCGCGCGATGATCCAGTGGGCGGCCGAGGACTGGAAGGCGAAGGGCAGGCCGGGGCGTCCGAAATACGTCCATATGGGCGCAAACCACCCGTACCCGAACTCGCCCAAGGCGGCGGGCGAGGCGCTCGCGGCGGAGCTCGGCTTCGACGTGCTGCCCGCGGTGCAGTTCACCCTGGCACCGGGCGATTTCACCGCCCAGTGCCTGACGCTGCGCAACTCCGGCGCCAACTACGCCTATCTCGGCAACACGGCGGGCTCCAACATCTCGGTGCTGCGCGCCTGCCAGACGGCGGGGGTGAACGTGCAGTTCCTCGGCAATGTCTGGGGCATGGACGAGAACGCGATGAAGGCTGCCGGTGCTGCGGCGAACGGCGTGGTGTTCCCGCTGCGCACGGCCGTCTCGTGGGGCGGTGATGCGCCGGGCATGGCGAATGCGCGTGCAATCAGCCAGGGTGGCGCCACCGCGCAGGCCGAGTATCGCCCCGTGCACTATCTCGCCGGCATCTGCTCGGCGATGCTGATGGTCGAGGCGATGGAAACCGCCGCGACCGGGGGCCAGGTGACGGGCGACCGCATCCGCGAGGGCTTCTACGCCCGGCAGAGATGGGTGCCGCGCGGCTTCGAGGGCGTGTGCAAGCCCTCGACCTTCACGGTCGAAGATCACCGCGGGCAGATGGCGATCTCGCTCTACCGCGCGGTCGTGTCCGGCGACACCACGCAGGGCTCGGTGGCGGAGCTTATGCGCAACGGCACGATGAAGCTCGAGCCGGTGACCGAGATCACCCTCGAGCGCCGCCAGGACTGGCTCGGCTGGTGACGATGGATCGCGTGGCGGCGGGGCAACCCGCCGCCCGCACCTGCGGGAGACGGTGATGGACAGCTTGCCGGAAAACGCCACCGCCCCCCGCGCGCCACGGCTCGTCGATACGCTGCCGTCGCTCCTCGAGGTGAACAACATCGAGGTCGTCTACAACGACGTGATCCTCGTTCTCCGCGGCCTTTCGCTGAAGGTGCCGCAGGGGCATATCGTGGCGCTCCTCGGCGCGAACGGGGCGGGGAAATCGACCACGCTGAAGGCGATCAGCGGCCTGCTCAAGACCGAGGAAGGCGAGATCACGCGCGGCGACGTGATGTTCGCCGGCGAGCGCATCAACGGCATCGATCCCGATCGCATCGTCCGCCGCGGCATCTTCCAGGTGATGGAGGGGCGGCGGATCATCTCCGACATGACGTGCATCGAGAACCTCCGCCTCGGCGCCTTCACCCGCCGCGACAACGGCGTGAAGGACGATATCGAGCGCGTGTTCGGCTATTTTCCCCGGCTGCGAGAGCGCACCGGGCTTGCCGGCTACCTCTCGGGCGGCGAGCAGCAGATGCTCGCCATCGGCCGCGCGCTGATGGCACGGCCGAAGCTGATCCTGATGGACGAGCCCTCGATGGGTCTCTCGCCGCTGCTGGTGAAGGAGGTGTTCGGCATCATCCGCCGGCTGAACCGCGAGCTCGGCATCACCATCCTGCTCGTCGAGCAGAACGCGCGGATGGCGCTTTCCGTCGCCAGTTACGGCTATGTGATGGAACAAGGCAAGATCGTGCTCGATGGCACGGCCGAAGCCCTTGCCGACAACGAGGACGTCAAGGAATTCTACCTCGGCGGCCATGGGGCCGAGCGGAAGAGCTTCCGCAACCTCAAGAGCTATAAGCGCCGCAAGCGCTGGCTCTGAGCAGGGCGGCTGGAGGGCAAGGGTTTGGCAGTCACGCGCCGTCGCGAGGGTGAGTTCTTCGACGTTCTGGAGGCCCGCGATCCGCAGGCGCGCGAGGAAGGGCTCATGGCCTCCCTCGCCGCGCATATCGGGCAGGCGAAGGCGCAGGCACCCTACTATGCCCGCGTGCTCCAGCACGTCGAGGCGAACCAGGTGGGGAGCCGTGCGGCGCTCGCGCAGCTGCCGCTGACGCGGAAATCAGATCTCGTGACGCTCCAGGCAGGCCGCCCGCCCTTCGGCGAGCTCATCGCCATCCCGCCGGGGCGGCTGGCGCGCATCTTCGTCAGCCCCGGCCCGATCTTCGACCCCGAGGCACCTGGACGTGACTTCTTCCGCTTCGCCCGCGCGCTGTTCGCGACCGGTCTGCGCGCCGGGCAGATCCTGCACAACACCTTCGGCTACCACTTCACGCCCGCGGGGATGATGCTGGAATCAGGCGCGCGCGCCCTCGGCAGTGCCGTCGTGCCGGCTGGCCCCGGCAACCTTGAGCTCCAGGCGCGGGCGATCGCGCATCTGCGCAGTCATTGCTATGCCGGAACGCCGGACTTCCTGAAGGCGATCATCGAGAAGGGCGAGGAGCTCGGCCTCGACCTCGCGACGCTGCGCCGCGGCCATGTCACGGGCGGCGCCTACACGCCTTCCCTCCGCGCCTGGTACGCCGAGCGCGGCCTCACCGTGCTGCAGAGCTACGGCACCGCCGATCTCGGCCTTGTGGCTTACGAGAGCGAGGCGCGCGAGGGCATGATCCTCGACGAGTTCGTGATCGTCGAGATCGTCCGCCCCGGCACGGGCGACCCGTTGCCCGATGGCGAGGTGGGCGAGGTCGTCGTCACGCTGCTGGTGCCCGAGTATCCGCTGATCCGCTTCGCCACCGGCGATCTCTCCGCCGTCTTGCCTGGGGAATCGCCCTGCGGGCGCTCCAACATGCGCATCAAGGGCTGGATGGGCCGGGCAGACCAGGCGGCCAAGGTGAAGGGCATGTTCGTGCGGCCCGAACAGATCGCCGATCTCGCGAGGCGGTTCCCCGATCTCGGCCGGATCCGGCTCGTGGTCGACCGCGCCGGCGATACCGATACGATGACGCTTCACGCAGAAGCGCCCGCGCCTGACGAGGCGCTGGCCGCGAGGCTGGCCGAGGCGTTGCAGGCGATCACCAAGCTGCGCGGCACCGTGACACTCGCTGCCCCCGGCTCGCTGCCGAATGACGGGCGCGTCATCGAGGACGTACGGAAGGTGGAATGAGATGATCCCGAACCGGCTGGCCACGCTCGAGTTCGACCATGGCGAGGAGATCGCCATGCTTCGCGACAGCGTGCGCGCCTTCTCCGCCGACCGCATCGCCCCGCTCGCCGCCGAGATCGACCGCACCGACGAGTTCCCCCGCCATCTCTGGCCCGAGATGGGCGCGCTCGGCCTGCACGGCATCACCGTCGGCGAGGAGCATGGCGGCGCGGGCCTCGGCTATCTCGCCCATTGCGTGGCAATGGAGGAGGTGAGCCGCGCCTCGGCTTCCGTCGGCCTCTCCTACGGCGCGCATTCGAACCTCTGCATCAACCAGATCAAGCTGAACGGCAGCGACGAGCAGAAGCGCCGCTACCTGCCGAAGCTGATCAGCGGCGAGCATCTCGGCGCGCTGGCGATGAGCGAGCCTGGTGCCGGCTCCGACATCGTGTCGATGACGCTGAAGGCAGAGAAGCGCGGGGATCGCTTCGTGCTCAACGGTACGAAGATGTGGATCACCAACGCGCATTATGCCGAGACGCTGGTCGTCTACGCCAAGACCAACCCCGCTTCCGGCAAGGACGGCATCACCGCCTTCATCGTCGAGAGCGGCTTCAAGGGATTCCGGCCCGCGCAGAAGCTCGACAAGCTCGGCATGCGCGGCAGCCCGACGAGCGAGCTGGTGTTCGAGGATGTCGAGGTGCCGGAGGAGAACGTGCTCGGCCGCGTCGGCGGCGGCGTGCGCGTGCTGATGAGCGGGCTCGACTATGAGCGCGCGGTGCTCGCCGCGGGCCCCCTCGGCATCATGCAGGCGTGCATGGATGTCGTTCTGCCCTACGTGCATGAGCGCAAGCAGTTCGGCCAGGCGATCGGCGAGTTCCAGCTCGTGCAGGGCAAGCTCGCCGACATGTACACGAGCTTCTCAGCCTGCCGCGCCTACGTGTACGCGGTGGCCGAGGCGTGCGACCGCGGGCGCGTGACGCGGAAGGATGCAGCGGGCGCGATCCTCTACGCCGCCGAGGCCGCGACCAAGATGGCCCTCGACGCGATCCAGCTTCTCGGCGGCAACGGCTACATCAACGAGTATCCGACGGGCCGGCTGCTGCGGGACGCGAAGCTCTACGAGATCGGCGCCGGAACGAGCGAGATCAGGCGCATGCTGATCGGCCGCGAGCTGTTCCGCGAGACCGCGTGAGCAGGCTTCCCTCAAGCGTCGACACGCGGTCTGACGCGTTCCGCCGCAACGCCGCAGCCAACGCAGCCTCCCTCGCCGAGCTCGAGGCGCGCGTCGCGGAGGCAGCGCAAGGCGGGAACGAGGCCTCGCGCGCGCGGCACGTCTCGCGCGGCAAGCTGCTCCCGCGGGAGCGCGTCGAGGCGCTGCTCGATCCGGGCACACCGTTCCTCGAACTCTCGCCGCTCGCCGCCTTCGGCATGTATGGGGGCGAGGTGCCGGCGGCGGGGATGATCACCGGCGTCGGCCGCGTCGCGGGGCGGGAGTGCGTGATCGTCGCCAACGACGCGACGGTGAAGGGCGGCAGCTACTATCCGCTGACGGTCAAGAAGCACCTCCGCGCCCAGGAGGTGGCAGAGGCGAACAACCTGCCCTGCATATACCTCGTGGACAGCGGCGGGGCGAACCTGCCGAACCAGGACGAGATCTTTCCGGATCGCGATCATTTCGGCCGCATCTTCTTCAACCAGGCGCAGATGTCTGCCAAGGGCATCCCGCAGATCGCGGTGGTGATGGGAAGCTGCACGGCGGGCGGCGCCTATGTGCCGGCGATGTGCGACGAGAGCATCATCGTCCGCAACCAGGGAACGATCTTCCTCGCCGGCCCCCCGCTCGTGAAGGCAGCGACGGGCGAGGTCGTGACGGCAGAGGACCTCGGCGGGGCGGATGTGCACACGCGCATCTCGGGCGTGGCCGACCACATGGCGAACGACGATGCGCATGCCCTCGGCCTCTGCCGGCGCATCGTCGGCCATCTCGGCGGCGCGCGCCCCGTGCTGCAGCGCGCACCACGCCCGCCTGCCTATGACCCGGCGGAGCTTGCAGGCATCGTGCCGCCCGATACGCGCACGCCCTACGATGTGCGCGAGGTGATCGCCCGCATCGTCGACGGGTCGGAGCTTGACGAGTTCAAGCACCGCTACGGCACCACCATCGTCTGTGGCTTCGCCCACATCTGGGGCCAGCCTGTCGGCATCATCGCCAACAACGGCATCCTGTTCAGCGAGAGCGCGCTCAAGGCTGCGCATTTCGTCGAGCTGTGCAGCCAGCGGAACGTTCCGCTCGTGTTCCTCCAGAACATCGCTGGCTTCATGGTTGGGCGGAAATACGAGGCGGGCGGCATCGCGAAGGACGGTGCCAAGCTTGTCACGGCGGTGGCCACCACGGCGGTGCCGAAATTCACCGTACTGATCGGCGGCTCGTTCGGGGCGGGCAACTACGGCATGTGCGGGCGCGCCTATTCGCCGCGCTTCCTGTTCACCTGGCCGAACAGCCGCATCAGCGTGATGGGCGGCGAGCAGGCGGCCTCCGTTCTCGCCACCATCCGCGCCGATGCCGCGGCCGCGCGCGGCGAGGCGTGGCCCGAGGCCGAGCAGGAGGCATTCAAGGCGCCGATCCGCGAGAAGTACGAACGCGAAGGCAGCCCCTACTACGCGACCGCGCGGCTCTGGGATGACGGGATCATTCCGCCTGCGAAAACCCGTGACGTGCTCGGCCTTGCCATCGGCGCCGCGTTGAACGCGCCGATCGCGCCGACGCGCTTCGGCCTGTTCCGGATGTGAGGGCGGCGATGTTCCGCTCCCTCATGGTGGCCAATCGCGGCGAGATCGCCGTGCGCGTGTTCCGCACGGCGCGGCGCATGGGGCTGCGCTGCATCGCCGTTCATTCCGAGGCCGATGCGGGTGCGATGCATGTGGCGATGGCGGACGAGGCGATCGCCATCGGTCCGGCAGCGGCCGCCGAGAGCTACCTGCGCATCGAGCGGATCATCGAGGCCGCCCGGCGAACGGGGGCAGAGGCGATCCACCCGGGCTACGGCTTCCTCTCAGAGAACCCGGCTTTCGCCGAGGCGTGCGCGGCGGCCGGCATCGCCTTCGTTGGGCCCGGCCCCGCTGCGATGCGCGCGATGGGCGGGAAGGCAGCGGCGAAGGCGCTGATGGAGAAGGCGGGCGTTCCCCTCGTGCCAGGCTATCACGGGGCGGCACAGGACCCGGGCCTGCTCGCCGCCGAGGCTTCGCGCATCGGCTACCCGGTGCTGATCAAGGCCTCTGCCGGCGGCGGGGGCAGGGGGATGCGCGTCGTCGCCGACGCTGCCGCGTTCGTCGAGGCGCTGGCCGGCGCGCAGCGCGAAGCGTCAGCCTCGTTCGGCGATGCGCAGGTGCTCGTCGAGAGGTACCTCACCCGCCCGCGCCACATCGAGGTGCAGGTGCTGGCCGATACGCACGGCACCACGCTCGCGCTCTCGACGCGTGATTGTTCGATCCAGCGCCGCCACCAGAAGATCGTCGAGGAAGCGCCGGCACCCTTCATCTCCGATGCGATGCGCACAGGCATCGAGGCCGCCGCCGTCGCCGCGGCGCGGGCCGTCGGCTATGTCAACGCCGGAACGATCGAGTTCATCGCCGAGGATGACGCGTTCTTCTTCATGGAGATGAACACGCGCCTGCAGGTCGAGCATCCGGTGACGGAGGCGGTGACGGGGCTCGACCTCGTCGAATGGCAGCTTCGCATCGCTGCCGGCGAGGCGCTGCCATTCACCACTGCACCCGCCGTCACCGGCCACGCGGTCGAGGTGCGCCTCTGTGCCGAGGACCCGCGCGCCGGCTGGCGCCCGTCCACCGGCAGGCTCTCGCGCTTCGTGATGCCCGACGGCGAGGGCGTGCGCGTCGATACCGGCGTGCGCGAGGGTGACAGCGTCACGCCGCACTACGATTCCATGATCGCCAAGATCATTGCCCATGGCGGGACGCGCGGCGACGCGATCGCCCGGCTCCGCGCCGCGCTGGCGGCAACGCGCGTCGAGGGCGTTGCCACGAACCTCGATGCGCTCGCCGCCATCCTCGCCCACGCGGGCTTTGCCGAGGCGGCGCCGACCACGGGCTTCATCGCCGCGCACGAGGATGTCGTGCTCGCCCCACCGCCGCCGGCACCGACGCGCGCGCTGATCGCTGCCGCCGTAGCCGTTCTCGTGGCGGAACGTGATGCCGAGGGTGGCGCGGGCCCCTGGTGCCGGCATGACGGCTGGCGCCTCTTCGGCAGGGCACGGCGGACGCTGACGCTGCGCGCCGGCGATCGTCCTGTCACGCTCGCGATCGCCTACGGTCCCGCGGCGTGGGAGATCACGCTCGACGGCGCTACCCACAACGTCTCGGCCGAGGCTGGCCCGCCGATGCGCGTGCGCATCGACGATGCGCGCTACGTCGCCGATTGCAGCCTGCGCGACGGCAGCGTGGGCGTGACGCTGCCGGGCCAGGGGTCATGGCGCATCGCGGTCGAGGATGCGCTCACCCCGGCCTCCGGCGATCTCGCGGGCGATGACCGCATCGCCTCGCCCATCCCCGGCCGCGTCGCCGCCGTGCTGTGTGTCGCGGGCGATGCCGTCACGCGCGGGCAGGTGCTCGTGGTGATCGAGGCGATGAAGACCGAGTTGCGGATCGCCGCCCCCGTCGACGGCACGGTCGCGCGCGTCGACGTTGCGGCCGGCGACCAGGTCGAGGAGGGGATGGAACTCGTGAAACTGGAGGCCGCTACAGCATCCGCCCCAGGATGATCTTCTGCACGTCCGACGTGCCCTCGTAGATCTGGCAGACGCGCACGTCGCGATAGATGCGCTCGACGGGATAATCGGCGAGGTATCCGTAGCCGCCGAGCGTCTGGATCGCCGCCGAGCACACCGCTTCCGCCACCTCGGAGGCGAACAGCTTCGCCATGCAGGCGGCTTCCAGCGCAGGTTCGCCGGCATCCTTCAGGCGGCAGGCGTGGTGGGTGAGCTGCCGTGCGGCCTCGAGCTTCGTCCTGGCCTCGACCAGGCGGAACTGCACCGCCTGGTGGCGGATGATCGGCTCGCCGAACGACTGCCGCTCCTTGGCGTAGGCGATGGCGTAGTCGAGCGCGGCGCGGGCCATGCCGAGGCTCTGCGCGGCGATCCCGATGCGGCCCGCCTCGAGCGTCGACAGCGCGATGCGATAGCCTTCGCCGGGCGCACCGATCATCGCATCCCCAGGCACCATCATGCTCTCGAAATGGAGCGAGCACGTATCGGACGCGTGCTGGCCGAGCTTCTCCTCCGTGCGCGCGACCACGAAGCCCTTCGCATCGGTCGGAACGATGAAGCAGGAGATTCCCTTCTTGCCGGCGGCGGGATCGGTTACGGCAAACAGCACGCACACCTTCGCGATGCGTCCGTTCGAGATGAACTGCTTCGCCCCGTCGATCACCCAGCCGCCATCCGTTCGAACCGCCCGCGTGCGCAGCGCCGAGGCGTCCGAGCCCGCCTGGGGTTCGGTGAGCGCGAAACAGGAGATAGCCTCGCCCGATGCCATCGGGCGCAGCCAGTGCTCCTTCTGTGCCTCGGTACCGAAACGTTCCAGGATCAGGCAGGTTGGGGAATTGTGCACGGAAAGCACGGTGGAGACCGAGCCGTCGCCGGCCGCGATTTCCTCGAGCGCCATGGCGTAGGTGAGATAGTCGAGCCCCGCGCCGCCCCAGTCGGGAGAGACGGTCGCGCCGAGGAAGCCGAGCGCGCCAAGCTCCTCCAGGATCTCGGGCTCCACCGCACCGGCGCGGGCCCGCGCGTCGGCGCCGGGCGCGAGCTTCTCGGCAGCGAAGGCCCGGGCAGTCTCGACCACCATGGTGCGCGTATCGGCGATATCAGCCGGGGTGCGATCAAGCATCGTCGTCTCCGTCCCTTTTCCGTTGTTGTTTCCCGGAACCGAGTTGCAGTCTAGAGCAGTTCGACGGCCACCGCCGTCGCTTCTCCCCCGCCGATGCAGACAGCCGCAACCCCGCGCTTCAGCCCCTCGCGCCGGAGGGCGGCGAGCAGCGTGACGAGGATGCGCGCCCCCGAGGCGCCGATCGGGTGGCCCACGGCGCAGGCCCCACCGCGGATGTTCACCTTCTCGGGAGGGAGGCCGAGCGCGCGTTCCGCCGCAAGCACCACCACCGCGAAGGCCTCGTTGATCTCGAACAGGTCGACATCGTCGATCGTCCAGCCAGCGCGGTCGAGCACCTTGCGGATCGCCTCGACCGGCGCGGTGGTGAACCAGGCAGGCGCCTGGGCGTGGGTTGCCATGGCGATGATGCGTGCGAGCGGGCGAAGGCCGCGCGCCTCCGCATCCTCCTCGCGCGCGAGAACGAGGGCGGCCGCGCCATCGCTGATCGAGGAGGAGTTTGCCGCCGTCACCGTGCCGCCGTCGCGGAAGGCGGCGCGCAGCGTCGGGATCTTGGCCGGATCGGCCCGGCGCGGCTGTTCGTCGAGCGAAACGAGGATGTCGCCCTTGCGGCCGGGGACGGAGATCGGCGCGATCTCGTCGGCCAGCGCGCCGTTGCCGCCTGCTGCGAGAGCGCGCTCGAGGCTGCGTGTCGCGAATGCGTCCTGGTCGGCCCGCGAGATGCCGAGGGAGGCGGCGGTGTCCTCGGCGAAGGTGCCCATCAGCCGGCCGGGGGCATACGCGTCCTCGAGCCCGTCGAGCGCCATGTGGTCGAGCACCTGGCCGTGGCCGAACTTCATGCCGCCGCGCGCTTTCGGCAGCAGGTAGGGCGCGTTGCTCATGCTCTCCATCCCGCCGGCGACGAGGATGCCGTCGTCGCCCGCCGCAAGCGCTTGGGCAGCGTTCATCACCGCCTGCATGCCGCTGCCGCACATCTTGTTCAGCGTGGTGCAGGGAACCGCCTCACCGAGGCCGGCGGCGAAGGCAGCCTGGCGTGCCGGCGCCTGGCCGATGCCGGCGGAGAGGACGTTGCCCATCGTGACACCCGTCACCTGGTCGGCCTGCACACGGGCGCGGGAGAGGGCGGCGGCGATCGCGTGCCCGCCGAGTTTCGGTGCCGCGAGCGGCGAAAGCTCGCCGAGCAGGCCGCCGATCGGGGTGCGCGCGGCACCAAGGATGACGATGGGGGATGACATGCGGTGTTCCTTCACTCAGCGGCCAGCGCCTGGTGCGGCGCGGCAAGGCGATCGAGAAGCGCGCGGCGGGCGGGTTCGGCCTTCGCGTGGCTCGCCTGCTTCACCGGGCCGAAGCCGCGCACCGAGAACGGGTGCCGAGCCAGCGCTGTTGCCGCGTCGCGCGTGGCGGGTGAGAGGGACGCGATCGCCTGCTCCATGTCGGCCTCGTAGCGGGCGATCATCTCGCGTTCCAGCCTGCGGTCATCCTGCCGTGCGAAGAGGTCGAGCGCGGTGCCGCGCAGCACCTTGCCGCGCGCGAGCAGGCGGAACATCGGCAGCATCAGCCAGCCGGGCAGCGCGATCTTGCGGCGGCGGCCCGTGGCGGGCTCGGTGCCGAGCCAGGGCAGTGGCGGGGAAAGGTGGAACCTCGGCGACCCGCCCTCGGTGGTCGCCGCAAGGTCCGCCAGGAAATCAGGGTCGGTGTGCAGGCGCGCGACCTCGTACTCGTCCTTGACCGCAAGCACGTGGAAATAGCCCTCAGCGACCGCCCGCGCGAACGGCCCCGCAGCGCCGAGGGCGGTGGCTTCGGCTGACGCCGCACGGCCCACGAGCGCGCGATAGCGTTGCGAGAGACGATCGTTCTGGTAGCGGGTGAGTTCCGCGCAGCGATCCTCGACGAAGGGATCGAGCGTGGCGGGCGTCGTCGTGCGCGACAGCACGGCATCGGCGAGGGTGGGGTCGGCGGCGAGTGCACGGCCCCAGAGAAAGGCGCGGTGGTTGACGGCCACCGCAGTGCCGTTGAGCGCGATCGCCTCGGTGAGTGCTGCTTCGCCGACGGGGACGAGCCCGCGCTGCCAGGCCGCACCCAGCAGCAGCGTGTTCATTGCCATCGCATCGCCGAACAGCGCCTCGGCCACCTGTGCTGCCTCGATCCACGCGGCTTCGGTCGCGGCGGCGGCAAGGGCCGTGCGGTGGCCGCTGGCATCGAGCGTGACGTCGGGGTCACGCACGAAGGCAGCAACGGCGGGAAGGGCCGCATTGCCGACGACGGCACCGTTGCGCGAAACGCGGCTGATCACGTCGCGCCCCGCAGCGACCGCAAGGTCGCCGGCAAGCAGCAGGTCGGCGCGGCCAACCGGCACGCGGGCAACGTCGAGCATCGTGTCATCGGGCGCGATCTGCACGTGGGCCACGACCGCGCCGTTCTTCTGCGCAAGCCCGGTGAAGTCGAGCGTGCGCACCGAACGCCCCTCGATATGCGCTGCCATCGCAACGACGGCACCCGTGGTGACGATGCCGCCGCCGCCGACGCCGGCGAACAGCGCGCGCCACGGCCTGTCGAGCGCAGGCACATGCGGTGCCGGAACGCGGTCGGCAAGCGAGGCCTCGAGTTCGGCGAGGTGCGGGGCGGGCACGTGCCGGCGTGCGCCCTCGACCGTCACGAAGGAGGGGCAGAACCCCTTGAGGCACGAGAGATCGGTGTTGCAGGCGGAAGGGGAAACGCGGCGCTTGCGACCGAAGGGCGTCTCCACGGGCTCGATCGCCACGCAGTTCGACTGCACGGTGCAATCGCCGCAATTCTCGCAGACGCGCGGGTTGATCAGCACCGTGGTGACCGGCGTGGCCATCGCGCCGCGCTTGCGCTTGCGGCGCTTCTCGGTCGCGCAGATCTGGTCGTAGATGATCGCCGAAACGCCGTCATGCTCTCGGAACGATCGCTGCACGGCGTCGAGCTTCTCGCGCGTGTGCCGCTCAACACCTGGGGGAAGGGCGCGCGCGGCGGGAAGGCGTGCGGCATCATCGGCGACGACCGCGATCCGCCGCACGCCCTCGGCGGCGAGCTGGTGGGCAACCTGTGCCACCGTCGGCCCGCCATCGACGGGCTGGCCGCCGGTCATCGCGACCGCGCTGTTGTAGAGGATCTTGTAGGTCATCCGCGTGCCGGCTGCCACGGCCTGGCGGATCGCAAGAAGGCCTGAATGCTGGTAGGTGCCGTCGCCCATGTTCACGAAGAGATGCGGCAGCTCCGTGAACGGCGCGAGGCCGACCCAGGTGGCACCCTCGGCACCCATCTGCGTGACGGTGCGCGCGCGGCCGACCTCGCCGAGCGCCAGGGTGTGACAGCCGATGCCGCCCATCGCGATGCTGCCCTCGGGCACGACGGTCGAGCTGTTGTGCGGGCAGCCGGCGCAGAAGAACGGGGCGCGCTTCAGCGCATCGGCCAGCGCCGGCACGTGCGGTGCGGGGGCGGTGACGGCAACGCCGAGCACCCCGAGCAGCTTTGCGAGCGCACCCGCGACGATCGTCGGATCGAGTTCACCCGCCTCGGGCAGCAGCGGCGCACCGTCGAGCCCCGCCTTGCCGGCAATGGCTGGGCGCGCATCGGCAGGAAGGTTGTAGAGCGCCTCGCGCAACTGGCGTTCGACGATGCTGCGCTTCTCCTCGATCACGATCAGCGCACGCTTGCCTGCGGCGAAGCGGCCGATGCCGTCGGTCTCCAGCGGCCATGACATCGCGACCTTGTAGAGCGCGATGCCGGCTTCCGCCGCGCGCGCTGGCGTGAGCCCGAGATCGTCGAGCGCGCGCAGCACATCGAGATGCGCCTTGCCGGCGGTGACGATGCCGATGCGGGCATCCGCGCGGCCGAACACCAGGCGGTCAAGGTTATTGGCGCGCGCCCAGGCGCGGGCGGCGGGCAGCCGCTCCTCCAGCACGCGGCGTTCGAGCTCCGCCCGCTGTGCCGGCCATTGCAGGCGCGGATCGGCGTTCAGCCCGTGTGGCGGCAGCGCGATGTCTGGTGCGAAGAACGAATGATCCTCAGGCAGAACGAAGGTCGCCGCACCCTCCACCGTCTCGGCGATCGTCTTCATCGCGACCCAGAGGCCGGAGAAGCGGCTCATCGCATAGGCGGCGAGGCCGAGGGGAACGATCTCGTCCACCCCGGCCGGCTGGAAGACGGGGATCATCACGGCCTCGAACACCATGTCGGTCTGGTGCGGCAGGACGGAGGATTGCGCGGCGTGATCGTCACCGGCGAAGGCGACGACGCCGCCATGCCTGGCGGTGCCGAAGGTGTTGACGTGCCGCAGCGCATCGGCGGAGCGATCGACGCCAGGCCCCTTGCCGTACCAGAGGCCGAACACGCCCTGGTGCTTCGCACCTGGGAAGGCGGCCGCCTGCTGCGTGCCCCAGAGCATGGTCGCGGCGAGGTCCTCGTTCAGCCCGGGCTCGAACCGGATGCGGTGGGCGTCGAGCAGCTTCCGCCGCCGCCACAGCTCCTGGTCGACCCCGCCGAGGGGGGAGCCGCGATAGCCGGAGACGAGGCCGGCGGTGTCGAGCCCGGCGGCACGGTCGCGCCGCGCCTGTTCGAGCAGCAGCCGCACGATCGCCTGCGTGCCTGTCATGAGGATGGGCGCGTCGAGCTCGACGAACCGGCTCTCGAGCGTGACCGTATGCCTGCCTGACGTTGCATCCATCGGCGAACGACCTCCCAGCCTCGTGGTCGCGTTTAGGTCAACGATGCTAACCTAACCCAATCATCCCGCTCATGTGGCTGCCAAGTGGCACCGGCGCGCGCAGCATAAAGAGCCTGGCGGGCTTTCGCACGAAACGGTGTTTCGCGCCCTTCACCATACGGCGGGACGTGGCATGATCCATTAACGGTACGAAAGCCCCTGGAGGCGCTGATGACCACGCTCGCGGCGAACTGGACGATCGAGGACGCGCTGGCCGAGGAGGAGCGGGGCTTTTCCGCCGCCAACCCTGCCTCCCGCGCGCGCGCGACGGCGGCCGCCGCCGTCATGCCCGGCGGCAACACGCGGACGGTGCTGCACTACACGCCCTTTCCGCTGGCCTTCGCCAAGGGAGTGGGAGCGACCCTGACCGACCTCGACGGGCACACCTATCGCGACTATCTCGGCGAATACTCCGCCGGCCTGTACGGCCATTCGCCCGGGCCGATCCTCGCGGCGGCGCGCGCGGCGATCTCCGACGGCATCGTGCTCGGCGGTCCGAACATGTACGAGGCGCGCCTGGCCGCGGCGATCGCCGAGCGTTTCCCCTCGGTCGAGCGCATCCGCTTCACCAACAGCGGCACGGAGGCGAACCTGATGGCGCTCGTCACCGCCCGCGCGGCGACGGGGCGCTCACGCATCCTCGGCTTTGCCGGCGGCTATCACGGTGGCGTTCTCGTGTTCAAGCCGGGCATGGCGACGAACGTGCCGTTCGACCTGGCCCTTGCCCGCTACAACGACATCGCCTCCGTCGAGGCGGCGCTCGCGCCTGACCCGGCGGCGTTCGCTGCCGTGATCGTCGAGCCGGTGATGGGCTCTGGCGGGTCGCTGCCGGCGGATGGCGACTTCCTGAGGGCACTGCGCGAGATCACCGCGCGGCACGGCATCGTGCTCATCCTCGACGAGGTGATGACGAGCCGCCTCGGCCCGGGCGGCATGCAGGGGCGGCTTGGCATCCGCCCCGACCTGACCACCTTCGGCAAGTATCTCGGCGGCGGCTTCAGCTTCGGTGCGTTCGGCGGGGCTGACCACCTGATGGGCCGCTACGACCCTTACCGCCCCGACGCACTCTCCCATGCCGGCACGTTCAACAACAACGTCACCTCCATGGCCGCTGGGCTTGCGGGGCTGACGCATCTGTTCACGCCCGCGGCAGCCGAGGCGTTGACGGCGCGCGGCGAGGCGCTGAAGGCAGCGGTGAACCAGGCGGCCGAGGCAGCCGACGCGCCGGTGCGGATGACCGGCTTCGGCTCCATGCTCGGGCTCCACCCGACCGACCGGCCGATCGTGCGGCCCGAGGACGTTCCGGATGCGAAAGCCTCGCGCGCGCTGCTCCATCTCGCACTGCTCGCGCGCGGCATCTACATCGCCCGCCGCGGCTACGTCTCGCTGTCGCTGCCGCAGAACGCGGCTGACGATGCCGCCTTCGCCGCCGCCGTGGCCGATGCCGTGACGGTGCACGGCCGCGTGCTCAGGGAGAACGCGTGATGGACGCGCCCGTGACCGAAGGCATGGCGCGCATTGTCCAGCCAGGCGAGGCACCGGGCTTCTGGCAGCCGGTGCCGGCGAACGGCTATGTCGAATGCCTGCTCGACCCTTCGACCGTCACGTCCGACACGCCGTTCGCGATGGGGCGGCAGACGGTGGATGTCGGTTGCCACGTGCGCGAACACACGCATGACCGGCATGAGGAGATCATCCACTTCATCGCGGGTGAGGCGACGGTGATGCTCGATGGCGTTGCCCACCCCGCCGTTCCCGGCACCACGGTGTTCCTCGGCAAGGGGCGTCGGCACGCCTTCATCAACGCGGGCGATGTGCCGTTCACCTTCGTCTGGTTCCTGATGCCATCGGGGCTCGAGCGGTTCTTCGCCGCGATCGGACGCCCGCGCGAGGCGGGTGAGCCGGCACCCGCGCCGTTCCCCCGGCCGGCCGACGTGGCCGAGATCGAGCGGCGCACCGTGTTCGGCTGGGCCGACCAGACGGTGCAGAAGCCGGGAGCATGACGGGAACTGGTGCCCGGTGAGGGATTTGAACCCCCGACCTTCGGTTTACAAAACCGCTGCACTACCACTGTGCTAACCGGGCTTCCGATCATGTCTCTATGGGGCACCGCAGCCGTTTGCAAGCGCTCCGGCGCAGCCGCGCGGGCGCGGCGCGGCCGCTGAGATGGCGGCGCTCGGCGCATTCCTCCCGATCGCCGCCATCCTGGCGCTGATGCTTGGCGCGCGGTGGGCCGCCGGGCCTGCGGGGCTTGTCGGACTTGCGATCGCGGTGCCGGTTGCGATCCTGGGCTTCGGCTGGCGTGGCCCGGTGGAGGCGGGCGGCCTCGTTCCGGCGCTCATCGGCATCGGTGCCGAGGCAAGCTTCACCGCGCTCACCATCCTCTGGATCGTGCTTCCGGCGCTGTTGTTGCATGAAGTGCAGATGGGCTCCGGGGCGACGGAGACGCTTCGGCGCGCACTCGCCCGTCTGTCCGATGATCCACGCGTGGCCGCGCTGCTGATCGCCTGGTTCTTCGCGCTGTTCGTCGAGGGCGCCGCTGGGTTCGGCACGCCGGTAGCACTTGCAGCGCCGCTGCTGGTCGCCGTGGGGTTCGCGCCCGTCCAGGCAGTGTCGCTCGCGCTCATCGGCCATGCGGTCGGGGTGTCGTTCGGTGCCGTCGGCACGCCGGTGCTGCCGCAACTGGCCGCAACCGGGCTTTCGCCCCGCGCGCTGGCCGGCATGACGGCGGGGCTGCACGCTGTCCTCGGCTGGGCCATGGCGCTGATCGTGTACCGGCTTGCCTCGGCCGCGGGGGGAAAGGCGGGGCTCGTCGCCCCGGCCATTGCCGCTGCCGCCTTCCTGCTTCCCTTTGTCGCGATCGCGGTTCTCGTCGGGCCGGAGTTGCCGACGCTGGGCGGCGCGCTGATCGGCGGGCTCGTGTTCGCGGCATGGGTCCGCCGGCGCGGTGACGCGGTGGGGCAGGCGGCGCCCTCGCGACGCGCCCTTGTCATGGCCGCGCTGCCCTATCTCCTGCTGCTCGCAGCGATCCTTGCGACGCGGCTTCTGCCGCCGCTGCGCGAGGCGCTGGCGGAGCGGACGGTCGCCTGGTCCCTGGCTGGCGGGTTCGGAGGCAGCATCCAGCCGCTCTCCCACCCCGGGACGCTGCTGATGCTCGGGCTTGCCCTGGCGCTGATGCTGCGCGGCGAGCGGCTGGCGGTCGTGACGGACGCGGCGGGGCGGGCAGGACGGCGGGTGCCGGCTGTCCTGCTGGCGCTGCTCGCCATGCTGGGGCTGGCGCGGCTGATGGTCCATGCCGGGCTGGTCGACGTGCTGGCCGATGGCGCCGCCGCCCTGGTTGGCCCGGCCTGGCCGCTTCTGGCGCCGGGGGCGGGCGTGCTCGGTACCTTCGTCACCGGTTCTGCCACCGCCTCGAACATCCTGCTGTCGGATTTCCAGCGCGCGACGGCAGAAGCCCTCGGTCTGCCGCTCCTGCCGCTGACGGCCGCGCAGGGCGTCGGGGCTGCGATCGGCAACATCATCTGCCCGCACAACATCGTCGCCGGCGCCGCGACGGTGGGGCTTGTCGGACGCGACACCGCGCGCGTGCTGCGCATGACGATGCCTGCCGCACTGCTCTACACCGCGCTCGCCGGCGCGCTGGTGGCCGCGCTCATCGCGCTGGGCCGTTTCGGCTGACGCATGCTGGGCCGACGCAGGGGTCAGCCCGGGGGGGGCGCGCCGGCATGCTCGGCCGCGATCGCCTGGAGCGTCATGCCACGGTCGATCCCGCCCATTTGGTCGGCCAGCCCCTCGCGGCGCAGCAGGTCGCGCACCCGCCCGCGCGCCTCGACGATGGCGAAGCGGATGTCGCGCCGCGCCAGCACCTCATGCAGCTTCCTGAGCATCCCCGCGCCGGCCATGTCCATCATCGGCGAGGCGGAGAGGTCACACACCACGAGCCGCGTGCCGCCCACGGGTGCAGCGTCAATATGCGCGAGCACGGCATCGCGCACCACCTCGGCGTTGGTGTAGAGAAGCGACGCCTCGGGCCGGAAGGCGACCATCCCCGGGATCGGCTCGTTCTCCGGATGGCGCGCGATGTCGCCGAAGGTGCTGCTCCCCGGCATGCGCGCGAGGAAAGCCACGTGCGGGCGGCTCGAATAGGCGAGCAGCATCAGGATCGAGGCGAGTGCCGCGAGCAGGATGCCTTGCAAAATCCCGAGCAGCAGGACGCCGACGAGCGCGACGATGGCGGCGGCGAAATCGGACTTGCTCACCCGCCACAGCCGGCGAAGGGCGGTGATGTCGATCAGCCCCGCGACGGCGGTGAGCACGATCGCCGCGAGCGCGGCCTTCGGCAGGTTCGCGAGCAGCCCGGTGAGGAACAGCAACGACAGCGCGAGCGTGGCCGACGCGACGACGAGGGCGATCGGTGTTTTCGCCCCCGCCTGCTCGCTGACGGCCGATTGCGAAAGCCCGCCGGCGACGGGATAGCCATGGCCGAACGCGGCGAACAGGTTCGCCGCGCCGATGCCGAGGAATTCCTGGCGTGGATCGAGCGCGTAGCCGTGCTTCTCCGCGAAGCTCCGCGCCGCGGAGACGCCCTCGATATAGGCGAGCAGCAGGCAGCCGGCCGCGAGCGGGAAAATGCCCTCGACATCGACAAGCCTGATGCCTGGCAGGCCGAGGGCGGGAAGACCGGAGGGGATCGTCCCGGTTACCGCCACACCGTGTGCGGCAAGCCCGAACAGCGCGACGACGAGGATCGACAGGGCCACGACCGCGAGCCCGACGGGCCTGCCCGGCAGCAACCGCGCGCCGGCCACGAGCAGCACGAGCGCGGCTACGCCGAGCGCGAGCGTCAGTGCGCTGACCGAGCCGAGCTGTCCCGCGAGGGCGATGACGCGCGTGATCACCGTATGCCCGCCGCCGGGCACGCCGAACAGCGAGGGCAACTGCGTCAGCGCGATCGTGATGCCCGCGCCTGCCTTGAAGCCGACCAGCACGCTGTCGCTGATGAGCTTGACGAGCGCGCTCAGCCGCAGCGCCCATCCGACCAGGCACAGCAGCGCGACGGCAAAGCCCGCGAGCGTCGCGATCTCGGCCGCGCGCGCCATGTCGCCGCCTGCCATCGCGGCGACATTGGCGCCGACCATCAGAGAGATCGCCGAGGTCGGCCCGACGGCGAGATGCCGCGATGAGCCGAGCAATGCATAGCCGAGCCCGCCCAGCATGTAGCCATAGACGCCCACCTGCGGCGGCAGGCCTGCCAGAGTTGCGTAGGCGAGTGCCACGGGGATCGCATAGGCCGCGAGCGTGATGCCGGCGACGAGGTCTGCCGTGAGCCATGCGGGGCGGTAGCCACGTAGCCATGTGAGCGGTGGGAACAGGCCGGGTCGTCGCGTCGCGTCCGCTGTGGTTTCAGCCAACCCCGGGCCCTCCGCGCGCTGCATCGGTCACGTTACGGGCGACGGCGTTGCCGCGGCATTGTCGCAGATCAATCGCGCGCCCGGCCCTTGGCGGCATTCGTCGCTACGGCGCCACGGTGAAGCCCCGGTATCCCTCGGCCGCGACCGTGTCGCAGACCGCGCGGTAGCGGCCGAGGCCCCCGAGATAGGGCATGAACACGCGCGGCTTGCCCGGCACGTTGGCGCCGAGATACCAGGAGGAGGCCGCCGTCGGGTAGAGCGTGGCGTTTGCCACCTCGGCGACATGCGCGCCCCAGGTGTCGGCCGCGTCCGGCGTCGCCTCGATGCGTGCGAGGCCCTCCGCGCGGAGCCAGGCGATGCAGCCGGCGATCCAGTCGACATGCTGTTCGATCGCCACCGGCATGTTCGTCAGCACCGAGGGGCTGCCCGGGCCGGTGATGGTGAACAGGTTGGGAAAGCCCGGCACGCCGAGGCCGAGATGCGTGCGCGGGCCCTCCGCCCAGGCATCCTTCAGCCGCGTACCGCCGCGTCCGGCGATGTCGATCCTCAGCAGCGGGCCCGTCATCGCGTCGAAGCCGGTGGCGAACACGATGATGTCGAGCGGCACCACCCCCGCACGCGTCTCCACGCCCTCGGCCACGATGCGCGTGATGGGTGTCGCCCGGATATCGACGAGGCGCACGTTGTCGCGGTTGAAGGTCTCGAAATACTCCGTGTCGATCGGTGGGCGCTTGGTCGCGAAGGGGTGGTCGAATGCCGTCAGAGCCGCCGCGGTCGCCGGGTCCTTCACGATGCCGCGGATCTTCTCGCGGATGAAGGCCGAGGCTTCGTCGTTCGCCGCACGGTCCACCATCATGTCGCGGAAGCTCGCGCGGAAGCTGAGGCCGCCCGCGTTCCAGGCCTGTTCGTAGATGGCCCGCCGCTGCTCGTCGCTCACCTCGAACGTGCCGCGATCGGCCGGCACGTACGGGTGGCCGTTGGTGTTGCTGCGCATCCGTGCCTTGAGCGAGGGCCAGGCCTCCTTGATCCGATTGCGGAACGTCTCGTCGAGCGGATGGTTCTGTGCCGGAACGGAATAGTTGGGCGTGCGCTGGAACACGGTGAGGTGGGCTGCCTCTGCCGCGATCACCGGGGCAGCCTGGATGCCCGTGCTGCCCGTGCCGATGAGCCCGACGCGCTTGCCCGTGAAGTCCACCCCCGCCTCGGGCCAGTTTCCGGTGTGAACCCAGGTGCCGCCGAAGTGCTCGAGGCCGGGAATGTCGGGAATGTTGGCGGCGGAGAGGCAGCCGACGGCGGTGATGAGGAAGCGGGCGGCATAGCGCTCGCCCGCCTCGGTCGTCACCAGCCAGCGTGACGCGGCCTCGTCGAAGCGCGCCGCGGTCACGCGCGTGTCGAGGCGGATCGACCGGCGAAGGTCGAACCGGTCGGCGACGTGGTTGAGGTAGCGCAGGATCTCGGGCTGGCGCGGATAGCGTTCCGACCACTGCCACGCGCGCACGAGATCGTCATCGAACTGGAAGCAGTATGACCAGCTCTCGGAATCGCACCGCGCGCCGGGGTAGCGGTTCCAGTACCAGGTGCCGCCGACGCCGCTGGCGGCCTCGAGCGCCACCACGTCGAGGCCCTGGCGGTCACGCAGCAGGTGGATGGCATAGAGCCCGGCGAAGCCAGCGCCGATGATCAGCGCATCAAGGCTGCGCACCTCGCCGTCTGCAGGCGCTGGGGGGAATGTGGCAAGGTCTGGTTCGGTATCCGGCATCGTGCACCTCGGCGGCGTCGCGCATTCGCTCGCGGCATCGTCGCGCCGGGCGCTTCGCGCGTCGAGGGGGATGTCGCGTTCATCCCGCCGGTGGGATTGGCTCGAGCGGGTAGGGCACGCGGCCCTTGGTGAAGGTGATGTGATGGAGGTCGAGCCCGCTGCCGCCGGCGCGGAATCCCTCGATCACGCCTTCGAGATAGTAGGTCCAGATCCTGCGGAAGCGTTCGGTGAAGCGCACGGGGTCGATCGCCACGATGGCATCCCACGAGGCCTCGACATTCGCGAGCCACGCTTCCGCCGTGCGCTGGTAGTGCCAGCCGAGTTCCTCGAGCCGCACGACATGCAGCCCCGCGTCATCGAGCAGGTCGAGCGCGCGCGGCAGGCTCGGCACCGCGCCGCCGGGGAAGATGTACTTGATGGTGAGATACTCGGTCGGGAACTGCGCCATGTAGCTCGTCGTCGAGATCAGGCCGATGCCGCCGGGCTTCAGCGCGGTGGCGATGCCCTCGATCCATGTCTTCTGGCAGGTGTGGCCCGCGTGCTCGTAGACGCCGACGGAGAGGTAGCGGTCATACGCCCCAGGCTCGGCGGCGAGATCGCGGTGATCCTTCTCGACGATCGTCACGCGGCCCGTGAGGCCGCGCGCTGCGATCCGTTCGGCCATGACGCGGTTCTGCTCGGGCACAAGGCCGTAGTTCACGACCTCGACGCCATGATGCTCGGCGGCATGAAGCGCCATCTCGCCCCAGCCCGAGCCGACTTCGACAAGGCGCTGCCCCGGTGCGAGGCGAAGCTTGCGGCAGATTGCCTCGCAGCGGTTCGCCTGCGCCTCGGCGAGCGTGGTCGTCGCGTCGTGCCAGAGCCCTTCTGCGTAGAGGCAGGCCTCGCCCAGCATCAGGTGGAAGAACGCGTGCGGCATCCCGTAATGGTGCCGCGCATTCGCCTGCGCGCGCGCCCTGTCGCGGTTGTCGTCGCGCGCCTCGAGGCGGCGTCGCATGAGTGTGAGCAGGGGGTTGGCCCCGTACCGATACGCGCTGCCATACGCGAGGCGCATCAGAAGCCCTGCGGGCCGCTCGCCGACGAGGTCGATCTCTGCGTCGAACCAGGCCTCGAAGAAGCCGACATAGCCGAGCAGCACGGTATTCCGCTCGGCGCGCGCCGTCCTGAAGACGATGGTCAGCGCCGGCGTGCCGGGGCGGCTCTGCCACGTGCTCGCATCAGCGAACACGGCGCGGAGGATGGTATCCTGGCCGCGTGCGATGCGCTCGAAAAGGGCGCGGAGGATGCGCTTCATCACCGCCTCCTGCACTCCGCGCGAGCATAGGCCGCGGCGGGGGAGGGCGGAAGGGGCAGCAGCGGGCGCGCAGGGGGAGCGCCCGCGCGGGATCAGCCCTTCGGAATGCCGGTCATGCGGGCGAACACGCGGCGCTGCTCGGTGTCGGCGGCCGGCGCGGCGCCGCGCACCTGGCTCTCGCGCACCACGCGCTCATGGCCGTCGGTGGCGTTCTTCACGCGGTACTCGCGATCGCTGCTGTCATTGGGAAGCTGGCGCACGACGGTGTAGACGCCGGGCGGTGCCGCGCCGTCATGGCGGCCATGACCGAGCTCGACGCGCTGGCCGATGGCGAAGCGGTGCTGCGACATGGGATATGATCCTTCGTTATGAAAGCAAAACGGGGCCGGCATTGCTGCCGGCCCCGCTCCAAGCGTCAGGCTGGTCCCTGGAAGCGTAGGACTCAGGCCCGCTTGAGGTTGCCGGCAGAGGTCTTGCCCTGGCCGCCGCGGACGAGCTCGTACTCGAGCTTGTCGCCCTCGCGCGGCTCGGACATGCCCGAGCGCTGGACATCCGAGATGTGCAGGAAGACGTCCTTCGTGCCGTCATCGGGCTGGATGAAGCCGAAGCCCTTGGTTGCGTTGAACCATTTCACTGTGCCAACAGGCATGGTGGTATTCCGTTCATGGTGAGTGCACGGCAACGGTGCCGTGCGACGATCAGGCGTCGAGGGGGAACGGAAACCAGGCTCGGCGCTCGATCATGAGCTTGGAGAGCAGGCCGAACCGATCAGCGTCTGATGACACCGAACATGGGCGCTTCGAGCTGCGAGGGCAAGCCCAATCGGCGCGGGCAACGCAGGGTTGCGCGCGCTCGTCAGGAGATGCCGCCGGCAAAGCCGCGCGTGAGTTCGCGGTGGACGAGGCCGACGAGGCAGCGGATCGGCAGCACGATTGCGGGAGGCGCGCGGCCCGACGGTCGAACGGCGAGGGCACGGCGGGACGCCCCGGGCCCTGCAGCGTGACGCCGCGGCTACCGGCATCGTAACGACTCCATGCGCGCCGGACACGCTCACCTCCCCCGGGCACGCTCACCTCGTCCGTGCGATCGGTACGACAAGAAAACATCGTCACGTTGCCGATGAAGGCAGTCGCGAAGCGGGAAGGGCCGGCAGCATCATGGCGGATGCAGCAGGGGAGAGGCATGATCGGTGCGCGCGACCGTCGGTGGGCGCGCCGCGCTGGTCCGGCCCCACCCACAGGGTGCCGCGGGGTGCTGACATCCGTGCCGCCGTCCGGTTGCTCTCGTCTGAAGCCGGGCTGCGCTACGTCAATGCGGCGACGGCGTGCCTGGGGCCAGGCTGTCCTTGTCAGTGGCCCTGATGAGGAGGCTTTCCGTGACACGAATCCAGACTGCCGCTGCCGCGTTCTGCATCGCCATCGCCGCCGCCCCCTCTGCCGCACCTGCGCAGGTTTCGCCCGGAACACTCACGCCCGGAACGCAGGTCGGCGAGGTGGTCAAGCGACTGTTGGTCAGCCCCGGCGACTGGTTGATGAACTGGCCGGATACGGCGGCACACTACGTCACCGCCAATGCTGCGCTGACCTTCGAGGAGCGCGACGGCGCGCTCATCGTTCTGATCCGCAACCTCCTCAGAAACATCGGTTGCGAGAAGCCCGTGGTTGTCACCGGTGATCGCGTCACGTTCGATGGCTGCATCGAGCGCAATATCAGCCTCCGCTTCACGCCCGACGATCCCGTCTTCCCTTTCCGCGGCGAGAGCCCGCAGCGGTGGTACACGCTCAGGCCGTACTAGACGCCGTCTCGTCTGCCAGCCGCGTACCGACGACGTCGCATGTCCTGCGCCCGTGATCAGGCGCCATGGGCGCCGAACATGGATCGGATGGCACGTGCGTTACTGTGCCGGCCAGCACGGCAGCCAGCCGGCGGCACGCCACTCAGCGCGTGGGGGCGGTCTCGAGGAGGGCGTCGCGCTCCGCCGCGGCAGGCGCGGTGGGCAGGTAGCGCTCGACCAGGTAGAGAGGCCGTGCCTTCACCTCGTTGAAGACGCGGCCGAGATACTCCCCGATCACGCCGAGCGTCATCAGCTGCACCCCGCCCAGGAACAGCACCACCGCCATGACCGACGGATAGCCAGGCACCGGGTTGCCGAAGAGCAGGGTGCGCACGACGATCTGCCCGCCGAACAGGATGGCGAACACCGCGACCGCGAGGCCGAGATAGGTCGCGATCTTGAGCGGCATCACCGTGAACGAGGTGATGCCCTCCAGCGCCAGGTTCCAGAGCTTCCAGTAGTTCCACTTGGTGGTGCCGGCGGCGCGCGGCGCGCGGTCGTACAGCACGGCCTTGGAGGGGAAGCCCACCCAGGCGAACAGCCCCTTCATGAACCGGTGCTGCTCGCGCAGCTTCAGCAGCGCATCGACGGCGCGGCGGCTCATCAGCCGGAAATCGCCGGTGTTGCGCGGGATCTGCACGCGCCCGCCGATGTTCTGCATCAGCCGGTAGAACAGGCTCGCCGTCGCGCGCTTCACGGCAGTCTCGCCCTCGCGCACGCGGCGCTGGGCGTAGACGACGTCGAACCCCTCGCGCCAGCCGGCGACGAGCTCGGGGATCACCTCGGGCGGGTCCTGGAGGTCGACATCGGTCACCACCACCGCGGCACCCCGGGCATGGTCGAGCCCGGCGGTCATGGCGATCTCCTTGCCGAAATTGCGGCTGAGGTTCACCACCGCAACGTTGCCGTTGCGTTCACGAAGCTCCTCGAGGATGGCAAGGCTCCTGTCGCGGGAGCCGTCATTGACGTAGACGACCTCCCACGGCTCGCCGAGCGCGCCCATCACCGTGGCGAGGCGGCCATGGAACTGTGCGACAACCTCCTCCTCGTTGTAGAGGGGGACGACGATGGAGAAGGTCGGCGCGGTGTGTGGGGCGTTGGGCATGGGCAAGGATGTCATGGTGCGTGGAACCAACTCAACATCGGGTCCGTGCAGTCTAGGCCACAATCAGGGCGCTCATGAGGCGGGTCCCCCATGAGGCGGGTCACATGAGGCGTGTCCAGCGGGTGCCGGAGGTGCTGCGGCGCGGGCCTGCCTCGCTGGTGGCGGTCGCGCTTGTGCTCGGCGTGGCGGCGGTGCTGCTCGCTGCCGCTGCCTTCCTGCGTTCCGCCGAGTACGACGAGGGCTACAGCCTGCTGCTGACGGCAGGCACGGTCCGGCCTGACTGGCCAACCGTCCCCTTCCTGGCCGGCGAGGCGCGGGCGATCTACGCCGGCAGCACGAGCCTTCCCGGCATCCTGAGTGCACTCCGCGGCACCGATGTGCACCCGCCGCTCTATTTCTGGCTGCTCTCGCTCTGGCGCGATCTCGTGGGCATGGAGCTGTTCGCCGCCAGGCTGCTGTCGGTCGTGCTCACGCTCGCCGCGCTCGCGCTCGTCGCACCCCTCGCCGTGCGGGCCGGTGCGCCGCCGGTCGCGGCGATGCTGGTCTGCCTGCTGTCCTACGCCTTCGCCTATACCGGCATCATCGCGCGCGGCTTTGCCCTTGCGCAGGTGTTGACGCTCGCCGCCGCCCTGCTCGCGCTCGCCCAGACGCGCGGTGCGGATGGCGCGCGGGCCACGCCGGGCCTCGCTGGGGCCGTGCTGGTCGGTGCCTTCGCCGGGCTCGCGACCATGGCGAACTACCTCGCCCTGTTCTGTGCCGCTGCCGTGCTGGCCTGGCACGCGCTGTTCGTCGGGCTTCGCCGGCCGTGGCATCTGGTGGCGTCCGCCCTGCCGTTTCTCGCCGCCCAGGCGGTGAACCTGCCGCTGTTCCTCGCGCAGGACAGGCGGACGGGACAGTTCCCGCCCTTCAGCATCGAAGGGGCGGCGATGCGCAGCGCGCAGTGGCTCGCGGCCTCGGTGTTCGGCGGCACGCCGCTGCAGGTCGATGCGCCCTTCTCCTGGGCGATCGGGGCCGCCATCGGCCTTCTGCTGCTGCTGCTCGCGGTCGCGATCCTGGCGACGCTGGGCGCAGCGTTGGCCTGGCCCGAGGGGCTGCTCGTGTGGGGTGCGGGCGTCGCACCGGCGATCGGGCTCGTGGCACTCGGGGCGCTGTTCGGCAACCTGCCGTTGGAGCTGCGCTACTACGCCTTCGGCAGCCCGTTCATCGCCATCCTGATCGCCGGCAGCCTTGCCGCCGTGGCCGAGCGGGGCTTTCCCACCGCCGCGCGGGCGCTGCTCGCCGCCATGCTGCTCGCGCAGGCAGCCGGCATCGCCGGCCTCGGCTTCGGGCAGGGAACGATGCAGCCCGCGCGTGCCGTCGCGCGCAATGCCGCACCGCTGCTGGGCGAGGGAACGATCATTGCGGTCGCGCATGGCAACGACGGTGTTGGCATCGCCGGCGCGCTGATCCTCGAACTGCCGGCGGAGGCGCGCGTCCTCGTCATCCGCCGCGGCGACAGTGCCGACAGCATCCGCTCACGCCTTGCCCCTTTCGTCCGCGCGATCATCGTCACGACCGAGGGCGACAGCGACAGCCGCGAGGAGGTGCCGCTGATGCTGGGTGCTGTCGCCGGTGATCCCGCGTGGCGGCTCGCCGGCGAGGGCTATCGTCAGCGCGTCTTCTCGCGCTGAGCCTCGGGCCCGTCCGGCGTATCTCCGGTGACGGACAGGCCGAGCCAGCGCCGCAGCATGACGTAGCCGACGCCGAGCAGCGTGGGGCCGAGGAAGATGCCGATGAGCCCCATCGCGATCAGCCCGCCGAGCACACCGATCAGCATGAGCAGCAGCGGCAGCTTCGCCCCGCGGCTGATCAGGATCGGGCGGAGGAAGTTGTCCACCGTCTGCACCACGCCGGCCATCCAGGCGAGCATGAGGATCGCGGTCAGCGTGTCGCCCGTGGTGTAGATCCAGATGACGACGGGAAGCCACACGGGCAGCGGCCCGATCTGGATGATGCCGAACACGAGGACGGCAACGGCAAGCAGCACCGGGGCGGGCGTTCCCGCCACCGCGAAGCCGATGCCGGCGAGCAGCGCCTGGGCCGCCGCCGTGCCGATCACGCCCGCCGAGACGCCGCGGATGGCGCGCGTGGCGACGGTCAGCGCTTCCGTCCCCTCAGCCCCGCCGAGACGTGCGGCAAGCCGCCCGGCCATGCCCGCCGCTGACGGCCCCTGCGCGTAGAGCACCGCGGTGGCGATCGCGACCAGCACGAATTGCAGCACCGTCGCCCCCACCCCGGTCAGGCTCGCAAGCAGCCAGGTGCCGACGGCGGGCGCGATCCGTGCCGCGACATCGCCCGCCGCACTCGCATCCTCGCCGAGGTGGCGCCAGGTCTCGGCGATCCTCTCGCCCACCAGCGGCAGGCCGGCGACGAAGCCGGGCGCCTCGCGCGGCAGCCGCACGTAGAGGTCACTGGCCATGGCGCGCAGCCGCGGTAGCCCGTCCGTCACCGCATCGACGAGCGAGATCGCCGGCAGCACGACGAGCGCGATCATCGCCAGCGCCAGCAGCGTCGCCACGAGGCCGCGACGGCCCCCGAGTTTAGCCGTGACCCATTCGAGCGGGCGCCACAGCGTCACGACGATGACGGCTGACCAAACCAGTGCAGGGATGAAGGGAGCGACGATGAACAGGCACGCGAACAGCAGCAGGATCGGCAGGCCATAGCCCATCGCCTGCTCGAACTTGGCGATTCGCAGCCGTGCCGGTTCGATCTGGGGCGCTGGATGTCCTTGTGTCGAAGGCGTCTCGCCGTTGCCGCTCATGCCTGCCTCCGCCGCCCGCATGGGCGCGGGCGCGGGATTGGAGCCCGCGCAACCCTCACCTGTCCACGCCTGCCGTTGAGCGGGGCGGCCAGACGCGTCACGTTGCCTGCCATGGCGCTCCAGGAAACCGCCCATTTGCGCGAGGTCGTCGTGTTCCTCGCTGCCGCCGGTACCATGGTGCCGTTGATGCGGCGCCTGCGCGTCAGTCCCGTTCTCGGCTGGCTCGCGGCCGGACTCGTGCTCGGGCCGCACGGCGTTGCCCGATTCGCGGGCGACATGCCCGTTCTCGGCCTCGTCAGCATCGCGGAGTGGAGCGCGATCGAACCGCTGGCGGAGATCGGCGTGCTGTTCCTGCTGTTCTCGATCGGGCTCGAGCTCAGCTTCATCAGGCTCTGGGCAATGCGGCGGCTGGTGTTCGGCCTCGGCGGCGCGCAGGTGCTGGTGTCGGGCGGCGTGATCGCGGCGATCGCCTGGGGCTTCGGCAACGGCCCTGCCGCGGCGATCGTGCTCGGCGCCTGCCTCGCCCTGTCGTCCACCGCCATCGTGATGCAGATGCTGATCGAACAGCGGCGGATCGCGACCGAGCTCGGCCGCAGCACCTTTGCTGTCCTGCTGATGCAGGACCTGGCGGTGGTGCCGATCCTGTTCCTCGTCGGCGTGCTCGGGGCGCGGTCCGGCGGCAACCCGTTCATGTCGCTGCTTGCCTCACTGGCAGCAGGGGCTGCCGTGGTCGCGGCAATCTGGCTCGGCGGGCGGCTTCTGCTGGGCAAGCTCTTCCGCGCCGTCGGCGGTGCGCGAAGCCCCGAACTCTTCATGGCGGTGATGCTGCTGGCTGTCCTGGGCGCTGCCTGGGCGACGGCGGCGGCGGGGCTGTCGACGGCGCTCGGCGCCTTCCTCGCCGGGCTGCTGATCGCGGAAACCGAGTTCCGCCACCAGGTCGAGGCCGATCTGGAACCGTTCAAGGGCCTGCTGCTCGGCATGTTCTTCATGTCCGTCGGCATGACGATCGACCCGGGCGCCGTGCTGGCCGCACCGGTGCTGCTGCCTGCCGCAACGGTCGGGCTGATCGCCGTGAAGGCCGCGGTGATGTTCCCGACATGCCTTGCCTTCGGCCTGCCGCGCGCGATCGCGGCCGAGGCCTCTCTCCTGCTCGGCCAGGGGGGGGAGTTCGCCTTCATCGTCATCGCGCTGGCCCAGCGCCTCGGCCTCGTGCCGGAGGAGACGGCGCAGTTCATGCTGCTGGTCGCGAGCCTGACGATGGCGGCGACGCCCCTGATGGCAGCGCTCGGGCGGCGCCTCGCGGCGTCGATGTCCTCGCCCGGTGCCGTGGCAGCGGCGGCAGAGCCTGACGAGGACCTTGCCGGGCATGTCATCATCGCCGGTTACGGCCGCGTCGGCGAGATGCTCGGGCGGGTGCTGGACGAAGAGGGTGCGCCGTGGATCGCTCTTGACCTCGATGTCGATGCCGTTGCCCGGCATCGCGCCGAGGGGCGGGCGGTGTTCTACGCCGATGCCGCCCGCGCCGAGGTGCTGCGCCGCGCGGGGGCCGGCGGCGCGCGGGCGCTGGTTCTCACCATGGACAGCCACGCGGCGGTGCAGCGGGCGCTGTCGACGGCCAAGCAGGGCTGGCCCGGCCTTGCCGTGATCGCCCGGGCGCGCGACCCCGCGCATGCCGCGCGGCTGACCGAACTCGGCGCGGAGCGTGCGGTTCCGGAGACCGTCGAGGCGGCCCTGGCACTCGCAGGCTCGACGCTCGCCACGCTCGGCATGCCGGACGAGGCAACGGCAGAGGCGCTCGCCCGCGAGAGGGCCCGCCAAGCTTAGGTCGGGTGAGACCACGCTGGGGGCTTGGCGAACCCCCCCTTGCGGCCACATGCTGTATGCCACGCCACACACCCGGGGAGACCGACCATGAAGTTCGGCCTGAGCCAGCCGATGCGCCGTGTCGAGGATCCGCGCCTCCTGCGCGGCAACGGCCGGTACACCGACGACATCAGCCTCCCCGGCCAGGCCTTCGGCGTGGTGCTGCGCAGCCCCCATGCCCATGCCGCGATCACGGGCATCGACAAGGCGCCGGCGCTCGCAGTGCCGGGCGTGCTGGCCGTCTATACCGGGCCTGACCTGCGCGCGATGGGGCTGGGCGACGTCCCCTGCGCCATCCCACTCAAGAACCGCGACGGCTCCGCCCGCGCGGAGACGCCGCGGCCCGCTCTCGCCATCGGCCATGTCCGGCATGTCGGCGATCCGGTGGCCTTCGTGGTGGCCGACACGTACCAGGCCGCCAAGGACGGCGCCGAGGCGATCGCGGTCGACTATGACATCCTGCCGTCCGCGACCGACCTTGCCACCGCGATGAACCCCGGCCAGCCGCAGGTGTGGGACAGCGCGAAGGGCAATCTCTGTTTTGATTGGGAAACGGGCGACCGGGCCGAGACCGACAGGCTGTTCGCCTCCGCCGCGCATGTCGCGAAGCTGACGGTGGTCAACAACCGCGTCGTCGTCGCCTCGATGGAGGGCCGCGGTGCGGTGGCCGAGCATGACAAGGACAGCGGCCGCTTCACGCTGCATACCTGCACGCAGGGCTCGTGGCTCGTCCGCCGCCTGATGGCCGAAGAGGTCTTCAAGCTGCCGCAGGAGCAGTTCCGCGTCATCACCCCCGATGTCGGCGGCGGCTTCGGCATGAAGCTCTACCTCTACCCAGAACATGTGATGGTGACGGTCGCGGCGCGCGACGTCGGCCGCCCGGTGAAGTGGATCTCCGACCGCTCCGAGGCGTTCCTGTCCGACACCCATGGCCGCGACAACATCACGTCCGGCGAGCTCGCGGTGGACAAGGACGGGCGGTTCCTCGCGCTCAGGACGAAGACGCTTGCCAACATGGGCGCCTATCTTTCCACCTTCGCGCCGTTCATCCCGACGGGCGCGGGCTCCAAGGTGCTGCCGAGCGTGTACGGCTTCCGTGCGATCCACGTGAACGTGCTCGGCGTGGTGACGAACACCGTGCCGGTCGATGCCTATCGCGGTGCCGGGCGGCCCGAGGCGAACTACCTGGTCGAGCGGCTCATCGACAGTGCCGCGCGTGAGCTCGGCATCGACCGTGTCGAACTCCGCAAGCGCAACATCGTGCCGCCCTCCGCCATGCCGTGGAAGACGCCGACGGGGGCGACCTATGACAGCGGTGATTTCGTCACCGTCATGGATGCCGCGCTGAAGAAGGCCGACTGGGCCGGCTTCGCGCAGCGGAAGCAGGAGGCGGCCCGCCGCGGCAAGCGGCGCGGCATCGGCCTTGCCTACTATCTCGAGGCGACGGGCGGGGCGCCGAGCGAACGGGCCGAGATCCGCTTCGCCGATGACGGCATGGTCGACGTCCTGGTCGGCACGCAGTCGACCGGCCAGGGCCACGAGACCGCCTACATCATGCTGACGGCGAGCGAGCTCGGCATCCCGCACGACCGCATCCGCGTGCTTCAAGGCGACTCCGACTCCGCTCCGAGCGGAGGCGGTACCGGGGGAGCGCGCAGCCTCTACTCCGAGGGCACGGCCATCCTCGCCACCACCGCGACGGTGGTGGAGAAGGGCAAGCAGGCAGCGTCCGAGGTGCTGGAGGCTGCGGTGCCAGACATCGTGTTCGAGAACGGCACCTTCTCCGTCATCGGCACCGACCGTGGCATGGGCATCCTCGAGCTTGCCGAGACGCAGCGGAAGAAGGCAGCGTCCGGCCTCGACGCGACGCTGCTCGATGCCGCCGAGGTGGCCGAGATCCCGGCGCACACCTTCCCGAACGGCTGCCACATCGCCGAGGTGGAGATCGACCCGGCGACCGGCGTCCTCGATATCGCGCGCTATCTCGTGGTCGACGACGTGGGCCATGCCATCAACCCGCTGATCGTGCGCGGCCAGGTGCATGGCGGCGTGGCGCAGGGCATCGGCCAGGCGGTGTACGAGAACACCGTGTACGACCCCGAGAGCGGCCAGCTCGTCGCGGGTTCGTTCATGGACTACTGCCTGCCGCGCGCCGATGACCTGCCCGACATCGAGGTCGACCTCATCGAGATCCCGTGCACCACGAATCCGCTCGGCGTGAAGGGCGCCGGCGAGGCCGGCGCGGTCGGCAGCCCGCCGGCGGTGATGAACGCGGTGATCGATGCGCTGGCCGAGGATGGCGTGACGCACATGGACATGCCGGTGACGCCCGAGCGCCTCTGGCGCGCGCTGTCGGCGGCGAAGGCAGCCTGAGCAACGACGGCCTGAGCGAGGACAGGGCGGCGCTCGCGCTCGAGGACCTGGCCGCGGGGCAGGTCTACCGGAGCGCGAGCGCCGTGATCGACGGAGCCGCGATCACCGCCTTCGCGGCCGCCTGGGACCCGCAGCCCTTCCACCTCGATTCCGCCGCTGCGTCAGCGAGCATCTTCGGCGGGCTTGCGGCCAGCGGCTGGCACACCGCCTGCCACTCGATGCGGCTGTTCGTCGATGGGCCGCTGCGCATCGCGGGCGGGCTCGTCGGGGCGGGCGTCGAGCAGCTGCGCTGGCCGGTCCCGACGCGGCCAGGCGATATCCTCCACGTCGAGACGGAGGTGCTGTCGGTGCGCCCCTCGGCGTCGAAGCCCGATCGCGGCTTGGTGCGCATCCGGAACGTCACGCTGAACCAGCGCGGCGAGGTGGCGCAGGAGATGATCGCCACGCTCGTGGTGCCGCGCCGTGACGCGGGTGGACAGCCCGCCGGGCCTTGAGCAAAGTCCGCCGCAACAGCAACGGGAGAACAGGCCATGGCCGAACCGCGCTTCCTGCACACGATGATCAGGGTCGGCGACCTCGAGCGGTCGATCGAATTCTACACCAAGCACCTCGGCATGAAGGAGCTTCGCCGCAACGACGTGCCGGACGGCAAGTACACGCTCGCCTTCGTCGGCTACGGCGACGAGAAGAGCAGCGCGGTGATCGAGCTCACCTACAACTACGGCGTCGACAAGTACGAGCCGGGCACGGCGTTCGGCCATCTCGCGATCGGCGTTCCCGACATCTACGCCACCTGTGAGGCGCTCAGGAAAGGCGGGGCCAGGATCACGCGCGAGCCTGGGCCGGTGAAGTTCGGCACCACCGTGATTGCCTTCGTCGAGGACCCCGACGGCTACAAGATCGAGCTGATCGAGCGAAAGTAGCTCACGCGCGCTTCGCCCCGGCACGCCGTGATTCGGTGATGGCATCGGATCGCGCGTGGCCGAGGCAGGCGGCGAGCACCACGCCCGCGCCCGCGAGTTCGAGCGCGCCCGGGAACGTCGCGAAGAACACCGCGTCATAGATCACCGCCCACAGCATCGCCGTGAAGTCATACGGCGCGAGCCGTGCGGGCGAGGCGACGCGGATCGCGGCGGCAAGGGCAAGGTTGCCCGCAGCCCATAGCGTGCCGGTGAGGGAGAGCAGCCCTGCATCGGGGAGCGTCGGCATCGTCCAGTCGACGGCCGCGAACGGGCCGATCGCGATGATGCCGAGCAGTGCCGGGATCGCCATCCCCTCCGCCAGCCGCGTCTCGGACCCGAGCCTGCGCGTGACCACCATCAGCATCGCGTAGGCGAAGGTGCCGGCCCCGGCGGCGAGATAGCCAACCACGTCGCCGCGCCCGGACAGGCCCTGCGCGAGTGCCAGTGCGACGCCCGCGAAGCCGAGCGTGGCCCAGCCCCAGGCAGCGCGCGACACACGCTCACCCAGCATCAGCCTGACGAGGGCGAGTGTCACGAAGGGCGCCGAGAAGAACACGACATAGGCATCGAACAGCGGCAGGCGCGCGAAGGCGACGAAGAAGGTGAGGCCCGAGCAGTGGATCAGCGCGCCACGGATGAGCTGGAGCCTGAGCCGCGCGCGCGACATCCCGCCCGCACGGATGATCTGCACTGCCGCTGGCGGGCCCATCAGCAGGAGTGCGACCGTACAGCGCCAGGTGATCACCTGCGAAGCGCTGTGGCCCGACGACAGCAGCTTCATCGCCACGTCATTGGCCGAGAACAGCGCGATGGCGAGGATGATGAGCAGAGGCCCGAGAAGGCTCCCGCGCGCGGTGACGTTTCCCATGCGCGCCCGTCATGCCCGCCCCCCGGCCCCCAGGCAAGCGAGTGTCGGGGCAAGCGTGTGTCCTGGTGGGCTGGCGCGGCGGCGCCGGCGCTGGCAGATAGGGGACCGCATGACACCTGCCATCGCCTCATCCCTGATGCCGCTCACGCGGCTGCTTGACCCCGAGACCGCCCATCTCCTTGCGCTGCGCGCGCTGAAGGCGGGGCTGGCGGGGCGCATCACCGCGCCGGCCCTGCCGGTCGAGGCGATGGGGCTTCGCTTCCCCAACCCGCTCGGCCTCGCCGCGGGATTCGACAAGAATGCCGTGGCGGCCCGGCCGCTGCTGGACCTGGGCTTCGGCTTCGTCGAGGTCGGCACGATCACGCCACGGCCGCAGGTGGGCAACCCGCGCCCGCGCCTGTTCCGACTCCCCAAGGACGATGCGGTGATCAACCGCAACGGCTTCAACAACGAGGGGTGGGACGTCGTGTCGGCCCGCCTCGCGGCATTGCGCGGCGAAGGCGCGCTTTCCGGCCCGCTCGGCGTGAATGTCGGCATCAACAAGGACTGCGACGACGCCGCGCGCGACTATGGCCTCATGGTCGAGGGTGGTGCGCGGTACGGCGACTATGTCACGGTCAACATCTCATCCCCCAATACGCCGGGTTTGCGCGACCTCCAGGCGGCAGGGCGGCTGGCCGAGCTTCTCGCCGCCGCACGTGCGGGCCTCGCGCGCGCGGGCAAGTCGGTACCCGTCCTGGTGAAGATCGCACCTGACCTTGACCGCGAGGCGCTCGGGCCGATCATCGAGACGGCGCTCGCCGAAGGGGCGGCGGGGCTGATCATCAGCAACACGACGATCGCACGGCCGGCCTCGCTGCGCGGGCGGAACAAGGGCGAGACGGGTGGCCTCTCCGGCCGCCCCCTCTTTGCGCCGTCCACCGCGCTGCTGCGTGCCGCCGCGCGGATCGCTGCCGGCCGTCTCGTCCTCGTCGGCGCGGGCGGGGTGGCGAGCGGGGCGGATGCGTATGCGAAGCTCCGCGCCGGCGCGACGCTCGTTCAGCTCTACACTGCCATGGCCTATGCCGGGCCTGCGCTGCCCGCGCGCATCGTTGCCGAGCTCGCAGCACTTCTCGCGCGCGACGGGTTCACGCGGATCGACCAGGCCATCGGCGCCGACAAGGACATTCACGATGCATGACGTGCAGCCGAGGCTCAGCGTTCTCGCGGGCTTCGCTCCGCTTGCGGAACGATACGACGGCTTCATCCTCGACCTCTGGGGCGTGGTGCATGACGGGGTGCAGCCGTACCCCGGTGCGGTCGATTGCCTGGCGCGGATGAAGGCGGCCGGCAAGCGGTCGGTGCTGCTGTCCAACGCTCCGCGGCGGGCGGCGGCAGCACAGGCCGCGATGCGCGCGATGGGCATCGCCGATGACCTCTATGACGGCATCCTCACTTCCGGCGAGGCGACGCACCTGGCGTTGCGTGACCGTGACGATCCCTGGTTCGCGGCCCTCGGCACGCGCGTGTTCCATCTCGGGCCGGAGCGTGACCGCAACGTGATCGAGGGCCTGCCTCTCACCCGCGTCGGGACGCCGGCCGAGGCGGACTTCGTGCTGAACACCGGGCCCGATGACCATCAGTCCGGGCAGAGTGTCGCGGATTTCGCCTCTGTTCTCGGTGCCTGCCATGCGGCGAAGCTGCCGATGATCTGCGCCAACCCGGACCTCGAGGTGATCCGCGGCGGCGTGCGCGTGATCTGCGCCGGTGCGCTGGCGCAGGAATATGCAGCGATGGGCGGCGATGTGCGCAGCCTCGGCAAGCCCGACCCCGCGATCTATCCGCGCGTGTTCGCCTTGCTAGGCCTCGCGCCTGATCGCATCCTCGCGGTCGGCGATGCGCTGCGCACCGACATCGCGGGTGCGAAGGCCGTCGGCATCGCCTCCGCGTGGGTGCTCGGCGGCATCCATGCCGAGGAACTCGGCCTTGCCGAGGGCGAGCTGCCCGATGCTGCCGCGGCGACGGCGCGCGCCGCGGCCGACGGGCTTTCGCCCACTGCCGTGCTTCCCGCCTTCCGCTGGTAGCGTCGCACGCCGCAATTGGCTAGCGTTGGGCATGGCTGATCCGACGCCGCAGGCGGCCCCCCCGCCGGCCTGGTTGCTCGTGCTCATCACCGCGATCGGGCCACTCAGCCTGCAGATCGTCGTACCCGCCATTCCCGGCCTCGCGGCGAGCTTCGCCGTGCCGGCCGCGACGGCGCAGCTCACGCTCACCGTCTACCTGCTCGGCGTCGCGGTGGGCCAGCTCGCCTACGGGCCGCTGTCGGATCGTTACGGCAGGCGGCCGATGGCGATTGCGGGGCTGGTCATCTTCCTCGCCGCCTCCGTGCTCGGCACGCTGGCGCAATCGATCGGCGGGCTGATCGCCGCCCGCGCGCTGCAGGCGATCGGTGCCTGTTCCGGCATGGTGCTGGCACGCGCGATGATCCGCGACTGCTACCCGCGTGACCGTTCCGCATCCGTCATGGCCTACGTGTTCATGGGCATGACGGTTGCCCCGATGCTCGCCCCCATCATGGGTGCGCTGCTCGATGATGCGTTCGGCTGGCGGTCGCTGATGGTGCTGCCCGGTCTTGCCGGTCTCGTGCTGCTCATCGCGGTGCTGCTGCGGCTGCCGGAAACGCTCAGGCACGAGCAGGGCACGCAGCATGGCGGGTTCGGCAGCGTCGTGGCGTCGAGCCTGGTGCTGCTCCGCACGCCTGCGTTTGGCGTCTATGCCGGGTGCTTCGCGACATCGTCCGCCGTGTTCTTCGCCTTCCTCGGCGGTGCGCCCTTCGTCGTCGTGCGCGGCCTCGGCCTGCCGGCGACGGCCTATGGCCTCGGCTTCATGCTGGTCTCGCTGGCCTACGCGGCGGGGAACTTCGTCACCGCAAGGCTCGCGGTCAGGCTCGGCGTGATCAAACTGCTGTCGCTTGGAACGGCCGTCACCTTCGTCTCGGCCGGTCTCGCGCTGGCGCTGATCCTGCTCCGCCCACCCTCGCTCGTGAACCTGTTCGCCCCGGCGATGCTGATGGCGCTCGGCAATGGCGTGGCGCAGGCGAACGCGATGGCAGCTGCCGTCAGCGTGCGGCCACAGTCGGCGGGTGCGGCATCGGGGCTCTCGGGCGCGATCCAGATGGCGGCGGGGGCGGTGGCGACGGTCGCGGTCGCGGCACTCGAAACGGGCAGCGGCGTGGCGACGGCTGCGCTGATGCTGGCCTTCGCCACGCTCTGCCAGGCGATCCTGGTCGCCGGGCGCCGCGGGAGTGCCTCAGGCCCGGCCGGCGGCCCCTGACAGCAGCAGCGGGTCGACCTTCAGCATCGAGAGCGCGCCGCGCCACATCGCACCAGGTTCGCCCGCGAAGACGAACGCCTCGTCCGCCGGCACCGAAAGCCAGGCGTTCTGCAGGATCTCCTCGTCGAGCTGCCCCGCCCCCCAGCCGGCATAGCCGAGCGCGAGCATGCCCTGCCTCGGCCCCTCGCCACGGGCGAAGGCGCGCAGCACGTCGATCGAGGAGGAGAGGGCGAAGCGGCCATCGACCTTCAGCGAACCGTCCCGCACCCAGTCGGTCGTGTGCAGCACGAATCCCTTGCCGGTCTCGACAGGCCCGCCGGCATGCATGCGGATGCGGCGGGCGGGAGGGGCGGGAGCGACCTTCAGTTGTTCGAGCAGCGCATCGAAAGTGAGCCCATCGAGCGGGCGGTTGATGACGATGCCCATGGCACTGTCGGCGGTGTGCGCGCAGATGAACACGACGGCCTGGGCGAATCGCGGGTCGCGCATCGCTGGCATCGCGACCAGGAGCTGGCCGGTCAGGTAGCCTTCGCCACCATCATGTTCGCGTGTCATCCTGGCCTCGCCCATGGTGGGGATGTTGGCGTGTTCGTCGCCGAGGGCAAGTGCGGCAGGGCACGCCGGAGCCCTCCCTGGTCAATCCGGCGCGAGCGGGGCTGGACGCCGCTTGTCCTCGCCCGCGCACCCGGCCAGGGTCAAGCGCGATGAGAACACACTCCAGCACAACCATTCCGCGTGCCGCGTTTGCCGTCGCGCTGCTCTCCGCGGCGATCCTGGGCGCTGGTGGCATGGGCCCTGGTGACGCCACAGCCGGGCCCGCCTCCTGGGTGCAGGGTGACGAGGCCGAGTTCGCGCTGCTCTCCGCCGAGACGGCGGTGGCACCTGGGGCAGGCACCGCCTCTCTCGCGCTCGCGGTGCGGATCGCCGAGGGCTGGCACATCTACTGGCGCACGCCCGGTGCCGCAGGCCTGCCGCCGCAGCTCGACTGGGCGGGAAGCGACAACCTTGCCGACGTCACGATGCAATGGCCTGCGCCGATGCGCTTCGAAAGCTTCGGCCAGCAAAGCTACGGCTACCGCGACGAGGTGCTGTTTCCGGTCACGGCCACTCTTGCACGGCCTGGCGAGGCGCTCGCGGCCAGGCTCTCCGTCGCCTACCTGATCTGCCGCGAGGTGTGCATCCCGGGCGAGGCGACGCTCAGCCTCGATCTCCCGGCGGGGGCGCCGGCACCGACGGCGGAAGCGGCGCTGATCGCCCTGTCGCACACCCGCCTGCCGGGCGATGCGGCGTCACGCGGGCTCGCTCTCAGCGCCCGGTCGGAACCGCGCGGGCTCTCGGTGATCGTGCGCGGCGCCGCCCCCTTCGCCGCCCCTGATCTCTTCCTCGAATGGCCGCTCGCGCCGGGGCAGCGCCGGCCTGACCTGCCGCGTCCCGTCGTGACGCTGGCCGATGGTGGGCGCGAGGCCCACTTCGCGATCACCGTCCACCCGCCGCTGGTGCGGCCCGGCACGGTGCTGCGCGTGACCGTGACCGACGGCGACCGTGCGGCGGAAGGTTCCGTCACGATCGCGCCTGCCGTCCCCTGAATCCGGGCGCCTGCCCCCCGGCTCTCCCCCTGGCGTTTCCGCGCCACCGCGCTATACCGACGATCGAGGGACGGGCGCCCGGATACGTGGGGCGCGCCACAAGGAGAGGCGAGCGATGACGATCAAGGTCGGTGACAGCATTCCGGCGATGAAGCTGATGCAGGCAACGGCAGAGGGCCCGCGCGAGGTCGACACGGCGGAGCTGTTCGCCGGCAAGACGGCGGTCCTCTTCGCCGTTCCGGGGGCATTCACGCCGACCTGCAGCGCCAAGCACCTGCCCGGCTTCGTCACGAATATCGACGCGATGAAGGCCAAGGGCGTCGACCTCATCGTGTGCATGGCGGTGAACGATGCGTTCGTGATGGGCGCCTGGGCAAAGGACCAGTCGGTCGGCGAGAAGATCGTCATGCTCGCCGACGGATCGGGCGCCTTCACCAAGGCGATGGGCCTCGAGCTTGACCTGATCGCCCGCGGCCTCGGTGTACGCAGCCAGCGCTTTGCCCTCGTGGCGAAGGACGGGAAGGTGACGCACCTGGCCGTCGAGGCCCCCGGTGGGTTTGAGGTGAGCAAGGCGGAAGCCGTTCTCGCGGCCCTTTGAGCCGCCGGAACGATCCGTTGCGCGCCGGCCAGGCGGCCTTCCGCCTGAACCTCGCCCTCTCGGCGATGGCCTGGCAGGCGGCGTTCGTGGTGCCGGCGCGGCTGCAGATGATGGCGCTCGGCCTCGTCTCGCCGAAGCCTGGCGACATGGGCGAGATGACGCTGATGGTGGCGGAGAAATTCGCCGCCGTGGCGCAGGGGGCGGGGGCCGCGACGGCGCGGGCGATGGCGGGCGGCGACCCCGTTTCCGTCGCCATGGCGGCGATCGGCCCGGCCCGCCGCGCGGTGCGGGCGAACGCCAAGCGCCTGGCGAAGGGGTAAGGGGGGCGCCCTGCCCCCCGCCCACCCCTCAGGCCGCGCGGACCGAGGACCGCTCCTTCAGGATGTCGAGCATCAACGCGGCGACGTTCGCTGACGAGGCAGGGTTCTGCCCCGTCACGAGCATTCCGTCGCGCACGGCATAGGGCTGGAAATCGGCCCCGCCCTCGAACTTCGCTCCTGTCTCGCGAAGCCGCGTCTCGAGCAGGAACGGCACGGTGCCGCCGAGGCCCGATGCCTTCTCCTCGCTGTCGGTGAAGCCGTTGACGCGCCTGCCGCGCACGATCGGCAGCCCATCGGCCCCCTTCGCGTCGATGAGGCCTGCCGGGCCGTGGCACACCGCCCCGACCGCACCGCCGGCATCGAAGATCGCGCCGATCACGCGGGCGAGTGCGGTGTTGCCCGGCAGGTCCCACATCGTCCCGTGGCCGCCGGGGAGGAACACGGCGTCGTACGCGCCGGCCTTGGCCGCCTCGATCGGCAGCGTGCGTGACAGCGAGGCGGCTGCGTCCTTGTCGGCGAGGAAGCGGGTGACGGCCTCGTGGTTCTCCTTCAGGCTTTCCGGGTCATGCGGCGGCTTGCCGCCCGCGATGCTGGCGAGGTCGACGCTGTGGCCGGCGTCGCGAAAGGCCCAGTAGGGAACCGCGAGCTCCTCGAAATAGAACCCCGTGGCCTTGCCGGTATTGCCGAGCGTTGCGTGGCTCGTCAGCACGATCAGGATCCGTGCCATGGTCTCGTGCTCCGTCATGGTTGCGTCAGGAATAAACGGTGGGAGCGGGCATTGGTTGCGGCCCGCGGCCACGATGCTGTGCCCAGACTCGACAGCCGCAACGTTTGCACCGCAGACTGTTCCGATGACGGATGGAACGGATGTCGCAGGGAACGCCGCCGGAGACGATTCCGCCGCGCGGACGTCGCGGCTCGATGCCCTGCTCGCGACCCGGCTTGCCGCTGCCCTGCCCGGTCTCGCGGCGATGCAGGCGAAGTACCGCGCGCGCTGCGGTGGCGGCCTTGTCGCCGCGATCGTCGTGATGGTGCTCTCCCTCTCGGTCGAGGCGATCGGTCTCGCGGCCTTCGCGTTCGTGGGCATCCTGGTGGCCGGGTCAGCGCTTGTGTATTACGCCGGCGTCTACCGCGCCGCGGCGCGCGATGCCGTGACCCCGCTCGTGTGCGATGCGATCGGCGGCATGACCCGCACCGGCTCCGCGGCGCATGAGGTGCTTGGCCGCCTGCGCAGCCTGCCGATTGTCGCCCCCTTCGCGCACCACACGCTCGATGACGTGTTCAGCGGCAGCCATCACGGGACGGATTTCGTCCTGGCCGAGATCAGGCTGTTCAACATGAGCACGCGCACGACCGGCACGGGCCAGAACCGCACGACCACGACGAAGGAGAGCACGGTCTTCAAGGGCCTGCTGTTCCTCATCGAAACGCCCGCCGCCATCCCAACGCGGATCATTCTCCGCGGCCCGCGCATTCCCTTGGTGTGCGACTGGCGGCCGGCCGCCTCCATCCTCGAACGTCTCGGCTTCCGCCGCATCGCGGTGCCTGATGCCGGCTTCTCCCGCCACCTGACCCTCTGGGCGGAGGATGGCGAGGCAGCGCTTGGCGTGATCGGCCCTGGCCTTGCCGGGACGCTCGCGCGGCTGGCTGCCACAGCTGGCTGGCGCAGGCTCGATGCCGGTTTCTCAGGCACGCGGTTCATCCTGCTGCTGCCGAAGGGCGGCAACAGCTTCACCGTCGGCGGCCTGTTCCGCCCGGTGGAGCGGCTGGGCGAGGAGGCGCATGCGCTGATGGACGAGATCATGGTCGTCCACCGGCTGATCGATGTGCTGGAGGGACGGGCGGGCTAGCCCTGCGCCAGTCCCTCTCGCGCGGCGGTGGCCAGCACGTCGGCGCGTTCGTTCATCACGTCGCCGGCATGGCCGCGCACCCACTTCCATTCCACCTCGTGGCGCTTCTGGGCCTCGAGCAGTTGCTTCCAGAGGTCCATGTTGGCGACGGGGTCGCGCGCCGCGTTGCGCCAGTTGTTGCGCACCCAGCCCTTCACCCAGCGCGTCACGCCGTTGCGCACATACTCGCTGTCGGTATGGATCACGATGTGCGACGGGCGCTTCAGCGCCTCCAGCACGGCGATGGCGGCGGTGAGTTCCATGCGGTTGTTCGTGGTCTGCGGATTGGCGCCCGAGAGCTCCTTCTCATGACCGTTCCAGCAGAGGATGGCGCCCCACCCGCCAGGCCCCGGGTTCGGCTTGCAGCCGCCATCGGTCCAGGCTTCGATCCGAACGGGAGCCGCTTCAGTCAAGCCCGTAATCCCTCTCGCTCCGCGCCGCGCGATGGAAGCGCAGCTTGCGCGCGTACTCCAGCGGGTCCTTCGGCGTCACGAACGCGCCGGGCGGGTGGTGCAGCCAGTCATGCAGCCGCGTCAGCAGGAAGCGCAGCGCGGCACCGGCGGCAAGCGTTGGCAGTGCGGCGCGCTCGGCCGCCGTGAAGGGGCGACGGGCGGTGTAGCCACCGAGCAGCAGCTTCGCCTTCGTCACGTTGAAAGACGCGTCCGGCTCGAAGCACCAGGCGTTCAGGCACACGGCCACGTCGTAGGCGTAGAGGTCGGTGCAGGCGAAGTAGAAATCGATCAGGCCCGAGAGCCGGTCGCCCAGGAAGAACACGTTGTCGGGGAACAGGTCGGCGTGGATATGGCCCTTCGGCAATCCTTCCGGCCACGCACCGAGGATGGCCTCGAGCGCTGCTTCGATCTCCCCGCCAAGGCCGGGGCGCACCTCGTCCGCCCGGCCGGCACAGCGCGCGTAGAGCGGCCGCCAGCCAGATGGCCCGAGCGCATTGGCGCGGGTGAGCGCGAAGCCCTCGCCGGCCGCATGCAGCGTGGCGAGAGCGGTGCCGACCGCGCCGCAATGCTCGTTCCGCACACGGCGTGGCCATACGCCCGGCAGGAAGGTCTGCACCGCCGCGGGGCGGCCGCAGAGGGTGCGCGAGAGGGCGCCATCACGCGCCGCGACCGGCAGCGGGCAGGTGAGGCCATGCGCGGCGAGATGCGTCATCAGCCCGAGGTAGTAGGGCAGGTCGGCAGGGTCGACCCGCTTCTCGTAGAGGGTGAGGACGTATTGGCCCGCGGTCGTCAGCAGCAGGTAGTTGCTGTTCTCCACGCCCTCGGCGATGCCCTTGAACGAGATCGCGCCGCCGATGTCGTAGGCGGCGAGGAAATCGGCAAGCGCCTCGTCGGACACCTCGGTATAGACGGCCATGAAGGGAGCCTCAGGCCGTGGCGAGTGCTGGCGGAAGCCGGAACACAACGTCCTCCTCCGCCACCCGCACCTCCTCGACCGTGACGGAGAAGCGCGTGCGGAGATGGTCGATCAGCTCATCGACCAGCAGCTCGGGGGCGGAGGCGCCGGCGGTGAGGCCGAGGATCGCGACGCTGCCGAGCGTATCGAGGTCGAGCTCGCGCGCACGCTGCACCATCATCGCCCGCGGGCAGCCGGAGCGCGAGGCCACCTCGACCAGGCGGAGGGAGTTGGAGCTGTTCGGCGCGCCGATCACGATCACCATGTCGGCCCCCGGCGCGATCGCCTTCACGGCGGCCTGGCGGTTCGTCGTCGCGTAGCAGATGTCCTCCCGCCGCGGGCCCTCGATCGCGGGGAAGCGCGTGCGCAGGGCGGCGATGATCTCGGCCGTGTCGTCGACCGACAGCGTCGTCTGCGTGATGTAGGCGAGGTGGCTCGCCGCGGGCACGGGCACGGTCATCGCACCGGCCACATCCTCGACCAGCGTCACGGCACCCGGCGGCAGCTGCCCCATCGTGCCGATCACCTCCGGGTGGCCTTCGTGGCCGATCAGGATCAGGTGTCGGTCGGCGGCGAAGTGCTTCTCCGCCTCGCGGTGCACCTTGGTCACGAGCGGGCAGGTGGCGTCGAGCTGGTAGAGGCCGCGCGCCTCGGCATCGGCTGGCACCGCCTTGGGCACGCCATGGGCCGAGAACACGACGGGCACATGGTCACGATGGTCGCGCGCCGGCACCTCGCCGAGCTCCTCGACGAACACGGCTCCCTTCGCCTCGAGGCTCTCGACCACGAAGCGGTTGTGCACGATCTCATGCCGCACGTAGACCGGCGGGCCGAAGCGGCGCAGCGCCTCCTCGACGATCTTGATCGCGCGGTCGACGCCGGCGCAGAAGCCGCGCGGGCCGGCGAGCCTCACCGTGAGGGCGGGGCGCTGGTCGGCGGATTGATCCACAGGGAGTACTTCGCGCATCGGTTGTTGCCGCTGTTGCTGGGCCTGCGCATAGTGCCGCGCGGAGCGGTGAGCGCACAAGCGAGGGTGAGCGGGCGGATGAGCGAGGCTGGAACGGCTGATGGCGCGGGCGACGGCAGGATGGCCAAGCCGGTCGTGGCGCAAGCGGCACCCTACGGCGTGGATGTGAAGGCCGGCGAGAAGTATTTCTGGTGCTCCTGCGGCCTCTCCGCGACGCAGCCTTTCTGCGACGGCGCACACAAGGGAACCGGCCTCAAGCCGATGATCTGGCGGGCCGAGAAGGACGACACGGTCTGGTTCTGCGGCTGCAAGGCGACGAAGGAGACGCCGTTCTGCGACGGCAGCCACACCGGGCTCTCGGCCGATGCGCGCTAGGCTCCTTCTCCCCCTCGCTGCCCTCGCGCTCGCGGGCTGCGAGACGCTCGGCCTCAGCTCGGGCGGCACGGGCGAGGCGCCGCGCGCTTCCTCGCTGCGCGCCGATTGCCCGAATGTCGGGTCGCCGACCGACACGGCCGACCTGGTGCGCTTCCGCACCCCCGATTCGCGCGACCTGACCGACCTCGTCGTCGCTGCCCGGATCACGACGCTCGATGGCTCCTGCCGCTTCGTCGACCGCCAGACGGCCGTGGAGGTGACGCTGACGATGGGGCTCGAGATCGCGCGCGGGCCAGCCGCGACCGGACGCACCCTGTCGCTCCCCTACTTCGTCGCGGTGGCGACGGACGGTGAGCGCATCCTCGACAAGGCCGTCTACGCGATCGCTGCCGAGTTCCCCGCCAACACGCAGCGGCTGCGCGTGCGCGGCGAGGAGATCCGCCTCACCCTGCCGGTGAGCGAGGCGCAGCGCGCCGCCGGATATTCGGTGTTCGTCGGCTTCCAGCTGACCGAACAGGAACTGGCGCTGAACCGCTCCCGCATCGCGGCGCGCTGAGCCTCCCCGCCCGCCGCATCTCCACCCTCCAACGCCCACGGACCACCCGGCGTGCCGGGCATGCCAGCCATGCGTTCGCGTTCGTATTGCGATTGATTCTCATTTGCGGATAGCCTCGGGTCAACCGCACCGGGGAGAGATGCATGCCCGTCACCGCCTTCGACCAGGACAACCTCGTTTCCAGCCGCGCCGAGGATGGCGCGTTGATGCTCGACCCGGCCTTCATCAATGCCTGGGGGCTTGCCATCCGCCCGGCCGGTGCAGGCGGGCATTGGTGGATCACCAACACCGACACCAGCCGCGTGACGCTCTATGTCGGCGACAGCCCCACGGTGCCATTCACGCAGGACGGGCTTTCTGTTCTGGGCGTTCCCGGTGCGCCGGGGGGAGAGCCGATCACCATCGCGATCGACCCGCCCAGCATCAATGGCACTCCGCTGCCCGCGCCGAGCCCGACGCCCGCCACCGTCATGCCCCCCTCGAACCCCACGGGGCAGGTGTTCAGCGGCAGCGTGACCGACTTCCTGGTCGACGGCACGAGCCTGACGGGTGCTGCGCTCGACGACGCGCCGGCGCGGTTCATTACGGTGAGCGAGGATGGAACGATCGCCGCCTGGGGCGAGTTCGGCGCCACGCCAGCGCAGCGCATGGATGCCTTCGCGGTGGTGATCGACAACTCCGCCACCGGCGCCGTCTACAAGGGCGTGACGGTCAGCGCCGACAGCGGCAGCGGCCTGTTCCTCTACGCGGCGAATTTCCCGGGCAACGCCATCGAGGTCTATGACGGCGCGTGGGCCAGGGTGGCCACCGACGGCTTCGTGCTGACCGAGGCGCCAGGCGGGCGTGACCCAGCCCTCTACGCCCCCTTCAACATCGAGCGGGTGACGGATGCCGCGCGCGGCGAGGAGGTGCTGATCGTCGCCTACGCCAAGCTCGCCAACGCTGCCGAAGGCGAGGAGGAGTCAACGGACGGTTTCATCGCCAAGTACACGCTGGATGGCGAGCTCATCGCCACCTCCGATGCCGATGGGCTGTTCAACGCGCCCTGGGGCGTTGCCCTCGCCCCGGCTGAGTGGGGCGATTTCGACGGCGCGCTGCTCGTCGGCAATTTCGGTGACGGCCGCATCCTCGCCCTCGACGCCGAGACGCTGGCATTCGAAGGATTCCTGACGGAAGCAACCGGCGCGCCCATCGTGATCGACGGGCTGTGGGACCTGATCTTCGGCAACGGCGAGAGCCTCGGTGCCGCCGACCGACTCTATTTCGCGGCGGGGCCCGAGGAGGAGACGGAGGGGCTGTTCGGCTCGCTGGCGATCGCCGAGACCGGGGCCTCCGTCGGTCCCCGCGTCACGATGCCCGTCACGGGCGTGCTGCTCGCCGACCAGGGCGACAGCGCAATCGCGGGCAGCGGCAAGGTGCTGCTGCTGCGCGACCTCGATGGCGACGGCAGGGCTACGGGCGCGGGCGAAGTCACGGTGTTCTTCGACCACACCAACGCATCCGGCCTCGCCTCGCCAACGGAGAGCGTGTTCACGCTGCTGCAGGCCTCGGATCGTTCGGTCTATGCGGGCGATGGCATCACCGATGCCGTCTATCGCCTGGTCGACCGAAACAGGGACGGCGATGCGAACGACGCAGGCGAGGCGACGCTGTGGTTCTCGCAGGCGAACGCGGCAGGCTTCACGCTGCCGACGCCGAACGGCCTCGCTGAGGGGCCTGACGGGGCGATCTACATCGTCAATGCCGGCGTCGCGTCACGGCCGAGCGACTCGATCTACCGCACCGTCGACCTCAACGATGACGGCGATGCGAACGACGAAGGCGAGGCGACGCTCTGGCTCAACCTCCAGACGGTGGTCGCCACCTCCTCGCCCTTTGAGCTCGTGTTCTCTGGCAACGTCGCCTACCTGCTCGACCCGTCCGGCGCCGCCCCCGACACGATCTGGCGGATCGAGGATCGTGACGGAAGCGGCATGATCGAGGCGGCGACCGAGGTGACGGCCTTTGCCGTGAAGGAAACCGCCTTCGGCGCGCCGCTCGACTTCGCCCTCGGCCAGGATGGCGGGACGCTCCTGGTATGGGAATGGCTCGACAGTGCCCGCACGTCGTGGAGCCTGTACGGCCTCACCGATCTCGACGGCTCCGGTGCGATCGACCAGGCCCGGGAATCGGTCGAGCTTTGGAACTCGACGCTGCTGCCGGAGGGGTTCACGCCCTTCGCCGGCTTCGCCGTGGCCGGCGACGGGCTGGGCAACATCGTTCTGACATCGAACGGGGCTGCGCCCGGCCAGCGCTTCGTCGTCGCACTCGAGGACCGCAACGGCGACGGGCTCTATTCCGCTGACGAGACGACAATCCTCGCCTCCGCGGTCGACACACCCGATACGCTCCATCGCCCCCGCGCGGTCGAGTTCTTCGAGGGGCCGGTCGCTGCATCGAACACCGCGCTGGGTGCTGGCAACCATTTCTCGCTCTTCCTCAAGGACGGCGTCGTCTATGCGGCCGGGGAGAACATCGAGGCGCAGCTCTCGCTCCGCGAGGAAGGCTTCGACATTCCCGCCCCCGTGCCCATCGCGCTGCCGGACGGCTTCGAGGGCGAGATCGTTTCGGTGTCAGCGGGCCTGGTGCATGGCAGCCTGCTGACCGCCGATGGCGCTCTCTATACCTGGGGCTTCGGCAATTTCGGCCGCCTCGGGCATGGCGACCAGGAGAACCGCACGGTCGCCACACGGGTCGAGGCGCTGGCGGATGAGACCGTTGTCGTCGCCACCCACGGCAACGGTGCGTCCTACGCCATCACCGACACCGGCGCTCTCTACGCCTGGGGGCAGAACAGCAACGGCCAGCTCGGCATGGGCGACCTGACGAACAGGCTCGAGCCTGCGCGGGTGGAGGTGCTGGCTGGCAAAACGATCGTCGCCATCGCCACCGGCACGTCCCACACGCTGGCGCTGACGGCGGATGGCGAGGTCCTTGCCTGGGGTGCGAACCGGCAGGGGCAGCTCGGCTCTCCCGATGCGCTCTCTGGATCGGGCGCGCCGCTGACTCGCGTCACCACGCCGGTGAAGGTCGAGGGGCTGCCCGACAACGTGGTGTCGATCAGCGCATCGACGCTCACCTCCTACGCCATCACCGCCGATGGGCGCGTGTTCGGCTGGGGCGAGGGCCGCTTCGGCCAGCTCCTGCAGGGCACCGACAACGGCGACGGCACCTTTGACCCCGCGTCCGCCAACGTGCTCGTGCCGGTCGAGCTCACCGGGCTTCCGGGCAACGTCGTCGATGTGAAGGGGGGCGCACGCTGGGCCGTCGCGCTGACGGAAGATGGCGATGTCTACGCCTGGGGCCCGAATGACGAGGGCCCGACCGGCGGGCTCGACGGCGACCAGGCAGCGGAGAGCGATGCTTCGTTCCACCCGACCAAGATCGCCGCCCTCGATGCCGCCTTCATCGTCGAGATCGCGACGGGGCCGAACCACGTGATGGCGCGCGCCGCCGATGGCCGCATGTTCACTTTCGGCGCCAACAGCGATGGCCGTCTCGGCTACGTGACGGAGGGGCTGACCACGACGCCCGCCATGGTGCAGTTCCCCGCCGATGCCGCGCCCTGGCTCGTGACGGCGGAGCCTTACGACAACGCAACGGGCGTGGTGCGCAACGGCCCGATCACGCTCACCTTCACCGAGGCGGTCATGCGCGGCGAGGGCACGATCACGCTCGCCAATCTCGATGACCCGTCGGCCTCCATCACGGTCGACGTGACGGATGCGTCCCTCGTGGCGATCAATGGCAGGGTGGTGACGCTCACCCTCCCCGAGGTGCTCGGGCCGGTGACGCGCTACGCCATCAGCATCACGGAAGGGGCCTTCCGCGATGGCGCGGGCCAGGCCTATGCCGGCATCGACGCCGATGACGCGGCGAGCTTCAACATCCGCACCGGGGCGGGCGTCACGGTCGCCCCCGTCTCGACCGCTGCGCTGAAGGTGAGCCAGGAGGGCGGCGGCACGCCGCCCGGGACGTTGCAGGGCGGTGCGCTGCTCGACCCGGCAGCACTCGGCGCCGTCGAGACCGCGCCGATCACCCTCGGCGGCACCACCTGGGCGAGGATCGAGAACGAGGGGGTGTGGAACGGGCTCAAGAACCTCGCCCTCGACGGGTTCGACGCCGCCTGGGGCGATCACCTGCTCGTCGCCAACTTCGTCGATGTGCGCCTCGACCTCGCCGACGCCGGCAACACCGACCTCACGCTCACCGTTGTCGGCGCCAAGCGCGGGGAAATCGAGACGGCGGCAGGCGACGATGACGTGACGGTGCTGCTGCACAGCAACACGAGCGATTGGTCGAACGTGACGGTCATCAAGACCGGTGCGGGGGATGACGTGATCACGCTCGGCACCGTCGGGGCCTCGGGGCTCGATGACCTGCTTCTGGCCGACAACGCTGCGCCGGCGAACGGCTCGTTCTGGAACGGCCGCTATGACGGGCGCTTCTCCACCGTCACGGTCGAGGCCGGGGCGGGGGATGACGTCATCATCGCCGACGGGCGGATGAACCTCACCGCCTTCGGGGGCGAGGGTGATGACCGGCTGGTGGCCGGCCGCGGGCGTGACCTGCTGTCGGGCGGGGAGGGCGATGACGTGTTCGTGCTCTCCGCCACCACCGGGCAGGGCGACGTCATCCTCGACTTCGCGGGTGCGGGCGACGAGGGGGGCGATCAGCTCGAACTCGCCGGCTTCGGGGCGGGCGCCGCGCTCAACCACCTCGGCGGCGGCCTCTGGCTCGCCTCCGGCGCGGCGGGAGAGGCGTCGTTCATGCTGCTGGCCGGCGGTGCCGCCGTCACGGCCCTGGTGGCGGAGGACTATGCGTTCGTATGAGCCATCGATGACCGGGGCCGGTTCAGGCAAAGACGCCGCTTGAACCGGCCCCTTGAACAACCTGGGCCATTGGTGCACATACGACGGGTTCAAACCCCCCCGTGCGGGAGAGAGCGAGGAACGGCAGCGATGCCCGCCCTTGCCGCCGAAGGCGCAACCGGCCCCCGGAAACGCTCAGGCACAAAGGACCGCTTCGGGGTGACGAATCTCTGGAAAGCCGGCACCAGCGTTTGCGGTGTCGCACCGACGGAGTAAGGGCGCAGGCCATCAGGCGCCCGAATCTCTCAGGTCACGGGACAGAGGGGGGTCGTGCCGCCGGCGTCGTGCCGGGGGAAGCGACCATGTCCTCGGGGGTTTCGTGACAGACCATTCTGTGAACGGCCAGTTGAACACCACGCCGCTGGATGCCCTTCACCGTTCGCTCGGCGCGCGGATGGTGCCCTTCGCTGGCTACGCCATGCCGGTGCAGTACCCGGCCGGCATCATGGCCGAGCATGCCGCCTGCCGCGACAAGGCGGCGCTGTTCGATGTCAGCCACATGGGCCAGGGCGTTCTGCGCGGCGAGGGCGCTGCCGCGGCCCTCGAGGCGCTGACGGCGGCCGATGTGCAGATCCTGAAGCCCGGGCGACAGAAATACGCCCTGCTGACCTCGCCCGAGGGCGGCATCCTCGACGATTTCATGGTCGCCAACCGCGGCGATCACCTGTTTCTCGTGGTCAACGCCGCCTGCAAGGATGCCGACTTCGCCCACATCGCCGCGCACATGCCAGGCGGCGTCAGGCTCGAACGGTGGGAGGATCGGGCGCTGCTCGCGTTGCAGGGCCCCGCGGCCGAGGGCGTGATGGCACGCATGGGCGGCGTGGAGGCAGCGTCGCTCCCCTTCATGGGCATCGTCGAGACCACGGTTGCCGGTATCCCCGTGCTCGCCTCGCGCTCGGGCTACAGTGGCGAGGATGGGTTCGAGATCTCGGTCGCCGCCGACAAGGCCGAGGCGCTGGCCAAGGCCCTGCTGGCCGATGCCGACGTCGCCCCCGCCGGGCTTGGCGCGCGCGACAGCCTTCGTCTCGAGGCCGGATTGTGCCTCTACGGCAACGATATCGACACGACGACGAGCCCGGTCGAGGCAGCGCTGGTGTGGACCATCGGCAAGCGGCGGCGAAGCGAGTGGAATTTCGCCGGGGCTGAGCGCATCCGCGCGGAGCTCGAATCGGGCCCGAAGCGGCTTCGCGTCGGCATCCGCCCCGATGGCCGCGCGCCTGCCCGCGCGCACACGACGATCATCGCCGCCGATGGCAGGCCGATCGGTGAGGTCACGTCAGGCGGGTTCGGCCCGACACTCGCCGCCCCCATTGCCATGGGCTATGTCGCCACCCCCTTTGCCGCCGATGGCACGGCCATCGAGTTGATGGTGCGCGGCAAGCCGTTGCCCGCCCGAGTCACTTCCACGCCCTTCGTCCCGCACCGCTACAAGCGCTGAACCAGGAGCCACCCGAATGAGCGAGATCCGTTTCTCCAAGGACCATGAGTGGGTGCGCTTCGAAGGCGATGTCGCGACCATCGGCATCTCCGACCATGCGCAGACCGCGCTCGGCGATATCGTATTCGTCGAGCTCCCCGAGGTTGGGCGCGAGGTCGAGGCGGGCGAGGCCTGCGCGGTGGTCGAGAGCGTGAAGGCGGCGTCCGACATCTACGCCCCGCTCGCCGGCCGCATCGTCGAGGTGAACGCGGGGCTGACCGACAACCCAGGCCTGGTGAACGCAGAGCCGTTGGGCGATGGCTGGTTCTTCCGCATCGAGCCGAAGGACGGAGCGGAGCCGGAAGCCCTGATGGACGAGGCCGCCTACGCCGCCTTCCTCGAGACGCTGTGAACGGGAGAGACGCCATGAACGCCTTCGCAGAATTCGAGAGCCTCTCCGCCCATGACGGGTTCGTCTCCCGCCACATCGCACCCTCGGGCGCCGAGCAGGCAGCGATGCTCGCCACCCTCGGCCTCGCTGACCGCGCCGCGCTCGTGTCGAAAACCGTTCCGGCCTCGATCCGCACCCACGCGGCGATGGCGATCCCGCCCGCGCGCAGCGAGGCAGAGGTGCTGGCCGAGCTCGCCGCGCTGGCGGCCGAGAACCGCAGCGACATCCGCAGCCTGATCGGGCTTGGCTATCACGGCACGCATGTGCCGCCCGTCATCCTCCGCAACGTTCTCGAGAACCCCGGCTGGTACACCGCCTACACGCCCTACCAGGCGGAGATCGCGCAGGGCCGCCTCGAGGCGCTGCTGAACTACCAGACCGTGATCACCGACCTCACCGGCATGGAAATCGCCAACGCCTCGCTGCTCGACGAGGGCACGGCGGCGGCGGAGGCGATGTCGCTCGCGCTGCACGCGCAGAAGGGGTCGAGCAAACTCTTCCTCGTCGCCGATGACTGCCATCCGCAGACGCTCGCGGTGGTGGAAACCCGCGCGCGGCCGCTCGGCGTCACGGTGCGTCGCGTTGGCTTCGCCGGGCTTGCCGAGGCGTGCGCCGGGAAGCCCTTCGGCATGCTCGTGCAGAACCCCTCGACGACCGGCGAGATCCGCGACCTCACGGCGGTTCTCGCCGCTGCCAAGGGCGCGGGCGCGATGGCGATCGTCGCGGCCGACCTGCTGTCGCTCACGCTCATGAAGCCGCCCGGCGAGATGGGGGCGGACGTCGTCGTCGGCTCGGCCCAGCGCTTCGGCGTGCCGTTCGGCTATGGCGGGCCGCACGCGGCGTTCTTCGCCACGCGCGATGCGTTCAAGCGGCAGATGCCCGGCCGCCTCGTGGGCGTATCCGTCGATGCCGCCGGGCGGCCCGCGCTCAGGCTCGCGCTGCAGACGCGCGAGCAGCACATCCGCCGCGAGAAGGCGACGTCGAACATCTGCACCGCGCAGGTGCTGCTCGCGGTCATGGCGGGGATGTACGCGGTGTGGCACGGGCCCGAGGGCCTCGTTCGCATCGCGAAACGCTGCAACCTCGCCGCGCGCCTCGTCGCAGATGCGGCACGCGGCCTGGGCTTCGCCCCGCGGCACGCGGCCTTCTTCGATACCGTCACGCTCGACTGCGGTGCGAAGGCCGATGCGGTGATGGCGGCGGCGCTCGCGAAGGGCATGAATCTCCGCCGTGTGTCGGCCACCGATGTCGGCATCGCGATGGACGAGACGGTGACGCGGGCCGACATCGACGCGCTGGTCGCCGCCCTCGCCGAAGCCTCGGGCGGTGCAGCACCTGCCGTGATGCCCTCGGCCCCCGCCTCGATCCCGGGCACGCTCTCACGCAGCAGCGGCTTCCTCCGCCAGGCGGTGTTCTCCTCGCACCACGCCGAGCATGAGATGCTGCGCTACCTCAAGCGGCTCGAGGACAAGGACGTGGCGCTGAACCGCTCCATGATCCCGCTCGGCTCCTGCACGATGAAGCTGAACGCAACGGCCGAGATGATCCCGGTGACGCTGCCGGGCTTCGGCGGCATCCACCCCTTCGCACCGGCCGACCAGGCGCAGGGCTACCGCACGCTCATCACGCGGCTGGAACAGTGGCTGTGTGCGGCGACCGGCTTCGCCGCCGTCTCGCTCCAGCCCAACGCTGGCAGCGCGGGCGAGTATGCGGGGTTGCTCGCCATCCGCGGCTGGCATGAGAGCCGCGGCGACACCCATCGCGACATCTGCCTCATCCCCACCTCGGCGCACGGCACCAACCCGGCGTCGGCCGTCATGGCCGGCTTCCGCGTCGTCGCGGTGGCCTGCGACAAGGACGGCAACGTCGACATCGCCGATCTGCGCGCGAAGGCCGAGGCGAACGCGGTGAAGCTCGCGGCGCTGATGGTCACCTACCCCTCGACGCACGGCGTGTTCGAGGAGGGCATCGCCGAGATCTGCGCGATCGTCCACGCCCAAGGCGGCCAGGTCTACATGGATGGCGCCAACATGAACGCGCAGGTGGGGCTGACCAGCCCTGCGGCGATCGGTGCCGACGTGTGCCACCTCAACCTGCACAAGACGTTCTGCATCCCCCACGGCGGCGGTGGCCCCGGCGTCGGGCCGATCGGGGTCGCGGCGCATCTCGCACCGTTCCTGCCGAACCACCCGCTGGTCGAGGGTGCCGGGCCCGCGACAGGCCCCGGCCCGGTGGCGAGCGCACCCTGGGGCAGCGCCGGAATCCTGCCGATCCCCTACGCCTATATCGCGATGATGGGCGAGGCCGGCGTGCGCGAGGCGACCGAGGTCGCGATCCTCAACGCCAACTACATCGCGCACCGTCTGGCACCCCACTACCCGATCCTCTATCGCGGTGCAGAGGGGTTCGTGGCGCATGAGTGCATCATCGACTGCCGCGGCTTCCAGGCCTCGGCCGGCGTGATGGTGGAGGACATCGCCAAGCGCCTGCAGGACTACGGGTTTCACGCGCCCACCATGTCCTGGCCCGTCGCGGGCACGCTGATGATCGAGCCGACGGAGAGCGAGGCGAAGTCCGAGCTCGACCGGTTCTGCGACGCGATGATCGCGATCAGGAGCGAGATCGCGGCCGTGGAGGAGCGTCGCTGGCCGGTCGGCGACAACCCGCTGAAGAACGCGCCGCACACGGCAGAAGAAATCACCGCCGAGACGTGGACGCACCCCTACTCGCGCGAGGTGGCGGCGATGCCGCTGCCCTTCGTGGCGGCAGCGAAATACTGGCCGCCCGTCAAGCGCGTCGACAACGTCTATGGCGATCGCAACCTCGTCTGCACCTGCGAGCCGATGGAGAGCTACGCCGAGGCGGCGGAGTGAGCGCCAACACCGTCGTCCCGGTCGCGCCGGAGCATCGGCCGGCCTGGGGGCGCCTCTATGCCGGCTATGCCGCGTTCTACAAGGTCGAGCAGACCGAGGCGATGCGCGACACGGTATGGGGCTGGCTGATGGACCCTGCGCACGAGGTGAACGGCCTCGTGGCACTCGGTGCGTCGGGGGAGCCCGTGGGGCTTGCGCATTACCGCCCCTATGCGCGGCCCTTGCGCGGCGGCTATGGCGGGTTCCTCGATGACCTGTTCGTCGACCCCGCGCAGCGTGGCCAGCGCATCGCCGATACGTTGATCGAAGCGGTGGCAGCGCTCGGGCGCGAGAAGGGCTGGGGCGTGATCCGCTGGATTACGGCCGATGACAACTACCGCGGCCGCGGCGTGTATGACCGCCTGGCGACGCGGACGATGTGGATCACCTACGACAAGATGCTATAGCGCGAGGCGGCGCCCCCGTGTGGGAGGCGCCGCCGCTTTGCCCTACTGGCGAACCCGCACGAAGCGCAGCGGGAACTGGTTGTCGGCGAGCTGCGCGAGGTCGATGTTCTGCTTCGCCGCCCACACCAGCGTCTGCTGGTGCAGCGGGATGTAGGCGACGTCGTCCTTCACGATCTGCAGGCCCTCGGCGATCAGCGCGTTGCGCTTCGCCTGGTCGGTCTCGATCGCGATGCGGTCGATCAGCTCATCGAGCTTCGGGTTCGCATAGCCGCCGTTGTTGAACACGCCGCGCCGCCCGTCGCCCCGCGAGCCCGCGAGGTTGTAGAGGACGTTGTGCGCGTCATACGTGTTGGGCGTCCAGCCGAGCATGTAGAACGACGTGTTGTAGCCGGGCCCATTCACCTCGGCGAAGAAGCGCGCACGCGTCTGCGCCACGAGCGTCACGCGAACCCCCACGCGCGCCAGCATGGAGGTGACGGCCTGGCAGATCGCCTCGTCGTTCACGTAGCGGTCGTTCGGGCAGTCGAGCGTCACGCCGAAGCCCTGCGGGTAGCCGGCCTCGGTGAGCAGGCGGCGCGAGGCATCGGGGTCGAACGGCAGGCGCTGGTCGAGGGCCTGGCTGAACCCGTTCACACCGGGCCCGAGCAGCAGCCCGGTGTTGCGCGACTGGCCGCGCATCGTCCGGCTCGCGATCGCCTGCATGTCGATCGCCTGGTAGAAGGCGCGGCGGACGCGGATGTCCTGGAACGGGTTCTTGCCCTTCACGTCCGACTTCAGCAGCTCGGGCCGAAGCTGGTCCATGCCGAGGTAGATCGTGCGCAGCTCCGGCCCCTGGTGCAGGCGAAGCCCCGGCGCGCGGCCGATCCGCTCCATGTCCTGCGGCGGCACGGTGTAGATCATGTCGACCTCGCCCGAGAGCAGGGCGGCGACGCGCGTGGCATCGTTGCTGATGACGTTGAACTCGACGCGGGTGAGGTTGTGCTCCACCCGGTCCCACCAGCCCGGGTTCGGCTCGAGCACCGTGCGGCGATCGGGCTCGCGCGAGACCAGGCGGAACGGGCCCGTGCCGTTGGCATTGCGGGTGGCGAAGTTCTCCTCACGCCGTGTCAGCTCCGCGGCGTTCACCGCGTTGTTCTTCTCGGCCCAGATCTTGGACATGATCTGCCAGGAGGTGATCTCCTCGAGGAAGATCGGGTTCGGCACGCGGGTGACGAACTCGACCGTGAGATCGTCGACCTTCCGCACCTCCTTCACCGAGGCGAGGAAGGAGGCGATGTTCGACCCGGGCCCCGTGGCGCGCTGGAAGCTGAACACCACGTCGTCGGCGGTGAACGGCGAGCCGTCATGGAAGCGCACGTTGGGGCGGAGGGCGAAGCGCCAGACGTCGGGCGCCGGCTGGCTCCACGAGACGGAGAGCGAGGGCTCGACCTTCAGGTTGCGGTCACGCCTGACCAGCGGCTCCATCATGTTCTGCGTGAAGGTCAGCAGGAACGTCTCCTGCCGCGTGTAGCTGTCCATGCTGTTGGCGTCGCCGTCATTCGCCCAGCGGAACACGTTGGCGTCCGCTGGCGCGGCAAGGCCGAGCGCGAACGCACTGAGGAACGCGCCCGAAAGAAGTGCCCGTCGCATCGTCGATGTCTCCCGTTGCCGAGCCGCGCGACCGATGCCGCCGCCCCCGTTGGCGCAACGATGAAGAGAGGCGGGGGCAGAGGCAAGCCTCCACGCGAAAACCTGCCGCGGCCGCATTTCATTTCACGAACGAAAATGCCCCGGCAGTGCCGGGGCGTAGACGCAACCAAACGATGGTTCCCAACAGTCAGGCTTTGTGGCTGCCCGTCATGCCGTCGGCGTGACCAGGGTCAGCGCGATCGCGTTCTGTGCCACGCCGGCGGCCGTCGCGCGCGGCAGCGGCCGTTTGTCCTTGGTCTTGAGCGTCGCAAGGCCAGTGAAGAACTTCGTCCGATCGGCCGTGTACTGTGGCGCAAGCTCGAGCGCCATGTTGCCGGCGTCCTCGAAGCTCGACCACATGAACGGCATGGTGAGAGGGTTCGTCTTGACGATGAATTGCAGGAGCATGATCAGGTCGGCGCTCGTTGCGTTCGGCGACTTCGCGATGTAGTCAGCGATATCCTTCCAGTAGGCTTCTGATGTCTCCGCTTTCTTCTCTGCCGCGAACGCCATCAGCTTCGCCGTCACCTCGTCAGGCAGGCCGAGGCCATCGAGTGACTTGCCGGTCATCGCCTTGTACAACCCCTCGAACATCTGCATCAGCATGGGACCGAATAGCGTCAGGCCGGTGACGAGGTACATGAACTTCGAGCCCGCCCACTCTTTTTGATCGGCCGGCTTCTTATTGTCTGGCTCGGAATCCTTCTTGTTGTTCTCGTCGCTATCAAGGATTTCCTTGACCTTTTTTTCGGCTTTATCCTTTGTCTCGGACCTCTTTGGTTTTGCGGCTTTCTCGACCGGGTCGCGGACGGGCTTGCTCCGAACCTCGTCCATCTCCGGCGCGATGAGGGTCGACTTGCCAAGCTTGTCGCTGAGCTCGGAGACCTTCTGCGAAAGTTCGGTCATCCGCCTTGTGAGCTCGACGGTCTGGCGTGACCTGATCTCGCGGAGCTTATCTTCCTCTTCTCCAATTCGCTCATTGGCTTCTTCCTCGGTCTTGGGCTCTTCCTCGAACTTGACTTCGCGTTCAATTGCCATTTTCTGCCTCCTGCTTTCACGGACAGGTCCAGGTCCAGAACTGGTCGCCTTCCTTGAGTTCGCCCTGCGATGGGGATGGCTTCGTGTCAGCCCGGCCGCGCGCATAGAGGCGGGGCTTGAGGTCGTTCGGGCCGATCGCGAGCAGGAGAGAGGCTCCGCTAGGCACGTCGAGCCAGTCCGTCTCGGGGCCGATGGGTGATTCGCCCTTACCGTCTGCGTCGCAGTAGGCGAAGCAGTACCGCTTGCCGGCGCCGGCCGACGCGCCGGTTGCCTGTGGTGGCGGGGCCTTTGGCGGCACGACTGCCACCGGAGGCGGTACGAGCGGCGGCAACGCCGGGACCGGCGGCAGGCCGAGCGTTGCGTCAAGGACGGTGTCGATGACGCGCTCGGTGACGTTGTCGGGCAGCATCAGCGCCACCTCTGCCTCGTCGGGCGGCTCGTGTGTCGGTGGCAACGGAGAGGGAGGCTTACTCTCACGCACGATCCTGTACACGACGCGCGTCTGGGTAAGCCTTGCCGTCGTCTCGTCGCACGGCACGGTCAGGCGTGGCACAGCCGTGCCGCCCGGCGAGGCTTCCCAGGGCGACCAGACGATCGGGCTGGTCTTGTCACCGTGCTGGAACTGCACCCCCCAGGCGACGGCGTTTCCCTTCGCCACGTTCCAATAACCGGCGACGCCGACGTCGGTCCAGGCAACGCTGATGGCGGAGCGCGGAGGCTGCGGTGCGAGATCACTCGCCTGGTCCACCTGGTCGTGGAGCTGTGCATAGATCTTCCTGACACTGGCCATGTCGGTGTCGAACTGCGCCAGCACGGTGTTCCTGTAGCCTTCGAGCGCGGCCTGCACGCTGCTTAGCTTGCAGATCCAATACGGTTGCGGGTTACCGCGCGTCGAGCCAGGAGGAAGCGGATGGAAACGGAGTTCATCCGTTTCCATGTGCTGCTTCTGGTCGCTGATGATTGGATCGAGAATGTAGTGTGACTCTTCGGAGTGCGAAAAAACCCAGTACGAATTCGAACCATCCGTCTTCACCTCAAGGACGTCTGATCGCTTCTTCCTGAGGGCCGCGATGAACGCCTCGCACGTCTTTCGCTCGTCGCCATCAGGACCACAGTACTGGTTGACGAAATTCACGAGATCGTCGTAGTCGGCACGAAGGTCGCCTTTTGCCTTGCGCAGTTCAGCAGCCGCGCTTCGATCGCCCCTGCGCGTCCGCTTTGCCAGGACCGCAACGATGCCGCCAGACAGTTCGACGATGACCTTGCGGGCGATGACGAGGCCAAGCAGGAGGTTCATGTAGGCCGACACTGCCGCCACCCCGGCCGCGTAGCCCGCCGCGTCGGCGATGGCGACATCGAGAAGGCCGTTCAGTTCCTTCACCGGGTCGGTCCCGACCTGCAGCATGGCATTGAAGCTGTTCTTCGCCTTGGCGAGGGCATTCGCCTCGTAGTCCGACCCCTTGGCCGATTCCCAGTCGCGCAGCACGAGGTCGACGCCACTCTTGATCGCCGCGAGCCGGGCCTTGGCAGCGCCGAGGCTTGCCGCGTTGCCGATCTGGTCCGGCAGCGCGGCAATGGCGTCGAGAATGATCTTGTCCTTGTCTGGCGCCGGCGGTGTCGGCAGCAGCATCGCGAAGATCTGCAGGCCGACCATGACGAAGGGGCCGGCGGGCGGCGGGATGGCCATGGACACGGTGCTGGCGAGTTCCGCACCTTGTCGCAGCGCGCTGAATGGATCGGCCAACGTCCACCCCTCCCTTCAGGTTGAAGTCTCCTGTCTTCGTTCCCAATACGGTAGCAGAACGGTATCGCAACGCAAGGATCTTTGCGCAACGAAGGAGATGCGCCAGGTAGAGACGTGCATTCGCGAGTACAACGGTGCAAACGCAAACGCCCCGGACGATGCCGGGGCGTCAACGCAGCCGATCGGGGAAAAAGGTCAGTGCAACTTCTGGGGAATGTCGGCGATCGCGGCGTCGACCAGCGAGGCGTGGCCGTCCTGCGTCAGCCCCGACGCGATCAGGTTCCGCGCGGCAGCGATCGCGACATCGGCCGCTGCGTTGCGCACTGCGGCGGCGGCCTCGGCTTCGGCCGCGGCGATGCGGTCGAGCGCCATCTTCTCGCGCCGCTTCAGCGCGACGTCGAGCTCGACGCGGGCTGCCTCCGTCACGCGCGCCGCCTCCTCGCGGGCATGGGCAAGAAGGGCGGCTGCCTCCTTCTCGGCATCGGCCCGCGCAGCCTCGGCGCGCTTCAGCATCGCCTCGGCCTCGGTGCGAAGCCGCTGCGCTTCGTCGATCTCCGCCTTGATGCGGGCGGAGCGTGCATCGAGCCCGCTGAGGAAACGGCCGATCAGCGGCTTCCACGCCAGCGCAATGAAGATGACGAAGGAGATCGCGACCCAGAATTTCGGATCAGACATGGTGTTCGCCCCTTCGTTCCGCTCAGCGCCGCTGGCCGGCGGCGAGTGCTGCATCGACGGCAGCGACCACCGCGCCCGCATCCGGCATCAGCCCGGTGAGCTTGGCGGTCGCTTCCGCCGCTGCCTCGGCGGCGATGGTGCGCACGGCACCGAGCGCCTGGTCCTTGGCTGCGGTGATGCGCGCCTCCGCCGCGGCAAGGTCTGCCGCGAGCCGTGAGCCGAGATCGGCCTCCGCCTTCACGGCCTCGGCCTTCGCCGCATCGACGGCAGCCCGCAGTGCGGCCTGCGCCTCGGCGCGTGCCTTCTGCCCGGCCTTCTCCTGCGCGGCGATTGCGGCATCGGCGTCAGCCTTCAGCGCGCGCGCGGTCTCGAGGTCGGCGGTGATCGCCGCCTCCCGGTCCGCGAGCACCCGTGCGATGGGCGGCAGAGCCACCTTCGACAGGAGCACGTAGAGCGCGCCGAAAATCACCAGGAGCCAGAGCACCTGGGTGAGCACCAGCGGGTTGGCGAAATCGAGCTGCGGCATCCGAACCTCCCGGTCGCGATCGATGGCCCGCCCCATCCGCGCCGGTCCCGCGTGGCGCCCAATGGCGCGCCACGCGGGCGGCAGGATCAGGCGACCAGGATCAGGCGAAAAGGATCAGGAAGGCGATCAGCAGCGCGAACAGCGCGACGGCTTCCGTGAGCGCGAAGCCGAGAATGCCGATCGGGAACACCGCGTCGCGGGCGGCCGGGTTGCGTGCCACCGCGGTGATCAGCGACGAGAAGATGTTGCCGATGCCGAGACCCACGCCGAACAGCGCGATGACAGCAATACCGGCCCCGAGGGCCTTCGCGGCGGCGACTTCCATCTGAGTATCCCTTTCCTTGAGAGCGAAGAGTGTTGCGAGGTGGCTGAACGAGTGACTGACGGGCCGTTGTTGCAGTGCAGGTGGGGTTCAGTGCAGGTGGACGGCGTCGTGCAGGTAGATGCAGGTCAGGATGGCGAACACATAGGCCTGCAGGAAGGCGACGAGGAACTCGAACCCGACCAGTGCGACGTTGAGCGCGAGCGGGGCGGCGGCACCGATGATGCCGATGCCGCCCAGGCTGCCGAGCAGCACCACGAAGGTGGCGAACACCTTCAGCATGACGTGCCCGGCGACCATGTTGGCGAACAGACGCACCGAGAGGCTCACCACGCGGGAGAGGTAGGAGATGATCTCGACCGGGATGATGATCGGCGCGAGCGCGATCGGCGCGCCCTCGGGGAAGAAGTAGCCGAAGAACTTCATGCCGTGGATGGCCAGCGCCACCGCGGTGATCAGGATGAACACCACGAGCGCGAGCGTGAACGTCACCGCGATGTGGCTCGTGAAGGTGAACGAGTACGGCACCATGCCGAGCAGGTTGCCGAACAGCACGAACATGAAGAGCGTGAACACGAAGGGGAAGAACTTCCGCCCCTCATGCCCGACCTGCTCATCGACCATCCCGTGCACGAACTGGTAGGAGACCTCGGCGAGGCCCTGCAGGCGGCCGGGAACGCGCGCGCGCGGCTGCATGCCGAGCACCATGAGCGCCGAGATCGCGACACCCGCGATCAGCATGTAGAGATTGCTGTTGGTGAAGCCGGCAACGATGGGCGTGAGCTCGAACTGGCTCAGCGCATCGATCGTCTTGCCTTCAACCGCCATCACGCCCCCCGGCAGTCATCATCGCCGGCACCCCATGGCGCCGGCGCGTTGACCTGACCCTTCTACCTTCGCCGTCCCAGCATCAGCCGGTAGACGTTCGTCACGCCCGCCGCACCGCCCAGGAACAATCCCGCGACGAGGAACAGGGGGCGGGTTCCGGCCCACCAGTCGGCCGCGAGCCCAAGCCCGACGCCGACCACGAGGGCCGAAGCCACCTCGAGCCCGGCACGAAGGCCAAGGCCCCAGGGGCTGCCTGCCTGACGACCTGCGTTCTCGGGCCTGTCGAGGCCCTGCTTCGCACGCGCCGCTGCAAGTCGTGCCTCGAACGAGGCATCCTTCGCGGCGTCGCCCGGCGCGCGTTTGTCCGGATCGTCCAACCCATGCTCCTTCGTTCGGCGGAAGCGCCGCCCGGAAGGCGCGGGCTACCTAGCCGCCGGGCAGGGGGGTGTCAAGAAACTGCGTGCTGCGCTGCGGCGGATCATGCTCGATGCGCCGCGGCCGTCATGATCGCAGCCCCGCGTGCGGCCTGTCACACGCGATCGCAGGCAAGAGGCGCGACCCTCGCTGCGATCGTCACGCCCATCGCCGGAGAATACCATGCCCGCCCCTCTTTACATCCATCTCGACCTCGCCGAGCTTGCCGCACTCGAGCAGGTGATGCAGGACAGAGCCAGCGGACTGATCGTCCGCGGCCCGGTGTTCAGCAGCGACTTGGGCAGGCCCGCGAAGCTGTGCGAGGCGGTGCGAGCGCTGTTCGCGCCGCTTGGCGATGCCGTCTTTATCCGGCTGGGGGACGGAACGGGCAGCGACAGATTCCTCAAGGCCGATTTCGCCTGGAACGCAGATCCTGACATCGGCGGCGTCTCTGCCGAGGGGCTGGGGCGAACCAAGCTCGGGCCCTTCAACCGACGCGCGGCGGACGCCAACCGCCCCGTGACGGGCTACATCTTCGAAGGTGTGATCGGCTCCTGGATCGGCGAACTGCTCGGCGGGGCGACGATCTCGGCAACCAACGTCTTCGCCTGCTTCATCGCCCATGAACTTGGCCACCAACTGGGCGTCGGCCATGTCCAGGCGAAGGACGACATCATGTTCGCCTGGAAAGGCCAGACGCTGGCCGACCGCAAGCAGTATCTGCGGCTGGCCAACGATGTCAGGCTGGGCTTCACACCTGCCCAGGTGGCGACGATGAAGGCGACGATCGCGAAGCCTTGACGGGTTACTCCGCCGCCATCGGTGGGGCGACGAAGCCCTCAGCGACCGTGAGATCGACCGAGACGAGGCGGGAGATGCCGCGCTCGGGCATCGTCACGCCGTAGAGCCGGTCCATCCGCGCCATGGTCAGGCGGTGGTGCGTGACGACGAGGAAGCGCGTGCCGGTCTGCCTCGCGATCTCGTCCAGCATGCCGCAGAAGCGGCCGACATTCGCGTCGTCGAGCGGTGCGTCCACCTCGTCCAGCACGCAGATCGGCGCTGGGTTGGTGAGGAACACCGCGAAGATGAGGGAAAGCGCCGTGAGCGCCTGCTCGCCGCCCGACAGCAGGCTCAGCGTCGTCAGCTTCTTGCCTGGCGGGGAGGCCATGATCTCGAGGCCGGCCTCGAGCGGATCGTCCGAGTCGACCATCTTCAGGTGTGCCGCCCCGCCGCCGAACAGGCGCGTGAACAGGTCCTGGAAGTGGCGGTCGACCTCGGCGAAGCAGGCCATCAGCCGCTCGCGCCCCTCGCGGTTCAGCGCCCCGATCGCCCCGCGCAGCTTGGCGATCGCGGCCGTCAGGTCATCGCGCTCGGCGTGCAGCGTGGCGATGCGCTGCTCGACCTCCTCCGCCTCGCGCTCGGCGGCGAGGTTGACGGGGCCCATCTGGTCACGCTCGCGCGTCAGGCGCTCGAGCTTCCTCGCCGCCGTCTGCTCCGCCTCGGCATAGGGCTCGGCCACCGGCACGTCCCGCAGCAGCGCCTCGACCGTCAGCCCGAGTCGTTCGACGAGGTCGCGCGCGAGGTCGGTGGCGGTGGCCTCGGCCTGCGTCACGGCCCCTTCGGCGCGGACGCGGGATTCGCGGGCAAGTGCCAGCGCAGCCTCGGTCTCGCGCATCGCGCGGCCCGAGACGCTCGCCTCCTGCTCGGCGCGGTTGAGCATGTCGGCGGAGGTGTTGCGCGCTGCCTCGGTGGAGGCGAGCAGCGTCTGCGCCTCGCTGCGTGCGACGGCGAGCCGCCCCGGCGCGTCGACCAGCGCAGCCGCCTCCTGCTCGGCCTCGGTGCGGCGTGCTGCAAGTTCCGCCCCGCGCGTGCCGGCACCAGCGGCGCGGCCGGCCCAGGCCTCGCGTTCGCGCGCGATCGCGG
>NZ_JALHPR010000013.1 GCF_022842375.1 Elioraea sp. | reverse complement strand
CTCGCCACGCACCGGCCAGGCGAAGCGGCCGGGCGGCAGGCGACGCGCCGCAGGCTCGGCCGTCGGACGGATCGGCGGCTCGGCGCCTGGCCCACCCTCGGCCACGCGCTGCGGCCCGGCGGTGCGCTGTGCCTCGGGCGCGCGCTGTGCCTCTGGGGTGCGCTGTGCCTCGGGGGCGCGCTGTGGTTCTGGGGTGCGGTCTGCCGGCGTGCCGGCAGGCTGTGGGGCTGCGGGTGGTGGCGGCAGCGCCTCTGCCGTCACGGTGCGGCTCGATGCCGCCGACGGCGCCGTTGGTGCCAGTGCTGCCTGGGCCGCAGGCCCGCGCCCCGGGCTGCCGAGGGCCGATCCGCCGGCAGCAACCGTTGCGGCCGGCGGCAGCACCGCGACGGCGCCGGGAACATGCAGCACCTGGCCAGGCCTGATGCGGTAGGGCGGTGCAAGCCCGTTCACCGAGGCGAGGGGCTGGAGCCCGACATTGTGGCGGCGCGCGATCGCCAGGAGCGTGTCGCCGCGCTGGACGATCACCGTGACGGGCTCGGCACTGGTCGGGCCAAGGGAGGGCGGCGGCGCACGTTCGGCGCAGGCGGACAGGAGCGCCAGCGCCAGGAGGCCAGCGCAGAGGTGCCTGGGGCTGGCGTGGCGGGCGTGCCGAGGGGTGCCGTGCGAGCGCTGCATGCCGTATCGCTCATACGGTGGCAGCGACTCGGGGCGCAATGACGGCAACGCCGTGGCCCTCACATGGTCCGATCAGTGTTGCATCCGCGCCGCACCCGGCAGCGTCAGCGCGGAGCCCCGCCCCTGCTGCCGTTCCCCCAGCTGCCATCGTCACCCTTGCTGTCGTCGGCAAGGCCAGGCAGCAGCGGCACGAAGCGCACGGCGGCGAGTTTCTCGCGCGCGAACGCGCCGCCGGTGCGGGTGATGCGCCAGAGATGCTGGCTGTCCGCCGTCTCTCCCATCGGGATCACCATGATCCCGCCTGCCGGCGAGAGCTGGTCGAGCAGCGCCTGCGGCGGCGTCCTTGGCGCGGCGGTGACCAGGATGCGATCGAACGGCGCGAGCTCCGGCCAGCCTGCCATGCCGTCGCCGGCGCGCGTGACGATGTTGGTGAAGCCGAGCGCCTTCAGGATCTCCTCCGCGCGGGCGAGCAGGGCCGGGTGGCGCTCGATCGTGTAGAGGCGCCGGCAGAGATGGGCGAGCACCGCTGCCTGGTAGCCGGAGCCCGTGCCGATCTCGAGCACGCGGTGGCGCTTCGTGACGCAGAGTGCCTCGGTCATCATCGCCACCACGCGCGGCTGGCTGATCGTCTGCCCGAGGCCGATCGGCAGTGCGATGTCCTCCCACGCCTGGTCCTGGAACGTTTCGGGGATGAAGCGCTCGCGCGGCACGCTCTCGATCGCAGCCAGAACCGTGGCATCGACGATGCCAGCGCGCCTGAGCTCCAGGATCAGGCGGATGCGGCTCGCGTCGGTTGGCATGTCCCGCCGCGCGTCAGGCGAAGGCGGCGACGAGGTCGGGCAGGAAGCCCTTCGCCGTCACGTCGATCGTCACGGGCGTCACCGCGATCGCGCCCGCGTTGATCGCCGAGAGGTCGGAGCCGCGGGGCTGCACCTCCTCCTTCGTATAGTCGAGGATCCACCAGTAGGGGCGGCCCTCGGGGTCGGCCCGCTTCTCGAGGCGGAGCCCGTCCTTCCGCCGGCCCTGGTGGGCGACGCGGATGCCGGTGACGGCCTCGACCGCGAGGTCGGGGACGTTGACGTTCATCAACGTCGCCTCCGGCCAGGAGAGGCCGGCGAGCGTGCGGATGATGCGGGGAGCGAAATGCGCGCAGGTCTCCCATCGCGGCTGTTTCGGGACCGTTCCGTTACGCGGCAGGTCGAGCGAGAAGGCGACGGCGCGCAGGCCGAGCAGGCACGCCTCCATCGCCGCCGCCACGGTGCCCGAGTAGCCGATGTCCTCGCCGAGGTTCGCACCCATGTTGATGCCTGACAGGACGAGATCGGGCGCGCGGCCCTTCAGCACCTCGTGCACGCCGATCAGCACGCAGTCGGTCGGCGTGCCATCGACCGCGAAGCGCTTGGGCCCGAGCGTCGAGAGCCTGAGCGGGCGGCGGATCGTCAGCGAGTGGCTGACCGCCGATTGCTGAGTCTCCGGCGCCACCACCCACACATCGCGCGAGAGCCCGCGCGCGATCTTCTCCAGCACGCGGATGCCGGGTGCGCCGATGCCGTCATCGTTGGTGACGAGGATGCGCGCCGAAGCCAGGGCATCGGCGCTCATGGCGCGCCGATGCGCGCGAGCCCGCCCATGTAGGGACGCAGCCGCGCGGGGATGGCGACGGAGCCGTCCTCCTGCTGGTGGTTCTCGAGCACGGCGATCAGCGCACGGCCGACCGCGACGCCGGAGCCGTTGAGCGTGTGCACGAAGCGCGTGCCCTTCTGCCCAGCGGCACGGCAGCGCGCATCCATCCGCCGTGCCTGGAAATCGCGGCAGTTAGAGCAGGAGCTGATCTCGCGATACGCCCCCTGCCCCGGGAGCCACGCCTCAATGTCAAAAGTGCGCGCGGCGCCGAAGCCGACATCCGCGCCGCAGAGATCGACCACGCGGTAGGGAATCTCGAGCGCCTGCAGCACCGCCTCGGCACACGCCGTCATGCGCGCATGCTCGTCGTCGCTGTCCTCCGGCCGCGTGATGGAGACAAGCTCCACCTTCATGAACTGGTGCTGGCGCAGCATGCCGCGTGTGTCGCGCCCCGCCGCACCTGCCTCCGAGCGGAAGCAGGGGGTGAGCGCGGTGACGCGCATCGGCAGCGCGGCCTCGTCGAGAACGCTCTCGCGCACGAGGTTGGTCAGCGGCACCTCGGCCGTCGGGATCAGCCACCGCCCGTCGGTGGTGCGGAACTGGTCCTCGGCGAACTTCGGCAGTTGGTTGGTGCCGAACAGCGCGGCCTCGCGCACCAGCAGCGGCGGCGACACCTCGGTGTAGCCGCCCCCCTCTGGCTCCGGGCCCGTGTGGCGGTCGAGCATGAACTGGCCGAGGGCGCGTTCGAGCCGCGCCAGCGGGCCTTTCAGCACCGTGAAGCGGGCGCCGGCCATGCGGCCCGCTGCCTCGACATCCATCCACCCATGCCGCTCGCCGATCTCGAAATGCTGGAGCGGCTGCCAGGGGAAGTCGCGCGGCGTTCCCCAGCGGCGGAGCTCGACGTTGTCAGCCTCCGACGCGCCATCGGGAACGGTGGCATCGAGCGTGTTCGGCAGCGCGGCGAGAGCCTCGTCGAGCGCAGCACCCAGGCGTGCGGCCTCCGCCTCCTCGCGCGCGATCGCGTTGCCCATGGCGGAGGCTTCCTCGAGCAGGACGGAGGCATCCTCCCCCTTGCCCTTGGCCTGGCCGATCCGCTTGGACAGCGCGTTGCGCGCCGACTGCATCTGCTCGAACGCCGTCAGGCTGGCACGGCGGCGCTGGTCGAGGTCGAGAAGTGCGTCGGCCGCGGGGGCGGCGCCGCGGCGCGCGAGGGACCGGTCGAATCCGGCCGCGTCCTCGCGGATGCGTCTGATGTCATGCATCTCGGATGTTCCGCTTCAACTGGGGGCGGCGTTCGCCTGGTCGCGCTTGCGCAGCAGCTTCGCCACGATGATCGAGGCCTCGTAGAGCAGGATGAGCGGCAGCGCGAGCCCGACCTGGCTGATCACGTCAGGCGGGGTGATGATGGCAGCGACCACGAACATGCCGACGATGGCGTAGCGCCGCTTCGCCGCCATCCCCTCAGGCGTGATGATACCAACGCGGCACATCAGCACGAGGCCGACGGGCATGAGGAAGGCGAAGCCGAAGGCGAACAGCAGCCGCATCACGAGCGAGAGGTACTCGTTGACCTTCGCCTCGAGCTGGATCGGCAGTTCGCCCGGGCCGGCGGGACTCTCGAACGACAGGAAGAACCGCCACGCCGCCGGAATGACGAAGTAGTAGCAGAACGCAGCGCCAGCGGCGAAGAAGAAGGGCGTGGCGATGAGGAACGGCGCCACCGCGCGCTTCTCGCTGCGGTAGAGGCCGGGGGCGATGAACAGCCAGAGCTGCGTCGCCCACCAGGGGAAGCTGATCATCATCGCTCCCCAGAGGGCGACCTTCAGGTAGGTGAAGAACGCCTCGTAGAGCGCGGTGAAGATCATCCGCCGCTCGGCCCCCGTCGTCTCCTGCAGGATGTTGGCCAGCGGGGCGGCGAGGAAGCCGTAGATCTGCTTCGAGAAGATGTAGCAGACGATGAAGGAGACGATGAAGCCGCCGAAGGCGAGCAGCAGCCTGGTGCGCAGCTCGAGCAGATGCTCGAGCAGCGGCATCGGCTTGTCGTCGATGATATCCTCTTCCGGTGGCATCGGTCCCGCTCAGGCGCTGTCGCGCGGTGATGCCACGGCGGCTTGCGGCGCGGCGACGGTGGGTGGAACGAAGGCGGGCGGCCCCTTGGCCAAAGGCGGCGGCGGCGCTGGCGGCGCCGGTTGGGGTGGCGCGGGCCCGGAGGCGGCTTCTGCCGGGGCCGTGGTGGCCGAGGCCGGCGTCATTGTGCTGGTCGTCGTGCTCGTCGCTGTCTCGTTGAACGGGTCCTTGAACGCATCGCGGATGCCGTTCTCGTCGACCGAGCGTTCGACATCGCGCTTCATGTCGTAGATGCCGCTGCGGACCTCGTCGATCTGCTTCTTGACCTCGTCGAGCTTGGTCTCGCGCATCATCTCGTCGACATGCACCTGGAACTCGCCCGCCATCCGGCGCGCCTTGCGAATGAAGTCGGCGATGCCGCGCACGGCATTGGGCAGTTCCTTCGGCCCGATCACCACGAGGGCGATGAGCAGGATCAGCGCGATTTCGGACCAGGCCAAATCGAACATGCGTCTCTCTCGGCCGCCGGCTGAGGGCCGGCGATGCCCCTGTTAGCGGCGATCAACCGGCGCGGCGGAAGGCCGGCTCGCTGCAGCCTGGCTGGGATCTTCGAACGGCGCATCCTCGCCCACCGCAGGCTTGGTTGCGAACTGCGCCCCCACGACCTTCCGGAAATCCTTGATGCCGTTGGCGAGGTCGGCGCCAAGCGCCGGAAGCTTGCGGCTGCCGAACAGCAACAGGACTACGACGCCAAGCAGCGCGATCTGCCATACGCCGATGCTCATGCCCTGATCCTGCCCCCGTTTCCTTGCCGCCCACGCGACGCGGCGGGCGGGATATTGGCAGAGTGCCCTCCCTCCAGCAACGCAGGTGCGCCACCCATCAGGCCGCCTCGCCCTCGGGGAACACATAGGCACGCGTGGGGTCGAGTGCCACGGCCACCACGGCGTCGCGCGCGGGAAGATACTCGCCCGGGATGCGGGCGTGGACGTGCACTTCCTCGCCCCCCTCCTGCACGGTCAGGTGGACCATCGAGGTACGCCCCAGCAGCCGTGCCGCATCAACCCGCGCGCGGGCGTGGCAGGGCTCACCCTCCGCCTCTGGCATCAGCCTGATTGCCTCTGGGCGGATCAGCACCGACACACGTTCCCCCTCGGCCCTGCCGCCTGCGGGCACGGGGCCGAACGGGGTGGCGACCATGCCGAGCCGCACCTGCCCGGCCAGCCGATTCACCTCGCCCAGGAAGGCCGCGACGAAGGGCGTGGCGGGGTGAAGGTAGATCTCGGCCGGCGGGCCTTCCTGCGCGATCACGCCGCGGTGGAGGATGGCCATGCGGTCGGCCATGAACATCGCTTCCTCGGCGTCGTGCGTGACCATGAGCACGGCGATGCCTTCGTCCTGCAGCACGTGCAGCGTGTCGTCGCGCACACGGTCGCGCAGGCGGGCGTCGAGGCCGGAGAAGGGCTCGTCGAGCAGCAGCACCTTGGGCCGTGGCGCGAGCGCGCGGGCCAGCGCCACGCGCTGCTGCTGCCCACCGGACAGCGTGTGCGGCATAGCCCCCGCATAGGCCTCCATCCCGACGCGGCACAGCATCGCCATCGACCGCTCGCGCCGCGCGGCACCCTTCAGCGTGGTCAAACCGAACGCGACGTTGTCGAGCACCGAGAGATGCGGGAACAGGGCGAAGTCCTGGAACAACAGGCCGACGCCGCGTTCCTCCGGCGGCACCTCGCGGCCAGGCTCCGCCACCAGGCGGCCGCCGATCACCACCCTGCCCCGCTGCACCGGCGTCAGGCCCGCGGCGATGCGCAGCAGCGTCGTCTTGCCATCGCCAGATGGCCCGAGCAGGCAGACGATCTCCCCCGGGGCGACCGCGAGGGAGATGCCTTTCAGCACCTCCGCCGCGCCGAAGCTGTGGTGGATGTCCTCGAGGCGAAGCGCCATCAGCCGCGATCAGCCTCGTCGCCATCCGGCGACAGCGGCGCGGCAGCCTGCTCCTCTGCCTCCGCCACGCCACCTGGCGGTGCGGGTTCCTCGCTCGCCGCCGGCAGGACCGCCTGCATGGGCAGCGGCTCGAGCAGGCCGGCCGCCTTCAGCTCATCGAGCTTCGGCAGTGCCTTCAGGTCGGCAAGGCCGAAATGGGCCAGGAACTGGTCGGTCGTTCCCCAGATGGCCGGGCGCCCCGGCGTCTCGCGCCTGCCCTTCGGCTCGACGAAACCAGCCTCGACCAGCGTGTCGAGCGTGCCCTGGCTCAGCGCGACGCCGCGGATGTCCTCGATCTCGGCGCGCGTCACTGGCTGGTGGTAGGCGACGATGGCCAGCGCCTCGACCGCCGCGCGCGAGAGGCGCCTCGGCACCTCGAAGCGGCGGCGGAGCAGCGGCGCGAGGTCAGGCGCGGTGCGGAGCTGCCAGCCGCCGGCGACCGCGACGACCTCGACCCCACGCCCCGCCAGGGCCTCGCCAAGGGACGCGAGAACGGCGGCAGCCGGAACACCTTCGGGCAGCAGGGTGGCAAGCGCCTTCTCCGTCACCGGCTCGGCGGCGGCGAACAGCAGCGCCTCGGCAAGCCGCAGATGCTCGGGCTGCACGGCAGGCTCCGGCAACGGCAGCTCTTCTGGAGCAGGTTCAAGGTGTTCTGTCTGTTCGTTCATGGTTCGCTCGAAGGAAGCTGCGCCGCAGGCTTCACATAGATGGGCCCGAAGGCCTTTTCCTGGCGCAGATCGACGTTGCCCGACTTCGCCATCTCGAGGCCGGCAATCAGCATCGCGGCCATCGCCGCCCGCGTCGGCAGGCCGGGCGCGAGCCCCTCGGGCAGGAACTGTGCGAGCGTCGACCAGCCAGGGATGCCGCCGATCAGCCGGTTCAGCCTGGCGATCGCGTCCTCGACCGAGAGGAGGTCGAGCGGCGGCGGGGTATAGGTGCGCTTGCCGAGGGAGCGTCGCCGGGCAGCGGCGTAGGCCGCGATCAGCTCGCTCATCGAGAGCCTGACGCCGCCCTGCACGCGCTCGATCGTCGCCTCCGGCGCCCCGCGGGCCCAGACATCGAGGCCGAGGCGGAACCGGCCCATCAGCATCGCGCCGACCTCGCGCATCGCCTCGAGCCGGCGAAGCTGGAACGCCAACGCCTCGGCGGCGGCCTCGGGCGAAGGCTCATCCGTCGGCCGCTCGGCTGGCGGGATCAGCAGGCGCGACTTGAGGTAGGCGAGCCAGGCAGCCATCACCAGCATGTCGGCTGCCAGATCGAGGTCGAGCGCACGGGCAGCGGCGATCCAGGCGAGATACTGCTCCGCCAGCGCCAGCACCGAGATGCGGGCGAGGTCGACCTTCTGGTCGCGCGCGAGCGCCAGCAGCAGGTCGAGCGGCCCCTCGAACCCCTCGACCGCGACGGCGAGGCCCGTCATCTGATCAGGGGTCATGGGGTCAGGACCGCCCACCAGGCCAGGCGCGCGGGGGGCGTCCTCCGCGAAGGGCACCGGGTCTGTCATGCGCCCTTCTCTAGAACCCGGCAGCCGTGAACACCAGACGCCTGAACCAGACCAGCGGCGGCCAGAGCAGCGTGCCGAGCGGATCGGCCGCGATCCCGGCCTGGCGGAGGGCGGCGGGAACCAGGAAGAACCCGACCAGGATCAGCGCCAGCCCCGCCCCCTCGAGCCGCGCGACGATGCGGGCCGCCGGCAGGGGCAGGATGCCGACGAGGATGCGCCCGCCATCGAGCGGCGGCACGGGAAGCAGGTTGAACAGCATCAGCAGCAGGTTGATCTGCACCGCGAAGACGATCAGCTCTGCCGCATAGGCGCCGACCACGCCCGGCAGTTCGTCGACGGCATGGCCAGACAGCGCGAACAGGAAGGCCAGCACGAGGTTGATGGCAGGCCCCGCCGCCGCGACCCAGGCCATGCCGACGCGCGGGTTGCGGAAATAGCGTGTATCCACCGGCACGGGCTTGGCCCAGCCGAACAGCATCTCCACGCGCCCGATCGTCAGCATCTGCGCGGCGAACAGGATCAGCGGCAGCGCCACCGTGCCCACCGGGTCGGCGTGGCGGATCGGGTTCAGCGACAGCCGCCCCTGCAGCCGCGCCGTCGGATCGCCGAGCGCATTGGCGGCCCAGCCGTGCGCCACCTCGTGCAGCACGATCGCGATGACCGCGCCCGGAGCGATGATCAGGAAGCCCCAGAGAAGATTGGTGAGGAAGGTCTCGCTCATCCGACCAGGGCGGCCAGCGCAGCCTCGGCGCGCGGGCGGTCGAGCCGCCGCGATGCCGCCTTCGCTGCCTTGGCCCCCGCCTTGAGGCGCCGCGACGCGACGGGCGTGAGTGTGGGAACGGCGCGGAGCACCGCCTCCGTCCGCGCAAGGTCGCCCGGGCACTCGAGCGCGATGTCGCACCCTGCCGCGATCGCAGCGGCAGCCAGTACGCCAGGCTCGCCCGCGAGCGCCTTCATCGAGAGATCATCGCTGACGATCACGCCGGAAAACCCGAGCTGCCGGCGGATGAAGCGGATGGCGGCAGGCGACAGCGTGGCGGGGCGTTCGGCATCGAGCGCCGTGTAGACGATATGCGCCGTCATCGCCCACGGGCAGGTCTCGGCAAGCGCTGCGAACGGCTTTGCGTCGCGCGCGAGAAGCTGCGCGAGCGTTGCGTCAACGACCGCAAGCGCGTGGTGCGTATCGGCCAAGGCCCGACCATGGCCGGGGATGTGCTTCATCACGGGGACGACGCCACCGGCAAGCAGCCCCCGGGCGACGGCGCGGCCGAGGCTGGACGCCATCCGCGGCGTATCGCCATGCGCGCGATCGCCGATCACGTCGTGCGCGCCGGGGACGGGAAGGTCGAGCACCGGGGCACAATCGACATCGATGCCGATGGCGGTGAGATCGTCGGCCATCAGCCTCGCGTTGAGGAAGGCGGCGCGGCGTGCCGCCGCGGGATCGGCAGCGGCGAGGCGGACGAAGACGGCGGCGGCGGGCGGGTGGCGCCAATGCGGCGCGCGCAGCCTGGCGACGCGCCCGCCTTCCTGGTCGATCAGCACGGGCGCATCCTCGCGCCCCACGGCACGGCGGAAGGCGGCGGTGAGGTCGAACACCTGGGCGGGTGTCGCGATGTTGCGCGCGAACAGGATCAGCCCAAGCGGCTTGTGCCTCGCGAAGAGCTTCTCCTCGGACGCGGTAAGCTCATGGCCCGCGACGCCGATGATCGCCGCGCGCGGCGCGGTTGCCGTTGCCACGCCTTCAGCCCTCACTGCATCATCCCTATCATCCCTGGGGCGCGACGAAACAGGAGCCCCCACGCGCCTTCACCTGGTCGCAGAAGGAGCGCGCCGCGGCATTGTCGGCGAAGGCGCCGGTGCGGATGCGGAAGAAGGGCTGGCCCTCGCGATCGCCACGGCTGACGACGAGGCGTTGGTTGCCGAGAAGGTCCGGCATGCGCCGCTGCAGGCGTAGCCACTCGGCGTTGGCGGCCTGCTCGGTCGGCACGGCGGCGAGCTGCACCTGGACGCGCCCGTTGCCGGCAGGCACGGGTGCTGGTGTCGCCGCTGCCTGAGGGGCTGTTGGCGGCGGTTGTGCCGGCGGTGCTGCCGCGGCCGGGGGTGCTGCCGCGGCCGGCGGTGTCGCCGCTGGCGGCGGCGGGGGCGTGATGCGGGCTGACTGCTGCGCCGCGAGCGGGGGGGCTGGCTGCTCCGGCTCGCGTGCAAGTTGCTGCTGGCTCGGCCCCTCGGTCAACGCTGCGGGCTGTGCCGGCAGCGCGGGAGGCGGCGCTGGAACCGGGCGCGGCGCTTCCGGCGGCGGCAGCAGGCTTTCGACGCGACCACCACCCGTCTCGTTCAGGCGCGGGGCATTGGCGCGGCCGAGCTGGTCATAGACGGTCTTGTCGAGATTGGGCACGCGCAACCCGCCAGGATCATCGGGCCGGACGCGGACGGGCGACGGGTCGGCCGTGATCAGCGGCGCCTCGGCCGGGCTGCGCGGCTCGTGCCCGAGCATCAACATCACGCCGGCACCGATCAGCGACACGGCGGCCAGCCCGACCAGCCATGCCGCCCAGCGGAAGCGCTTCTTTTCCTTCCGCCGCCAGGCAGGGTCAGCCACCACGCGGGCGGGGCTTTTCGCCCAGCCATTGGCATCGGGAATATCGAGGTTGCCGCCGTTCATCGCACCCCAAACCTTGAACAACGCGTCCTTGACCAACGCGCCTTTCATCACGGCGATGGAACGAGCCCTCCTCGTTCCGTCACCGCATTTCCTCGGCCGGCGTCACACCCATGGTCAGGAGGCCCGATGCGATGACGGTTGCCGTCGCCTGCACCAGTGCGAGACGCGCCTTCGTTGCCTCCGGCGCATCGGCCTGGATGAAGCGAAGCTCCGTCTCGTCGCGCCCCCTGTTCCACAACGCGTGGAACGCCGCGGCAACATCATACAGGTGGAATGCGAGTCGGTGCGGTTCACAGGCGAGTGCGGCCTGCTCAATCACGCGCGGCCAGGCGATCAGCGCGCGGACCAGCGTGAGCTCCGCCTCGTCCTCCAGCACATCGAGAGACGCCTTCGCCAATGACGCTGGGTGCACGTCGAACTGTTCGCCTGCATGGCGAAGCACCGAACGGCAGCGCGCATGCGCGTACTGCACGTAGAAGACGGGGTTGTCCTTCGTCTGCTCGCGCACGCGGTCGAGGTCGAACTCCATCTGCGCATCGGAGCGGCGCGTCAGCATGATGAAGCGCACCACGTCGCGCCCAACCTCGTCGATCAGGTCGCGCAGCGTCACGAACGTTCCCGCGCGCTTGGACATGCGCATCGGCTCGCCGCCCTTCAGCAGGTGCACGATCTGGCAGAGCAGCACCTGGAACGAGGCGCCCTCGTCGAGCGCCTTCACGGCCGCGGCCATGCGCTTCACGTAGCCGCCGTGATCGGCCCCCCACACCTGCACGATGCGGCGATAGCCGCGCGCGAGCTTGTCGGCGTGGTTGCCGATGTCGTTGGCAAAATAGGTGAAGCTGCCGTCGCTTTTCCGCAGCGGGCGGTCGATGTCGTCGCCGAAGGCAGTGGAGCGGAACAGCGTCTGCGGCCGGGGTTCCCAGTCGTCCGGCTTCTGGCCCTTCGGCGGCTCGAGCACGCCCGTGTAGATCTGCCCCTTGCCCTCGAGCAGGCGCAGCGTCTCCTGCACGCGCTCGGCGGCGATCAGCGCGGCCTCGGAAACGAACACGTCGTGCCGCACGCCGAGTGCCGCGAGATCCTCGCGGATCGCCTCCATCATCGCCGCCACCGTCTCGGTGCGCACGGCCTCCAGCCAGACGGAAGGATCGGCCGGCATCGCGCCACCGGCGGCGAGCGAGAGGCCGTGCCGGTCGGCCAGCATCTGCCCGACGGGGACGAGATACTCGCCCTTGTACTGCAACCCGCCGGGCACGCGCGCCTCGAACGCCTCATCCATGACCGGCGACCCGATCGCCTGGAGGTAGCGCCAGTAGGCAGCCCAGGCGAGAGCGTGCACCTGCGCGCCCGCATCGTTCACATAGTATTCGCGCGTCACCGCGAAGCCTGCCTTGGCGAGAAGGCCCGCGAGCGCATCGCCCACCACCGCACCGCGGCAATGGCCGATATGCATCGGCCCCGTCGGGTTGGCCGAGACGTATTCGACATTCACCGGCTCGTTCGCGCCGACCGTGCTGGTGCCATAGTCGGTGCCCGCGTGCAGGATGTCGGCGAGCCTGGCGCGCAGGAAGGCGGGCTTGAGCGCGATGTTGACGAAGCCCGGCCCCGCCACGGCTGCGCGCGCCACGTCGGGGTGTTCGGCGAGTGCGGCGGCAAGCTGTTCGCCGAAGGCCCGCGGGTTAAGCTTGAGCGGCTTGGCGAGCACCATAGCGGCATTGGTGGCGATGTCCCCATGGCTCGCGTCGCGCGGCGGCTCGACGCCGAGGGCGGCGATCAGAGCGGGCGGGGCATCGGGAACCAGGCGGCCGACGGCCTCGCGCACGACATCGCGGAACTGGGAGAAGATGTTCATCGGAACTCCGGTGATGCGGCGCTCTGTATCGCCGGCGCAGTCAGAGCGGGCTCTCAGGCTGTTGTCGTCGCGCTGAGGTCGAACAGCCGCCGGTGCTCGTCAAGCGCGAATCGGTCCGTCATGCCGGCGATGTAGTCGCACACCAGGGACGCGGTGCGCGCATCGCCGGGCGCGCCGGCCTCCTCCTGCCACTCCGTCGGCAGGCAGTTCGGCTCGGCGAGCAGGCCCGCGAACAGCTCCCGCACCACCCGCTTGGCCTTCGATGTCATCCGGTTGACGCGGAAATGCCGGTACATGCGCGCGAACAGGAAGGCCTTGATCGTGGCATTGGCGGCGGCCCCGGCGGCCGAGAAGGCGACCACGGGGGCGCCGAGCCGGCGGATCGCCTCCGCACTCGCCGGGGCCGCCGCATCGAGGCGCCGGGCGCTCTCGGCGACAAGATCGGCCACCATGCGGTTGATGAGACGGCGGATCGTCTCATGGTGCAGGCGGTCGGCGCCAAGGCCCGGATAGGCCCTCTCCGCCTCGCCAATCGCCTCGCCCACCAGCGGCAGGTGGCGGAGATCGGCCAGCGTGAACAGGCCGGCGCGAAGCCCGTCATCGAGGTCGTGGTTGGTGTAGGCGACGTCGTCGGCGAGTGCGGCGACCTGCGCCTCGGCGGAGGCATGGCCCGCGAGGTCGAGGTCGAACCGCGCCGCGAACGCTGCCACATAGGGCGGCGGGTCGGTCACCGGCCCGTTGTGCTTGGCGAGCCCCTCGAGCGTCTCCCACGCCAGGTTCAGCCCGTCGAACGCGCCGTAGCGGCGTTCGAGCAGGGTGACGACCTTCAGCGCTTGGGCATTGTGGTCGAACCCGCCGAACCCGGCCATGGCGGCATTCAGCGCCTCCTCGCCCGCATGGCCGAAGGGCGGGTGGCCGAGATCGTGGGCGAGTGCCAAGGCCTCCGCGAGGTCCTCGTTCAGACTGAGGCGCCGTGCGACGGAGCGTGCGATCTGCGCCACTTCGAGCGAATGCGTCAGCCGCGTGCGGTAATGGTCGCCCTCATGAACGACAAAGACCTGCGTCTTGTGCTTCAGCCGCCGGAAGGCGGTGGAATGCACGATGCGGTCACGATCACGCTGGAACGGGCCCCTGCCCTCGCTTTCCGGTTCGGGCACGAGGCGGCCGCGCGTGCGGCCAGGCGGCACGGCATAGGGGGCGAGCGGGTGCGGATATGGGGCCGAGTCGGGCATTCCGGCGAGCCTGCGCCCGGCACAGCCCGGCCCGCAACCGGTCTCGTTTGACATCGACCATCCGGATCACGATGTTTCGGGGGAAGAGAGGTCGCCCCATGGACGCTGCCACCATCCCGGATGTGAGCCTGTCGCCCCAGGCCGCGAGGCGTATAGCCGAGATCGTCGCGCATGAGGGCAACCCTGCGCTGATGCTCAGGCTCACCGTCTCGGGTGGCGGGTGCTCGGGCTTCCAGTACGCCTTCTCACTCGACGCCGCGGTGAACGAGGATGATCGCGTGTTCGATGGCGGCCCCGCGAAGCTGGTGGTCGACGAGACGTCGCTCGGCCTGCTCGCCGGGGCCGAGATCCACTATGACGATGGGCTGATGGCGGCGCATTTCACCGTGCGCAACCCGAACGCCACGGCAAGCTGCGGATGTGGGACGTCGTTCGCGGTCGGATGACGGCCGCCATCTTCCAGGACTACGCCCCTCGTTCATGGTTCCAGAGGACGACCCTCCGATCGGTTGATCACCGTCGTCTGGCATGTGCCATGGGGATCGTCCTGCCTTCATGGTGTCACGACTGGAACGTTTTGCGCTAACCTGCACGCGGGCGCACCACGTGGAAGTGCAGAGATGCGTTACCCAGCCAGTTCAGTCAGTGTCATCATGCCGGTTCACAACGCCATTCCTCAATATTTTGAACAAGCCGTTGAATCTGTTCTCAATCAAGGTGAAAAAGTCGTCGAGATTATTATTGTAAATGACCATACGACGTCAGCAGAAACAATATCTGCCATGAATTCCATCGCGTCACTGCCCAAGGTGAGGATCCTGGATCTGCTGCAGGGGAGCGGTGTTTCGGCCGGGCGGAATTTCGGCATCGAAGCCGCGCGCGGTGACCTGATCGGATTCTGCGACTCCGATGATCTGTGGCTGCCGGGTTGGGTCGAGAGTGCCACCGCGGCACTCGATGATGACAGGACTGCGCACTGGGTTCTCGGACGTCATTTTCACCTGCTTCCAGATGGCACGCGCACCGAAGCGCCGTCTCTCGCGGCGGCATCCGGCCTGTCATTTTCCTCGCAAGGCCGCGTGCTTCACACCGCGCCGCGACTGACCCGCACGCTGATCTCGCAATTCACGTGTCACATCAGCGCAACCATCGTGCGCCGTGACCTCATTCAGAAGGTCGGCAGTTTTCCGACCAACCTCCTGTACCTCGAGGATGTGCTGGCATGGGTCAGGATGTCGCAACTCTCTCCGCTCATCGAGATCGACCGCTTCGTGTCGGTCTATCGCCGCGGCATTCCAAGCGCGTCGACCTCGTGGCGCGCGCTCACGGCCCAGGCGATCAGCGGCTGGGATGTCGCACGCCATGACCCGACGCTCCGCGATTTTCGGAAGGAACTGCGCTGGACCAGCTACAGCGCGCGCAAGACGCTTGCGTTGAAGAACCTCTACTATGGCAACCGGATGCAGGCACTCCGCTTCGCGGCAGCGGCGCTGGTGCTCGATCCCCGGGAAATCGGCGAGTTCATGCTGTTCCTGACGCTCATGCGTTCTGACAAGGCAATGCTGCGCCGGCGCGGAGGACGCTACAGCCAATCGATCGATGATACCGCAACGATCGCGGCACAACTCGGCATCCGGTGACAGGGCGTCGGGGAAGCAGTGCTGCGGGCCGGCGCCACGCCGAAGCTTCGCGCAATTCCAAGCGCCTTTGGATCGCCTCGCTAGGACAGGTGAGCGGAGATTGCCCTAACGCCTGTTCGTCATGAAGCTGCCGGAACAACCGGCGCTCTCCCACTCACCCCAGCCGACACGCCAGCGAAGCTGGCCGGTGAGAACGATGCCGTCGGCCCCGCCGATGCGCATTTCGAAACTCCCCTCTGGCGAGACGCTGCCCGTCACCTCGCGCACGCCGCTGCCGCCCGTGAACCGGCCGGCGATCCGCCCCTCCGTGATGCTGTACTCGCCGGCGAAGCCCGTTCCGCATGGACCGGAGGCCGTGCGAACATCGATCGCCCAGCCGCCATCGAACGGGCCGCGCGCGTGGAAGCCCCCTTGCGCGAGCGCTTCGCCGCCCCCCACAACAGCCGTGGCAAGCATCGCCACTCCGGCAAGAATCCAACGCTTCACGACCATGTTCCGATAACGTCTCCGCCAACGCCACCGTAAGGGAGCCCCATGCGCATCGCCACCTGGAACGTGAACTCCGTGCGCGCGCGGCAGGCCCACCTGCTCACCTGGCTTGGGAACGCCGGCGCGCCCGATGTCGTCATGCTGCAGGAGCTCAAGACCGAGGCGCCGGGCTTTCCCGCTCTCGAGGTTCGCGCCGCCGGCTACCACGCGCTGGTGGCGGGGCAGAAGAGCTACAACGGTGTCGCCATCCTCTCGCGGCACGAGCCGGTTGAGCGGCTGCGCGCGCTCCCGGGCGAGGCGGAGGATACGCAGGCCCGCTACCTGGAGGCCGAGATCGGCGATGTCATCGTCGCCTGCGTCTACTGCCCGAACGGCAACCCGATCGGCACCGAGAAATTCGCCTACAAGCTGCGCTGGATGGAGCGGCTCGCCGCCCGCGCCGAGGCGCTGCTGGCGACGGAGCGGCCCGTCGTGATCGCCGGTGACTGGAACATCTGCCCCACGGCTGCGGATGTGTGGGACGAGCGCGCGATGGCAGCCGATGCCCTCTGCCAGCCCGAGAGCCGGGCTGCCTGGCGGCGGATGCTCTGGCAGGGCTGGTCGGATGCCTGGCGCACCCTCAATCCCCTGCCCGCCCGCGGATATACGTACTGGGACTATCAGGCAGGCGCCTGGCCGCGCGACAACGGCCTGCGCATCGATGCGCTGCTGCTGAGCCCCGCCGCCGCCGAACGCCTGGCGGATGCGGGCGTGGACCGCATCCCGCGCGGGTGGGACAGCCCGTCAGACCACACGCCCGCCTGGTGCCGGTTGGAGAACGCTGCATGAACGAGATGATCTTCCACATGATCGCGGGCGGGCCGAAGCCTGTCGCGCCGTTCAGCCACGCGGTCGAGGCTGGCGGCTTCGTGTTCGTCACCGGCCAGATGCCTGACAGCCCAGAAGCGCCGGGCGTGCTGCCCGAAGGCGTGGAGGCACAGACGCGCGCGGTGATGCGCAACCTCTCCCTCGTTCTCGGCGGCATCGGGCTCGATCTTTCGCGCACGGTGATGGCGCGCATCTACCTGACGGAGTTCGACCGCGACTATGCCGCGCTGAACGCGATCTGGCCCTCGTTCTTCGCGCCCGGCCGCCTTCCCGCCCGCACCACCGTGGGCGTGACGGGGCTTGCCTACGGCGCGCTCGTGGAAGTCGATCTGGTCGCAAAACGCGGGTAGGCACCCACACACGAACGGGTCGAGTACGGTGATCGTCAGCCGCGCCGTGTCGGGGTTGGGCACACCGTCGAACGCGACATCGACGAACGTCTCGACCTCGCCCGTGAAGCCCGGCTGCGGCGTGAAGGCGATCGCGCCATCGGCGAAGATGTCGAGCACGCCCTTGCCCGCGATCTCATGGCGGCCGACGTCGTTCTCCGTCACGCTCTGGTCGCGGCCGCCGAGATCATTGGCGAACAGGCCATCGGCGGCATCGCGCACAAGCGTCTGGCCGGCACTGACGGTGAAAGCATCGTCGATCGCGTCAGGCGCAGGGATGAACAGCCCGAGATTGAGCGGCGTGATCTCCACGTCAGCAAGGGCGAGGACCGGAAGGTCATCCAGCACCAGGCCGGGAGGGACGTTCCGTACGGCGATCGTCAGCGTCGTCGTCGAGAAGCCGCCGAACCCGTCGCTGATGGTGTAGGTGAACGTGTCGGTGCCGGTGAAGCCGGACTTCGGCGTGTAGGTGAAGGTGTCGAAGGCGGTGTTGTCCACCCGGCCGCCCTGGGCAGTGTCAGCGAAGAACTGCGTGACGATGATGTCATCGCCGTCAGCGTCCGTGTCATTCGCAGTCAGGCCCGCGCCGGTGAACACGGCCTGCTGCCCGGGGCGGATCGTGATGGCCGGATCGGCCACCGCCACGGGGTCGGTGTTCACCACGTTGATCGTCAGCGTCGTCGTCGAGAAGCCGCCGAACCCGTCGCTGATGGTATAGGTGAACGTGTCGGTGCCGGTGAAGTTGGCCGGCGGGGTGTAGGTGAAGGTATCGAACGCGGTGTTCGAGACGCTGCCGTCCTGGGCGGTGTCGGCGAAGAACTGCGTGACGATGATGTCATCGCCGTCAGCGTCCGTGTCATTCGCAGTCAGGCCCGCGCCGGTGAACACGGCCTGCTGGCCGGGGCGCATCGTGATGGCCGGATCGGCCACAGCGACCGGGTCGCTGTTCACGACGCTGATCGTGAGCGTCGCATTGGCCAAACCGCCGCGCCCATCGGTCACGACATAGCTGAACGTATCGTTGCCGAGGAAGTTCGAGCGTGGCGTGTAGGTGAAGGTGTCGAAGGCGGTGTTGTCCACCCGGCCGCCCTGGGCGGTATCGGCGAAGAACTGCGTGACCTGGAGCGCATCGCCATTTGGATCGGTGTCGTTGGCGATGAGGCCTGCACCGGTGAACGCCGCCTGCTGGCCGGGGCGGATCACGATCGGCGCATCGGCCACGAACACGGGATTGCCGTTGGTGACCTCGATGAACACCGTCGCGGTCGCGAAGCCGCCGAACCCGTCGCGGATGCTGTAGAGGAAGCTGTCGGTCCTGACGAAGCCGGTGTTCGGCGTGTAGACGAATGACCCGTCTGGCCGCCCGACGGTCAGCGTCCCATTGTCAGGCCTGTCGATGATCGCAGCGACGGACAGGCGGTCGCCATCCGCGTCGGTATCGTTCGCGAGGAAGCCTTGCGCGACCGGGACGGTGAGGGTCTGCCCGGGCCCTGTTTCATAGCGGTCATCGACCGCCACCGGTGCAGCGTTGGTCACCGTGATGAACACCGTCGCGGTCGCGAAGCCGCCGAACCCGTCACGGATGCTGTAGAGGAAGCTGTCGGTCCCGACGAAGCCGGTGTTCGGCGTGTAGACGAATGACCCGTCTGGCCGCCCGACGGTCAGCGTCCCATTGTCAGGCCTGTCGATGATCGCAGCGACGGACAGGCGGTCGCCATCCGCGTCGGTGTCGTTCGCAAGGAAACCCTGGCCCACGGGCACGGTGAGCGTTTGGCCAGGGCGCATCGCGTAGGAATCGTTCACCGCCACCGGTGCGGTGTTGACGACCGTGATCGTCACCGTCGCTGTGTCGGTGCCGCCGAACCCGTCCGACACCCGGTAGGTGAACCGGTCGGTGCCGGTGAAGCCGGCATTCGGTGTGTAGTTGAACGAGCCGTCGACGAAGGCCTGGAGCACGCCGTTGTTCACGGTGTCGGTGACCGTGATCACCGTGAGCGGATCGCCATCCGCATCCGTGTCGTTGCGGAGGACGCCAAGCGCAGTGGAGACCTCGAGCGTCTGGCCCGGGCGCGCCGTGTAGAGATCGGCCACCGCATCGGGTGCTGCGTTGACGACCGTGATCGTCACCGTCGCTGTGTCGGTGCCGCCGAACCCGTCCGACACCCGGTAGGTGAACCGGTCGGTGCCGGTGAAGCCGGCATTCGGTGTGTAGTTGAACGAGCCGTCGACGAAGGCCTGGAGCACGCCGTTGTCGACCTGGTCGTTGATCGTGATCACCGTGAGCGGATCGCCATCGGCATCCGTGTCATTGGCCAGCAGGCCATGCGCAACGGAGACCTCGAGCGTCTTGCCCGGGCGCACCGTGTAGAGATCGGCCACCGCATCGGGCGCGGCGTTGACGACCGTGATCGTCACCGTCGCTGTGTCGGTGCCGCCGAACCCGTCCGACACCCGGTAGGTGAACTGGTCGGTGCCCGTGAACCCGGCATTCGGCGTGTAGGAGAAGGCGCCCGTTGTCAGCAGCGAGAGCGTGCCGTTGTTCACGGTGTCGGTGATCCGCGCGACGCTGAGCGCATCGCCATCCGCATCCGTGTCGTTGGCCAGCACGCCAAGCCCGGCAGAGACCGTCAGCACCTGGCCCGGCCGCGTCGCGTAGGCGTCGTCCGCCGCCAGGGGGGCCGCATTGGCAACCGTGATCGTGACCGTCGCCTCGTCGAAGCCGCCCAACCCGTCGCGGATGCGATAGGTGAACTGGTCAGTGCCCGTGAACCCGGCATTCGGCGTGTAGGAGAAGGCGCCCGTTGTCAGCAGCGAGAGCGTGCCGTTGTTCACGGTGTCGGTGATCCGCGCGACGCTGAGCGCATCGCCATCCGCATCCGTGTCGTTGGCCAGCACGCCAAGCCCGGCAGAGACCGTCAGCACCTGGCCGGCCCGCACGACATAGGCATCGTCCGCCGCGATGGGGTCACGATTGAGCGGGATGAGAATGAGATCCGCCCCAACGGCGAACTTGATCACCTCGACGTTGCGGATACGGTCCGTTCCATCGTTGCCGTCGCGGGCATCGATGTCGACGATCGTCGTCCACTCGCCGTCCGTCGTGATGCGATAGCCGGCCTGGATGCCGCGGAGCACGAACACGTCGCGCCCCTCCCCGCCATCGATCGCATCGTTCGAGCCCCAGCCGAACACCTGGTCATTGCCCGCGCCCGTGGCGATGTCGGTGTCGGTGAACTGGCCGAGATAGCGGCCGGAGACGGCGTTGATCGCGCTCTCGCGGATGCGCACAACATCGTCGCCGCTATCGGTGCGGATGCGGAACGCGTTCGTCCAGTCCTTCGAGTTGCTGTCGATGCCGATCTCGACGGTGAAGTCGCCGTCACCGGTCAGCAGGACCTCGCCACGCTTGGCGGCCTCGAGCACGACCGTGAGCGGCCCGGCGGATTGCAGCGCGACGAACACGTCGACCCAGTTGCGGATCTCGAGCCGCTCACCGACGAACTCGGTGACGGACACGTTCTTGATCGTGTTCCAGACGAGAGCCATCGACAGCAGGGCGCGGAGCCCCGTCGGGTCCCAGTCCACCGAGACGGCGCTGCCGCCTGGCCTGCCCACCTTGGGGCCGCCGGCGAACGTCACCTCGCTCAGCGTCAGGTCGCCGGTAGAGGTGAAGCTGCCGCCCGGCCCCGCCGCGAGCGGGCCCGTTGCCGTTGTTGCCGCCACCGCAGCGTCGCGCCAGAGATTGGTGTGCGCCGCTGACGAGGCAGGCGCCCAGCCCGGCGATTCGGAGGTGCGGGTGAGCGAGAATGTCAGCTTCGACATGACATGCCCTCTGGAGTTCGGCCGGCCGGCACGAGCATGCCCAACGCGTGACCTTCGTCTCAAATTTCGATGAAGGCGCCTATCATGTCTACCACGCAATGGTTGTGCTTCTAGGGCGAACTACCCGTCACTCATACAACTGTAACGATTGTTCGTCCGGCCCCGGAACACCCCGCCATCGCAACGATCATGTCGTTGCGATGGCGTTGCCCAGTCGCCCGGAACCAGCTGGCTCAGAGATCGACGTAGACGTGCCCCTCTGCCGCAGCTCCCTTGTGCGTCACCGCCCCCTCATGCGCGGGGCCGACGAGCTGGGCGTATTTCCAGAGCGCGCCCGAGCCGTAGATCGTCTCGCGCGGCTTCCACGCGGCACGGCGTGCGGCAAGCTCGGCATCCGGCACCAGCACGTCGAGCGTGCCGGCCCCGGCATCGATCACGATGCGGTCGCCGTTCTGCAGCAGCCCGATCGTCCCGCCCACCGCCGCCTCGGGCGTCACGTGGCCGATGCAGAAGCCGCGCGTCGCGCCTGAGAACCTGCCATCGGTGATCAGCGCGACCTTGTCGCCCATCCCCTGGCCGTAGATGGCCGAGGTGGTCGAGAGCATCTCGCGCATGCCGGGCCCGCCCTTCGGCCCCTCGTAGCGGATGATGATCACGTCGCCCTCCTGGTACGCGCGCTCGCGCACCGCGGCGAAGGCATCCTCCTCGCAGTCGAAGCAAAGCGCCCGGCCCTCGAAGCGGAGGTTCTTCATCCCCGCGATCTTCACGATCGCGCCGTCGGTCGCGAGATTGCCCTTGAGGCCGACGACGCCGCCCGTCTTGGAGATCGGGTTGGAGACCGGGCGCACCACGTCCTGGTCGGTCGGGAACACGATGTCGGCGTGGTTCTCGGCGAGCGTCTTGCCCGTCACGGTCAGGCAATCGCCGTGCAGCAGGCCGGCATCGAGCAGCGCCTTGATGATCACCGGCACGCCGCCGATGCGGTGCACGTCATAGGCGATGTAGCGGCCGCCGGGCTTCAGGTCGGCGATATGCGGGGTGTCGCGCATGATCTTCGCCACGTCCTCGAGCGTGAAGCGGATGCCCACCTCGTTGGCCATCGCCGGCAGGTGCAGCACCGCGTTGGTCGAGCCGCCCGTCGCCCCCACCACCATCGCGGCGTTCTCGAGCGCCTTGCGCGTCACGATGTCGCGCGGGCGGATGTTGCGGCGGATCAGGTCCACCACCGCCTGGCCGGACTTCACGGCCCAGGCATCACGCTCCTCGAACGGCGCCGGCGAGCCGGCAGAGCCTGGCAGCGCGAGGCCGATCACCTCGGATACGCACGCCATGGTGTTGGCGGTGAACTGACCGCCGCAGGCCCCAGCGCCGGGGCAGGCCACGCGCTCGAGCTCATCGAGCTCCTCATCCGTCATGTTGCCCGCTGCGTGCTGGCCGACCGCCTCGAACACGTCGAGCACCGTCACGTCACGGCCCTTGTAGTTGCCGGGCATGATCGAGCCGCCATACATGAACACCGACGGCACGTTGAGCCGCAGCATCGCCATCATCACGCCGGGCAGCGACTTGTCGCAGCCGGCGAGGCCGACCAGCGCGTCATAGCCGTGCCCGCGGACGGTGAGCTCGATCGAATCGGCGATCACCTCGCGCGAGGCGAGCGAGGACTTCATCCCCTGGTGGCCCATGGCGATGCCGTCGGTCACGGTGATGGTGCAGAACTCGCGCGGCGTCGCACCCGCTTCCGACACGCCGCGCTTGACGCTCTGCGCCTGGCGCGACAGCGCGATGTTGCAGGGGGCCGCCTCGTTCCAGCAGGTGGCGACGCCGACGAAGGGTGCGGCGATCTCCTCCTGGGTCAGCCCCATGGCGTAGTAGTAGCTGCGATGCGGCGCACGGCCGGGCCCCACCGTGGAATGACGGCTGGGCAGGCGCGACTTGTCGAACGTGCGCGACGGGTTCTGTTCGGACACCTTGGCGATCCCCCTCGGAATGGACTGGCCGCGCAGCCTAGAGCACGTTCCGATCGATTGAAATCAATCGATCGGAAGGTCGTGCTCCAGAATCATGAAGGGACAGAGCAGCCTAGCCCGTCCTGATGGAACCGGAACCGGTTCCATCAGGTCGGACGCTGCTCTCGCGGTGCCGCGGCTTAGTCCACCCCGAAGTAAGGGGTCGTCTGTTTCAGGCGGCGCGGCGGCGCCGGCTGCGCGCAATGCCGAGGCCGAACAGACCGGCGCCGAGCAGCGCGAGGCTCGCGGGTTCCGGAACGCCCGTCACCGGCGGCTGGATCACGGGCAGGTTGTCGACGATCTGGAACCCGGACCAGTTGACTTCCTGCTGGGTGATGCGGCCGCCGGGGTCCACCTCGTTGGGTTGCGGGATCAGCGACCCGCTGATCCTGCCGTTGGCATCCGCGACCACGTCATCGAAATAGGCGGTGCCGCTGGTGCCCGCGACGACCTGGCTCGACGCGCCATCGACCTGCATCGTGAAGGTGCGGTTTCTCACATCGCTGCCATAGACGAAGAAGTCATAGGCAGCGCCGGCCATCAGCCCGGTGATCGAGAACGACAGCGTCGTCGCCGGGTTATTGCCGAGGATCGTGTCACCGGAGTTGAAGAACAGATAGTCCTTCCGCAGCGCATCCGGGCTTGGGCTGTTGACGCCGCTGAACCCCTTCACGGTGCCCGTCAGCGACAGGCCAACGCCGGTGGTCGCGCCGGTGCTGTCGCGCAGGCTCGAGAAGGTCGGGTTGACCACCGCGGGCGTGTTGAACTCGGGCAGCCCGATCGCGTTCCACACATTGGCCGCGCCGAAGCGGGCATTGGCCGCTGTCGCTGATGCTTCCGCGCCGGAAAAGGCCGGGCTTGGCCCCTCCGGAACGTTGAACAGCGTAGCGAGGGCCGTTGTCGTCGTCCCGAAATCGACGCTGACGAGTGCCGCGCTGGCCGGTCCGGCCGAGAGGCCGAGCGTTCCTGCGATCACGAAGGTGCAGAGCGCGCGTGCCCGCGGGCGCCGCGAGGCGGTCATGCTGATGTCCACGAAAGCTCCCCCTGTCCTATTGCGTGAGGATCGCGTGATCGTGAGACTGCATGCAATAACAAAAATGAGAGTCGCGGATCTGTCGCAATCGCGCGACATCGCCCGCACGGCTCAGCCGGCAATGCGCGCGAGCGCTGCCTCCAGCCGTGCCGCCGTCGCTGCCGCCGCGGCGCGCTTCTCGCGCGTCTCCTCCACCACCTCCTCGGCGGCGCGCGAGACGAAGCCCGGGTTGCCGAGCTTGGCGTCGAGACGCTTGATCTCGTCCTGCTGCTTGGCGATCTCGCGGCCAAGGCGCGCACGTTCCGCCGCGAGGTCGATCACGCCCTCGAGCGGCAGGACGATCGTCGCCTCGTCCACCACGCCCTGGGCGGCGCCCTTCGGCACCTCGCCTGCCAGCGGCGTCACGTCCGACAGGCGCGCAAGCCGCAGTACCGCGTCCTTCCACCGCTCGAGCCGCGCAACCGTGGCGGCATGCGCGTCCTTCAGGTGGAGCAGGACCTCCTTGCCCGGCGGAACGCCCATCTCGGCGCGGATCACCCGCACCTCCGACACCAGCCGCAGCACCCAGCCGACCTCTGCCTCTGCCTCCGGGTCGCGCGGCAGGGCGGCGGCGTCGGGCCACGCCTCGGTCATCAGCGTGCGCGCGCCCTCGCAGGACCCGGGACCGCGATCGGCCAGCGCATGCCAGATCTCCTCCGTCAGGAAAGGCTGGATGGGGTGCAGAAGGGCAAGCACCGTGTCGAGAACGAACGCTGCGGTGGCGCGCGTCTCGTCCTTCTCCGCCCCATCAGGGCCGGAGAGAGAGGCCTTGGAGAGCTCGAGATACCAGTCGCAGAAATTTCCCCAGACGAATTGGTAGAGCCCAGCCGTGTAGACGTCGAAGCGATACTCCTCGAGCGCGCGGGTGGCCGCCGCCGCGGCTTCCGCCAGCGCGCCGATGATCCAGCGGTTCAGCGTCCCCTTCGCAGCACCTGGCTCCCAGCCGGCGACGGGAACGCAGCCGTTCATCTGGCAGAACCGCGCGGCGTTCCAGAGCTTGGTGCCGAAATTGCGATAGCCCTCGATGCGGTCATCCGACAGCTTGATGTCGCGACCCTGGCTTTCCATCGCCGCCAGCGTGAAGCGCAGCGCATCGGCCCCGAACCGCTCGACGAGGTCGAGCGGGTCGATCACGTTCCCTTTCGACTTCGACATCTTCTGCCCCGCCTTGTCGCGCACGAGCCCGTGCACGTAGACGGTGCGGAACGGCACCTCGCCCATGAAGTGCAGCCCCATCATCATCATCCGCGCGACCCAGAAGAAGATGATGTCGAAGCCGGTGACGAGCACGTCGCCCGGATAGTAGCGCGCGACCTCTTGCGTCTTCTCCGGCCAGCCGAGCGTCGAGAACGGCCAGAGGGCGGAGGAGAACCAGGTGTCGAGCACGTCGGCGTCGCGAACGAGCTCGACCTCGTGGCCGTACTTCGCCGCCGCGGCCTGCTTGGCCTCGGCCTCGCTCTCGGCCACGAAGATCTCGCCGTCGGGCGCGTACCAGGCGGGGATCTGGTGGCCCCACCAGAGCTGGCGCGAGACGCACCACGGCTCGATGTCGCGCATCCAGGCGAAGAACGTGTTCTCCCACTGCCGCGGCACGAACACCGTCTGCCCGCTCTCCACCGCCCTGATCGCGGGTTCGGCGAGTGTCTTGGCGTCGACGAACCACTGGTCGGTCAGGTACGGCTCGATCACCACGCCGGAACGATCGCCGTGCGGAACCATGTGGGTGTGCGGCTCCGCCTTCTCGAGCGCGCCCGCCGCCTCAAGATCGGCGACGATCGCCTTCCGCGCGGCGAAGCGGTCGAGCCCGCGATAGGCCGCCGGGACCTCGGCGATGTCGAGAAGTTTCGCGTCCGCATCGAAGATGTTGAGCACGGCGAGCGCATGCCGGCGGCCCACCTCGAAATCGTTGAAGTCGTGCGCAGGCGTGATCTTCACCGCGCCCGTCCCCTTCTCCGGGTCGGAATACGCGTCCGCAACGATCGGGATGCGTCGGCCCGAGAGCGGCAGGATCGCCTCGCGCCCGACGAGGTGCTTGTAGCGATCGTCATCGGGGTGAACCGCAACACCGGTGTCGCCCAGCATCGTCTCCGGCCGCGTCGTCGCCACCGTGATGGTGGCCCCGTCATCACCCGTGATGGCGTAGCGGATGTGCCAGAGAGAGCCCTTCACCTCGCGGTTCTCGACCTCGAGGTCGGAGATCGCGGAGTGGAACTTCGGGTCCCAGTTCACCAGGCGCTTGGCGCGGTAGAGCAGACCTTGGGCGTGCAGCGTGACGAAAACCTTCGTCACCGCCGCGGAAAGGCCCTCATCCATCGTGAAGCGCTCGCGCGGCCAATCGAGGCTCGCTCCCATGCGCCGCAACTGCCGCGTGATCGTCCCGCCCGACTGGCCCTTCCAGTCCCACACCCGCTTGATGAAGGCGTCGCGGCCAAGTTCCTGCGTGCGGATGCCTTCGGCGGCGAGCATGCGGTCGACCACCATCTGGGTCGCGATGCCGGCATGGTCGGTGCCCGGCATCCAGAGCGCATCGTCGCCCTTCATCCGCCGCCAGCGGATCAGCACGTCCTGCAGCGTGTTGTTGAGGGCGTGGCCCATGTGGAGGCTGCCGGTGACGTTGGGCGGCGGGATGACGATCGTATAGGGCCGCGCGTTGCTCTCGGGCTTCGCGCCGAACAGGCCCGAGCGTTCCCAGCGCGCATAGAGCCGCGCCTCGACATCGGCATGGGGGAAGTTCTTGTCCAGCATCGACGTGGCCAATGATCCTAGGGGTTCGGGTCTGTTCTGGATTGGGCGAGGCGTGGGGGTGCGTCAAGCACCGATGCCGCACGGCGTCTGACAGGTCAGCGCAGATCAGCCCCGCACCAGTCGATCGGCGGCGTTCAGCCGCGGGCCACGCGCTCGAGCTCCGCCTTCACCAGGCGCTCGACCAGCGGCGGCAGGTTGGCATCGAGCCAGCCCTTGAGCAGGGAGCGAAGCTCCTCCCGCACGATCGCCTCGAGCGTCACGGCACCGTTGCCCAGCAGGACGTCGGGCATCAGCGCGCGCGCATCCGCATCGGTGCCGCGGGAGGCGGCGCGGAGGGCCGCGAAGGATGCAGCAGCCGCGGCAGCAACCGCACCACCGACGAGCCCATCGCCCTCCGGAGATGGCGCCGCGGCCATCGGCATCGGCGGCGCCAAGGGAGCGGGCGCAGGGGTTGGTTGCGGGGCCGGCGCATCGAACAGCGCATCGATGTCAGCCGTGCTCATCGGCCCTGGCAAACCAGGCGACGGGGGGGCCATGGGGGGCTCCTGCTGCGGTGCGGCCGACGGGGCCGAACCGGGCGCGTCGAACAGCGCATCGATGTCGGCGGTGCTCATCTGCGGAGTGGGCGCCGGGGCACTCGCCGTCGGCGCCAGCATCTGTTCGGTCAGGTCAAGGACCTCCTCGGCCTGCGGTGCCGCGCCCGGCGGGGGCGGCCCACCCGCGCCACCATCCTCCGCCAGGATCCGCCGGATCGAGGCGAGGATGTCCTCCATCGACCCGTCGGAAGCGGGGTTTTCGCCGTCGCCGGTGTTCGGCGTGTCAGGAGGAGGTGTCATCGCGCAGAAAGAGGCTGTGTCCTTTGCGGGGGAACATCGGTGCCGACCCAGCGGTCGCGCACGGCGTTGTAGTAGTCAAGCGGATCGTAGATCTGGACCGGCAGCGCGAGGTCGCGCGCCGTGAGGCGGCCCGCGGCTGCGGTGAGCCCGTAGGAGGCGACAAGGAAGTCGCGCGTCGTGCGCACCAGCGCCACGCGGCTGTCGAGCAGTTCCTGCTCGGCGTTCAGCACGTCGAGCGTGGTGCGGCTGCCGACCAGCGCCTCGCGCTGCACGCCATCGAGCGCGATCTCGTTCGCGCGGATCTGTGCGCTGCGCGCATTCACCTCGGCACGCGCGGATTCGAGCGTTTCCCAGGCCCGGCGGGCATTCTCGACCACCTGGCGGCGCACTTCGTCGAAGGCATCGCGCGCCTGCTGTGCCTGCTGCTTGGCCTGGCGCACCCGCGCATGCTCCTGCCCGCCCTGGTAGAGCGGCACGGAGAGGGTTGCCAGCAGCTGGCTGCCGGTCGAGCGCGTGTCGCGCAACGAGCTGTCATCGTTGCGGAAGGTGCTGCCCTGCAGCGCCGCCGAGGGAAGCAGCTCGCCGAACAGCAGGTCGACGTTGGCAAGCGCCGCCTGCTCATCGAACCGGGCGCGGATCAGGTTCGGGTTGTTGTTCTCGGCCAGCCGCGCTGCCTCATCGGCGTTGTTCACGACGGCTCGGATGCCGGGCGGCGGCGTCAGCGAGCGCGGCGCCTCGCCGATCAGGCGCTGGAACACGGCGCGCGCGACCTGGAGGTCGCCATCGGCGCGCGCACGCTCCGACCGCGCCCGCTCGAGCCGTGCCTCCGCCTGGGCAACGTCGGTGCGCGTGATCTCGCCGACGCGGAACCTGTCGCGGGCGGCCTGCAACTGCCGCTCGAGCACGCGGACGTTGTTGATCGTCAGCCGCAGCACTTCCTGGTCGCGGATGACATTGGCATACGCCGTGCCAGCCTCGAGCAGCACGGTCTGTTCCGTGGCGAGCAGGTTGGCCCGTTCCGCCAGCACCTGACTCTCCGACCGGCGCGTCGCAGCGACCGTGCGGCCACCGCGGTAGAGCGGCTGACTGATCGTCGCACTGCCCGACAGCGGGTTGCGCTCGGCGTCATTGCGGGCGCGGATACCGTTGTTGCTCGCCCCGGTCTGGGTGCCGTCGGCATAGCCCGCCTGGCCCTGCAGCGTCACCGTCGGCCGCCAGCCGGACAGCGCCTGGGGAACGTTCTCGTCCGTCGCCCGCAGCCTCGCGCGGGCGGCCTGCAGCGTCGGGTTGTTGGCGTAGGCGAGCGCGAGCGCCTCGCGGATCGTCTGCGCCCCCGCCGGCATGGCAGGCAGCAGCATCGCACCGGCCAGCAGCATCGCCCTCAGCGTCGGGCCGAGGCGGCATGACACCCCCAGCCGTCCCCGTGCCGCTGGGGCCGCCGTCACGTGATCGACCTCTGTCGCGCCCATCGTGTGTTCCTGCTCCGGCACTCGGTTCAATGGCATTGCAGCAGCTTCGGCGATGGACCTGATTCTGCGGGCCATCGCGTGGTTCCGCAAGGTTCTAGTAGGTCGGGACGGAGGGATCGACCTCGCGCGACCATGCGTCGATCCCGCCGGCGAGATTCACCGCGTTCGCCATCCCCCGCCCCCGCAGCCACGACATCACGCGGAAGCTGCGCGCGCCATGATGGCAGAGGATCACGAGCGGCACGTCGCGCGGGAATTCCTCCAGCCGCGCCGGAACCTCGCCCATCGGCACCGTGATCGCGCCCGCCAGCGCGGCAACGTCGACCTCCCACGGCTCGCGCACGTCAAGCACCGCATGCGCCTTGCCGTCCGCACGCCACGCGGCGAGCGTTTCCGCCGCGATCTCGGGCGGGAGTGCTGCCGTGGCTTCGCTGTCGGGTGTCATGCGCGCCTAGAACACGAACGCCGGCGCGCGCCGGAACTCGGGCAGCGCAGGCGTGCCGGCATCGAACAGCGGAACCTCCGTCACCGTGCCGCCAAGCCGCACGCGCCGCACCGCAAGGCCGAGCACGAAGCGGCGCGCCGCCGCCATCACCGTCACGAGCCGCCCACCCTCGGCCAACTGCGCCTCGATCGCGGCCGGCACATGCTCGACCGCGCCCTCGATCAGGATCACGTCATAGGGCGCGGCCGCCGCCCACCCCTCGGTGACCGGGCCTGACACGACCGTCACGCCCGGAAGCCGCGGCGCGAGCGAGCCCGCCATCACCCCCGGCGCCTCGAGCGCGACCACGCTCGCACCGCTGCGGGCGAGCACCAGCGCGCCATAGCCAGCCCCGGCAGCGACGACGAGCACGCGCGTGCCCTCCCCCACCTCGGCGGCCTGCACCAGGCGGGCGAACACCATCGGCTCCATAAGCCACCGCCCGGGCCCAACCGGAACATCCTCGTCGGCATAGGCAAGGGCAACCCGCTCCGGCGGCAGGAACGCCTCGCGCGGCACCTCGCCCATCGCGGCCAGCAGGGCAGCGTCGGTCACCTTGTTCGGCCTGAGTTGGCCGTCCAACATGTTCAGGCGGGCCTGGGCGAAGTCCATGAAACGATTGCGATCCTTGGGCGGGGCTCGCGCCCCTTATAGGCCCTCTTGTCGCGGCGCAACAAGCGCGACCATGGCAGCCCGCGCCTGACCACGGCCGCGTGTGGCCGCGCGGCGACAGGGCGCGGCGCACCGGAGCGACTCACCCGTTACGCGAAGCGAATAAGTGTTTACAGGATTCTCAACCATGCATAGCGTTTCCATGGTCAAAAAAGCGGGGGGAGGGATCGGTGAAAACACGGACGTTGGCAGGTGCTGTGCTCGCACTCGGGCTCTCGGGCTCCATTGCAAACGCAGCGCCGATCATTCAGGACCTCCAGAACGCCAGGGTGCAGATATTCGGTTTCTTCGCCCCGGTCGGACAAACGTTCACCGCTGAAGATCCTCGCGTGTCGGTCGGCTTCTTTGTCAGCGATCTGAACGCCTTCGCTGCTCCCACCGACCTCGACCTCGTGATCACGCTGTACGAGGGTGCCGGGACAGGAGGCACCCAACTCGGATCCGGGAGCATCACGGGCCTCTCCGCGGATTTCCGTGGGTTCGTCGATGTCGCCTTCCCGTCGACGGTGCTGTCGGTTGGCGCGGTCTACACGGCGATCATCAGCAACGACACGATCCGCTGGGCGCTGTCGTATAGCCGGGACAACCCCTACGCAGGCGGCACATCGATCTTTGCCGGCTCTCCCGTGGCGGTAAGCGACGCGACGTTCCGAGTGCTGCCACTCGAGGTTGCCGTCCCCGAGCCCGCCTCCCTCGCCTTGCTCGGCTTCGGCCTCGCGGGCCTCCTTGCCGCCAGGAAACGGCGCCGAACCCCGGCTTGACCCGCACCGGGCGCGGCCCTAACAGACGCGTGCCGCGCTGCTGCGGCCCGGTGGCAGAGTGGCCATGCAGGGGACTGCAAATCCCCGTACGTCGGTTCGATTCCGGCCCGGGCCTCCAGCGGCTCCGCCGCTTCCGTCCCAGGCCGCGCGGTTCGATTCCGGCCCGGGCCTCCAGCGGCCGCGGGGCGACAGCCATGAGATCGGCGGGCTGCGGCGCCTCCACCTGATCTCGAGAGGCAGCAAAGCTGCATCGCAAACACAGTCGCTTGATCCCACCGGGCGGGTGCGGTAGACCGCGCCGTCGTCCGATCCCCGATAGCTCAGTTGGTAGAGCAGCGGACTGTTAATCCGCGTGTCGCTGGTTCGAGTCCAGCTCGGGGAGCCAGTTTCGAGAGGGCCGCTGCGGCACACCGTGCCGCGCGGCCCTCTTCGTTTCCGGTTCCGTCATGCGCCCACGCCGTGTTTCATCGGCACGCAACTTGATCGCGGGCCGCATTGGGCGCATGCTGCGATGCAGCAAACATGACAGTATCTCTGACCTACAGGCCATCGCCTCTCGGGCGCATGCTGGCACCCACCTCCATCGCCGTGATCGGCGATCCAGGCTCCGATGCCCCCGCCAGGCAGATCCTGCAAAATCTGCTCTCTGGCGGCTTCAGCGGACCAATCCTGCCGGTCTCGGCCGGGATTGCCGCCGCCGGCGGCGTCCTCGCCTACCCCGACATCGCCGCGCTGCCGCTCGCACCCGACCTGGCCGTCGTCGCCGGCGACGCAGGCTTCACGGCAACGTCCCTTGCCGCGCTGGCCGCCCGTGGCGCCGGTGGGGCCATCGTGACAGGCGCTCTCCCGCCGGGGCCACCACCGCTGCGCTGCATCGGCGCGGCATCGTATGGGCTGATCGTTCCAGCCCTCGGCCTCAACGCCTCATTCTGTCCCCGCATGCCGGCCCAGGGCGGCATCGCCCTCGTCTGCCAGACCGCCGGCTTCGCCCGCGCCGTGCTCGACCATGCCGCCAGCGAAGGGCTCGGGTTCAGCCACGTCGTGGCGCTCGGGCAGAACGACGATCTCGGCTTCACCGCCATCCTCGACGCCCTCTCGCGCGACGGCGCGACGCGCACCGTGCTGCTTGAGGTCGGGCGCATCAAGGACCGCCGCGGCTTCCTCTCCGCCGCGCGCGCCGTCGCGCGCAACCGCGCCGTCATCGCCGTCCGCACCATGGCGGACCCGGAGGTGGACGATGAGGCGGAGGTCTCGGTCGGCGCCGACCTGGTGTTCGCCGCGGCCCTCAGGCGTGCCGGCATCGTCGATGTCTCGGGCCTCGAGGAGATGCTCGAGGCAGCCGCCACGCTGTCACGACCGCGGCGGATGCAGGGCGATCGCGTTCTCGTCGTGTCCGCCGCAGGGTCCCTCGGCACGCTCGCCGCCCGCGCCGTGCAGGCGGCCGGCGCGCGGCTGGCCACCCCCGACGCGGCGGAGGCGACGTCCCTCTCCCTTCTCCTGCCGGGTCCCTGCGAAGGCCCCGCTCTGGTGGTGCCTGAAAGCATGCCGCCGAACCGGCTGGCGGAGCTCGTCGCGGCGGCCCAGGGCATGACGGGACTTGCCGATGCCATCCTCGCCGTGCACGCACCAGGCCCGACGGCAGAACAACTCGATCTCACCGCCGAGGCCCTGGCGGCAGCCGGCTCGACGACCGCGACCCTTCCCATCATCGCCGCGTGGGCGGGTGGCGCGTCGGCAGAAGCCGGCAGGGCGCGGCTGCTCGCCGCCGGGCTTCCCGCCTTCCCGTCGATCGAGGCGGCCGCGCGCGCGATCGGCATCCTCGTGCGTGAACGCCGCACCCGCGAGGCGGCGCGCGAGTTGCCGCCCCGCACCGTGCTCGCCATCGCGCCGGATCGCGAGACGGTGCGCCGCATCCTCGCCCGCGCCCGCCGCACCGGCCGGGCGACGTTGACGGAGGACGAGGCCGCCTCGGTGCTCAACGCCTACGGCATCCCGACCGCGCCCACGCGCGTCGCGGCCGACCCGGAGAGTGCGGCGCTCGCGGCCGAGACGCTCGGCTTTCCCGCGGTGCTGAAGATCCGCTCGGCCGACCTGGCGCACAAGACATCGGTCGGCGGTGTCGTGCTCGACCTCGACAGTGCCGATGCCGTGCGCCGCGCCGCTTTCGCGATGGAGGGCCGCGTCGCACGCCGCGCGCCCACCGCGCGCCGAGAGGGGTTCCTGGTGCAGCGGCAGATCACCCGCGGGGCAGGCCATGAGCTGGCGCTGCGCGTCGTGCGCGATCCCCTGTTCGGGCCCGCGATCGGCTTCGGCCAGGGCGGCACGGCGGCCGCGCTCGCCGGCGACATCGCCGCCGACCTGCCACCCTTGAACCGCACGCTGGCCGAGGCGCTGGTCGCGCGCACGCGCATCGGCCGGCTGCTCGCCGGCTGGCGCGACACGCCGGAGGCTGATCGCGAGGCGGTGTACGAGACGCTGGTGCGCCTGTCTCAGCTCGCGGTCGATTTCCCCGACATCGCGGCGATCGACGTGAACCCGCTCATCGCCGGATTTGCCGGGGTGATGGCGCTCGATGCCTGGATCAGGATCGACCCCGCACCCGGAAGCGGGACGGGCCATCTCGCGATCGCCCCATACCCGGCCGAGCGTGTGCGGACCGTGTCGTTGCGTGACGGCTCCACGGTCACGCTGCGGCCGATCAGGCCCGAGGATGCCGACGCGCATGAAGCGTTCTTCGCGCGCCTGACGCCCGAGGACGTGCGGCTTCGCTTCTTCGCGCCGATCAAGGCGCTGACGCCGGAGCAGGTCGCGCGGATGACGCAGCTCGACTACGACCGCGAGATGGCGATCATCGCCACGCGCGGCGATGGGCCGGCGGCCCAGACCATGGGCGTGGTGCGGCTCATCCGGATCGGCGATGGAACCGAAGCCGAGTTCGCCATCGTCGTCGAGGGCAGTGCCAAGGGAACCGGGCTTGCGGGCCAGCTCATGCAGGCGGGGCTGGCCTGGGCGCGCGAGGGCGGCATCAGAACCGTCGCCGGCGACGTGCTGGCCGAGAATGCGGCGATGCTCGCCTTCGTCCGCCGCCAGGGCTTCACCGTGACGCGAAGCGCTGATGATCCGGAGCTGATGGTCGCGCGGATCGACCTGGCAGGTTGAGGCGAGAGGGCGTCGGCCGCGCCCGGGCCTCCCTCACCCTGCCCCCCTCCCCCAAGGGGCGAGAGGACGCGCTTCAGCCGGCGCGGGCGGCGGCGACGAGTTCGCGCACCTTGGCGGCGGCCGCGCCGCCCTTCAGCGCATCGCGCCACAGCGTCTCGGCCACCTTCTGGTGCATCGCCAGCGCCTCGTCGGCCCCGGTGATCATCGCGACCCCGATCTGCGCCGTCGGGTGAGCCTCAAGCCGGAATGGGTTGATCGCGAGATAGGCACGCTCGCGGTTGCGGAGGATCTTGAAGTTGCCGTTGGGCTCGCCGCCGGTCATCAGGCCGAGTTGCACGCCCATCGGCTCGGTTTCCATCAGGCTGGCGATGTTCTCGCACTCCAAGGCCGCGACCGCACGGGCCTGCGCGCGCATGCGCTCTGACATCGGCACGGCACCGCCGACGCCGAGATCAAGGAAGCGGCGCACCGAGGCGATGGTCATGATCGCGATGATCGAGGGGCGGCGCTGCTGGTACACGCGCTTGCGTGCGCCGAGCACGGCCAGGACCTGCTCGCTCTGCGCGCGCCAGGCGGAACGGTCGCTGCCGGCGGCGTCGGCTGCCTCGGCATAGACCTCGGCCAGCGTCTGGTCGAACGGGTCGGACGTGATCAGGTAGCTGTAGGGGCCATAGGCCTGGAGGATCTGGTCGGTCGTCTCCTCGATGACGCGGACGCGATCGAGATAGCCGGCAGCCCGCGAGAGATACTCGACGCCGATGCCGAGCAGGCTCAGCGGCGAGATCTTGAGAAGCTCGGCGAGCCGCTTGATGGTATCGAGCTTGATGACCTCGCCCTTCTCGTAGCGATAGAGCGCGGCACGCGAGACACCCAACCGGGCGGCGATTTCCTCCGCACGCAATCCGCTCTCAAGGCGATACTGCCGCAACTGCTGGCCGATTTCGGTGAACCGCATTTCAACCCTCCCACGATGCTGGCCGAGGGCGCTCTCCCTGGCAGGCCTAGCCTCGTCTCACCCCTCGACGACCCCGCGCCGTCTCATAACCTGTGACAGATCATGATAGGGCTAGACCTACGCTCCAGGCTTTCCGAATTCAAGCGTCATGTTCCATGGCATGGGCAGAAACCAGATTCTGGCGAGTCGCGACCCGACGTGGAACAAAAAAGCCGCCATGCAATGGCATGGCGGCCTTTCGGTTCTACACAGACAAAAATCTGCGGAGGCGCGATTCGGGGGCCTGCTGCGCGCAGACCGACGTCGCCCGTATCAGCCTTCTGCGACGGGGTGGGACGCGAGCCCCTCGAGGGCCTTCACGAGGGCCGAGTGATCAAGATCGGCCCCGCCGGCGGCGGAGACGGCGCTGAACATCTGCTGGGCGAGCGCCGTGCTCGGCAGCGCGACGCCCAGGTCCTTCGCGGCACCGAGGGCAAGGGCAAGGTCCTTCTGGTGCAGGCGGATGCGGAAGCCGGGCGCGAAGGTGCGCTTGATCATCCGCTCGGCATGCACCTCGAGAATGCGCGAGTTCGCGAAGCCGCCCATCAACGCCTGCCGCACCTTCGCAGGATCGGCACCCGCTTTTGCCGCAAAGACAAGCGCTTCGGCGACGGCCTGGATGTTGAGCGCAACGATGATCTGGTTGGCGACCTTGGTCGTCTGCCCCGCCCCGTTCTCGGTGCCGACGAGGGTGATGTTCTTGCCCATCGCCTCGAACAGCGGCTTGGCGCGCTCGAACGCCGCTTCCGGACCGCCGATCATGATCGTCAGCGCCGCGTTCTTGGCGCCGACCTCGCCGCCGGACACTGGCGCGTCGAGATAGTCGCAGCCAAGGTCGTTGATGCGCTTGGCGAAGGCCTTGGTCGCTGTCGGGCTGATCGAGGACATGTCGATCACGAGCTTGCCCTTGGACAGGCCCTCGGCGACGCCCCCGGCACCGAACAGCACGCCCTCGACATCAGGCGTGTCGGGAACGATGAGGATCACGACGTCGGCCGCCGTGGCCACCGCCTTCGCATCCGCCAGCACGGTCGCGGCCGCGCGGATCTCGGCGGTGAGGCTGCCGCGCTCGGGCACGAACAGCTCGTTGCCCGCGTTCTTCAGGTTGAGCGCCATCGGGCGCCCCATGATCCCCAGTCCGATGAACCCGACCTTCATGACCCTCTCGTTCTCCCTGTTTTTCAGCGTGTCAGCTCAGCCCTTGAACGGCGCGTACCAGCCAAGCCCGGCCTCGGTGTCGCCCTTCGGCTTGTACTCGCAGCCGATCCAGCCGTCGAAGCCGAGGCGGTCGATCTCGGCGAACAGGAACGACCAGTTGATCTCCCCCGTCCCCGGCTCGTTGCGGCCCGGGTTGTCGGCCAGCTGCATGTGCCCGATCAGCGGCAGGTGCTCGGCGATGGCGCGCGCGAGGTCACCCTGCATGATCTGGCGGTGGTAGATGTCGAACTGGATCTTGAGGTTTGGCACGCCGACATCGGCGATCACCGCGGCGGCTTCCTCGGTTCGGTTGAGGTAGAAGCCGGGGATGTCGCGGGTGTTGATCGGCTCGATCACGATGTCGACCTTGCCCTTCGCGGCCATCGCGGTCGCTGCCGCCAGGTTCTCGCGATAGGTCACGGCCATCGCCGACCGGTCAGCCCCCTCGGGAACGAGGCCGGCCATGGCATGCACGCGCGGGCAGCCGAGTGCCGCCGCGTAGTCGAGCGCCTTGGCGACACCGTCGCGGAACTCCTGCTCGCGGCCAGGCAGGGCGGCCATGCCGCGCTCGCCCTTCGCCCAGTCTCCCGGCACGGTGTTGAACAGCACCACCGAGACGCCGGCGGCGCGCGCGGCGGCGGTCACCTCGGCGGGGGTGTAGTCGTACGGGAAGAGGAACTCGACCGCGCGGAACCCGGCAGCCGCGGCACGCCCGAACCGGTCGAGGAACGGGGCGTCGGTGAACATCATGGAGAGGTTGGCGGCGAATTTTGGCATCGTAACCCCCGGACGTGAGCGGTGTTGGTTTGGCTGGCGAGCGACGGTCAGGCCCGCTCGGCGCCGTAATACAGCATCGTGGTGTGTCGCGCTTCGGCGAAGAAGAGCCAACGTTCGACCAGCGCGCCCACCAGCGCGGCGGCCGCGGCGGCCGTGCCGAGCACCACGGTCATGCCCCCTGCCGATCCTTGACTCGAGAGGCCGATCCCGAGCGCAACGGCCCAGGCAGGCCCGACGAAGCCGGCGACCAGCACGATGCGCCTCAACGCCTCGGCATGCTTGCGCGCGACGCTGAACCCCATCTCGCGCATCAGGTAGTTCCGCCCGGTGTGGGGCGGCTCGAACAGCCGCACGCGCCCGATCGCGCCGAGGCCGGTGGCCGTCTCGGGCGTACTCGCAGCCGAGGTCTCGTCGATCAGCCGCCAATAGGCGCGCTTCTGGATGAACGCAGCCGCGAGTGCCGCGATCGCCCCCGCCCCCGCAACCGCGCTTGCCGGCGAGCCGAACGCAGCGAGGATGGCATGCGCGAGCGCGAGGCCCGTCGCAGCGCCCAGCAGCAGATAGCCCGGCACCGTGAGCCGGTTATGCCAGGCGCTGATGGGCTTGAGCGAACGGTAGATCATCGCAGTGCAGATGATCGTCGCCACCGCGCCGGCCGCCGCGAGAAGGCCAAGCACGGCGATCAGCCAGCCCGGCGCGTCGAACAGCACGAAAACCGCCGCGAGCAGGATGGCAGGGACGTAGGTGGCCACAGCCGCCACCGCCTCGCGCGACAGCCAGGATGAGCGCCATTGGCTGAACGCCCGCCAGGCACGCTCCGGATGCCCGAGATGCAGCGTGGACGACAACAGCCCGGCCGTGATGAGCGCGAGCGCGAGCCCGAAGCCGACGAGGCCGAGCCCAGCATTGGGCACGATCAGCCCGAAAGCGGCCAGCAGCGCCAGCGCGGCGAGCAGGCCGTAGCCCGCGCCGGAGGCAACGGTGAAGACGATGACGGAGGCGGAAGGGTGCATCGTTGCCTCAGCGCGACAGCACGCGATCGACCCAGCCGAGGAAGCCGGGCAGCCCGCCCTCCTCCACCCGGGCCACAGGGGCCGGTGCCGGGGCCTCGCGCGGCCGCGGCGGCAGGTACTTGTTCACCGGGCGATAGCCGAGCTCCGGCATCAGGTCGAACCCCCCGCGCGCGGCAACGAGCTGCGAGACGGCACTCGCAGGGTCACCAAGGTCGCCATAGTGCCGGGCATGCGACGGGCAGGTGCTGACACAGGCGGGAACACGGTCGATCTCCGGGATGTTCTGGTTCTCGATGCGGTCGACGCAGAGCGTGCATTTCTTCATCACGCCCTCGTCCTCGTCATACTCCCGCGCACCGTAGGGGCAGGCCCAGGAGCAGAGCTTGCAGCCGATGCAGGTGTCGGGGTTCACGAGGACGATCCCGTCCTCCGCCCGCTTGTAGGACGCCCCGGTCGGGCAGACCGTGACGCAGGCCGGCTCGTCGCAGTGCAGGCAGGATTTCGGGAAATGCACGGTGCGGCCCGCAGGCCCATCGCCGGCCTCGAAGCTGTGGATGCGGTTGAACCACACCCCCGTCGGGTCGGCGCCGTAGGGATCGGTGTCGGTCAGCGGCGCGGAATGGCCGCCGGCGTTCCACTCCTTGCAGGCGACGGCGCAGGCATGGCAGCCGACGCAGGTGTCGAGGTCGATCACGAGGCCGAGGCGCTTGCCCGAGGGGCTTGAGGGAAGGCACGTCATCGCCGCTTCTCCCGATTCTCGGGGCTTCGCCCGAATGCGGCGCCGAACCGCAGCGGACCCTTCGGCGCGGCAACGCCCGGCGGCGATGGCAGGGTCGCGAAGGCAGGCTCCGTCGCGTCCGGCGCGATCGTTGCCTTCTCGAGCCGAACCCTCAGGTCGTACCACGCTGCCTGGCCCGTTACCGGGTCGGCGTTCAGGTGGCCGCCGCCGCCATCGGCCTCTGGCAGATGCTCGCTGATCAGGTGGTTGAGCAGGAACCCCCGCATGGCTTCCGGCGCGCGCGGGTCGAGCGCCCAGGCCCCTGCCCGCTTGCCGATGGCGTTCCACGTCCAGACCGTGTTCGCCTCCACGCCCTCCATCAGCCGCACCTGCACCGTGATTCGCCCATGATGGCTCGTCACGTGCACCCAATCGTCATCGGCGATGCCGAGAGCGAGGCCGGTGCCACGGTTCACGTAGAGCCTGTTCTCGCCATGGATCTGCCTGAGCCAGGCGTTCTGGCTGCCCCAGGAGTGGTACATCGCCGCCGGCCGCTGCGTGACGGCGTTCAACGGGAACGCCGCATCGGGCACCGCCGTCCCCTCGAAGGGCAGGTACCAGACCGGCAGCGGATCGAGGCAGGCGATGATGCGGGCGCGGAGATGGTCCGGCGGCTGCTTCTGCCCATGGCCCATCGCCGCTAGCCTGAATCGCTGCAATGGCTCGACATAGAGTTGCAGCACGATCGGCTCGGGCTTGGCCATGAACCCCATCGCGACCGCATGGTCGAGATAGGCCTTGTTGGCGAATTTCATGAACAGCGCATCCTCGGGCAGATGCATCTTCCAGAAGCCGCCATTGGAGATGTAGCGCGCAAGCTGGCCCTGGTTCGGCTCTCCCTTGCCCGCCTTCGACCCATCCGCCCCGCGCCAGCCGGCGAGCGGCCCGACGCCGGGCGCACGCTCATGGTTGGTGATGTAGTCGGCATAGCCGCCGGGGAATTTCGGCGAGCCATCCTCCTTCACGAGGCCCGGCAGGCCGAGCCGCGCGCCGAGGTCGAGCAGCACGTCCTGGAACGGCCGGACGTCACGGTCCGGCTTGACGACCGGGTGGCGCATTGCATCGCCCGGCCCCTCGGCGTTGCCGATGGGACGGTCGAGCAACGAGATGGCGTCGTATCGTTCCAGGTACGTCGTATCCGGCAGTACGAGGTCGGCGTAGGAGACGGTCTCGGACGCATAGGCATCGGCGTAGATGATGCGCGGGATCTTGTAGCTGCCGTCGGGGTGCGTGTCGGTCAGCATCCGGATCGTGCCGGCGCTGTTCATGGCCGAGTTCCAGGCCATGTTGGCCATGTACATGAACAGCAGCTCGACCGGGTACGGATCGCCCGCCCAGGCGTTGCGGATGACGAGATGCATCAGCCCGTGCGCGGCAACGGGCGCATCCCACGAATAGGCCTTGTCAAGGCGAAGCGCGCGGCCCGCCTCGTCGATCAGCAGGTCGTCTGGCCCCATGGGGAAGCCCAACGGCGGGCGCGGCAGCGGCGTGTTCGGCCCCGTCTCGCCGAGCTTGCCGCCGGGCCGGATCGGCGGCGGGGTGGGGCGCGGATACGGCGACTTGTAGCGCCAGGTTCCCGGCCCATCGATCGCGCCGACCAGCATCTGGAGCAGGTGCAGCGCGCGGCAGGTCTGGAACCCGTTGGCGTGCGCGCTGATGCCCCGCATCGCGTGGAAGGAGACGGGCCGGCCCGTGAAGCGCTCATGCCGCACGCCGCGCCAATCCGTCCACGGCGTCTCGACCGTGATCGTCTCCTCGAACGCGACCCTGGCGATGCGAGCGGCGATTGCGCGGATACGCTCCGCCGGGATGCCGGTGACAGTGGCCGCCGCATCGGCGCTGTACTTCTCGTCGAGATAGGTCTCGGCCAGCAGCACGAACACCGGCTTGGCGCGGCGGCCATCAGCGAGCGCCACGCTGGCGGTGAGCGAGGGCGCGACGCCTGGCGCATCCCATGGGTGAAGCGTGCCCGTGGCATCGGCGACCAACGGCTTGCCCGCCGCGTCACGCGCGAACAGGCCATGGTCGGCCTCGCCCGGCGCGTCGACCAGCAGCCAGGGCGCGTTGGTGTAGGCGGCGAGAAAGTCGAGGTCGATGTGCCGCCCGCGCAGCATCTCGTGCACGAGTGCCAGGACGAAGGCGCCATCGGTTCCGGGCCGCACCGGCACCCACTCGTTCGCCACCGCCGAGTAGCCGGTGCGCACGGGGTTGACGCTGATGAAATGCCCGCCGTTCTCCTTCAGCGTCGAGAGCCCGATCTTGATCGGGTTGCTGTCATGGTCCTCGGCCACGCCGAACATCAGGAACAGCTTCGCACGGGCGAAATCCGCCTCGCCGAATTCCCAGAAACTGCCGCCCAGCGTGTAGAGGCCGGCCGCCGCCATGTTCACCGAGCAGAACCCGCCATGGGCCGCGTAGTTCGGCGTGCCATAGGCCTGCGCCCACCAGCCGGTGAGCGCCTGGCTCTGGTCACGCCCGGTGAAGAAGGCGAGCTTCCGCGGATCGTTCGCGCGCACCTCGGCGAGCCAGCCGCCGGCGATGGCCAGCGCCTCGTCCCACTCGATCTCCTCGAACTGGCCAGAGCCGCGGGGGCCGACGCGCTTGAGCGGCTTCCGCAGCCGTGCCGGCGAGAGGTGCTGCATGATCCCTGCGCTGCCCTTGGCGCACAGAACGCCGCGGTTCACCGGGTGGTCGCGGTTGCCCTCGATGTAGCGGACCTGGCCGTCCTTCAGGTGAACGCGGATGCCGCAGCGGCAGGCGCACATGTAGCAGGTGGTGCACTTCACCTCGTCCGACACGGCGGGCGAGGGGTCGAGTGTTTCCATGTGACATTCCGCTCCAACGTTGCGCGGACGCTAAGCGGCGCGCCCCTCGACGTCAAACCGCACCCATCTGGCCAGACAGCGGGGCGGGGATTAGGGTCGCTCGCCCACGGAGGAGCATGCATGACCTGGAACCCGACCTTCAGCACACGGCCCGAGATCCTCGGCACGTTCGGCGTCGTCGCCTCGACGCACTGGCTCGCCTCGGCCACCGGCATGGGCGTGCTGGAGCGTGACGGCAACGCGTTCGACGCAGCCGTCGCCGCCGCCTTCGTGCTCCAGGTCGCCGAGCCTCACCTGAACGGCCCCTTGGGCGACGTACCGCTGATCCTGCACAGCGCGAAGGAGGGGCGCCAGCGCGTGATCTGCGGCCAGGGCCCCGCCCCTGCCGCTGCGACGATCGCCAAGATCCGCGACGACCTCGGCCATGAGCTCGTCCCCGGCACCGGCCTGCTGCCCGCCGTCGTTCCTGGCGCCTTCGATGCCTGGATGCTTATGCTGCGCAATCATGGCACGATAAGCCTGCGCGAGGCGCTCAGCCCTGCCATCGGCTACGCGCAGAACGGCGTGCCGCTCGTTCCCCGCATCTCCGCCACGATCGGCACGATGCAGCCGCTGTTCGCCACCGAGTGGACATCCTCCGCCGCGGTGTTCCTGCCGGGGGGCAACGTGCCCGAGCCGGGAACGCTGTTCCGCAATGCGGCCCTTGCCGCGACCTACCAGCGCATCATCGTCGAGGGGGAGGCGGCGGGCTCGAACCGCGAGGTGCAGATCGATGCCGCGCGGCGCGCCTGGTACCGCGGCTTCGTCGCCGAGGCGATCGATCGGTTCTGCCGCACGACCGTGGTGCTCGACGTCTCCGGCCGCCGCCACCGCGGGCTGCTGACGGGCGAGGACATGGCGCGCTGGCAGGCCTCCTACGAGGAGCCGCTGGCGTACGACTATCACGGCGTCACCGTGCTCAAGTGCGGCGTGTGGAGCCAGGGCCCTGCCTACCTGCAGACGCTCGCGCTGCTGAAGGGCTTCGACCTCGACGCAACGACGCCAACCGACCCGCAGTTCCTCCACCGCATCATCGAGGCACAGAAGCTCGCCTTCGCCGATCGCGAGGCCTGGTACGGCGACCCTGATTTCGTCGACGTTCCGATCGCGCATCTGTTGTCGGACGCGTACAACGACGCGCGTCGCGCGCTGATCGGCGACACCGCCTCGCTCGCGCTCCGCCCCGGCGACGTGCCGGGCCGCAACACGCCCTGGATCGACCATGGGGCGAAGGACCGCAACGCAGCGAGCTACGGCTCCAACACCGGCGCTGGCGAGCCCACCGTCGCGCGGTTGGGCGCCGTCGGCGGCGATACTTGCCATGTCGACGTGATCGACCGTCACGGCAACATGGTCTCGGCGACGCCCTCCGGCGGGTGGCTGCAGTCGAGCCCCGTGATCCCCGCGCTGGGCTTCCCGCTTGGCACGCGCGGGCAGATGTTCTGGCTGCGCGAGGACGTGCCGAACGGGCTCGCGCCGGGCAAGCGGCCGCGTACCACCCTCTCCCCCTCCTTCGCGTTGAAGGACGGTCGCCCCTGGATGGCCTATGGCACGCCCGGCGGCGAGCAGCAGGACCAGTGGTCGCTCGCCTTCCTGCTGCGCATGATCCACCACAAGCTCGACATCCAGCAGGCGATCGACGCGCCAGGCTTCCACACCGAGCATTGGCCCTCGAGCTTCTGGCCGCGCCCCGCGCGCCCCGGCCGCGTCGTGATCGAGGAGCGGTTCGGCGAGGAGGTGGCCGGCGCGCTGTCGGCCCGCGGCCATCTCGTCGAGGTCGGCGGGCCGTGGAGCGAGGGCAGGCTTTCGGGCGCGCGCAGCGAGAATGGGCTGATGAAGGCAGGGGCGAACCCGCGCGGCATGCAGGGCTACGCTGTCGGGCGCTAGTGTGAGCACGCCGGGAGATCGCGCAGCGCTGACGCCGCGCGATCTATTCCTGCTGTTCCTCACCATCTCGGTGCAGAGCTTCGGCGGCACGCTGCCGTTTACGCGGCGCGAGCTGATCGAGCGCAGGCGCATCCTCACCGAAGCCGAGTTCGCCGAGATGCTGGCCCTCGGCCAGATCCTGCCGGGGCCGAACGTGATCAACATGTCGGCAGCCCTCGGTGACCGCAACGCGGGTCCCCGCGGTGCCGCGGCGGCGGTGGCCGGCATGGTGGTCGTGCCCGTGCTGATCGTGATGGCGCTCGCCACCGCCGTCGGCACCGTCACGCACCTTGCCGCCGTGCAGGGCGCGCTGCTTGGCATGGCTTCTGCAGCTGCCGGCCTGCTGCTCGGCACGGCCTGGCGGATGGGAACGCCGATGCGTCGCAGCCTGCCCGCGCTCGCGGTGTTTGCCGCCGTGTTCGGCGCGGTGGCGTTGCTGCGCCTGCCGCTCGCCCTCGTGCTCGCGCTGGCCATCCCCGCCTCGCTCGCGCTCCACGGCGTGTTCCGGAGGCGCTGAGCCATGCTGTCGCTCATCCTCCAGCTGATGGCCGTCTCGCTCGGCCTCTCGTTGCTCTCGGTCGGCGGCGCGATCGCGGTCATTCCCGAGGTGTATCGGCTCGCCGTCGAGGTGAACGGCTGGATGTCCCCTGCCCGCTTCGCCGAGCTCTACGCGATCAGCCAGTTCGCCCCGGGCCCCAACGCGATGGTCCTTGCCCTGATGGGGTGGGAGGCGGTTGGCGGCGGCTTCGGCGGCTGGGTGGCGGGGCTTGCCGCGATGGGCGCCTTCGTCGGCCCGACCAGCGTGATCTCGGTGCTCGCCTTCCGCTCATGGGCGGCACGCATCTCGCCTGCGAAACAGATCCTGATCCGCGCGGCGCTTCTGCCACTCTCGGTCGCGCTGGTGGCATCATCCGGCGTGCTGATCACGGCAAGCCTCGGCGTCAGCCCGCTGGTGCTCGTCGTGGTCGCGGCCGTCGCGGTGGCATCCGCCGTGACGAAGGCGCACCCGCTGCTGCTGATGGCAGGCGGTGCGGCGGCCGGCGCCCTTACCAGCCTCGTGGCGTGAGCCTCACCGCTTCTTCGCCTTCGTCGCTTTGCCGGCACGGCCACGCGCGGTCGCTGCCGGCTTGGCCTTCGGCTTCTCGCCCTTCGCGGGCTTGGCCTGGTAGCCGGCGGCCTTGCGCATCGCGGTGATCGTCGTGCGCGTGGTGATCTGGTCTGGATTCATGCGGAGCTCGACCAGTGCAGGCTTGCCGGAGCCGAGCGCGCGGCGCACCGCGGGGCCGAACTCGGCGGTGTCCTGCACCACCTCGCCATGCCCGCCATAGGCCTCGATGAACTTGGCGAAATCGGGGTTCGTCAGCGCGGTGCCCGAGACGCGGCCAGGATAGTCACGCTCCTGGTGCATGCGGATCGTGCCGTACATCTGGTTGTTGAACACCATGATCAGCGGATTGACGCCGTGGTGGAAGGCTGTGGCGATCTCCTGCCCGTTCATCAGGAATCCGCCATCACCCACCATGCCGATGACGGTCCGTTCCGGAAACATGACCTTTGCCGCGATCGCCGCAGGCACCGAGTAGCCCATCGCGCCGCAGCAGGGCCCGATCAGCCGCTGCCCAGCGCCGTAGTTGATGAAGCGAACGCCCCAGGCGCTGAAATTGCCGGCATCGGTCGTGACGATCGCATCGTCCGGCAGCATGCCGGCGAGTTCCTTCATCGCAGCGGCGAGGTTGAGCCGCCCTTCGTAGGCCGGCACCTCGCCTGACCATTTCATGCGGTTGGCGCGAAGCTCGGCTGCCCAGTCGCGCCAGCGCGGCTCAAGCGTGACGGTCGCGCGCGCGGCTGCCGCGAAGGCGTTGAGGTCGGACTGGATCGGCAGATCGGCCTGGTACACGCGGCCGACCTCGCCGCCATCCGGCATCACGTGCACCAGCGGCACATCGAGTTTCGGGGCTGCAAACAGCGAGTAGCCCTGCGTCACCGGCTCGCCCATGCGCGAGCCGATGGCGATCACGAGGTCGGCCTCCTTGGCCTTGGCGAACAACGCGGGATCGCCACCATTGCCGAGATCGCCCACGAAGTTCGGCAGCGTGTTGTCGAGGAGCCCCTGGCGGCGGAACCCCACCGCCGCGGGAAGGCCGTTCTCCACGAGCCACGCGGCGAGGTCGGAGCGCCCCTCCGCCGTCCAGTGCGCGCCCTGGCCGAGGATGACGAGCGGCCGGCGCGCACGGCCAAGCATGCGCTTGAGCTCGGTCATCGCAGCAGGGTCGGGCAGGATGCGCGGCACGGTGTGGCGGCGGCCGTCCACCACATCCGCCATGTCGGTCTGCATGTCCTCGGGGATCGCCACGACGACGGGGCCTGGGCGTCCCGACACGGCCACCTGGAATGCATGGTGGATGAGCTCGGGAATGCGCGCGGCATCCTCGATCTGCGTCACCCACTTCGCCATGCCGCCGAAGAAGTTGCGGTAGTCGACCTCCTGGAACGCATCGCGATCCGTGTCGCCGCGTGGGATCTGGCCGACGATGAGCACGAGCGGCGTGCTGTCCTGCTGCGCAATGTGGATGCCGATCGAGCCATGGCACGCACCAGGGCCGCGCGTGACGATCGCGACCCCGGGCCGGCCGGTCAGCTTGCCGTGCGCCTCGGCCATGTTCACCGCAGCACCCTCGAAGCGGCAGGTGATCGTTCTGATCTGCGAGCGGTTCTCGTAGAGCCCGTCGAGCAGGCCGAGGAAACTCTCGCCCGCGACCTGGAACACGTGTGTCACGCCCTGCGTCTTCAGCGCGTCGGCGAGGATGCGGCCGCCGGTGCGCGCCCCGGTCTTCCCCGCAGCACCGCGGCCCCCCTCGGCAGGCTTGGCTTCGAGATGCGCCATCGTGTCGTGTTCCCTGGCTTATGGACGTGACCCGAAACTCTTATAGTGCGGGCCGGCGCAGTGGAACAGGTGGGGGACCTTGGGATGGACGGTGCGGCGATCATGGGGCTTGGCATCGCTGAGCTGGCCTCTGCCATCGCGCGGCGTGAGGTGACGGCACTCGCGGCGACCGAGGCGTCGCTCACAGCGCTCGCCGCCTGGCAGCCGGCCACGAACGCGATGGCGCGGCCGCGCGCCGAGGCCGCGCGCGAGGCGGCGTCCGCCGTCGATGCGGCGATCGCCGCGGGACGAAAGCTGGGGCCGCTCGCCGGCGTGCCGATGGCGCACAAGGACATGTACTACCGCGCTGGCGAAGTTGCGGAGTGTGGGGCCAAGGTCAGGCGCGGCTTCGTTCCGGATGTGACGTCCACCGCCCTTGCCCGCCTCGATGAAGCGGGTTCGGTGCAGACGGCCGCTCTCAACATGGCCGAGTTCGCCTTCAACCCGACCGGCCACAACGACCATACCGGCCATGTGCGCAACCCCTGGAACGGCGCGCACATCACGGGAGGCTCCTCCTCCGGCTCCGGCGCTGCGGTCGCCGCGCGCGCGACCTTCGCGGCCCTCGGCTCCGACACGGGCGGGTCGATCAGGCTGCCGGCGGCGATTTGCGGCGTCACCGGCCTCAAGCCCACCTGGGGGCTCGCGTCGCGCCACGGCGCGATGCCGCTCTCGGCCAGCCTCGATACGGTCGGGCCGCTCACCCGCTCGGTGCATGATTGCGCTCTCGTGACGCAGGCGATCGCGGGTGCCGACCCCAACGACCCTGACGCAGCCGACCGCCCCGTACCCGACTATCTCGCGACGATCGATGCGGGCGCGAAGGGCCTCGTCATCGGCATCGAGAAGCGGTTCCTGTGGGACGGGATCGAACCCGAGGTCGAGGCGATCCTCGAGGAGGCGCTCTCTGCATGGCGCGCGGCGGGCGCGACGATCGTCGAGGTCGAGGCGCCGGGGCTTGCGGAGCTTCGCGCACTCGTCGGCACCATCATGTTCGCAGAAGCCGGCACGCTGCACGGTACCTGGCTGCGCGAGCGGGCGGATGACTACACGCCCGTGGTGCGCGCCAGGCTCGAGAGCGGGCTTGCCATTCCGGCCGCGACCTATCTCGATGCGCTGCGCGCGCGCGCGCCGGTGACGCAGGCCTTCTGCGACGCCGTGTTCAGCCGCTGCGATGCGCTCTTCGCGCCCGTTCTGCTGTTCCCGGTGCCGACGATTGCCGAGAGCGACGTGCGCGCAGAGGGTGGCGCGCGCTGGTCATCGGCCATTCCGCGCAACACGCGCATCTTCAACTATCTCGGCCTGCCCGGCCTGTCGCTGCCCTCGGGCTTCACGCGGAACGGGCTTCCCTGCGGCCACCAGCTAATCGGCCGGCCGTTCGACGAGGCGACGCTGTTCCGCGCCGGCCACGCGTTCCAGCGCGTGACCGATCATCACCTCAAGGCGCCCCGTCTCTCAGTGCAGGCGCTGCCCTCGCCTCACGCCTGAGCGCGAGCCACGCGAGCCCGATGACCTGGAACGCAGCCGAGATGATCAGCGCCGCCGCATAGCCGCGCTTGTCCCACCCGCCCACCGCGGTGCGCGGCCAGAGATCGAGGATGATCCCGATCCCCTGCTGCTCGGCGAACACCACCGCCAGCATCACGGCGTTGATCGCCGTCGAGACGCGCCCCGTCTCCGAGCCCGGGAAGCGTGCCGAGACGAGCGTGTAGCCGACCGGGCCGACGGAGGCGAGGAACGGCCAGAGCGACCAGCCGAGCCAGAGCGGCAGGCCGACATCGAACGCGAAGCCGAGCGAGAGCGCGATCGTGCCGAATGTGCAGGCGACGATCATCGCGAGCGGATGCGCACCGGCAGCGACCAGCCGCGCCTGGACGATGCCGGACAGGAACGATCCGGCCGTGAAGCCGAGCGCGTAGACCAGCAGCACCTGCGCCCGCCCCGGCCCGTCGAGCCCCGCGACATCGCGCAGCCAGGGTCCGAGCCAGAGCCCCTGCCAGGTGAAGTTCAGCACCGAGAGCAGGATCACGGTGGGCACCATCCGGATGAACACCGGGTGGCGGAGGATGCGCCCGACCGTCGCGAGTTCGGCCGCGAGCCCGCCTGTCGAGCGCGAGGCCTTCGGCACATCCGGCACCTGCGCCCAGATCCACGCCGCCGCGAGCAGGGCGAGCACCGCCACGGCGAGGAACACCCCGCGCCAGCCGAGCGTGCTGGCCGCCCACTCCGCCGGCACGGTGGCGAGGATGCCGCCCAGCGAGGAGAGAGCGACGGTCCACCCCGCGACTGTGGCGATCCGCCCCGGCGGGAACCATTGCCGCGTCGCCTTGAGCTGCGCCATCAACGCGGCCGAGATGCCGATGCCGAGCAGCACGCGGCCGGCGAGCAGCTGTGCGAGGCCAGGTGACGTTGCGAACACGGCGGCACCGGCGGCGATCACCAGCATCAGCGCTGCCTGCACGCGCCGCGGCCCGTAGCGATCCAGCGCCGCGCCCACGGGAAGCTGCGCGAGCGCATAGGCAGCGAACAGCACCGCGCCCATCAGCCCGAGATCGGAGGCCGAGAGCGCGAAGGCATCGGCGAGCACCGGCGCGATCACGGCCGTGACGGCGCGGTTGAGCTGGTTCAGCGCAGCTCCCGCTGCGAGCGGCAGCGAGATGGTGACGAAAAGGCGCCCGATCGAGGGCGCCGGGTCGGGTGCAGCGGTGCTCACGCCTCCTGCACGAAGCTTCGCCACGCCGTGCTGCACTCGCGCACCGCTGCCTCGTAGAGGGCCTTGCCGTGTTCAGGTGTCGCGAGCGACGGCTCGGAGCCGATGCGGCCATCGGGGTGGAGCGCGCGAAGGTCGAGCGCATCGGTGAAGCGGCGGCGCGTCGGCGTCACGGCGGGCATCTCGACGCGCTTGATGGCGTCGGGGTGGAGGAACTGCGTCAGCGCCACCTCCGATGCGGTCGCGTGGCTGCCATCCTTGTCGCCGTAGAACTGCCGCGAGAGCCGGCCGATCTCGGGCCCGTCGAACCAGTTGCGCAACGTGCACCTGAGCCGCGGCACGCTACCCGACGGGTCGAGGGATGCGGTGGCGTAGAGCTCGCTGAACGCCGCCGACAGGGGGGCGATGTTGCCGCCATGGCCGTTGATGAACATGAAGCGGCGGAAGCCGTGGCGGGCGAGGCTGAACACATAGTCCGACACGAAGGCGATCAACGTCGACGGGCGCAGCGTGATCGAGCCCGGGAAGGCGAGATGATGCTGCGCCATGCCGATCGACATCACGGGGCCGACGAGAGCGCCCGTCTCCGCCCCCACCCCACGCGCCACGGCCTCGGCGCAAATCGCATCGGTGCCGATCAGCCCGTTCGGCCCGTGCTGTTCGGTGGAGCCGATCGGCACGATGATCGCATCCGCACGCGCGAGATAGGCCTCGACCTCGGCCCAGGTGCACAACGACAGCTGCATGGCGTTTCCTCTTGAGGCGGGATCGCGAGTGTCGCGCCGCCGGCGCCGCCAAGCAACCCGTGCGTCCTATTCGGCGGGCACGGGCTCCGCCTCCGCAGGCTCGTCGCGGTGCCGGCGGGCGAGCAGCGTGTAGGCGGCCGGCACGACGAAGAGCGTGAACACGGTGCCGATCGTCATGCCGCCGACGATCACCCACCCGATTGCCTGGCGGCTCTCCGCCCCGGCGCCGACCGCGGCGGCAAGCGGAACGGCGCCGAGAACGGTCGCGGCCGATGTCATGAGCACGGGCCGAAGCCGCATGGTGGCGGCCTCGATCACGGCCTCCACCATCTCCCGCCCCTGCTCGCGCAACTGGTTGGCGAACTCGACGATGAGGATGCCGTTCTTGGTGATCAGCCCGATCAGCGTGATCAACCCGATCTGCGAGTAGACGTTGAGCGTGATGCCGTTGAGCCAGAGCGCGAGCAGCGCACCACCCACCGCAAGCGGCACGGACAGCATGATGACGAAGGGATCGACGAAGCTTTCGAACTGCGCGGCGAGTACGAGATAGATGAACGCCAGGGCGAGAACGAAGGTCAGCCCGAGCGAGGCGGAGGTCGTGCGGAACTCGCGCGATTCACCATTGTAGTCGATCTGCACCGTCGGCGGCAGGACGCGCGCGGCCGCCGCTTCGAGCGCGGCGAGCGCCTCGCCGAGCGTGGCGCCCGGCGCCAGCGTCGCGCTGATCGTCGCCGAGCGCAGCTTGTTGAAGTGGTTCAGCTCGCGCGGTGCGACCGTCTCCTCGAGCTTGATGAGGTTCGAGAGCTGCACCTCGGTGCCCGACGGCGTGCGCAGGAAGATGTCGAGAACGTCCTGCGGCCTGGTGCGGTCGCCCCGCTCGACCTGGACGATGACGTCATACTGCTTTCCGTTCAGCTTGAAGGTCGTGACCTTGCGGCCGCCCAGCAGCGTCTCGAGGGTGCGCGCCACGCGCTCCTCCGTCAGGCCGAGCGATGCTGCCTTGTCACGGTCGATCGTCAACCGCATCTGCGGCATGTTCAGGCGCAGGTCGCTGTCAAGCCCGGTGAGGATCGGGATCTTCCGCGCCTCGGCCATGAGCGCATCCGATGCACGCTGCAGCTCCTCGTAGGGGCCGGAGGTCTGCAGCACCATCTGCACCGGCTTGTCGGTCGCGCGCTGGCCGAGCGAGGGCGGCAGCACGGGGAAGGCGAGAACGCCCGGCGTGGCGAAGAAGCGCGGGAACAGCTGCTGTGCCACGCCCTGCGCCGATGTCGTGCGGACCGACCAGTCCGTCAGGCCGGCGAACATGATGCCCTGGCTCACGACGGGGAAACCCGCGACCGAGAAGTAGCGCGAGATCTCCTCGCGGCTCGCGAAGGCCTCCTCGAGCGGGCGCATCCAGCGCTGGGTGTAGTCGATCGTGGCACCATCGGGGGCAATGACGACGCCGATGACGATGCCGCGATCCTCCGTCGGCGAGAGTTCCGACTTGATGACGGTCAGCATCACCCAGGAGAAGGCGCCGACGAGCAATGCCCCCGCGATCACGATGGGGCGGATGGTCAGCGAGAGGGTGAGCGCCCGGCGATAGCCTTCCGTCAGCCCATCGAGCACGCGCCCGCCGAAGCGGTAGAGGGCGCCGCGCTTCTCCTCGCGCTTGAGCAGCTTCGAGCACATCATCGGCGTCAGCGTGAGTGCCACGAACCCCGAGACGATCACGGCGGCCGCGAGGGTGAGCGCGAACTCGACGAAGAGGCGGCCGGTTCGGCCGGTCTGGAACGCCATCGGAACGTAGACGGCCGCCAGCGTGATCGTCATCGCAACCACCGCGAAGCCGATCTCGCGCGCGCCCCGGATCGCGGCGGCCTTCGGCTCCATCCCCTCCTCGACGTAGCGGGCGATGTTCTCGAGCATCACGATCGCATCGTCGACCACGAGGCCGACGGCGAGCACGAAGGCCAGCAGCGTGAGCGTGTTGATGGTGAAGCCGAGCGCCAGCATGAAGGCGAAGGCGCCGATCAGGCTGACGGGGATGGTCACGAGCGGGATCAGCGTCGCGCGGAACGAGCGCAGGAACAGGAAGATGACGAGGAGCACGAACAGCACCGCCTCGCCGATCACCTTGAACACGTTCCCGATCGCGCGGTCGATGAAGATCGAGCTGTCATAGCCGACATCGACGCGCATGCCCTCGGGCAGCAGTGCGCGCAACGTCGGGAACGCCTCCTGCACGGCGCGGCTGACGTCGAGCGGGTTGGCCGTTGCCTGCTTGATCACGCCAAGCGCCACGGCCGACTGGCCGTTGTATCGCGCGACGACGCGCTCATCCGCCGCCCCGATCTCGGCCCGCCCGACATCGGACAGGCGGACGATGTAGCCCCGCACCTCTCGGATCCGCAGGTTGTCGAACTCCGCCGGGGTGCGGAGATCAGTCTCGGCGACGACGTTGAACTCACGGTTCGTGCTCTCGAGCCGCCCCGTCGGGATCTCGACGTTCTGGCGCCGCAATGCGTCCTCGACATCAGCCGGCGCCAGCCCGTAGGCCGCGAGCCTGACGGGATCGAGCCAGAGGCGCATGGCGAAGCGGCGCTCGCCGAAGATGCGCACGTTGGCGACACCGGGTAGGTTCTGCAGCCGCGATTTCACCAGCCTGTCGGCGATGTCGGTCACCTCGATCGGCGAGTGCCTGTCGGACGAGAAGGCGAGGTAGATGATCGGCTGCGCATCGGCCTCGACCTTCTGCACCACCGGCTCGTCGATCTCGTCCGGCAATTGCGAGCGCACGCGGGCAACACGGTCGCGCACGTCGTTCGCGGCACCATCGGGGTCGCGCGAGATGCGGAAGCGCAGCGTGATCTGGCTTCGCTCCTGCCGGCTGATCGAGCTCATCACCTCGATGCCCTCGATGCCGGAGAGGCTCTCCTCGAGCGGTGTGGTGATGCGGCTTTCCACAATCTCGGCAGACGCGCCGCGGTAGTTCGTCTCGACCGTGACGACGGGCTCGTCGATGTTCGGGTACTCGCGCACCGTGAGCCGATCGTAGGAGACGAGGCCGACGAGGACGACCATGAGGCTCATCACCGTCGCCAGCACGGGCCGGCGGATGCAGAGTTCCGAGAGCGTCATCGCGCTCAGCCCCCAGCCGGCCGTGGCGGCGCGCCCGGCTGCGCCGCCGGGGGAACGACGGCGACGGCGGCACCCGGCTGCGCCTTCATCTGCCCGGCCGTGATCACCACGTCGCCCTCGGCGAGGCCCTCGGTGATCTGCACCATCCCGTCACGGCGGAGGCCGAGCGTGACAGGCTGCGGCGTCGACTTCCCGTCGACCACCTTCATCACCAGGATGCGCCCGCCGAAGGGCACCACCGCGGCTTCGGGCACAAGCACCGCACGCGGTTCCTCGCGCACCGTCAGCACCACGCGGGCGAACAGGCCTGGGCGAAGCATGCCATCGGGGTTCGGCAGGCGCGCACGGATGGCGATCGAGCGCCCCGCGGCATCGGCAGCCGGATCGATCGCGTAGATCTCCCCTGAAAAGGAACGATCCGGGAATGCATCGACACGCACGCTGAGCTGCTGCCCGACGCGGAGCGACGCAAGCACGCCCTCGGGCACGCGGAAATCCACCTTGATCGGGTCGATGCTCTCGACGTTCACGATCTCCTGCCCGACATTCACGAACTCGCCAGGGCTCACCCGGCGAAGGCCCGCGATGCCGTCGAACGGCGCGGCAAGACGGTATTTCTCGAGCCGCGCACGCGCGAGCTCCACCGAGGCGACGCCGGTCCGCAACGTCGCCGTGGCCTGGTCGCGCACGGCGCCGGAGCCTGCGCCGCGCGTGAACAACTCCTGCGCGCGCGAGGCGTTCGCCTGGGCGAGGGCGAGGTTCGCCTCCGCCTGGGCAAGCTCGGCACGGGGGATCGAATCATCGAGCTGCACCAGCGTCTCGCCCGCCATCACGCGCGTTCCCTCGCCGAACGAGATCGTGGCGATGCGCCCCATGACCTCGGGGCGAAGCAGCACACTCTCGTTCGACCGGATGGAGCCGACGGCGAGCACCTCCTCCGCCACGCGGCCGATGCGCACGGGTTCCGCCTCGACCGGCACGGCGAAGCCACCCGGAGGGCCGCCGCGGGCAGCGCTCGCCCCCGGCCCCGATTTCTCCTGGGCCTTCTGCTGGAATTGCCACAATCCGTAGCCACCGCCGGCGAGAACGCCGAGGGCAAGCACGGCAACGATGATCCGGCGCATCCGATGCCTCGCGAGGAACACTGTCACGGCCAGCGATCAGCCGGCCTGAGCGCAATGATCAGCCTAACTGATCAGCGTTCAGGAGTGTAGCAGCCACGGCGGTCCCGCGAAACGCCGGCGGCCACACGTGCGCGCGAGGCACCCTGACGGCTGCGCCGGTCAGGGTTGCCGATCACAGTTGCGCCGGGGCTCCGACCATGGCCGCCGCCTCGCCGATCTGCGCGACCGTGCGTGGGTCGAGTGCGACGCCTCTCATCCGCGCCCGCCGCGCCGCGGCTTCCGGCTCGCCCGGCAGCATCACTGGCTTCGCAGGGTCGAGCGGGGTGGCGGACGTCACCCACGCCGCATAGGCGGCGATCGCCTCCGGCAGGCTTCCCGCCCCGACGCGGCCCGCCGTCGCGGCGTCCACCGAAACGGCGTGGATCAAAAGGTTGTTGCCGCCCTGCTCATCGGTTCCGGGCGCCGGATACTCTGCCCCGCCACCCGAGAGCAGGCCGGCGAGCAGGTCGGTGAATACGTTGAGCGCATATCCCTTGTGGCCGCCGAATGGGATCATCGCGCCCTCGGGCGGGCCGAAATAGGCGTTGGGGTCATCGGTCGGCGTGCCATCGGCCGTGACGACCGCCTTCTCGGGCAGCGGCTCGCCCTTGTTCCGTGCGACGCGCAGCTTGCCCACGGCGTAGTAGCTCGTGGAGAAGTCGAGCACGAAGGGAGAGGCCGGCGGGCGGGGAAAGCCCATTGCAATCGGCGAGGCGCCGAGCCGGCGCTCACGCCCGCCCCAGGGCGCGATCACGCCGCCGCCTGGCCTCGGCGCATTGCAGAGGATGATCGTGGCGAAGCCACGCGCCGCGGCCCGCTCGGCATAGGCGCCGAGGCGGCCGACATGACCGGTGCGGCGCACCAGAACGGTCGCGGCCCCCATCGTCTCGGCCATGTCGCAGGCGCGGTCCGTCGCTGCGTTCGCGGCCGGCTGGCCGAAGCCGTTGGCGGCATCGAGAACGGCGAGCGCAGGTTCCTGCCGCACGACGGACGGCGTGACGCCTGCCACCACCACGCCGCGCTGCAGCGCCTTCACGTAGGGCAGGATGCGGATCACGCCGTGGCTGTCATGCCCCGCGAGATTGGCATCGACCAGGTGTTCGGCGATCGCCTGCGCCTCGCCCTCCGGGCAGCCGGCGGCGGCAAAGACCGTGCGCGCGACCAGGCGCAGCGTCTCGGGATCGAAACGGGACATCTCGTCAGCCATGGGTCAGCCTTTCGCGGGATACCAGGAGGGGCGGCGCTTCTCGAGGAAGGCGGCAAGGCCCTCCTGCCCTTCCGCCGAAGCGCGCTGCATCCAGCTGTCATGCGCGAGGCCGTGCATCTCGGCCTCCGTCAACGTCCAGCCGGTGGCAGCCAGCATGCTCGCCTTCGAGCGCGCCACCGCACCGGGAGCCGCGAGCAGCACCTCGTCGACGATCGCGCCGACGCGGGCCTCGAGCGCATCGGCCGTGACCACCTCATGAACGAGGCCGATTCGCCTGGCCTCGGCCGCGTCGAAGCGCTCGCCCGTCAACGCGTAGCGGCGGGCGTGGCGAAGGCCGATTGCGTGGACCATGTGCGTCGAGATCGGCGTGGGGGCGACGCCGACGCGCACTTCCGTCAACCCGAAGATCGCGCCCTCCTCGGCGATGGCAACGTCGCAGCAGCAGACGACGCCGGCCCCGCCGCCGAAGCAGGCGCCGCGCACCATGGCGATGGTGGGCTTCGGCAATTCGTTGAGCATCTGCATCGTGCGCGTCGTCGCCATCGAGGCGGCGAAGGCACGCTCGGGGTCGTAGGATGCGGCGCGCTTCAGCCAGGTGAGGTCGGCGCCGGCCTGGAAGTGCTTGCCCTCCCCGGCGATCACGACGACGCGGATGGCGGGGCTGGCGGCGATGTCGCGGAGGCCCGCCTGGAGGGCGGCAAGCATGTCCTCGTCATAGGCGTTGTTCACCTCCGGGCGGTTCAGCGTGACCCGCGCGATGCCACGCGGGTCAACCGCCATCAGGACGCTTGCGGCCGTCGTCTCCGTCGTTCCCATGCCCGTTCCTCACCCTCCGCCGCCGCCATGGTGCGACGGCATCGGCGAGGAGGAAAGAGGGTGGCTGCTATTCCGCCGGCGCAGGCGCGTGCGAACCCGGCTTTCCCTGCTGGTCGTAACTGTTGAGGCGGCGGGCGATCTCGCCCATCGGCTTGGTCAGCGGCGCAAGCAGGAGATAGAGGGCCGGGATGGCGAACAGCGTGATGACGGTCGAGAACGTCATCCCGCCGATGATGACGACGCCGAGCGCCTGGCGGCTTTCAGCGCCCGCCCCGGCCGCATCGGCCAGCGGCCAGGCGCCAAGGATGGTGGCGATCGTCGTCATCAGGATCGGGCGCAGCCGCGCGACGGAGGCTTCGAGCACGGCATCGCGCACGCTTCTCCCCTCCTCGCGCAGCTGGTTGGCGAACTCGACGACGAGGATGCCGTTCTTGGCCATCAGCCCGATCAGCAGCACGAGGCCGATCTGGCTGAAGATGTTGAGCGACAGGCCCATGACGTGCAGCGCCAGCAACCCGCCGGTGATCGCGAGCGGTGTCGAGAGCAGGATGATGAAGGGGTGGATGAAGCTCTCGAACTGCGCGGCAAGCACCAGGAACACGATGAGCAGTGCGAGCGCGAAGGTGACGTAGAGCGCGGTCGAGCTCTCGCGGAACTCCAGGCTTTGGCCGCGATAGGTGGTGCGCGCCTCGGGCGGCAGCACCTCGGCCGCGGCACGGTCCATGAAGTCGAGCGCCTGGCCCAGCGAATACTCGGGCCCGATGCTGGCGGTGATGGTGATGGCGCGGATGCGGTCCTCGCGGCGAAGCTCCTGCGGCCGCGCCCGTTCCGTCACCGTGATGAGGGAGGAGAGCGGCACGAGCTGCCCGCCGGAGGTGCGGACGAGGATGTTCGTCAGGTCATGCGGGGTGATGCGCTCGGCCGCCTCCGCCTGCATGATCACCTTGTATTCCTGGCCGCGCTCGACGTAGTTGCCGACCTCGCGCGAGCCCATCATCGTCTCGATCGTGCGGCCAACGGTGGCGATCGATACGCCGAGATCGGCCGCGCGACGCCGGTCGATGTCGACCTTCATCTCTGGCTTCGTCTCGCGGAAATTGCTGTCGGCGTTGAGCAGGTTCGGGTTCTGCCGCACGCGTTCGAGCAGCGCATCGCGCCAGGTGACGAGCGTCTCGTAGTCAGGCCCCTGGATAACGAACTGCACGGGCGGCTGGAAGCCACGGCTGCCGAGGCTGCCCGGATTCAGCGCGAACGCGCGAACGCCGGGGATTGCCTGCACCTTCGGGAACAGTTCCCGCGTGATCGCCTGCTGCTTCACGCTGCGCTCCTTCCACGGCGCGAGCCGGAGGAAGACGTTCGCCGTGTTCGGCACCGCGGGCCGCTGGAACCCACCCATCGAGGCGAACACCGTCACCGCATCGCCCCGCTCGACATACGGCCAGATGAGGTCCTCGATCTGCCGGACCTGCTCGCGCATGTAGGGGAAGGTCGCCCCCTCCGGCCCCGTCGTCGGGATGATGACGACGCCACGATCCTCGACCGGTGTGAACTCCTTTGGGATCGAGACGAACAGCAGGACTGCCACACCCGACAGCATAGCCGCCGCCGCGAGAACGAGAACGGGCGCGCGCAGGCAGCGATCGAGCAGCCAGCGGAAGCCGACGTTCATGCCGGTGAAGACAGGCTCGGTCCAGCGCACCAGGCGGCTCTCGCCGTCATGTGAGGTGAGCAGCTTCGAGCACATCATCGGCGTAAGCGAGAGTGCCACGAATCCCGAGACGGCGACGGAGGCCGCCAGCGCGAAGCCGAACTCGGTGAAAAGCCGCCCCGTCTGCCCCTCGAGGAACGAGATGGGCAGGAACACGGCGATCAGCACCAGCGTGGTCGCGATCACCGCAAAGGCGATCTGGCGCGAGCCGTGATAGGCGGCGTAGAGAGGGTCCTCCCCCTCCTCGATGCGCCGGTGCACGTTCTCGAGAACAACGATGGCATCGTCGACGACGAGGCCGATCGCGAGAACGAGGCCGAGCAGCGTCAGCACGTTCAGCGAGAAGCCCATCGCCGCCATGATGATGAACGACCCGATGATCGAGACGGGGATCGCCACCGCGGGGATGATCGTCGCGCGTACGCTGCGCAGGAAGATGAAGATGACGCCGACGACGAGGGCCAGCGCGATGAAGAGCGCGTGGAACACCTCGTAGATCGACTGCGAGATGAACAGGCTCTCGTCATACCCGAACGAGATGCTGATGCCCTCCGGCAGGGCGAGCTTGAGCAGCTCGAGCTCAGCCTTCACGCCATCGGCAACCGCCAGCGTGTTGGCCTTCGACTGCCGAACGATGCCGAGGCCCACTGCGTTCTCGCGATTGACGCGCACCTCGCCGCGATCGTCCTCAGGCCCGATCTCGACGCGCGCGACATCCGACAGCAGCACCTGCGTGCTGCCCGCGCGGGTGACGACGATGTTGCGGAACTGCTGCGGCGTCGACAGCCGCGTGTCGGTGCGCACGCTGAACTCGCGCGCCCCGCTCTCGAGCCGCCCGCCGGGAAGCTCGATGTTCTCGCGCCGGATCGCGTTCTCGACATCCTCGACCGTGAGGCCGCGCGCGGCGAGTGCGCGACGGTCGACCCAGACGCGCATGGAGAAGCGACGCTCTCCGTTCACCAGCACGTTCGCCACGCCATCGACGACCGAGAGCCGGTCGATCATGATCGTGCGCGCAATGTCGGTCAGCTCGAGCCCGCTGTGGCGGGTCGACGTGAGCATGATCCAGAGGATGGCGCGGGCATCGCCGTCGACCTTCGCGACGACGGGCGCATCGGCGGTCTCCGGCAGGCGGTTCAACGCGCGGGCCACGCGGTCGCGGACGTCGTTCGCGGCACTGTCGATCGGGCGGTTGATGCGGAACTCGACCGTCACCTGGCTGCGCTCGTCGCGGCTGACGGAGGAGATCGTCTTGATGCCCTCGATGCCCGCGACCGCACTCTCGATGATCTCGGTGATCTGGCTCTCGACCACCGGTGCCGACGCACCCTTGTAGGTGGTGGTGACCGAGACGATCGGTGGGTCGATGTCGGGCAGCTCGCGGATCGGCAGCTTCTGGAAGCTCGCAAGCCCGAGCACGATCAGCATCAGCGAGATCACGGTCGCGAAGACCGGCCGCTTGATCGAGAGATCGGACAAAACCATCTGGCGGTGCCTTCCCCTGCCGATCAGCTGACCGGCCGGCGCATGACCTCGGTCACGATCACCGGCTGGCCGTTGCGCAGGCGTTGCAGGCCGCGCACCACCACCTGGTCATCGTTCGCAAGCCCATCGAGCACCTCGACCTCCCCGGCGATGCGGGTGCCGAGCTTCACTTCCTGGCGCACGGCGCGGCCGTTGCGCACGGCGAACACGAAGGTGCGGTCGGCCACGGGGTCGATCGCGTCCTCGGGCACCATCATCGCCTGGTCGCGGCGCGACAGCGTCAGGTCGATGTTGAGGAACAGGCCGGGCTTCAGGATCTCGTCGCGGTTCTCGAACGCGGCGATCAGCCGCACCGCCCGCGTTGCCGGGTCGATGCGGGTGTCGACCACCTCGACCGTGCCGGCGAAGCGACGCTCGCCGAATGCAGGGCTCGATGCCGTGACCGGCATGCCCCGCTCGAGCCGGGCGACGAACACCTCGGGGATCGCGAATTCGACACGCATGTGGGAGAGGTCGTCGAGCGTCGTGACGGCGGTGCCGGGCGGCACCAGGGCACCGAGGCTGACCTGGCGGATGCCGACGCGCCCGGCGAAGGGGGCGACGATCTTCATCTCCTCGATCCTGGCATCGGTCTGTCGAAGCCGTGCCTCCGCCTGGCGCAGCCCCGCCTCGAGCTGGTCGATCTGCGCCTCTGCCACGGCCTGGGTGGCGCGAAGCTGGCGGGCGCGGTTCAGCCGCGTGCGCGCATCGTCAAGCTGCGCCCGGGCCTGGTCGCGCTCGGCGTCCTGGGTGCCACGATCGAACTCGACCAGCACGTCGCCGGCCTTCACGCGCTGGCCTTCCTCGAACCGGATGACGGAGACGATGCCGGAGACGCGGCTCGTCAATGTTGTCGCATCGCGCGCGCGGGCGGAGCCGACGCTCTCGACACGCTCGATCACCGAGCCGACGCGGACGGGAGCCGCCACCACCTGCTGGCCACCACCCCCACCGCCACGCGGCGCCGCCGGGGCAGCGACCCTCTCGAGCCCGACCAGCGCGAGCGGGCGCGGCAGGCCCACCTGCTCGCCGTAGAAGTGCCAGCCAGCCCCCGCACCAGCGAGGACGAGCAGGATTCCGATCTGCGTGACGACGCGCATGGATGCGCTCAAGCTCCCTGACGCTGTGCGCTTCCCCCCTTGATACCCTGCCATCGGGCAAATGGGAGCGCAACGCGCTGACCCGGAAAGGTCAGCGTGCCGCCGATGATCCTAGCAAGAAGGGGACCAATACCGCGAGCGCAACCAACGTTCACGCGGGCGTGTTGGTGCCGCCCAGGGTGCGCGAGAGCGCGCGCCAGACACGCTCCGGTGTGGCGGGCATGTCGATCGGGCCTGCGCCTGCCGCCGCCAGCGCATCGTTGACGGCGTTCAGCACCGCCGGCATCGCCCCCGCGCAGCCAGCCTCGCCGCAGCCCTTCACCCCGAGCGGGTTGGTGGTTGCCGGGATCTCGATCGTCTCCCAGGCGAACGCCGGCAGGTCATCGGCCCGCGGCAGGCCATAGTCCATCAGGCTCGCGGTCAGGTTCTGGCCGGTCTCGGCGTCATGCACCGTCTCCTCAAGCAGGATCTGGCCTGCCCCCTGCGCGATGCCGCCCACCACCTGGCCCCTGAGCGTCAAGGGGTTCACGACGATGCCGAAATCATTGACCGCGGCATAGGCAACCAGCGCCACCCTGCCCGTTTCGGCATCGATCTCGACCTCGGCGACGTGGCACCCATTCGGGTAGTTCGGCACGCGCTGCACCGGGTGGGCGGCGGCCTCGAGGCCGAGGCTCTCGTCCTCCGGCACCAGCGCCGGCGTCCAGGCCGCCTTGGCGACGGCTTCGAGCGTGACCGCCCGGTCGGTGCCGGCAATGCGGAACACGCCGCGCTCGGCCACCATGTCGGCCTCCGACGCCTCGAGCAGCCGCGCGGCGATGCGCTTGCCCTTCGCCTCGATCACGTCGGCACAGCGTAGAATCCCAACGCCGGACAGGGTCATCGACCGTGACCCGGCACTGCCGGAGGCGTGGCCCGAGACGTCGCTGTCGCCCTGCACCACCCTGATCCTGTCGAACGGGATGCCGAGGCGGTCATGCAGCACCTGGGCGAACACGGTCTCGTGCGGCTGGCCGTTCGTGACCGCGCTCGTCGTCAGCGTCACCCCGCCCGCGCGGTCGAAGGCGAGCATCACGCGGTTGTCGCGAAAGCCCGATGGCTCGATGTAGCAGCCGATCCCCATGCCGCGCAGCGCGCCGCGCGAAGCAGCCTCCGCCCGCCGCGCGGGGAAGCCCGCACGGTCGGCGAGCGCGAGCGCATGGTCGAGCACGCGGGGGAAATCGCCGCTGTCGAACACCTGGCCGGTGACGGAGCGGTAGGGCATGGCGGCGGCAGGCACGAGGTTGCGCCGCCGCAGCGCTGCCGGGTCGAGGCCGAGCTGCCGCGCCGCGGTGTCGAGCGCCACCTCGAGCGCGAAGGCAGCCTCCGGCTTGCCGGCACCGCGATAAGCATCGATCGGGGCGGTGTTGGTGAGGTACCCCTCGCTCGCGACATGGAAGGCGCCGATGTCGTAGGCACCCGCCGCCACGCGCGGGCCGCCGAGGGTGGCGACGAAGGGGCCGGCGCCTGCGCAGTAGGCGCCAAGGTCCGACACCCAGTGCCAGCGCACCGCCGTGATGCGGTGATCGCCGTCGAGCCCGAGCGTGACGGTGATGGCATGGTCGCGCCCCGCGCTGTCGGAGAGGAACGCCTCCGTCCGCTCGGCCGACCATCGCACGGGCCGGCCGAGGCGCTCGGCCGCGTGCAGCAGTGCGACGTGTTCAGGATAGGCATGGTTCTTCATGCCGAACCCGCCGCCGACATCGGGGGTGACGATGCGCAACGCCTGGCGCGGTGCGGGCACGGCGAAGCCGGTCAGCTCGCCATGCGCCTCCGCCGTTCCCTGCGTCGCCGTCGTCAGCGTCCAGCGTTGCGTTCCGGCATCGAACACCGCGAGTGCCGCGCGCGTCTCCAGCGGCGCGACGGCGACGCGGCTGACGGCGACGGTGGTGGCGATCACGTGCGCAGCGGCGGCGAAGGCGCGGTCGACAGCCGCACGATCGCCGCCTTCCCACGCGAACACGCGGTTGGCGGGGATGCCTGCGTGGATCGGCGCCGCACTGGGCGCGGCGGCAAGGCCGATCACTGGCGGCAGCGTCTCCCAGTCGATCGCAACGGCCTCGGCGCCGTCACGCGCAGCCTCAGCCGTCTCGGCCACCACCATCGCCACCGCCTCGCCGACATGGCGCGCGGCATCATGGGGAAGCGCGTAGCGATCGGGGTAGAGCGCCTTCGTGCCGTCGGCATTGGCGAGCGGCACCTGGCACGGGAGAAGGCCACGGCCGGCCGCGCGAAGCTCATCGCCCGTCACGACGGCGACGACGCCGGGGGTGGCAAGCGCGGCGGCCGTGTCGATGCCGGCAATCCGCGCATGCGCGTGGGGGCTGCGCACGAACACGGCGTGCAGAGCGCCAGGCGCCGACAGCACCGACACGTCATCGGTGAACCTGCCCTGGCCGCGCAGCAGCCGCGGGTCCTCCGTCCGCCGCACCGGCTGGCCGATGCCGAAACGCCTCACATCTGCATTCATCCCGTCCTCCTGCGCAGGGACGGTGTCGCGCCCTGCCTCAGCCGTCAACGCGGATGCACCGGGCCATGTGCTCGGGGATGGGATAGCGCTCGGTCGGCAATTCGCTGCGGCACACATCCTCGGCGTAGGCACACCGGGGCGCGAAGGCACAGCCTGTGGGCAGCCGCGCGAGGTTCGGCGGCGCGCCGGGGATTGCGGCAAGCCTGGTCCCGCGAAGCCCGGCATGGACGGTCGAGTTCATCAGCCCCTGGGTATAGGGGTGCAGCGGCCGCAGCATCACCTCGGACACGGGCCCCGACTCGATGAAGCGGCCCGCGTACATCACCGCCACGCGATCGGCGATCTCGCCGGCAACGCCGAGGTCGTGGGTGACGAAGATCACCCCCATGCCGAGCTCCGTCTGAAGCTTGCGCAACAGCAGCAGGATCTGGATCTGCACCGTGGCATCGAGCGCGGTCGTCGGCTCATCGGCGAGCAGCAGCTTGGGCCGGCACGCGAGCGCGATCGAGATCATCGCGCGCTGGCGCAGGCCGCCCGAAAGCTCGTGCGGGTAGTTGCCCAAGCGTCGCTTGGCCGACGGGATCTGCACGAGTTCCAGCAGTTCGAGCGCGCGCGCATCCGCTGCCTGGCGGCTCACGCCCTCGTGGCGGATGATCGTCTCGGCGATCTGCTGGCCGATGGTGAACACGGGGTCGAGCGCGGTCATCGGCTCCTGGAAGATCATCGCCACCTGGCCGCCGCGAAGGTCGGTCAGCGCTGCCTCGTCCATCGCCAGCACGTCCTGGCCGGCCACCTGCACGGTGCCGCCGATCTGCGTCTTCCTCGGCGGCAGAAGCCGCATCAGCGCGCGCAGCGACACCGACTTGCCGGACCCGCTCTCGCCGAGGATCACGAGCACCTCGCCAGGGTCGAGGCTGAAGGTTACGCCGTTGACGGCATGCACCGTCGCATCCTTCGACACGAACTTCACCGTCATGTCGCGCACGGAGACGAGCGGCGCTGTTGCGGTTCCGGGTCGTTCTGTGAGCGTCGCGGTCTGCATGGTCGTCATCCTCACTGCGGCAGGCGTGGGCGGCGCAGATGCCAGTCGGTCGCGCGCTGGTAGGCAGCACCAAGGCGGATCAGCGCGGCCTCGGCGAAGGGTGGCCCGGCGAGTTGGAAGCCGGCCGGCAGCCCGTTGGCGGTGAAGCCACAGGGAACGGAGAGAGCGGGTAGCCCGGTGTAGTTGAAGGGCCGCGTGTTGCGCACCATGCGTGCCTGGATCGGGCCGTAGCGGGCCACGTCACGCTCAGCATCGGTCTCGTCACGCCGCGGCACGGGCTCTGCCAGCGCGGGAACGAGGATGGCATCGGCCCCGGCAAAGGCAGCGTCGCAGAACGCGGCCGTCACGGGCCCGCGCAGCCGCAGCGCCTCCAGATAGGTTGCGGCCGGGATGGCAAGCCCCGTCTGCTGCCGCGCGAACAGGCCCGGTGCGTATGCCTCCGGGTGGTCGCGCATCATCGCGGCGTGGATCGTTGCGGCCTCGGTCATCGTCACCACGCCCTGGAGCGTGAGCAGCCGAGCGACATCGGGCAATGTGACGGGGATGAGGTGCACGCCCAGGCGCGAGAACACTGCCTTCGCATCCTCGATCAGCGCGGCGATGCCGCCGTCCAGGGCCTCGTAGAACCAGCCAGCGGGAATCCCGATCGTCATGCCGGTGACATCGGCCGTGGCAGCGACCAGATAATCCGGAACCGGAACGTCAGCCGCCGTCGGGTCGCGCGGGTCGGGGCCCGCGATCGCCGCCATGATCGCGGCGATGGTGGCGACATCGCGCGCCAGCGGGCCGACGCAATCGAGGCTCCACGCCCGCGGCATCGCGCCCGAGCGGCTGACGCGGCCCCAGGTGGGCTTCAGCCCCGCGATGCCGCAGCACGACGCGGGAACGCGGATCGACCCGCCCGTGTCGGAGCCGAGCGCGGCCACGACGATGCCAGCCGCCACCGCCGCGGCGCTGCCGGAGGACGACCCGCCCGTGACATGGGCAGGGTTCCACGGGTTCGCCGTGTCACCGAAATGGATGTTGTGTCCCGTCGCCCCGCCTGCCCACTCGCTCATCGTCAGCGTGCCGATGTCGATGGCCCCGGCAGCGTCAAGGCGTGCAAGAGCCGTTGCGGTGACGGGCGCGATCCAGTCGCGCCGCAACGTGCTGCCGCAGGCGCTGACGCGGCCCTTGCGGTAGTACATGTCCTTGTGCGCGAGCGGGATGCACGAGAGCGGCCCGGGCCGTGGCGCGCGGGCGGCCTCGCGCGCGGCGTCGGCCTCGATCCGGATGAAGGCATTGATCGCGGGCTGCCACGCCTCGGCTGCGGCCAGCGCCTCCTCGACGCGCGCGGCAGCGTCGTTCATCGGCGAAGGGTCATCGGCGCGCATTCGCGGCAAGAACGCCGCGGAAGGCCTGCGGCTCATCCTCGAAGGAAAGCCGCGCGGCGGCAGCGCGGACGCCTTGCGCGAGCACCGTCACGTCGCGCGCGATCTCGGCCGCCCGCGCATCGGTCACGGCAACGCCGTGGATGCCGTCGAGAACCGCCTTCACCGCGGCCGCGTCGAGTGTCGCCATGGTCACTTCTCCTGAATCAGGTTGGCGCGCGGCTGTGGCCGCTGCCCTTGGCCGCCATGTGGCAGGCGGCGAGATGCGCATCATGCGCGACGAGGCCGGCAAGCGGCGGAGGCCTGGCCGCGCACACCTCCTCTGCGAATGTGCAGCGCGTGCGGAAGCGGCAGCCCGAGGGCGGGTTGATCGGGTTCGGCGGATCGCCCGTCAGCGGCGGTTCCGTCATCCGCTTCGCCGGGTCCATCGAGGGGCGGGAGGCGAGCAGCGCGCGCGTGTAGGGGTGCCGCGGCCCGCCATAGATGCTCGCGACGGGCCCGACTTCAGCCACCTGGCCGAGATACATCACCAGCACGCGGTCGGAGATGAACTGCACCACGTTCAGGTCATGGCTGATGAAGACGTAGGTGAGCGAGAAGTCGCGCTTGAGGTCGACCAGCAGGTTCAGCACCTGCGCCTCGACCGACTTGTCGAGCGCCGACACAGGCTCATCCAGCACGATCACGCGCGGCTCGAGCGCCAGCGCGCGGGCGATGTTCACGCGCTGTCGCTGCCCGCCGGAGAGCTCGTGCGGATAGCGTCGCGCGAACTGCTCTGGTGCTAGGCCCACGGCCGCGAGCAGGTCACGCGCCCTTGCCCGCGCCTTCGCCTTCGGCACGCCATGCACGGCGGGCGCGAAGGCGATGCTGTCCTCGATCGGCAAACGCGGGTTGAGCGAGGCGTAGCTGTCCTGGAACACCATCTGGATCTGCCGACGCATCTCCGAGAGCGCCATGCCGCCGGGACCGACCGGCTCCCCATCAAAGATGACCTCGCCGCCATCGGGCTCGAGCAGCCGCATCAGCAGCCGCGCGGTGGTGGACTTGCCGCAGCCCGATTCGCCGACGATGCCGAGCGTCTCTCCCTTCATCACGCTGAACGAGATGCCATCGACCGCCTGCACGGTGGCCACCGTGCGGTTCAGGAACCCGCCCTTGATCGGGAAATGGCGCTTGAGGTCGTTGACGATGAGCAGCGGCTGCGCGGGGCCACCCCTGTCACGCGGATCCAGCGCCGCTGCCTCTGTTCCGGTCATGGCCACAGTGTCTCCGCTTGCGCCCGCCCCCGCAACCGGGGATCGGCCCGGGCAATGCAATCCCCGCGCCAGCAGCCGCGGTCGACCAACCCGGGCAGGTCGGCTAGCCTCGCGCAAACATCCGGAGGGACGGCACCATGACCACACGCGAGGTGGCAGAAGCGTTCGCGGCGCTCTGCAAGGCGGGGCGCTTCGAGGAGGCGGGCGAGCGCTTCTGGGCCGCCAGCATCGTGAGCATCGAGCCGATGGAAGGCCCGATGGCGCGGCTCGAAGGGATCGACGCGGTGAAGGGCAAGTCGACCTGGTGGTACGCCAACCACGAGGTCCATGCCTTCGAGACGCACGGCCCCTACATCAACCGCAACCAGTTCGCGCTCCGCTTCTGCATCGAGGTGACGGCCAAGGCCACCGGCCAGCGGTTGGCGCAGGAGGAGATCGCCCTCTACACGGTGGCCGACGGCCGCGTGGTGGAGGAGCGGTTCCTTTCCTGAGCCCCCTCAGCTGCACCCAGCGTGGCCTGCCCCCCGCTTGTGCCCTCATAGCGTCACCCATACTGTCGGGCGTGACCCGGAGGGCTTCCGATGCGACCGCTGTTCGTGCTGATCAAATGCGAGATGGGCCGCGCCTACGAGACGGCCCGCGAGGCGGTCGATCGCATCCCCGAGGTGAGCGAGATCTACTCGATCTCCGGCCAGTATGACCTGCTCGGGAAGTTCTACCTCGACCCCGGCCAGGACCCCGGCCTGTTCGTGACCGAGCATGTCCAGCGCCTGCCCGGCGTGAAGGACACGTTCACGCTGATCACGTTCAACGCCTTCTCCGGCAGCGCAGCGGGAGGCGGGGCCTAGCGGGACCGCCGCGTGGCCAGGCCTGACCTGTCGCCGAAGCGGCTCGCGCTCTACGCCGCCACCCTCGCGCTTGCCGCGATCGGAGGCTACGCCGCCCATCTCTTGCGCATTCCGCTCGCCTGGATGATCGGCGCGATGGTCGTCGTCGCAGGGCTCGGGATTGCAGGGGTGAACCTCGCCGCCCCCGCGGCCTTCCGGCCGGCGGCGCTCGTCGTGCTCGGCACCAGCTTCGGCCAGGCCTTCACCCCGCCCGTGCTCGCTGCCCTTGCCACCTCGCTTCCCGCCCTCGTGATCGCGGGATTCGCCTCGGTGCTGGCAGGCGCCGCCGTCTCGCGCGTCACCGCGCGGGTGGGCGGGATGGATACCAAAACGGCATTCTTCATCTCGGTGCCGGGCGGGATCATCGCGATGGTGGTGCTTGCCGCCCGCGCCGGCGCCTCGGTTCCCGCCGTCACGCTCGGGCAGACGCTGCGCATGGTGCTGGTGGTGCTGATCTATCCGGCAGCGATGGCCGCGATCGCCACACCCGGCGGCGACATCTTCTCCTTCACCCCTCCCCCCGTCTCCTGGCCCATGGTGCCCGTGCTGCTGGCACTCACCGTCGCGGGTGCCTTCGCCACCAACCTCACCGGCATGGCGAACCCGTGGATGATGGGGCCGGTGTTCGTCTCGCTCGCGCTGGCCGTCATCGGCACGCCGCTGACGGGGCTGCCGGGGCCGGTGATCGACGCGGCCCAGGTGGCGATGGGGGCGACGCTGGGTGCGCGCATGACGCGCGAGTTCCTGCTGAAGAGCCGACGCCTGCTGATCGCGAGCGTGGTGAACATGCTGCTGATCGGGCTTCTCTGCGGCCTCATCGGGCTTGGCTGCATCGTCTTCGCGGGCCTGCCGGTCGGTGCGACCCTTCTCGGTACCGCGCCCGGCGGGATGCCGGAGATGGCGATCACGGCCAAGGTGATGAACCTCGGGGTGCCGCTCGTCCTCGGCTTCCACCTCGTGAGGCTGCTCATCTGCAACCTTTTCGTCGGGCCGTTCTACCGCTTCTATGCGTGGACGGAACGCAAGCTGGGGCTCGCCTCAGACCCCAAGTAGCCCCATCCCGGCCGCGAACAGCGCGCCCTCCGGTTCCGCCCAGGCATCCTGCACCGTGAAGTGGTTCCGCCCCGGCAACTCCAGCGCGGCCGCCTCCGCTCCGGCACGAGCCCAGCGGCGGGCGAGGCCCTGGCTCTGGCGCAGGAACTCCGCACTCTCCGCCCCGCCGACCGCGGCGATGATGCGCAGGCCCTTCGGCGGGGCGAGGTAGAGGGCCGAGAGGCGCGTCGCTTCCGCGAAATCGAGGTCGAGCGCCTGGTTCAGCGTGGTGCCGAGCAGCGGCGGCAGGTCGAACACACCCGAGGTCGGCAGGCAGCCCGCGAAGCCAAGGTCGTGCGCCCCGCGCGTTGCCCAGTCCGTCGCCGCGAGCGTGGCCGCGAGATGCCCGCCGGCGGAATGCCCACCCACCAGCCAGCGCCGCGAGAGGCCGAGCGCGTCTGCCTCGCGCCAGAGCGTGACGGTCGCTGTCCTCACATCCTCGATCAGTGCGGCGAGCGACACTTCCGGGCAGAGTGGATAGCCAGGCAGTGCCACCGCCACACCGCGGGCGAGCCAGGGCTCGACCATGAAGGCGAAGTCGCGCCTGTGCCGCCGCTGCCAGTAGCCGCCATGGATGAACACGAGAACCGGCGGCGCGCTCACCCCTTCGGGGCGGAACACGTCGATCATCCGCCGCTCGCCGGTGCCGTAGGGCAATGAGACGGGGCGATGCCGCAGCACGGAGGCGGCGGAGGTGGCGGCCCACCGCGCGGCGATGGCCGGATACTCCGGCACCATCGGAACGGTGGCGTATTGCTTTTCCAGGTAGCCGAAGGTCAAATCAGTCATGGTGTCCTCAATTCGAGATAGAATCCATGTTCCCCAACTAGATTTTGTGGCCTCTCTTACCTTTTTCGCTAACACAATACTTTCCAATATCCTGAAATTTAAGCAGACTCAAATCTTGAGTTGGCCATTTCTGTACATGGGAATCTTCCTTTATCCACGACAGTAAATGTTTCTGGATTTCGGAATCCGACAAAAAATCTGCTTTCGACACTTCAAGAGAAACGTGCTGATGTGGCTTGTCACGTGCACTCCTTCTTTTGCCATCTGGAATAGGTGAATCAGAATATTGGTTTTTTCGATATATCGGACCGCCGCTTTTAGTCTGTGCCAGTTCATCTATAAATTTTTTCTTGCTTCGTGCCGACGGGGCTATCTCGAGGAAATAATCGTAGGCTTCGTCCCCGGCGCGCTGGATGGTTTGCCCCTTCCAAAATTCACGGTCGATCGCGGGCATGGTGGTGATGGCCTCGTTGAAGATCGCCGGCACCTGCGCGGCGAGGAGAGCGGCCGCCAGGGGCGCGAACAGCGCCTGCTTGGCAACGAGGGTGGCTGCGAAGAAGTCGGCCATCTTCGCGGTGCCGTGCGCCCAGGCCTTCGGCACGGCCCAGACCCGGAAGCGCGTGGGGATGCGCGGGTCGGTGAAGTGCATCAGCTTCTCGCCCATGGCGAAGCGCGTGCGCTCGGCGACCGTGGTCATCGGGGTGGTGGCGTCATAGTCGATCACCACGACCATCACCTGCTGCAGCGCACGGGTGGCGGTGTCGGCGTCGACGAGCGTCTTCTCCATCCTCCGCCAGGCGCCGTTCGCGTTGCCCTGCCATTGGCCGTATTGCGGAACGATGTTCTCCGACACGTCGCAGCCGCCAAGCTCCAGCGCCATGATGTGGCCAAGGGCGAAGGCGGTGCCGGCGGTGTCGAACCCGTTGGCGCAGAGGGGGGGATTGTCGCGCCCCTGCGAGCTCTGCCGGACGATCTCGCCCACCATCATCACCGGGTTGGCGAACCCGGCCCCGTCATCGAGGAGGATGAAGCAATTGTCGGAAGCCTGTGTCAGCCCACGCCCGCCTGTGACGATCATTGCCTCGCCTCCATTGCACGCATGCAGCGTAGCAGCGCACCGGCGGACGCGGCAAAGCCCACGTTCCCCTACACGCCGATCAGGGCATGCAGGGTCTCGCGTTCATTCAGCAGCGCAGCCCCGGTGCCCTGCCAGGCGACGGCCCCCTTCTGCAGCACGGTGAAGCGCTCGGCGAGGCCGCTCAACGCGCGCACGTCCTTGTCGACGACCAGGATGGCCAGCCCCTCGGCCTTGAGCCTCGCAAGCACCGCCCAGATCTCCGCCCGCACCAGCGGGGCGAGCCCCTCCGTCGCCTCGTCGAGGATGAGCAGGCGCGGGTTGGTCATCAGAGCGCGGCCGATCGCGAGCATCTGCTGCTCGCCGCCAGAGAGCGTGCGCGCCGACTGTCCCGCACGCTCGCCCAGCCGCGGGAACAGCGCGGTGACGCGCGCGGCGTTCCAGTGCCCCGGGCGGGCTGTGGCGATGAGGTTCTCGCGCACGCTGAGGGTGGGAAACACCTGCCTGCCCTCCGGCACGAGGCCTAGGCCGAGCCGCGCGATGCGGTGGGGCGGCAGCCCGTTCAGCGCCACGCCGCCGAACCGCACGCGCCCGCTGGCCGGCGGCGTGAGGCCGAGGATGGTGCGGATGGTCGTCGTCTTGCCCATGCCGTTGCGGCCGACGAGCGCGACAGCCTCTCCCTCGCCCACGCTGAGGGAGACGCCGAACAGCACCTGTGCCGCGCCGTAGAAGGCGGTGATGTCGTTGGCTTCAAGCATCAACCACGTCACCGAGATAGGCCTCGCGCACCGCGCGGTTCGCACGGATCTCGGCCGGTGCGCCCGAGGCGATCACCCGCCCGCCGGCCAGCACGGTAATGCGGTCAGCCAGCGCGAACACGGTGTCCATGTCATGCTCGACCAGCAGCATCGCGATGCGGCCCTTCAGCGCCGCGAGCCGTGCGGCGAGCGCGGGGGTCTCGGCCGCACCCAGCCCCGCGGCGGGCTCGTCGAGCAGCAGCACGCGGGGGGCCTGCGACAGGGCGATGGCGAGTTCGAGCTGCCGCTGCTCGCCATGGCTGAGCAGCCCCGCCGGGATGTGTGCGCGGGAGGCGAGCCCCGCTGCGGCGAGTGACGCATCGGCATCGACGGTCAACCCCCGGTCGTTCCGCGCAGCGCGGAGAAAGCCCCAGTGCCAGCCCGATGCCGCCTGCACCGCGAGCATGACGTTCTCCCGCACCGTCAGGTCACGGCAGAGCTGCGTGATCTGGAAGCTGCGCGCGATGCCGCGGCGCGCGCGTGCGGCAGGGCCGAGACTGGTGATGTCTTCGCCAGCGAGCATCACGCTGCCACCATCGGGCCGCTGCTCGCCGGCCAGCATGGCGACGAGGGTGGACTTCCCAGCCCCGTTCGGGCCGATCACCGCGTGGCACTCTCCGGCCGCAAGCGTGAGCGTCACGTCCTCGTTCGCCGCGAGCGCGCCGAAACGCCGCGTCAGCCCTCGCGCTTCAAGCATGGCCACCCTTCCCCGCGACGACGCGCCAGAGCCCGCCGCGGAAGAAGAGGACGACGACCAGCAGCGCCGGCCCGAGGATCAGCATCCAATGCTCGGTCAGCGCCGCGAGCTCCTCCTCCGCCGCGAGAAGCGCGATGGCGCCGAGAACGGGGCCGAACAGCGTTCCCTGCCCGCCGAGGATCACCATCACCATCAGCTCGCCCGAGCGTTGCCAGGAGAGGAGATCGGGCGAGACGAAGGAGGATTGGTTGGCGAGCACCGCTCCCGCGAGCCCCGCGACCGCACCCGAGAGCGTGAATGCCGCGAGCCTGATGCGGTAGACCGGAACGCCAAGGGCCAGCGCACGACGCTCGTTCATCCGCGCGCCCTTCAACGCGAGGCCAAAGCGTGCGGCCATGGCAGAGCGTGCAAAGGCGAGGAACGCGACGAGAAGCGCGAGCGCGGCCCAGTAGAGCGGCGCGTCACCCGCCAGCGATGCGCCCACAAGAACGTTCCGCCCCGGCACCATCAGCCCGTCCGTCCCGCCGTATTGTGGGAGCGCGAGGACGAGGAAGAACACCATCTGCGCGAACGCCAGCGTGATCATGATGAAGTGCACGGCCCGCGTGCGCAGGCTGATCGCCCCGATCGCGGCGGCAAGCAACCCCGAGACGAGGGCGGCTGCCGGCCAGGCGACCAGCGCTTCCGCCGTGCCGCCGATGCGCACCGGCCAGTCGATCACCGCGGTGCCATCCGCCCTGTGGTGCAGCAGCACGCCGGCGACATAGGCGCCGGTGCCGAGGAAGGCGCCGTGGCCGAAACTCACCATCCCGCCATAGCCGAGCACGAGGTCGAGTGCGGCGGCCGCCAGCGCGTACGCCAGCATGCGCGTCAGCACCGACAGCAGGAACGCCTCGTCCATCGCCTCCAGCACGAAGGGTGCCGCGACCAGCAGCGCGAGGCCGACCGCGACGGCGGCGCGTTCACGCATGGCGGGGGAACAGACCCTGTGGCCGCACCGCGAGCACCACCGCCATCAGCAGGTAGACCGCGACGGAGCCGAGATTGGCCGCGACCTGGTCAGCGCTCGCGGGCGGCAGGAGGCCGCGCAGCAGCGTTGGCAGCAGCGCGCGTGCCCAGGTGTCGGTCAACCCCACCAGCAGGGCGCCCGCCATCGCCCCGCGCACGCTGCCCAGGCCACCGACAACGACGACGACGAAGGCGAGAATGAGGATCTGCTCGCCCATGCCCACCTGCACGGCGAGGATGGGGCCCGCCATCACGCCCGCCAGCCCCGCAAGCGCGCCACCCACCGCGAAGACGAGCGCGAAGAGAAGCCCGACATCGACGCCGAGTGCCTGCACCGTCTCGCGGTTCGTCGTGCCCGCGCGGATCAGCATGCCCGCCCGCGTCCGGCCGATCAGCCAGCCGAGGAACAGCGCCGCCCCGATGCCGGCGGCGATCACCACGAGCCGGTACGTGGGATAGGGGATGCCCGGCAGCACCTCGATCGTTCCGGCCAGCGCCGCCGGGGCAGAGAGGAAGATCGGTGCCGGGCCCCACAGCACCTTCACGCCTTCGTTGAAGGTGAGGATCAGCGCGTAGGTGGCGAGCACCTGGTCTAGATGGTCGCGCGCATAGAGGCGCCTGATGATGGTGAGCTCGAGGATCAGCGCGATCAGCGCGCCCGCCGCGGCGCCCGCGAGCACGCCGAGGGTGAACGAGCCGGTGCGCGCGGTGATGGTGGCGCCGACGAAGGCGCCGGCCATGTAGAGGCTGCCATGGGCGAGGTTGATCACGTCCATGATGCCAAAGATCAGCGTCAGGCCGGCGGCCATCAGGAACAGCATGACGCCGAACTGAAGCCCGTTCAGCGTCTGCTCGACGAAGAGTGTCGCGGTCATGAGAGAACGGCGGGAGGCCTGCGCCCCCCGCCCTGGGGGGTCAGGCCGGCAGCTTGCACTGCGCGGCGTAGGCGTCCTGGTGCGCCTCGAAGGCGGTGGCGATGGTGCGGTTCACCACGCGGCCCTGCGCGTCCTTCACCACCTCGCGCATGTAGATGTTCTGGATCGGGTGGTTGTTGTTGCCGAACTTGAACGATCCGCGGACGGACTGGAAATCCGCCTTCTTCACCGCCGCCGCAAAGGCGGCACGGTCGCCCACCCGCCCGCGTGTTGCCGCGATCGCCGAGCCGATCAGCAGCGCGACATCGTAGCCCTGGCTGGCATAGAGGCTCGGCAGGCGCTTGTACTCGGCCTCGAACGTGTCGACGAACTGGCGGTTCGCCGGCAGCGGCAGGTCGAGCGCCCACTGCGAGGAGTTGAAGCAGCCGAGCGCATCGTCGCCCACCGCCGGCAGAACGTCCTGGTCGAAGGAGAAGCCTGGGCCGAACAGCGGCGTGCGCGCGCGAAGTCCCGCGGCGGCGTACTGCTTGATGAAGTTGATGCCGAGCCCGCCCGGCAGGAAGATGTAGACGGCATCGGGTGCTGCCGCGCGAACGGCTGCAAGCTCGGCGGCGTAGTCGAGCTGGTCGAGGCGCGTGTAGGTCTCGCTTACCACCTCGCCCTTGAAGAAGCGCTTGAAGCCGGTGAGCGCGTCGCGGCCCGCCGGGTAGTTCGGCGCGATGAGGAAGGCGCGGCGGAGGCCCTTCTGCGTCACGTACTGCCCGACGGCCTCGTGGAGATTGTCGTTCTGCCAGGCGGCGTTGAAGTAGTTGGCGTTGCAGCCTTCGCCGGCGAGCTGGCTCGGCCCCGCATTGGCGCTGATATAGGTCGCGGCCGGCAGGATCACGGGCGCGGCGGCGAGCATGACGTTCGAGAACACGATCCCGGTCAGAACCTGGATGCGCTCACGCCGCACCATCCGCTCGGCGATCGCGCGGCCGTTTTCGGGCCGCAGCGCATCGTCAGCCACCACGACCTCGACGGGCACGCCGCCGAGGCGTCCGCCGGCGTTCTTCACCACGAGGTTGAACCCGTCGCGGATGTCGTTGCCGAGCGCGGCACCGGGGCCCGACAGCGTGGTGATCATGCCCACCTTGAGCGGGCCGGACTGGGCGATCGCGGGCGCGGCGAGGCCAAGAACGGGAAGTGCTGCGGCGGTGCCGAGCAGGCGCCGCCTCGAGGTCGTCATGCGAGCAATGGTCATGATGTGGTCCCCCAGGCAGATTATGCAGACGGAATGGCCGTGCCGATCATCGCATCGCGCGTCACGATCGCGGCGAGCTTCTCCTCGCTCCATCCCTCCGTTCCGGCAGGGCGCGCGGGCAGCACGAGGTAGCGCAGGTCGGCGGTGCTGTCATGCACCCGCACCTCGATCTCCTCCGGCACGGCCACGCCGAACTCGGCGAGGACGGCGCGCGGCTCGATCACGGCGCGGGAGCGGTATTCATAGGATTTGTACCAGTCGGGCGGGATGCCGAGCAGCATTTTCGGGTAGCAGGAGCAGAGGGTGCAGACGATGACGTTGTGCACCGACGCGGTATTCTCGACCACGTGCAGGTGAGTGCCCTGCAGGTCGACGCCAAGCTCGGAGCAGGCAGCGACGGGCGTGGCGATCAGGCGATCATGGAACGCAGGATCAGCCCAGGCGCGGGCGACGACGGCAGCGCCCATCGATGGCTGGATGCCGTCCATCCTGTCGATCTGCCGTGCCACCTCGCCGGGCGCAAGGATGCCGGCTTCCTCGAGCAGGAGCCTCAGCGCCCGTGCGGCGATCGCCTGGTCGGACGAGAACGACGGATCGTCCGGCGGCGGCGCGTGATCATGGTCATGCCCATGGTCATGGTCGTGCCCATCATGCGGCATGGATCGGCTCCAGCCAGTGCTCGTAGATCTCGACTTCGAGTGTGTCCTTCGCCGGCCCCTCGTAGCCCTGCCACAGCTGCGCCTGGGGAAAGCGCACGCGGTAGAGAACCTGCATCGGCAACCCGTCACCCCCAGTCGCCAGGCCCTCGGGGTTGCGGAACGGGCCCATCACTTCGGCCACCATCCCGTCCTGCCCGCGCACGTAGTGCGGCGTGCGGATATGCGCCCGGCCGACCGAGATGGCAGGCCGCGCGGCGACCACGCGCACGCGGTCACCGGGGCGGAAACGCGCGCCCATCAGCGTTGCCCCTTCAGCGCAGCGACCTTCGCCGCAAAGGCACCGGGCGCGATGATGCCCTTCAGCTCCATCGTGTGCACGACCGACCGCGTCCACCGCTCGTAATAGGAGAGGCGCGCGTAGTCCTCGCCCGACAGCTTTTCGATGCCGAGGCGAAGCTCATCGGCCGTCTGCAGCCCCTTGCGGCCGAGGAGGGTGCGGATCGCGTCCACCTCCTTCTCCCACGGCGCCAGCACATGTTCGGCGCGCGGCACGGGGCCTGACCAGCGATGGTCAGGATCGCCACCCATGTCATGCATGCCGCGTCGTTCAGGGTTCTCGCTCATGGCCTGACCTTAAGCCGCCTTGCCGACATGGGCGAGCATATCCGCACCAGGCAGGGTGTGGATTGAGGGCGCGCGGGCAAGCGTCTCGAGGTCGGGCAGCGGCCGGGCACAGGCCTCAATGCCTGCGAGCGCACGCTCGATCGCCGCGGCGGCCGCGAGCAGGAACGCATCCCCCCCACGCGGCCCGACGATCTGGATGCCGAAGGGAAGCCCGCGCGAATCGACGCCGCACGGAAGCACGATCGCCGGGTGGGTGGAAAGCGTCACGCCATAGGGCAGCGCCAGCCAGGAGTAGTAGGTGGCGAGCGTCTTACCGTCGATCTCCCGGGGGGCGAGCTCGGTCCACAGCGTCGGCTGCACCGTCATGGCCGGCGAGATGATGAGGTCGACATCACGGAAGAAGGCGCCCATCCGGCGATAGATGCCGGTGTGCAGCGTATGCGCCTCGGCCATGTCGGCGAGGCTGTAGCCGAGCCCCTCCTCCACGTTCGCGATCACGTTCGGCCCCAGCATGTGCGGGGCCGAGCGATAGACGGGCAGGTGCTTGGCCAGGAACGCCTCGGCGCGCAGCACGCCGAAGGCACGATCAGCACCCGCCATGTCGGGGCTGCCCTCGCCGGCCGAGGCGAAGATGCCCTTGAACTGGGCGATGCGGTCGGCGAACAGCGCGCGCACCGCGTTCGAGGTCGGCGCGAAGCCGAAATCGGGCGTGTAGGCAACGCGCAGCGTGCCGGGGTCGAGCTCGGCCAGCGGGTGGAACTCCTCCTCGCTCACCATCTTCCGCCCGAACACCGCGCGCGACAGCGGATCACGCGGATCGTCCGACGCCATCGCCGCGAGCATCATCGCAAGGTCGGGCACGTTGCGCGCCATCGGGCCCAGCATCGACGAGGGGTACCAGCCGAGGCCCCGCTTCTCCGACGGCACGAGCCCTGGCGAGGGCCGGAAGCCGACGATGCCGCAATAGGCAGCGGGGTTCCGCAACGATCCGCCAAGGTCGGAGCCGGAGGCCATCGGCACCATGCCGGTTGCCAGCGCGACGGCCGAGCCGCCCGAGGAGCCCGCGCAGGAGCGGGCCGGGTCGAACGGGTTGCCGGTCGGGCCGAAGACGGGGTTGATCGTGTTCGCACCCGCGCCGAATTCGGGCGTGTTGGTCTTGCCGAGGATCACCGCGCCGGCGGCGCGCAGGTTGGCCACCATGCCGCAATCGGCATCCGGCACGAAATCGGCGTATTGCGGGCTGCCATAGGTGGTGCGCAGCCCCTTGGTCTCCTCAAGGTCCTTGATGCCGACCGGGAGACCGTGCAGCAGCTCCAGCTTGTCCCCTTTCAGCACCGCCGCCTCGGCCGCCTTCGCGGCCGCGCGCGCGAGCGGCTCGTCGACCGACACCATCGCGTTGACGGCAGGATCGACGCGCTCGATCCGGCGCAGATGCGCATCGAGCAGATCGACCGGGCTGATCGCCTTCCGCCCGATCAGGCGCCGCTGCTCGATCGCGGTGAGGTCGCAGAGTGCCGTGTCGGTCATCCCGTATCTCCTCAAAAGCCCATCGCGCAGCCATCCTTGCGCGGGTCGGAGGCACCGCAGAGCGCGCCCGCCTTGTGATCGATCCAGATGGCCTGGCCGCCGCCATGCGGCTTGTCGAGCAGCTTCGGCGTGTGGCCCATCCGGGCCAGCACATCGACGGTGGCCGAGGGGATGCCACGCTCGACCTGCACCTCGCCCGCCCAGGGGAAGAGGCGCGGCGCGTCGAGCGCCTCCTGGATGTCCATGCCGTAGTCGAACACGTTGGCGAGGAGCGAGGTCTGCCCCATCGGCTGGTAATGCCCGCCCATCACGCCGAAGGGCATCACCGCGCGGCCATCCTTCATCAGCATGCCCGGAATGATCGTGTGCATCGGCCGCTTGTTCGGCGCGATGCAGTTCGGGTGCCCGCGCTCGACCCGGAAGCCGAAGCCGCGGTTGTGCAGCATCACGCCGGAGCCGGGGGCAAGGATGCCCGAACCGAAGCTCTGGAACAGCGAGTTGATGAACGAGCACGCATTGCCCTCGCCATCGACGACGCAGAGATACACCGTGTCGGCGTGCGCGGGCAGGATCTCGGCCATGCCGGCCGGCGGCAGCTCGCGCAGCGCCTTCCCTGGGTCGATCGCAGCCCGCAGCGCCGCGAGATAGCCGGGCGCTGTCAGTCGTGCGACGGGAACCTCGATCTGCGCCGGGTCGGCGAGGAAGGCGTCACGGTCACGATACACAAGGCGTGCCGCCTCGATCGCCCTGTGCCAGCGCTCCGGCGACATCGCCCCGGCCTCGGCCGGATCGAAGCCTTCGAGAATGCCGGCGAGCATGAGCACGAGCAGGCCCGAGCCGTTTGGCGGGCACTGCACGATCTCGTGGTCCTTCCACCTGCTGCTGATCGGCGTGACGAACTCGGCCGACGCGTTCGCAAAATCCTCCTCCGTGTGCAGCCCGCCACGGGCGCGCAGCTTCGCCACCATGTCGGCCGCCACGGCCCCCTCGTAGAAGCCCTTGGAGCCCGCGCGCGCGATGCGGCGCAGCGTCTCGGCAAGCTCCGGCTGGCGGAACACGTGGCCAGCCCTTGGCGCTGCGCCGCCCATCAGGAAGCGCTGGCGGCTGTCAGGGTCGGCGGCAAGCTTGTCAATCGCCCCCGCCCAGTCCGTCGCGACGCGGTCATGCACAGGGTGGCCATCCTCGGCGAGCCGGATCGCAGGCTGGAGCAGTTCGTCGAGCCCCTTTCGCCCATGCGCGGCGAGCAGTGCCTCCCACGCGCGCACGGCACCCGGAACGGTTACGGAATGAGCCGTATTCGGATCGAGAGCGGTGATGCCGTTGTTCTCGAACCAGTCGATCGATGCCCCGGCCGGCGCCTTGCCCGAGCCGTTCATCGCGATCACGCGGCCTGTGCCCGCCGGTGCGTAGAGGCAGAAGCAGTCACCGCCGATGCCGGTCGAGTGCGGCTCGACCACGCCGAGCACGGCGCAGGCAGCGATTGCGGCATCGAGCGCGTTGCCCCCCTGCCGCAGCACGTCGAGCGCGGTGAGTGTCGCGACGGGCATTGACGTCGCCGCCATGCCGCGCGTTCCGCGTGCTGGGCTCCGGCCGGCAGAATGGAAGTCACGCATCCGGATCGTTTCCTTGACTGGTCAGAGACAGCACATGCCGCCATCGATGAGAAGCGAGGCGCCGTTGATCAGCCCCGCCGCGGGAGAGGCAAGAAACACCGCTGCGCCCATGACATCCTCCACCTGCCCGATGCGGCCCATCGGGATGGCACGCACCGCGCGCGTCATGAACGCCTCGTCCGACAGTACGCCAGCGGTGAGCGGCGTCTCGATGAACGTCGGGCAGATGGCGTTCACGCGGATGCCCTTGGGGCCGAGCTCGGCCGCCATCGCCTTCGTCAGCCCCTCGAGCGCGTGCTTGGTGGCGGTGTAGATCGCGCGGTTGATGCCCGCGACATGGCCGTTGACGGAGGAGAGGTTCACGATCGCACCCCCCTTCCCTGCCGCCACCATCCCCTGCGCCACGGCCTGGGCCACCGTGACGGCGGCGGTGATGTTGAGGTCGATCAGCGCATCGACCGAGGCATCCTTCACCTCAAGGAACGGTTCGCGGATGTTCGTTCCCGCATTGTTCAGCAGGATGTCGAACGGGCCCATTGCGGCCACGAGGGCGCGCACGGCGGCACGATCCGTCACGTCGAGCGTATGCGCCGATGCCTTCAGCCCCTTGGCGGCGAGGCCGGCGACGGTCGCGTCCATCTCGGGGCGCGAGCGGGCGGCGAGCACCACCTCGGCTCCGGCCTCGGCGAAGGCGATGGCGATGGCCCGGCCGAGGCCCCTGCTCGCCCCCGTCACGAGGGCGCGCTGGCCATCGAGCCGGAAGCTTGGCGTCGTCGGAAACCGCGTCTCTGAGCCTGCAACGGCCATCCCGTTTCCCCCTTCTGTCACAGCTTTCTCGATGCCACGCTCCTACTGCGCGGTCCAGCCGCCATCGACCAGGAGGTGGGTGCCGGTGACCATGCCGGCCGCGGGCGAGCAGAGGAACACCACCGTCTGCGCGATCTCCTCCACCGTTGCCGGCCTTCCCATCGGGATGCGCCGGATCACACTCTGCCTTGCGGCATCGTCGGCGAAGGCGGCGGCGGTGAGTGCCGTCTCGACGAAGGTCGGGCCCACTGTAACCACGCGGATGCCATGGGGGGCGAGCTCGACCGCCATCGCCTTGGTCATGCCTTCCACCGCATGCTTGGTGCCGCAATAGACCGCCCGGTTCGGCCCGCCCACCACCCCCATCTGCGAGGAGGTGTTGACGATCACGCCAGGCCTGCCGGCATCGGCCATGCCCTTCGCCACCGCCTGCGCGACGAAGAAGGCCGCGCGCACGTTGATGCCGTAGACCTCGTCATAGGTCGCCTCGTCGACGGCCAGGAAGGGCTGCGGCCGGTTGATGCCGGCATTGTTGAACAGCGCATCGAACGGCCCGGCGGCAGCGATCGCGGCACGCACCGACGCCGTATCGGTCACGTCCAGCACCAGCGCCTCTGCCGACCCGCCGGCGGCGGCGATGCCGGCGACCGCTTCGTCAAGCTCATCCTTCGCCCGGGCGGCCAGCACCACGTGGGCGCCGGCCTCCGCCATCGCCTCTGCCGCCGCACGCCCGATGCCGCGGCTCGCGCCGGTGACGAGGGCGCGCATGCCATCGAGCCGGAAGCCTGGAAACCGTGCCATCATGCCACTCCCTTGCCGGGGCCACTGCGCCCCGGCAGGCGCGCGACGTCAAGCCATGGGCAACGTCAAGCCATGACAGCACGGGGGCGGCCGCGCATCATCGCCCCGCGCATGGGAGGGCGCCCCCGATGGAGAACGAGCCACAGCCACAGATTGCATGGGATGATTTCGCCCGCGTCGAGATCCGCGTCGGCACGGTGGTCGACGCGCAACCGTTCGCCGATGCGCGGAAGCCCTCGATCAAGCTCTGGGTCGATTTCGGGCCCGGCATCGGCACGCGGCAGACCTCGGCGCAGTTGACGGTGCACTACAAGCCCGATGCGCTGATCGGCCGCCAGGTGGCCGGCGTGCTGAACTTCCCGCTCAAGCGCATCGCCGGGTTCGAGAGCCAGTTCCTTGTGCTTGGCTTTCCCGACGAGAATGGCGGGGTCGTGCTGGTTCGGCCCGATTTCGCGGTCCCGAACGGCGGCAGGCTGTTCTGAGCACAGCCTCGGCGGCACGCACCATCCCCCCCTGGACGAAGGTGTCATGGTTCTGTCATTTGTGCGGACAACCGGGGCCACTTATGTGCGCCGCAGCAATGCCCGTGGGGAAACGGGTCGTGCTGCCAATGCCGGGAACAGGGAGACGGATAGGATGAAGACCATCGCCACGCTTGCCGCGATCGGCGTGATCGCTGGCGGCCTAGCTGCGGCACCCGCCGCGGCGCAGGAGCAGTGCCCCCGCGGCGCTCTCGACGCGCGGTTCTGCGACCGTGACGGCGACCTCGTTGCCGACGTGCCGACCGATCCGCGCCAGCTTGTCGATCCCGCGACGCTGATCTTTGCCTATACCCCGGTCGAGGACCCCGCTGTCTACCGCTCGGTGTGGCAGGGCTTCATGGATCACCTCGCGAAGGTGACGGGCAAGCGCGTGCAGTTCTTCTCGGTGCAGTCCAACGCCGCGCAGATCGAGGCGATGCGGGCAGGGCGCCTGCACATCGCGGGCTTCAACACGGGCTCGAATCCGCTGGCGGTGAACTGCGCCGGGTTCGTTCCGTTCGCGATGATGGCCTCGCGGCAGAACGAGTTCGGCTACAACATGGAGTTCATCGTCCAGGCCGACGGCCCGATCCGGCGGATGGAAGACCTCCGCGGGCGCACCGTTGCCTTCACCGCGCAGACCTCGAACTCGGGCTACAAGGCACCCTCTGCGCTGCTGCAGCAGAGCTTCGGCCTGATCGCCGACCGTGACTTCAAGCCCGCCTTCTCGGGCCGCCACGACAACTCGATCATCGGCGTCGCCAACCGCGACTACGACGCGGCGGCGATCGCCAACTCCGTGATGGCCCGCATGGTCGCGCGCAACGCGGTGGATGCGACGAAGATCCGCTCGATCTACAAGAGCGATCCGTTCCCGACCACGGGCTACGGCCACGCCCACAACCTCCGCCCCGAGCTTTCCGCGAAGGTGCGCGAGGCCTTCTTCAGCTTCGACTGGACCGGAACACCGCTGCTCGCCGAGTTCGAGAAGAGCCAGCCGCCGCAGGAGAAGTTCATGCCCATAACCTACCAGGAGCACTGGAAGGTAGTGCGCGAGATCGATTCCGCGATGAACGTTTCCTACGCCTGCCGCTAAGGAACATGGGGGCGGCGGAAACGCCGCCCCCTGGGCTCATGCTCCAGATCTCAGGCCTCACCAAGCGCTACGCCACCGGCGACCTTGCGCTGACCGACGTCTCCCTCACCGTGCCGGACGGCCAGGTGATGGCGCTGATCGGCCCCTCCGGCGCGGGGAAGTCGACGCTGATCCGCTGCGTCAACCGCCTCGTCGAGCCAACGGGCGGCAAGGTCGTGCTTAACGGCGATGACATCACCGCCCTCGGCCAGGGCGCGCTTCGCCGTGCACGGCGGCGGATGGGGATGATCTTCCAGGAATACGCGCTCGTCGAACGCCTCTCGGTGATGGAAAACGTGCTGTCCGGCCGGCTCGGCTATGTCGGGTTCTGGAGGAGCTATTTCCGCCGCTTTCCGCAGGCCGACATCACGGAAGCCTTCCGCCTGCTCGCGCGCGTCGGCCTCGACCACATGGTCGACAAGCGCGCCGATGCGCTCTCGGGCGGACAGCGGCAGCGCGTCGGCATCGTGCGCGCGCTGATGCAGAACCCCGAGCTCCTGCTCGTCGACGAGCCGACCGCGAGCCTCGACCCGAAGACGAGCCGCCAGATCATGCGGCTCGTCGTCGAGCTCTGCGGCGAGCGTGGGCTGGCCGCCATCATCAACATCCATGACGTGGCCCTGGCGCAGGCCTTCGCCCAGCGCATCGTTGGCCTCCAGGGCGGCCGCATCGTCTATGACGGCCCGCCCGACGGGCTCACCGCCGAGGTGCTGACGACGATCTACGGCGAGGAGGACTGGTCGAAGACCATGTCAAAGGTCGAGGAAGACGCCGAGACGGAACCGGCGGTCTGACCATGGAAGCCTCGATCGCTCTTTCCGGCGGTCCGATCCGCCGCTGGCGCCCGAAGCCGCTGATCGAGAACCCGTGGACGCGCTATGCCGTGTATCTCGCGGCCATCCTCTACGCGGGCATCGCGTTCGGGACACTCGACATCAACTGGGCCCGCGCGGCAGAAGGGTTCGAGCGTGGCGGGCGCTTCATCGCCGGCTTCTTCCCGCCCGATTTCGTCTCCAAGCGCGTCGAGATCACCGAGGGGCTGATCGAGAGCATCACCATGACGGTGGTCTCGACCGCCATCGGCATCGTGCTCTCGATCCCTGTCGCGCTCGGGGCAGCGCGGAACCTCGCACCGCTGCCGATCTACCTGTTCTGCCGCGCCATCATCGCGCTGAGCCGCACCTTCCAGGAGATCATCATCGCCATCGTGTTCGTGGCGATGGTGGGGTTCGGGCCACTCGCCGGCATGCTCACCCTCGCCTTCGCCACGATCGGGTTCATGGCCAAGCTGCTCGCCGAGGATATCGAGGACATCGAGGTCGCGCAGGCGGAAGCCGTGCGTGCCACCGGCGCCTCTTGGTTCCAGCTTCTCGCCTGGGGCATCCAGCCGCAGGTGCTGCCGCGGCTCATCGGGCTGTCCGCCTACCGGCTCGACATCAACTTCCGCGAGAGCGCGGTGCTCGGCCTCGTCGGGGCGGGCGGCATCGGGGATACGCTGAACAACAGCTTCGAACGCTACGAGTTCGATACGGCGGCGGCGATCATGCTGATCATCATCATCATCGTCATGGGCTGTGAATACAGCTCCTCCTGGATCCGCCGGAGAGTCCAGTAATGCCGAAGGTGCAGTAATGCCCGTCGCGGTCAGGGGCGGTGGCGAGAAGCTCTGGATGCGGCGCACCCGCGCAGGCGACATCGTCGCGTGGTTCGGCTGGCTCGTCGGTGTCGCGATCGTCGTCGCCTCATTCGAGCTGATCTCGCAGGTCACGATCTGGGCCTTCGTGTGGGATGCGCCGGCCCAGGGCGCCGACCTGATCGGGCGGATGTTCCCGCCGCGCTGGAGCTATGCGAGCCAGCTCTGGAAGCCGATGTGGGACACGATCAACATGGCGACGCTCGGCACGGGGCTTGCCGTGCTGCTGGGCGTTCCCGTTGCCTTCCTCGCCGCGCACAACACGACGCCGAGCGTGGTGTTCGTGCGCCCGACCGCGATCTTCGTCATCGTCTTCTCACGCTCGATCAACTCGCTGATCTGGGCGCTGCTGCTCGTCGTCGTGTTCGGTCCGGGAACGCTTGCCGGCATCCTCTCGATCGGGCTGCGCTCGATCGGCTTCATCGGCAAGCTGCTGTACGAGGCGATCGAGGAGATCGACACGACGCAGGTCGAGGCAATCACCGCCACGGGTGCGGGCCGCGGCCAGGTGCTCGCCTGGGGCATCGTGCCGCAGATCATGCCCGCCTTTGCCGGCATCACCGTGTTCCGGTGGGACATCAACATCCGGGAGGCGACGGTGCTGGGCCTCGTCGGCGCGGGCGGCATCGGGATGCAGCTGCAGGCGAGCATCAACGTGCTGGCCTGGCCGCAGGTGACGGTGATCTTCGCGCTGATCCTGGTGACGGTGCTGGCCAGCGAATGGCTGTCGGCCCGCGTGCGCCACGCGGTGATCTGAGGCGCCGACCCGCGGGCCATCGGGCTGCGCCCAGACACCACCAGCCGATCACGCTTGCGTCGCAACGCCTGGACGATCAGCCTGACGGCGCGCACGCCGGTCACTGGTCTTATCTCGCGTGCAGGAACGCATCGACAGCACAATGAGGAGACGGCGACGATGGCGAAGGCCTATTGGGTCGCGATGTATCGTTCGGTCAGCAACCCGGACGCGCTGGCTGCTTACGCCAAGCTCAGCGGTGCGGCCGTCACCGCCGCTGGCGGGCGCATCCTCGTGCGGGGAATGCCCGCGCACCTGTACGAGGCGGGGCTCCAGCAACGCACAGTGGTCATCGAGTTCGATAGCGTGGATCAGGCCCGGGCAGCGCATGACAGCACGGCCTATCAGGAAGCGCTGGCCGCGCTCGGTGATGGCGCCGAACGCGACATTCGCATCGTCGAAGGGGTGTGAGGGACCTTCGTAACAGCGGCGGCACGGAGGGCGGACGCGAGGTCGGACGACGGCTCGCGGCGTCGTCCGGGCGTCAGGAGCCGTGCAGGAGCGTGTCTGCGAGCGTCTCGAAGTCCGGCGCGACCACGTCCCAATCCCCCTCGGGGTGGAGGTCCTTCTCCTGCGCCGGGCCGTACTCGGTCAGGCGAGGGACGAAGGCGGTCGCGAGCCCGCGCGCCTGGGCGGCGGCGAGGTCGTTGTTGTGCGCCGCGACCAGCATCACCTCGCCCGGCTCGAGCCGGAGCATGGAAGCGGCACCGTCATAGGTGCGAGGGTCCGGCTTGTAGGCGCGGAAGCTCTCCGCCGAGAAGATGACGTCCCACGGCAACGCGGCGTGTTTCGCCATGTTCACCAGCAGAGCGACATTGCCGTTGGACAGCGTGCCGATGACGAAACGACGCTTCAGCCGCGCGAGGCCGGCGACGCTGTCGGGCCAGGGATTGAGCCTGTGCCAGGCGCGGTTCAAGTGCGCGCGCGCCGCCTCGTCGAGCCCGGCAAGGTCGAAGCGCGGCAGCAGGGCATCGAGCGCGGCGCGGTGCAGGTCATCGATCACCGTCCAGGGCAGTTCGCCGCGCGCGACGCGCTGCATCGCGGGCGCATATTCGCCGCGCCAGGCATCGGCGAGCGCGAGCCCGTCAGTCTCGACGCCGATCGTGCGTGCGGCGGCGGCGACTTCGCGCGCAACGGATGTGCGCCAGTCGACCACCGTGCCGAACACGTCGAACACGAGTGCCTTCACCGGCAGCGGCGTCATTTCCGCGCCCTCTCCTCCTCCTCGAACGCGCGGGTCGCCTTCGAGGCCTCCTCGCGGATCTGGTGGAGGATGTCGGCGCGCAGCGCGTTGAAGCGCGGGTCGGTCAGCACCTCGATGGTGCGTGGGCGCGGCAGGTCGACCACGATGCGCGAGCGGATGCGGCCAGGCCGCGCCGTCATCACATAGACCGTGTCGGCGAGGAAGATGGCCTCGTCGATGTCGTGGGTGATGAACAGCACCGTGCCACGCGCCTCGTCCCACACATGCAGCAGCAATTCCTGCATCTGCATCCGGGTCTGCGCGTCGAGCGCGCCGAAGGGCTCATCCATCAGGAACACGCGGGGCTTCAGGATCAGGCATCGGGCGATGCCGACGCGCTGCTTCATGCCGCCGGAGAGCTGGTCCGGAAGGTGGTTCTCGAACCCAGCGAGGCCGACGAGGCCGAGGAAGCGGCGGGCAAGCTCCTCCGTCTCCGGCTTCGGGCGGCCGAGCATGCGCGGCCCGAAGGTGACGTTCTCCCACACCGTCAGCCACGGAAAGAGGCTGGCTTCCTGGAACACCACCGCACGGTCGGGCCCGGGCTTCGACACGCCCTGGCCGAACACCCGCGCGCTGCCCTCCGTCAGGTCCTCGAAGCCGGCGATGACGTTCAGCAGCGTCGACTTGCCACAGCCCGAGGGGCCCAGGATGCAGGCGAACTCGCCTTCGGCGAGCGTCATGTCGATCGCGGCAAGGGCCTCGACGGCGCCTGCGCGTCCACCAAAGACCTTCCTGACGCCCTCGATGTCGACCGCTGCCATCAGCGTGCCCCGAACTGCTTCCAGTGAAGGACGCGATGGCCGGCGGCGACCAGCACGCGGTCGGAGATGAACCCCGCGAGCCCGATCGAGATCATGTCGGCGATCACCACGTCCATCCGCCCCACGTAGTAGGCATCCCAAAGCACGTAGCCGAGGCCGGATTTCACCGCGACGATCTCGGCCACGATCACCGCCGTCCAGGCGATGCCAAGGCCAAGCCGCATGCCGGTGAAGATCGACGGCAGCGCGTTGGGCAGAACGACGCGCAGCAGCAGTTGCCGCTCGGACGCGCCCATCATCCGTGCCGCGCGGATCAGGTTCTTCGGCGTGTCCCTGGCGCCCGCCGTGGTGTTGACCACGATCGGGAAGAACGCGCCGAGGCTGATCAGGAACACCGCCCCCGCATCGCGGATGCCGAACACCGCGATCGAGAACGGCAGCCAGGCGGTGATCGGGATCGGGCGGAGCGACTGGATCAGCGGGTCGACCGCCCCGGCGACGAGGCGGTTCCACCCGATCATGATGCCGATCGGCACGCCGAGGACGATCGCCGTGAGGAAGCCCATGAACACGCGCTTGGTGCTGAACAGCACCGTCTCGGCCCAGGTGCCGAGATAGGGGTTGAACCCCATGCCCCGCGCGCCGAAGGCCCAGTCCCACCACGTGGCGGCAACGAGGCTCGGCGCGGGGAGGATGCCCTGCGGCACCACGCCGGTCTGCCCGAGCACCTCCCACACCGCGACGAGGATGGCGGGGATGGCGAGCCCGAGCAGCGCCGGCGGTGCCGCGTTGGCAGCGACGGCCATCAGCGGCCAACCATCAGCGGCGGACGGACCGGATGATGCTCTCCTCGAAGAACTGGCCCATCTCGCCCGACACATCGCGCTGCAGCACGCCGAGGCGGTGGAACTCGCGCGCCTGCGCCTGGATCTGCGCCAGCGTGAGCGACTGTTCGAGCGTGAGATCATTCGCGACGTTGCGCGCCACCGCGGCATCGAGCCCGGTCCAGGCCGAGATGGCGGCGCCGAGCGCCTCCTTCGACGCCGACACCTCGTTCTGCGCCTGGAGATAGGCGAACACGAGCCGGCGCACCGCCTCGCGCTTGTTGTCGACCGCCGCGCGCGTCGCGCCCACCATGCCGAGCTCGGCGCCGACAGCCTTCGACTTCGAGTAGTCGAGAGCGGTCTGGCGGAACGCGACACCTTGCGCGATCGCCATGCTCTCGAACGGCTCCCAGCCGATGAAGAGGTCGATGTCGCCGCGCTGCATCGCCTGCACGAAGGGCTGGCCGCCGCCCTGGATATTCACGATGTTGAGCCGGCCGTAGTTGATGCCGGCTTCCGTCACGGCAGCGGCGAACTGGAACCACACGCCCGAGCCTGGTGCGATCGCCACCCGCTTGCCGTAGAGGTCCTCCCAGGTGTTCAGCGCCACGCCGTTGCGCACGATCGGGTTCTTGGGCGAAACCCCGACTCCGAACAGGCCGACGATGCCGCGCAGGTTCTGGCTCACCGCGATCGGCACGTCGGCCGGGCCGATCGAGCCGACCTCGATCGAGCCGGAGGCGAGTGCGGTGCGCACATCGGCGTAGCGGACGAAGTTCACCATCTCGACCTCCACGCCGAGCGGGCGGACGAGATCGGCAACGCGCGAGAACGGCGCGACATGCGGCACCTTCACGGCACCGACGGTGAGCTTCACCGGCGGGTTGAGGGGGGCGGGCGCGTCGATCAGCGACACTTGCGCGAAAGACGGCGTGGCGGCGAGGCAGAGCGCAAGCGCGCAGGCCACAGCGAAGCGGTTCGACATCCCGGAACTCCCCGTTTGCCCCGAAGGGCCGCCCAGTCGTTGCGCGGAACGCTAGCCGCTGTGGCGCGGCCTGTCACCCCACCGCCTCCCATGCTAAAGCGCCAGGGGGACAGGATCGGCCTTGCAGGACTGGCCGGAAAGCATCGGGAGGGGGCGCGTGAGCCCGAAATACTACACCGTCACGTGGGACCAGCTGCACCGCGATGGCAAGGCGCTGGCGTGGAAGCTGCTGCCGCGCGGGGCGTGGAACGGCATCGTCGCGATCACGCGCGGCGGCCTCATCCCGGCAGCGATCATTGCGCGCGAGCTCGATTGCCGGATCATCGAAACGGTCTCGATCATGACCTATGACGAGGAGGCCCGTGGCGAGCCGACGTTGACCAAGCCGCCCGTCGCTGCCGGCACGGGCGTTGGCTGGCTGATCGTCGATGACCTGGTAGACACGGGCACGACGGCAAAGGTCGTGCGTGCGCTGCTGCCGGACGCGCATTTCGCGACTGTCTACGCCAAGCCTGCCGGCAAGCTGCTGGTCGATGATTTCGTGACCGAAGTGAGCCAGGACACATGGATCCTGTTTCCCTGGGACACCGAGCCGCAATTCACCCCGCCGATCGCGAAAGTGGGCAACGGAGGGGCGCGCTGAGATGCGCGTGCTGCTACCCGCCACCCCCCTGCCCGACCATCTCGCCGCGGTGCGTGACACCGTCACCCGTCTGTTCGCCGCCCGGATCGTTCCGGAGATTGGCGGGTTCGAGGCGCGCGGCGAGTTTCCCCGCCCACTGGTGCGCGCGATGGGCGAGGCTGGCCTTTTCGGTGCGGCGTTCCCCGAGAGCATCGGCGGCTCCGACATGGGGTTCATGGCGGTGGCGGTGATCGCCGAGGAGATCAGCCGCATCCGCCCCGACCTCGGCTACTGCATGAACCTCCAGGCGATGACGTGCCCCTTCACCATCCTGAACTGGGGAACCGAGGAGCAGATCGCCCGCTTCGTTCCGGCCCTGATCGGCGGCGAGCGCATCGGGATGTTCGCGCTCACCGAACCCGGCGGCGGCTCAGACCCGGCGGGGGCCATGCGTACCACCGCGCGGCGGGAGGGTGACCGCTACATCCTCGACGGCTCGAAGCAATGGATCACCTTCAGCCACGAGGCGGACGCAGGGGTTCTCTTCGCCAAGACCGACGCTTCGGCAGGCCACAAGGGCATCACCGCCTTCATCGTCGAGCCGAAATCGGGGCCAGGCTACCGCGCCGACAAAATCCCGATGCGCAACCTCTCGCCCGTGCTGTCCTCCTGCTCGGTGTTCCTCGATGGCTTCGCCGTTCCGGCCGCGAACCGGCTTGGTGCCGAGGGAGAAGGCTTCCGCATCGCGATGAACGCGCTCGAGTATGGGCGGCTGACCGTCTCCGCCCGCCTGGTGGGTGCGGCGCAGGGCTGCCTCGACCACGCGCTCCTCTACGCCCGCGAGCGCGAGGTCGGCGGCCGCGCGATCGGGCGCTACCAGCTCGTGCAGGGCCTCGTCGCGGACATGGTGGCCGAGATCGCTGCAGCACGTGCGCTGGTGCGCGAGCTCGGCGAGACGATGGACGCAGGGCTTCCCGCCAACCGCATCGCGTCGCTCGCGAAATATGTCGCCTCGCGCGCGGCCAAGACGGCGGTCGCCAACGCGACCGAGATCTTCGGCGGCTATGCGCTGGCTGACGAGTATCCGATCAGCATGTTCAAGGGGTTCATCGAGATGCTGAATGTCGGCGAGGGATCGACCAACGTGCAGAAGGTGCTGATCGCGGAGGATGCGTTGGGCTTCAAGGATGCGAACCGTGCGTCGTTGCCCGCGCGGAAGTTCCGATCCTCCGTGGCGGAGTAGCGGCGATGGCGGGTCTCTGGTTCGAGGACTTCGCGGAAGGCATGGTGTTCGACCATCCGATCCGCCGCACCGTGACGGAGGGCGACAACGTCCTCTTCTGTTCCATCACCATGAATCCCGCCGCGCTGCATCTCGATGCTGAGGCAGCGAAGACAACGCCGTTCGGGCGGCCGATCGTGAACTCGCTCTACACGCTTGGGCTCATGGTCGGCATCTCGGTGCATGACACGACGCTGGGCACCACGGTCGCCAATCTCGGCTTCGAGGAGATCGCCTTCCCCGCGCCACTGTTCCACGGCGACACGGTGAACATCCGCTCCACGGTTCTCGGCGTTCGCGAGAGCAAGTCGCGGCCGAGCGAGGGGATCGTGACGTTCCTGCACGAGGCGTTCCGGCAGGATGGCGTTCTCGTCGCACGCTGCCGCCGCGCGGCGTTGATGCGGAAACGCCCGGAGGCATCGCCATGACCGCGCCGCGCGCCTTCCTGTTCGTGCCGGCCGACAGCGAGCGCAAGCTCGCAAAGGGGGCGGAGACCGGTGCGGATGCGCTGATCCTCGACCTCGAGGACAGCGTCGGCGCCGACCGCAAGCCGATCGCGCGCGACATGGCGGCGGCGTGGCTGGCCGCGCGCGCGGGGTCCGCGCCCCAGGGCTGGGTGCGGGTGAATGCATTCGACACTGGGCTGACCATGGGCGATCTCGCCGCCGTGGTGCGTGCGCGCCCCGATGGCATCGTGCTGCCCAAATGCACGGGCCCGGCCGATCTCCGCACGCTCGATGCCGCGCTCTCGGCGCTCGAGGCGCGCGAGGGGCTCGCCGACCGCGGCATCCGCGTGATGCCGATCGCGACGGAGACGCCAGCCGCCCTCTTCACCCTCGGCGGCTACGCAGGCTCCCCGCGCCTCGCGGCGATGACCTGGGGCGGCGAAGACCTCGCCGCGGGCGTGGCGGCGAAGGCCAACCGGCGCGACGACGGCAGCTGGGACGAGCTCTACCGGCTCGCCCGGAGCCTGACGCTCGCCGGTGCGGCGGCGGCCGGGGTGCCGGCGATCGACACGATCTACGCCGATTTCCGCAACGAGGCGGGCTTCGCCGCCGAATGTGCCGATGCCCGCCGCATGGGCTATGCCGGGCGCATGGCGATCCACCCCGCCCAGGTGCCGGTGATCCTTTCCACGTTCAGCCCGACGGCGGCGGAACGTGCCTGGGCCGATGCCGTGGTTGCCGGCTTCGCGGCATCGCCTGCCGCTGGCGTAATCTCGATCGAGGGGAGAATGGTCGATCGCCCGCATCTGGTGCAGGCGCGCCGAATACTCGGCCTTGGCTAGGCAAACCGCGGTGAATACACACGCGTGGATTGCAATTCTGCGGATTTTTACCTCTTATTAACCAAGACATGAATCAACCGGAGAGACGGCGATGGACGGTTCAGCGACAGTCATCCCCTTCCGCCCCCGCGCGGCGCTGGCCACGGCACCGACGCCGATCGCGACGGAAGCAGCCGACGGCCAGGCCCGCCTCGCCGCGGCGCTGGCCATGCTCGACACCGCACTTGCCGAACAGCGCGCGGCGATGGACCAGTTCCGCCTCGCCATCGGTGATCTCGACCGCGCCGTCTCAGGCCTCGAATGCGGCCTGGTGCGGTACGGCGACGAACTCGCCTGCCTGAACCACGATCTCGACCGACTCGGCATCGAGGCCCGCGCGCTCGAGGCCTGGGCCGACGAGGCGATCTCCAGCGGCCGCTGAGGTCCCCACGCGGGCGAGGACACGGCGTTGACGCGGCAGCATTGCATGCCCTGATATTCCCGCCGACGGTGGCGCGCCACCGCCGAGGGAACATCACGAAGGGCCAAGCATGCGCGCGCCGGTCGCCGCCACAGGGGGCATGAGCCCCGCGGAAAGCGGCACGTCGCCGTTCCCTCGTCTCGGGCGGCCGGGCGGGCCGCGCGGTGGCTGAGCCGCCGCCGCCGCCGTCGTTTCTGCACCGGGCCGACCGCGCCTTCATCGCGCTCAACCAGGCCGTGCTGGCGGCCCTGCTCGCGGCGATGGCGGCGCTCGTCTTCGCCAACGTCGTCGCGCGCTATCTCTTCAACGCCTCCTTCGGGTGGGTCGAGGAACTCACCCGCTACATGATGATCTGGCTCGCCTATCTCGGGGCCGGGCTGGCGTTGCGCCATGGCAACCATGTCGCGGTGATGCTGCTGGTCGATGCACTGCCGCGCACGCCCGCACTGCTGCTGCGCGGCCTCGTCGGCCTCGTGCTGGCGGGCTTCGTCGCGGCCCTTGCCTGGATCGGCTGGGAATACGCCGACTTCGCGATGCGGCAGCGCACCCCCGTGCTGCAATGGCCCACCGGCTATGTCTACCTCGCCATCCCGATCGGCTGCGTGCTGATGGCCGCCCACCTGCTGCTGTCGTTCCGCAGCTTTGCTGAAGGCCGCGCCGATCTCGCCCTACGGGGGCCGGACAGCGCCACATGAGCGGCCTGCTCGCCCTCGTCTTCGCCGGCGGCATGCTCGCGAGCCTGCCGATCGCCTTCGCCATGGGGCTGGCGGGCGCCGTCGTTCTCATCGCCGCCGACATCGCGAGCCCGCTGATCATCGCCCAGCGCCTGTTCAGCGGCATCGACAGTTTTCCGCTGATGGCGATTCCCTTCTTCATCCTGGCGGCCGAGCTGATGTCGGGCGGCGGCATCACCGACCTTTTGCTACGCTTCGCGGTGCAGGCGATTGGCCGCATCAAGGGCGGGCTCGGGCACGCCAACATCCTGATGAGCATCTTCTTCGCCGGCATCTCGGGCAGCGCGCTGGCCGATGCCGCGGGGCCGGGCAGCATCATCATCCGCATGATGCGCCAGGCGGGCTACGCCGCGCCCTACGCCGCGGCCGTGACGGCGGCGAGCGCGATCATCGCGCCGATCATTCCGCCCTCGATCATCATGGTGATCTACGCGCTCACGGACAATTCGGTCTCCGTCGGCGCGCTCTTCATGGCGGGTATCGTGCCCGGGCTGCTGATGGGCCTCGTCCTGGCCGTGACCAACCACCTGATCAGCGCCCGCCGCGGCTATGGCGGCGGCCAGCCGCGCAGGCCCTGGGGCGACTACCTGCGCCGTGACTGGACCGTGTTCCCCGCCCTCCTCCTGCCCTTCATCATCCTGGGCGGCATCCATGGCGGCGTGTTCACGCCGACCGAGGCGTCGGCCGTCGCGGTGTTCTACGCGCTGCTGATCGGGCTCGTCGTCACCCGCACGCTCACGCTGGCGATGCTGCCCGGCATCCTCGTCCGCACCGCGCTGATGACATCGGCCGTGCTGCTCATCATCTCGATGGCGAGCGTGTTCGCCTGGATGCTCACCTCGCTGCAGATCCCACAGGACATCTCGCGCTTCCTGCTGAGCCTCGGCCTGCCCAGGCTCGGGCTGCTCGTGGTGATCGCGCTGTTCCTGCTCGCCTGCGGCCTCGTGATCGATACGCTGCCGGCGGTGATCATCCTCGTGCCGATCCTCGCGCCCGTCGCGACGGCGGCCGGGATCGACCCGCTGCAATTCGCGATGGTGGTGATCCTGAACCTCACCATTGGCATGATCACGCCGCCGGTGGGCGGCGTGCTCTTCGTCATCACAGTGGTCGCACGCATCCCGATGGGGCAGATAGTGCGCGCCATCTGGCCCTTCCTGCTCGCCCACCTCGTGGTGCTTGCGGCGATCATCCTGTTCCCCGGCATCTCCAATGGGCTGCCCGGGCTGATGGGCTATACTCGGTGACAACAATGAACCCAGGAGGGAACATCATGACCACCATCTCGCGGCGCGATGCGCTGCTGCTGGCAGGTGCCGCCGGTGCCGCAACCCTCGCCGCTCCTGCGATCGTGAGCGCGCAGGCCACGCGAACGATCCGCTTCACCCATTTCCAGCCCGGCCGGCTCGACCAGCCGAAGCACGCCGCGGCGCTCGCGTTCAAGGCACATGTCGAGGCGGCGACAGGCGGGCGGCTGAAGGTGGACATCTTCCCCGCCGGGCAGCTCGGCAACGCGAACTCGGTGATGGAGCAGCTCGCCCTCGGCTCCCTCGAGATGGCGGTGGTGCATGACGGCGGCATCGCGCCGATCTTCAAGACGTTCGGCGTGTTCGCGCTGCCCTTCGCGTTCGATGACCAGTCGGTCGCCTGGTCGGTGCTCGACGGCGCCTATGGGCGGGAGGTGGCGGAGGCGATGCGGCGCGACACGCGCATCCGCCTCATGGCCTATGCCGACAACGGGGTGCGGCACTTCACCAACTCCAAGCGCGTGCTCAACAACCCCGAGGATCTGCGCGGCCTCAAGATCCGCGTCCAGCCGGCGCCGGTCTTCCTCCGCCTCGTCGAGGCCTTCGGCGCGTCGCCGTCCGCGATCGACTGGGCGGAGCTTCCCGCAGCCCTCGCCCAGGGAACGGTGGATGGCCAGGAGAATGGCGTGACCAACATCCTCGCCGGCTCGCTGTTCCAGCATCAGAAGTTCATCACGCTGAACGGCCATGTCTACTCGCTGCACGCCTACCTGATGAGCGACCGGTTCTGGGGCCGCCTCTCGGCCGAGGAGAAGGTTGCGGTGGCGCAAGGGGTCGACATCGCCAAGTGGATCCACCGCGGCATGACGACGGCCCAGGACGCGAACGCCGAAAGCATCCTGAAGGAGAAGGGCATGACCGTCACGGCACTCACCCCCGCGCAGCGTGACGCCTGGCGCCGCGTCGCGCAGCCGCCCGTGCGCGCCTATCTCGAGGGCGAGGTGGGCAAGGACTGGGTGGAGAAGCTGGTCGCGGCTGTTGAGCAGGCCAAGGCAGCGCAGCGGGCGGCCTGAGCCATGGCCCCGCAGCACCGCGTCGTCATCCTCGATGACGGCTACGCCGATTACGAGGCCGAGGCGGCGGTGCTCGCCACGATGGGGGCCGAGCTTCTGCTCCGCCCCTGCCGCGGCGATGCGGCGAAGGCAGCAGCGGAGATGGCAGAGGCCGACGCCGTGATGGTGCGGGAGACGCAGATCGATGCCGCGGCGATCGCGGGCACGAAGGCGCGCGTCATCGTCCGCTACGGCGTTGGCTACGACAACATCGACATCGCCGCTGCCGCCGCGCGCGGCATCCCCGTCTGCAACGTCCCCGACTACGGCATCGAGGAGGTGTCGGACCACGCGCTCGCGCTGATGCTCGCCGCCATCCGCCGCATCGCCGAGGCCGACAGGCGGGTGCGCGCGCAGGGCTGGGGCGTGCCGATGGACCGCAAGGTGCACCGCATCCGTGGCGGCACGCTCGGCCTCGTCGGCTATGGGCGCATCGGGGCGGCGTTCCACCGCAAGGCGGCCGCCCTCGGCTTCGCGCGCGTTCTGGTGCACGACCCGTTCCTGAAATCCCCGCCCGAGGGGGCCGAGCTGGTGAGCCTCGATGCCATCGCACGCGAGGCGGACGCGATCAGCCTGCACGCGCCGGCGACGAACGCGACGCGCCACATCATCGGCCGTGCCTTCCTCGCGCAGGTCAAACCCAACGCCGTTCTCGTGAACACCGCCCGCGGCGCGCTGGTCGACGAGGACGCACTCGCCGCCGCGCTCGCCGAGGGCAGGCTTCTCGCCGCCGGCCTCGACGTGTTCGAGAGCGAACCGCTCCGGCGCGATAGCAGGCTGCGCGGCCTCGACAACGTGGTGTTGACCGACCATGCCGCGTGGTACAGCGAACAGGCCATCGCCGATCTCCAGCGCAAGGCGGCCGAGGAGGTCGCGCGCGTGCTGCGCGGCGAAGCACCGCTGCACCAGGTCAATACGCCCCGCTGACACGTCCCGGAGACACTGCCGCATGAGCCATCCCCTTCTGCCGCGCCTGATCGATGCGCGCGTGGTTCCCGTCATCCGCACCCGCACGCAGGAGGCGGCCCGCACGGCCGTTGCATGGCTGCGCGAGGCGGGCTTCACCACCTTCGAGATCACGCTGTCCGTTCCCCGCGCGACGGAGCTGATCCGCGAGCTTGCGGCCGATCCAGCGCTGCTCGTCGGCGCCGGCACGGTCAAGACCGCGACGGAGGCCTATGCCTGCGGCGAGGCGGGTGCCAAGTTCATCGTCTGCCCCTGGAACGAGCCCGAGATCGTGCCGGCAGGCCGCCGCTTCGGCGCGCTCGTCATGCTGGGCGCGCTGACGCCCGACGAGGTGGTCGAGGCGCTCGAGGGATTCGCCGACGTGGTGAAGATCTTCCCGGCCGCCTCGATGGGCGGGCCCAACCACATCAAGGCGCTGAAGAGCGTGTTCCCCGACGTGTCGTTCTGCCCGACGGGCGGCGTCGATCCTGCCAATCTCCGCGCCTATCTCGATGCGGGGGCGTCGTTCGTCGGCATCGGCGGCAAGCTGGTCGACGAAGCACTGATCGCCAAGGGAGCGAAGGACGAGGTCATGGCGGCGGCGCACGCAGCGCTCGCCGCGTAACGAACGAGAGGGGAGAGCACGGGATGGACAAGGCAGTTCTCGACGGTTTCCGCACGGTGGCGATCGCCTCGATCGCCGATGCGCTCGACAAGGCGACGGGCCGCCGCGGCTACATGGCCGAGGCGATGAAGAACCGCATCAATGCCAGGCGAATGGTCGGCCCCGCCGTCACGGTGCTGCACGCACCGACGCGGGAATTCCTGCCGCCTCAGGCAGCGCTGGAGGCGATCGACGACAGCCCCGCGGGCAGCGTCATCTGCATCGGCATGCATGGCGACATCGATGTCGCGGTATGGGGTGGGCTGATGAGCGCCGGGGCGTTCGCGCGCAAGCACGCAGGCGCCGTGCTCGATGCCGGGGTGCGTGACCTCGCCGAGATCAGGCGCGACTATGACCTGCCGGTGTTCGCCCGCTGCGTCAGCCCCGGCACCTCGCTCGGCCGCACGCGCACCATTGCAGCCGCCATCCCGGTGATGGTGGGCGGCCTCGTCGTCACGCCTGGCGACATCATCGTCGGCGACGAGGATGGCGTCTGCGTCATCCCGCCCGATGCGGCAGCCGAGGTGCTCAGGCTCGCGCAGGAGATCGATGCGCGCGAGGCGGAGCAGGCGAAGCTGATCGTGGCTTCGGGCTCGCTCCGCGAGGGGTTGGCCAAGTACGGCCGCATCTGAGGAGCACACTGAAGGAGACGGGCGTGATGAGCGTCGACATCCTCGCGATGGGCGAGCCGATGCTGGAGTTCAACCAGCTTCCCCCGCAGGCCGATGGCCGCGTGCTGTTCCTGCAGGGCCATGGCGGCGACACCTCCAACGCCGCCATCGCCGCGGCGCGCCAGGGCGTGAGCGCGGGCTACATCACCGCGATCGGCCAGGATGCGGCAGGCGAGAGCTTCATGGCGCTCTGGGCCGAGGAGGGCATCGACACGGCGACGGTGATCCGCAGCGCGGACGCACCGACCGCCGTCTACTTCGTCACGCACGATACGAAGGGGCATCATTTCACCTTCTATCGCGCGGGCTCGGCGGCTTCGCGCTACACGCCGCGCGACGTGCCGGAGGCCGCCATCCGTTCGGCGAAGATCCTCTATGCATCCGGCATCAGCCAGGCGATCAGCGCCGCGGCGGCAGACGCTGTGTTCCACGCAATCGCGGTGGCGCGGAAGGCCGGCGTGAAGGTGGCCTACGACACCAACCTCCGCCTCCGCCTCTGGCCACCGGCGCGTGCGAGGGCAGTGATCGATGCCGCGATTTCGCAGGCCGACATGGCGTTTCCCTCGCGCGAGGATGCCGAGGTGCTCACCGGCATCAGCGACCCCGATGGCATCGCCGACTACTATCTGCGCCTGGGCTGCCCTCTCGTCGCGGTGAAATGCGGCCGCGATGGCGCACTGCTCGCCACCGCCGAGGGGCTTCGGCTGCGCGCACCGGCCCATGCCGTGAATGCGATCGACGCGACCGGGGCCGGCGACACGTTCTGCGGCGCCTTCATGGCCCGCACGGTGCTGGGCGATGGGCCTGCCGCAGCGCTCGCCTACGCCAACGCGGCAGCGGCGCTGTCGACCACCGGGTACGGTGCCGTCGCACCGATCCCGCGGACCAAAGCGGTGCGTGCTCTGATCGGCGCCTGATGACGGCGCTCAGGGGCGCAGCGCGAGGCCGGGCCTGAGCTTGGTGAACGGCAGTGCGGAAGGGTCCGCCACCACGGGTCCCGGGGCGAGCACGACCAGGATCTCCTTGGCGATCGGCTGGAAATCGGCCCGGAAATGCACTGATGACTTGAGCGCGATGATCGGCACGGCGGCGGGGTCGATGCCAACATGGCGGAACATCGCCTGATCGTAGGCCTGCATCTTCCGGCTGGCGACGACGACGAGGACGCCGGCCGTCTCGATCAGTGCCGTGGGGCCGAGATCGGCTGCGTTGCCACGCGTCATCGGCCCGGTGCAGGTGAAGCGCCCGTCGCCGAGGCGAAGCACGGTGAAGCGGCCGCGATAGGGCGCGCCGTCGCTCACGCCGCCGAGCACGAGGTCGATCGCCGCACCCTCGCCCGCGGCAAGTGCAGCTGCGGCCGATGCGGCATCGTTGATCACACCGATCACGGCGCCATGCGCCCCGCCGGCAACGAGCGCGGTGAGCAGACCCATCGTGTCGCCATGGCCGCCGCCGCCCGGATTGTCCTGCGTGTCGGCGAGCACGATCGGCGGCCCGCCGAGGCTCGCATGGCGCCGCGCGTAGGCAACCGCCTCGTCTGCCGCCCAGAGCCTGCCCGCGAGCGCACCGCGTTGGCCGACCACCATGCGCTTCAGCCGGTCCGCGGCATCGATCGCCGCTGCTTCATCGGCCGCATAGGCGGTGATCGCCGGCCCGCAGCCCTCGAAATCGGCGTAGGGGAAGCCCATCGAAAGGGAGAGATCCGCCGCACCACACGCGGCCATCAGTTCCGGCAGCACGGCATAGATCTGCTGCATCGGCGGCATCAGCGTGCATTGCGCGGTCACGGGGATCAGGAAGTCGAGCGGGGCAAACACGCGCGCCCATGGCCGCCCATGGGCGATGCGCGCAAACAGCAGGTGCATCGCCCGCGCGCCCGTCTCCTTCATGTCGACATGCGGGTAGGTGCGATACGCCGTCAGAACGTCAGCATGATCGACCATCGCGCGCGTGACATTGGCGTGCAGGTCGAGGCTGACCGCAATCGGCAGGTCGGGGCCGAGGCGCTCGCGCAAGCGGCGAAGCAGCTCGCCCTCGCCGTCCGGCGCGTTGGCGGCCATCATCGCGCCGTGCAGGTCGAGGTAGAGGCCGTCGAGCGGCATCGCGGCCGCGGCGCCATCGATGATCCAGCCAGCGATCGTATCGAACGCGGATTCCGTGACAGGGGCTGACGGCATGGCCATCCCCCAGGCGAGCGGGATCACGGTATGCCCCGCTGCCTGCGCTGCCTCGACCGCACCGGCCGCCGGTACACGCGTTCCCGCGATCGCCCCGATCACCGCAACCCCGCGCGAGAGCGGCGGGAACCCGCCCGGCTTCTCGAAGGCTGGGATGTCGGCCGGGAACTGCGCGAAGGAATGGCTCTCGTGCTGGAAGCCGGCAACCGCGATCCGCATCACCCCAAACCCCTCAGACGACCCCCGCCGCGGCGATCACCGCATCGGCCAGCACCTTGCAGCCGGCCTCCGCCCAGGCCTCGGTAATGCTCTCCGCCTCGTTGTGGCTCAACCCGCCATGGCAGGGGCAGAAGATCATCGCCGTCGGCACGCGGCGCGCGACATAGACGGCATCGTGGCCGATTCCCGTCGGCATGTCGCGCCACGAATAGCCGCGCACGATCGCCGCCTGCCGCACGCGGGCAACGAGGGCCTGGTCGAACGGCGTCTCGGGGAATGACCAGAAGCGCGTGACGGTCGCCGCCACCCCACGCGCGGCCGCGATCGCGCCGATGCGCGCGCGCAACGCTGCCTCCATCGCGGCGAGCGCGGCGGCCCGCGCGTGGCGGAGATCGACCGTGAACCAGGTGCGCCCGGGCACGACGTTGCGGCTGTCGGGCGAGACGGTGATGCGCCCGACCGTGCCGTTGCCGCCCATCTCGTGCGCGATTCCCTCGACGGCCACGATCATCTGGGAGGCGGCGACGAGGGCATCGCGCCGCTGCGCCATGCCGTTGCCGCCATGCGCCTCCGCGCCCGTGACCGTCACCTCGAACCACGCCTGGGCTGAGGCGCCCGTAACGACGCCGACATCGGCTCCCTCGGCCTCTAGATACGGCCCCTGCTCGATATGCAGTTCCAGGTAGGCACCAATCCGCTGCAGCAACGATGGTTCCGCCTCGCCGCGCCAGCCGATGCGGGCGAGCGCCTCGCCGAATACCGCCCCGGCCGGGTCGGTCTTGGCGAGGATCTCCGCCTCGTCGAACAGGCCCATCGCGACACCCGAGCCCATCATCGGCGGGGAGAAGCGGGCCCCCTCCTCGTTCGTCCAGTTGATCAGCAGCAGCGGCGCCTTCGTGACGACGCCCGCGTCGGCCAGCGCGCGCATCACCTCGAGCCCGGCGAGAACGCCCAGCACGCCGTCGAACTTCCCCCCCGTCGGCTGCGTGTCGAGATGGCTGCCGAACGCAACCGGCGGCAGCGACGGATCGGCGCCCTCCCGCAGGAAGGCCATGTTGCCGACGCGATCGACCGACAGGCGGAGGCCGAGCGCGTCGCACCATTGGCTGAGCATGCGGCGCCCCTCGCCGTCAGCCTCGGTCAGCGTCTGGCGGTTCGAGCCGCCGGCGATGCCAGGCCCGATCGCCGCCATCGCCATGATGCTCGACCAGAGCCGGCCGCCATCGATCGGTAGGTTCGTGGCCATCAGAGTTTCTCCGTGCCGCACCACGCGGCCATGGTCAGCGCGATCGTGGCCGTCACCGCATGCATGCTGGCAAGCCCCACGCTTTCGTCGATGCCGTGGATGGCATCCGCATCCGGCCCGAACACGGCGACGGGCGTTCCCTGGTAGAGGGTGAAGAAGCGCCCGTCCGTCAGCCCCGTCGCGGGATAGTCGCGCAGCGCCCCGCCCGTCACCTCGGCGAAGCTCTCGCGCGCGAGCCGCGCGATCGGCGCCGCGGGGTCGAACACGCACGGGTCGGCCATGAACCCGCCCCAGGAGAGCGTCACCCGCGCGCCCTTCGGCGCGAGCTCGGCCGCCGCCTCGGCGACGATCCGCTCGATGTCGCGCTTCGTCTCGGCAGCGGAATAGCTCATCATCACGCCGACGCGAAGCCCGATGCGAGCGCGCGAGGGAACCGAGCTGTTCCACTCCCCGCCCTCGATCGTGCCGAGGTTCACGTTCACCGGGTGGTTGATGCCACGGAACGCGGGGTGGATGCGCTCGGCGCGGTTGAGCGCCTCCTCGTGCGCGGCGAAGCGATCGGCGATCGCCATCGCCGCCTCGATCGCATTCAGCCCTGCCTGCTTCTCCCGCACATGCGCGGGCCGCCCCATCACCGTCACCCATGCCCAGACGACGCCGACCTCGGCGGTGTAGAGAGCGGGCATGCCGGGGCCAGGCTCTGGGATGATCACGGCATCGGGCTTGGGCATCGCGAGCATGGTGGCGAGCGCGCCGTTGCCCGTGCACTCCTCCTCCACCACGGCCTGGAGCTGAACCTGCCCGGCGGGCGCGAGCCCGGCGAGCGCAAGCGCGCGAAAGGCGATGATGTTCGAGACGAGACCCGCCTTCATGTCGCCGGACCCGCGCCCATACATTCGCCCATCACGTGTCACCGGCTCGAAGGGCGGCGCGGTCCAGAGCTCGGCCGCCCCTTCCGGCACGACATCGAGATGCGCCTGGAGGCAGAGGCTCCGCCCGCCGCCAGATCTCGGCGTGTGCGCGGCGGCGACATTGTCGCGCCCAGCGTAGGAGACGAGCGGCGGCGAGAAGCCCGGGTGGCCGGCAAGCGCCGCGGTGTCGGTCGGCACGCGCGTGACCGGCAGGCCCAGTGCCTCGAACAGACAAGCCGTATGATCGAGGCACGGCCCCTCGTTGCCAAGCGTACTCGGGAAGCGCACGAGCGCGGCGAGCATCGCCTCGGCCTCCGCCTCCAGCGACGTGGCTGCCTCGATGATCGCGCGCTTCACGCCCGGGTCGATCGTCATGGTGCTCTGTTCCTCAGGCCGCTTCGAGAGGCGGCGTCCAGGCCTTGCCGGGAATGGCGTCGAGCAGCTCGCGCGTGTAGGCGTGGCGCGGCGCGCCGAACACCTCTGCCGTCGGCCCCATCTCGACGATCCTGCCCCGCTGCATCACCGCAATCCTGTCGCACACCTGCGCAGCGACGCGAAGGTCATGCGTGATGAACAGCATCGTCAACCCAAGCCGCGTGCGGATCTCGTCGAGCAGGGCGAGGATCTGCGCCTGCACCGACACGTCGAGCGCGCTCACCGGCTCGTCGGCGATCAGGAGCTCGGGTTCGAGCGCGAGCGCGCGCGCGATGCCGATGCGCTGGCGCTGCCCGCCGGAGAACTCGTGCGGGAACCGGTCCATCGCGCCTGGGTCGAGCTGCACGAGCGCGAGCAGGTCGCGGGCTCGGGCGCGAGCCTGCTCGCGCGGAACGCCATGCGTCACGGGCCCTTCGGCGATGATGTCGCCCACCCGCCGCCGCGGGTTCAGTGAGGCATAGGGGTCCTGGAACACCATCTGGATGCGCGAACGATAGGGCTGCATCGCCCCGCGGCCGAGCGGCAGCAGGTCGGTGCCATGGAACAGGACCTGGCCCTCGTCGGGCGTCACGAGCTTGACGACGCAGCGCGCGAGCGTCGACTTGCCCGATCCGCTCTCGCCGACGAGACCGAGCGTCTCTCCCTTCTTCAGCGAGAACGCGGCATCGGCAACCGCAGCGACAGGTGTTCCACGGCGGAACAATCCACCGCCGCGACGGAAGGATTTCGCAACACCCGCGACCTTGAGCACCGTGTCGGCATGCGCCGCCTCGGCTGGCCGCACGCGCCCATGCGGCACGGCGGCGATCAGCGCCTTCGTGTAGGGGTGCTGCGGGGCATCGAGAACTGCCCTCGCCTCGCCCTGCTCGACCACGCGGCCGTGCTGCATCACCGCCACGCGATCGGCGATCTCGGCGACCACCCCGAAATCATGGGTGATGAACAGCACCCCTGTGCCGCGATCCTTCTGCAGGCCGCGGATCAGCCGCAGGATCTGCATCTGGGTGGTGACGTCGAGTGCCGTCGTCGGCTCGTCGGCGATCAGCACCGAGGGGCCGAGGGCAAGCGCCATGGCGATCATCACGCGCTGCCGCTGCCCGCCGGAGAGCCGGAACGGATAGGCATCGATGATCGAAGGCGGATCGGGCAGGCGAACGTCCTCGAGCAGGGCAAGCACCTTGGCGCGCACGTCGCCACGCTCGCCATGCACGCGGAACGCCTCGCCGATCTGGTCGCCAACGCGCATCAATGGGTTCAGCGCCGTCATCGGCTCCTGGAACACCATGCCGAGGCGCACGCCGCGCAGCCGCCGGAACGCCTCCGGCGAGAGCGCCAGCAGGTCGTTGCCCTCGAAGAGGATGCGGCCGGAGCGCACCGGCAGGCCCTTCGGCAGCAGCCCCATCACGGCGGATGCCGTCATCGACTTGCCCGACCCGCTCTCGCCCACGACGCAGAGGATTTCGCCCGGGTTCACGGCAAGCGACACGCCCTCGACCGCGTTCGCGCGATCGCCGCCGATGGGCAGGCCGATGGTGAGGTTCTCGATCGCGAGGATCGGCGCCGTCATGCGGGCAGCGTGCCGCGGCGGCGTGCGAGCCGCGGGTTCAGCGCGTCGTTCAGCCCCTCGCCGACGAGGTTCAGCGCAAGCACGGTGAGGAAGATGGCGACGCCAGGAAACACGCTCATCCACCAGGCGATGCGGATCACGCTGCGCCCCGAGCCGATCATGAAGCCCCAGGACATCAGGTTCGGGTCGCCGAGGCCGAGGAAGGAGAGAGAGCTTTCGAGCAGGATCGCGGTCGCGACCATCAGCGAGGCCAGCACGATGATGGGCGAGAGAGCGTTGGGCAGGATCTCGGTGAACATGATCGCGATCGGGCCGCGGCCGAGCACCTCGGCTGCCTGCACGAACTCGCGCGAGCGGAGGGAGAGGAACTCGGCGCGTACCACGCGCGTGACCGGCGGCCACGACACCACGGCGATGGCGACGACGATGGAGGTGATCGAGGGCGTGAAGATCGCGACAAGCACCACCGCCAGCACGAAGGACGGGATCGTCTGGAAGAACTCGGTGAAGCGCATGATCGCGTCATCGATCCACCCGCCGCCATAGCCCGCGACGGCGCCGAGCGTGACGCCGAGCGCAAGTGCCGCGACGGTCGACACGCCGCCGACGAGGAACGACACCAGCGCGCCATGCGCGATGCCGGCCGCAACGTCACGCCCGAGGCTGTCGGAGCCGAGCAGGAAGCCAGCTTCGCCCGGCCCCATGAAGGGGATGCCGCGCATCTCCCACGGGCTGAACGGGAACAGCACCGGGGCCAGCACCGCCATCAACCCGACCAGGACGAGGATGGCGAGCCCGACCAGCGCGCCGATGTTGCGCGCGAAGCGTTTCCAGAAGCTCATGCCACCTCCACGCGCGGATCGACCAGCGCATAGAGGAGGTCGGTGATCAGGTTGAACACCACGACCATGACGGCGGTGCAGAAGAACACGCCGAGCAGCGTGGCGTAGTCGCGCGCCAGCAGCGCATCGAAGGCAAGCCGGCCGATGCCTGGCCAGGCGAACACCGTCTCGACCAGGATCGATCCGCCGACGAGTTGCCCCGCCTGGATGCCGGCGAAGGTGATCACCGGCAGCAGCGCGTTGCGCAGCACATGCGCCCGCACGATCCGCCCCTCCGGCACGCCCTTGGCGCGTGCGGTGCGCACGAAATCCTGGTCCGCCACCTCGAGCATCGAGGCGCGGGCAAGGCGTGCATAGATCGCGAGGAAGAACAGACCGAGGGTGAGCGACGGCAGGATCAGGTGCTTGGCAACATCGGCCGCGTAGGCCAACCCGGTGAGGTCGGCGCCGACGGTGAACATCCCGAAGCTCGGCAGCCATTCGAGCCAGACGGAGAACACGAGAACGAGCAGCAACCCGACCCAGAAGATCGGCGTGGCATAGAATGTGAGTGCGATCACCGTGATGAGGCTGTCGGCCGCGCGGCCGACGCGGCGCGCGGCCATGACGCCGAGCGACACGCCGGCGGTGACGGCGAAGAGGAAGGCCGTCAGCGTCAACAGCAGCGTCGCGGGAAGGCGCTCGCCGATCAGTGTGGCCACGGGCTGCTGCTGGCGATGGCTGAACCCGAGATCGAGGGTGAGCATGTCGCGGAGGTAGATCAGCAGCTGCTCATGCATCGGCCGGTCGAGGCCGAACTGCGCGCGCAGCTGCTCCATGAACAGCGGGTCCGCAGCGCCTGACTGCCCGGCGATCACGCTCGCTGGGTCGCCGGGTGCCAGCCTGATCAACACGAACTGGAAGACGACGATCGCCAGAACCACGATCGCCGCCTTCACGCTTCGTGCCGCCAGGAACCTCAGGAGCTTGGCGGCACCCATGGCCGCTCAGAGCCCGCTTGAGAATGCGCTGACATGAGTCGCATGGCGCGGTGTCCGAGAACCGGCGCGCAGCGGCCTGATGGGCCGTGAGCAACGGAAGCGCAGGACACCAAAGCCAGGCGGCCATGTCAGTAGCATTGTCAACGGGCTCTCAGGAGGCGAAGAACACGTCGTCATACGGCGCATGCACGCCCGTGCCGCTGGTGATGACGTTGCGCAGGCGGCGGTCATGGATCGTGGGGAACACGAGCTCCATCAGCCACACGAGCGGAACGTCCTCGACCAGCCTCTTCTGCACGTCGCTGAACAGGCGCCGGCGATCATCGGCCGAGACGGCGTTGCGCGCCGCCTCGAACAGGCGATCGACCTCGGGGTTCGAATAGCCGGCGGTATTGGTGAAGGCCACCTTCTGGATGTTGGAGGTGACGTAGGTCCGCTCGACCCCCAGCGTCGGGTCACCCCACTGGTAGACGAAGTTGATCGTCGTCTCGAATTCCCACGCGGCGAGGCGGCGCACCCAGCCAGCGACATCGGTGCTCTCGAGCGTGACCTCGATGCCCACCTGCCGCAGCGCCTGGCGGAGGTATTCCGACAGTCGGTTCCACACCTCGCCATAGGGGATCTGCATCATCTTGATGGAGGCGCGGATGCCTTGCGCATTCGGGCGAAGCCCCATCGCGTCAAGCAGCGCCGTCGCCTCGCGCGGGTTGAAGCCGGGCATCTGCACTGACGGATCGTGGAAGCGCGTGGAGGAGGCAATCGGGCTGGTCGCCGGCTTGCCGACGCCGAACCAGAGGCGCTGGGCGATGAAGTTGCGGTCGATCGCATGCGCCATCGCACGGCGGAAGCGCGCGTCCTTCAGGTTGTCGAGGCGGTTGTTGATCTCGATCCACGACAGCGGCGCGAACAGCTCCCACCCGTTCTGGGCGACCTGGAGGTTCGCCTGCTGCTGGAAGCGCGGCACGTCGAACGGCTCGATGTCGTTCGACGACGTCATCTGCACCTGGCCCGTCTGCAGCGCGAGGCCGCGGCTCTGGCTGTCGGGAACGATGCGGTAGGTGATGCCGTCGAGATAGGGCTGGCCCTGCTTCCAGTACTGCTCGTTCCGGACAAGGCGGATGAAGTTGCCGCGCTGCCACTCGGCCATCCGGAACGGACCCGTTCCGATCGGCGTCGCGTTCGCCGGGTTGTTGCGATAGTCGGTGCCGTCATAGACGTGCTTCGGCACGATGGCGCAGCCGGTCACGTCGAAGATCAGCAGGAACGGCTCGAACGGCGCCTTCAGCGTGAAGCGCACGGTGTGCGCGTCAGGCGTCTCGGCCTTGTCGATGCGCTGGAGGATGGCGCGGGCGCGCGGGTTCACCTCCATGTGGAACTTCATCAGCGAGAACACCACGTCCTCCGACGTGAAGTCGCGCCCGTCATGCCACTTCACGCCCTGCTCGAGGGTGAAGGTGTAGACGAGGCCGTCATCGCTGCGCGTCCACGACTTCGCCAGCATCGGCGCAGGGTCGAGCTGCGGCGTGACGGTGAGCAGCCCCTGGTAGATCTTGGAGCCGACGATCAGCGTCGGCCCCTGGTTGTTCACGCCGAGGATGAGGATCGGCGGCTCGGGCGTGATGATCGTGCTCAGCACACCGCCGCGGCGGGGTGCCACGCCCTGGGCGCGGGCCTCGGCGAGCGTCATCAGCACGGGCGAGGCAGCGGCACCGGCAAGCAGCGTGCGGCGCGCGATCGGGCGCATGGCGTCGGTCATCGTCTCTGATCCCCAGTTGTTCAACGTCCCTGTTGGCGGGAAGGCTATCGCGCGCGACGATGCCACCGCAAGCCAGGGCGCCCGCCCCGGCAGAACGAGGGGCCTTTTGCACGATGCGCGTGTTCTATCAGGCGGACCAGTTGCGCCACGATCCGCAGTTCTTCCTCATGCGCGGCAGGGTGGTGCCCTGCTTCGAGGTGCCCCAGCGCGCAACCGCGCTGCTGGCGGGGGCCGAGGCGCTGGGGCTTGCGATCGTCACCGCGCCGGTCACGGAACCGAAGCTGCTGGGACGCGTGCACACGCCCGACTATCTCGCCTTCCTGCGCGATGGCTGGCGCGAATGGGCGGCCCTGCCCCAGCCGGGGCCCGAGATCGTCCCCAACATCCACCCGACGCCCGAGATGATCGCCCAAGGTGGCCGCGTCGGCACCGGGATCGTTTCGCAGGCGGGCTGGTACACCGCCGACACGGCCTGCGCGATCGGCGAGCCGACCTGGGCCTCGGCCATCGCCGCCGCTGCCTGTGCCGATGCCGCTGCCGCCGAGGTGGCGGCGGGCGCCCGGTCCGCCTACGCGCTCTGCCGCCCACCAGGCCACCATGCCTATGCCGGCCGCGCGGGCGGGCACTGCTTCCTCAACAACAGCGCGCTTGCGGCCGCGCATCTCCGTCAGGCGGGTGCCGCGCGCGTTGCCGTGCTCGACATCGACAGCCATCACGGCAACGGCACGCAGGGAATTTTCTGGGATCGGAACGACGTGCTGACCGTCAGCGTCCACGGCGATCCGAACTTCTACTATCCCTGGTATGTCGGGCATGGGGAGGAGATCGGCGGGGCCGGCGCGGAGGGCTGCAACCTTAACCACCCCCTGCCCCGCGGTGCCGGCGACGGCCCGTGGCTTGCCGCGATCGAGAGCGGATGCGCCGCGATCCGCCGCTTCGGGGCCGATGCCCTGGTCCTCGCACTCGGCTTCGACGCCTCGGCCGACGAGCCGCTCGGCTTCCTCGACGTCAGCGATGACGGGTTCGCGCGTGCGGGCGCGCTCGCCGCGGGCCTGGGCCTGCCGACGGTGATCGTGCAGGAGGGCGGCTACGCCGTCGCCTCCCTGCCCCGCCTGCTCGGGCGGTTCATGGGAGGCTTCGGAGGCGGATAGTCACGCCGCCTTCCGCGCGCGCGTGACCACACGCTCGGCCATATCAAGCGCGGTGCGGATATCGGCCTCCGAGATGTCGAGATGGGTGCAGGCGCGCACGCGCATCGGCCCCTGCGCGCCCATCCGCACGCCCTCTGCCTCGATCGCGCGCGAGAACGCCTCCGCCGTCATGCCGGTGCCGCTCACGTCGAAGAACACCAGGTTCGTCTCCGGCGTCTCTGCCGTGATGCCGGGCAGCTGGCCGAGGCCGGTGGCGAGCATCGTCGCGTTGGCGTGATCCTCCGCCAGCCGCTCGACGTTGTGGTCGAGCGCGTAGAGGCAGCCGGCCGCGCAGATCCCACCCTGGCGCATGGCCCCACCCATGCGCTGCTTCCAGCGCCAGGCCTCGGTGATCATGTCGCGCGAGCCGCACAGCACCGCGCCGAGCGGCGCGCCGAGGCCCTTGGTGAAGTCGAGCCAGGCGGTGTCGAAGCCAGCGGCATGCTGCTTCGCCGCGATGCCGGAGGCGACGACGGCGTTCATCAGCCGCGCGCCGTCGAGATGCGTGGCAAGCCCGTGCCGCTTCGCCGCCGCGGCAACCGCGTCCAGCTGCGCGACAGGCCAGACCGACCCACCACCCATGTTGGCGGTCTGCTCCGCCGTCATCAGCTTCGTGTTCGGCGAATAGCGGTTGCGGAAGCGCACGCCGGCTTCCACCATCTCGGGCGTGAACTGGCCACGCACGGAGGGAAGCGGGCTGACCAGCACGCCCGCAAGCGCCGCAGGCGCGCCACCCTCGTAGGCGAGGATGTGGCAGTCGGATGCGCCGATCACCTCGTCGCCCGGCCGGCAATGCACGAGAACCGCCACCTCGTTGCACATCGTGCCTGACGGCATGAAGACGGCGGCTTCCTTGCCCATCAGGTCGGCCATGCGCTCGCACAGTGCGTTCACCGAGGGATCCTCGCCGCGCTGCTCGTCGCCCACCTCGGCGGCGGCGATCGCGGCCCGCATCGCGGCCGTGGGCTTCGTCTGGGTGTCGGAGTAGAGGTTGATCAGCCCGCGCATCGCCATGGTCCTTCCAGGTGTTCGTTCAGCCGCGCGCGAACCGCAGCAGCGGCACGCCAGCGCCCATCAGCAACGACGGGGTGTAGCCCGCCTCGCGCGCGAGCAGCACCGCCATCGGCCCCATCAGCTCGCGCGAGCCGCCGGCGATCGCGGCGGCAACGGGGTCAGCCCCGCCCAGCACAGTGGTCAGCGATGGCGGCCAGGCGGCGTTGGTTCCGGCGACGGCGAAGGCAACGTCCTCCGTCCCGCCGTGACAGGCGATCGTACCGCCACGCTTCAGCGCCTCGCCCGCCACCATCAGCGCGGCGAGCACCGCCCGCCCCGAGGCCGGGTCGAACACCGTTGCGGGCGCAAGCCCGGCGAGGTTGAGCTCGGCCCTGCCGCCGCCGACCACGCCGCCGGCGAGCCGCGCGATGTCCTGCGCCACGAGCGGCGTGGTCGATGCGGTGAAGATGGCGCGCTGCAGATGGATCCGGGCGGCGATCGCCTCCGCCCCCTCGCGCATCATCGCCATTGCTTCGCCGCCGCCGCCGGCCGCGTTGCCCGCCTCGGCCTCGAGGCGCGACAGCTCGGCCGCATTGCCGACGATCGAAAGCGGGCCGCTGACATCGTGGCAGAGCCGCGCGGCGATGATCTCGGCGAACCGCAAGGCTGCGTCCGCCGCAGCCGCACTCGCCCCGTTGGCCGTCATGCCATCCCCCAACCCTCAGGCGTGAAGCGCCCGCAACCCCGGCTAGATGTCTCTCCCGCCGAGCACGATCACGTCAACCACTTCCCCTTGCGCAACCGCTGGCGCGTTCGGCGCGCGCAGGATCAGCGCGTCAGCAGCGGCCAGGATCGCCATCTGCGAACTGTCCTGCCGCGCCGCCGGCGTTGCCACCAGGTCGCCCTCCCCGTCACGCGCAAGGCTGGCGCGGAGATGATCGGCGCGATGGTCATTGGCCGGCAGCGCCCCGCCGGCCCGCGCGCGGATCGTCGCCGGCGCCTCGCCCGGAAGGCCGAGCAGGCGCTCGATCGCCGGCACGAGGAACAGGATGGCGCACACCGTCGCCGACACGGGGTTGCCGGGAAGCCCGATGAGGGCTGCCTCGCCAACCCGGCCGAACATGAAGGGCTTGCCCGGGCGCATCGCGATCTTCCAGAAATCGAGCGACAAGCCGAGGGGTTCGAGCGCCGGCCGCACCAGGTCATGCGCGCCGACGGACGCGCCGCCGGAGGTGACGATGAGATCAGCCCCGCGCGCGGCGCCAACAGCGGCCCCGATCGCGGCGGGATCGTCCGGTGCCACGGGCAGCGTCACCGGGTCGCCGCCGGCTGCGCGCACGATCGCATCAAGGACAAAGCTGTTGGAGGAGACGACGCCGCCCGCGGGCACCGGGTCCCCCGGCAGGGCGATCTCGTCGCCGGTTGCGAGGATCGCGACGCGCGGGCGACGGCGGACGGTGAGCCAGGCATGCCCAGCCGAGGCGGCGATGCCGACATCGCGCGCCGTCAACCGCCTCGGGGGCGCCAGCAGAATGGCTCCCGCCGCGAAGTCACCGGCGCGCGGGCGGATATGGGCTCCCGTGCGCGGGACGATTCGGATCTCGACGGCGTCATCGCCCTCGTCCGTGTCCTCCTGGATCACCACCGTGTCGGCGCCGCCGGGGAGCACGCTGCCGGTGAAGAGGCGAACTGCCTCGCCCGGTGCGAGCGCTCCAACGAAGGGATGGCCAGCGGGCGCGCTCCCCACGACGCGCAGCTGGGTGGGGGCGGCCGTGCAATCGGCCGCGCGCACGGCGTAGCCATCCATCGCCGACACGTCCGTCCCCGGCTTGTCCATCCGCGCGGTGACGGGGGCTGCGAGAACGCGCTGCCAGGCAGCGGCGAGCGAGACCGTTTCGGTGCCGAGCGGCGACAGGGCGGCGAGGATGCGCTCGCGCGCCGCATCGACCGAGATCACGGCGCGGCGCCACCGGAAGGGGCATCCCCGCCCGCCGCAGGCGCATCCCCGCCCGCCGCAGGCGCGTCCCACCTGCCACTGCGGCCGCCGGATTTGTGGGCAAGGCCGATGCCCTCGATCCGCATGCCGCGGTCGATCGCCTTGCACATGTCATAGACGGTCAGCGCCGCGACCGAGACGGCCGTCAACGCCTCCATCTCCACACCCGTTCGCCCCGTCACCTTCACGGTCGCGGTGATGCGCACTGTGTCGTCGCCCTCGGGCGCGAGCGTAAGCGTGACGGAGGCAAGCGGCAGCGGATGGCAGAGGGGGATCAGGTCAGCCGTGCGCTTGGCCGCCATGATGCCGGCGAGCTGGGCGACGGCGAGAACGTCACCCTTGGCGATGCCACGGTCACGGATCGCTGTGAGCGTCGCGGGCGCCATCACCACGCGGCCTTCGGCGATGGCAACGCGCGCCGTCACGTCCTTGGCCGACACATCCACCATCACGGCGTTGCCGGCAGCGTCGAAATGCGTCAGCCCCGACATCGGTTCCACTCAGGCCAGCAGCGCGCGCGTCGCGGCGGCGACATCGGCCTGGCGCATCAGGCTCTCGCCGACGAGGAACACCCGCGCGCCCGCCGCCTCCATGCGCGCGAGATCAGCGGGTGTGGCAAGCCCGCTCTCCGCCACCATGATGCGGTCAGCCGGCACGCGGGGGGCCAGCCGTTCCGTCGTCGCAAGATCGGTCTTGAGCGTGCGCAGGTCGCGGTTGTTGATGCCGAGCAGCGGCGTGCGGAGCCTGAGCGCGCGGTCGAGCTCCCTCTCGTCATGCACCTCGACCAGCACGTCCATGCCGAGATCGACAGCGAGCGTCTCGAGGGCCACGGCATCGGCATCCGACAGGCAGGCCATGATGAGCAGGATCGCATCCGCCCCCATCGCGCGCGCCTCGAGCACCTGCCAGGGATCGAGCATGAAGTCCTTGCGCAGCGCCGGCATCGGCACCGCGTCGCGGGCAGCGACGAGGTACTCGGGCGCGCCCTGGAAGAACGGACGGTCGGTCAGCACCGAGAGGCAGGTGGCACCACCGGCCTCGTAGGCGCGCGCGAGCGTTGCGGCATCGAAATCGGCGCGGATGAGGCCGGCGGAGGGAGAGGCCTTCTTGATCTCGGCGATCAGCCCGTAGCGGGTCGCGGCGGCCGCGCGCAGCGCCGCGGTGAAGCCTCGCGGCGGCGGTGCCGCCAGCGCCTCGCGCTCGAGCAGGCCGGCGGGCCGTGCCGCCTTCAGCGGCGCGAGATCGGCCAGCGTGCGGGCGCAGATCCGCGCGAGCGCATCGGGGATCGCAGAGGGGGGCGTGCGTTCGGCGACGTCATTCATCGGTCAGTTCCCGTGGTGATCCGCACGAGGTCATCGAGGGCGGCAGCAGCAGCACCGCTGTCGATCGCGCGCGCGGCGATCACGGCCCCCTCGCGCAGGTCGACGGCACGGCCGGCGATCATGAGCGAGGCAGCGGCGTTCAGCAGCACGGCGTTGCGGTAGGGCCCGTCCATGCCGCCGAGCACAGCGCGCAGCGCCTCGGCATTCTCCGCCGCATCGCCGCCCTTCAGCGCGGCGGGGTTGCCGAGCGGCAGGCCGGCATCCTCTGGCGTGATGGTGAACTCGCGCACAGCACCTTCCTCCCATGCGGCGACATGGGAGGGGCCGGTGATGGTGAGTTCGTCGAGCCCGTCGGAGCCATGCACGACCCACGCACGCTCTGCCCCGAGACGGCCCAGCGTCTCGGCGAGCGGCCGCACCCAGCGCTTGGCGAACACGCCCATCAGCTGGCGCGTCACGCCCGCGGGGTTCGAGAGCGGCCCGAGCAGGTTGAAGATCGTGCGCGTGCCAAGCTCGACCCTGGGGCCGGCGACGTGGCGCATCGCCGCGTGGTGGCGCGGGGCGAGCAGGAAGGCGACGCGCGCCTCCGCCATCGCCTGCTCGATCACGGGAAAAGGCGCATCGAGGTTCACGCCCAGCGCGCCGAGGACATCGGCGGCACCCGAGCGCGAGGAGACAGCGCGGTTGCCGTGCTTGGCGACCGCCACGCCCGCACCGGCGACGACGAAGGCAACGGCGGTGGAGATGTTCAGCGTGCCCGCCGCATCGCCGCCCGTGCCGCAGACATCGATCGCGCCCTCGGGCGCCGTCACGCGGCCCATGCGCGCGCGCATCGCCCGCGCGGCCCCCGTGATCTCCGCCACCGTCTCGCCGCGGACGCGGAGCGCCATGAGGAAGCCGGCGATCTGCGCGGGCGTTGCCTCGCCGGCCATCAGCAGGTCGAAGGCGGCCTCTGCCTCGGCCTCGGTCAGCGCCGCGCCGTCGGCAAGCCGCGCAATGACCGGCTTGAGGGTGCGGCCAGCTGCCTCGGCGGCGATCGCGTTCATGCCGGAACGGGGACCCTGTTCTGCCTGCGCGCCAGCGCCATGAAGTTCCGCAGGATCGTGTGCCCGTGCTCGGAGGCGATGCTCTCGGGGTGGAACTGAACGCCGTAGAGCGGCAGCGTCGCGTGGCGAAGCGCCATCACCAGCCCCTCGGCGTTCATGGCCGTCGGCACCAGCGCATCGGGCATCGTCTCCCGATCGACCACCAGCGAGTGATAGCGCGTGGCGCGGAACCCGTTCGGCACGCCCTCGAAGAGGTCGGTGCCGCCATGCTCGACCGTGTCGACCTTGCCGTGCCACGGCGTCGGCGCGCGCACCACCTTGCCGCCGAAGGCCTGGCCGATCGCCTGGTGGCCAAGGCACACGCCGAGGATCGGCACCTTTCCCGCCCCTTCGCGGATGACATCGAGGCAGATGCCGGCACGGTCGGGGTCGCACGGACCCGGGCTCAGCACGATGGCATCGGGCCGGCGCGCCAGGGCTTCGGCTGCCGTCAGCGCATCGTTGCGCACAACCTCCACTTCCTCGCCGATATCGCCGAGGAAGTGGAACAGGTTGAAGGTGAAGCTGTCGTAGTTGTCGATGAGCAGGATCATGGTCGCCGCAGGATGCGCGGCGGGCCCGCGGGGGTCAACGCCGCCGTCCCGGCGGGGAGTCTTTCCAATTTCCTGGCCTCCTTCGGAGTCGATCCGGCATCACACTTGCGATGCGGAAACGGGGACATCGGAGGCGGATCGAGGCGCTGGCCACGGCGCTGCCGCAGCGCTTTGCCGCGCTGGCCCGACGGGCCGGGCTGCTCACCCTGCTCGGCGCTTTTTTCGCCTATCCGGGCGCTCTTGCGGCCGATGCGGTACTCGTCGCGCTGTTCGTGCCGGACGAGCCGGGCTTCACCCCGGCCTCCCTCCCCGTCCCCCGCCCCGCGCAGCACGCCTCGGTCGCGATCGTGATCGACGACATGGGCCTCAACCGGCGCTTGAGCGAGCGCACCATCCGGCTTCCCGCGACGCTGACCCTCGCCTACCTGCCCTACGCGCCCGACCTCGGCGGCCAGACGCGGGCGGCGACCGCGGCGGGCCACGAGGTGATCCTGCACATGCCGATGGAGCCCTTGGGGAACCACGATCCTGGCCCCGACGCGCTCCGCCCCTCGCTGCCGGCGGAGGAGAACCTGCGCCGCCTCCGCGCCGCGCTGGCCGCGGTGCCGGTGGCGGTCGGGGTGAACAACCACATGGGCAGCCGCTTCACCGAGGATGCCGCCGCACTCGCCCCCATCCTCGCCGAGATCGGCGCGCGCGGCCTCTATTTCCTCGACAGCCGCACGTCCCCCCGCAGCCTCGCCTTCACCACCGCCCAGGGCCTCGGCCTTCCCACCCTCGGGCGCGACGTGTTCCTCGACGACAGCGACGTGCCGGAGGCGATCGCGCGGCAGATCGCGGCGATCGAGGCACGCGCGCGGCGGACCGGCAGCGTGATCGCGATCGGCCATCCGCGCGAGGCGACGCTCGCTGCCCTCGAGGCCTGGACGATGGAGGCGGAGGCGCGCGGCTTCCGCACCATCGCGCTGTCCGCCAGGCTGCCCGGGCACCGCGCGGCCCAGCGCCAGGGGTGGTCGCTGGGGGGTGGGCGCTAGCATCTGGCGGCAGCGCCGCTAGAGTGCGCGCCGCAACTGGTGGGGGAGTGTTTCCGATGAGCGAGCCGAGCGATCCTGTTGGTGCCTTCATGCCGGGGCCGCGCATCACCCTGGCCGGCGCCGGCTCAGGCCCCCTCGCCGGCCTCACCTTCGGATTGAAGGACCTCTACGACGTCGCGGGCCATGTCTCGACCTTCGGCAACCCCGATTGGGGGCGAACGCACGCGCCCGCCGCCATCACCGCCCCCTGCGTGACGATGCTGACGGAGGCCGGCGCGACGATGGTGGGCAAGACCGTCACGGTCGAGCTCGCCGCAGGGCTGACGGGCGAGAACCTCTGGTACGGGATGCCGACCAACCCCGCGGCGCCTGATCGCGTGCCCGGCGGTTCCTCATCCGGCTCGGCGGCCGGCCTCGCGGCGGGGCTGTTCGACTTCGCGATGGGCTCCGACACGGCGGGCAGCGTGCGCATCCCGGCGAGCTATTGCGGCGTCTATGGCATCCGCCCGACCTGGGGGCTGGTGAATGCCTGCGGCGTCCTGCCGCTCGGCCCGAGCTTCGATACGGTGGGCTGGTTCGCGCGCGAGGCCTCTCTGCTGCGCCGCGTGGGCGAGGTGCTGTTGCCGCTCGACGCCTCGCGGTCGCTCGGCGGACTGCTCAAGGTCGAGGAAGCGTGGATGAACGCCGAGCCTGCCGTCGCCACGGCACTCAGGCCCGCGCTCGAGACGCTCGAGGCGCATTTCGGCCGGGCGATGCAGGTCGAAGTCGCGGTCGAGGGCTTGCATGCCTTCTTCGATGCGTTCCGCGCCTGCAACAACGAGGAGAACCTCTCCTCCCTCGGCGCCTGGGTGTATTCGACCAAGCCGAAGCTCTCCCCCACTGTGCAGGGCAGGTTCGATACGGCCCCACACCAGCCTGCGGCCAAGTCGGCGTGGGCGCGGCATCTGCGCGCGTCGGCAGGTGCCCGCATCCGTACCCTGCTCGGCGGCGGCGGCGTGATGGTGTTCCCGACCTCGCCGCTGATCCCGCCGAAGCGCGACGTCGGCGCGGACGAGATCCAGCACCTGCGCGAGAGGACGATCGGCGTCACCTCGATCAGCGGGTTCTCGGGCGCACCGGAGGTGACGCTGCCGGTCGCGCGCGTGTCGGGCGCACCTGTCGGGCTCTCGCTTGTCGCCGCACCCGGATCGGATCGCGCGCTGCTGGCCTTCGCCGAGCAGGCTGCCTCGGTTCTGGGGCTGTCCTGAGCGACTATCGCGGCCCGAAATGCCGGTGGTAGGCCTCTGCCACCGGTGGATGGGTCGCAACGGCGTGGGTGATCGCGGCGATGGTCGGGCAATGCGCATCCACCCACGCACCCGGCCCGTTCGACCAGCGCGACATCACCGCCACCTGGGCATCGAGAACGCCGAAGCGCTCGCCCGTGGCGAAGGGCGCGGGTTTCAGCGCGGCATCGAGGAGTGACCAGATGCGGCGTGTCTCGGCCATCGCGCGCGCGCCAACGCCGGCGGGGTCATCTGCGAATCGGGCGGGATAATCCCAGCGCGTGACGGCGGGGTAGAGCTCGGCTGCCAGCAGCACCATCCAGCGCAGCGCCTCTGCCCGCGCTGGCGAGAAGATGGGGGGCATCAGCCCGGCATCGGGATGGGCCTCGGCGACAACCAGCGCGCAGGCGAGGCTCTCGGTCACCACCGTGCCATCGGGCAGCAGCATCGCCGGCAGCCGGCCCATCGGGTTGATGGCGCGATAGGCCTCGCCCAGCTGCGTATCGCCCTCGAGCGGGACGCGGCGGAATTCGAACGCGACACCGGCCGCGGCGAGACAGAGCTCGACGATCGCGCTGCCGCTGCGGCGGTCACCGTAAATCACGTATCCCATGAGTGGAGTCTCGCGCCCGCCGTCGCCGTGGTCCACACGCAAAACGGTGAGAGCGCGATCAGCCCGTCGGGCTTGGCGCCGGCGGGGCGGAAGGAGCGGGCGAGGTCGGGCCATAGACGCGCCTGGCCCGGCGCTCGAAGGCAGCGACCATCACGCGCACCGCCTCGTTGAACACCACGCCGATGGCAGCCTGGAGGATGCGGCTCTTGAACTCGAAATCGACGTAGAAATCGACTGTCGTTCCATGGGCTTCGGGCACGAACTTCCAGTGATTGTTGAGGTACCGGAAGGGCCCCTCCTCATAGCGCACATGGATATGGCCCGGCCGGTCGAGTGCGACGTGGCTGGTAAACCGCTCGCGGAACACCTTGAAGCCGATCACGAGGTCAGCCACCAGGTGGGTGTCGGACTTCTCGCGGATGCGCGCGCCGACGCACCACGGCAGGAACTCAGGGTAACGGCCAACATCGGCGACCAGGTCGAAAAGCTGGTCGGGCCGGTAGGGCATGAAGGTCTTTTGCGCGTGTGTCGGCATCGCAATCTAATCTAGGCACATGAAGGGTGAAGGAAAGCGGAAAGCTGCGTTGCGCTCAGCGCGCCCGCGCCGCCATTGCCCCCACCTGCGCCTCGCGGGCCGCGCGCAGCGCCGCGAAGTCGCTGTCGGCGTGGTAGGAGCTGCGCGTCAGCGGGCTCGCGGCCACCATGGCGAAGCCCTTGCCGCGGGCGACCGCGCCGTACTCGGCGAACTCCTCCGGCGTGACGAAGCGCGCCACAGCCGCGTGCTTCACCGTCGGCTGGAGGTACTGGCCGAGGGTGAGGAAATCGACATCCGCGGCGCGAAGATCGTCCATCACCTGCATCAGCTCCGCCCGCTCCTCGCCAAGGCCGACCATGAGGCCTGACTTGGTGAAGATCGACGCGTCCATCTCCTTCACCCGCGACAGCAGGCGCAGCGACACGAAATAGCGCGCACCGGGGCGGATGGAGGGGTAGAGGCGCGGCACCGTCTCGAGGTTGTGGTTGAACACGTCAGGCCGCGCGGCCACCACGGTCTCGATCGCGCCGTCGCCTTTCCGGAGGAAATCGGGCGTCAGGATCTCGATGGTGGTGCCGGGCGTCGCCGCCCGGATGGCGCGGATCACGGCGGCGAAGTGTTCCGCCCCGCCATCGGCGAGGTCGTCACGATCGACCGAGGTGATCACGACGTGGCGAAGCCCCATCTGCGCCACCGCATCGGCCACGCGCGTGGGCTCGGTGGCATCGAGGGGGTTGGGCATGCCGGTGGCGACATTGCAGAAGCTGCACGCGCGCGTGCAGGTGTCGCCCATGATCATCATCGTCGCGTGGCGCTGTGACCAGCACTCGCCGATGTTCGGGCACGCCGCCTCCTCGCAGACGGTGACGAGGCCCTTCTCGCGGATCAGCGCGCGCGTCTCGACATAGATCGGGTGCGTCGGCGCCTTCACCCTGATCCAGGCGGGTTTCCGCTGGATCGGGTTGTCGGGCCTGTTCGCCTTCTCGGGGTGCCGCTCGGCGGCACTTCTCCGGTGGTCGATCTCGATGCGCGTGCTCATGGGATCAGATGTGGATCACCCGGCCATAGGCATCAAGGACGCTCTCGTGCATCGCCTCCGACAGCGTCGGGTGCGGGAACACGGTGTGCATCAGTTCCGCTTCCGTGAGCTCGGCCGTGCGTGCGATGGCGTAGCCCTGGATCATCTCCGTCACCTCAGGCCCCACCATGTGGGCGCCGAGGAGCTCGCCCGTCTTCGCGTCGAAGATGGTCTTGATCAGCCCCTCCGGCTCGCCCATCGCGATGGCCTTGCCGTTGCCGATGAAGGGGAAGCGCCCCACCCGAAGCTCATGCCCCTTGGCCTTCGCCGCGGCTTCGGTGAGGCCGACGCTCGCCACCTGCGGGCGGCAATAGGTGCAGCCGGGAATGTTCGTCGGGTCGATCGCGTGCGGGTGGAGGCCGGCGATCGCCTCGACGCAGACCACGCCTTCGTGCGAGGCCTTGTGCGCGAGCCAGGGCGGGCCGGTGAGGTCGCCGATGGCGTACACGCCAGGCTCACCGGTGCGGCTGTAGCCGTCGGTCACCACATGCGTGCGCTCGACCTTCACCTTCGTGCCCTCGAGGCCGAGGTTCTCCACGTTGCCGACGATGCCGACGGCGCTGATCACCACCTCGACCACGATCTCGGTGACCTTGCCGCCCTTCTCCTCGACCGTCACGGTCGCGCCAGAACTGGTCTTGGCGACCTTCTTCACCGAGGCGCCGGTGAGCACCGTCATCCCCTGCTTCACGAAGGCCTTGTGCGCGAAGGCGGAGATCTCCTCGTCCTCCACCGGCAGCACACGGTCCATCACCTCGACCACGGTCACCTTCGCACCCATGTTCGCGTAGAAGGACGCGAACTCGATGCCGATCGCACCCGAGCCGATCACGAGCAGCGATTTCGGCATGGCGGCTGGCACCATCGCCTCGCGATAGGTCCAGATCGTCTTGCCGTCGGGCTCGATGCCGGGCAGCACGCGGGCGCGGGCCCCGGTGGCCAGGATGATGTGCGGCGCGGTGAGTGACGCGACGTCCTTGCCGTCCTTCGTGACGCGCACGGTGCGTGGCCCGGCGAGACCGCCGTGGCCGTCGAGCACCGTGACCTTGTTCTTCTTCAGCAGGTGCTTCACGCCGCCCGAGAGCTGGTTCGCCACGCCGCGCGAGCGCTTGATCACCTTCTGGAAATCGAAGCGCGGATTGTCGGCAGCGAACCCGTAGGCATCGAGGCTGTGCAGCAGGTGGTTGATCTCGGAGGTCCGCAGCAGCGCCTTCGTGGGGATGCAGCCCCAGTTGAGACAGATGCCGCCGAGATGCTCGCGCTCGACGAGCGCCACCTTCATCTTGAGCTGCGAGGCGCGGATGGCCGCGACATAGCCGCCGGGCCCGCCACCCACCACGATCAGGTCATACGCGTCAGCCATGCTGTCTTCCCCCGGTTGCCGTGGCCACGCTCAGAGCATGATTTGCAGCGGGTCCTCAATAATGCTCTTGAACACGCCGAGCCACTCGGCGGCCAGCGCGCCGTCGATCACGCGGTGGTCGACGCTGATCGTCACCGTCATCACCGTTGCAATCGCGAGCGCGCCGTCCTTCACCACCGGCCGCTGCTCGCCAGCGCTCACGGCCAGGATCGCTGCCTGGGGCGGGTTGATGATGGCGGCGAAATCCTTCACCCCCAGCATGCCCATGTTGCTGATCGAGAACGATCCGCCCTGGAATTCCTCGGGCTTCAGCTTGCCGGCCTTGGCGCGCGCGGCGAGGTCCTTCATCTCGGCCGAGATCGCCGCCAGGCCCTTCTGGTCGGCGTGGCGGATGATCGGCGTGATCAGCCCATCGGGGATCGAGACGGCGACCGAGATGTCCACGTCGTCGTAGTGGACCATGCCCTCATCGGTCCATGACGCGTTGACGGTCGGCATGCGGCGGAGTGCGAGCGCGGTCGCCTTGATGACCAGGTCGTTCACCGAGAGCTTGAACGCGCCCGACCCCTCCTTCGGCGACTTGGCGTTGAGCGCGGCGCGGAGCTTCATCAGCGCGTCGAGCTCGACATCTCGCGTCGCGTAGAAATGCGGCACGGTCGCCTTGCTCTCGCTGAGGCGGCGGGCGATCACCTTCCGCATCGTCGAATGCGGAACGACCTTGTGCGGGGCGGTGATGGGGGCGGCCGGCGCGGCCGGCTTCGGCGCCGGTGCGGCCGGCGCTGCGGCAGGCGCGGGCG
>NZ_JALHPR010000012.1 GCF_022842375.1 Elioraea sp. | reverse complement strand
GGGGCGATGGGGACGCCGGTGCGTGTCGGTGCCTCGGCTGGCGGCTCCGGCCGCGCCGGTTCCCGGCCCGCCGCCCCCGCCACGCCGAGGGCAGCCGCGCGCGCCTGGGTGGAGAGTTCGTCGGGCATGGCGGGCGGCGGCGGGCTGAGCGGCTCGGCGGTGATGGCCGATGGCTGCGGCAGGGCGCGCGTTGATTCCGGGACGGATGACGGGGGCTGGTCCGGCGCTGCCACCGGCTCTGGGGCGCGGGACGGGGCGCCGGCGATCGGCGGCGGTGCGACGGCGCCGGGGGGCGGTGGCTGCTGTTCCTCGGCACCGAAGACCATGCCGCCCTGGGGCCCCATCTCGCTCGCGGCGTTCGCCGCAGGCTGCGGCTGGGCGGGGGAAGGGGCCGCGCGAGCGACGGTCGGGACGACAGGCTGCCCGACATAGCGGGCATTGGCACGGTCGGCGACCAGCGACTCGGCGAGGGCCTGGCGCGCTTCCGGCGGCGTCGTCGCTGGGCGGGCAGGGACGGAACCAAGGTTGGGGTATGGGGCGCCTTCTCCGGGAACGGCGGGCAGCGTCGACGTCGGCGCACGCCCGGCCGCGATGCGCGCCCGCTCGATCGGGTCGGCCCTGCTGCATGCGCCGACGGCAACGGCTGCCAGCAGAAGAGCGGCCCCGAACCGCAAGCCCCTCGCTTGATCGACCCCTCGCCGCACACTAGGGTCGCCACCCAACAGGTTGACCATCATCGCGTGCTGCGCCGCATCATGCGCGGTTCCGTTTCCAGAGAGGGTGTCTTCCATGGCCGACGACAAGGCCGGTCAGGCCTTCAAGATGCCAGACCCAGCGATGATGAGCCGAAACATGGCCGACATCGCAAGCCGCAGCCAGCGGATCGTGATGGAGTTCCTGCGCCGCCAGGGCGATGACGGGATGCCCGGCCTCGACCCGATGAACATCGGCGGCGCCTTCCTGGAAATGACGGCAAAGATGATGGCCAATCCGGCCAAGCTCGTCCAGGCACAGCTGGGCTTCTGGCAGGACTATATGCTGCTCTGGCAGAATACTGCCCGGCGAATGATGGGCGAAACCCCTGATCCCGTCGCTGCACCTGCTGTCGGCGATCGCCGCTTCAAGCACGAGGACTGGCAGGAGAACGAAGTCTTCGACTTCATCAAGCAGAGCTATTTGCTCTCTGCACGGTGGATACAGAATGTCGTCAAGGACGTCGAAGGCCTCGACGACCGCACTGCGCAGAAGGTCGACTTCTATACGCGGCAATTCGTCGACGCGATGGCGCCCTCCAACTTCCTCATGACCAACCCCGAGGTGCTGCGCCGCACCGTCGAGACAGGTGGCGAGAACCTCGTCAGGGGCCTGAACAACCTGCTGTCCGACCTCGAGCGCGGGAAGGGCAACCTGCAGATCCGCATGACGGATTTCGAGGCGTTCAAGGTCGGCGAGAACATCGCGACAACGCCGGGCGCTGTCGTGTTCCAGAACGACTTGATGCAGCTCCTGCAGTTCACGCCGACCACGGAAACAGTGCTGAAGCGGCCACTGCTCATCACGCCGCCCTGGATCAACAAGTACTACATCCTCGACCTTCGCGCGAAGAACAGCTTCATCCGCTGGGCCGTGTCGCAAGGTCACACCGTCTATGTGATCTCATGGGTCAACCCCGATGAGAAGCTCGCCGAGAAGAGCTTCGAGGACTACATGCTCGACGGACCGATCGCGGCACTCGATGCCATCGAGAAGGCAACCGGGGAGCGTGAGATCAATGCCATCGGCTATTGCATCGGCGGCACCCTGACGGCCTGCACGCTCGCCTACATGGCCGCGAGGAAGGATACCCGCATCAAGAGCGCGACGTTCCTCACAACCATGGTCGACTTCGCCGAGGCTGGCGAACTCTCCGTCTTCATCGACGAGGAGCAGATCAAGGCCATGGAAGAGAAGATGGAGAAGCGCGGCTTCCACGAAGGCCACGAGATGGCCGTGACGTTCAACATGCTGCGCGCCAATGACCTCATCTGGTCGTTCGTGGTGAACAACTACCTGCTCGGCCAGGAGCCGTTCCCGTTCGACCTGCTCTACTGGAACGGCGACAGCACGCGCATGCCCGCGCGCATGCACAGCTTCTACCTTCGCCAGATGTACCAGCAGAACAAGCTCATCGAGCCCAACGGCATCGAACTTGCCGGCGTGAAGATCGACCTCCGGAAAATCAACATCCCCGTGTATCTCCTCTCCACGCGCGAGGATCACATCGCGCCGTGGAAGAGCACCTATCGCGGAACCCAGGTCTACAAGGGGCCGACACGCTTCGTGCTCGCCGCATCGGGCCATATCGCAGGCGTGGTCAATCCCCCCGAGGCCGGCAAGTACAGCCACTGGGTCAACACCGAGCTGCCGGCGTCGCCTGATGACTGGTTTGCAGGCGCGACGGAGCTGTCTGGAAGCTGGTGGCCGGATTGGCATCGCTGGGCCACCGGGCTCGCGCCGGAGACGGTACCCGCGCGCAAGCCCGGCAGCGGCAAGCTCAAGGTGATCGAGCCGGCACCGGGCTCCTACGTGAAGCTCATGGCGAACTGAGGCGCCGCGCGCGGACTGTCGCCTCACGACCGGGCGGACGCTACACTTCGTGCGTCGTCGTGACGGCCCCGCCGCTTGCGGTGGGGAAGGGCAGGCATGAGTACCTGGATCGAGATTCTCATCATCGTGCTGCTGATCGGGCTGAACGGGCTGCTCGCGATGGGCGAACTCGCCGTTGTCTCGTCCCGCAAGGCACGGCTCCAGGCGATGGCCCGCAAGGGCGTGCGCGGCGCTGCCGCAGCACTTGCACTCGCCGCGGACCCGCAGCGTTTCCTGCCGACCGTCCAGGTCGGGATCACCCTCGTCGGCGTCCTCGCCGGTGCTTTCGGTGGGGCGACGCTGGCGGCGCGGCTTGGCGTGGTGCTCGACACCATCCCTGTATTCGCGCCGAATGGCGAGGCCTTCGCCTTCGCTCTCGTCGTCGCCCTCATCACCCTCGCGTCGATCGTCCTGGGCGAACTTGTGCCGAAGACGCTGGCGCTCCGCCGACCCGAGGCGCTGGCAGCGACCCTCGCACCGCTCATCACGGTCCTCGCCCGCATCGCGACGCCGGCCGTGTGGCTTCTCAAGACCCTCTCGGGGGCCGTGCTGCGGATGCTCGGCGCGACGGCGCCGCAGGCCAACGCCGTCACCGAGGAGGAGGTGAAGGCGCTGGTGCAGGAGAGTGCCGCTGCCGGCGTGATCGAGCAGGAGGAGCGGCGGATGATCGAGCGCGTCCTGCGCCTGCCCGACCGCTCGGTGCGCGCCGTGATGACGCCGCGGACGGAGGTGGCCTGGCTCGACCGTGCCGATCCGCCTGACCTGATCGTCGCCGAACTCCGCGCGACGCCGCATGCACGCTTCGTCGTCGGCGATGGCAGCCTCGACAACGTCGTCGGCGTTGTCCGTGCGAAGGATCTGCTCGACCAGGTGCTGGGCGGCGAGACGTTGCGGCTTGCGGCAGCACTGCGCCGCCCGCCGGCGCTGCCCGACAGCATGAGCATCCTGGCCGCGCTCGAGATCCTGCGCCACGAACCGCTCGGGCTCGCCCTTGTCGTCGATGAGTACGGCAGCTTCGAGGGCGTCGTGACGGCGTTCGACATGCTACAGGCCATCGTCGGAGGGGTGGCCGATGGCGGTGGCGATGATGCACCGGCCTGCAGCCAGAGGCCGGATGGAAGCTGGCTGATGGATGGGCTCCTGCCTGCCGACGAGGTGCGGACGCGCCTCGGGCTGCCCGACCTGCCTGGCGAGGGCGAGTACAACACGCTCGCCGGGCTGATCCTGACGCTTTCCGGACGCATCCCCTCAGAGGGCGACCAGGTGACGTGGAAGGACCATGTGTTCGAGATCGTCGACATGGATGGTAGGCGGATCGACAAGGTGCTGGTGCACACGAGCCCCGAGACCGTGCCGGACGTATAGGACTCAGCCCAGCAGGCGCCGCATCAGCGCGGCGAACGCAGCACCGGCACGTGCTTCGCCCGGGTGATGCCGGTCGCTGACGATCCACCGCCCCGCCACCATGACGTCGCGCACAAGGCTCTCACCGCCAGCGAACACGAGCGTATCGACAGCCAGCGCAGCCGCCCGCCCTGCGAGCATGGGGGCCGCGCCGTCAAGCACGACGAGATCGGCGCGCCGGCCCGGGGCGATCGCGCCAGATGGCTGCCCGGTCGCCAGCGCACCGGCGGATGCAGCATTCTGCCACAGGAACGTTCCGGACGAGGGTTGTTCCGGTGTTGCGGCCACCGCGCGGCGGAGCGTGACGAGGCGCTGGCTCGCCTCGAGCATCCGAAGCTCTTCCGCCGCGATGACGCCGACATGGCTGTCCGTGCCGATGCCGAACCTGCCGGCCGCGTCGAGATAGGCAGGCAGGGAAAACACACCATCGCCGAGGTTGCCCTCAGTCGTGGGGCAGAGCCCGGCGACCGCGCCTGACGCGGCGAGTGCCGCGATCTCCTCCGGCACGAGATGCGTGGCATGGATCAGGCACCACCGGTCGTCGACCGGCAGGCGGTCGAGGATCAACTGCACCGGCCGCTGGCCTGTCGCTGCGAGGCACTCCGACACCTCGCGCGGCTGCTCGGCGGCGTGGATGTGGATCGGTGCCGTTGCGTCCTCGGATCGGATCGTCTCGACCCAGCGTGCGATGTCGTCCAGCGACGCAGCGCGCAGGCTGTGCGGCGCGAGGCCGACGCGGAGCAGGGGGTCGCGCCGTGCTTCGGCGCGGAATCGGTTGATGCTGCCGGCGAGCGCTTCGTCGTCGAGCACGAAGCGGCGCTGGCCTTCGTTCGCTGGCACACCGAAACCACCCTGCCGGTACAGCGAGGGGAGCAGGGTGAGCGCGATCCCTGCCTCACGCGCAGCGGCGATGATCGACGCTCCCATCTCGCCAGGGTCGGCATAGGGTCTGCCGTCCGTGTCGGCCTGGAGATAGTGGAACTCCGCCACCGACGTGAAGCCGCCCTTCAGCAGGCTGATGTAGAGCTGCGTCGCAATGGTCATGACGTCAGATGGCGTCAGCACCGCGAGGAAGCGGTACATCGTCTCGCGCCACGTCCAGAAATGGTCGTCGCCCGAAGGGCCGCGGCGTTCGGTGAGCCCTGCCATCGCCCGCTGGAAGGCGTGGCTGTGCAGGTTGGCGATGCCCGGCAGCACCGGGCCTGCCAGGCGCGCGGCGTCGCCTGGCGGTGCGCCGATCACGACGTCAGCGATCAGGCCGGCATCATCAAGCGTGATGGTGACATCCGTGGCCCATCCATCGGCCAGCAGGGCAGAGGGGGCGTGAAGCCGGGTCATCGCCCGCGCCGTCGTGCCCGTGCCTCGGCGCGTGCAAAGATCAGCGAGAGCGAGAAGCAGATGAGGAAGTAGAGGCCCGATGTCGTAATCCAGACCTCGAACACGCGGCCCGTGCTCACCGCCACCTCGTTGGCCATGAATGTCAGGTCCTGGATCGAGACGATCGAAACGATGGCACTTTCCTTGACCAGCGCGATGAACTGGGTGCCGAGGGGCGGCAGGCTGCGCGAGATCGCCTGCGGCACGACGATCAGCCGGAGCACCTGCAGACGCGAGAGGCCAAGGCTGCCGCCCGCCTCCCACTGCCCGCGCTCGACCGAGAGGATGCCGGCGCGAAGGATCTCGGCGATGAACGCGCCCTCGAACAACGCAAGGCAGATCGCGCCCGAGACGAAACCCACCAGGAGTTGCGGCGGGCTCGCGATGATCGTGACGATCATCCGTGTCACCGGGCCCATGGTTGCGGTTGCGTTGTCCAGGCCAAGCAGGGGGGTGATCTGGGCCGAGACGAAGAAGTAGAGGATGAACAGAAGCACCAGGGCAGGCGTGTTCCGCACGAGCTCGACATAGGTTCCCCCAGCGAGCCTGAGGAACCTGTCATTCGACAGCCGCATGAGCGCCACGACGAGTCCGATCGGCGCAGCACCCACCATGCCCCAGAAGGCGAGCCTGAGCGTGTTGAACACGCCCAGCAGGAGCAGGTTCGGTACGAGCCCGCGGGCTTCGTCGATCCGCAGCAGGAAGCCCGGAATGAGCGACCAGTTCCAGTTGTATCGGAGCGTTGTCGCTGCCGCCCATGCGACGTAGGCGACACCGCCCGCGATCAGCAGCAGGATTGCCGCATCGGCGAGCGGTGCGCCCCTGCGGCGCCCCCACAGCTCCATTCCGGGCCCGACCCGGCTCAGCGCTGGATCTGATCCTCCCAGTCGAGCCCGTCGAACCAGAAGGCGGCACGATCGGCGAGGAACGTGTCGGTGATCGTGCGCAGCCTGATCCAGTTGTTGAAGAGGTTCAGCGCGTCGACATCGCTCTTGCGCACGGCGAAGGCCGAGATCGCCCGCTGGTAGGGCTCGTCGAACGGCCGGAACAGCACGTCCGGATAGCGCTTCACGCTGTGCGCCGGCAGCGGGATCGAGCCGACCATGGCATGCGCCCTGCCGTTGACGACCTCCTGCAGTGCCGGTGCCTCCTCGTCGAACTGGCGCAGTGTGGCGCGCGGGATGCGCTGCGCGGCGCTGTTCGCCGCGGGCGTGCCGCGGCGGGCGACGATCGTCACGTCGGGCCTGTTGAAGCGATCGAGCGTCGTCCACCCGTCCGCGAGTCGCTTGTTCGCGAAAATGCCGATGCCGGTGTTGTGGTAGGGATCGCTGAAGTTGACGGTCAGGTTCCGCGGGATGGTGACGCTCATCCCGCCGATGATCGCGTCGAACCGCCCGGCGAGCAGGGCAGGGATGATGCCATCCCACGCCGTCGGTACGAGCTCGAGCCTGGCGCTCATGTCGGCGGCAAGCCTGGTCGCGACATCGACCTCGAAGCCGACGAGTTCGCCCGCGCGGTTGCGCATCGCCCACGGCACGAAGGTCGACAGCCCGACGCGGAGCGTGCCGCGCCGCTTGATCTCCTCGATCAGGCTTCCCCCCGCGAGCGTCGCCCGCACATCGCCCTGCGCGCGCGCACTCGGGACGATGCCTCCCGCGAGCAGGGTGCCTCCAGCCGCGGCGCCAAGGACGGGGCCGTTGAGAATGTCGCGTCTGTTCATGTTCGTTCTCCCATGGTGTCGTTCCGTCATGTCGGTGTGCCGAGCCGGCGCTCAAGTGCCTGGGCGCCAAGTGACAGCGGCGTGGTGATGAGCAGGTAGAGCACGGCAACGGTGAGCCAGATCTCGAAGGTCATGAACGTGTCGCTGATGATGTTGCGGCCTTCGGTGGTCAGGTCGAATACCGCGATCACGCTGACGATGGCAGAGGCCTTCACGAGCGACACGGCGCGGCCGGCGAGTGCGGGAAGGGCGATGCGCAAGGCCTGCGGCAGCACCACGAAGCGGTAGCACCTGCCCTCGCTCAGGCCCAGCGCGGCAGCGCTTTCCCAATGCCCGCGCGGCACCGCCAGCACCGCCCCGCGCATCGCCTCGCTCATCGAGGCGCCCTCGAACAGGGCAAGCGCGAGTACCGCGACCCACCACCGCGACATGCCGACGATGGGGGCGAGCACGAAATAGAACAGGTAGATCTGGATCAGCAGCGGCGTATTGCGGATCAGCTCGAGATAGCCGCGCGCCACGGCCTGGCCCACCGTCGTCCCGCGCAGGCGCGCCAGCGCCGCGATCAGCCCGAACAGGAACGAGAGGACCAACGCAACGGCAGAGATTTCGATCGTGACGGCGAGGCCCTTCAGCAGCGGGCCGGCAAAGAACGCTCCCTCGAAGCTCTGGCCGAGGTAGCGCGGCACGCGGTGCCACTGCCAGTTGTAGCCGAAGCTCGTCGCTCCATTGACGATGAGCCAGAGCATGCCGCCGGCGAGAACGACCAGGCGAAGCGCCTCGCCCGTGGGGGTGCGCAGCATCGTGAGGGCACGCCCCATCAACAGGAAGCTCCAGCGCCTTGGCGCGTTCGTTGCGTTGCAACAAACTGTTGCCGTCGGGTCGAGGCAAGTCAATGATCACGTCGTGAACGGGGGTACGGTCTTTTGCGATATCGATCTTGCAGCGCGCGGTCGGAGCATCGGCGCGTTCAGGCTCGTCCACTCCGATGATCGGCATGCCTTCGGCCACGTTCCCGTCCCCGTCGGCGTGCTCGCGGGTGGTGAGGGGCCGACGGTGCTGCTCGCTGCCGGAAACCACGGCGACGAGTATGAAGGCCAGGCGATCCTGCTCGACCTTCTGCACCGGCTCGATCCCGCATCGCTGCGCGGGCGGATCATCATCCTGCCGGCGCTGAACCGCCCCGCGGTCGCGGCCTCGGCGCGCGTCTCGCCGCTCGATGGCGGCAACCTGAACCGGGCGTTCCTCGGCGGCCTGCCTGCGGGGCCGACGCGCGCGGTCGCCACGATCGTCGAGGCGCTGCTGCCATCATGTGCGCTCGCGGCCGACCTTCACTCCGGCGGATCGACCGCGATCTACGCCGATGCCGCGCTGGCCACGCGCACCGATGATCGGGCGCTGTTCGCAGCCAACCTCGCTGCGGCGCGGGTGACAGGCTTGCCGCTGATCCAGATCCTCGGCGGCACTTCGACGGGCCACAGCCTCAACAGCGCTGCCGCCGCTGCATCCGTGCCGATGGTGGCGATGGAACTCGGCGGTGGTGGCCGGGCGGATCGCCAGTCCCTCGCACGCGGCCGCGCCGCCGTGATGAACCTGCTCGTCCATGCCGGCGTTCTCGATGGCCCCCGCGGCCCGGGGGCGCCGCAGCGCATCGTGGCCGTCGCAGGGCCGCGCGCCGCCGTCGTCGTGCCCGCCGATGGTGTGCTGGAGCCGATGGTCTCGCCGTGCGACAGCGTCGCCCCTGGCGATGCGGTCGCTGTTCTGCATCACTGGCGTGAACCCGCCCGCCCACCCGTGACGCTGCGCGCCGTGGTGGGGGGAGCCGTTCTCGCGGTCGCCGCGCGCGGTCGTGTCGAACCTGGCGACCATGCCGCCCTGATTGCCGAGGATGTCGAGGAGGATCTGTGACCGACGCAACGAACCCAGCCTGGATCAGGCTCGTGCCCTACGGTGAGAGCACCGGCTACCTCCGCATGCTGTATGATCGCGTGAAGGGGCCTGACGATCGCGTCGACAACGTGATGCGCGCGCACTCGCTTCGCCCGCACACGATGGAGGGGCACAGCGCCCTCTACAAGTCGGTGTTGCACCACGCCGACAACGTCACGCCTGTCTGGTTCCTCGAGGCGCTCGGCGTGTACACGAGCCTTGCCAATGCGTGCGACTATTCGGTCGCGCATCATTACGCCGGCCTCTGTCGGCTGGTGGGCGAGGAGCGTGGGCGGGTGATTTTTGCTGCGCTCTCCGCCGCACGGCCCGAGGATGCGTTCGCGGGCAAGGAACTCGCGCTGCTGCGTTACGTGCGCAAACTCACGCTCACGCCGCAGGCGATGGAGGCAGCCGACATCGCCACGCTCCGCTCCGCCGGGGCGGAGGATGGCGAGATCCTCGAGGCCAACCAGGTCTCTGCCTATTTCAACTACTCCAACCGCCTGCTCAACGGCCTTGGTGTGACCACGGCCGGCGACGTGCTCGGCCTCTCGCCCCCGAACACCAAGACGCTCGATGACTGGGAGCATGCATGACCGCTCCGCGGATCCTGTTCCCGGGCTTTCCCTTCCCGGAGGAGGGGGACGGCGTCGAGCGGGCGATCTTCGGGCCCGATGCCGTGCTCGACTATGCCCGGGTCGAAACGCCGGATGAGATCGCCGAGGAGCGGTGGCGTTCGGCCGATGCGGTCATGCTGTTCCGGTTCCGACTTGATGCAGCGCGGATCGCCCTGCTCGAGCAGTGCCGCATCGTGGTGCGCTATGGCGTCGGCGTTGACCGGGTGGACCGGATCGCGCTCGCCTCTCGCGGCATCCCGCTCTGCAACACGCCCGATTACGGCACGACCGAGGTGGCCGATCACGCCGTGTCGATGATCCTCGCACTCCGCCGAGGCCTCGTTGCCTATGACGGCGCGCTGCGGGCCGACCTTCGACGCAACTGGGGATGGGAGACGGCGGGCGGACTGCGGCGGATGGGCGCGCAGCGTGCGGCGATCGTCGGGCTGGGGCGCATCGGCACCGCGGTCGCGCTCAGGCTCAAGGCCTTCGGCGTCGATGTCGTGTTCCACGACCCCTACCTGCCCCAGGGTGTCGACCGCGCGCTCGGCCTCAGGCGCGCCGAGACGCTCGCAGAGGCGCTCGATGGTGCCGACATCCTCACCATCCACGCGCCGTTGACGCGGCGAACGAAGGGCCTGATCGATGCCGCGTCACTTGCCCGGCTCGCGCCAGGTGCCGTCGTCGTCAACACCGCACGCGGCGGTATTCTTGACCTTGATGCACTTGCCGCTGCGCTCGCCGCCGGTCACGTGCAGGCAGCAGGGCTCGACGTGCTGGCGGAGGAACCGCCAGACCCGGCGCATCCACTGATCGCCGCCTGGATCGCGGGGAACCCTGCGGTCGCCGGCAGGTTGATCATCACGCCGCACGCCGCATTCCACTCGCCCGAGGCGCAGGCCGACATGCGGCGGAAGGCGGCCGAGACCGCGGCGCTCTATCTCCGCGAAGGAAAACTCCGCAACGTCTACCCTCCGGATGCGCTCTAGCCGATGATGCGCGGGAGGCCTTGATTGGCGAAGGATCGCAGAATGGATGGCTTCCCGGCAGAACCACCTGGTCGCCCACCCCTGTGGCGCCCCGACTTCACCTTGATCGAGAAGCCGGAGCTCGACGCGCTGACCGGCGCCGAGTGGCGGCTGATCGAGGCGCAGCGCAAGGCGTACATGCAGGGGCGCCAGGCAGAGCTCGTGCTCGGCCTGTTCGAGGCGGCACGCGGCGATGCGAGCTTCGGCTACGCGCTGTCGATGTATGCGCACGGGCTCCAGGCGGCGACGATGGCGATGCAGTCGGGCGCAGACGAGGAGTTCGTCGTCGTGGCACTGCTGCACGATATCGGCTTCACCATGGCGGGTCCGAGCCATGGCGAGTTCGCCGCAGCCCTCCTGCGCCCCTACATCTCCGAGCGCAACCGCTGGGTGCTCGAGATGCACCAGGTGTTCCAGACCCACCATGCGCATGACCACCCGCATTTCGACAGCCACGAGCGTGAGCGGTTCGACGGGCACCCCTTCTTCGCCGACGCCGCCGATTTCGTTGCGCGGTTCGACCAGAACGCGATCGACCCGCACTATCCGACCCTGCCCATCGAGGCCTTCGCGCCGATGGTCAGGCGGCTGTTCGCCAAGCCTCCCGGCAGGCGCTTCCAAGGGCCGGTGATCACACCATGAGCATTCCGATGTCCTGGCGGTCAAAGCGGCTTGCGGGCCTCGCCCCACCGATGCGGGCCGGCGGCGCGCCATCCGGCGTCGCACCACGCGCGCGGCTTCACCTCAACGAAAGCCCCTGGGGGCCGAGCCCGCGCGCGATCGCCGCGGCAGCCGAGGCGGCGGCGGGCGTGAACCGCTATCCGCCTGGCGAGGGTGGGCCGCTCGTCGCAGCGCTCGCTGCCCGTTCCGGCGTCGATCCTGGCCGGATCATCCTGGCCGCCGGGTCCGACCTCATCCTCCACTACGCCTGCATGATCGCACTCGACCCGGAGCGATCCTGCGTGTTCCCGCGACCGTCCTTCCCGCGCTACCGGCTCTCGACGGCAATTGCCGGTGCACGCGCGATTCCTGTTGAGGTCGGGCCGGACGGTGCGAACGACGTTGCCGCGATGCTGGCAGCGATCACCCCAGATACGGGCCTTGTTTTCGCCTGCACGCCGAACGGCAACACCGGTGGCATGCTCGACGAGGCAGCACTCGCGGCTCTTGCAACGGGCGTTCCCGACACCGTCCTGCTCTGCGTCGACGAAGCCTATGCCGAGTTCGGCCGCGCTGCCGGCGGGCCGGATGCGGTGGCCGTCCTGGCCGCGCACCGCAATGGCCCCTGGATCGTCTCGCGCACCTTCTCCAAGGCGTTCGCGCTCGCCGGCGCGCGGCTCGGCTACGGCGTGTGCTCGGGCGAGGACATCGTCGAGGCGATCGGTTCGGTGCGCCCGATCTTCGAGGTCTCCGCCATGTCGGTCGCGATGGCGCACGCTTCCCTCGATGACGCAGTGCATCTGGCCACCATCATCGATGGTACGGCGGCTGGGCGGGCCCAGCTCGCCGCAGGCCTCCGCAACCTCGGCTTCTCCCCCTGGCCGTCCTTCGCGAATTTCGTTTCGGCCGATATCGGCCGCCCCGCAGAGCCGGTGATCGCGGCGATGGCCGCGCGCGGCGTTCTCGCCCGCGGCTTCCGCGAGCCTGCGGGCTATGACACGGCGCTGCGCATCTCCGTCGGCACGGCGGCGGAGAACGCGCTCGCCCTCGAAACCCTTGCCGCAGCGCTCGCGGCCAACGCCCGTACCGCTGAGGAGACCCTCGCATGAGCTATGCAACGGCCCGGTCCGTCGATTTCGGCGAGATCCCGGTGATCGACCTCGCCGGCCTGTCGATGCAGGGCGAGGCGGGTCTTGCGGCGATCGGGGCTGCGATCAGGCGGGCGGCGACGGAGGTCGGCTTCTTCTACATCGCCAACCACGGCGTGCCGCAGCCGGTGATTGACGAAGCCTTCAGCGAGGCGCGCGGCTTCTTCCGCAGCCCGGGCGCGGTGAAGGAGACAGCGCGGGTCAACGCGCTGCACCGAGGCTGGCTCGCACCAGGTGGCGCGGTGATGGACGGCGCAAAGCGGCCCGATCTGAAGGAAAGCTTCATCTTCGGCCTCGACCTGCCGACGACCGACGAGGATGTGCTGGCCGGCAAGCCGCTGATGGGCCCGAACATCTGGCCGCCGTCCATCCCATCCTTCCGCGTGGCAATGGATGCGTACTACGCCGCCGTGCTTGCCTGCGGCCAGCGCCTGCTGCGCGGCTTTGCCGCGGCACTCGATCTGCCACCGGATCATTTTGCGGCCGCATATCGCAAGCCGCTCGCCCGCGGCAGTGCCATCTGGTATCCGCCGCAGCCGCCCGAGCTCGGCGAGAGCCAGTTCGGTGTCTCGGCGCATTCGGATTACGGCTGCATCACCATCCTTGCGCAGGACGATACGGGCGGGCTCCAGGTCCAGAACCGGGCAGGGGAGTGGATCGCAGCCCCACCCATCCCGGGAACCTATGTCATCAACATCGGTGACCTGATGGCGCGCTGGACGAATGACCTCTTCGTCTCGACACCGCATCGCGTGGTGAACAGCAGCGGGCGCGAGCGTCAGTCGATCGCCGTGTTCTACGATCCGCACCCGGACACCGAGGTTGCCGTGCTGCCGAGCTGCGTCGCTCCGGGTGCGGCGCCGGCCTATGAGCCGACGACGTGTGGGGCTCATATCCTCGGCCGCTTCGCCCGCAGCTTCGCCTACCGCAAGGACCCCCAGCCGGCGAGCTAGAATGCCAGCGGCGTGCCCAGTTTCGCCGCGAACCAGGCTTCCGTCGCGGCACGACACCGCGCGAGGGCAGGGGCGACCGAGGGATGCGCCGCAAGCGCTGCCTCGAAGCCCTCGATCACGGATGGCATCGCGAGGGTGTGGCCGAAGGCCGCCGCCATGCCTCTGCCGAGCATGAAGGTTGCCGGATAGCCGCAATCAGCCAGCGTGAGCATGGCCCCGCCAAGCAGCGGGGCGGGCGCGGCGATGCGGGCGAGCTCTGCCAGCCTTGCTTCGAACAGCGCGAGGTTCGCGCCGACGATGCTGCCATCCCGCGACGACGGCGCAACCTGGCCGAACAGCGCGCGCAGCGGCGGCTCGAGCCTGCTGTCATGGAACCGCGAAAGCTGGCGCAGCCGCGCGCGTGATGCCGCATCGCCCGGCAGCATCGCCGGCGCGGGCCAAGCCTCGTCGAGATACTCGACGATCGCCTCGCTCTCGCTCAGCACCAGGTCGCCGATCACCAGGGCAGGGATCGTGCCCGTCGGCACGATGGCGCGATACGCGGCGCTGCCGTAGCCATCGGGTGGCATGCGCTCCTCGCAGGCGATCGACTTGTGCGCGAGAACGATGCGCACCTTGCAGCAATAGCCGGAGACATCGTTGCTGTAGAGCACCGGTTCAGCCATGCACGCGCTCTCCCTCCCGCCCGGCCGCCCAGTGCGCCAGCGCTGCACCTTCGACCTGCCCCTCGATGGCCGCGGCAAGGCCGAGCGCAATCAACGGCGCGAGCTTGAAGCCATGGCCGGAACAGGCGGAGACGACCCAGCCCCGCTCCCCCACCCGGCGCACGACGAAGCGGTCCTCATGCGCCATCGTGTAGTGGCAGTGCCTGACCGCGGCGATGCGGTAGGCACCGAAATCCGCGATCGCCCGCGCCCCGGCATCGAGCAATGCCGCGACCCTGTCGGCGCGGAGCGTCGCATGATCGGCGCCCATGTCGGCCTCGGCCGTCGTGTCGTAGTCGCCGATCTTGAGCCGCGCCCCCTGCCGCGGCGGCAGCACGTAGACGCCGCCGGTCGGGTGACCGGAGAGCCTGTTGAGCAGCATCGGCCCTGCCTGCCATGCAGCCGCGAGATGCGGGGGCGGGTCGAGGTAGGCGAGCGTCTGCACCGATGCGCGCAGACCCCAGTCGCGCGCAAGACCCGGCAGCAGCGACGTCACACCCGTCCCCGCGGCGATGACGAGCGCATCGGCGCCGATCGTCTCCCCGCCGCAGAGGGTGACGATGCCCTTCGCGGGATCGATACCCGCGACCTCCACCCCCTCGCGGAGCTGCACGCCCGACCTGCGCAGGAGCGCGAGAAGATCATCGAGGATCGCGCGCGCCTGGAGGATGCCCGACCCCTCGACCTCGGCGACGCGCAGCACGCCGTCACGGTTCAGCATCGGCAACGCGGCGATGGCGCTGTCGTCGAGCAGCGCCAGGCGCAGTCCCGCTGCGTCGAGGGCGCGCTGTGCCGTTGCCTGCCATGGCCCTTCCTCGCGCAGCACGTAGAGGGCACGCACCGGCAGCAGCCGGTCATGCCCGGTTGCGGCGAACAGCCGCGCCCACGCCAGGTGGGCTGCCGGCATCAACGCCGCGTAGCCCTCCATCGTTCCATAGACGTGGCGGATGATGCGCCCATCATCGGCCGAGCTGCCATGCGGGTTCGGCAGCGCGTGCGTGTCGAGCACCGACACCTCGAAACCTGCCCGCGCCAGCGCCCAGGCTGACGTGAGCCCCGCGATGCCACCGCCGATCACGGTGGCGCGCCCCGCGCTGCCCTGCGAAGGCCTGCGCGAGGCGAGGGCAGCGTCGGTGGTGGCGCTCGGCGTCAGGCCTGCACGAGCCCCCAGCGCGTGTTGATCTCGTCGAAGAAGCCGCTGGCCAGGCGGATCGTGGTCCAGGCGTTGAGGAAGGTGAGCCACGCGGGATCGCCGGCGGCGACCATGAACGCCATCGGGATCGGGTTGCGCGGCTTGTCGGCGAGGATCGAGACGATCTGCGGGTATTCCTTCGTCAGGAATGCCGCCTCGATCAGCGAGGACATCGTCGCGTCGACGCGGCCGGCGAGCAGCTCCTGCCAGTCGCGCGCAGGGCTTTCCACCCGCCGCAGCGTCGCGCTCGGCAGCGATTGCTGCACGAACTGCTCCATGGTCGTGCCCAGATTGGTGCCGATCGTGACGCCGCGCTGGTTCAGCGCGTCCCAGTCGCGGAACCTGGCGACGTTGGCGCGTGCCACCAGCGGCACGAAAGCATTGCGGCCCCAGGGCGTGGTGAACGAGGCCGCCATGGCGCGCGCGACGCTCATCGATGTGCCGGTGAACACGGCGTCGTACTGGTTCGCCTGGAGCCCGTTGATCAGGGTGCGCCAGTCGGTCGGCACGAACTCGGCACGGAGGTTCATGTCGGTGGCGAGCTGGCGCGCGGCGTCGATCTGGTGGCCGCGGAGTTCGCGGCTCGCGGCGTCGCGGAAGCTCATCGGGTTGAAGTCACCGGTCGTGCCGAAGCGGATGACGCCTGCCTGCTGCACAGCTTGTAGGCGGCTTGCGCCCGCGCCCTGGGCACGCGCGGTGGAGGCAAGCGCGAGGCCGCCTGCGATGGCCGCGGCAACGGCGGGAACTGAGCGTCGGTTCACGAGGCGGTCTCCTCTGATCGTGCCGTCGGATGTGAGGCAAGGGCGTTGGCAGCGGCGGCGATCGTCGCGCGCCGCTGTTCCGGTGTGTGCGCGGCAGTCTCTAGCACGGCGCGTGCCACGGCGGCACCGTGGGCACGCAGCAGCGCGCGGTCCTCCGCCCCGGCATGCGGCAGTGGCGTGACCGTGTCCTGGCAGAAGGTCGCGACATGTCCAGCGGATGTGGCGCGGGGTGCATCGCCCGCCGCGCTGGCCTTCACACCGCGGCGGATCAGGCGCCGCAGCATCGCTACGCCGCGGTCCGTGCTCGCGAGGGTTTCGAGCGCGTGCACGGCGATGCTGCGCTGGCTCACCTGCGCATCGTAGTCTCCCGGCCGGCGCTGCCGCTCCTCGAAGGTAGCGGTGTCGTCCTGGCCCTCGAAATCGATGCTGCCGAGGCCGATCGCATCCGGCTTGTCCTTGCCGTCGGGATCGAGGGAGGCGGAGAGGTGCCGCCAGCCGATCTGGAGGCTGTTCTCGTCATCCACCGGCACGACCCAGCGCGTGAGGCCGACTCGCTGGAAGGTTTTGGCCTCGCGTGCTGCCTCCCAGATCGCCCCTGTCTGGTTCAGGTTGGGCAGGATGCATTCGACGGTGCGCGTCCACACCATGCCCCCCCAGCGCCGCGTCTGCACGTTCATCATGCCGAGCGGCGTCGGCACGAAGTCGAGCTCCTGCTCGGCGCTGTTGCTTTCGTCGAAATGCGCCCCCGCATTCCGCGCATGCAGCCAGAGCACATGCGCTGGGTCCTGGGCGTTCTCGTAGACCTGCAGCCAGTTGCAGGGAATCGTCAGCAGGAAGGGGCGGAGGGTGACGCCGGGCTCAGCCTCGGTGTCGAACACCGGCAGTGGCGGGACGCTGCGCGGATCGCCGAGATAGGCGAAGACGAGCCCGTGCCGTTCCGCCACCGGGTACGCGCCCTGCGAGACGGCGGCAGCGATCCGCGCCGTCGAGGGTTCGGACCCTGCCTGCAGCACGGTGCCGTCGATGTCGAAATGCCAGCCGTGGTAGCAGCAGCGGATGCCGCGCGCCTCGATCCGCCCGAAGCAGAGCGAGGCACCACGATGCACGCAATGGCGATGCAGCAGGCCGACGCGGCCCGAGCCGTCGCGGAACGCCACGAGATCCTCGCCCATGAGCCTGACCGGCAGGGGAACGTCGTGCAGCTGCGCCGACAGGCACACCGGATGCCAGAACCGTCTCAGATACTCGCCGCAGGGCGTCTCGGGCCCAACGCGAACGAGCTCGTCATCCGGCCCTGGCGCAACGCGCCGTGTCCGACCACCATAGCGGGATGAGAGATCCGCGCCAGCTACCTCGTCCTGCATCGCCCCGCTCCGTCGCCTGCGTGAATGACGCTAGTCGCAGAACCAGAAGGCCGCAACGGTGGCTCCTGCTGCCGCTGCTGCTGCTCCTGGCCGGCTGCGGCAGCAGCTTCGGCTGGCATGTCGTCGATCCGCGCCTGCCGGCGGGCTGGTCGAACCTGACCTTCATCCTCGAAGGCTTCGCGGCCACGATCCAGGTCGCACTGGCGGCGATGCTGCTCTCGATCGTGCTCGGTCTCATCGTCGCGCTGCTCGGCGCCGCGCCGTCACGGCCCGCGCGGATCCTTGCCCGGATCTGGGTCGAGGGATTCCGCGCGGTGCCGATCCTGGTGATGATCCTCTGGGCCTTCTATGGGCTGCCGATCGTCACCGGCATCAGGCTCGACGTGTTCGCCGCCGCCGTGCTCGCGATCGCGCTCTGCGACAGTGCCTTCGAGGCGGAGATCTTCCGCGCCGGCATCCAGTCGGTCGAACTGGGCCAGCGCGAGGCCGCCTCGGCGCTCGGCCTGTCGCGCTGGCACACGATGCGCTTCGTCATCCTGCCCCAGGCGATCCGCCGCATCCTGCCGGCACTCGGCAACCAATTCGTCTATGTGGTGAAGATGTCCTCGCTCGCCTCCGTGATCGGCCTGCCGGAGTTGACCCGGAAGGCGAACGAACTCGTGGTCACGGTGTTCCGGCCGCTCGAGATCTACACCGTCCTGATCGTCTGCTACCTGGTCCTCGTGATCGCGATCTCGGCAGGCGTCCGCTGGTTGGAGCGCCGTCTCGCGGTTGCCGGCAGGACGCCGGGGCGCATCGAGCCAGCCTAGCAACGTCGGGCCGACACTGGAGGAGGGTTGGGTGGAGCGCGTGGTTCTGGTCACGGGCGGCGCATCGGGCATCGGGTTCGCGACGGCGCGCGTCCTCGGGCAGCGCGGCTGGCGCATCGGCCTCATCGATCGTGACGTCGGTGCGCTGGGCAGGGCAGCCGCCACGCTCGGTGCCGCGTCGGCCGCGGCCGATGTCGCCGACGAGGCGTCAATCGCGGCCGCCGTCGCTGCGCTGGCCGATACGCTCGGTGCTCCGTCCGGCCTCGTCAATTCCGCCGGCATCGCCGCCGACATCCCGGCGATGGACACCGAGGCGGAACATTTTCGCCGCATCCTCGATGTCAACGTCCTCGGCAGCTTCCTAGCTGCCCGGGCAGCCGCACGGCTGATGATGGCGGCCGGCGGGGGCGCAATCGTGAACATCGCCTCCGTGTCCGGCCTTGTCGGCAATCTGGGCCGCGTCGCCTATGGCGCGTCGAAGGCTGCCGTGCTGCAGATGACGCGCGTGCTCGCCGTCGAGTGGGCAGAGGCGGGGATCCGCGTCAACGCGGTCGCCCCCGGCCCCGTCGAAGGGCCCCTGGTCGAGACGGTGCAGGCCTCGACGCCGCGTGCGATGTGGACAGCCGCCCTGCCGCTGCATCGCTATGCTGCACCCGAGGAGATCGCGACCACGATCGCCTTCCTGCTCGACCCCGATCAGTCCGGTTTCGTGACCGGGGCCTGCCTGCCCGTCGATGGCGGCTTCACCGCGGGCGGCTTGATCAGGCCCGATCACGCACCGTAGGCGCGGACGCCTATCGTTGCGCGGAGGATGAACGCCATGAACCACCGGGCCGCTGTGATCGTGCGCGACAGCGTGACGGAACTCGATGCCTCGGCGCGCGGGGCCGTCGTGCTCGCCGCCTCGCATGGCGGCCGCTACGCCGCCTGGTGCGCGGCCAAGGCAGGTGTCGGCGCCGTCATCCTCTCCGATGCCGGCATCGGCAGGAACCGGGCAGGTGTAGCGGGCCTCGGCGCCCTCGCTGCACTCGGCGTGCCGGCCGCCACGGTCGACATCTGGTCGGCCCGGATCGGCGATGGCGCCGATTGCCTCTCCCGCGGCGTCCTCTCCACCATCAACCCACCGGCCGAGGCGTTGGGAATCCGAATCGGCATGCGCGCAGCCGACGCCCTCGGCATGCTCGCGTCTGCAGGCCTCCAGCCATCGCCCACCCCTGCCGCGCTTGCCGAGTCGCGGCAGGTGATCGCCGCGGCCTCCGTCCCCCCGGTCCAGGTCATCGCGCTCGACAGCACGTCGCTGGTCCGTGCCGAGGATGCCGGCCATGTGGTCGTCACCGGGTCGCATGGCGGTGTGCTTGGCGGGCGCGCCGGGACGGCGGTCAGCCACCCGGTCTTCGCCGCGCTCTACAACGATGCCGGCATGGGCATCGACGGGGCAGGGACGAGCCGCCTTCCGGCCCTCGACCTGCGCGGCATCGCCGCTGCCACGGTGGCAGCCGACAGCGCGGAGATCGGCGACGGGATGAGCACGTGGCGTGAGGGTATCATCTCAGCCGTCAACGACACCGCGAGGCGGAACGGGGGTGCCGTGGGTCAGAGCGCGCGCGCACTGGTTGCCGCCCTGGTCGCGGCAGGGCTGAGGCCCGGCAGCCGCTAGAGCCCGTTCCGATCCTCCCGGGTCCGGGATGGCCGCCCGATCGCTGCCAAGCGACACGCGCCTGCGTGTTCGACGTGGGCCTGTGCCCGTCACCGCCCGCCTGTCCCGGCCAACGCCGTTGGCTTAACCGGCAGGTAACCGCGCCATCCGAAACTGCGCCATGTCGCGCTGCACGGTCCGCGCGTGGCGATGGCGTGAGGTGAGGTGTGTCGAGATCGGGCCCGGAGGCGATGGCGCTGCCGTCGATCGCTAGGTGCCTTTTCGGCGCCGTGCCCGAACTCGCCCTGTCGTCGCTGCTGATCAGCACGCTCTCGCTCGCCCTGCCGATTGCCATGCTGCACGTCTATGACCGGGTGCTGGCCAGCGGCGGGCTGGCCACGTTCTGGGTCCTGGCGTCCGCCGTCCTCGTCGCCTGCCTTCTCGAGACGACCTTGCGGTCGGTGCGCGCCGGCATCGTTGCGCGCCTGGGCGGGCGCTGGGAGGCAGAGGCTCATGCCCGCGCCATCGAGGCGTTGACGCGCACCCCGCTCGCGCGGTTCGAGCGACGTGGCGCCGGTGTGTATCTCGAGCGTCTGTCGAGCATCGCCGTCGTGCGGGAGGCCTATTCGGGGGCCGCATTCCAGGCGCTCCTCGATCTCCCATTCTGCTTTCTCTACGTCGCGGCGATGATGCATCTCTCGCCGACGCTCGCCGCCGTGCCGGTGCTTTTGGCGGCACTCTACCTCGCCCTCACGCTCCTGCTGGGCCGCCGCCTTCGCCGCACCGTCAGTGCGCTCGCGGAGGGCGAGGAGCGGCGCTTCAACATGCTGTTCGACGTCCTGGGCAACATCCACACGGTGAAGGCGCTCGGCCTCGAGCAGCAGATGCTGCGCCGGAACGAGCGGCTGATCCTGCGCTGCGCCGAAGCGCGTCGCCGGCTTGCCGTCCTCTCCGGCAATGGCCATGGCGCCGCGCTCCTGCTCGCCAGTGTCGGTGCAGGGCTGGTCGCCGCGATCGGCTGCATGGAGGTGATCGCCGGTCGTTTGACCGTTGGCGGGCTCGGCGCCTGCCTCCTGCTCAGTGGACGAACCCTGCAGCCGCTCAGCGCTGCGCTCTCGGTGTTCACGCGCGCCGAGGTGCTGCGCGGGGCTGCCGACAGGCTTGGCGAGATCATGGCATCGCCGTTGCCGTCACCGGCCCCGGCACTCGCCGCCCCGGAGGGCGGGCTCCGCATCGAGGATGCCGTCGTGCTGCGTGACCAGGGCGATCCGATCCTCGCCGGGATCGATCTCGTCGTCATGCCGGGCGAGATCGTTGCAGTGGCCGCGCGCAACGGGGCGGGCAAGACGACGCTGCTGCGCCTCATGGCGGGCCTCCTCTCCCCCGCGCATGGGCGCGTGCTGATCGACGGTACCGATCTCACGAGAGTGGACCCTGACAGCATCCCCCTCGTCTGCTCCTACCTGCCGACGCAGGGCGAGTTGGTGCGCGGCACGCTGGTCGAGAACATCACGATGCACCGGCCGTTGTTCACGCCGCGGGCCCGCGCGCTTGCCGCCGAGCTCGGCCTCGACCAGCTCGCGGCAGCGCTGCCCCAGGGCTACGACACGCAGGTGGGCGAGGGGGGAGTGCTGCTGCCGCGCGGTGCCGTGCAGCTCGTCTCCATCGCGCGCGCGCTCGTCACCGGCCCACGCATCGTACTGTTTGACGAGGCGAATGTGTTCCTCGACGCGACCGCCGACAATGTCGTGCATGCGTTGCTGTCCCGGCTGCGCAATCACTGCACCGTCATCATCATCAGCTCCCGCCCATCGACGCTCGCACTGGCCGATCGGCGCTACACGCTCGCCGGCGGCAAGCTGGTGGCAGCGACATGAACGCAATGCCGCCGCCCTCCTGGCTCGGCACATCGCCCTGGGCAGGGCTGGAGGAAACGCTGGTCCCGGTGCCGGTGCCGGCCACGTTGGTGGAGCCCGGGCCGATCGTGACAGGACTCGGGCTCTATCTCGCCGCGCTTGGCTGGCAGGGCGGTCCCGCGCAGCTCGTCGGTGCGATGCCCCATGCATGCGGCCACTTCGACATCGCCGCACTTCGCGTCACCCTCGTCAATCTCGGCTACCCGACCGTCAGCATCCATGCCGCCCATGGTGCCTTGCGCCCGGAACATCTGCCCGCCCTGGTGATCGAGGCCGGCGACAGGGTGGCAGTTCTCGTGGGGTCTGCCACGGGAGGCATCCTTCGCGTGACTGCCGGGGGCGTTCACGAGAGGATCGACAGCCTCGACATCGATTGCCCCGTGCTCTGCCTTGCTCCAAAGCCGGTGCAGGCGTCATCGCGTGACGCGTGGCTCCGGGGCGTGCTGCTTGGCTTCGCGCCCCTCGCCAGGCCCATGCTCGGTGCAAGCTTCCTTCTCGCCGTTCTCGCTCTTGCCGTGCCCCTCTTCACGATGGCCGTGTTCGATGTGCTGATCGGCGCCGGCGATGCAGGGCCGCTGCCACTTCTGCTCATCGGCCTCTGCCTCGCGCTCCTGTTCGAGGGGCTGTTCCGGGCGGCACGGCTCGACACGCTCGCGCGCATCGGGGAACGGCTTGATTCGGTCGTGGCGCACAGCGTGCTCGATCGCCTGCTCGGCCTGCCGCTTGCGATGACCGAGCGCGTCGGCATCGCCGCGCAGGTGAACCGCGTGCGGGATTTCGGCACGGTGCGGGAGTTCTTCAGTGGAAGCCTCGCGATTGCCGCGCTTGATGCGCCGTTCGCGCTGATGCTCGTTGGCGTTCTCGCAGCTGTTGGCGGACCGGTTGCCATCGCGCCCGCGGTCGCTGTGCTCCTTTTCGCCCTTCTGTTCATCGCAGTCGGCGGCCCGATGCGGCGTGCGGTCTCCTCGGCGGCGGTGACGGCCCAGCAGCGTGACCAGCTCGCACTCGAGACCCTGGGTGCCATGCGCCTGATCAGGGCGAGCGGGGCCAGCCCGGTCTGGCGCGCCCGCCACGCAGCGGCCGCGGCTGAGGCGGCAGCGGCTGCTGCCCGCGTTGGTGCGCTCGGCGGGATTGTCACCGCGCTCGGCCAGGCAATCGTTGGCGTCACGGCGCTGGCGGCGGTGGCCTTCGGCGTCCACGCGGTGCTCGGCGGCACCATCACCGCCGGCGGGCTGATCGCGGCGATGATGGTGATCTGGCGCGTGCTCGGGCCGATCCAGATGGCCTTCACGATCCTGTCGCGCTGGGAACAGGTGCGGACGAGCATGCGGCAGGTCGACCAGATGATGGCGCTCGCCCCGGAGAGCGAGCATCGCTCGCCGGTGCGCCCCGTCGGCAGCATCCGCGGCGACATCGGCATCGCGCGGCTGAGCCTGCGCTACCAGCCGCAGGCGGAGCCGGCACTGCTTGGCGTCAACGCCGAGATCAGGGCGGGGCAGGTCATCGCGCTCGTCGGGCCGTCCGGTGCGGGCAAGACATCGCTCCTGCTCTCGGTACTGGGGATTCATCGGGCGAGCGCGGGGAGCGTAAGGATCGACGGGCTTGACATCCGTCGGTTCGACCCGGTGGAGCTCCGTCGCGCCATCGCCTATGCGCCGGCCGTGCCGCAGATCATCTACGGCACCGTGACGCAGAACCTCCTGCTCGCCGCTCCCGGCGCGAGCGAGGCCGAGATCCGCGCGGCAGCGTCCATCACCGGCCTCGACAGGCTGGTCGCATCGTTGCCCGACGGGTTCGATACGCGACTTGGCGACAACGGCGCCGGCATGGTCGCGGCTAGCCTCGTGACCCGCATCTCGCTCACGCGGATTCTGCTGCGCCGGTCGCGGATCGTGCTCATGGACGAGCCGGCGAATGGCCTCGATGACGATGGCAGCGCCGCCGTCGGGAAGGTGATCGCTTCGTTGCGGGGCGAGGCGACGATCCTAATCGTCACGCACCGGCCGAGCCACATCGCGCTCGCCGACAGGATCCTCCGCTTCACCGAAGGGCAGGTCGAGGAGCAGCGGCGCTCAGCACCACCCGCCGCTGGTCCCACGGCGGTGAAGCTTCTGGCGCAGGGGCGCTCGACATGAACGATGGCAGGCAGTGAACATGACGCGCCAGGACGTCCAGCATTTCGAGGCCAAGGCGCTGCTGGCGCTTGCCGGCCTCGACGACCCGCGTCGCAGGCGCCGTGATCGCGTCGTCGTGGTCGGCGCGGCTGCCATGCTCGTCGCCTTCGGCCTTTGGGCTGCCGTGACCTCCCTGCCGGAGGTCGCCATCGCGCCGGGCCAGGTCATGACCGACGAACCCGTTGCCATCGTGCAGCACCTCGAAGGCGGCCTCGTCGAGGTCGTTCTCGTCTCCGACGGCGAGGCGGTGCGCGAGGGGCAGACGCTCATGCGCTTCGCCTCCGCTCCTGCGCAGGCGGAGCTCGACCGCCTGCGCGCCCGCGACGCGGGGCTTCGCTTCCGGGAGGCGAACCTGCGCGCGCTCCGTGATGGAACGGCACTCGACATCGGAGGTGAGGATCAGGGCTTTGCGGCGCTTGCTGCCGACCAGCGCGCCGCCCATGAGGAGGCGCTGCGGACACGCAATGACCGCCTTGCCGTGCTGTCGCACGTGGCACATCAGCGGCGGGCGGAACAGCGCGCCCTCGCTGCGCAGGAGGAGGGGATCCGGCGCCAGCTGGCGCTGCACGGCAGCGAGCTTGCCCTCCGCGAGACGCTGCTCGCCCAGGGGCTTACGACCCGCATCGCCGTTCTCGAGACGCGCCGCGCCTATCTTGCCGCGACGGCCGAGGGTGAACGGCTTGCCGCGATGGCCGTGGCAGCCGCGCGTGGCGCCGATGAAGCCGAGGCGAGGCTCGTGGAGGCAGAGACGACGGCGCGTGACGAGGCAGCGCGGGAACTCGGACGCGTCGTGGTGGAGCGCCTCGAGACGCAGGAGGCGGTCCGCGAGGCGTGGGAACGTGTCAGCCGCCTCGCCGTCCTCGCGCCGGTCGATGGGATCGTCAAGGGATTGCAGGTTCGCCGCACCGGCACCGTCGTGCCGCCTGGCGGGCCGCTGGTCGAGATCGTTCCGGTTACCGCGCCGCTGGTCGTCGAGGCGCGGATCACCCCGCGCGAGATCGGCTTCGTCTCACCCGGTCAGGCGGTGCGCGTGAAGGTGCATGCGTTCGACTATGCGCGCTACGGCTCTGTCGAGGGCACGCTGATCCAGGTCGCTGCATCGACCACGCTTGATCAGCAGCAGCAGCCCTACTACGCGGCGCGCATCGCGCTCACGGCAGACCATGTCGGGCGTGACCCCGGGCTGAACCGCCTGCTGCCGGGCATGACCGTGCAGGCGGATGTGGTGACGGGGGGGAAGACGCTGCTCGCCTACCTGATGAAGCCGGTGCATGCCGCGATGAGCGACAGTTTCCGCGAGCGCTGAACGCGCGCGGCAAGCCAGGAAGAGCGGCAGGACGCCGCCACCCGGGCGGGAGCGAATGATGTGAGTGATACGCGCGGAAACGATCCGGCCTATGGCTTGCCCGAGGGCGCCGTCGTCGACGAGGCAGCGCTGCGGGCGCTCCGCGCAGCACAGCGGCCCGGCCTGCCGGATGCTGCCATTGCGGCACCCGTCGTGGTCGGATTTGCCGCATCCGGCCGCGTCGCCGTTGCTGGCGTGGGCAACCTCTTGCCCGATCCATCGCCGACTTCGCAGGACAGCGCGAGCGTGGCGGAGTTGCCCGACGGCGAAGCAGCGCTGCGCGGCTCACTTCCGGACGGCCCCTCGTTGGCCGTCCCTATCGCCGCGACGCCCGATACCCCGCCGCCGTCGCGCGCCGCGCCACTGGTTCTGCTCCCCTCGCTCTCGCCCGCCGTGCCGGGCGGCTCGCTGCTGCCGATCGCGCCGGCAGCTGCCACGGCCGGACCGCTGCCGGAGGGCGCTGCCGCGCGCATCGATGGCGTCGCCGAGGACCCACGGCCGGCGCGGGCACCGGCCGACACGAATGCGGAGGTGACGGCACCCGGGCCCATCGCCGACGCGCCGCGTCTTGCCGTCGAGAACGCCACCACGCGCGAGGATGTATCGGTCGCGATCCGGATCAGCGCTGCCCTCGATGACCGCGACGGGCTCGGCGGCGAGGTCCTGACGATCACCATCGCCGGGCTGCCGCCCGGTGCCTCGCTGTCCGCCGGAACCGTTCTCGCCGACGGCTCGTGGCGACTTGCTCCCGCCGACCTCGACGGCCTCGTGCTGCATCCTGGCGAGAACTGGAGTGGCGAGGCGACGCTCGTCGTCGAGGCCGCATCCCGCGTGCCTGATGGCAACACGGTGGTCACGCGGGAGGAGCTCCGGCTCACCGTCGATGCGGTGGCAGACGCGCCCGCGGTCACCGGCACGGGTGGCGCTGGCGGCGAGGATACCGCCATCGCGCTCGACCTCACCGTTGCGCTGACCGACCGCGACGGTTCCGAGACGATCACCGCGCTCATCATCCGCGGTGTCCCGGATGGCGCAGTGCTGTCGGCCGGCACGCTTCTCACCGATGGCACATGGTCGCTTGCGCCTGGCGATCTTCCCGGCCTGACACTGACGCCGCGCGCGCATGTCTCCGGCACGCTGTCGCTCGAACTCGTCGCGACGAGTGAGGAGGCTGATGGCGGTGCTGCGCAGACGATGCATCCGTTCACGGTCGAGGTCACGGCGGTGGCCGATGCGCCGACAGCGTCTGCCGCCGATGCGGCAGGGCAGGAGGATGGCTGGATCGCGCTCGGCGGTCTTGCTGCCTCGCTCGTCGATCTCGACGGATCGGAGACGCTGAGCGTTGCCATCACGGGGCTTCCCGCTGGTGCGGTGCTGTCGCACGGCAGCGCGGATGGCGGCGTGTGGCGCGTGCCGGCCGCCGATCTCGGTGCGCTCTCCCTCCAGCCGCCGCCTGACTTCGCCGGCGAGATCGCACTCGTGCTCGAGGCCACGGGCACCGAGGTGTCGAACGGCGATGTGGAGACAACGCGCGTGCCGTTCACCGTCACGGTCGCGCCCGTGGTCGATGGTGCTGCCATCACGGCCCAGGCCTCCGGTGCCGAGGACACCGCGATTCCGCTTTCGGTCAGCTTCGCCGCGCTCACGGATGCGTCCGAGGCCTGGGCCGAGACCGTGCTGATCGCCGGCGTTCCCGCCGATGCGTCGCTCAATCTCGGCGACAGCCTCGGCGGCGGCGTCTGGCGCGTTCCCACGGCAGCGCTCGCGGCCGGCAACGTCAGTTTGACGCCGCCTGCAAACAGCGATGCCGACATCGCGCTCACCGTCACCGCGACGGTGATCGATACTGCTGGGACGGCAGAGGCGCGGCAGGACGTTGTCGTGGCGCTCACCCTTGGCGTCGATGCGGTGGCGGATGTTCCCGTCGCATCGGTCGCCGATGCTGCCGGGACGGAGGATCGGTGGATCGCGCTCGGCGGCCTGGCGGCGTCGCTCGTCGATGCCGATGGGTCGGAGACCCTTGCGGTCACGCTCTCGGGCGTTCCCACCGGAGCGACTCTCTCCGCCGGCACGTCGCTCGGCGGCGGCGTCTGGTCGGTGCCGGTCGGGGCGCTGGCAACACTCTCGCTGCGTCCGCCGGAGCATTTCTCGGGCGAGATTGTCCTCGCCCTTCGCGCGGTGGCGACAGAAGCCGCCGGTGGTTCGGCGGAGGCGCTGCGCAGCTTCACCGTCACCGTCGCGCCGGAGGTCGACCAGGGCAGCATCACCGTCACCGGCCAGGGGGCGGAGGATGGGTGGATCATCATCGCTGCGAGCTTCGCATCGCCTGACCAGGATGGTTCGGAAAGCTGGGCGCCGACGACGACGATCCGCGGCGTTCCCGCCGGCGCGGTCCTGTCGGAGGGCGCGGAGATCAGCCCCGGTGTCTGGGAGGTCTCGACGGCCTCGCTCGGCGCCTCGGCCGTGATGATCCGGCCGCCTGCGAACAGCGACGCCGACATCCACCTCACATTCGAAACGGTCCAGTCGGACACGGCAAACGGCACGACGGTGAGCCGCGTGATCGACGGCGCGGGGACGATCATCGTCACCGCCGTGGCGGATGCGCCGACCGTGACGGTCGCGAACCATGCAGGTGTCGAGGACCAGCCGATCCCGCTCACCGGCCTCGGCGGCGCGCTGGCCGACACCGATGGCTCGGAGACGCTCAGCTTCCGGCTCTCGGGCCTTCCGGCGGGCGGTACGCTGACGGTCGGGCAGCAGAACGTCGACGGCAGCTGGACGCTCACCCCGGCTCAACTGACCACTGTCGCCTTCGTGCCGCCGCCGAACCATTCCGGAACCTATACGCTCACACTGACGGCGATCGCTGCCGAGAACGAGGCGGGGGTGCTCCCGGCAAGTGCCAGCGCAACGTTCCAGGTCTCGGTCGATCCTGTCGCCGATATCGGAACGATCCCGATGTCCGCCGCGGGCGCCGAGGACAGCTGGATCACGATCAAGCCGAACTTCGTCACCCCCGACACGGACGGGTCGGAGACCTGGTCCGTCACCACCACGGTCAGTGGCGTTCCCGCGGGTGCCGTGCTTTCTCAGGGAACCGAGACTGTGCCCGGCACCTGGGAAGTGTCGACATGGGAGCTCTACGCCGGGCGCGTCAAGCTGCTGCCGAACGCCAACAGTGACGCGGACTTCACCCTCACCTTCCAGGCATTGTTGACCGACAGCGGCAACGGCGCCACCGACACGCGGCTCGTGACCGGAACGGGGGTCGTGACGGTCAGTGCGATGGCCGATGCAGCCGCCATCACGGTGGCCGATGCCGCTGGGCTCGAGGACCAATGGATCCCGCTGACTGGGCTCTCCGCCGCGCTCGTCGACACGGATGGATCGGAGACGCTGACCGTCAAGATATTCGGCGTGCCGGCCGGCGCCACGCTTTCGCACGGCACCGCGCACGGCACCTTCTGGACCGTTCCCGCAGGCGATCTCGGCACCCTCGCGATCCTTCCCCCGCGCGACTTCTCGGGTGATCTCGCGCTCACCTTGCGTGCCTACACCGCCGAGGCGCGCGATGGCTCGACGGCGACGGTGGAGGCGGTGTTCACGGTGTCGGTTGCCGGCGTGGCCGATACGCCGACGGTGCGGGTCTCGCCGGCGATCGGCGGCGAGGACCATGCGATTCGCCTCGCCCTCGATGCGACCGCGAGGGACCGTGACGGATCGGAGAGCATCACGGCATTCCGCGTCGGCGACGTTCCTCCCGGCGCGGTGCTGGCCACGTCCTCGGGCGCGCTCGTGGCCGAGGCCGATGGCAGTTTCCTCGTTCCCGCCGCCCAGGCCGCAAGCCTCACCATCACCCCGCCGCGTGACTGGCATGGCTGGATGACGCTCCAGGTCTCGAGCATCGCGGCAGAACCGAATGGCAGCACGGCGGAGAGCGCGCCCGTGGCCCTGCCCGTGGCCGTCGTGGCGATCGCCGATGCGCCTGTTGCCGTCACCGGCGGTGCCGCGGTGGCGGAGGATGCACCGGTTCCGCTCGGCATCGCCGCCGCCTTGTCGGATGCCGATGGCTCCGAGGTGCTGAGCTATCTCGTCAGCGGCGTTCCGGAGGGGATGAGCCTCACGGTCGGCACCTATGCAGGGCCTGGCCGCTGGTCGCTCACCGCGGCGGATGCTGCCACTGCCGCGCTGATCGTGCCGGGCGACTATGCCGGCACCCTCTCGCTCACCTTGACGGCTGTCGCGCAGGAAACGGGCGGCGGCTCGATCGCGACGACGACCGTGCCACTTCCCGTGGTGATCGGTGCGGAGATCGACACGCCGTCGGTTGGTGGTCTCGGTGGCGGCGTGGCGCGCTGGGCAACGGCATCCGGCCCGGAGGATGGCGCGATCGCACTCGCGCTCGACCCTGGGCTGTCCGACCGCGACGGCTCGGAGGCCGTGACCGGAACAATCACGATCAGCGGCGTCCCTGCCGGCGCGATGCTGCGATACGCGGACGGAACGGTGCTGACGCCGGAGGGCGGCGCCTACGCCGTTCCCGCAGCGCGCATCGATGACGTGCGCATCGTGCCGCCGCCCAACAGCGATGTAGCGTTCGATCTTTCCGTGACCATGACGATCAGCGACACCGGCGGGGTGAGCGAGACGATCAGCGGCCTGCTGACGGTCGATCCGCGCGGGGTGGCGGATGCGGCGACGATCAACGCTTCCGATGTGACGGGCAGCACGCATCAATCGACCAGCGCCGGGGATGGGTGGATTCCGCTGAGCCTCTCGGCGACCACCCCTGACACCGACGGCTCAGAGGCGATCAGGCTCGTGCTGCATGACGTGCCGGACGGCTTCGTTCTCTCGGCCGGCAGGAACATGGGCAACGGCACGTGGGTGCTTGCGCCTGGCGATGAGGATGGACTGTCGATCAGGCCGCCAGCGGGGTTCGAGGGCACCCTGGCGCTCGAGGTCGAGGCGGTGGTGACGGAGCGGGAAGGCGATGTCTCGCGGTCACTCAGCACGTTCGATCTCACCGTCGCGCCGCCCAGCACCGATGGTGGCGGCAGCAGCGGCGGGGATGGCGACGGCTCGGGCGGAGGAAGCGGTAGTGGCGGTGATGGCAGCGGCGACGGGGGTACCGGCGACGGGGGGACCGGCGACGGGGGGACCGGCACCGGCGGCGGCGGCGGTGGTGGCGCAACCCCCGACGCACTTGCGGCACCGACCCTCTCCGCCGTCCTCGCATCCGGTGACGAGGACGCTCCGCTCGCGCTGGCCATCACGGTCGGCCATGCTGGCGGCGGTACGGGTGCGGTCGCGCTCACTGTCGTGGTATCGGGCCTTCCCGATGGCGCGACGCTGAGCGCTGGCTTCTTGGATAGTCGCAGCGGCGAATGGATCCTTTCACAGGGTGAGCTCGCCGGCCTCACCGTCAACCCGCCGGCTGATCATTCCGGCCCGATCTCGGTCACCCTCCGCGCCGTCGCGACCGATACGATCGGCGCGACCGCGAGCACCGCGCAACCGGTTGCCGCCACGATCGAGGCCGTTGCCGATGCGCCCACGGTCACAGCCGCGCCCGCGTCCGGCGTCGAGGACCAGGCCGTTGCACTGAACATCGCGGTGGCGACGGCCGATGTGGATGGCTCGGAGATCATCACCAGTGTCCAGATCAGCGATGTCCCGGCCGGCGCCGCGCTCGACGGCCCGGGCATCACCGACAATGGCGATGGCACCTACAGCATCGACCCTGCGTCGATCGGCGCGCTGCGTCTCATTCCGCCGGCCAACGCGCATGGCGATTTCGCCGTCACGGTGACGGTGAGATCCGTGGAAGCGTCGAACGGTGATGCGCGCGACACGGTGGTCAGCGTTCCCTTCACGGTCGCCGCCGATGCGGATGCACCGATCCTCTCGGCCGGCGTGGCAACCGGTACCGAGGATCAGGCGATCCCGCTGTCGATCACCGCTGCGCTCGCCGATACCGATGGGTCGGAGATGCTCTCGATCGTCATCTCAGGCCTGCCGGCTGCTGCCTTCCTCTCGGCCGGTGTGAACAACGGGGATGGCAGCTGGACGTTGCTGCCTGACGAGCTCGCTGGCCTCACGCTGACGCCACCCCTCAACTACAGCGGCACGATCGCGGCGACCGTGACGGCCTATGCCGTCGAGCGCGGCACGGGCGATGTCGCCGTCACATCCGTTGCCCTGCCGATCGTGGTGAGCGACGGTGTCGATACGCCGATCATCGTGGCGCGCACCACTCTGCGTGGTGACGAGGATACCGCGATTGCCGTCAACGTCTCGGCAGCTCTCCGCGACACCGACGGGTCCGAGACCCTGACCGTGATCGCCAGTGGCGTTCCGGCAGGCGCGCGCTTCAGCGCCGGAACCGAGCAGCCGGACGGCACCTGGATCTTTACCGCGGCCGAGCTTCCGGGCCTCACCTTCACGCCGCCCGCCCATGCCTCGGGCGACATCACGATCCGCTTCACCGCGGTCGCGACCGAGTTTGACGGCACGACCGCGTCGGCTCAGGCGGAGACGGTCTTCACCGTCACCCCGGTGACCGACGCCGCCGACATCACCGTCACACCCGCGGTGGCGCTGGAGGGGGCTGCGGTGCCGCTGTCGATCGCCGTCGCGCTGGTCGATGCCGATGGATCCGAGGAGATCGTCGGGGTGGTCATCTCTGGCCTGCCGCCAGGGGCCACCCTCACTGCCGGGACCGTGCAGCCGGATGGGTCATGGCTGCTCAGCGCCGCCCAGCTTGCCGGCTTGGCGCTGAACCCCGCCCCTGGCTGGTCGGGTCAGGTGAACCTGACCGTGAGTGCCGAGACACGCGAGCTCGAAACCGATGCCAGAGTGACGACGACGATCGTTCCCGTCACGGTCGATGCCGTGGCGACAGCGCCTGTCGTCACCGCCAATGCGGCGAGCGGCGTCGAGGATGGCGCCATCCCGCTCACCATCTCCGCAGCACTGGTTGACACGGACGGATCGGAGACGCTGACGACCGTCACCATCAGCGGGTTGCCCCCTGGGGCAAGCCTCACGGCAGGAACGGTGCAGGGCAACGGAAGCTGGGTGTTGACGCCAGCTCAGCTCAGCGGGCTCGCGCTCATTCCCGCGGCGAACTGGTCCGGGACGGCGACGCTCTCCATCTCCGCGACCGCGCGCGAGACAGCGAATGGCGACGAGGCAACGACCACGATCACGCGCACCCTCACTGTCACCGGCGTTGCCGATGCGCCTTCCCTGTCCGTCGTCGATGCGGCAGGGACCGAGGGAACGACCATCCCCCTCACGCTTGCCGCATCGCTCACCGACACGGATGGATCGGAGGTGCTGTCGGTGACGATCGCCGGGGTGCCGTCGGGCTTCACCCTGTCGGCTGGGTCTGATCTTGGCGGCGGACGGTGGAGCGTTCCGCCCGCGGCACTCGCCACGCTCGCCCTCGCCGCACCAACGGGCTGGGTCGGGACGTTCTCGCTCGCGATCACGGCCCGCGCCCAGGAGGGGGCCAGCAGCGCGGAGACGGTCCGTTCGCTGACCGTCACGATCGATGACGTGGCGCACGCGCCGGTTCTCACGCTCGGCGCTGCTGAACCCGTCTCGACGACGGAGACGCAGGCCGACATCGTGGGTTCGGCCAGCATCACGGAACTCGACGGCGAGGCGATCACGGCGGCGAGCGTGCGCATCACCACAGGCCAGGCTGCCGGCGACCGGATCACGATCGATGGCTATGTGTTGACGGCCGATGGTGGCGATCTGCTGATCGGCGCCACCGGCATCCGCATCGTCGGCGGGGCGTTCGATGCCGCGACCGGAACGCTCTCCCTCTCCGGCGCTGCCTCCGCCGACACCTATGCGGCGGTGATCGAGAGCCTGCAGCTCGTCGACCAGGGCGGCGGCGTGCTCAGCCCTGGCGTGCGGAGCCTCGACATCAGCCTCACCGATGCTGCCGGCGACACCACGCGCGAGAGCCTTTCGGTCCTGGTCGCCGAGAACCTCATCACGGGAGATGGCACCGCCGGAACGCTCCAGGGCACCGGGCAGGACGATGTGTTCATCGGCACCGACGCGTCGGAGACGATGCGCGGGCTGTCCGGCAACGATTTCTTCCTCATCGACGCCGGCGGCGGCAATGACATAGTGCAGGCAGGGGCCGGGTTCGACACGCTGATGCTGGGTGGCGTGGTGGGAGCCCCCGTTGCCGGCCCCGCCACGGGGCAGGCCTGGACGCTGGTGATCGATACACCCGGCGTCAGTACGGTGGCGGGCGATGGCACCCTCGACTTCAGCGCGCCTGCCTCAGGCCGGATCGTGTTCGGCGAGGGCGGGCAGGTCGAGTTCAGCGAACTCGAGCGCATCACATGGTGATGGCTCCGGCAAACGACCCGGGCTGACGCGACAGGCTTGCTGCCCTAGTGTTCGGCCTTATCTGCTCGAACATCGCGAGCAGAGCCCAGCCGGAGCGCCCCATGCCAGACACCCAGGTCCTCGATCCCACGACGTTGAAGTTCGGCATCGGCCAGCCCGTGCCGCGGAACGAGGACCCCGTGCTGCTGCGCGGCGAAGGCCGCTACACCGATGACGTGTCGCTCCCGGGGCAGGCCTGGTGCGTGATGGTCCGAAGCCCCTACGCGCATGGGGTCATTCGCGCCATCGAGACCGCCGATGCCGCGTCGATGCCGGGTGTGCTCGGCATCTACACGGGTGCCGATCTCGCGGCGGCCGGCTACGGCACGATGCGCTGCGTGCTGCCGCTCAAGAACGCCGATGGCAGCCCCCTGCGCAACATCGAGCGACCCGCGCTGGCGATGGGCAAGGTGCGCTTCGTCGGCGACCCGGTGGCCTTCGTGGTCGCCGAAACGAAAACCGCGGCGCGTGATGCCGCAGAGGCCGTGTTCCTCGACATCGAGCCGCTGCCTGCCGTGACGGACGCCTCCGCCGCTGCCACCCCCGGCGCGCCGCTGCTCTATGATGACATTCCCGGCAACGTCGTTCTCGACTTCGCCTATGGCGACCAGGCGAAGGTCGATGAAGCCTTCGCCAATGCCGCGCATGTCACATCGCTGTCCATCCGCAACAACCGCGTGGTGGTGTGCGCGATGGAGCCGCGGAGCGCGATCGGCGAATACGATGCCGCCGAGGGGCGCTTCACGCTCCGCGTCGGCAGCCAGGGCGTGTTCGGCCTGCGCGGGCAGCTCGCCAACGACATCCTGAAGCTGCCGGTCGAGAAGGTGCGCGTGCTAACGGGCAATGTCGGTGGCTCCTTCGGCATGAAGGCCTCCGTCTATCCCGAGTATGTGTGCCTGCTGTTTGCCGCCAAGCTGCTCGGCCGGCCGGTGAAGTGGACGGATGATCGTTCCGGCTCCTTCCTGTCGGACCAGCATGGGCGCGACCATGAGGTGCAGGGCGAACTCGCGCTCGACGCCGAGGGGCGGTTCCTCGCCGTGCGGCTCACCTCCTTCGCCAACATGGGCGGCTATCTCGCCACCGTCGCGCCGCTCATGGGCACGGGCAATTTCGTCAAGAACGTGCAGTCGAACTACACCACGCCGCTGATCGGCGTGCGCACCACCTGTGCGGTGACGAACACCACGCCCGTGTCGGCCTATCGCGGTGCGGGGCGGCCGGAGGGCAACTATTTCATGGAGCGGCTGATCGAGGCCGCCGCCGCCGAGACCGGGCGCGACGCGGTGGCGCTCCGCCGCCTCAACCACATCCGGCCCGACCAGTTCCCCTATCAGGCAGCGTCAGGCTCCGCCTATGACAGCGGCGAGTTCACCGCCCTGCTCGACCGTGCCCTCGCCGCCGCGGACTGGGACGGGTTCTCCGCCCGCAAGGCCGAGAGTGCCGCGCGCGGCAGGCTGCGGGGGAGGGGCATCGGCAACTACCTCGAGGTGACGGCGCCGCCGGCGAAGGAGCAGGGCGGCATCCGCTTCGAGAAGGATGGTTCCGTCACCATCATCACCGGGACGCTCGACTACGGCCAGGGGCACTGGACGCCTTTCGCCCAGGTGCTGCACCAGCATCTCGGCGTCCCGTTCGAGCGCATCCGCCTGGTCCAGGGCGACAGTGACGAGCTCGTCGCCGGTGGCGGCACGGGTGGGTCCAAGTCGCTGATGGCCTCGGGTGCCGCGATCCTCGAAGCCTCCGACCTCGTGATCGAGAAGGGCAGGGTGGTGGCGGCCCACGCGCTCGAGAGTGCAGTGGCCGACATTCATTTCGAACGCGGCCGCTTCTCCATCGTCGGCACCGATCGCGGCATGGACCTGATGGACCTCGTCGCCTGGCTGCGGGCGGCGAAGGCCCTGCCGCCCGGCGTCCCCGCGAGCCTCGACGTGCGCCACGTGTTCGACCAGGCGCCCTCGGCCTTCCCGAACGGCTGCCACGTGGCGGAAGTGGAGATCGACCCGGAGACGGGCATCACCCAGGTGGTGCGCTACGTCGCGGTGAATGATTTCGGCACGGTGGTGAACCCGATGCTGGTGGCGGGCCAGGCGCATGGCGGCATCGTGCAGGGCATCGGCCAGGCGCTCTACGAAAGCACGGTGTATGACGAGAACGGCCAGCTGATCTCCGGCTCGTTCACCGACTATGCGCTGCCGCGCGCCGATGATGTGTGCGGATTCGCAACGGAAAGCCGTCCCGTTCCCGCGCGCACCAACCCGCTCGGCGCGAAGGGCTGCGGCGAGGCCGGATGCGCCGGCAGCCTGCCCGCGGTGATGAACGCGGTGGTCGATGCGCTGTCGGGCTTCGGCATCCGCCACATCGACATGCCCGCGACGCCCGAGCGCGTGTGGCGGGCGATCAACGTCGCGAAGGCGGCAGCCTAGAGCGTGATCCGCTTTGGCGGATCACGCTCTAGGCGCTTGTTTGCGAGCAATTTCATCCGCTTACGGATCGCTTCGCGATTCAACGTAAGCGGATATTGCTCTAGTCCCTGCCGTCGCGCCAGCGGCGGTCGAGGATCGCTGCTGGCGCGATGCGCTTGGCGAACCCATAGGCAGGGATCGGCCTGACGGGGGAGAGCGGCAGGGGAATGTCGGACCACGGCGTTCCCGTCGCCTGCCGGCCGAGTTCGCGCCCGATCGCGGTGGCAAGCGCCACGCCGCGGCCGTTGCAGCCGTTCCAGCCCGTCACGCCCGGGGCAAGCTCGTGCACATGCGGGGCCTTGTCGGCGGTAGCACCAATATAGCCCCACCAGACATAGTCGAACTTCGGCACACCCACTTGCGGGTACACCGCCGCCACGCGCCTGCCGATGCGCTCGCGGATGCGGTTTTCCCAGTCGAAGCCGAGCGCGAGCGCGCCGCCCGTGATCAGCCGCCCGTTCGCATCGAAGCGGAAGAAGTAGAGATCGCCGCGCGTATCGGACAGCGCATGGCCTTCCGGCAGCACCGATTTCCGCACGTTGTCGGTGAGCGGCGCGGTCGCCATCTGGTAGGAGCGGACAGGGATGACCTCCTCGCGGAAGCCGGGCCAGAGATCGGTCGAATAGGCATTGGTGGCGATGATCACGCGGTCAGCCACCACGCGACCGTTCGGCGTCGTCACCACCCACTTCGCACCGTCGCGCGCGATCGCCTCGGCTGGCGTATGGGTGAAGATCGTCGCACCGGCCGAGATCGCGGCGCGTGCGAGCCCGCGGGCGTAGCCCAGCGGATTGATCCTGCCGCCGGAACGGTTCGTCCACCCGCCATGCCAGTGATCCGTGCCGGTGAGCCTTGCCATCGCCGCCCGGTCGAGCAGCGAGACGGGCGCGCCGCGCTTGCCCCACGCCTCGACGCGCTTGGCGGCCACCGCCATGCGGCTCTCGCGATGCGCCGGCTGTATCCAGCCGTTCTGTACAGCTTCCGCGTCCATGTCATGCTTGCGGATGAGGTCGAACACCAGCGACGCGCTGTCGCGGATCAGGCCGACGAATTCCTCGCCCTTCGCCCCGCCCGAGGCGGCGATCTCGTCAGGGTCCATCCGCGAGAGGGTGGGGATCACCTGGCCGTTGTTGCGCCCCGATGCGCCCCAGCCGATCGCGGCTGCCTCGATGACGACGACCTTCGCGCCTGCCTCGGCGGCGGTGAGCGCGGCCGACAGCCCTGTGTAGCCGGCGCCGATGACGCAGATGTCGGCGCTCGCCCCGCCCGCGAGGGCTGCCGTCTCCGGCGGGGCCGGCGCGGTGGCGGCCCAGAGGCTCGGCGGCATCTCGTTGCGGTTGTCGGTCATCGGGCAGCGATCCTTCCGGTGCCTCAGGCGTGCGCGTGGCCACCCAGGTAGGCCGCCTTCACGCGCTCGTCCTGGGCGAGCTCGCGCGCGGGGCCTTCGAGCACGATGCGCCCGCCATCCATCACATAGGCGTAGTCCGCCACGCGGAGTGCTGCGCGGGCATTCTGTTCCACAAGCAGAACGGGCGTGCCATCGGCGCGGATGGTGGCCACGAGGTCGAAGATCTGCTTCACAAGCTTCGGTGCGAGGCCGAGTGACGGCTCGTCCATCAGCAGCAGCTTCGGCCTCGCCATCATGGCGCGGCCGACACAGAGCATCTGCTGCTCACCGCCCGAGAGTGAGCCTGCGCGCTGGCGATACCGGTCGCGCAGGATCGGGAACAGGGTGAGGACGCGCTCGAGCAGCGCGGCATCGACATTGCCGATTGCGCCGAGGCGGAGGTTCTCGGCCACCGTCATCGCCCCGAAGATCTGCCGCCCCTCCGGCGCCTGTGCGAGGCCGCGCGCGACGATGGCGTGGGAGGGCAGCGCGCTGATGTCCTCGCCCTTCAGCCTGATCGTGCCCGATGTCGCGCGATAGACGCCCGAGAGCGTGCGCATCAGCGTTGTCTTGCCGACGCCGTTCGAGCCGAGCACGGTGACGATGCCGCCCTCCGGCACGGTGAGCGAGACGCCGGAGATGATCGTCTGCGGTCCCATGCGGACGACGAGGTCAGCGACGGTGAGGATCGCGCTCACGCCTCGTCCTCCTCGGCGACACCGAGATAGGCTTCGAGAACCGCAGCGTCCGCCTGGACCGTTGCTGGCGTACCATCGGCGATCTTGCGGCCGGAGGCGAGCACCATCACGCGCTCGCAGATGCTCATGACGAGGCCCATGTCGTGCTCGACCAGCAACACCGTCAGCCCCTCGGACGAGAGCGAGGTGATGAAGCGGGCGAGCGCCGTCGTCTCGGTATCGTTCAGCCCCGCGGCGGGCTCGTCGAGCACCAGCATGCGCGGGCCGGTGGCCAGCGCACGGGCGATCTCGAGGTACTTGCGCCGCCCGTAGGAGAGGTTCGCGGCAAGTTCGCCGGCAACATCCGACAGGCCGGTGCGGGCGAGTGCCTCCTCGGTGCGGCGGCTGATCGCGGCACTGCGGGCGCGCGCTGATGCGCTGTGCCAGAGGGCATCGAGCGGCGCATGCCCTTCGCGGCCGGCAGCACCGACCGAGACGTTGTCGAACACCGTCATGTTCGGAAACACGCGGAGGTTCTGGAACGTCCGCCCGATGCCGAGGCGGCAGATGCGCCAGGGCTTGAGGCCCGAGACGCGCGTGCCGGCAAACCGCACTTCGCCATCCGATGGCGGCGTGAATCCGCAGATGACGTTGAACAGCGTCGTCTTGCCGGCCCCGTTCGGGCCGATCAGGCCGACAAGCTCGCCTTCGGCGACATGGCCGGACACGTCGTCCACTGCAATGAGCCCGCCGAAGCGCCGCGTGACGCGGTCGATCTCGAGCAGCGGCATCGTCAGCGCCACCCCAGCCCGCGCGATGGCTGCCAGGCAGCGCCGAACTGGCGGCGGGCGAGCGACAACGCCGAGACCTCGCCGAACAGCCCCTTCGGCAGGAACAGGATGCAGAGGAACATCACGAGGCCGACGACGAGGATGCGCACCTCGCCCACCGCGCGCAGCGCCTCGGGCAGCAGCAGCAGCAGCGCCGAGCCGACGATCGCACCAGGCACGCTGCCCAGCCCGCCGACGACGACCATGGCGAGGATGAGGATGCTCTCGGCGAAGCGGAAATCGCCCGGGTTCACATACCCGGTCGTGTGCGCCCAGAGGGCGCCGGCAACGCCGGCGAGGAAGCAGGCGATGGCGAACACCTCGATCTTGAGGCGGACGACGTTGAGCCCCATCGCGTCCGCGCACTGGTCATCCTCGCGCACGGCCCTGAGCGCGTTGCCGTAATAGGAGTGCGCGCAGCGGTGCACGATCACCGCGGCGATCGCGGTAACGACAGCGACCGCGAGATAGGTCCCGAGCGGGCCAGAGAGATCAAAACCGAGCGGGCGGAGCGGCGGGATCTCGCCGATGCCGAGCGGCCCCTTGGTGAACGATACCCAGTTCAGCAGCGTGACGTAGATCATCTCGCCCAGGCCGAGGGTGGCGACGGCGAAGTAGATCGAGACGAGCCGCATGGTGGGCAGCGCGAGCGCGATGCCGAGCAGCCCCGACACGACGCCCGACAGCGGCACGGTGAGAAGCGCATCGAGCCCGAGCCGTGTCGAGAGAATGGCCGCCGTGTAGGCGCCCACACCGTAGATCGCAGCGTGCCCCAGGCTGAGCAGGCCGGCGACGCCGGTGATCAGCTGCATCGACAGCGCGAGGATCGAGAAAATCAGCGTGACGATCGCCAGCCGGAAGAAATAGCCGGAGCCGAGTGCGACCAGTGTCGCCGGGACCGCGATGAACACGATCGCGGCCAGCACGAGCGGAAGCGTCGGGAAGGGGCGGGACACGGACTGCTCAGACACGTTCGCGCCCCGCACCGAAGAGGCCTGTCGGGAAGAAGATCAGGGTCACGACCAGGAACACATAGGCCACGAGGTCTGCCCAGCCTTGCGCAAAGATCTCGGTCGCCACCGCCTCCGATACGCCGAGGATGATCGCGCAGATCACCGCACCCGGGATAGAGTTGAGCCCGCCCATCACCATCGCGACGAACGCCTTCACGCCGGGTGCGAAGCCCATCGCGGGGAAGATGGTGCCCTGGTAGAGGCCGATCAGGATGCCGGCGACCGCGCCCATGCCGGAGCCGATCGCGAAGGTGGCGATCACCGTGCGGTCGACATTCACGCCGACATACTGCGCGCCCAGCGGGTTGGCAGCGACCGCGCGGATCGAAAGGCCGATCTGCGTGCGGAACAAAATCACCTGCAGCGTCAGGAACATGATGATGGCGGCAGCCAGGATCACGATCTGCCCGGAGGCGATGGCCAACTCGCCGAACAGGATCGGCTCCTGCAGCGCATTGGCGTAGGCGCGCGGGATCGGCTGCATGTCGGCGCCGAACATCTTCTCCGTCGCCTCGCGCACGATGATGGAGATGGCGAGGGAGGAGAGCAGCGTGCTCTCGCGCATCGCCTTCGATTTCAGCGACGCTTCGTCGCGGAAGCGGCGGAACGGTTTGAACGCCACGCGTTCGAGCACGATGCCGGCGACGATGCCAGCCGCCAGGACGAGCAGGATCAGCGCCACCCAGGGCGGGCTCAGGAACAGCAGCGCCATGAGCCCGGCATAGGCGCCGATCATGTAGATCTCGCCATGCGCGAAGTTCACCACGTTCAACACGCCGAAGATCAGCGTGAAGCCGATGGCAACCAGCGCGTAGACGAGCCCGACCGAGAAGCCGTTGATCAGCTGCTGGACGAAGAAGATGTCGAAGCGATCGAACACGGGCCCATCCAGGGGGAAATCCGCCGCGCGGGCGCGTTCGCCCGCGCAGCGGTCGGGTTCAGTTCGGGAGGAGGGTGAACTTGCCGTCCTGGATGCGCATGCGGGCCAGCGTCTTGGCGGGCTCGCGCGTCTCGGGGTCGAAGGTGGTGGCACCCGTCACGCCCGGGAAATCCTTCGTCTTCGCAAGCTCGTCACGCACGCGCTGGCGCGTCACGTCAGGCCAGGCGCGGGCAATCGCCTCGAGCATGATGTTCACCGCATCGAAGGCCTGGGCCGAGAACATGTTCGGCTCCGACCGGAAGCGGCGCGTGTACTCCTCGACATAGGCCTTCACGTGTGCCTCAGGGCTCTCGGCCATGAAGCTGGTCGAGAGGAACATCCCCTCCGAACCGGGGCCGGCGAGCTCGATCAGCTTCGGCTCGTACATCGAGGACGTGCCGTACACGGCGGCGCGGATATTGAGCTGGCGGCGCTGCTGCAGGAACGACGCGCCATCCTCGTAGAACATGCCGAGATAGATCGCATCCGGCCGCGTGCGGGCGATGTCGGTCAGGATCGCGCGGAACTCGCGGTTGCCCGGGTTGTACATCTGGGTCGCCACGACCTCGCCGCCGGTCGCCTTGAAGGCGTCGACGAAGTTCGACACGACCGACTGGCCCCAGTCGTTCTGGATGGCAACGACGGCGACGCGCTTCACGCCCGAGGCCGACATCCAGCGTGCCACGTGCGGGCCCTCATAGGCCTGCGTCGTGATGTTGCGGAACTGCCAGGGGCTGACCTTCACGAAGTCGGGGTGGGAGGCGGTCTGGCTCAACTGCGGCATGCCGGCCTCGGCGTAGACGCGGCCAGCCTGGATGGAGGCGGAGGACGAGAAGTCGCCGAGCACGGCGACGATCTCGCGGTTGTCGACGAACTTCCGCGCCACTGCCACCGCCTCGCGCGGGTCTGACCGCGTGTCCTCGAACACGATGTTCACCTGCGCGGGGATGCGGCGGGAGGTGTTGAACGCCTCGAGTGCCATCAGCGCCGAGTTGCGGAAACGCTCGCCGTACTGGCTGAACTCGCCGGTCAGCGGCAGCTGATAGCCAACCGTGATGGTGCGCGGCTGCGCGAGTGCTGCGTGGCCGAGGAAGGGAAGCGTGGCGCTGCCGGCAAGCAGGGTGCGTCGTGTCGTTGTCATCGGTCTCTCCGTCATGTGGTCAGGCCGTCATGTAATCGGGCCGTGATGGGTCGGCCAGCGTGTGGTCAGGCCTTCGGGCCTGATGTGGCCTGGGGGCCAGGCGTGATGTGGAGGTTGCAGCAACCGGTCCGCCCTGGCTCCCAGGTGCGGTTCTCGATCGCGAAGCCTGCCGCTTCGAAGGTGCCGTTGTCGATGATGCCGGCGATGCGGCAGAGCACCGCGAGCTTCGCGTCGGGGACGCCGGCGGCAACCCAGGCGGATTTCAGCGGGCAGTCATGGAATTGGAGCTCGAGCTTCTCGGCGTCGCATCGCATCACCTCGGGCTGGAAGAAGTCGGTGCCGCCCGGCAGGCCGCCGATGAAGGCGTCCTTCAGCCCGGCGAGATCGTTCGGCGCGAACGCCTTGAACGCCTCGCCGCCGGCGCGCCCGCGGTTGTAGATCGCGCGCGACAGGATCGCCTCTGCCTTCGCGGCGCCGACCTCGGATGACAGGGCCTCATACGTCTCGAGATAGATGAGCGCGCGATTGGCCATCTGCGCCTTGAGCTGTGCCTTCAGTGCAGCCGCATCCATCCCTGCGCCCCCGTGTTACACTGCGAACGCTGCGCGGTGGCGCTGTCCGCGTCAAGCTGCGGCATACACGTGGTTCACCCCGTCGCCCATCCCGTCGTACGCGACGCCGTAGACATGGATCGAGAGGGCGGGTGCGCCCGAGACGTTGGCGAGCTGGTGGATCAGCGTGATGTCGGCGGGCCCTGCGCTGGTCGCACCCGCCGCGCGCGGCAGCGCTGTGCCGAGGACGGGCAGGCCGTGCGAGAGGGTGAAGTAGCGTTCCTCGAGCCAGCCCTCGTGGATGCCGAGCGCGCACCACGTGCGGTGGCCGTGCACGGGGCTTGCCTGGCCGGGCGCCCAGGCGAGCGCCACCATCGCCCAGCCGCCCGCGCGGTCTTCGTGCAGCAGGTGCCGCACATAGCGCGCGGGGCTGCACGGGCAGGGAATGCCGGCGAGAAGCTGCGGCCTGCCGAGAAACGGGGCGAGCGCGTCCGCGATCGCTGCGTGCCGCTGGGCGGGCGACGCCTCCACCGCGGCCGTCATCGCCTCGACCATCGCGCCAAGCATGGTGTTCATCGCTCCCCCTCAGGCGCCGACACGCGCGGTGGAACACGGGTTCAGCAGCGCTTCCGTCACCATCGCGCGGCTTGCCGCGATCTCGGCGGCGGCGGCGTGCGCGGCTGCATCGCCATCGCCGGCAACGAGGGCTGCGATCAGCGTGCCATGTTCGGTCTGCATCTCGCCCGTGCGGTCGCGCGCCGAGAGGCCGAGCACGAGCATGCGGGCCGCTTCGTCGAGCAGCCGGGCGAGGGTGCGGGCGAGCCTGCGGTTGCCGCCAAGCTCCGCCACCGCGACGTGGAAGGCCGTGTTGGCCTCGAGGAAGGCGAGCGCGCTCTCGGCATCGCTAGGGTCGTAGCCACAGCGGCATACGGCATCGAGCTGCTCGAGCGCCGCGGCATCGACGCGCCCGGCCGCAAGCCGCGCCGCCTCGGGCTCGATCAGCGCGCGGAGGCCGAACACCTCGTGGATGTCGCGCACGGTGACCGGCGAGACCACCCAGCCGCGCCGTGGCAAGGGCTGGACCAGGCCTTCATCGGCAAGCCGCGCGAGTGCGGCGCGCACCGGCGCCTTGCCGAGGCCGGTGAGGTCGGCCACGCCGCTTTCGCTGATCGTCGCCCCTGGGGCCAGCCGCGTCGCGAGGATGGCGCGGCGGAGCTGCGCGGTGGCCTGCTCGGTGAGGTTCGGGGCGAGGGAGAGGGGGGCTGTCATCGTTCCGCCATGTCGCTGACATGTCAGTAGACCACCCAGGAGGGGACCGCAAGGGGGTTGGCGCCTAGAACCGGCCCGTATCGGCGAGGTAGCGGCGCACCGGGTAGGGCTCCGACGCGAGGGCAGGGCCGATGCGCGAGACGATGGGCGCCACGTCGTCGAACAGCGCCCGGGCCTTCGCGGTGGCGTGTTCGAGACGCTCGCGCGCCTCCTCAGCCCGGTCCTTCAGCGCGGCGAGATCGACGGTGACGAGCCTGCCGTCCTTCACGATGAACCGGCCGCCGACGCAGACATGCCTGACACCCGTGCCGTCCTCTGCGTGGACGATCTGGTTCACGCTCCAGCGGTGCGGCATCCAGGTGGGGTTGCCGAGGTCGAGGAACACGATGTCGGCCTTCATCCCCTCGGCGATCCTCCCGATGCCGGGAATGCCGAGGGCGCGGGCGGAGCCCTCTGTCGCCGCAGCATAGGCCTCCTCGACCGACACCCAGGCGGCAGGGTCGGGCCCCTGCAGGCGCGAGAGGAACGAGGCAAGCCGCATCGCCTCGTACATGTTGAGGTTGTCGCCGCAGCTGCACGTGTCCGTGCCGAGGCCGACATTCACGCCGGCATCGCGCATCCGCCGCATCGCGAACGCGCCGTTGCCGAGCTTGAGGTTGCTGCCGGCATTGTGCACGGCACTCGCCCCCTTGGCGGCCAGGATCGCCATGTCCGCCTCGTCGAGCCAGATCGCGTGCGCGGCAACGAAACGCGGCCCGATCAGCCCAAGCCGGTCGAGATGGGCAACGAGGGTGCGGCCATAGGTGCGCAGGCCCATCACCGCCTGCACCCGGCTCTCGGCGACGTGCATCGTCAGCGGCAGCCCATGCTCGGCGGCAAGCCTGGCGCAGGCCTCGAGCAGCGCATCGTCGCAATGCGTCGGGATGGTGGGACCGAGGCCGAGCGTGATGTCGCGCGAACCCCAGCGCCAGCCGCGCACGATGCGCTCCATCGCAGCGAACGTCTCCTGCCACGCTGGCAGCGCAAGCCCATCGACGGCACCGCGGAGTGCGGGCGGCAGCGCATCGGCCAGCGCCGGCACGGCCTGGTAGACGGTACGGCTCGCGACCATGGGCGCGAGCACGGCGCGAAGCCCGACCGTGTCGTAGGCCGCCGCGACCGCATCCATCCCTGCCTCGGTTGGCAGCGGCGATTCGTTGACCATGTCGAGCGCGGCGGTGCAGCCCTTCAGCGCCATCTCGGCAACGCCGATCGTGGCCGACAGCCCCTTGTCGGCCTCCGTGCGCCCACCCGAGATCCAGGGTGCGGCGGCGAGCTGGAGCTCGAGCGTCCAGCGGTCGCCATAGCCGCGGGCGAGGAAGCCGTGCGCGTGGGTGTGGCCGTTGATCAGGCCCGGGTGCATCAGCAGGCCGGTGGCGTCGAAGGCAGGCGTTCCCTCCGGCGCCGCCATGCCGGCGGGGCCGATCGCTGCGATCACCCCGTCGCGCAGCAGGATGTCACGCGGCTCGGCGCGCTTGACCGCCGCGTCAGCCAGCACGCCGCCACGGATGACGAGATCGCCCTTCGCTGCCTCCGCCATGCGGCCCCCTCCTACCAGTGCCGCCCGCGCGCGATCGCCGGTGCTGTGTCCTGCGCGACCAGGCGCTCGAGGAAGTCGAGCCTGTCCTGGCCCCAATGGATCACGCCCCGCCAGACGTAGTTCGGCGTGCCGAACATGCCGCCCGCGATCGCCGCCGCGCGGTTGGCCGTCCACTCCGCCTCGACCTCCGGCGCGGCCGCGGCAGCGACGAGGGCCGCGCCCGGGAGCCCTTCCGCATCGGCGATGGCAGCCAGCACGCCGGCGTCCTTCGTGTCGCGCTCCTCGGCCCAGAGGGCGCGGAGGAAGGCGTGCGAGAGGGCGGCCGCGTCATGCCCGGCCCGCCTGGCGGCGATCACCACGAGGGCGGCCGGCTTCGGGTCTGTGGGGTAATGTTTCGGCCGCAGGTTGAGTGGCATGCCGAGATGCCGGCGCCACCGGTCGAGCTCGACCTCGTGATAGCGCTGCCGCGCGTCGGGGCGGGTGCGGAGCAGCACGCCGCCATTCTCCGTCAGCACCGTGATGGGCCGGCAGAGGATGGGCACGCGGTAGCGCGCGGCGATCTCGGCGAGCCGTGGCCCGCCGAGATACGCCCAAGGCGAGGACAGCGAGTGGAAGTATTCGATCGCGTCGGTCACTGCTGGTGGATCAGTCCACCCGCGCGCCGGACCGGCGAACCACCTCCGCCCATTTCGGCAGGTCGGCTTCCAGCAGCGCGCGCGCCTCCGCCGGGCCTTCCTTCATCGGCGCCATGCCCTGGTCGTTCACCCATGCAACGAAGGAGGGCTCGTCGATGATCTTCCTCACCTCCTCCGCCAGCCTCGCCACGATCGGTGCAGGCGTGCCGGCAGCAACGGCGAGAAGGTACCACGTGGTCGTCTCGAAGCCGGGAAGTCCGCAGGCCTCCGCCATCGGCGGGACATCGGGGAAGCCCGCGACGCTGCCGCGGCTGGTAACGCCGAGCAGCTTCACCTGGCCCTGGCGCGAAGGCCCGACGAGGGCGGGTGTCTGGTGCATGAAGATGTCCACCTCGCCGGCGAGCAGCGCCGTCATCGCGAAGGGGCCGCCGCGATAGGGTACGTGCACCATCTCGATACCCGCTGCCGCGGCGAACTGCGCGCCGGCCAGGTGCGTCGAGGCGCCGTTGCCGGTCGAGGCGTAGTTGAGCCGCCCGGGCGCCGCGCGAGCCGCGGCGATCACGGCACGGCAATCGGTGAATTGCGGGCGGCGGTCAGGGGCGACGGTGAGCGCGTTCGGCACATCGGCCAGCGCGATCACCGGCGTCAGGTCCTTCATCGTGTCGAGCGGCATGCGCGCATAGAGGGCCGGGTTGATGGCCAGCATCGCCGAGGTGCCCATCAGGATCGTGTGCCCGTCGGGTGCAGCCTTGGCCACCTGGTCCATCGCGATGTTGCCGCCCGCGCCGACGCGGTTGTCGACCACCACCGTCGCGCCAAGTGCGCGGCCGAGCGGTTCGGCGAGGCGGCGGCTGTAGATGTCGGTGCCCGAGCCGTTCGGGAAGCCGCCGACGATGGTGATCGGCTTGCCCTGGATCGGGAAGGTCTGCGCCGTGGCGACCGGAGCTGCAAGGAGCAGCACGGCGGCGGCAAGCAGCGCGCGGCGCGAAGCGGTGGAATGAGCGGTCATGAAGCCCTCCCGTTGTCTCCCGGACCGGCATAGTGTCCGCTGCACCCGTCGAGCGCAAATCCTGGAGGCACCATGACCCGTGAGATCGTCACACCTCGCCCCGCCATCGCGGCCGGGGGGCGCAGCATCTACGGCGCCCCCCTCGGCATCCTGATGCTCGAGGCGCGCTTTCCCCGCATCCCCGGCGACATGGGCAACGGCCTCACCTGGCCGTTCCCGGTGCTGTTCCGCGTGGTGCGCGGGGCAAGCCCCGAGCGGGTGGTGCTCAATGGCGCGCCGGGCCTGCTGGATGCCTTCGTCGAGGCGGCGGCTGACCTGGTGGACCTCGGCGCCGAGGCGATCACCACCAATTGCGGCTTCCTGAGCCTGTTCCAGGCGGAGATGGCGGCGCGGCTGAAGGTTCCGGTGGCGACATCGTCGCTGATGCAGGTGCCGCTGGTGCAGGCGACGCTGCCGCCGGGCAGGCGCGTCGGCCTCATCACCGTCTCGGCGGCGACGCTCACGCCCGCGCATCTCGACGCCGCCGGCGTGCCGCGCGACATCCCGGTCGTGGGAACCGAGAACGGCCGCGAGTTCTTCCGCGTGCTGATCAAGGGCGAGAAGACGGAGATGGACGTGGCCCTTGCCGCCCAGGACATCCTTGATGCTGGGCGTGACCTCGTTTCGCGCCACCCCGAGGTGGGCGCGATCGTCCTCGAATGCACCAACATGCCGCCATATGCACATGCGCTGCGTGAGGCGCTCGGCCTGCCGGTGTATGACATCTACTCCTTCATCTCATGGTTCCATGCGGGCCTGAGGCCGCGGGATTTCGGCCCGCCGGCCGACCGGCGCACCTGCCTCGGCGTGTAGCGGGCCGTCGCGGGCGTCGAATCGCCGCCGCCTTTACGGTTTCTTCGCCCCGCCGGGGTCGAATGGCGCATCCCCGACTGGAGGTGTGCCCATGGACGATCTGCTGAAGGACTTCCTGACCGAGACCTCCGAGGCTCTCGCGGAAGTCGATACCGCCCTCATCAAGCTCGAGCAGGCCCCCGATGACGCGCAGACGCTGGCGCTCATCTTCCGGCTCGTCCACACCATCAAGGGCACCTGCGGGTTCCTGGGCCTGTCGCGCCTCGAGAAGGTTGCCCACGCCTCCGAGAACGTGCTCGGCAAGTTCCGCGACGGCTCGATGGGGGTGAGCACCTTCTCCATCAGCGCCGTGCTGCGCAGCATCGATCGCATCAAGACGATCGTCCAGGATCTCGAGCAGCACGGCGTCGAGGTGCCTGCCGATGACAGTGATGTCATCGACGTGCTGAACCGAATCTTCAATGGCGAGGAGATCGCCGAGGCAGCCGCACCGGCACCCCAGCCCGCAGTGCCTGCGAACGCGGCACCCGCATCGGCCACCGCGCCTGAGCCGGTCGCCGAGGCAGAAACGGGCGCGGTGCCCCCTGCGGCGGCCGCCCAGGCCGAGATCGTCGCCCGCGAGCCGGCCCGTGACCAGGGCGGCGAGTCGATGATGGCCAAGCAGTCGATCCGCGTCGGCGTCGACGTGCTCGAGGACCTGATGACGCTGGTCTCCGAGCTCGTGCTCGCCCGCAACCAGCCGCTGCAGCTCTCGCGCACGCACGAGAACAACCCCTTCGCGGTGCCGCTCCAGCGCCTCTCCCACATCACCTCCGACCTGCAGGACGGGGTGATGAAGACGCGCATGCAGCCGATCGGGAACGCGTGGAACAAGTTCCCCCGCGTGGTGCGCGACATCGCCCACGAGATCGGCAAGAAGATCGATCTTCAGATGATCGGCGCCGACACCGAGCTCGATCGCCAGGTGCTCGAGCTGATCAAGGACCCGCTGACGCACATGGTGCGCAACAGCGTCGACCACGGCATCGAGAAGCCCGAGGATCGCCGAGCGGCAGGCAAGCCGGACACGGGGCGCCTGGTGCTGAACGCCTTCCACGAGGGCGGGCACATCATCATCCAGATCAGCGATGACGGCCGCGGCCTCAACACAGCGCGTATCCGCCAGAAGATCGTTGGCCAGGGCCTTGCGAGCGAGGCCGAGGTGGCGGGCATGGCGGAAGCCGAGATCCACCAGTTCATCTGGCGTGCCGGCTTCTCCACCGCCGCCGCCGTCACCTCCGTCTCCGGCCGCGGCGTCGGGATGGACGTGGTCAAGACCAATATCGAGAAGATCGGCGGCACGATCGACCTGCGCTCGGTCGAGGGCCAGGGCACGACCTTCACGATCAAAATCCCGCTCACGCTGGCCATCGTCGCGGCACTGGTGGTGCAGGCGGGTGCGGAACGTTTCGCCATCCCGCAGATCAGCGTGATCGAGCTGGTGCGCGCCGGCGGCGGGTCCGACGTCGCGATCGAGCGGATCAACGAGACGCCGGTGCTCAGGCTCCGCGATCGCCTCCTGCCGCTCGTCGACCTCCGCCACCTGCTCGGCCTCCCGGCCGAGGGCGAGGAGGCATCGGGTGCCTTCATCATCGTCTGCAAGGTCGGCGTGCAGGTGTTCGGCCTGATCGTTGACCGCGTGTTCGACACCGAGGAAATCGTGGTCAAGCCGGTGGCGCCGATCCTGCGCCACATCACGCTGTTCTCGGGCAACACCATCCTGGGCGATGGCAGCGTGATCATGATCCTCGATCCGAACGGCATCGCGCGTGCCGTCGGCATCGGCGCAGGCTCCGGCTCCGAGCGCGACGCGATGGGCGCGGAGGCACGCGAGACCGTGACCGAGACCGACAAGACGGCGCTGCTGCTGTTCCGCGCCGGTGGCGCCGAGCCGAAGGCGGTGCCGCTCGGCCTCGTCGCGCGGCTCGAGGAGTATCCGATCGAGGCGATCGAGAACGCCAATGGCTCCCTCGTCATGCAGTATCGCGGCAAGCTAATGCCGCTGATCGGCGTCGACGGCGGCGGGATGGGTGGCGGTGAGGGCCGTACGCGCCAGCCGGTGCTCGTGTTCAACGACGCCGAGCGCTCTATGGGCCTTCTCGTCGACGAGATCCTCGATGTCGTCGAGGACAAGCTGAAGGTCGAACTCGGCACGCATCGCCCGGGCTTCCTGGGTACGGCGACCGTGGCCGGCCGCGCGACGGAGGTGATCGACATCACCTACTGGCTGCGGCTTGCCTACCCCGACTGGTTCAGCCGGAACGACCGCGAGGCCCAGGCAGGGCAGAAGCGCGTGCTGGTGATCGATGACAGCAGCTTCTTCCGCCAGCTCCTGCCGCCCGTGCTCACCACGGCCGATTATGCCGTGACGGTGGTCGAGAGTGCCGCGGCCGCGCTGAAGCTGCGCGAGGCAGGGCAGATGTTCGACGCCATCGTCTCCGACATCGAGATGCCGGAGATGACCGGCCTCGAATTCGCCGCCGAGGTGCGCCGCGACGGTGCGTGGGTTGACCTGCCGCTCGTCGCGCTGACGAGCTGCGTGTCCGAGGCCGACATCGCCCGTGGCCGCGCGGCAGGCTTCACCGACTATGTCGCGAAGTTCGACCGCGACGCCGTGCTGAACGCACTCGCCCAGGTCCTGTCCGCCCGCGAGATGGAGACGCTCTGACATGACGACCGTGATGGAAAAGCCCCGTGCGGGCCAGCTTGCCGCCGCGTCCGAGGACTTCGTGACGCTGACGGTCGCCAACCAGCTCTGCGGCATCCCGGTGCTGACGGTGCGCGACATCCTCGGCGTGCAGCAGGTCACGCGCGTGCCGCTGAGCCCGCCGGAGGTCGCCGGCAGCCTGAACCTGCGCGGGCGCATCGTGACGGCGATCGACCTTCGCCGCCGGCTCGGCCTTCCGGCCGCGGCAGCGGGAGCGAAGCCGATGAGCGTCGTGGTCGAGGCGGCAGGCGAGTTCTACTCCCTGCTCGTCGACCAGGTGGGCGAGGTGCTGGCACTCGACGGCGAGGCGCGCGAGGCGAACCCGCCGACGCTCGACAACCGCTGGCGGTCTGTCTCGCTCGGCGTCTACCGCCTGCAGGGCCAGCTGATGGTGGTTCTCGACGTCGACCGCGTACTCGATCTTTCCGTCGAGGCTCGGGGCTGAGCCTTCACATCCCGAACAGCGCCTTCGGCAGCGCGGTCGCGAGCCCCGGGAACAGGGCCGTGGCCGCGAGGCCGCAGAGCTGGATGATCACGAACGGCACGATGCCGCGATAGATGTCGGTGGTGCGCACGCCCTCGGGCGCGACGCCGCGGAGATAGAACAGGCTGAAGCCGAAGGGAGGCGTCAGGAACGACGTCTGCAGGTTCACCGCGACCATCACGCCGAACCAGATCGGGTCCACGTCCATCTGCAGGATGATCGGCCCCACGATCGGGATGACGATGATGCAGATCTCGACGAAGTCGAGGAAGAAGCCCAGGGCGAAGATCACCACCATCACGGCGGTGATGGCACCGGCCGCACCACCCGGGATGGCTTCGAGTGCGGCGTGCACCATGTCGTCGCCGCCCAGGCCGCGGAACACCAGCGCGAACAGCGTCGCGCCGATCAGCATGGCGAAGATCATCGCCGTGATCGTTGCCGTCGAACGGCACACCCCGGCCAGGACACCGCTCCGCCCGCTGACCCAGAGCGCATGCACGATCGCCGCCGCAAGCGCTGCCGCGCAGACCGCGGCACCACCGATCGCGACGCGATCGGCGAGTGGTGCGGCGCTTCGGCCAAGGCGAAGATCGAAGCTGCTCGCGAGCATGACAAGGCCAATGATGGCGAGCAGCGCCGCGTAGGATGGCCAACGCGCGGGAGAGACGCGTCGCGCGGCGAGCAGGGTCGCGCCAACCGCGCCAACGGAGGCCGCCTCAGTCGGCGTCGCGATCCCGCCGAGGATGGAGCCGAGCACGGAGACGATCAGCACGATCGGCGGCATCAGCGCACCAAGCACCTCGCCCCGCGTCACGCGTGCCGTCTGCGGCAGTGCGGGGGCGATGGACGGCCTGAGCCAGGCGATCGTTGCCTGATAGGCGATATAGAGCGAGACGAGGAGAAGCCCCGGCAGCAGGCTTCCCGCGAAGAGCTCGCCCACCGAAACGGTCTGGATCGAGAACTTGCCCTGTGCGAGCTGCGCCTGCTGGTAGGCCGCCGACAGGATCTCGCCGAGGATGACCATGACGGTCGAGGGCGGGATGATCTGCCCGAGCGTGCCGGCCGCGCAGATCGTGCCGCAGGCGAAGGCCGGGTCGTATCGGTTGCGCAGCATCGCCGGCAGCGCCATCAGCCCCATGGTGACGACCGTCGCGCCGACGATGCCCGTGCTCGCCGCCAGCAGCGCCCCGACGAGGGTGACGGAGATGGCCAGCCCGCCGCGCATCGCGCCGAACAGCCTTCCCATCGTCTCGAGGAGGTCCTCGGCGATCTTCGAGCGCTCGAGCATGATGCCCATGAAGACGAAGAGCGGGATCGCCACCAGCACCTCGGACGTCATCGTGCCGAAGATGCGCGGCGGCATCGCGCCGAGAAGCTCCGGCGTGAACACGCCGAGTGCCCAGCCGAGGCCGCCGAACAGCAGCGCCGAGCCGGTGAGGATGAAGACGACGGGAAAGCCTGTGAGGATGCCGAGACACAGCGTCGCGAACATCAGGATGTCGAGCACGCCGCCCAAGGTGGAGCCCAACGCCTCAGCCCCCTTCGGCGACGCGGCCGGCGCGATGATCGCTGCGGAGCCCGGCCAGAACGAGGAGGCAGCGGATGAGGTGCGCCAGCCCCTGGAGCATGAGCAGCACCGCCATCGCCGGGATCAGCGATTTCAGCAGGTACTGGTAGGGAATGCCGCCATAGGCGATCGCCCCCTCCCTGATGCGCCATGAGGCAGCGACGAAGGGCCAGCACGTCCAGAGAACGAGCAGGCAGAACGGGATGACGGCGAGCACCACGCCCAGCGCATCGACAGTCGCGCGTCGCTTCGGCTTCCACCCCGCATAGAGGATGTCCACCCGCACATGGCCCTCGTGCAGCATCGTGTAGGCAATGGCGAGCATGAACAGGGTGGCGTGGATGTAGATCACCGCCTCCTGCATCTGGATCAGGCTGGTCGAGAACCCGTAGCGCAGGATCACCACCGCGAACTGCACGAGCACCAACGCTGCCGCAAGCCACATCACGATGCGCCCGACGAGGTTGCTGAACCCGTCGAGTGCTCGACCCAGCGCAGCGAGGGTGTTCACGCCCAGCGCACCATCGCGCGGGCGGCGTGCACGGGTGCGTAGGCCTCCGCCACGTAGTCCACCGCACCCTGGCGATAGGCGATGTAGCTCTCGATGATTCGGCGGTTCAGCGCGTCGGGGTCCTCGCGGAGCTCGCGGATGAAGGCGGCGGCAGCCTCCGCCATCGCGCGCACGATCGGCTCGGGGATGGAACGGACCTGGACGTTCTGCGTCTCGACGATCTGCTTCAGCGCGAGGGGGTTGAAATGGTCCCACTCCGCCACGCTTTCCTCGTTGAAGCTCTCGCAGGCGAAGCGCACGGCGGCCTTCAGGTCGTCCGGCAGCGCGTCGAACTTCGCCTTGTTCACCACCGTCTCCAGGCTGGCGGAAGGCTCCTGGCCGCAGGGGCGGTAGTAGAAGCGTGCGACCCGTCCGAAGCCGAGCGGCCCGTCAGCCCAGGGGCCTGCGAACTCGGCGGCATCGATGTTGCCCGATTGCAGCGCCTGGAACACCTCGCCCACCGGCATCTGCACGACCGATGCGCCGAGGCGCTGGTACATCCCGCCCACAAGCCCGCCGGCGCGGAACCGCAAGCCCCGCAGGTCGTCGGGCGTGGTGAGCTCGCGGCGGAAGAAGCCCGTCCATTGCGGGCCGGAATTGCCGCAGAGGAAGGGCTTGAGGTTGAAGCGCGCGTAGAGCTCGTCCCACATCGCCTGGCCGCCGGCGTTGCGCAGCCACGCGGTGAGCTCCGTCGTCATCAGGCCGAAGGGGAAGCTGCCGATGATCGAGGCGGCGCGGGAGCGCGAGAACCAGAAATGCGGCGTCGCGTGGTAGAGGTCGACGGTGCCCTGAGAGACAGCATCGAACACGCCGAAGGCAGGAACCACCTCGCCGGCGGCAAACACGCGTACGCTGATACGCCCGCCCGAGAGGATGCCGATGCGCTCGGCGATCTTGTTCGCCTGGCTTCCCGTTCCCGGCAGGTTGCGCGGCCATGACGTGACCATCCGCCACTCGATCCGTCCCTGGGCAATGGCGGGTGTCGCAAGCCCCGCTGCCGCCGCGCCTGCCAGAATGCCACGTCGATTCATAGCAACCCCCTCGTTTCCCCAGCCGAACATGCCTCGCACCCGATCATAGGCGAGCGCGCGCGGCGGAAAAGGCCCGTTCAGCCGCGCGAAGGAAGGACGATGGGGGCGAGGCCCGCGAGGAGCCCGGTCTCGACCAGCGCCCGGGCCGCTTCGATGTCGGGCGCCATTACGCGGTCGGTGCCCCAGGCCGGCACGGTCTCGCGCAAGGCCGCGATCGCTGCCTCGATCGGGGGAGAGGAGACGAGCGGCCGGTGGAACCCGATGCCTTGCGCGGCCGCCAGCGCCTCGATGCCGATGATCGCCGCGAGGTTGCCGCCCATCTCGCCGAGGCGCCGCGCGGCATGGGTGGCCATGCTCACATGGTCCTCCTGGTTCGCCGACGTTGGAAGGCTGTCGACCGACCGGGGGGAGGCCAGCGCCTTGTTCTCGGCTGCGAGTGCCGCGGCCGTGACATGCGCGATCATGAAGCCTGAGTTCAGCCCCGGGTCGGGGGCGAGGAAGGCGGGCAGGCCCGTCATCACTGGGTCAGTCAACAGCGCGATGCGGCGTTCAGAGAGGCTGCCGATCTCGGCCATCGCAAGCGCGAGGATGTCAGCGGCGAAGGCCACCGGCTCGGCGTGGAAGTTTCCGCCGGAGACGATCTCGCCCGCATCGGCGAACACGAGCGGGTTGTCGGAAACGGCGTTCGCCTCGGTCTCGAGCGTCGCTGCGGCCATGCGGACAAGGCCGAGCACGGCCCCCATCACCTGAGGCTGGCAGCGCAGCGAGTAGGGGTCCTGCACCCGCGGGTCACCCACGCGGTGGCTGTCGCGGATCGCACTGCCGGCGAGCAGACCGCGCAGCGTTGCGGCGACATCCGCCTGGTCCTGGTGGCCGCGCACGGCCTGGATGCGCGCATCGAACGGCGTGTCGGACCCGCGTGCCGCGTCGACGGACATTGCCCCCGTGACGAGCGCGGCGGCGAGGCAGTCCTCCGCCATGAACAGGCCTGCGAGCGCGAGTGCGGTCGAGACCTGCGTGCCGTTGAGCAGCGCGAGCCCTTCCTTGGCCGCGAGCGTGACGGGCACGATGCCGGCGGCCTGCAACGCCTCAGCGCCCGGAACGATCCGCCCTGCCACCATCGCCTCGCCTTCGCCCACCAGCACGAGCGAGAGATGCGCCAGCGGTGCGAGATCGCCCGACGCGCCGACGGAGCCCTGGCCGGGGATGACCGGCAGCACATCGGCGTCGAAGAGCCGCATCAGCCCGGTAACGACCTCCGGCCTCACGCCGGAGAAGCCACGCGCCAGGCTTGCGGCCTTCAGCAGCAGGATCAGCCGCACGACGGGGGCGGGGAGGGCAGCGCCGGTTCCCGCGGCATGGCTGCGTACCAGGTTGAGCTGCAGGGCCGCCACGTCATCAGCGGCGATGCGGGTATGTGCGAGCTTGCCGAAGCCGGTGTTCACGCCATACGCCGTCTCGCCGCGCGCGAGAACGCCGGCAACGGTGGCGGCCGAGGCAGCAACCGCATCCTGCCAGCCATCCGCCAGCGCGGCAGCCCCGCCAGCGAACACGCGGCGAAGTGTGGGCAGCGTGATCGCGCCTGGGGTCACCGCCTCAACCATGGATCATCGGCAGGTCGAGGCCCTGCTCGCGGGCGCAGGCGATGGCGATGTCGTAGCCGGCATCGGCATGACGCATCACCCCGGTTGCCGGGTCGTTCCAGAGAACGCGTGCGAGGCGCCGCGCGGCATCCTCGGTGCCGTCACACACGATCACCATCCCCGCATGCTGGGACCATCCCATGCCGACGCCACCGCCGTGATGGAGGCTCACCCAGGTGGCACCCGAGGCGCAGTTGAGCAGCGCGTTCAGCAGCGGCCAGTCCGACACGGCGTCGGAGCCGTCCAGCATCGCCTCGGTCTCACGGTTCGGGCTCGCGACCGAACCGCTATCGAGATGATCGCGCCCGATCACGATCGGCGCCGACACCTCGCCCTTCGCGACCATCTCGTTGAAGGCGAGCCCGATGCGGTGCCGCTGCCCGAGCCCGACCCAGCAGATGCGCGCGGGAAGGCCCTGGAAGTGGATGCGCTGCCTGGCCATGTCGAGCCATCGGTGCAGGTGCGGATCATCGGGGATCAGCTCCTTCACCTTCGCATCCGTCCGCGCGATGTCCTCCGGATCACCCGACAGAGCGGCCCATCGGAACGGGCCGATGCCGCGGCAGAACAGCGGGCGGATATAGGCTGGCACGAAGCCCGGGAAGGCGAAGGCGTCGGCCAGCCCCTCCTCCTTCGCCATCTGGCGGATGTTGTTGCCGTAGTCGACGACGGGAATGCCCATGCGGTGCCAGGCGAGCATCGCCTCGACATGCGCCACCATGCTTTTCCGTGCCGCGGCAGCCGTTCCGCGCGGGTCCGACACGCGGCGCGTTTCCCATTCCTCAAGCGTCCAGCCGAGGGGGAGGTAGCCGTTGGTCGGGTCATGCGCCGAGGTCTGGTCGGTCACCGCGTCGGGCTTGACGCCGGCAGCGACGAGGGCCGGGAACATCTCGGCCGCGTTGCCGAGCACGGCGACGGAGATCGCGCGCTTCTCCGCGCACGCCGCGCGCACCATCGCGAGCCCCTCGTCGAGGCTCTTCGCCCAATGATCGACATAGCCGGTGGCAAGCCGCTTCTCGATGCTGCTCGGCTGGCACTCGATGGCGAGCATGCAGGCACCGGCGAACACGGCGGCGAGCGGCTGCGCACCGCCCATGCCGCCGAGCCCTGCGGTGAGAATCCAGCGGCCTTCCATGCTGCCGCCGTAGTGCCGCCGGCCGAGCTCGACGAAGGTTTCGTACGTGCCCTGCACGATCCCCTGGCTGCCGATATAGATCCAGCTTCCGGCCGTCATCTGGCCGTACATCATCAGCCCCTTGCGATCGAGCGCGTCGAAATGCTCCCACGTCGCGAAGGCGGGAACGAGGTTGCTGTTGGCGATCAGCACGCGCGGGGCATCGGCGTGCGTCGGGAACACGCCGACGGGCTTGCCGGACTGGACGAGCAGCGTCTGGTCGTCGCGGAGGCGTTTCAAGACGGATACGATCTGGTCGAAACTCGCCCAGTCCCGCGCCGCGCGGCCGATGCCGCCATAGACCACGAGGTCGTCGGGCCGTTCCGCCACCTCGGGGTCGAGGTTGTTCATCAGCATGCGCAGCGGCGCTTCCGTCTGCCACGAGATGGCGTTGAGCGTGCTCCCCCGCGGGCTGCGGATGACGCGGCGGTTGGTGGGCATGTCCGACATCCTCGCGGTCTCCGTTGTCAGGCGTCAGCCGAAAGGCGCTTCACGGCATCGGGGTCGAGCGTGATGCCGAGGCCGGGGCCGTCGGGCACGGTGATGAACCCATCCACCGGCACCAGCGGCTCTGCGAGGAGGTCGTCGCGCAGTGGGTTCTCGCCGACATCGTATTCGACATAGGTCGGGTCTGGCGGGTGGGTCGTTGCCGGATAGGGGCTGTGGGAAGCGACGAGGTGGACGGCCGCCGCCAACCCGATGGCGGATGCCCAGACATGCGGGCTCAACCGCTTGTGGTGCAGCTGTGCCAGCTGCGCGATCAGCCTCCCCTGCGAAAGCCCGCCGCACAGCGAAAGGTCGGGCTGCCACACATCGGCGCAGCCCTCGATGCCGAGGCGGTTGAACTGGTACGCGGTGTAGAGCGCCTCGCCGGTGGCGATCGGCACGGGCGAACGGTCACGCAGCCAGCGGTATCCGGCCCAGTCGAGCGGGGCCAGCGGCTCCTCGATCCAGTGGATGCGGAATGGCTCGATCGCGCGGATGGTCAGCAGCGCCTGGTCGGCCGTGCAGTTGCCGTTGATGTCGACCATCAGCGCGAAGGGCTCGCCGAGCCTGCGCCTCGCGTGCGCGACGCGGGCGACGTCCTTCTCGATGGAATGCCCGATCTTCATTTTCGCTGCGAAGAAGCCGCGGCCCTCGAACCGGTCGAGCATCGCATCGAGGCTCTTTTCCGGCTCTGCCGTCATGTAGCCGCCCGAGGCGTATACCGCGACGCGGTCGGCCACCTTGCCGCCGATGAGCGCGTGGACGGGAAGCCCCAGCCGCTTGCCGATCGCATCATGCGCGGCGATGTCGATGCCGGAGGCAAGCGCCAGCATCTGGTTCTCGATGCCGAAATGGTAGTTCCGGCCGAGGATGAGCGGCAGCGCCTGGGCGTGGGCGAAAAGGTCACGCCCGATCCAGGCATCCTTCACCGCGTCGAGATAGCCGCGCACGGTGGCCGGCGGGCCCCAGGCCTCGCCGATGCCGGTGATGCCATCATCGGTGTCGAGTTCCACCAGCGTGCACTGGCGGGCAGGGGCGAGCCCCCGCGCCATGCCATAGGGCTCCGACAGCCCGTGCCGGAGGGGGGTGAGGCGGATGTCGCGAATACGCGTCATGGTGGTTGCGCCTGTCCTCTGCCGTGGCGTTCACATCCGGGCTGGGCGGTCCCGCGCCGGGCCGTTCTGGTGTATGGTGGCGAGTATGGGGACAGGGCGCGTGGTGCGGCAATGCCGCTGCGTGCATGACCATGGGGAACCGATCGACCGCATGTCGCTGAGAAGCCTTGTCGTGATTGCCTGCCTGGCCGCCGGGGGCGCGATCGCCGTTGCCTCCGTCCGGGATGAGCCTGCGCGCCCGCTCCGCGTCGCCGTGGCCGATCGCGGCACCATCGTCGCCTCCGTCTCGGCCACCGGAACGCTGAACCCGCGGCGGACGGTGGATGTGTCGAGCCAGCTCTCGGGCCAGGTGCGCGAGGTGCTGGTCGACTACAACAGCCGTGTCGAGGCCGGCCAGCCGGTGGCCCAGCTCGAGGACAGCCACCTCGTCGCCCGCCTCGGCGCAGCGGTGGCCGAGGAGCAGGCCGCCCGCGCCAACCTCATCCTGGCCGAGAGCCAGCGCACCCGTGCCATCGCCCAGGTTGCCGCCGCCGATGCGGTGCATGACCGCGCCCTGGCCAATGCCAGGGCCCGCGATGCGGCCGAGCGTGATGCGACGGCTGAGCTCGCCCGCCGCCGCGCGTTGCGTGACCGTGGCGTCGGTGCCGCCAACGACGCCGAGCGTGCCGGCTTCGCCGCCGAGCGTGCCGTCGCCGAAGCCGCCGCGGCGGACGCGGATACGGCGTCCGCCGTGGCGCTCGCGGCCTCCGCCGCGGCCGATCTCCAGGTGGCGGAGGCAGCGATCGCGGCAGCGACCGCGACGGTGGCCCAGCGTGTCGCTCAGCGCCGGCAGGTCGAGGTCGACATCGAGCGCAGCGTGATCCGCTCGCCCATCGCGGGTGTGGTCGTCAACCGCCAGGTGAATGTGGGCCAGACCGTTGCTGCCTCTCTCGCGGCGCCGACCCTGTTCCTGATCGCCGGCGACCTGACCGAGATGGAGGTGTGGGCGACGGTGGACGAGGCCGATATCGGCCGCGTGCGCGAGGGCCAGGTGGTGCGCTTCTCCGTGGGCGCCTGGCCTGACGAGACCTTCGAGGGCCGTGTGCGCACCGTCCGCCTCGCGGCGACCGTGACGCAGAACGTGGTCACCTACACTGTCGTCGTCACCGCGCGGAACGAGGACGGGCGGCTGATGCCGGGCATGACCGCGACCATGCGCATCGAGACCGACCGTCGCGGCGACGTGCTGCGCGTGCCAGCCGCCGCGCTGAGATTCCGCCCCGCCATCGATGGTCCGGCACAGCCGCTGCCGCCGGGCGTGGGGCTGGTGCATGTGCAGGGCGAGGGCGGGCGGCTGACGGCGGTGCGCGTCACCACGGGCGCTGCTGATGCGCGCTACACTGAGATTGCCTCGGCTGAGCCCGCGGGCGTGCTCGAGCCCGGCGTGCCGGTCGTGATCGGTGTGGCGACAGAGGGGCCGGCGCGCCGCTCATCCGGGCTGCGCCTCGGCTTCTGATCGCATGGCCCCGCTCGACACGCTGCGCGCGGGGTTCGAGGCGCTGGTCGCGCACCGGCTGCGGGCGGGCCTCACCGCGCTCGGCATCGCTGTCGGCATCGCTGCCGTCATCGCCATGGTCGCGGTCGGGCGGGGCGCGCGCGAGCGCATCCTCGATACCGTCAACACCATGGGCGTGAACGTCATCGCCGTCTGGAACGGCTCGACGCGCGTTGCCGGCGCGCATGTCGGCACCGGCATGCGGCCGAGGCTCGTCTATGACGACGCAGAGGCTGTGCGCAGCATCCCAGGTGTCGAGCTCGTCGCTGTGAGCCTCCGCGCCTCGCAGCAGATCGTCGCCGGCAGCATGAACTGGAACGTCACCGTGCAGGGGGCGACGGCAGAGTGGCTCGCCATCCGCCGTTGGGGGGTTGCTGACGGGCGGATGTTCGCCGACACCGAGTTCGTCGGCGGGGCCAAGGTCGTGCTGCTCGGCGCCTCGGTGGCGGAGCGGCTGTTCCCGGACGGCGATGCGATCGGCAAGCCCGTGCGCATCCGACAGACACCGTTCGAGGTGATCGGCGTGATGGAGCGGAAGGGGCAGAGCCTCGATGGTGCCGACCAGGACGACATCGTGTTCGTGCCGTTCTGGGCCGCGCGGCGAAGCCTTTTCGGCGCCGATGGGGGCCACGGGCGGCTGATCGGCTCGCTCATCATCCAGGCGTCGGAGACCGCCGACAGGAAGGCTGTGACCGAGGAGATCCGCCAAGTGCTGCGCACGCGACAGCGCGTGCCGATCGGCGGGGCGGACCCGTTCGTGGTGTTCGACGTGACGGAGGCAGCGGCCGCGCGCGAGAAGGCAGCCGAGACGCTGGGCAGCTTCCTCGCCGCCGTCGCGCTGATCGCGTTGCTCGTCGGCGGCATCGGGGTGATGAACGTCATGCTCGTCAGCGTGACGGAGCGGACGCGCGAGATCGGGTTGCGTATGGCGATCGGCGCGCGGCCGCGGCACGTCCTGGCGCAGTTCGTGGTCGAGGCCGCGCTGCTCGCGCTCATCGGCGGCATCGCGGGCGTGGTGCTCGGCGTCGGCGCCGCAGTGGGGCTCGCACTCCTCGGGGGCTGGCCGGTGGTGATCGACCCCATGGCGGGGCTCATCGCGCTCGGCGTCTCGGCCGCCGTCGGGCTTGCGGCCGGGCTCTACCCGGCACTTCGGGCCTCGCGGCTCGACCCCGTGGTGGCGCTGCGGCAGGCATAGTCCGGACCGCGCATCGGTCTCATCCGTTCCGTCATCGAAGCTTCATGGCTGCGTCATCGTCCGGCAACGCGACGCTGCCACACCGGGGAGGATCACACCCCGGGATGGAGAGGCCCCATGGCACCGATGCTCCGACGCCGCGCAGCCCTTGCGGCACCTCTGCTTCTCCTTCCCGTCTCCGCCCGGGCGCAGGAGTGGCGCGGCCAGTTCCGCGAGCTGCGCATGAGCCTGATCTCGTCGGAGAACGAGCGGGATGCGATCGTGCGCTTCCAGCCCTTCGCGGCCTACATGGAGCGCACCCTCGGCGTTCCCTTCCGCGTCTTCCGCGCGACCGATTATGCCGGTGCGGTCGAGGCGCTCCGCTCCAACCAGGTAGAGTTCTCCCGCCTCGGCCCCGCTGCCTACGCACTCTCGCGCAAGGTGATGGGCGAGCGTGCGACCGCTGTTGCGCGCGACCGTGACGACAGCGGTGCCGAGGGCTATTTCAGCGTCATCGTGGTGAAGGCCGACAGCCCCGCGCGCAGCCTTGCCGACCTGCGCGGCAGGAGCCTCGCCTGGGCCGATCCGAACAGCGCATCGGGCTTTGCATTTCCCTCCTACTATCTCCGCAAGGAGGGCATCGAGATCGAGCGCTTCTTCTCGCGTACCGGCTTTGCCGGCAACCACGAGACAGGCGTCCTCGCCGTCATCAACGGCAGCTACGATGCCGCCGCGACGTTCTGGACGAACGAGCGGCGCGGCAACGTTGCCCGCATGGTGGAGAAGGGGATGATCCCGGCCGGCGCGGTCCGCAACATCTGGCAGACACCGCTGATCCCGAACTCCCCCTTCGTCACGCGCACTGACCTGCCGCGCGCGCTGCAGGAGGCGTTCCGCGATGCGCTTCTGGCGATGCACACGAACGATCCCGAGGCACTCAGAGCCCTTTCCTCGACCACGCCGCAGCTCGCGCCGGCGCGGCACGAGGACTATCTCGACGTGATCGCCGTCACCGAGGAGAACGAGGCGAGGCGCCGCCAGCGCCGGTCGTGACGGTCGCTGCGGCGCAGGCCGACGCGGCGGAGGTCTTCTCCCGCCGCTTCGCCGCGCACCGATCCCAGCGCCGTGCCGCAAGCGCGGGTTACGCCGCGCTTTTCCTCGTGGCCGTCATCGTCTCGTCGATCGTGGGCGAGGTCGATCTCGCGCGGCTTGCCGCGGGGCTGCCCAATATCGCCGCCTACATTGGCCGCACGCTGCCCGTGCTTCGCCTCGACACGCTCTGGGCCGATATCGGCGAGTGGCTCTGGGCGATCGACATCTGGCTCGTGATGCTGGGCGACACCGTGCTGATGGCGCTGGTCGGCACCGTGTTCGGCGGCGCGATCGCGGCACTCCTCTGTTTCGAGGCATCCGAGAACTGCGGCGCCAGCCCGCTCGCGCGGCAGGCGGCGCGGCGTGCCTTCGACGTTCTCCGCAGCGTGCCGGAACTCGTCTTTGCCCTGGTCTTCGTGTTCGCCTTCGGGCCTGGGCCTTTCGCCGGCGTGCTGGCCATCCTGCTGCATTCGGCAGGCGCCCTCGGCAAGCTGTTCGCCGAGGCGAACGAGAATGCCGAAGCCGGACCCTACCAGGCCGTGCTCGCCGCGGGCGGAACGAGGCTGCATGCCATCCGCTTCGGCATCGTGCCGCAGATCCTGCCCAACCACCTGAGCTATCTGCTGCTCCGCTTCGAGATCAACGTGCGCGCCGCCTCGGTGCTCGGCGTCGTCGGTGCCGGCGGCATCGGGGAGGAGCTCTACCTCGTGGTGCGGCAGTTCATCTACAGCGACATCAGTGCCATCGTTCTGCTGATCCTGCTCGCTGTCGCGATCGTCGATATCGGCTGCGAGAAGCTGCGCCACGCGCTGATCGCACCAGCGGGGGCAGCACGATGACGGATGCAGCCGCCCGGCACCTGAAGCCTGCGCTGCTGTGGCTCGGTGGCGTCGCCCTGCTCGCCTTCGCCTGCTGGCGTGTCGCGCCGACGGCGGAGGCTTTCGCGATGGGCGTCGGCAAGCTTGGCTTCCTCGTGGGCTTCATGGTGCCGCCCTCGGCCGGCGGCGCGCTCTGGCCGATGCTGCACGCGCTGGCCGAAACGCTGGCGATGGCCTTCCTCGGCACGCTGATCGCGGCCGTGGCCGCCCTGCCGCTCGGCTTCCTCGGCGCGCGGAACGTTGCCCCCGCCGCACTCCTGCATTTCGGCCTGCGCCGCGGCTTCGACGGGCTGCGCGGCGTCGACAGCCTGATCTGGGCGCTGATCTTCGTCTCCGCCGTCGGCATGGGGCCGTTCGCCGGCATCCTCGCCATCGCGGTGCCCGACACGGGGGTGTTCGCCAAGCTGTTCGCCGAGGCGATCGAGAATGCCGATCGCCGCCCGGTCGAGGCCGTGCGCGCCACTGGCGGCGGAAGGCTCGCCGAGGCACGCTACGGCCTGCTGCCGCAGGTGCTGCCGGTGATCCTCAGCCACATCCTCTACTTCTTCGAAAGCAACGTCCGCTCAGCCTCGATCCTCGGCGTGGTGGGAGCGGGCGGCATCGGGCTTGCGCTGTCCGATCGCATCCGCCTCAACAACTGGGATGAGGTCGCGTTCCTCATCCTTCTGATCCTCGGGACCGTCATCGTGATCGACACCGTGTCAGCCCGCATCCGCCGTGGCATCATCGCCGCATGAGCGAAGCACCCCTGCTGTCCCTGAGCCCCACCATCCACCCCACCGCGCACGTGACCGACAGCACCCTCGGTGCGTGGACGGAGGTCGGCGCGCGCACCACGATCGCCGAGACGGTGATGGGCGACTACAGCTACGTCGTGAACGACAGCTCCATCATCTATGCAACGATCGGGCGGTTCTGCTCGATCGCCGCGCACACCCGCATCAACCCCGGCAACCACCCGCTCGAGCGTGCCGCCCTGCACCACTTCACCTACCGCGCGGCGAAGTACGAACTCGGCGAGGACGATGACGCGTTCTTCGACTGGCGCCGCGCCTCGCATGTCACGCTCGGCCACGACGTGTGGATCGGCCATGGGGCGACCATCCTGCCCGGCATCACCATCGGGACGGGCGCGGGGATCGGCGCAGGGGCGGTCGTGTCGAAGGACGTGCCGCCCTTCGCCGTTGTCGTCGGCGTGCCGGGCAAGGTGATCCGCTTCCGCTTCCTGCCCGAGATCCAGGCCGCGTTGCTCCGCATCGCCTGGTGGGATTGGCCGCACGCGACGCTGAAGGAACGGCTGGCCGATTTCCGCGCCCTCGGCGCCGAGGCGTTCTGCAAGCGATACGATCCGGCATGACCGGCACGCTCGTCCTCGTCTTCGGCCCATCGGGCGCGGGCAAGGACAGCGTGATCGAGGCAGCGCGCGCGATGCTGCCGGACGATGCGCCCGTGGTGTTCGCCCGCCGCGCCATCACCCGGCCGGAAGGCTCAGGCGGCGAGGCGCATGAGGCGGTGAGCTGGGCCATGTTCGCCGCACGCCGCGCGGCCGGTGCGTTCCTGCTTTCCTGGGAGGCGAACGGCAACGGCTATGGCATCCCGCGCGCCGTCACGGGCGATCTCGCGGCCGGGCGCACGGTGGTGGCCAGCGTCTCGCGCACCGTGCTCGGCGAGGCAGCGCGGCTCGGCTGGCCCGTGCTGGCCGTGCGCGTCACCGCCCCTGCCGCCGTGCTCGCCGGGCGGCTTGCCGCACGCGGCCGCGAGAGCGAGGGCGAGATCAGCCATCGCCTCGCCCGCGCCGGCCTTGCGGAGCCTGACCTCGGCCTCCCGGTGATGGAGATCGTGAACGGCGGCGCACTTGCTGACGCCGCGCGGCGCTTCGCTGACCTGCTGGTCGATCAGCCGCCGAAGCCGTAGCGGGCGAGCAGGACGAAGGGCGCGCCCGGCGCGGGTTCGCCGTAGAGGGCGACCGCATCAGCCAACAGGGGCGTCGCGAGCGCATCGGCGAGGCGTGGCGCAATGGCAGCGGCAACGGCACTGCGCTCAGGCTCGTCGAGCTTGCAGGAGAGCGTCATATGGAAGCGGAACCGCTCCATCACGTAGGGGTAGCCCCAGCGCGCGAGGTTCCGTTCCTCCTCCTCGTCCAACCCTGACCGTCGGCGCCGCGCGAGTTCTGCCTGCGAGGGTGGGCGGCGGAACGCGTCGAACGCCCGCACGCAATCGGCGGCAAGCGATGCCAGCGCCTCGGAGGGTGCCGCGGGGATGACGGCGAGGAAGCCGGAGAGGGGGGCAAGCATCAGCGTCGGCATCGGGAACGGCGCCTGGATGGCAAGGAAACGAACCAGCGCCTCGTGAAGCCCCGCAGCGTCGGTTCCCTCGGCCAGCGCGAAGGGCGGCTTCAGCGTACCATGCCAGCCGTAGCGCCTTGCCTCATCGGTGATCGCGGCGACCCGTGCCGGGTCGATGCCGGGCAGGGAGGGCAGGTGAAGCGCCGCGCCGCTCTCCGGGTCGCGGCCGAGCAGGGCGCAGCCTGCGTGCCAGAGCGCATGGTCGCGTGGTGGTGCGAAGTAGATGGCGTAGCGATGCATCCGCGTCAGGCGATCCGCCGCCCCTCGCGCCACACCTGGCGCACCAGCGGGTGGCCATCGGCGAGATGGACCTGAACGAGATCGGCGCGCAGGCCGGTGTCGATCGCGCCGCGATCGGGAAGGCCCACCATCAGCGCAGGTCGTTGCGAAATCGTGGCGATCGCGGCCGGGAGCGGCACCCGCATCGCGTGATGCGCGATCATGGCGGCGCCCAGCATCGCCGACGGAACGTAGTCGGACGCGAAGACATCGACGAGGCCTTCGGCGAGGAGATCGGCCGCGCGCACGTTGCCGCTGTGGCTGCCGCCGCGCACGATATTGGGCGCGCCCGCGATGATGCCCATGCCGTGCCGTCGTGCCGCGCGCGCCGCTTCCGCTGTGACCGGGAACTCGCTGATGGTGATACCGGCCTCGCGCCAGTCGGCCACCTCCAGCTCGGTGCGGTCGTCGTGGCTGGCAAGCGCGATGTCGCGACCCGCGACGGCGTCGAGGATGGCCGTGCGGTTGGGTTCGCGCACGCGCTCGCGCAGCGCCCAGCGGCGGGCGACATAGGCCTCCGCCTCCTGCTCGTTCATGCCGATGTTGCGTGCGTTCTTGCGCTTGTACTTCTCGATGTCGCCGAACTGGCCGAAGCCCGGCGTATGGTCCATCAGCGAGACCATCCGCACGAGCGGATCACCGACCACGACCGCGAAGCTTTCCTGCATCCCCTCGGCGCTGATCTCGCAGCGGAGATGGAGAAAATGCTCGGCCCGCAGCAGGCCTCGGGGGGCCAGTGCGCGCAGTTCCGCGACACCCTCGCGGAACATCTCGTCGCGCTGGTCGGCATGCTCGACCTCGCCGACGCAGAGCGCGTCGAGCACCGTCGTCACGCCTGACGCAGCAACCTGGGCATCATGCGCGAGCAGGGCTGCGCGTGCCGACCAGCGCACGCCCGGCCGCGGCATCATGTGCTTCTCGAGATTGTCCGTGTGCACGTCGACCAGGCCGGGGATCAGCAGGTCACCCTCGAGGTCCTGCGCACCGGGGATGGCGGAGCTGCCCTTGTCGAGCCGGGCGATCCTGCCGTCACGGAGTGCGACAGTTCCGAAGAACACCTCGCTCGGCGTGACGATCCGCGCATTCGTAAGGATGATCTCGGTGCTCATGCCGCCTCCACCGCAAGGGCCGCGACCGTGAGGCTGCGCGTGGCCACCGCCTCGCGCACGGCGGCGTCGTGGAAGATGCCGACGATCGCCGCACCGCGTGCCTTCGCCTCCGTGATGAGGCCGATGACGATGTCGCGGTTGGCTGGGTCGAGGCTTGCCGTCGGCTCGTCGAGCAGCATGACGGGATAGGGGTGGACGAAGCCGCGGGCGAGGTTCACGCGCTGTTGCTCGCCGCCCGAGAAGGTCGCGGGCGGCAGGTCCCACAGCGCCTCGGGCAGGTTCAGGCGGTCGAGCAGGCCGCGTGCGGCCACCATCGCCCCTGCCTCCGCCATGCCGGCACGCCGTGCAGGTTCGGCGACGATCGCGGCCGTCGGCACGCGCGGGATGACACGCAGGAACTGCGAGACATAGCCGATCGTGGTGCGACGCAGCGCCACGATCGTGCGCGGCTCGGCTGTCGCGAGGTCGACCATCGCTCCCTCGTGCCGCACGAGGATGCGCCCCGCCCCCGCGAGGTAGTTGCCGTAGAGCGTGCGCATCAGCGTGCTCTTGCCCGCCCCCGAGGGGCCGACGAGGGCAACGCATTCGCCAGGATGGACGGCGAGGTCGACGCGGTCGAGCACCGGCAAGCGACGCCCGCCCTGCAGGTGCAGCGTGAAGCGCTTCGAGAGGTTCTCGACCCTGAGCGCTTCGGGCGCCCCCGTGATCGCGTTCATGCCTGGAGCACAGAGGAAACGAGCAGCTGCGAATAGGGGTGCTGCGGATCGTCGAGCACCTGGTCGGTCAGCCCTGCCTCGACGATGCGGCCCTGCTGCATCACGAGCATGCGGTCAGCCAACAGGCGCGCGACGGCGAGGTCATGCGTGACGATGATCGCGGCAATGCCAAGCTCTCCCACCAGGGTGCGGATGAGATCAAGCAGCCGCGCCTGGACGGAAACGTCAAGCCCGCCCGTCGGCTCGTCCATCAGCACCAGCCTGGGTTCGGTGACGAGCACGCGCGCGATCTGCAGCCGCTGCTGCATGCCGCCCGAGAAAACGCGCGGCGGATCGTCGATCCGGCTCCCGTCGATTTCGACGCGGGCAAGCCATGCGGCTGCCTCGGCGCGGATGTGGCCCCAGTGGCGCGCCCCAGCGGCCATCAGCCGCTCGCCGACGTTGCCGCCGGCCGACACCGCCATGCGCAGCCCGTCGCGCGGGTTCTGGTGAACGAAGCCCCACTCGGTGCGGGCGAGCGCCCGGCGCTGCGGTTCGGCCAGGCGGGGGATGTCGACAACCTCGCCGGCCCGCGTGCGGAACAGCGCCTGGCCGGAATCGGGGGCGAGCTCGCCCGCGAGGGTGCGCAGCAGCGTGGTCTTGCCGCTGCCGCTCTCACCCACGATCGCCAGCACCTCGCCCGGCCAGAGTGAGAAAGTGGCATCCTTGACTGCGTTGAGGCCGCCGAAGCGGACGCCGATGCCGGTCACATCAAGAATGGGGACGTCGAGGATGGCGCGGTCGCTCATGCGGGATCGTCCGCGCGCGGCGTGGCGAGCGCGTGGCCGGCAAGCCTGCCGCGATGCCCGGCCTCGCGCCGATCCGCGCACCAATCGGTGTCGGAGCAGACGAACATGCGCCCGCCGCGATCGTCGGTCACCACCTCGTCAAGATAGCTGTCCGCCGCGCCGCAGAGGTCGCAGCAATTGCTGGCCCGCCATGGGTGGAAGGGATGGTCCTCGAAATCGAGGCTGCGCACCTCGGTGTAGGGCGGGATGGCATAGATGCGCTTCTCGCGCCCGGCGCCAAACAGCTGCAGCGCCGGGGAGTGGTGCATTTTCGGGTTGTCGAAGCTCGGGATCGGCGAAGGCGCCATCACGTAGCGGCCATTCACCAGCACCGGATAGTCGTAGGACAGCGTGATGCGCCCGTGGCGCGCGATGTCCTCGTAGAGCTTCACGTGCATCAGCCCGTAATCGGCGAGCGCGTGCATCCGCCGCGTCTCGGTCTCGCGCGGCTCGAGCTTTCGCAGCGGCTCCGGCTGCGGCACCTGGTAGACGATGATCTGGCCCTCGGTGAGCGCCTGTTCGGGAATGCGGTGGCGCGTCTGGATCACGGTTGCCTCCACCGTCCGCTCCGTCGTGCGCACGCCGGTGACGCGGGCGAAGAAGCGGCGGATCGAGACGGCGTTGGTCGTGTCATCGGCCCCCTGGTCGATCACCTTCAGCACGTCGTCCGGGCCCAGCACCGCTGCCGTCACCTGCATTCCGCCGGTGCCCCAGCCATAGGCAAGCGGCATCTCGCGGCTTGCGAACGGCACCTGGTAGCCGGGGATGGCGACGGCCTTGAGCAGCGCGCGGCGGATCATCCGCTTGGTCTGCTCATCGAGGTAGCCGAGGTTGTAATCGGGGTCGTGCGCTGCCTTCGGTGTCATCACTCGGCTGCCTCGCGCTGCTGCTCCGCCATGCGCAGATCGGCTTCGGCGCGCAGCCGGCGGACCAGTTCGAGCTCCGACTGGAAATCGACGTAGTGTGGCAGCTTCAGGTGCTGCACGAAGCCGGAGCTTTCCACATTGTCGCAATGGCTCAGCACGAACTCGTGGTCCTGTGCCGGGTGGACGGCATCCTCGCCGAGTTCGGCCGCCATCAGCGCACGGTCGACCAGCGCCATGCCCATCGCCTTGCGCTCGCCATGGCCGAACACGAGGCCGTAGCCGCGGGTGAATTGCGGCTTCTCGGTGCGGCTCCCCTTGAACTGGTTCACCATCTCGCACTCGGTCACCATGATGTCGCCGATGGTGATGGGAAAGCCCAGCTCCTCCGGCACGATCTCGACCGCGACCGACCCGTGGCGGATCTCGCCGGCGAAGGGATGCGCGCCGCCATAGCCACGCTGCGTCGAATAACCCATTGCCAGAACGAACCCCTCGTCGCCGCGCGCGAGCGTCTGCAGCCGCGCGGAACGATCGGCGGGAAACCGCGGCGGATCGCGCGTCACGTCCGCCGGCTCGCGTTCCTGGTCGGGCGCCTCGGGGCGCATCAGCCCTTCGGCGCCGAGCAGGCTGGTGACGTGCGGCATCGTGGCGTTGAGCGGCGTATCAGCCCGCGGCGCTGACGTGGCATCGCCCTCGGCGGCAAGGGAGAAGTCGAGCAGCCTGTGCGTGTAGTCGTAGGTGGGGCCGAGAACCTGGCCGCCGGGCAGGTCCTTGTACGTCGCGCTGATGCGGCGCTCGACCACCATCCGCTCGGTCTCGACGGGAAGGGACGCACAGAAGCGCGGCAGCGTGGTGCGGTAGGCACGCAGCAGGAACGCGCCCTCGACCAGGTCACCCTGCGCCTGCTTGATTGCCAGTGCGGCAAGCTCGCGGTCGTAGAGCGAGGCCTCCGCCATGACGCGATCGACGGCGAGGCCGAGTTGGCCGGCGATCTGAGGGAGGGTGAGGGGAGGGACGGCGGCATCACCCCGCCGCGCCTCTGCAAGAACCGCATGGCTATTCTCGATCGCCCGCTCGCCGCCCTTGACCGCGACATACATCGCTCAACCCTCCGGTGACGAAACGGTCGTGCTGCGCGGCAGCGACACGAGGCGGTTGCCGGCAACGAGGATGACGTCGACGCCACGTGGGAACAGGCGGTGGTTGGCGGCACGCATCGCAGCGAACCCCTTCTGCAGACCGGTGGTGGCGATCATCGCCGTGCCGGCAATGCCAGGGCCGGTGAGCGTAAGCCGATGGCCTTCGCCGAGCGCTGCGACGGCGACAACGATGGTCGCGCCCCTGTCGGGATACTCGTCTGTTCCCGCAAAGAACCGCGACAGGGGGGGAAGGGCAGCGGCATCGGCCGCGAAGGCGAAGACCGCCGAGGACGGATCGGCGACAAGACGGCAACCGCAGTGAAATCGCAGCCATGACGGCGCAGCGCCCGCCATGATCGCATCGTCGAGCCAGAGCGGCGTGTCGGCATCGACCAGCGTGAGCGCCACCGCCGCCATCGCGCCGCCAAGCGGGGCAGGCGGCCTGGTCGGGCCCGCGAGCGTCACGATCGTGCCGGGGCGGGAGGTTGCCTCCAGCACCGCGCGGAAGCAGGCCTGCTGGTCCTCGACCGGCGCCGTGAAGCCTGGCGAAAGACCATCCACGCTGCTCATCCCATCCGCACCATGCCGTAGAAATCGACCCGCGTTGCCGCTGCACGGCGCGAGCGGTCGTCGCGCGCCGCATCCTCCGCCGCGTCCATCGCAGCCAGCGCCGCGGCGAGGGAGGCGGGGAGGCCGGGCCCGAGCGCGCAGGCATCGAGCACCGCGGCGAGTTCCGCCGCGCGAAGGTCACGGCCGGCGCGATAGGCATGGCCGACCCGCCCATCATCGAGCCTGACGGCACAGCGCGCGACGGTCATCTCGCCGAGATTGAACGCGCCACCGACACTGCCCATCCTGCCGCGCACCATGACCATGCCGGCCTCGGGGCCGCGCAGCCGTTCCCACTGCGGTGTCGGCGCCAGCGAGGCGATCGCGGCCTCGAGCCGTTCGCGGGGGGCGCGCGCGAGCGTTGCCATGCGGGCACGCCGCGCAGCGATCGCTGCGTCCGGTGCGGATTCTCCGAGGGTCTCTGGCATCGTGCTGTTCATGGCCTGCGGCAAAAAGGTCTAGACGTCCCTACATACCAACAACTAGTCTGCCGCACAATAGCGCGCCGGAACGACGGGTTGCATGACGTTGCGGTGACGCTGCCGCCCGTGCCGACCGGCTGGGCATTCGCGATGAGGGATCGATGGCGATCGCCGAACGGATGGAGGCCGAGGGCATGACCGGGCGTGACGCTGGTCGCGAGGTCGCGCGCGTCGAACGCGGCGGCGGCGTCACCCTCTGGCGGCAGATTGAGCAGGTGATCGAGGCCGACATCGTCGCCGGCCGCGCCGCCGCCGGCGCGCGCCTGCCGACCGAGGCGGAGCTTTCCGCCTCGTTCCGCGTGAACCGGCACACCGTCCGCCGCGCCATGGAGGAGCTCGAGCGCCGCGGCCTTGTGCGAATCGAGCAGGGCCGCGGCAGCTTCGTCGCGGAGGATGTGATCGACTATCGCGTCGGCCCCCGCACGCGCTTCTCCGAGGTGATCGCCCGCGGCAACCGCGAGCCTTCGGGCCGCGTGCTGCGCATCGCCGAAATCCCCGCGCCCGACGCGGTGTCTGCTGGCCTGCGCATCCGCAAGGGCAGGCCGGTGTGGCTGGTCGAGCGGCTGGGCCTCGCCGATGGCAGGCCCATCTCCTTCGGCCTTCACCACTTCCCGCTGGCCCGCTTCCCTGACCTGCCTTCTGCGCTTGCGACGAGCAGCGGGTCGATCACCCGCGCGCTCTCGACCTGCGGCCTGCCCGACTATGCGCGCCGCACGACGCGGGTCACCGCCCGCCTGCCGACGCCGGAGGAGGCCGATCATCTCCGCCAGCCGCGCAACCGCGCGGTGATCGTGTCGGAGAACATCAACGTCGATCCCGAAGGCATGCCGGTGGAGTTCTGCATCGGTCTCTACGCCGCCGGGCGGGTGCAGCTCGTGTTCGAGTTCTGAGGGATATTCCGATGGTGCAAGGAAGACCGGTCGCTGTCGTCGGCGCGGAGGTGCTCGCCGAGGGCGGGCTCATGGAAGCGTCGGTGCTCGCGGAGGGGGGCGTGCTCGCCCCGCTCGGTGCTCCCATCCCGGCCGATTCGCTGAGGCTCGACGCGCGCGGGCTGCTGCTCGCCCCCGGCCTCGTCGACATCCACGGCGATGCGTTCGAGCGGCAACTCCAGCCGCGGCCCGGCGTCGACTTCACCGCCGAGATTGCGCTGGTCGACACTGACAGGCAGCTCCTGGCCAACGGCATCACCACGGCGTTCCATGGCGTCACGCTCTCCTGGGAGCCTGGGCTTCGCAGCGTCGAGACGTTCCGCGCGCTGCTTGCCGCACGCCGTGCGCTCGCCGGCACGCTTGCCGCCGACAACCGCATCCATCTCCGCCTCGAGACCTTCGCGATGGACCATTGGCCCGACGCCAAGGCGGCGATCGCGGATGGCTCCGTCCACCTGCTCGCCTTCAATGACCATACGGCCGAGATCGCCCGCCGTGCCGAGGACCCCGCGCGCGCCTCGCGCTACGCCGATCGGGCGCATGTGAAGGCGCCGGCGATCCTCGCCCAGGCGCGCGCGATGCTGGAGCGCGCCGATGAGGTCGAGGCGTTCGTCGCGGATGCGGCGGCAGCGGCGCGCGCGGCAGGCCTGCCGATGGCGAGCCATGACGACTCGTCGCCGGAGGTGCGGGGCCGCTGGCGCTCCCTCGGCTGCGCGATCTGCGAGTTCCCGATGAACGCCGAGACGGGGCTTGACGCGCGCGCGGCCGGCGAGGGGGTCATCATGGGCTGCCCCAACGTCGTGCGGGGCGGCAGCCACATGGGCTGGCACAGCGCCGAGGCGATGGTGCGCGCAGGCGCCTGCAACATCCTCGCGTCCGACTATTTCTATCCGGCCATGGCACGCGCTGCCTTCGCGCTCGTCGCCCGCGGGGCGCTCGCCTTGCCGGAGGCCTGGGCGCTCGTCTCCGCCAACCCCGCTCGGGCCGCGGGGCTTGCCGATCGCGGCGTGATCGCACCGGGCAGGCGTGCAGATCTCGTGCTGCTCGACACCGACGCTCCGGGCGCACCGCGCGTGCTCGCGACCATTGCCGCCGGCCGCATCGCCCACCTGGCACCAGAGGCTGCCGCCCGGCTCCGCTGACCCCGCGTCCCTCTCTGTCACCGAAGCGTCACCCAAGCGTCGCGCGCATTCGGCTATCGCATTCCCGCTGCACCGAGGGATGGGGATGGCATGCTCGAACTCCAGGGTCTCACACGGCGTTTCGGTGCCGTCACGGCTGTCGATGACGTGACACTGAGGGTGTCCAACGGCCAGATGCTTGGCGTGATCGGCCGCTCCGGTGCGGGCAAGTCGACCATGCTGCGGCTCATCAACCGCCTCGCCGAGCCTTCCGGCGGCCGCATCATGTTCGAGGGAACCGACGTCACCGCGCTGCGCGGCAAGGCGTTGCGCGACTGGCGCACGTGCGCTGCCATGATCTTCCAACAGTTCAACCTTGTGCAGCGCCTCGATGTGCTGACCAACGTTCTCGTCGGCCGGTTGAACCATCGCGGCACCCTGTCGTCGCTGTTGAAGCTGTTCACGGCCGAGGAGCGTGCGCTGGCGATCCGCACCCTCGACCGGTTCGACCTGGCCGAGGCCGCGCTGCAGCGTGCTGACACCCTGTCCGGCGGGCAGCAGCAACGCGTGGCGATCGCGCGCGCGCTTTTGCAGGAACCACGCATCCTGCTGGCCGACGAGCCGATCGCGAGCCTCGATCCGCGCAACGGCCGGGTGGTGATGGATGCGCTGCGCCGCATCAACCGCGAGGACGGGTTGACCGTCATCTGCAACCTGCACACGCTCGACACGGCGCGCGCCTATTGCGACCGCATCGTCGGCATGGCCAAGGGTCGCGTGGTGTTCGATGGCGCGCCGGCGGCGCTCACGGCCCACATGGTGCGCGAGATCTACGGCATGACCGAGGACGAACTCGCCGAGGCAGAGGCGGTGACGAGCACCTCCGTCGGCACGCTGCGCGACCCGGCACTCGCCATCGCCTGAGCTGTCCGCCCTGCCAGCGCGATGTCATGCGTCAGCAACGAAACCGTCAATGTGGTTTCGCTGCCCGGCATTACAGCACAGCCCGCGTTTTCACCGATCATCGCAGGAGAGCGACGATGCTGAACCGACGCACGCTTCTTGGGTCAACGCTGCTGGCCACCGTGGCAGGCCTCGCCGCGCCGGCGTTGGCGCAGCGCACCCCGCCGGCCTGGGCGCGCGAGGTGCCTCAGATCCGCATCGGCCTGCTCGGCGGCGAGAACGAGGCTGACCGCATCGCCCGCTTTGACGGCTTCCGCAAGCTCGTCGAGGACAGCTTCGGCGTTCCGACGCGCATCTTCGCCGCTGGCGACTATGCCGGCGTGATGCAGGGCTTCTCGGCACGCCAGCTCGAGATCGCCAGCCTCGGCCCCTCGGGCTATGCCGGCATCTGGATGGACACGAACGGCAACATCGAGCCGATGGTCGTGACCCAGGAGCAGGACGGCTCGATCGGCTACTTCGCGGTGATGTATGTGCGCGCCGACAGCCCGTTCCGCACGATCGACGACCTGCGCGGCCGCAGCCTTGCCTACGCCGACCCGAACTCCACCTCCGGCTACCTTGTGCCGCGGGCAGAGCTGCGCGAGGCTGGCAAGCCGCCCGAGCAGTTCTTCGGCCGTACCGGCTTCGGCGGCGGGCATGAGCAGGCGGTGATTGCGGTGCTGCAGCGGCAGTTCGACGCCGGCGTGACATGGACGAGCGGCATCGGTGACGAGGCGCAGGGCTTCTCGCGCGGAAACCTCCGCGCGATGGTGGAGAAGGGCATGCTGAACATGTCCGACATCCGCATCGTCTGGCGCTCGCGCCAGATCGTGAACGGGCCGATCGGCATCCGGAAGGATCTTCCGCAGGGTTTCCGCGACGATTTCCGCCGCCTCCTGCTCGCGCTGCCGACCGAGAACGCCGCCGTGTTCCGCCAGATCGAGCGCGGCAACCCGCGCGGCTATCAGCTTGCCACCCACGAGATGTACGCTCCCTTCGTGGCGATGCGTCAGGCAGAGGCGGCGGCGCGGCGCACGCGCTGAACACACGGACGAGGGCAGGGCGGGCATGACGGTCGCGACCCTCGCGTCACCCATCCCACGCATGCTCGCTGCGTGGGAGGGGCAGCGCCGCGCCCGGCGCACGGCGACGCTGTTCTACACAGCGGTCATGCTTGCCTGCCTTCTGCTTGCGGCGTTGGTGAGCGAGGTGAGGCCGGCGACGCTCGCCGCCGGCCTGCCGCGCATCGGCGAGTATTTCTGGCTGATCCTGCCGACCCTGCGGTGGGAGACGCTGTTCTATGGCGTGAAGGTCGAGGGCAGCCTCGCCTTCTGGATGTATCGGCTCGATGCCTGGGCGCTGCTCATGCTTGAGACGAGCCAGATGGCCGCACTCGCCACGCTGATGGGCAGTGCGGCGGCGCTCGTGCTGTGCTTTCCGGCGAGCCGCAACCTGATGCCGCTCGCGCCCGTCACCTTTATCCTGGTGCGGCGGTTTCTCGAGCTGTTCCGCACCGTGCCTGACATCGTCTACGCGCTCATCCTCGTCTGGGCCTTCGGCGTCGGGCCGCTGGCCGGCATCCTTGCCATCGCGCTGCATACCACGGGCGCTCTCGGCAAGCTGTTCGCCGAAGCGGTCGAGAATGCCGACAGGCGGCCCGTCGATGGCGTGCGCGCCTCGGGCGGAACCTGGCTGCATGCGGTGCGCTTCGCCATCCTGCCGCAGGTGCTGCCGAACATGCTCAGCTATGCGTTGCTGCGCTTCGAGATCAATGTCCGCGGCGCATCGGTCATCGGCTTCGTCGGCGCCGGCGGCATCGGCCAGGAGCTCTACACCGTGATCTCGTTCAACTACTACGAGGAGGTCTCGGCAATCGTGGCACTGATCATCCTCACCGTCTCGGCGATTGATCTCGTCTCGGAACGGCTGCGGTTCCGCGTGATCGGGGCGCGGTGATGAGCCCGGGGCTGGCCACGATCGACGCCGCAGCGGTCGCCGCGGCGCGCGCGAAGGTTCCCGCTGCCTTCGGCAGCCCGCCAACGCAGCGTGTGCTTCGCTGGCTCGGCTGGCTTGCCTTCGCCGCATGGCTCGGCACCGTTCTCTGGTGGTTCGACGTCTCGCCGGTGCGCATCTGGAACGGCATCGCCGGGGTGATGACGATCCTGCGGCTGATGGTGCCGCCATCGCCCGGCGAGCATCTCGACGACATCCTGAGGGGCCTTAGCGAGAGTGTCGCCATGGCCTTCCTCGGCACGGTGATGGCAGCGATCGTTGCCGTGCCGCTGGGCTTCCTCGGCGCGCGGAATGTCGCCACCTCGCTGCTGTTCCGCTTCTCCCTCCGCCGTGTGTTCGACGGGTTCCGTGGCGTCGACCAGCTGATCTGGGCGCTCGTTTATGTCCGCGCGGTGGGGCTTGGGCCGCTTGCGGGGGTGCTGGCCATTTTCACCGCCGACATCGCGGTTCTGGCCAAGCTCTACGCCGAGGCGATCGAGAATGCCGAGAAGCGCCAGGCGGAGGGTGTTGCCTCGGCCGGCGCGCGCGGTGTTCTCGTGATGCGCTTCGGCATCCTGCCGCAAGTCCTGCCGGTGATGCTTGCCCAGGCGCTCTACTATTTCGAGAGCAACACGCGCTCGGCCGCGATCCTCGGCATCGTCGGCGCTGGCGGCATCGGGCTGCAGGTCGCCGAGCGCATCCGTATCAGGGCGTGGGACGAGGTCGCCTTCATCATCATCCTGATCCTGCTGACGGTCGCTGCGATCGACCTCCTGTCGTCGCGCCTGCGCCAGCGCCTGATCGGCACCGCCCCGTTGCACTGAACTGCCCCCTCTTGCCGTGCGTTCCGCCGCGCGGCAGGGTGCGCGGCGCAACGAGGGGAGGGATGGCATGGCAGGACGGCTTCAGGGCAAGCGCGCCTTCGTCACGGCAGCGGCCCAGGGCATCGGACGGGCCACCGCGCTCGCCTTCGCCGCCGAGGGGGCGACCGTCACGGCGACGGACGTGAACGAGGCACGCCTCGGCGAGCTTGCCGGCGTTCCCGGCATCACCACCGCGCGGCTCGACGTTCTCGACGCCCGCGCCATCGCGGCGGCGGCGGAAGCGGCCGGGGCCGTCGACATCCTCTTCAACTGCGCGGGCTTCGTGCACCAGAACACGATCGAAACCTGCACCGAGGAGGAGTGGGATTTCGCCTTCGCGCTGAACGTGAAGAGCGCGTTCCGCATGACGCAGGCGCTGCTGCCCGCGATGGTCAAGGCGGGGCGCGGCGGCAGCATCATCGTGATGAGCTCCGCTGCCTCATCGATCAAGGGCGCGCCGAACCGCTTTGTCTATGGCGTGACCAAGGCCGCGCTGATCGGCATGGTTCGGTCCATCGCGTCCGACTACGTGAAGCAGCGCATCCGCGCCAACGCCATCTGCCCCGGCACGGTCGAGACGCCCTCGCTGCAGGACCGGATTGCTGCCAACGCCGCGCAGGCCGGCAGCGTCGAGGCCTCTCGCGCCGCCTTCATCGCCCGCCAGGCGATGGGCCGCCTCGGCACGGCCGAGGAGATCGCTTCACTCGCCGTCTATCTCGGCTCCGACGAGAGCGGCTTCGTCACCGGCCAGTCGATCGTGATCGACGGCGGCTGGACCCTTTGACCAACAGTCCGAAGAAGGAACGATCGCGATGAAGCTTCTGCGCTGGGGGCCTGTCGGGCTCGAGAAGCCGGGGATGCTCGATGCCACGGGGGGCCTGCGTGACCTCTCCGGCGTGGTGGGCGACATCACGCCCGACCTGCTCTCGCCGATGGGCCTCGCACGGCTCGCGGCGGCGAATGTCGAGGCGCTGCCCATGGTGCCCGGCACGCCACGGCTTGGCGTTCCCTTCACCGGCACGCGCAACTTCATCTGCATCGGGCTGAACTACGCCGACCATGCGGCCGAGGCCGGCATGGCGCTCCCGAAGGAGCCGGTGGTGTTCGTGAAGGCGCTGTCGGCATTGCAGGGCCCGAACGATGACGTGGAGATCCCCAAATTCTCGAAGAAGACCGATTGGGAGGTCGAGCTCGGCATCGTCATCGGCACGCGCGCGAAATACGTGAGCGAGGCGGATGCGATGGCGCATGTCGCCGGCTACTGCGTGGTGAATGATGTGTCCGAGCGCGAGTTCCAGCTCGAGCGCGGCCTGACCTGGGACAAGGGCAAGGGGCATGACACGTTCGGCCCCGTCGGCCCCTGGCTCGTGACGAAGGACGAGGTGGCCGACCCGCAGAACCTCCGCCTCGGCGTCGATGTCGATGGCCAGGCGATGCAGGACGGCACGACCAGGACGATGATCTTCCCGGTGACGAAGCTCGTCTCCTACGTCTCGCACTTCATCAGCCTGAACCCGGGCGACATCATCGCCACCGGCACGCCGCCCGGTGTGGGCGCGGGCAAGAAGCCAGAGCCGATCTTCCTCCGCGCCGGGCAGACCATGCGCGTGTGGATCGAGGGATTGGGCGAGCAGGTGGCGAAGACGGTCCAGGCCGGCTGAGACGCGTGGGCGCCGGGGAACACCCCGGCGCCCCGCTTGCCAGTTCTTTCGCGCGCGGCCGCCCGCCAACCCCGCGCGCATGCCTTCCGCGCAAAGGTCGAGCCTTTGCGCTCCGGATATTACATCGTCGCACCCTGCATCCAGGGCGCGAACTCCTCGGCCCCGAAGCCCCACTGCTCGCTCTTGGTCTGCTCGCCTGAGGCGATCGCGAGCATGTGGCGGAAGATGCGCTCGCCGCACTCGGCGACCGTCTCGTCGCCGTCGATCACCGTGCCGCAGTTGATGTCCATGTCATCCTCCATACGGAGGAACATCGGCGTGTTGGTGGCGAGCTTGATCGAGGGCGACGGCTTGCAGCCGTACACGCTGCCGCGCCCCGTGGTGAAGCAGACGAGGTTGGCACCACCCGCCACTTGGCCGGTCGCCGCGACGGGGTCGTAGCCTGGCGTGTCCATGAACACGAAGCCCTTGGCCGTCACCGGCTCGGCGTAGCGGTACACCTCGACGAGGTTTGTCGTTCCCGCCTTGGCCATCGCGCCGAGAGACTTCTCGAGGATGGTGGTCAGACCGCCGGCCTTGTTGCCGGGGGAGGGGTTGTCGTCGAGCTCGCCGCCGTTCCTCCGCGTGTACTCCTCCCACCATTCCATCAGCGAGACGAGCTTGCGCCCCACGGGCTCGGTCACCGCGCGGCGGGTGAGGAGATGTTCGGCGCCATAGGTCTCTGGCGTTTCCGACAGGATCACCGTGCCGCCGTTCCGCACCACGAGGTCCGACGCTGCCCCAAGGGCTGGGTTGGCGCTGATGCCCGAATAGCCGTCGGACCCGCCGCATTGCAGCGCGATGCAGAGATGGCTTGCCGGGACCGTCGTGCGCACGCCGGCGGCATTCGCATCGGGCAGCATCTCGCGCACGAACTCGACCGCTTTCGCCACGGTTTTCGGCGTGCCGCCGGTCGCCTGGATCGTCATCGCGCGGACGCGCGGCTTGCCGTCGAGGCCCTCCTGCTCCATCAGGCCAGGGATCTGGTTCACCTCGCAACCCAGGCCCAGCACGATGATGGCGGCGAAGTTCGGGTGCTTGGCATAGCCCGCCAGCGTGCGGCGGAGGATGCGCAAGGGTTCATCATCGCTCATGCCGCAGCCGGTCTTGTGGGTCAGCGCGACAACGCCATCGACGTTCGGGAAATCGGCAAGCGGGTCATGCCCGGTGAAGGGGTTGCGGCGGAACGCATCGGCCACGTACTGCGCGACGGTGGCGGAACAGTTCACCGTCGTCAGCACGCCGATGTAGTTGCGCGTCGCCACGCGCCCATCGGCGCGGAGGATGCCCTGGAAGGTCGCCGGTGCGGCGGCGAAGGCTGTCGGGCGTGCCTCCTGCGTGAAGGCGTAGTCCTTGCCATGCTCACCCATGCCGAGATTGTGGCTGTGCACGTGCTCGCCGGGCGCGATCGCCCTGGTCGCCACGCCGATGATCTGGCCGTAGCGCCGCACCGGCTCGCCCGCGGCGTGCGCGCGCGTGGCGATCTTGTGGCCAGGCGGAATGCGGCTGGCGGCCACCACGTTCTCTCCGGGAACCGAGGTGCCGGCGAGGAGGTCGGTCCGCGCGATCACAACGCCATCGTCCGCGTGAAGGCGTATCGCCAGGGTTGGGCTTGTCCTGCTGGCTGGGCTGGTCATGCTCGTCGCTCCCTTTTCTTGCGGCGAGTGTGCAGGCACCCGGGCCCTTTGGCCATCGGGCTCCAAGAGAGCTTGCACACGATGCCGCTTCTTGCGCACACTGATACATCAGAACGGTCCGGTAAACCGGCCGTAGGGGAGGAGGACCCGAGGAATGCATCGCTTCATCATCGGCGCCGCGCTTGCGGCTTTCGCCGTTGGGGCCGCCCTGCCGGCCGACGCGCAGACGCGGCTTCGCTTCGCGCATGTCTACGAGACGAACGAGCCGTACCACACCGAGGCGCTGTGGGCGGCCGAGGAGATCAACAAGCGCACCAGCAACCGCTACCGGATGGAGGTGTTCGCAGCCTCCGCACTCGGCAACGAGCCTGCGATCAACGAGGCGCTCACCCTCGGCACGATCGACATGATCTATACCGGTGCCGCCTTCGCCGGGAGCCGGTTCCGCCCGATCGCCATCTCGAACGCGCCTTTCATCTTCCGCGACTTCGACCACTGGCTCGCCTACCGCCAGTCGGACCTCTTCAAGGAACTCGCGGCCGGCTATGACCGCGCGACGGGCCATCGCATCCTCGCACTCACCTACTATGGCGCGCGGCACGTGACGGCGAACAAGCCGGTCAACCGGCCCGAGGACATGCGCGGGATGAAGCTGCGCGTGCCGCAGGCCCCGCTCTATCTGATGTTCGCCCGCTCGGTCGGCGCGAACGCGACGCCGATCGCCTTTGCCGAAGTGTACCTCGCCCTCCAGAACGGCACTGTGGACGGGCAGGAGAACCCGCTGCCGACCATCCAGGCCAAGAAGTTCTTCGAGGTGCAGAGCCACATCAGCCTCACCGGCCACATCAGCGAGAGCCTGGTGACGATCGCGTCGGGCAGCCTGTGGCGTCGCCTCTCGGCTGCCGACAGGGCGGTGTTCGAGGAGGTGTGGCGCGAGGCCGCCAACCGCGCGACCTTCGCCATCCGCACGGCCGAGGAGACGCTGCCCGGCTGGTTCGAACAGCAGGGCAGGACGGTGGTGCGCCCCGACCGTGCCGCCTTCCGCGCCGCGGCCGTGCCGCTGCACAACGATGCCCAGGCCGGCGCCGGCTGGACGAAGGAGCAGTATGACCGGCTCCAGGCTCTCGGCGCCCGCAGCAACTGAGTGGCACCGCCACCGGGGGCGTCGCTCCCGGTGGCACGCCTGCATCATTGACCGCCTGATCTAAACCCATCGGGGCCGCAGAGGAGATCACCCATGCTTCGTCGTTTCATTCTCGGAACCGCTCTCGCGGCGACGTCGCTCGCCGTCGCCATGCCGGCGGAGGCGCAGACGCGGCTTCGCTTCGCGCATGTCTATGAGAGCAACGAGCCCTACCACACCGAGGCGCTCTGGGCGGCCGAGGAGATCGCCAGGCGCACCAACGGTCGCTTCCGCATCGAGGTGTTCCCGGCCTCGGCGCTCGGCAACGAGCCTGCGATCAACGAGGCGCTCACCCTCGGCACGATCGACATGATCTATACCGGCACGGCCTTCGCCGGCAGCCGCTATCGCCCGATCGCGATCTCCAACGCGCCCTTCGTCTTCCGTGACTTCGATCACTGGCTCGCCTATCGCGACAGCGATCTCTTCAAGGAGTTCGCCCAGGGCTACCAGCGCGCGACGCAGCACCAGATTCTCGGCCTCACCTACTACGGGGCGCGGCATGTCACGTCGAACCGCCCGATCATGAAGCCCGAGGACATGCGCGGGATGAAGCTGCGCGTGCCGCAGGCGCCGCTGTTCCTGATGTTCACGCGCTCGGTCGGTGCGAACGCGACGCCGATCGCCTTTGCCGAGGTGTATCTCGCCCTCCAGAACGGCACGGTGGACGGGCAGGAGAACCCGCTGCCGACCATCCAGGCCAAGAAGTTCTTCGAGGTGCAGAGCCACATCAGCCTCACCGGCCACATCGTCGATCAGCTCGTCACCGTCGCGTCGGCCAGCCTGTGGCGTCGCCTGAGTGCTGCCGACAAGGCCGTGTTCGAGGAGGTGTGGAAGGAGGCCGCCGCGCGCGCGACCTTCGCGATCCGCACGTCGGAGGCGACGCTGCCGGATTGGTTCCGTGCGCAGGGTCGGACGGTGACGGTGCCTGACGTCGCGGCCTTCCGCGCCGTGGCACAGCCGCTGCACAACGACGCGCAGGCCGGTGCCGGCTGGACGCGGCAGCAGTATGACCGGTTCCAGGCGCTCGGCGCACGCACGAACTGAGGCGGCAGGGGAGGGACGCGGGCGAAGGCCTCGCCCGCGTCCCGCCTACCAGTCGCGGACGAGCGAACAGCCGGAATTGCCGCAGGAGGCGGGGTAGCTGTTCAGGCCCTGCTTGTCGCGCACCTTGTTGGACAGCGCGATCTCGTCCTCTGCTTCGTACTTCTTGCCGCATTTGCGGCATGTGAAGGAGCGTGACACCGCCTTGCTCGTCGTCGTCACTTTCGCCGCTCCCTCGGCCAGCTTCACCACCACCACCTTGGTCGTGCGGAAGCTGTAGTCATGCGCCTGGGCGAGCGCCTCCTTCACCATCGGGTTGGCGTAGCAGTCGCTGTCGATGTGCACGACCGTGACGGAGGTGCTCTCCTTTCCGTTCTTGTAGTCCTTCCGGGTGTAGCGTTTCACGCCGCCGACCTGCACCTGGGTGTTGATGAGGTCGGTGCCGGTCACGCCGCCCTGGTGGTCGCATCGGTAGTCCTCGGTCTGGCAGGGATGGTTCTTGCCGCTGTCGGTGGTGTTGGCTGTCGCGTCGCCGCTCTCGCGCAGCTTGGCGAGCATCGCCTGCCATTGCCGCCCATTCGGCGCGTTCGTGGGGTCGAACCTTTCGCTGTTCGTGATCTTCGCCCCCTCGGTGAACGTAAACCCCTGCACGCGGGGAAGCCCCGTGCCGAACCCAGGATCCATAAGCTCCGCCCCTCCGCTGCCGCGACGCGTGCCGTCGCTATGATGGCAGAACGATACGGGCGCGGCACGCAGGCATGCAACCTAGGCGCGCGGGCCTCGTGCCACAACGTGGCGCACGGTGCCGTAGCCTTCCGCCTTCCAGAAGCGCCGTGCGCCGCGGTTGGCCTCGCCGATCGCGGCTTCGACCACACCGATGCCGTCCGCGGCGAAGCGCTGTTCCGCCGCACGCACCAGGGCGCGGGCGAGCCCCTGCCGCCGGTGGGTGGGTGCCACCATGAGCGCGCCGATCACGCCGATCGCCGGCGGGTCGAGCCAGGCCTGGTCACGCACGAAGCCCGCGACGAAGCCCGCCACCTTTCCATCGCTGGCAGCGACCAGCGCGAAGCCCTCGTCGCCGGCGAGGATCCGGCCAAGCCACGCCGTGATCGACGCCACGAGCCGCGGCGGATCGGGCCTGAAGCCGGCGACCGGGCTCTCGCGGCGCGCATGATCGGCGTAGAGCGCGTGCCAGAGGGCGGCGACCGCGTCGCGGTCATCCCCGGTGAGCGGCCTGATCACGGCGGACGCCTGCTGTCAGGCGACCACGATCGGCGTGAAGCGTTGCAGCCGCGCGATCGCCGACTCGTCCCAGGCGATGCCGTTGCCGGGCGCGTCGGAGGCGTGGGCGTGGCCGTCGGTGATCGTGATGCCGGCCTCGGTGATGTCGTCGAGCTGCGGGATATGCTCGAGCCAGGCGCTGTTCGGCACGGCGCAGACGAGCGGCAGGTGAAGCTCCATCAGGTAGTGCGGGCAGACCGCAACGTTGAACGCCTCCGCCATGTGCGCGACCTTCAGCCACGGCGTGATGCCGCCGATGCGCGCGACATCCACCTGCACGATGCCGCAGGCGTTCCGCGCCAGGTAGTCGCGGAACTGGGCGGGGTGATAGAGGCTCTCGCCCACCGCGATGGGCATGGTGGTCGCGGCGGCGAGCCGCACGTGGCCCGCGACATCCTCCGCCGGCAGCGGCTCCTCGAACCAGGCGAGGTCGAGGCCTGCCGCCTCGAACAGCCCGGCACGGCGGATCGCCTCGGCCACGGTGAAGCCCTGGTTCGCATCCGTCATCAGCGACACGTCCGGCCCGATCGCCGCGCGCACGGCGGCAAGCCGCGCGATGTCCTCGCGCCCGGTGGGCTTGCCCACCTTCACCTTCACGCCGCGGAACCCCTTTGCAGCGGCGGCTTGCGCGTCATCGACCAGCCGTGTGGCCTCGACATGCAGCCACCCGCTCTCGGTGTCATAGACGGGGATGCGGCTTTTCGCGCCGCCGGCAAGCATGTGCAGCGGCGTGGCCAGCCGCTTGCCGCGCAGGTCCCACAATGCCGTGTCGATCGCGGCGATCGCGAGCGCCGTGAGGGGGCCGACGGCCAGCGAATGCGTCGTCCAGAACAGGTCGGACCAGATCGCCTCGATCATGTCGGCCTCCGCGCCGATCAGGCGCGGAGCGAGATGATCACGCAGCAGCGCGATGATCGACGATCCACCCGTGCCGATCGTGTAGGAGTAGCCCGTCCCCGTCGCGCCATCCTCGGTGGTGATGCGGATGAACGGCGTCTCCTGCGTCACGAAAGCCTGGATCGCGTCGGATCGTGGCGTCTTGGGTGCGAGGTCGATCTGGGTGATCTCGACGCGTGCGATGCGTGGCATGGTGGCTGGCTCTCCCGCCTGGTTGGGCGCGAGTATAGGGGCAGGCGTGAATGACGGAAGGCGAGGGGAGCGTACGACGCGACATGGGCGACGACGAGAAGGTGCCCGGCTACGAGGCGCTGATCCACGCGCAGGAGGAGGCGGAGCTGAACGAGCCGCCCGGTGACTGGCGGGTGGAGGACTGGCTTGCCTTCGCTCTGTTCTGGGCGCTTGCGGCGGTCGTGTTCACGCAGTTCTTCAGCCGCTATGTCCTGAACGACAGCATCGCCTGGACCGAGGAGATCGCGCGCTACCTGCTGATGGTCACCGCGTTCATCGGTGCCGCGCTCGCCGCTCGGAGGGGAACGCACATCGCGCTCGAGCTCGTGCTGAACATGCTGCCGCGCGGACCCCGCCGCTGGGCGCGGCTGATGCTCGGGGTCATCACCGTCGGCTTCTTCGCCATCGCTGCCTGGCTCTGCTGGAGCATCGCCGAGGCAATGATGTACCAGCCGATGGTCGTGATCGATTTCCCGCTCGGCTGGGTCTACTGGGGCGTTCTCGCCGGCATGGTCATGACGGCGTTCCGCCTCGCCCAGGCAAGTTGGATCCGCTTCCGCGAGGGCGAGCCTGAACGTGTGGCCGACCCGTCAGAGGGCGCACGGCTGTGACGACGCTCCTCTTCGTCGCCTTCGTCGGGTCGCTGCTGCTCGGCGTGCCGATCGTCGTCGCCCTCGGCGGCTCCTCGATGCTCTATGTGTGGCTGCAGGGTGATCTGCCGCTGCTCGTCGTCGTGCACCGGATGGTGAACGGGATCGACAGTTTCCCGCTGCTCGCCGTGCCGTTCTTCATCATGACCGGCAACCTGATGAACAGCGCGGGCATCACCGACCGCATCTTCAACTTCGCGATCGCCTCGATCGGCTGGGCCCGCGGGGGGCTCGGGCATGTGAACGTCTTCGCCTCGGTCATCTTCGCCGGCATGTCGGGAACGGCGGTGGCCGATGCCGGCGGCCTCGGCACGATCGAGATCAAGGCGATGCGCGACAACAAGTACCCCGATGACTTTGCCATCGGCATCACCGCCGCCTCCTCCGTCATCGGGCCGATCATCCCGCCCTCGTTGCCGCTCGTGATCTACGGCGTGATGGCGAACACCTCGATCGGGCAGCTCTTCTCCGCCGGCATCCTGCCGGGCCTGCTCATCGCAGTGATCCTGTTCGCGTGGGTCGCGATCGAGGCGCGGGTGAAAGGCTATCCGCGCGATGCGCATTTCGGCTGGATGCGGCTCGCGCGTGCCACCTGGCGGGCGATCCTGCCGCTGATGACGCCGGTGATCCTGATCGGCGGCATGAAGTCGGGCATCTTCACCCCGACCGAGGCCGCGATCGCCGCGACCGCCTACGCGCTGATCCTCGGCCTCGTCGTCTACCGCTCGCTCGGCTGGAACCACCTCGTGCGCGTGTCGATGGAGACGATCGAGACGACCGCGATCGTTCTCGTGATCGTGGCCGGCGCCTCGATCTTCGGCTGGCTCGTGACGACGACGCGGGTGAGCGAGCAGGTGGCGGAGGCGGTTCTCTCGATCACCGAGAACCGCGCGATGGTGCTGCTGCTCGTGAACCTGGTGCTGCTCGTCGTCGGCTGCTTCATGGAGACGATCGCGGCGATCACCATCCTCGTGCCGGTGCTGCTGCCGCTCATCACCAAGGTCGGCGTCGATCCGGTGCATTTCGGCATCATCATGACGCTCAATCTCGTCATCGGCCTGCTGACGCCGCCTGTCGGGATGGTGCTCTACATCCTCGCGCGGATCGCCGATCGCAGTTTCGAATACGTGACGAAGGCGGTGATGCCGTTCCTGATCCCGCTGTTCCTCTCGCTCGCGATCGTCACCTACTGGCCTGGCTTCGTGCTGTACCTGCCGACGATGTTCTATCGGTGAGGCAAAAGCGGGGTGGTGCCGGTAAGCACCACCCCGCACGCGGCGAAGGTGGGGGCCCGTGCCCCCGGGGTTGGGGGAGGGGCGCGGGCCATCGCCGCGGTCAGAGGCCTCCTGCCCGCACTCAGCCTATCGCGATGCTCAGCGTATCGCAGTGATGTCGATCACCTCGCCGGGCAGGCTGCCGATCGTACCCAGCGTGGTGATCGCGCCACTGTCGAGGTTGATCGTGTGCAGTCGATGCCCACCACGCGACCCTCGACGCCACGGATGGCCACGGGTCCGGTCGTCCGGCGCGGTCGGGCGGTGCATCGATCCCCCCGGATGGCCCCGGAACTCTGCGGAAGCGGCGCGGTTTGTCGAGCCACGCCCGGATGCCATACGCGCAAGCGGGGCGGGTGGATGCAGTGCGCTTCCCCTTTGGCACGCCCCGTGCTTCGGTTGGCGCCTGCCGCGCATGACGGCATGATGACAGTACGACGCTGAACACGGCTGATCCGGGGGAATGATGACCTGGTCGATCCTGGCGCGCGATCCTCTGAGCGGCACGCTTGGTGTGGCGGTGGCCACGCGTTTCTTCGCCGTCGGCGCCCTCTGCCCGCATGTCGAGGGCGGGGTGGCTGCGCTGTCCACCCAGGCGCTGATGAACCCGATGTATGCGGCCGAGGGCCTCGCCGCGCTGCGCCAGGGGGCGGCGGCGCCCGAGGTGGTGGCCGCGCTGACTTCGGCTGATGCCGGCCGCGCGTTCCGGCAACTGCACATCCTGGATGCAGAAGGCCGCATCGGCCAGCACACGGGGGGGGAGTGCGTTGCCTGGGCAGGCCATACGCAGGGGCGTGACTGTTCGGTGGCCGGCAACATGCTTGCGGGCGAGGGGGTAATCCTCGCCACGGCCCGCGCCTACGAGGCCGCCGCCGCCGAGGGACTGCCGATGGCCGAGCGGCTGCTGCGCGCCCTCGATGCTGGCGAGGCGGCCGGCGGGGATGCGCGCGGCAAGCAGAGTGCCGCGCTGAAGGTCGCGTCGTCCGATCCCTACGCCGATCTCGACCTCCGCGTCGACGATCACGCCGACCCGTTGCCGGAACTGCGACGGCTTCATCGCCGCTCCCTCGCGCGCTTCGCCGTCTACCGCCGCTTCCTCGCCGGGTCCGGCCACCCCGGCACGTTCGACCGCGCGGTGATCAACGCAGCGATCGCGGCGGACGGAACGCCCGATGACGATGTTCCAGGCTCATGAGCGCGCCCCTTCTCACGGTCGAGGGCCTCGGCATCGGCTTCCGTACCGACCAGGGGCCGATCCAGGTCGTCGAGGATCTCTCCTTTTCGCTCGAGCCCGGCCGCACGCTCGCCATCGTCGGTGAAAGCGGCTGCGGCAAGTCTGTCACCTCTCTCGCGCTCATGCGTCTGTTGCCGCCGAACGCGCGCATCCAGGGCCACGTGCGGTTCGAGGGGGCCGACCTGCTCGGCCTCGACGAGGCCTCGATGCGCAGGCTGCGCGGCGGGGAGATCGCGATGATCTTCCAGGAGCCGATGACGAGCCTGAACCCTGCCTTCACGGTGGGCGACCAGATCGCCGAGGCGATCCGCGAACATCGTGCGATCTCGGAGAAGGATGCGGTGGAGGAGGCGGTGGCGATGCTCGCGCGCGTGCGCATCCCCGATGCGCGGGCGCGCGCGGCTGAGTATCCGCACCGGCTGTCGGGCGGCATGCGCCAGCGCGTGATGATCGCGATGGCGATGGCCTGCCGGCCGAAGCTGCTGATCGCCGACGAGCCGACGACCGCGCTCGACGTGACGATCCAGGCGCAGATCCTCGACCTCATGCGCGAGATGGCGGCGGAGACGGGAACGGCGATCATCCTCATCACGCACGACCTCGGCGTCGTTGCCGAGATGGCTGACGAGGTGCTCGTGATGTACGCCGGCCGCGCGGCGGAAACCGCTCCCGTGCGCACGCTCTTTTCGGAACCGCAACATCCATATACCGTCGGGCTGATGGGGGCGATCCCCCGCCTCGACGAGGATCGCGCCCGGCTGGCGACGATCGAGGGCGCGGTGCCGAGCCCTGCGGCCTGGCCGCGAGGCTGCCGCTTCGCCCCGCGCTGCCCCTTCGTGATCCCGCGCTGCACCGAGACGGTGCCGGCACTTGCCGAGATGGGAGAGGGGCATCGCGCTGCCTGCATCCAGGCCCCGCTCGATCGCTTCGCTGACGCCGCATGACCCAGCTTCTCCACGCGACCGGCCTCGTGAAACATTTCCCCGTCACCGGCGGATTGCTCGGCCGGCGCTCCGGTGCGGTGCGCGCCGTCGACGGCATTGACCTTGCCGTGGCGGCGGGAGAGACGCTGGCGCTCGTCGGCGAAAGCGGCTGCGGCAAGTCGACCGCCGCGCGGCTGGCGCTCAGGCTGATCGAGCCCGATGCCGGCCGCATCATGTTCGATGGTGCCGACCTCACGGCGATGGACGAGCCGAGCCTGCGCGCCGCGCGCCGGCACATGCAGCTGATCTTCCAGGACCCCTTCGCCTCGCTGAACCCGCGCATGACGGTAGGCCAGATCCTGGCCGAGCCGATCAGGCTGCACAGGCTGCGCGAGGGTGCGGCGGTCGATGAGCGCGTGGCGGAGCTTCTCGCGACGGTGGGGCTCAGGCCAGAGCAGGCACAGCGCTATCCGCACGAATTCTCGGGCGGGCAGCGCCAGCGCATCGGCATCGCGCGCGCGCTCGCCTGCGAGCCGAAGCTGATCGTGGGCGATGAGCCCGTCTCGGCGCTCGATGTCTCGATCCAGGCGCAGGTGATCAACCTGCTGGCTGACCTGCTCGGCCGCTTCGGCTTGGGGTTCCTGCTGATCGCGCATGACCTGGCCGTCGTGCGTCATATCGCGGATCGGGTCGCGGTGATGTATCTCGGCCGCATCGTCGAGACGGGGCCGAAACGTTCCGTGTTCGGCGCGCCGAAGCATCCCTATACGCGCGCGCTGCTCGCCGCCGTGCCGCGGCCGGAGCCGGAGGCCACGCGTTCGGCAGCCCTGGTGACCGGCGATCCGCCATCCCCGCGCAACCCGCCATCCGGCTGCCGCTTCCACACGCGCTGCGCCTTCGCGACCGATCGCTGCCGCGCCGAGGACCCCGTGTTGACGCTGGCCGGCGATGGCCACAGCGTCGCCTGCCACCATTGGCAGAGCCTGCCGGCTGCCGACATCCACGATGCAGCGCATGGTCCGGGCCGTGCGCGGCTTGCCCGGCTCGCCGCCTGGTTCGGCGGCGGAACGACACCCTCAGTGACTGGTCAGACGATGGGAGGTTCACGATGACGTTCAGACGCACGCTTTTGGCAGCAGCCGCGCTGCTTGCCGCGGCCGTGGCAGCCGCGCCCGCCTCGGCGCAGACGCTTCGCATCGGGCTCCGCGAGGACCCCGACATCATGGACCCGACGCTCGCGCGCACCTTCGTCGGGCGCATCGTGTTCGCCTCGCTCTGCGACAAGCTGTTCGACATCGACAAGGACCTCAACATCGTTCCCCAGCTTGCCACGGGGTATCGGTGGGAGAGCCCGACGACGCTCGCCATCACGATCCGCGAGGGCGTGAAGTTCCATGACGGCGAGGTGATGGACGCGGAGGCTGTCCGCTACTCGCTGAACCGGCACCTCACCATGCAGGGCAGCTTCCGCCGCGGCGAGATCAACGCGATGGAGAAGGTCGAGGTGGTGAACCCCACCACTGTGCGGGTAACGCTGAAGGTACCCTTCGCTCCCTTCCTGTCGCAATTGACCGACCGTGCCGGCATGATCGTCAGCCCCAAGGCGGCCGAGGCCGCGGGCGCGCAGTTCGGCACGCGGCCCGTCTGCGCCGGGCCCTTCCGCTTCGTCGAGCGTGTCGCGCAGGACCGCATCGTGGTCGAGCGTTTCGCCGACTACTGGGATGCGCAGAACATCCACCTCCAGCGCATCGTCTACCAGCCGATCCCCGATGACACCGTGCGGCTTGCCAACCTCCAGGCAGGCTCGCTCGAGCTCGTGCAGACGATCGGCACGAACGACGTCGCCGCCGTGCAGCGCAACAACCGCCTCCGCCTCTCGATGTCGGACGAGCTCGGCTACCAGGGCATCACCATCAACATCGGCAACGGGCCGCGGGGGCAGACGCCGCTCGGCCAGCACGCGAAGGTGCGCCAGGCGCTCGACCTCGCCATCGATCGCGCAACGATCAACCAGGTCGTCTACAACGGCATGTTCACCCCGACCTGGCAGGCGGTTCCGCCAACCTCGCCCTTCCACGTGAAGTCACTCACCCCGCCGACGCGGGACGTTGCCCGCGCGCGGGCGCTGATCCGCGAGGCGGGCGTCGCCACGCCGGTCAGGGTGATGCTGACGGTGCCGAACAACCCGGAGCTTCGCCAGGTCGGCGAGGTGATCCAGGCGATGGCGGCCGAAGCCGGCTTCGAGATCACGCTCAACGCCATGGAGTTCGCCTCCTCGCTCCAGGCCGCGACGCGCGGGGATTTCGAGGCCTACCTGCTCGCCTGGTCTGGCCGCACCGACCCTGACGGCAATCTCTGGACGTTCGTGCACAGCCGCGGGCCGCAGAATGACGGCAAGTACGCGAATGCCGAGGTTGATCGCCTGCTCGACGCCGCGCGCGTGGAGACCGACCCCGCCAAGCGCGTGGCGATCTATGAGCAGATGTACAAGCTCGCCGTGGTGGAGGACCGCTCGCGCCTCTATCTCTGGCACCGCAAGAACATCGTGGCGCACACCGCGCGGCTGACCGGCTTCGTGAACGTCCCGGACGGGCTGATCCGCGTCCAGGGCCTCCGGCTCGCGAACTGAGGGCGGATGCTTCCGTTCCTCGCACGCAGGGTGGGGCAGACCATCCCCACCCTGCTGTTCGTCTCGGTGCTGATCTTCGGGCTTCAGCAATTGATGCCCGGGGATCCGGCCCTGATCCTTGCCGGCGAGGAGCGGGGCGATCCGCTCGTGCTCGCGCAGATCCGCGCCGAGCTCAATCTCGACAAGCCGATCGTCGTGCAATACGGCATCTGGCTCTGGGGCGTGGTGCAGGGCGACCTCGGCTTCTCCTGGCGCATCCGCGAGCCGATCGCGGGCGTCATCGCGCAGAAGCTTCCCGTGACGTTGCAGCTTGGCCTGATGGCCTTCGTCATCGCGCTCGTCATAGGCATCCCGCTCGGCATCATCTCTGCCATCAGGAAGGATACGCCGGTCGACTGGGGGGCGAACGCGGTCGGGCTTGCCGGGCTGTCGCTGCCGAATTTCTGGCTCGGCATCATGATGATCCTGTTCTTCTCGGTGCATCTCGGCTGGCTGCCGCCATCGGGCTACGTGCCGCTGACGGAGGATTGGCGGCAGAGCCTCGCCACCACCATCATGCCGGCCTTCGTCCTCGGCTCGGGCATCGCTGCGGTGTTCATGCGCCACATGCGCTCGGCGATGCTCCAGGCGATGGGGCAGGACTATGTGCGCACTGCCCGCGCCAAGGGGCTTGCCGAGAAGGTGGTGATCCTGAAGCACGCGCTGCGCAACGCGCTCGTGCCCGTCGTCACACTGGGGGCGTTGGAACTCGGCACGCTGCTGTCAGGGGCCGTGTTGACCGAGCAGGTCTTCACCATCCCCGGCTTCGGCAAGCTGATCGTCGATGCGGTGTTCAACCGCGACTATCCCGTGGTGCAGGGCGTGGTTCTCGTCACGGCAGCGCTCTACATCCTGCTGAACCTGGTGGCGGATGTCCTCTACGTGCTGATCAACCCGAGGCTCCGGCATGCCTGATGGGGCCGTGATCACCGCAACGGCGGCACCCGCGCGGGGCGAGAGCCCGGCGCGGCGGGCTTGGCGGCGCCTGCTGCGCCACCGCGTGGCGATGGCGGGGCTCGTCGTCGTCCTGCTCTTCTTCGCGATCGCGATCGCAGCCCCGCTGATCGCGCCCTATGACCCGACCCGCACCAACTGGGCCGCCATCCGGAAACCACCCTCGGCCGCATTCTGGTTCGGCACCGACGAGAACGGGCGCGACATCCTCTCCCGCGTCATCTGGGGGGCGAGGGCAAGCCTCCTGGCGGGTGTGATCTCGGTGGCCATCGCACTGGCGGCCGGCGTACCGATCGGGCTCACCGCGGGCTTTCTCGGCGGGCGCGTCGATGCGCTGATCTCGCGCTTCACCGATGCGATGCTCGCCTGCCCGTTCCTCATCCTCGCCATCGCGCTCGCGGCCTTCCTCGGCCCCTCGCTCGAGAACGCGATGATCGCGATCGGCATCTCGGCGACGCCGATCTTCATCCGCCTCGCGCGCGGGGCCACGATGGCCGCGAAGGTGGAGGATTACGTCGAGGCGGCGCGGGGGCTGGGCAACCCGCGCTGGCGGGTCGCCGTGCGCCACATCCTGCCCAACATCGTCCCCCCGCTGCTGGTGCAGGCAACGCTCGCCATCGCCTCCGCCATCATCGCCGAGGCGTCGCTGTCGTTCCTCGGGCTCGGCCAGCAACCGCCCGCCCCCTCCTGGGGCAGCATGCTGAACACCGCGCAGCGCTTCATGGAACAGGCGCCGTGGATGGCGATCTTTCCCGGCCTGTCGATCTTCGTCGTGGTGCTGGCGTTCAACCTGGTCGGCGACGGGCTCCGCGACGCGCTGGACCCGCGCCAGCGGTAGCGGCGAGGCTCAATTCGCCTTGGTGGAGGAGCGCTTCTTCAGCCGCCCGCTGTCGAGCAGCTGCTGCACGAGCTTGGGCAGGCTCTCGGAGAGCTGTGCGAGGCTCTCGACCGGCATCGCCACGGTGAAGGAGTGCACGGGCTTGGGCGGGTTCTTCGGCTCCACCGTGTCGGCCTCGAGCACATGGAAGCGGATCCGCGCCGTCGCGCCGACGATGCTGATGTCGGTCACACCGTCTGCGTAGGTCGGCGATGACATGTCTGTCTCCGTGGTTGCATTGCGCGGGCAGGGACCGACCGCGGCGCGACGCTAGCGAAGCGGCCATGCGCAGGGAAGGGGGGGCCGAATGACAGAACGGGGACCATGCTTGCGCATGATCCCCGTTCGGGAAGGCCCAGGACGCCGGGATGGCTACTTCAGCGTCTCGAGATAGGCGATCAGATTCGCGCGCTGCTCGGGATTGCGCACGCCCGCAAACGCCATCGAGCCGCGGGGCACCAGGTCCTTGGGGTTGTTCAGGTACTTGTCGAGGTTCTCCTTGGTCCAGGTGAGCCCGCCGGCGGCGAGTTCCTGCATGTTGGCGGAGTAGCGGAAGCCCTCGCGCTTGCCGGCAGGCTGCCCGACGATGCCCCAGATGTTGGGGCCGACGCCATTGCGGCCGCCCTGGTCAGGCGTATGGCAGGCACGGCACTGGGCGAACACGCGCTGGCCAGCGGCGGCATCCTGCGCCACGGCCGGAACGGCCGGGGCCAGCAGCGCGGCGGCGGCCAGCAACGGAACCACGAAACGCGACATGTCGTCTCCTCTCCATTCCTCAAGGGATTCCCCTCGCACTCCGCAATATCGCCACGCCGCGTGGCTTGGCAATGCCCCTTCGGGCAGCGTGATGCGGGCCACACAGGCGTAGCGCGCGAGGATGCCATGAATGCGTCAAGGCCGTGCCGGGGCTGTGACGATGTCGGATTTGGTCATATGATCCGGGCCCAGATCGATCCGCACCCCGCCGGCACCCGGCCCGGTGAGGCCTGCCACGAAGAGGAAAGCCAGCGATGCAGTTCTTCCGCGCCACACGGCTCCGCCAGGGCGTCTCGCTCATCGCCATGGCCGGCCTGCTCGGCGGCTGCGTGACGACCCAGGAGCAGCGCATCGGCGCGGCCGACCCGTCCGACCAGTGCCGCCCCTACGTGGTCGCGCTCGACAGCACCGGCAATTTCTTCGCCGAGGACATCATGAAGGGCGCCTTCATCGGCGCGGCCGGCGGCGCGCTCCTCGGTGGCCTCCTCTCCGGCAGCGCGCGCGGGGCGGCGATCGGCGCTGCCACCGGCGCGATCGCGGGGGCTGCGACCGGCTACTGGGTCGCGCTGAACCAGCAGAGCCGCGACCAGGCCGTCCTCGCCGGGCGCGTGCAGGGCGACATCGGCCGCGAAAACGCCGAAATCGACCGCACCCAGCAGGCCTTCAACGCGCTGATGGATTGCCGCTTCGCCCAGGCCAAGGCCGTGCGCACCGACGTGGCCGACCGCCGCATCACCCCCGACCAGGGCCAGGCCCGCATGACCCAGATCAGGGGCTGGGCCGACCGCGACATCGCCAATGCCCGCCAGATCAACGCCCGCCTCGAGACACGTGGGGCCGAGTTCGAGGTCGCCGCCGACAACCTCTCCCCCGGTACCAAGGACCAGATCGCCGCGCAGAAGGCGGCAGCACCTGCCTCGCGCCAGGCCGTCGCCACCCGCGCCGCCCCCGTCCGCCTTCGCCCCGACCCGGCAGCGCCCGAGATCGCGAGCCTCGCGCCCCGCGATACGGTGACTGTCACCGGCGGGCGCGACGGGTTCGCCCTGATCGAGACGCCGTCGGGCATGCGCGGCTATGCGCCGGCCGATACGCTGCGCGTCGGCAATGCCCGCGTCGTCACGCCGTCTTCCGCCACCGCATCGGGCGACGACGTGCGCACGCTGGCTGCGACCAACGTGGCCAAGCGCGACAACTTCAACCAGAGCGTCCAGGTGGCGGAGCGGGCCTCGGCCGGTGGCTTCGAACTGACGTCCTGACGCCGATGCGGCTTGCCGCGGCGTGGCTGCTCGCCGCCGTCGGGCTGGCCACGCCGATCGCGGCACAACCGGCCGCGCCGCCCGATACGCCGTTCATCCGCATCGAGGCGGGAGGGCACGCAGCCCCCGTCACGCGGCTGGCCACCGATGCGGCCGGAACGTTGCTCGCCACGGCATCCGACGACAAGACCGTCCGCCTCTGGGCTCTCCCCTCGGGCGAGTCACGTGGGGTTCTTCGTGCTCCGATCGGGCCCGAGGCGGAGGGAGAGCTCTTCGCCGTCGCCCTCTCACCCGATGGCCGCAGGGCCTATGCGGGGGGTATCACGGGCTTCGCGTGGGATCGTAGTTTTTCGATCTATCTCTTTGACACGGCAACACAGCGCATGCTTGGCCGGCTCAGCGGCCTGCCGGCCCCGATCAACCATATCGCCGTCTCGGCGGATGGCAGCAGGCTCGCCGCTGCCCTTGGCGGACAGGCCGGCGTAAAGCTGTGGGACGCGCGCAACGGCCGCCTCGTGGCGGAGGACAGCGCCTATCGCGGCCCCGCACGCACGGTGGTGTTCGCTGGCGACGGGCGGTTCTTCACCGCTTCGGCTGACGGCATGGTCCGCGCCTACGACGCCGATGGCCGGAAAACGGCCGAGCTCACACCGCGTGAGAGGGCGCGCCCCTATGGCCTTGCGCTGTCGCCGGATGGCGCTCTCGTCGCGGTCGGCTACGAGAATGTCGCGGCGGTCGACATCCTGGCCTCCGCCGGCCTCCGCCGCGTGTTCACCCCGGATGTCTCGGGCGTTCCAGCGGCCGCCCTGCCGGCCGTCGCCTGGTCGTCGGACCGCCGCGGCGGGGTGCAGCTGCACGCCGCCGGCTTCGGCCAGCAGGCCAGCGGCTTGCAGGCTGGCGTGATCCGCCGCTGGGCCGATTTCGGTCTGGGCCCCGCGCGCGACATCACCGCCGCGCGCGATTCGATCACCCATCTCCTGCCGCTGCCGACGGGCGGGCTCGCCTATGCCGCCGCCGACCCGGGCTGGGGCCTGCTCGGCCCCGACGGGGTCGTTGCCCGCGCGCCACGGCCGGCGGCATCGGACCCGCGCATCGCCCGCGGGGCGCTAGCCGTGTCGGCCGATGCCCAGACGGTCGAGTGGCCGGGAGCGTCGGGGCGGCTCCGCTTCGACATCTCTACCCGTACACTTGGGCCCGGGAGTGGCCAGGCGGTGGCACTCGCCGTGCTCTCGTCCGGCGGGCTTGCCGTGACGGAGTGGCGCGACGGCACCGCGCCGAAGCTGAACAATCAACGCCTTGCACTCGGTCGTGGCGAGATCGCCCGCAGTGCCGCCATCGCTGGCGACCGCGTGCTGCTCGGCACCGACACCGGCCTCAGGCTCTTCAACCGCCAGGGGCGTGAGATCGCCGCAGTGGCGACGAGCGGCGCGGTCTGGGCGCTCGCCGTCGCTACCGGCGTGGATGCCGCCGTCGCCATGCTGGGTGACGGAACGCTGCGCTGGTTCGATCTCGGCGGCGCGACACCGCTCGCCGAGCGCGGGGCCCTGTTCGTCCACGCCGACGGCGCGCGCTGGGCGCTGTTCACGCCCGAAGGCTTCTTCGACCATGGCGAGGGCGGCGGGCAGGACCTCGTCGGCGTCCACCTCAACCGAGGGCGGGCGGAACAGCCTGACTGGGCCTCCTTTGCCCAGGCCTATCGCGCCCTCTATGCCCCCGCCGTGGTGCGCGCCAGGCTCGGCGGTGATGCCGCCGCCGCCTCGCGCAGGCTCGCCGAGCTCGGTGACATCAGGGCCGTGATCGCGAGGCAGCCGCGCGTCACGCTCGCCGGCCTCTGCATCCCCGACATCACCGGCGACTGCCGCGCCCACAACGCCGAGGCGCCCCTGCCGATCGGCGCGACCCGCGTGCGCCTCGGTCTCAAGCTCGAGGATCGCGGCCTCGGCCTCGGGTCTGTCGATGTGTTCCTCAATGGCCGCAATGTCGGGCGGGTCGATCCTGCCGGGATGGCGGAGATCGGCATCGACATCGCACTCGATGCCGGGGCCAACGCGCTCCAGGTCAGGGCGTGGGATGCCGCCGGCAGGCTGTTCGCCGAAACCCCCGCGCTTCGGCTCGAGGCGCTGGGGATGGCGGATGCCGCCTCCCGCCTCTTCGTCATGGCGGTCGGCGTCGATCGCTATCGCATCCCCGAACTCGCGCTCCGCTACGCCGCGGCGGATGCGACCACGGTGGCGGAGACACTGCGCGACGGTGCCGTCGGCCTGTTCGCTGCGACCGAGGTGACAGTGCTGACCGACGAGGCAGCGACGAAGGAGGGCATCCTCGCCGCGCTCGAACGCCTCTCGCGCGAGATCGGTCCGCAGGACACGTTCCTGCTCTACCTCGCCGGCCACGGCGTGAAGACGGAACCCGACGAGCGTTTCCTGTTCCTGCCGCAGGATGTGACGGACGCGTCGTCGTGGGATGCGCTGCGCCGCCAGGGGCTGTCGGACGAGGTGCTTGTCGGCGCCCTCTCACGCATCCGCGCCCGCAACGGGTTCCTGCTGATGGACACCTGCTATGCCGGCCAGGTGGCGGTGGATGCGCTCGCCTCCGTCGGCAACGAGACGGGCCGCTACCTGCTGACGGCATCGACCTCGCTCCAGGAGGCACTCGACAGCTATGACGACCAGAACGGCGTGTTCGCCGTTGCCGTGCGCGAGGCGTTGACGGGCAGGGCGGGGCGTGACGAGCGCGGCGTCGTCTCGGCGCTTGCGCTGGGCGAGTATGTCTCGCGCCGCGTCGGTGTTCTCGCCCGCGAGAAGGGCCATGCCCAGGACGCCGTATTCCGCACCGCCCAGCGCGACCTTCGTGGATTTCCGCTCGCGCGCGTGGCGCGCTAGCGGTTTTTCTTGCTCTCAGGGGCCGGACGCCCGCTCAGCGGGCTTGGCTCGCGCCAGGGCGCACGGCGCGCAGTTCGCGCGCTTGAAACAAGTTCGGGCTTCGTCGGTTGAACAGCGACAGCCCTCTCCCCCGGCGGGGTGAGAGGGTTGGGTGAGGGCGCAGGTGGAGCCTCGCCACCACCCACACCGTCAATCCGTGACGTGCGCGGGCGCACATGCGTCGCCGACAGACGGACGTACGGTAGTCACACAAGATTCACACGTGGCATGCAGGATGCATCGGCCACGACAAGGTGGCCATTCGGGAGGGGCGTCTCTGGCAGTAGGAGAGAACCGATGCCCCGTCGCCTGCGAGACTGCCTCATTTTCGGGCTGTTGCTGCTCGCAACACAAGCCCTAGCGGTTCCGGCCAAGGCCGAACGCGATCCCTGCCCATCACCCGGTACTGTCGCCGTCCGCGAGGATGGCATGCGCCTCGTCTTCACCGGCGAGGATCCCGTCGAGGACGGGCTCTGCCTCGTGCGCATGGGCGAGAACACCCGCCGCCTGCTGTTCGGCTTCTGGGCCCCCATCGGGCCTGACCTCGACGAGGCGCGCTCGGCGCTGACGCGGCTGCTTGCCGGCGGCCCCGGCACGGTGGTGACCATCCGCGAACACGTCGTCACCGACAGCTGGGTCGAGACCTGGGAGCGGGGCGGGGAGGAAATGCTCACCCTCGCGTCCGGTCCGCGGCGCACGATCATGCTGGTGCGGCAGATGCGCCTGCATGGGCCGACCGGTTTCCGCGCCACCGCGCGCTACTGGATCGATTCCGATACGGGCGTGGTGCTGCGCACCGCGCACACGCATCTCGAGGGGATGCGGCTTCCCTACCGCGACCTCGCCATCACCCATCTCGACCCGAAGGGCTGACACGTCAGGCACCAAGCGCTGATCCTGCCATTGCCGGGCGCCATGATGGGCGCCCGGCTGACAGCGTGTGAGGAACGGCACGCGATGCAATCGACGATCGTTCCCGCCCATGGTCCACCACGCGCACGCCATGCTATGCGTTGCGGACGTGGAGGGGATCGGGGTGATCAACGACGTTCTCGCATCGCTCGGCAAGTTCGCCGCTGACCAGCGGGTGATTGCAGCGGTCGCGCTTACGGCCCTCACCGCACTCTGCTTCAGCCTCGTGCTGACACCCAATCCGCTGCTCGTCTCGCCCATGCGGCTGCTGATCCTGGCACTCTTCTGGCTCGCGCTCGTGTGGCTGGTCCAGGCCGCGTATCTGCGCCTTCGGCGACACGGGTAATGCGACGCACCGTCGCGCTGCTCGGGCTCCTCGCACTGGTTGCCTGCACGGCGCCTCCGCTGGCAGACGAGGCGGCACCGGCGCCTGCCCCTGCCCCAGCGCCGTCCCCGCCGCAAACCACGGCCGCCGGGCGGCACGACGCGGAGGCCGACAGCATCCTCGCCGCCATTGCTGGATCGTTCCGGCTCCGCGGCATCGCCATGCGCGGCAGCAGCCCGGCCGCTGCGCAAGCCCAGGCGCGTGGCACCGTGCCGGTGCAGCTGCCACCCACCGAACGGGCCGATGGTGCGGCGCGGCTGCGCACCTACATCCTCGCCACCGACATCGTCTCCGTTCCTCGCCCGACCCTCGCGGCCGCCGTGTGCGCGTGGCGGTTTGCGCTCGATGTCTCACTGTCGGAGGCGCCGGGCCCCGTGGCGCGGCCGGCCGAGGTGGCGGCGACGCCCGATGTGAACCTGCTGATCCTGCCGGTGCGCGAGCCTCTCGCCGCCGCCGCCGCCCCACGCGCCTTCGCCGATGTGTACGATCATGACCGCGCGCGGCTTCTCCTTGGCGCTGCAGGCGTGCGCGACGACGGGCTCTTCATCGTCACCGTCTCCGGCCCCCCGCTCGGCGCGACCACGGACGAGCGCACGGGCGGGCAGGGCATCGTCGTCGAGACGCTGACCGGCTGGTCGCCCGATCTCGTGCATGCCTGGATCCGCGAGACGCGGCGGCGCGTGCGCGAGCCTGGCGGCTGGTCAGCGCAGAGCCTGCGGCAGCGCCTGCTCACCGTCGCGCACGGGCTCGACATGGCGGGAAGCTTCGTCGGGCCGTTCTTCCAGCTCGTCGGCGTCGCGAACGCGCAAGGCCGCGCCCCGCCGCTGCCGGACGGCTGCGGCTAGAGCAATATCCGCCTACGTTTCCTCGCCAAGCGATCCGTAAGCGGGTGACATGCTCGCCAACGCATGGCTGGACCGTGATCCGATCCGCTACTCCTCCGCCGGCAGGTCGAGCGTGCGCGCCTCGGGCAGCCGCGAGGGGCGGCCGGCACTCGGCAGCGGCGCCGGCGCCACCCAGGGACGATCGCCGCGCAACGCCCGGTCCGACACGACACGCACGCCGCCATCGGCGGTGAACCAGGCCGCGTGCGCGCCCTCGCGCCAGACGCTGAACCGGTCGATCATCGGAGAGGGCCGGCAGCGGCCGCGCAGCGGTTCCGCCGCGACGACGAGGGTGGCATCGTCGCAGCGCGCCTCGTGCGGACCTGGGCGAAGCAGCAGGATCGCCTGCCCGGCAGGCCCGCGCAGGGTGCAGGATTGCGCCGTGCAGGTGAGGTTGCCGCGCGTTCCCTCCGCCAGCGTGTCGAGTGCCGGGACGGCGAGGCGGGCGGCGATCATCTCGCGCTCGATCCGGCTCGCCCCCGAAACGGCCTGCGCCGCGTAGCCGGTGTCGGTGCGCATTGCGATGATCCGTGCCGTCGGGTTCATGATCAGGTCGGGCTGCGCGACGACCCAGGGGCTGGCGAGGCCAAGCACGAGCGGGACGATGCCGAGCACCGCCGCCCGGCCGCGGCAGAGCGACAGCGTGAGCAGCCCGCCAGCGACGGCGAGGATGCCCCAGGCCGGCATGGCGGGGGTGAGCGGCGCGGCACCTGGCCATGATGCGACCGTGCGCGCGGCCCACAGGATCGCGCCGACCGCCCAGCCCATCGGCACGAGCGCCAGCCCCTCGAGCCCGAGCGGCATCAGCAGCAGCCCGAGAAGCCCCGCCGGCATCACCACGATGGAGGTCAACGGCACGGCGAGCGCGTTGGCAGCGATCCCGTAGATCTGCACGCGCTGGAAATGCCAGGCCGCGAACGGCGCGGTGGCTGCGGACGCGACGAGCGAGGTGAAGCAGAGCAGGAGAAGCCCCGCCGCAAGCCGTGCGGGCAGGCCCTTGGCCGCGCGCACCCTGTCGAGCCACGGCTTGCCGAACTCGTAGGCGGCGATCAGAGCGAGCACCGCCCCGAAGCTCATCTGGAACGAGGGACCGAGCACCGCTTCGGGCTGGAACGCGAGCACCACGATCGCGGCGAGTGCGAGAGCGCGCATGCCGATGCCGTGGCGGTCGAGCAGCACGGCGAGCGCGAACAGGGCCGCCATCGCCACCGCGCGCTGCATCGGCACCTCGCTGCCGGTCAGCAGCATGTAGCCGAACGCCGCGATGATGCCCGCGACGGCCGCGACCTTCTTGGCGTGCACGATCAGGGCAAGGCCCGTGACCGCGAGCAGCAGCCGCACCGTTCCGAACACCACGCCGGCCACGATCGCCACATGCAGCCCCGACACCGACAGCAGGTGTGCGAGCCCTGAATCGCGCATCGCGGCGAGATCGGCGGTCGGGATGGCGGCACGCGCGCCGGTCAGCAGGGCTGCGGCCACGGCCCCATCGGCGCCCGCAACGGCAGCACCGACGCGCGCGAGCACGACCTGCCGCACGCCGGCCAGCCAGAGTGACGCCCCGCTCTCGGCCCCCTGTGCCAGCACCGTGACGGGGCCAAGGGCGGTGCCAACGGCGCCGAGGCCATCGAAATATGCGAAGCGCTGGAAGTCGAACCCACCAGGAACGGCGGGCGGGGCAGGGGCGCGCAGCAGGGCGCGAAGCTGGATGCGATCGCCAGGCCCAAGCACGCTGGCATCGCCGTCACGCAGCCTCACCCGGATGTCGCGGCCGAACGCGGCGTCACCGATCGTTGCGCCGCCGAGACGGACGCGGCGTCCCTCGGGCAGTGCCTCGACCTCCTTCACCGTCGCGGTCACGATCACGGCGCGCGTCGGCACCTCGGCGAGCGGCGGGAGAGTGGCGGTGCGGAGCTGTGCAGCGCCGAAGCCGACGCCCGCGGCGCAGAGGATGGCGAGCAGCAGCCGCGGCAGCGGCAGGGCGCGGCAGAGGAGCGCCCCGGCAAGGGCGGCAAGCGCCACCGTCCCGCCGATCCAGCGCGCAGGCTCGGCGCCGAGGGCGAAATAGGCGACGCTGCCCGCACCCATCGCCACGGGCACCCAGAGCAGCAGCCGGACGCCGCCACCCAGCATCGCGAGCGCGGCCAGGGGCCGGGCGAGCCCCGCCTCGGCAACGCGCGCACCGCTGATGGGTTGGGCGAAAGCCATCGTCTGCGTGCAACCTCCGCGCGCAGACTACCGCATTCGCCCGGCTTTCGCGACAGCCCCGCTCAGAACGTGACCCTGTCGCCGCCCTTCAACGCGAGCATCTCGCGCGCTTCGGCCGGCGTGGCGATGCCGATGCCGAGCTCACGCAGGATGCGGGCGATCTTGCCCACCTGGTCGGCGTTGCTTTTCGCGAGCTCTCCCGGGCCAAGCCAGAGGCTGTCCTCGAGCCCGACGCGCACGTTGCCGCCCTGGATTGCCGCTGCGGTGACGAGCGGCATCTGCCGCGCGCCTGCCGCCAGCACCGACCACTGATACTGATCGCCGAACAGCCGATCGGCCGTGCGCTTCATGTGCTGCATGTCCTCGGCATGCGCGCCGATGCCGCCCAGGATGCCGAAGATCGTCTGTACGAACAGCGGCGGGGTGACGAGCTTGCGATCGAGGAAATGAGCCAGCGTGTAGAGGTGCCCGACATCGTAGCACTCGAACTCGAAGCGCGTGCCGTGACCTTCGCCCAATGTGCGAAGTATCTCCTCGATGTCCTTGAATGTATTTCTGAAAATGAAGTCTCGGCTGTTCTCAAGATGCGCCCGCTCCCACGCGTGCTCGAACTCCTTGTAGCGAGCGAGCATCGGGAACAGCCCGAAATTCATCGAGCCCATGTTGAGGCTGCACATCTCGGGGCTCGCGGCGAGCGGGGCGGCAAGCCGGTCGGCCACGCTCATGCCCTGGCCGCCGCCGGTGGTGATGTTCACCACCGCATCGGTCGCCTGCTTGATGCGCGGCAGGAAGCCCATGAACACGGCAGGGTCCGGCGTCGGCCGCCCGTCCTTCGGGTCACGGGCGTGGAGGTGGAGGATGGCCGCACCGGCCTCGGCCGCGGCGATCGCATCCGCCGCGATCTGGTCCGGCGTCAGCGGCAGGTGGGGCGACATCGAGGGGGTGTGGATCGAGCCTGTCACCGCGCAGGTGATGATGGCCTTCCGACCTTGCCGCCCCGTCTGACCTTTGGCCGTCGCGCTCATCCCGCCGCCTCCCCGTGCTGTTCTGCACCGGACGCTACTCCGTCACGCAGATGCTGCGAAGCGGGTCGCCGTTTCCTATATGCTGCATGGCAATGAGGACCGATCAGCAAACGCCGCGACAGGCACGCCCCCCGTCACCCTGGTGGCCGCGCCGCGACCCCTGGCGCCAGCAGGGCCCCGCGATGCCGCCCGCACCGCTGCCGGCGACGCCCGGCGACCAGCCCCCGCCAGGCCTGCCGCCATCGCCGCCGATGCTGAACCGCATCGCCGGCGCCATCCTGCTCGCCGCCACGCTCGGGCTCGCGTCTGTCCTGGGCTTCGTCGCAGCCATCTGGGGCGTGGTGTCTCCGCTGGTGCGGATGGTGCAGGGAGGCTTCTCGTGATTTCCCCCCCCAGCGACGATTTGTGGGAGCGTGCCCGGCGGTTTCGCCATGGCCAGCGCGGCTGGTCGCTGTTCGTGCTCTCCGCTCCGCTGATCGGCGCCGCCATCACCGGCCTCGCCACCGGCAACCTCAACGTCCTGGTCGGTGCTGGGGGAGCGTGGGCGGTGATCGTTGCCGGTACCATCGCCGCCCGCCGCGGCTTCGCGGCGGAAGCCGAGGGCAGGCCGGCGCCTCGACGCTTCCGCAGCAGGTTTGCGGTCATGGTGGGCGCGGGCACCGCGCTTGCGGCCTATCTTGCCGCCGGCTCGCCCCTCATCGTCGCCGGGCTGTTCGGCCTTGGCGCCGCCGCCGGCGTGAGGCTCCTCTACGGGCCCGACCCCGTGCCGCCCGCGCCGAAGGAGCCCGAGAAGCCGCTCGAGGGCGATGCGGCCGTCATCGCCGAAGCCAAGGCCCGCATCACGCGCCTCGAGGCAGCCGCCGCCGTCGTGCCGCAGCGCGATTTCGCGGAAGCCATCGCGCGCATCGCAGCACTCGGCCGCCGCATCGTTGCCGAGGCCGAGGGCGACCCGAACGACCTTCGCCGCGCGCGACGCTTCCTCGCCATCACCCTCGAAGGGGCGGAAGGTGTGGCGAACCGCTACGTCGAGACGCATCGCGGCCTCGCCTCACCCGTGCTGGAGCAGAATTTCCGCACGCTGCTTGCCGACCTCGAACAGTCCTTCGCGCAGCAGCTCGCCAGCCTGAAGGAGAGCGACGTGCGCGCGCTCGACGTCGACATCGCGGTGCTGCAGCAGCGGCTTCGCGAGGAAGGCATGGTCGACGCGACAGAACGAACGTCGACAGTACAATCCGGGGAAAAGGTGCCGCGATGACCGAGACGACAACGACGACAGAGACCAAGGCCGACATCGTGATGACGCCGCCGCCCGCGGAGACGCTGCCCGCCATGACGCCGGAGCGCGAGGCGCGCATCACCGCGCTCGCTGCCACGGTGGCGGAGGCCGACAGCGATGCCATCCTCGCCTTCGGCGTCTCCTCCCAGGCGCGGGTGACGAAGGTCGCCGACGAGATGCTCGATGGCGTGCGCAACAAGGATGCGGGTGCCGCGGCAGCGCCGCTGAACGAGATGGTCGCGGTGCTGCGTGGGTTCGACGCGGGCGATGCGGGGGAGGAGCGCAGCCTGTTCGATCGCCTGCTCGGCCGCGCCAAGCCGGTGGTCAAGGTGTTGCAGCGGTACGAGACGGTGCAGAAGCAGATCGAGGACAGCATCATCACGCTCGAGAAGCACAAGGACACGCTGCGCCGCGACATCGTGAACCTCGACCGCCTCTATGACGGCACGCTCGGCTGGTTCCATGACCTCGCCGACCATATCGCCGCCGGCGACCGCGCGCTCGGCCAGCTCGACACAGTGGCGATCCCCGCGCGCGAACAGGCGGCGACGAGTGGCGACATGCTGGCGGCACAGGCGCTCCGCGACCTGCGCAGCCGGCGCGACGAGCTCGAGCGGCGCGTGCATGACCTGAAGCTCACCCGCCAGGTGGCCATGCAGGCGCTGCCCGCCATCCGCGTGGTGCAGGAGAATGACAAGGCGCTCGTCTCCAAGATCACGTCCACCATCGTCAATACCGTTCCGCTCTGGAAACAGCAGCTCACCCTGGCCGTGACGATCGCCCGCGCCCGCGAGGCCGGCGGCGACCTGAAGGCGGCGACCGACCTCTCCAACGAGCTGCTGACGGCCAATGCCGATGCGCTGCGCATGTCCAACGCCGAGATCCGCACGCAGGTCGAGCGTGGCGTGTTCGACATCGAGGCGGTGAAGCGCGCGAACGACCAGCTCGTCGGGACGATCGAGGACACGCTGCGCATCGCCGACGAGGGCCGCGCCCGCCGCCGCGCCGCCGAGACGACGCTGGTCGGGCTCGAATCCGACCTGAAGCGGAGCCTCACCTCAGCCAAGGCCCGGGTGGCAACGCCGCCCCCGGGCTGACCGCGCGAGGCCCACCGCCCAGGAGCCGGTGCAACGCAGCCCCGCGTTCCTGGAATTGACGACGGCAAGAACAACGCCCCTCGGGAAAGGGTTTGGCAACCTCCGCCTGTCCACTGTGTACAGGCGAGAACCGAGCCCTCACGAGGAGACTGTTTCGATGTTTTCCACGATTGGCCGCCTGAATGGTCGGCTGAAGGTTTCCACGCGGGTGTTCGGCGGGTTTGCTGCCGTGCTCGCGCTGCTCGGCGGTCTCTCGACGCTCGCCGTCGTCCAGTTCCGCGCGATCGACAAATCCGTCGATACGGCTGCCAGGATCAACATCAATGCCCTCGCGCTGGGCGAGCTCGCGACCGAGTTCGCCGATGGGCGCCGTCTCGTCGCCCGCTTTGTCGATCAGGGCGGCGAACAGAACCGCGCCATCGTTGCCGCTTCCTTCGTCGAGCAGCAGAAGCATATCGCAGCGATCATCCCGCGGTTCGAGAGCCCCGAGCGTGCCGCCATGGCCCGCCAGACCCAGGACCTTCTCAGGGAATACGAGCGCAACGCCAATGCGGCCGCTACCGCCCGCGCGGCGTTCACGGTGGCGGCGGAGGCCATGCAGAGCATTGGCCGCGAGATGCGCCAGACGGTCGCCGGCGTGTCCGAGCGTGCGATTGCGCGCGGCGACTACCAGGTCGCGGCGCTCGCCGGCGTCGCGCAGGAAGAGGTCGGCCTGGTGCGGATCACGGCCAGCCGCCTGTTGGAGCAGCCGGACGCTGCCCAACTCGCGGAGCTGAACACCAGGATCCAGGACCTCCGGAAGGATATCCAGGCCGTCATTGCTTCCACGACAAATGAGGCCGACCTCGCCGCGCTGCGCAGCCTGCTGCCTGTCGTCGAGCGCTACGCCGCAGCCCATCGCAACGGCATGGCCGCGCAGGCGGAGATGACGCGCCTCATCACCGTTGTCGGGACAGGCCTCGCCGACCGGGTGGAGCAGGGGTTCACTGCCCTGGCCGGGGCGCAGCGCGCGGCGGTGTCTGCGATCAACGCTTCGGTCGACGATATGATCACGAGCACCACGCAGCTGATGATCATGCTCGGCGCCGGCGCGATCGCGCTCGGCCTCCTTCTCGCCTGGGGCATCGGCCGCGGCGTCGCTGGCCCGGTCACTGCCATGACGGGTGCCATGACGGCCCTCGCCTCCGGCAAGCTCGAGACCGAGATCCCCGCCCGCGACAACACCGACGAGATCGGCGCGATGGCCAAGGCGGTGCAGGTGTTCAAGGACAACGCCATCGCCGTGAAGCGAATGGAGGAGGAGGCCAAGGCCGCCGCTGTCCGCGCCGAAGCCGAGAAGAAGGCGGCGATGAAGAAGCTCGCCGACGATTTCGAGGCAGCGATCGGCGGCGTCGTGCAGGCGGTCTCCTCCGCGGCGACCGAGATGCAGGGCTCCGCCAAGAGCCTCACGGCCACCGCAGAGCTTACCTCGCGCCAGGCGACGACGGTCAGCGCCGCGACCGAGCAGGCCTCGACCAACGTGCAGACGGTTGCGGCGGCAACGGAGGAGCTTGCCGCGAGCGTCGGCGAGATTAGCCGCCAGGTCGGCACGTCGAGCGGCATCGCCAACCGCGCCGTCGAGCAGGCCCGCGACACCGACGCGAAGATGCAGGGCCTCTCGGCTGCTGCGAGCCAGATCGGCGATGTCGTGCGCCTGATCGGCGACATCGCGGGCCAGACCAACCTGCTGGCACTCAACGCCACGATCGAGGCGGCGCGTGCGGGCGAGGCCGGCAAGGGCTTCGCGGTGGTGGCGTCCGAGGTGAAGAACCTCGCCGCCCAGACGGCGAAGGCCACCGAGGAGATCGGCGCGAAGGTGGGCGAGATGCAGGCCGTGACGGCCGCGAGTGTCGCTGCCATCCGCTCGATCGGCGAGACGATCACCGAGATGAGCGGCATCGCCTCCTCCATCGCATCGGCCGTCGAGGAGCAGGGGGCGGCGACGCAGGAGATCGCGCGCAACGTGCAGGAGGCGGCACGCGGCACGCAGGACGTTGCGTCGAACATCGGGGGCGTGACGGAAGCCTCCGCCGAGACCGGTGCTGCGGCCCACCAGATGCTCGGCGCCGCGGGCGAACTGTCCGACCAGGCAGCGATGCTCAGGCGCGAGGTCGATCGCTTCCTGGGCGACGTCCGCGCCGCCTGATCGATGACGCTCCCTCGGGCACATGCCAGCGCCCGGGGGAGCGGTCAGGCCCGAAAGCGGTCAGGCCCGAAAGCGGTCAGGCCCGAAAGCGGTCAGGCCCGGGAGCGAGCGGTCAGGCCGCGTCGCTTCCCGCGAGGCTCCGGCGGAGCTTCCTCACGCCGAACCAGATTGCCGCGGCGATCGCCGGCACCGCGATGACCGAGGCCCATTTCGGCGCGTCCGGCAGGCCGAGCGCCGGCAGCCCATCGACCGCGATCTTCATCAGGCTCACCGCATAGTAGGCGATCGCGAAAGTCGAGAGGCCCTCGACCGCCTGGCTCAGCCGAAGCTGGGCCGCGGCACGCTTGTCCATCGCCGCGAGAAGGTCGCGGTTCTGCCCCTCGAGCCCGACCTCGACGCGCGTGCGCAGCATGCCGCCGGCGCGCGCGATGCCCTCGGTCAGCGCACGCTTCCTGCGCGAGACGGCGGCACAGGTGCGCAAGGCGGGCGTGAAGCGGCGATCGAGGAACACGCCCATGCGCTGCACGCTCTCGAGCCTGTCCTCGTTCAGCTCCTCGATGCGCGCGGCGACGAGAGCGCCATAGGCATCGGTTGCCGAGAAGCGGAAACGGCTCGATGCCGCCAGCGCCTCGGCCTCGGCCGCGAGCTTGGTGAGCTGGTCGAGCAGCTTGGCATCATCGGGGGCAGGCGCGGCGGTGGCGGCGACGGTCGCATCGAGGCTGCGCTCGAGCGCGGCAAGACGCGGCGTCGCCTCGCGCGCCATGGGCAGGCCGAGGAGGGCTGCCATCCTGTAGTGCTCGATCTCCATCAGCCGCTGCGCCATGCGGCCGAGTCGGCCCGGCGTCAGGCGGTTGGCGTAGAGCACCATGCGGACGAAGCCATCGTCGGCGACACGGAAATCGGTGAACGCCATCGCGTCGCCATGGCCGAGCGCACCGCCCACCACTTCGCCGGCGAATGCGCCCGGTGGCGGCACCGTGGCGGCACCAGGAAGGATGCGCAGATGCAACGCGCTGAGCCTCTGGCCCCGCACGGTCTCGAGGAAGGCCTCCGCCTCCGGGTGGGTGGCTGACCAGGCGCGATCGGGCGGCTGGCCCTCGTCGCTCTCCTGGCCTGCATCGGGCTCGGCGTCGGTCAGCACGGTGAAGGACTGGAACTCGCCGTGCCGTTCCCAGCGCACCACCCGGCCGGCGATCGGCACGATGTGGTGCCGCGCCCCGGGCGGCGGATCGGCCGCGCCATGGGCACGGCAGAAGGCGGCGAAGGCGTCACGGTCAGCCTCCGCCCCGCCTTCCTCGGCGACGAGGACGACGTGGCTGAGTGCTGCCGGGGCGGTGATGCGGAGGTGGGGCCGGGCGTGAAGCTCGGCGTTCAGGGCGGCGCGAAGCGGATGATCCTGCATCGCCGCACACTGCCACGCGCAGCGGTTGCGGCGGAAGCATGCTTGACCGTCGCGCGTGGTGCCCTTGACCGCTGCGCTTGGGCGGCTTTCCATCGGCGGATCATCCAGGGAGGGAACGATGCGCGCCTATGCTGTGATCGAGAACGGCAAGCCGCTGCAGGAAATCACGCTGCCGACGCCGGAGCCGGAGGGCACCGAGGTGCTGCTCGAGGTGACGCATTGCGGCGTCTGCCACAGCGACATCCACATCTGGGAAGGCAAGTACGACCTCGGCGGCGGCAAGACGCTGTCGCTCGCCGATCGCGGCGTCACCCTGCCGCTGGCGATGGGCCACGAGATCGTCGGCCGCGTCGTGAAGCTCGGACCCGGCGCGCACGGCAAGGGCATCGTCGTCGGCGGGCAGTATGTCGTGTTCCCCTGGGTCGGCTGTGGCGCGTGCCCGGCGTGCCTGGCGGAGGAGGACAATTACTGCCCGAAGATGCGCGCGATCGGCGTGCACCGCCACGGCGGCTACGCGACACACGTGATCGCCCCCGAGCCGCGGCACCTGATTTCCTGCGAGGGCGTCGAGCCCGCGCTGGCTGCGACCTATGCGTGCTCGGGCATCACCGTCTATTCGGCGATCAACAAGGTGATGCCGCTGCCGGCCGATGAGCCGATCGTGCTGTTCGGCGCCGGCGGGCTCGGGCTTGCCGCGATCGCGGTGCTGCGCGCGATGGGCCATCGGCGGATCGTGTCGGTCGATGTCGCGGAGGCCAAGCGCGCGGCGGCACTCGCCGAAGGAGCGTCCGAGGCTGTGGATGGCTCGGGCGAGCCCGATGCGGTGGCGGCGCGCATCCTCGCTGCGACCGGTGGACCGGTTGCCGCGGCGATCGACCTCGTCGGCGCCGGCCCAACGGCCAAGGCGGGAGTGGCGATCCTGCGCAAGGGCGGGTCGTATGTCATCGTCGGTCTCTATGGCGGTGAGCTGACACTGCCGCTGCCGACGACGGTGATGCGTGCGCTCGTGGTGCGCGGCTCGCATGTCGGCAACCCGAAGGAACTGCGCGCGCTGATGGACCTCGCGCGCGCCGGCAGGCTGAAGCCGATCCCCGTGGCGACAGAGCCGCTGTCGCACGCCGACGCTGTTCTGACGCGGCTCAGGCAGGGGCGGATCGTCGGGCGCGTTGTGCTCGAGAACAGCGGGTCATTCTAGGCGGGGCCGGAACGATGGCGCGCCGCCCGCCGCCGCTGCCGGCGCTCGCAGAGGACCTTGTGCTGGCCGCGAATCAGGCCTTCTACGATGCCTTCGCCGGCCGCGACGTGGCTGCGATGGAGGCGATCTGGTCGCGCGAGAGCCCGGTCGCCTGCATCCACCCCGGCTGGAATCCACTGACCGACCGTGACGAGATCATCGCGGCGTGGACGGCGATCCTGCGCAACCCCGATGCGCCCGACGTGGTGCTCGAGAGCGCGATGGCGCTGATGCTTGGCGACACGGCGATGGTGATCTGCCACGAGCGCGTTGGCGGTGCGCTGCTCGCCTGCACCAACCTTTTCAGGCTCGAAAGCGGGATGTGGCGGATGGTGCTGCACCAGGCAGGCCCGGTGGGCGAGGAGCCGATGGCGCGGGACGAGGAGCCGCCCCCGCCCCACAGGATGCATTAGGGCAATATCCGCTTGGGTGAGTCGCAAAGCGATCCGCAAGTGGATGAAGTTGCTGGAAAAGCGAGGGCTGGACCGCGATCACCCACAGCGGATCACGGTCCAGGCGAGCGACAGCGGGAACTGTCAGCGGAGCGAGCGGTCCGGGGCGGCGAAGAGGATGTCGTCATCGACGAGGCTGTCGCGCGGCGTGGCCATTGCGACGCGAACCTGCGGCGCACGCTGAGCCTGCGTCGCTGGCGCCATGGGGCGGGCGTCGCCGGTCTCGGCAGCGACGGCGTCGGCAAGTTCGGCACCGCGGCCGACATAGCCGGCAGGCCGCGAGGCGGCACGTGCCGCGCGCTCGTCAAGGCGCGCCCGGGCCTCGGTGATCGGGGCAAGTGGCGGCGGCTGGCTGCCGTCCACCGTCCGCGGCAGCACGAAGCCGAACGTCGGATAGATGCGGCCGAACCCGTCACGGTGGCCGTGGATCTCCACGCGCACCGCGGTCCAGTCATTCCGGTCGGAGACGTCGACCATCGAGACGCCGCGCGCGACGCGCCCCTTGGGGAAGCCGGGGCCCGGCCAGTTCGCATGGTCGACCAGGATGTGGCGCGAGGAGATGACGGAGGAGACGACCGAGACATGGCCGAGCCGCATGCCGCCGGAGGAGCGGAACACGAGGACTGCGCCGTTCTCCGGCCGTGCGGCGCGCTGGTAGCGCCCTTCGGCCTGGTGCCACCACGTATGGGCATTGCCGGTGATGTCGATGCCGGAAATCTGCCGGGCGAAGGGAACGCACTGGAGCCCACCGGAGGGGATGGCCACCTGGCGTGCGGCGGCAGGCTTCACCGCCGGGCGGGAAATCTGACGCTGGCTCGCGTCCGCTGCCGCGATGGGGGCGGCGGAAAGCAGGGAAACCAACCCGAAGGCGGCAAGGAGACGGCCGCAACGATCGACGCGCATGGCTGGAGTGCTCCTGGCGACTGACTACCGACGTGTGGGGAGTGACCATGCCCCTGCCGGTGTGACAACCCGCCGCGCGCCCTGCCACTGTATTGCCGCATTGTTTCATCTGTTTCCGCTGTGCAGAAACGCTCCAAACAGGACCGCTATCCTATAACGTCGTGTTTCGGGATGTTTCGGACGAGTCGCCCGACGCCGCAAAACACCACACGATCGTAACGAAACGGGGCCCCGGCGCGATCACGCGCGGGGCCCCGCAAGTCGCTGATTATTAACGAATCGTTAAGTCACTTGCAGGCGACGACCATGATCTCGACCAGCATCGCCGGAGTCGCCAGCCGCGACTCGACACATGCCCGCGCGGGTGCCTGGCCGGGCCCGACCCACGGCGTCCACACCTCGTTCATGGCATCACGGAGCGTGATGTCCGACAGCCAGATCTGGGCGGAGAGGATGCGCGTCTTGTCCGTGCCACGCTCCTCGAGGGCAGCGTCGATCTGCGCCAGGATGTCGGCGGTCTGGCCCTTGATGTCCTTGGTCGTGTCCTTCGCGGTCATGCCGCGAAGGAAGACGAAGCCGTGATAGTCGACGGCATCGGAATAGATCTTGCCTGGGTTGATGCGCTCGATCCTGCTCATCCTGTCTCTCCCGTTCTGTGGTTGCGCGGATGGTTGCGGGCCAGGGGATACGCGGTCGTGATCGAAGCGGCAACGGGGGGATGGGTTGCCGGAAATCCGACGCGCGACGAACATGCGTCCCATGGAAAAACTCGATCGCTACACGCCGCAGGCGCTGGCCATGCTCCGCATCGTCACCGCGCTCATCTTCATCGCCCATGGCACGCAGAAGCTGTTTGGCTTCCCTGCACCACCCGCCTCCGGCCTGCCGCCGCTGCTGTCGCTGTTCGGCATCGGCGGCATGCTCGAGGTCTTCGGCGGCCTGCTGATCCTCGTCGGCCTCTTCACCCGTCCGACGGCCTTCGTGCTCAGCGGCATGATGGCGGTGGCGTACTGGATGTTCCACGCCCCGCGCAGCATCTACCCGCTGCTGAATGGCGGCGACGCGGCGATTCTCTACTGCTTCGTGTTCCTGCTGCTGGTGTTCACCGGCCCGGGGGCGTGGAGCCTGGATGGCCGCAGGCGTGGCTGATCAGAAGCGGGCGTTCTCGCCCGGCAGGAGCTGCGCGAGGCCACAGCCGCAATAGGGGCACTGGCCGAGTGTGGCGCGGAGCATGGTGATCGCTGTCTCCTCATCCGCCTCGGCGATCGCTGCGGCGAGGCGCTGGCGCAGGTCCTCGTGCAGCGTGCCGGCGGTGCAGGCCTCGGTGCGGGCGGCGAGCAGGGCGTTCGTCTCGCCGTCGGCCTGTTCCACGCGGAAGGCGCGGGCAGGGACGGCGATCGGCAGCAGGGCCGTGGCGAACAGGGGAGCGAGGAGGGAACGGCGCGTGCTCATCCCTCAGATATAGCGTCCCGCGCGCAGTTCCGCCATCACAGCGCCGTCACCCCACGGCGATCCAGCCGAGCGCCGGCTCGTTCGCCCCGCGCGCGATCGCCTCGAACACCGCCGCCGAATGGACCGCTTCGGCGAGGCTCAGCGGATAGGCAGGCCCGCCCGCGGCGGCGGCGGCGAAGGCCTCGAGCTCGGCCCGCTCGATATCGGTGGGCTCGAAGCGGATGTGCTCGTGCTTGGCCCCCTCGCGGCCGACCACGAGCTTGTCCTGCCCCCACATCTCCACCCACGCCGCGGTGCCGAACACCTGCATGCGCCAGAGCCTCGGCGTGGCGGCGAGGGTGGTGAGCGTTCCCGTCATCCCGTTCTGGAAGCGCAGCAGCATGGCGGTCGTGTCGTCGAGCCCGCTGGTGAGCGCGCGGGTGTGGGAGACGACCGTCACCGCGCTCATGCCGCCGCACAGCATCTGGAACATGTCGACCATGTGGATGCCCATGCCCGCCATGCCGCCGGCCGGGCTCTCGTTGCGATCGGCCCGCCACATGCCGGGGGTGTAGCCGAGGGCACCTGGGCCCGAGATGTTGCCCTCGATGTGGAGCAGCGTGCCGAGCTCCCCGCCCGCGATCATCGCCCGAAGCTTCTGTGCCGCCGGCAGGAAACGGCGGTTGTGGCCGAGCGCCATGATCACCCCAGCCGCCATGGTGGCGGTAACCGCCGCCTCGGCATCGGCGCGGGTCAGCGTGAAGGGCTTCTCCACGAACACGTGCTTGCCTGCCTTCGCGGCCGCGATCACCTGGGCGGCGTGCATCGAGTGCGGCGAGGCAAGCACCACCGCCTTCACCCGCGGATCGGCCAGCACCGCCTCGTATGTCGGGTGCAGCGTGATGCCCCTCTCGGCGGCATAGGCGGCGGCCTTCTCCGGCGTGCCGGTCGAGCCCGCGACGAAGCGGATCGCCTCGCTTTTCCCCTGCACGCTGTCGACCAGCACGCGCCCCCAGCGCCCCATTCCGACGATCGCCGCATCGAGCATCACGCAGTCCCCTTCATTGTCACGTCCGTTTTGGTCCAAGGCCCCGTTCGAGGGCGGCAGCGACCCGCCGCCGCCGCCGCATGCCCCAGGCGAAGGCAGGCAGGCACAGCGCGGTGAACAGCGCAACAGCGGGCCTGAGCCCGATCGCCTCGGCCAGCGCGCCGAGCGACAGCGCGCCGACCGCCGGGCACGCGCGCACGATCAGGCCCCAGATCGACATCACCCGCCCGCGCATCGCCCGATCCGACGCCGTCTGGGCCAGCGTCTGCACCGCGATGCCGTGGATCACCTGGGCCGCGGCCGAGAACGCCGCACCGACGAGCCCTATGGCGAAGATGCCGGTCGCTGCCATCAGCAGCCCCCCGGCCGCGATCGCCAGCCCGGCGACGAGGGCGACGAGGGTGAGGCCGCGCACGCCGCCGCGGAGGACGAACAGCGTTCCCGCCACCAGCGCGCCGAGGCCGGTGACGGACGTCATCATCGCCAGCCCCTCTGGCCCCTTCTGGAAGAGCCCGTCGGCAAACGCCGGCATCAGCTCCAGCATCGGGCGTGCGAACACCCCGATCACGCCCGCGAACAGCATGATCCGCCCAATTCCCGGGTGCCGCGCGACATAGCGGAACCCATCCACCATCTCGGCGATGATCGACCGCGATGGCGCGTGGCCGACCCTGTCGGCGGCGGCGACCCGGAGCAGGGGAAGGCTGAGGGTGGCGACCAGGTAGCACAGCGCGTTGATCGCGATCGGCACCGCGATCGAGGTCTCGACGATGAGCAGCCCCGCACAGGCAGGCCCCGTGAAGCGCGCGACGTTGAAGGTGAGCGAGTTCAGCGCCACGGCACCCGCGAGATCCTCCCGCGGCACGAGGCCAGGCATCAGCGATTGCCTGGCCGGCTGGGCGAAGGATTGCGCGACGCCGAGCACGAGTTCGAGCGCGATCAGCCGCGCGATCGTCGCTTCGCCTGCAGCGACCATGGCTGCGAGCGCCGTTGCCTGCACCACGACGATGAGCTGCACCGTGATGGTGAGCCTGATCCTGTCCTGCCGGTCAGCCACCGCGCCGGCGATGGGGCTGACGATGACGGCGGGGAAGAGATCGGCGAAGGCGACGACGCCGAGCCAGAAGGCGGAGCCCGAGAGGTCCCACGCCAGCCAGCCGACGGCGATGCGCTGCATCCAGAGGCCGGTCCAGGCCAGCAGCGAGCCGCCGAAGAACACGCGCCCGTTCCGCGACCGCAGGATGCGGCGGAGCGAGGCGAGGCCGGATGTTGCGGAGAGGGGCATTGGCGGAGGGCCAGCATCCTCCTGGCGCCTGTGCGCGGCAAGGGAGGAGGGGGGTCCGTTGGCCGAGGCGTCGCTGGGCGTTCCCTCTCCCGCATGCGGGAGAGGGACAGGGTGAGGGCGATGGGGATGGGCCTCGCGCGTCCCCCTCACCCTGACCCTCTCCCCCTGAGGGGGAGAGGGAACCGTGGGGCACAGTGTCGCGGAGGGGGCCCTCTCCCGCGTGCGGGAGAGGGACAGGGGGAGGGTGCCCCCGTGCGCCCCCGCTCAGCCCTCCAGCGCGTCCTTCACCCGGTGCAGCAGCGCATCGCGGGCGGCATCGTCGGGCGCTGCCTCGAGCTTCCGCCGAAGCTCGAGCAGCAGCGCCGCACGCTCGTTGTGCCAGTCACGCACCGCATGCGCCGCCGCCTGCGGCAGGCGCGGCGTGGCACCGCGCGGCCGGGCAGGCCCGATGGCCGGCAGCGCGTAGGCAGCGTCCATCTCCGGCAACTCAACCGAACCGCTCAGCCCAGCGGCAAGCCCGGTGCGCGCCTCATCCTCGCCGTGCACCAGGAACAGCCCCTGCCGCACCGGCGCGCGGGCGGCGACCCAGGCGAGCAGGTCGCGACGGTCGGCATGGCCCGAGTAGCAGTCGAGCGTGCGGATCCGGGCGCGCACCGCCACCTCCTGGCCCATGATCGTCACCTCCCGCGCGCCGTCGACCAGCAGCCTCCCGAGCGTTCCGGGCGCCTGGTAGCCGGTGAACAGCACGGTCGATTGCGGACGCCAGAGATTGTTCAGAAGGTGATGGCGGATGCGCCCCGCATCCGCCATGCCCGACGCCGACAGGATGATCAGCCCACCGGCGATGCGGTTCAGCGCCTTGCTCTCATCCACCGTCTGCGTGAAGCGGATGTTCGGGCCGGAGAGGAAGCTCTCGGCAGGCTCCGTCTCCTCGGGCAGCTCCTTCAGGTGCTTGCGGAAGGCGGCGGTGGCCCGGGTGGCGAGCGGGCTGTCGATCACCACGGGGCTGGCGGGCAGCTTGCCCTGCTCCATCATCACGTCGAGGTCGTGCAGCAATTCCTGCGTCCGCTCCACCGCGAAGGCGGGCATGATGAGGTTGCCACCGGCCGCCAACGCAGCCCGCACCTCGGCGGCCAGCAGCGCGCGGCGTTCCTCGGGGGAAGGGTCGTCACGCTCGCGATTGCCGTAGGTGCTCTCGACGACCAGCCAGTCGATTCCATGCGGCGCCTCGGCGTCATCCACGAACGCCTTGTCGCCTGGCCCGAGATCGCCCGAGACCAGCAAGGTCGCTGCCTCGCCACCCTCGCGCGGGATGGTGAGCTCGACCGAGGCGGAGCCGAGCAGGTGGCCGGCATTCCAGAACCGTGCGCGCACCCCGCCGGGAAGATCGATCCACCGCCCGTAGGGCTGTCGGGCGAACAGCGACAGGCAGGCCTCGGCATCGGCGCGGGTGTAGATCGGCGCGACGGGCGGCTTGCCGCGCGCGGCGTTGCGGCGATTCAGCCGCTCGACCTCGGTTTCCTGGATGTAGCCGCTGTCGGGCAGCATGACGGCGGCGAGATCGGCCGTCGCCGCCGTGGCGTGGACGCGGCCCTTGTATCCCTCGCGGGCGAGGCGGGGGATCAGCCCGGCATGGTCGATATGGGCGTGGGTGAGGATGACGGCGTCGATCCGCTTCGCCTCGAACGGGAAGGGGCGCCAGTTCAGCGCCTTGATCGTCTTCGGCCCCTGGAACAGGCCACAATCGATCAGGATCTCCGCACCGTTGGCGAGAATCCGGAGGCAGCTTCCCGTGACCGTTCCGGCGGCGCCGTGGAAGATGAGTGTCGGGTCCATCACGTGAGCTTAGGCGAATAGGCGAGGGGTTGGCGATGGAGGCTGGGCAGATCTTCGGGCTGGTGGCGGGGGCGATGATGCTGGTGCTGCTCTGGCCGGCCGCGCGGCGCCTCGGGGCGTCAGGCACGCCGATGCTGCGCTGGGCTGCCCTCTGGGTTGCCGCGGCAGCCGCCGTGATGCTGGTCTACGCATTCGTGCTCGAACCGATGGGCGTCGGGCTCAGGTAGGTGGCTTGCTGGTGCACCGCCTCGAGCCTGTGGCCGTCAGGGTCGATCACGAACGCGGCGTAGTAGGTCGGGCCGTAATGGGGGCGGAGGCCGGGCGGGCCGTTGCAGCGCCCGCCGGTGGCCAGCGCCGCGCGGTGGAAGGCATCGACCGCCGCACGATCCGGCGCATCGAAGGCAAGGTGGAAGCCTGGGCCTGGCGGCGTCACGGGCCCCTCCTGGCGCTTCAGCGCGAGGCGGTCATTGCCGCCTGGCGGGCCGTAGCCAGCGCCGGTCTCCGACGTCCACACCCTGACGGCGCCGAGCGGGGCGAGGGCGGCATCATAGAAGGCGATCGCACGGGCAAGGTCGGCCACCCCGAAGGAGAGGTGGCCCAGCATGGATCCCGGACCGCTACTGGCGCAGCGGGCCGGTGGCCGGGGGCACCGCCGCCGGCGCCGCGGTGCTGCCCTGTTGCGGGCGTCGCTGCGCCGCCTCCTCGTCGACACGGCGCAGGCACTCGCGCGTCAGCCGCTGGCGCTCGGCGAACTCGGCGTCGCGCGACCAGCCGGCGGTGGTGTTGGTCTCCTCCATGATCGTCCGCGCGCCGGAGCCCATCGTGTCGAGCCGCACGTTCTGGGACCGGTTGCGGTCGAGCACCAGGCTCTCTGCCTGCTGGCTGCACGAGATCTCGGCAGCACTCCGGTTGTCCTGCCGCTGGGCGCAGGCGGGGATGAGGGCGAGAAGGGCGAGCGTGGCGGCGAGGCGCATCGTGATGTTCACCGGGTGGAAGGTGGGGGGAGTGCTGCGGCGATGGTCGCCCTCAGCGCGGCATGATCGAAACGCGCATCCGCCGCAAGCGGAAACCGCGCCGCGGCACCGAGCAGGGAAGGGTGGATGTCGGTGCCATCGGCGGTGATGGCGAACAGGCCGCGCGCCCAGGCCGCCGTCGCCATCAGGTCGATCAGCGCCAGAAGCCGGAAGCACACCGCCAGCCCATAGAGGCTGTCGAGCCCGACCGTGCCATCGACGGCCGCAGCCCAGCAGCGGGCGTCGTCATCGGCAATCAGGAGTTCGGTCACCCCGCCGTCGCCGCGCTGGAACAGCACAGCGCGCGCCTCGCCCCAGGCCTCGGCCGAAGCCCTCTCGCGCGCGGCATCCCAGGCGGCGAGAAGGTCGCGGCGGGAGACGGCGGGAAGGCTCTCGGGCGGCAGCTGAACCTCGTAGCGCAGCGCGCCCGATGCCGTGCTGCCGCGTCCGGAGGTGTGAAAGCCATCATCCATGGTCGCAGCATGGCCCGTGGCCGATCGGTTCGCCACATCTTGCGGAGCAGGCCGGCGCACAGCAGGCTCTCGCCCACAGAAGCTTGACCAGAAACATGATGGGACCCAGCGATGACCGATGCCTGGCGGATGACGGCAACCGAAGCGCGCGCGGCGATCGCCGCGGGCAGGCTCACTCCGGTGGCGCTCATGGAAAGCTGCCTCGCCCGCATCGCCGAGCGCGAGCCCGACGTGCATGCCTTCGCCTGGCATGACGCGCCCCAGGCCCTTGCCCATGCCCGCCTGGCCGATGCGTCGAAGCCGCTGGGGGGCATTCCCGTCGCGGTGAAGGACGTGATCGAGACCGCCGACCAGCCGACAGGCCATGGCAGCCCCATCTGGGCCGGCTTCCGGCCGCGGGGCGATGCCGCCTGTGTCGCCTGGGCGAAGGCGGGCGGGGCGGTGGTGATCGGCAAGACGGTGACGACCGAGTTCGCCACGCGCCAGCCCGGGCTGACCCGCAACCCCGCCAACATCGCCCACACGCCTGGAGGATCCTCCTCGGGCTCGGCGGCGGCGGTCGCGGCGGGGTTCGCCCCACTCGCCTTCGGCACGCAGACGGCGGGCAGCATCATCCGCCCGGCCGCCTATTGCGGTGTCGTCGGCTACAAGCCGACCTACGGCACGATCAGCCGCATGGGCATGAAGATCATGGCCGACAGCCTTGATACCATGGGATGCATGGCGCGCTCGGTTGCCGATGTCGCACTGTTCGCGGGCACGCTATCGGGCCGTGACCTCGGCGACCCTGATCGCGGCACGGAAGCCGCGCCGCGCATCGGCCTCTGCCGTTCGCCGTCCTGGAAGACGGCGGCACCCGAGACGGTGGCGCTGATGGAGCGTGTGGCTGGCTTGCTGGCCAAGGCGGGGGCGAAGGTGAGCGACCGTGAGCTGCCCGATCGCTTCGCCGCGCTGGAACAGGCGCATCCGGTCATCATGAACATGGAAAGTGCCCGCTCGATCGGCTGGGAGCTCACGACGCAACGCCACCTCGTATCTGCCGGCTTGCGCGAGAAGCTCGAGCCGTTGCTGGAGGAGCCCGGCGAGCTGCTCGATGGGGCGCTCGCCGTCGCAAAGGGCTGCATCGAGGCGTTTCCAGCAGCGATGGAGGGGCTCGACATCCTCGTCACGCCCTCGGGCCCCGGCGAGGCGCCCGAGGGCATCGGCTGGACCGGCGATGCGGCCTTCAACTACATCTGGACGACGCTGCGCGTGCCCTGCGTGACTGTTCCGGCAGGGACGGGGCCGAAGGGGCTGCCCTTGGGTATCCAGATCGTGGGCCGGATGGGCGATGACCGCGCCGTGCTCGCCTGGGCACGCTGGGTGCAGAACGCGGTCTCCTGACGCAAGGGTCGTTGCCGTCGCGGGCGGCGAGCAGGTCGCGGCCGGCCTCGAGCAGCGCGAGGCGGCCACGGAGGTCGAGGCCGCGCGGGTCGATATGGTCGAGGCCAGGCACCACGTGCAGTACCGCGCGCTCGCCCAACAGCGCGGCAAGGCGTGCGCTCTCGCTCCATGGGATCACGGGATCGGCCTCGCCGTGGACGAGGATGGCGCAGGGGCGGAAGCCTGCGAGGCGGGCGGGGGTGAGCGTCAGGGTTTCGAGCGTCGCCTGCATGTCGTTGGGCAAAGCGTTGATCCGGCTTTGGATCATGTCCGGGTCGCGCGTCTCGGCGAGGGTGAGCACGGCGCGGCCTGGCGGGCTCAGCCGTGCCGCGAGTGACGGGCGGTCCCGCCCGGTCAAGCGGTCGCGGGCGATCGCGGCCAGCAGCGCGCGGTCACCGCCATCGGGCAGGGTTGCCGCCACCGCGAGCAGGAAGCCCCAGAGCGCGGCGGGTGACGCGCTGCCCTGCCGCCAGGCCTCTCCCGGCAGGCGGTAGGCATTGGTCGCAAGCCAGGTGATGACCGCCTCGGTGTCCTGGTAGGCACCGAGGGTGGCGACGAATGAGAGGCGCGCACCGACCTCTGGGCGGGCTGCGGCCAGCAGCGCAGGGCCCGCGGCGTAGCTGATCGCGGCCAACCCGGCAGGCCCTGGCCCCTCGGGCAGCGCATCGATCGCGGCGGCAACGATCGCGGCATCGGACGCATCCGCCCGAAGCCGCCGTGCTGCCGGCAGATCGGGCACGAGAACCAGGAACCGCGCCCGGGCGAGGCTTTGCGCGAGCGGCACCAGGCGCGGATCGCGCCGCCCATCCTCGGACAGGCCAGGCAGCAGCACGAGGCGGGCGAGCGGCGCCTGGCCCGGCACCCAGAGATCGGCCTCCGTCCCTGGCACGTGGGCGGTGTGCAGCACGGGCGGGGGCGTCTCCGCCTTCAGCGCGCTCGGGCCGGGGCCTGCCTCGATGTCGGTGAGCAGCCGGCCCGCCTCGCCGCCGCAGCCGGCGAGCAGGCTCAGCGCGAGAAGGAGGCGACGCATTCGAGATGCGCCGACCACAGGAACTGGTCGACCGGCACGGCACTGTCGAGCGCGAAGCCTGCCTCGTGCAGGATCTTCGCATCGCGCGCCAAGGCATTGGGGTTGCACGATACATAGACGATGCGCTTCACCGGTCCGGCCGCGAGAAGGGCCACCTGCGCCGCCGCGCCCTCGCGCGGCGGGTCAAGCACCACGGCATCGAGGCCCTTCTGTTCGGCAGGCTGGAGCGGCCGCATCACGAGGTCACGTGCCTCCGCCACCACGCGGCCGGAGAGGCCGGCGCCGTTCGCCCCCTTCCCCAGCGCCGCGACGGCCGCTGCATCACCTTCCGCCGCCAGCATGCGAAAGCGGGCGGCGAGGGGGAAGGTGAGCGTGCCGCAGCCGGCATAGAGATCGGCCACGCGGGCGCCGTCGCGAAGCCCCGCGAGCGCTGCCATCACGGCGGCGACGATGGCCGCCTCGCCCGCCTCCGTCGCCTGCAGGAACGCGCCGGGGGGAAGCGGAACGGTGGCAGCACCGAAGCGGATCGTCGGCTGCGCCAGCACGGCGATTGGTTCCGCCGTTTCGCCGGCGCGGGACCAGGAGAGGCGCGAGAGCCCCGCCTCGCGCGCGAAGGCGGCGAGAGCGGTGCGGGCTGGGCCATCGGGCTCACGGTCCGTCACCAGCCAGAGATCGACGCCCTCAGGTGCGAGGGTGAGGATGGCGGAGCCTTCGCGCGACAGCATCGGCACGCGCGCGGCAAGGCCACGCAGCGCCTCGGCGGCGGCGAGCAGGGCAGGGTGCAGCACCAGGCAGCCGGGGATGTCCACGACGGCACCCGATCCGCGGCCGTGGAACCCGACGGTGACGCGCCCGCCCTCGCGGCGAAGTGCCAGGTCGGCCCGCCGCCGCGTGCCGGGCGGGCTGCGAACGAGGGGGCCGACCGCTGCGTCAGGGTAGCCGGCGCGGGACAGCGCGGCTTCGGCAAGTCCGCGTTTCCAGGTGGCATAAAGGGCATCGCCCATGTGCTGCACCGAACAGCCGCCGCATCCAGCCGCGTGCGGGCAGGGCGGAGCGACGCGATCGGGCGAGGGGGAGGTGACGGTGACCAGCCTGGCCGCGACGCCATCGCCACGGCGGATGCCTGGGATGGCCGTCACCGTCTCGCCCGCCAGCGCGCCGGCGACGTAGGCCATGCGCCCGTCCGGCAGCGTGCCGATCCCGTCACCGCCAGCGCCGAGGCGCGTGAGGGCGAGCGTCACGGCATCGGCGGCGGCGGGCTGGGCGGCGGGGCGGCTGTTCCGCCGCGGCGCGCGCGGCAATCCCCGGGGCGCGCTAATCTGCCGCGCCGAACGCGGCGATCCCGGTCTGGGCGCGGCCGAGGATCAGCGCGTGGATGTCGTGCGTTCCTTCGTAGGTGTTCACCGTCTCTAGGTTCATCACGTGGCGGATCACGTGGTACTCGTCGACGATGCCGTTGCCGCCATGCATGTCGCGGCTCATCCGGGCGATGTCGAGCGACTTGCCACAGTTGTTGCGCTTGAGCAGCGAGATCATCTCGGGTGCCGCACGCCCCTCGTCCATCAGCCGGCCGAGGCGCAGCACGCTCTGCAGGCCGAGGGTGATCTCGGTCTGCATGTCGGCGAGCTTCTTCTGGACCAGCTGCGTTGCCGCGAGCGGCCGGCCGAACATCTTCCGCTCCAGCGTGTAGGACCGTGCCTGGTGCCAGCAGAACTCCGCCGCACCCAGCACGCCCCAGGAGATGCCGTAGCGGGCGTTGTTCAGGCACGAGAACGGGCCCTTCAGCCCCTTCACGTTCGGCAGCATGTTCTCGGCCGGCACGAACACGTCCTGCATCATGATCATGCCGGTGACGGAGGCCCTTAAGGAGAACTTGCCCTCGATCTTGGGCGCCGTCAGGCCCGCCATGCCCTTCTCGAGGATGTAGCCGCGGATCTCGCCCGCATCGTCCTTCGCCCAGATGATGAACACGTCCGCGATCGGCGAGTTGCTGATCCAGGTCTTCGACCCGTTCAGCACGAACCCGCCATCGACAGCCTTGGCCCGCGTGCGCATGCCGGCCGGGTCGGAGCCGGCGTCGGGCTCGGTCAGGCCGAAGCAGCCGACCCATTCGCCCGTGCGCAGCTTCGGCAGGAACTTGTCCTTCTGCGCTTCGGAACCGAAGGCGTAGATCGGGTACATCACGAGGGATGACTGGACGGAGAAGGCGCTGCGGTAGCCGCTGTCCACCCGCTCGACCTCGCGCGAGATGAGCCCGTAGGCGACGTAGGAGACCCCGGCGCAGCCATGGCTGTCGAGCGTGGCGCCGAGGAAGCCCATCTCGCCGAACTCGTTCATGATCTCGCGGTCGAACCGCTCATGGCGGTTGGCCTCGAGGATGCGGGGGAAGAGTTTCTCCTGGCAGTACTGGTGCGCGGCGTCGCGGATCATCCGCTCGTCCTCGGAGAGCTGGTCCTCGAGGAGGAGGGCGTCATCCCAGGTGAACTTGCCCCAGCCGCGCTTCTTGGTGGGCGTTGCCTGGCTGATCGGCTGCACGACGTTCATGGCGGGTCTCCCGTTCCTCCGGTGTGATATCGCCGCGAGGGGGCCATGAGCAAGGGTGGGGGGCGCGCCTCAGGCCAGCAGGAAATCCGCCGCCGTCCAGAAGTGGCCGTTGGCGGCCGTCACGGTCGTCGTTCCGAAGGTGAAGCTCGCCCCGGCGATCACTGGCCCGCCGCCGCCCTCCAGCACCACCTTGTCACCCTGGATGGTCGAGAAGTCGGTGATGATGTCGGTTCCATCGTCGGAATCGAACAGGAAGCGGTCAGCGCCGAGACCGCCCGTCAGCACGTCATCGCCATCACCGCCGGTCAGGCTGTCGTTGCGGATGCCACCGACCAGGGCGTCGTTCCCCGCGCCACCATCGGCCACCAGCCGAACATCGGTCGCGATCACGGTGTCCTCACCCTCGCCGAGGTCGACATCCAGCACCGAGAACCGGCCGTCGTAATTCCGGTTCCACAACGGCCCGTTCGCGGGGCTCGCATTGTCGGCCAGCAGCGCCTCGTCCAGCGTCGAGCGTGCGACCGTGGTCGCCGTCACCACGTCGTCACCGGTGCCGCTGCCAACACGCAGCGTGTTGTTCCAGAGGCCCTCGTTGCTGTGGAAGATGACGCTGATCGTGTCGTCCCCGCCAGCCGTCAGGATCTCGCCGCGCTTGGCGCCGATTGCGGTGACGATCAGGTCGGTCGTGCCGGCATTGTCGAGGTCGAGCCGCACATCGACGAAGTTCGCCGCCGTGATGGTCTGCCCCAGCGCGGCGCTCCAGGCATCGAGCATGGTGAAGGCGTTCTTGACGCTGTTCCAGACGCCCGTCGCCTCGATCAGGAAGGCGCCGTTGGCCAGGCTGGTGGCGATGCCCTGCGTGGTGGCCGGGCCGGCCGGGCCCTGGCCCAGGCCCTGGCTGCCGTTGCTGAAGCTGAACCCGGGCGGGATCGGCACGGGACCTGTCTCGACCATGTCCGTCACGGTGATGGTGAAGGCACGGTCCAGCACGCCGCCCTGGCCATCGCTCACGCGCACGGTCACGGGCAGCGTTGGCGTCGCCTCGAAGTCGATCGGGCCGTTGACGCGAAGTTCGTTGCCAAGGATGGCGAAGGGGCCTGGCGTGCCGACCAGGCTGAAGGCCAGCACGTCGCCATCGACATCGGCCGCCGACAGCGCGCCGATCACGGTTCCCACCGCGCTGTTCTCCGCGATCGATGCCGCCGACAGGGAGAGGCCGGTGGGTGCGTCGTTGACCGGCGTGATGGTGACCACGATGGCGCCGCTGTCTGACAGGCCCCCCGCGTCGGTCGCTGTCCATGCGATCCGCGCCTCGCCGTTGAAGTCCGCCATCGGCAGGAAGCTGCCGAAGCCGCTGACGGGGTCGAAGCCACCGAGGGTACCGCCGACCACGCTGGTGACCGCATAGGACACCACGTTGTCCTCGGCATCGGCTGTCAGGCTGGCGAGGCTGAACAGCAGGCTGGGAAAATCCTCGGTCTCCGTCCGCGCAAGGTCGCCGGCGACGGGTGCGGTGTTCGCGGGAGGGCCCACGGTGACCGTCACGGTGGCGAGATCGCTGAACAGCACGCCGTCGAAGATGCGGTAGCTGAACGTATCGGTGCCGACGAAGTCGGCCGGCGGGGTGTAGGTGAAGCTGCCATCGGTCACCATCGCGACCGTGCCGCCGGCGGCGCTGACCGGATCGAACTGCGCGGCGATGATCGCATCGCCGTTCGGGTCGCTGTCATTCGCGAGCAGGCCTGGGCCGGCGACCGTGAGCGTCTCGTTCACCGCGGTAGTGAACACGTCGGCGATGGCGATCGGCGAGCCCTCGATCACCTCCACCGTCACGGTGGCGAGTTCGCTGAAAGCGACACCGTCGAAGATGCGGCAGGTGAACGTGTCAGTGCCCGAGAAGCCAGCGGGCGGGGTGTAAGTGAAGCTGCCGTCGGTCACCATCGTGACGACGCCGCCGGCGGCGCTCACGGGGTCAAACTGGGCGGCGATGATCGCATCGCCATCCGCGTCGGTGTCGTTGGCGAGAAGCCCGGGGCCGGCGACCGTGAGCACGCGGCCTTCCTGCACGCCGAAGCTGTCGGCCACGGCGACGGGTGCGGCGTTGACCACCGCGACCGTGACGGTCGCGAGATCGCTGAACAGCACGCCGTCGAAGATGCGGTAAGTGAAGGTATCGGTGCCGACGAAGTCGGCCGGCGGGGTGTAGGTGAAGCTGCCATCGGTCACCATCGCGACCGTGCCGCCGGCGGCGCTGACCGGATCGAACTGCGCGGCAATGATCGCATCGCCGTTCGGGTCGCTGTCATTCGCGAGCAGGCCTGGGCCACTCACCACCAGGGTCTGGTTCGGCCGCACCGAGAACGCATCGGCGACGGCAATGGGAGAGCCTTCGGCCACCTCCACCGTCACGGTGGCGAGTGCGCTGAAGGCGACGCCGTCGAAGATGCGATAGGTGAACGTGTCAGTGCCCGAGAAGCCAGCGGGCGGGGTGTAGGTGAAGCTGCCGTCGGTCACCATCGTGACCGCCCCGCCTTCGACACTCACCGCGTCGAATTGCGCCGCGATGATCGCTTCGCCGTCAGGATCGCTGTCATTGCCGAGTACGCCGGGGCCAGCCACGCTGAGCACCCGGCCTTCCTGCACGCTGAAGCTGTCGGGCAGCGCCACCGGCGCGTCGTTCACCGGTGCGATGTCGATGATGTACGTCGCACTGTCGGACTGTCCGTCGGCGTCGGTCACCGTCCAGTCGATCCGCGCCTCGCCGTTGAAGTCGGGGGTGGGGAGGAACGAGCCGAAGCCGCTGATCGGATCGAAGCCGCCGATGGTGCCGCCGACGACGGTGGTGATCGACCAGCCGGTGACGTTGTCATCCGGGTCGGTGGTCAGGGAGGCCAGGCTGAACAGCAGGCCCAGGAAGTCCTCGACCTGGTTGATGGTGAAGTCGCTGGCCACGGGTGCGGTGGACACGTCGTCATTGAAGATGATCGCGGTGACAGGTGTTGCGTCGACCGTGCCGAAGCTCGCCGAGACCAGCGCGACCGAGATCGTCTCGTCGTTCTCGAACAGCGCATCCTCGACGGAGGACAGCGAGAACGGGACGAAATCCACCCCCTCGGGGATGGTGATCGTGAAGGTGCCGAAACCGCCGGCCATGTCGCCCGCCGAGGCGGGCGTCCCGACCGTGCCGGGGCCGACCGCGTAGGTGATCATCGCCGCACCCGCGGCACCGCTCACACGCTCGATCCCGAAGGCGATGCCCCCGCCCTCAAGCTCGACATTCTCGGTCACCCGCAGGGTGAAGGCAGGCGGCGGCAGGTCGTCATTGAAGATGATCGCCGTGATGGGCGTGGCATCGACCGTGCCGAGGCTGGTCACGGCGAGGAAGACCGAGAGTGTCTCGTCAGGCTCGAACTCCGCATCGGGCACGATCGCGAGGGAGAACGCGGCGAAGACCTGCCCCGCGGCGAAGGTGACCGGGATGCCGTTGAAGGCCGTGACCAGGTCATAGCCGTCAATCGGGTTTGCGCCGGTTTCCGTCACGCCAACAAGCACGGTGGCGGCGGCGAGATCGCTGGCCGGGTCACGCTGGACCCTGAAGGCGATGAAGCCGCCATTCCCGGCGCCCGTGCCCTCGGGCATCACGTTCTCGGCCAGCCGCAGCGTGAAGACGGGCGGCGGCAGGTCATCATTGAAGATGATCGCGGTGACGGGCGTCGGATCGACCGTGCCGACGTTCACCGCGACCAGGGAGACAGAGATCGTCTCGTCAGGCTCGAACACCGTATCCGGCGCACCGAACAGCGAGAACCTGGCGAAATCCTGCCCCTCCGGAATGGCGATCGTGAAGGTGCCGAAGCCGCCAAGGAGATCGTCAGCGGTCGCCGGGTTGGTCGTGCCCGGCCCGACCGCGTATTGGATCGTCGCCGCGCTGGAGGCGCCGCTGACACGGGTGATCGCGAAGGCGATGGGCCCACCCTCGGGCTCGACGTTCTCGATCACTGACAGGCGGAAGAGCGGCTGCGGTGGGGGTGGCGGCGGTGGTCCTCCCTGCTGGAAGGTCACGACCTGCCATCCGCTGGCGCTGCCGCCGGCCGCGGTCGTGTCGAAGGCGAGGACGTTGAACTGGTAGCTGTCCAACGTCCGGTTCGGATCGAGATCGAAGGTGAAGCCGTCCAGCCTGGTCCTGCCGTTGCCGATGTCAACGCCGCTGTCGTCCACCTGGATCAGCGCATTCGCGTTGATCTGCGCGATCGCACCGGTGCCGGCGAACGTATCGTCGCCGAGGATTTCCGCGGCGGTGACGGTGACGCTGGTCGCACCAACCGGGATGGTGATGACGGTATCCGCCAGCACCGGCTGCGGGATGATGACGTTGAGCGTGATGAGCCCGGTCGCGGTCCGCCCCAGCGGGTCGACCACGATGTAGGCGTAGGTGTCGGAGCCGGTGAAGTTGTCCTTGAATTCGAAGCCGAAGCGGGTGTCTGAGCGCGAGGTCCCGCCCTCAAATTGGATCGAACGAATTGCCAGGTTTTCGACCTGCGGGGTGGTATCCCGCGGGGAACTCGCCACGACGACGGTGCCGGGCATCACCAGGTCATTGGCCAGCAATTCGCGTGAGTAGATCTCGCCGAAGCCGGGGACGCCGCCCTCGAAGATGGTCCTGCCGTCGCTGTTGATGCCCCAGTTCAGCGTTTCGTTGACCGCCACCGGCGCGGGCGGTGCCGCGGTGAGGAAGCTGATCGTGCTCGGCAGGCTGCGGGCTTCGAAGGGCTGGTCGGCGAGCGTGTAGGTGAGCACGAAGTCGCCGGCGTAGCCTGCGGGGAAATCGAGCTCGACCCTGTCAGCGAAGGTCTGGAACGTCACGCCGCCCGGATTGGCGGGGCCGCTGACCGCGACGATGACGGGAAGCCCCCCATTGTCGTAGTCGAAATTGCCGAAATGTCCCCTGATCTCGTCGAAGCTGATCGTGAAGCTGCTGCCCGGCGCGACGACGCGCGCGATCGCCGATGTGACGGGCGGGCTGTTGCTGAGCTCGACCTCGACCGACGCGCGGTCAGGCGAGCCGGCGATCGCGTACTCGAAATAGGCGAAGTCGCGGTAGAACGCCGGGAAGTCGATCACAACGCCCCCGCGGCCCGGGTCGTCCACGATGGTGCCGCCGAAGAGATACGCGTTGGAGATACCGGCGAACACCGCGCCAGCGCCGTCATTGGCCAGCAGGCTGGCATAGGGGATGAACGTTTGGCCGCCGAATGACCCGATGATTCGGTCATCCACCGCAGCGACCGGGGAGATGGTGACGGTCGCCTTACTGCTCTGGTCAGTGAATGATGTGCCCGAGAGCGTCATCTCGGTGCGGTAGCGGAACATGACATCGCCGGTCAGCGGGGTGGCAAGATCGACCACCAGCAGCCCAAAGGAATAGAGCGTGGGGTCGAAGCCGGCATCGCTGATCGCCACGGCATCGAGCAGCGCCGTGGCATTGCCGGCAGCGGCGTCGAAGGTGACCGTGATGCCGGTGAGGTCCTGCGCGCCGCCGTCCGGGTCATAGTCATTTCGCAGGAGGTCGCGCAGGTCGATGAGCACCTGCAATGTGCCCTGCGCCGCACCTACGGTATCGCTGAGCGCGATCGGCTTGCGGCCGACGCCATCGGCGGAAGAGCCGTGGAAAAGCGCGGCGAAGTCGGCAACGGTCAGCGGCACGGCGCCGCTGGCAAACTGCTCCCCCGTCACGCCGAATGCGACCAGCTCGACGTCGTACACCGAGGCGTTCACGCCGCCCGGGCCGGTCACCGTCGTACCGATGGCGTTGTCGAACAGGTAGTCCGACGGGACGCCAGGCAGGGTGAGCGTGTCGGTGCCCGGCCCTCCGGCCACAAGGTCCACGCCGAAGGGGGATGCGGGGCCAGGGTCCAGGATGTCGTCGCCGGGACCGCCGCTCAGGACATCATCGCCGCCGCCGCCGACCAGCACGTCGTCGCCGGTGATCGTGGGTCCGTAGAGGGGGGCGATGTCGAAGTCATCGCCGATCAGCGTGTCACTGCCGTCATTGCCGATCAGCGTGTCGTTGCCGTCGCCACCGATGACGACGTCGTCGCTGGCACCTGCGACGAGGGTATCGTCGCCGGCCTCGCCCCTCAACTCGTCGCCGTCATCGGTCGCGTCGGGCAGGCCGTTGATGCTGCCGCCCAACGCAGCAGTGCGGACGATGTCATCATCCGGCGTGCCGATGATCAGTGCCACGAAATGTTCCCCGTCGACCCGTGCCGCGTCGGCCCTGGGGGGCGCTCACCCTCGGACGGGAGAACGAAACCTAATGTAGCGTTAACGCCGGAATCAACTGGCGATTTTCCTGCGGCTGCGTGTCTTGCCGCTGTGGTTGCTACCTGCGCGCGTGCAATGACGCGGGCAGTCTCACCGCACAATCACATTCCGGAACTGCCACGAATCCTCGGCATCGATGTCCTCCGCAAACAGCCCCGGCCTGCCCGTCAGCGGCGTCCAGTCGGTGTAGGCGCCCACCACCGGGCCGAGATAGGGCATCTGCACCTCGAGGCAGCGCTGCCAGTCGATTTCGTCGGCGTCCACCACCCCGGCGCGGGGGTTCTCGATCGCCCAGACCATGCCGGCGAGAACGGCCGAGGTCACCTGCAGCCCCGTCGCGTTCTGGTACGGCGCAAGCCTGCGCGCCTCGTCCACCGAAAGCTGGCTGCCGAACCAGTAGGCGTTCTTCGCGTGGCCGTAGAGCAGCACGCCAAGCTCGTCGATGCCGTCTGTGATCTCGTCGTTCATCAGGCGGATGCGGCTCTGGCGTTCGTACGCACGCCCCTCGAACTCGTGCAGCGACAGCACCGTGTCATCCGACGGGTGGTAGGCGTAGTGGCAGGTGGGCCGGTACACGACCTGGCCGTTCTCGCGCAGCGTCAGGTAGTCGGCGATCGAGATCGCCTCGTTGTGCGTGATCAGCCAGCCGATCTGCGGCCCCGCCGTCGGCACCCAGCTGCGCACACGCGTGGCACAGCCGGGGCGGGTGAGGTAGATCGCGGCGTCGCAGCCGAACTCGTGCCGCCGGCCCTCGGGCGGCAGCGCCTTCTCGTGCGTGCCGAAGCCGAGCTCCGCCGGCTGCATGCCCTCGGACAGGAACCCCTCGATCGACCAGGTGTTGACGAACTCGTCCTGCTCCTTCGGGCGGTTCGCGCGCTGGGTGTCACGCTCGGCGATATGGATGCCCTTCACGCCGAGGCGGTGCGCGAGCGCCGCCCAGCCTTCGCGCGTCGCGGGTGCTGCACCGCCTTGCCCGAGATCGGCCGCGAGGTTGACCAGCGCCTGCTTGACGAAGTGGCTCACCATGCCTGGGTTCGCGCCATGCGCGACCAGCGCCGTGGGATCATTCGCGCCAGGCCGGGCGATCGCGCGCGCACTCTCGCGCAGCGCGTAGTTGGTCCGCTGGCTCATGCTGAGCGAGGGGTCGGTGTAGCCGCCGGGCCAGGGCTCGATGCAGGTGTCGATGTAGAGGGCGCCCCACTCGCGGCAGAGCTCGACCAGCGCGATCGAGGACACCTCGACCGAGAGGTTCACCAGGAACCCGCCACCCTTCAGCAACGGCTCGAGCTCGGAACGGAGATTGTCGCGGGTGAGCGCGAGCTTGCGGAAGGCGATGCCCTCCTGCTCCGCGATCGCGCGCGCGCTGTCATCGGGGTCGATGATCAGCATCCGGTCGCGCGGCGCATCGATGTGGCGGAGGATCAGCGGCAGCGTGCCGCGGCCGATCGAGCCGAAGCCGATCATGATGATCGGGCCCGCGAAACGGGCATGGGTTGTCCATTCGGCCATGACGGTCTCCTTCGAACGAGCCCTGGGAACTGGTGGTGGGCGGGGACGGTGAGGCGGGAGCGGCAGCGCTGCTATGCTGCCGCGTCCTCGGTCTCCGACAGGGTGGCGCGGGTTGCCCGCCGCGGCAGGCGCATGAAGTCGGGCATGAACTCGCCGAACCCGACGGTGCGGTCATTCTCCTCGGCCGGCTCGCGGCGCGGGCGGCGATCGCCTCGCGCCGGTTCGGAACGCGCCGGTTCGGAACGCGCCGGTTCGGAACGCGGTTCGGCTGGCACGACCTCGGCGCGCTGGGGGGCGCGGCGCGGTGGGCGGGGCGCGCGTGCCGGTGCCAGTGCCGGTGCAGGTGCAGGTGCAGGTGCCGGTGCAGGTGCCGATGCACCCTCTGACACCGAATCCGCGGCGACGGGCACGGCGACGGGCGCGGCACCGAGATCCGCCTCGGCAACTGCCGCGGCGGCGGGTGCGGCCTCGCGGCGGC